>NZ_JBKFAP010000001.1:0-1257701 GCF_053345715.1 Methylobacterium sp. D48H
AGGCCGAGACGGTGACGCGGGCGATCGCCGACCGGGCGCTGCAGCTCTTGGACGTGGACGGGGCGGGTCTCGACGTGATGGACCGCAAGTACCTGAGCCTGATCGCGCGCTCGTTCGGGGGCGGGCCCGTGGGGATCGAGACGATCGGGGCGGCGCTGTCGGAGCCGCGGGACGCGATCGAGGACATCATCGAGCCCTACCTGATCCAGCGCGGCTTCGTGCAGCGCACACCCCGCGGACGCGTCCTCACCCGACACGCCTACCGGCACATGCAGATGCCGGAACCGAAGCGCGAGACGCCCGGGCAGTTCGGCTTCTTCGGTGACGGAGAGCCCTGAGGACCGGTCAACGCGTCTCCATGCATTGAATTCGGACCAGCATTTCACCGGGCACATGCGCGGATCGCGCGATGCTGCGCGCGGCAGACGGGTGAGTTCCGCGTCGCGATCTCGGCAAGTCGCTGCCGTAACAGCCATTTTGTCGATCGTCTCGGAACAATATTGCCAAGCTTAGGCGGGGGTCTCGCCGATCACGTACGTGTAAAAACTGCCGGAGCGCGTGGAACAGCGCCGAAACGCGACAGTTGGGGAGGCGACCGCGCCGAGTCCGCTCGGCGCCGGCAAGGCTGTTCCGATCAGGGTCCTGCCCTCCGATCGCGGCAGATCTTCGCGATCTCAAGAACAACGTCAGGGATAAACTTCCGCCATGAAGAAACTCACGCTCGCCGTGCTCGGCCTGTCCGTCGCCGCCATCTCGGCGCCCGCCTTCGCGCAGGACGCCCTGCCGATCCGCGTGCTGCCCTTCGCCAATCAGGACGGCGTCGGCGCCGCCGCGACCGAGACGCCCGCCTTCCGGGCCGAGGCGCTGCGTTCGGACGCCGCCAGCATCGAGGCGAGCCGGATCGCCCTCCAGCGGTCGCGCAACCCTCGGGTCCGCAACTACGCCAACCGCGTCCTCGTCGAGCGCAAGGCGACCACCGACGCGCTGCTGCCGCCGAACACCTCCCTCACCCGCAACGGCTCGGTGGTCTCCGACAACCAGGGCATCCGCACCGACCTGAGCAACCCGGTCGGCCTGGTGCTCGCGCCGGTGACGGTGGCCGCCAACATCGGCACCGGCATCGTCGGCGGCGCCCTCGGCGCGGTCGGCATCGTCGACAACAGCCCGGCCGAGCCGGGCCGCCGCGTGGCCCTCGGCGAGCGCGGCCAGGCGCGTCTGGCGCAGCTCCAGGCGGCCCCGAACGGCCGGGCCTTCGACCGGGCCTACATCGACCAGCAGGCCCGCTCGGACGCCCGCACCCTGGCGCTCTACGACGCCTACGCCAAGCAGGGCGACAACGCCCAGGGCCGCAAGTTCGCCACCGAGGCCCTCCCCTACATCGCCGACGAGCACGCCCACTCAGCGAGCCTCGCGGCCCGCATCGGCGGCTGAGCGCCGCGCATGGCGTGATCTGCGCGAGGGCCGCCCCAGGGCGTCCCTCGTCGTGTTGCGCCGTCGCACCGCCCGTCGCTAAAGGGGCGCATGAGCGCGATCGAGCCCGCCAGTGACGGACCCGCGGAGGACGGTGCCCCGCCCCACCGGATGGGCGTGCGCGTCTACTACGAGGACACAGACTTCTCCGGCTTCGTTTACCACGCCAGCTACCTGCGCTTCCTCGAGCGCGGCCGCACCGAATTGCTGCGGGAACTCGCCGGCGACCAGTCGGACCTGCACCGCGACGCACGCGGCCTCGTCTTCGTGGTGCGGCGCATGAGCCTCGATTTCCTCCGGCCGGCCCGGATGGACGACCTGCTCACCGTCGTGACCCGCACGCGCGCCCTGCGCGGCGCGTCGATGCAGCTCGCCCAGGATGTCCGACGGGGCGACGAAGTGCTGGTCTCCGCGGAGGTCACGGTCGCCTGCGTGCGGGACGGCCGCGCCGTCCGCCTCCCGGACGCGCTGCGGCGGCGGCTCGCGCCCGGCGAGGCCGCCTAGACCTCAGCCGGCCCGCGCCGGGTCGGCCTCGCAGAGCACCCGCGCGAAGGCGTTGACGATGGTCAGCGCGTCGTACTCGACCGAGACCAGCTGGTAGCCCATCCCGACCATCTCCCGGGCCCGGGCCGGCGACGGCGCGAAGGCGCAGGGGATCTTGCCCGCCGCCCGGGTCTTGCGCGCGATCTCCCCGAGGGCCGCCGTGACCGCCGATCCCAGCGGGTCGATAGCCGCCCCCTTGGACAGGGCGATCGACAGGTCGGCGGGGCCGACCAGGACGCCGTCGATGCCCGGCACGGCGAGGATCGCCTCCAGGTCGGCGATCCCGGCCTCGGTCTCGCACATGGCGATCGTGAGCGCCCGGTCGTTGGCGCCCGCGAGGTAGTCCGCGCCGTTCCGGAGCCCCGAGAGCCACATGGCCCGGTCCGGTCCCCAGCTCCGCTGCCCGACCGGCGGGAATTTCGCGGCCGCGGCCAGGGCCTCGGCATCCGCGACGGTGTTGATCATCGGCGCCACGACGCCGGCGGCGCCGGCGTCGAGCATCCGCGAGACCATGGCGAAGTCGCCCACCGGCACGCGCACCAGGGTCGATTTGCCGGCCAGGGCGACCTCGGTGATCGCCGCACACGACGTCTTGTAGTCGTAGGTGCCGTGCTGCTGATCCAGCAAGACGGCGTCGAAGCCGGCGCGCGCCAGGAAGCCGGCCAGCATCGGGTCGGCGATCATGGACCAGCCCAGGAACCGGGCCGGGCCGGTGGGCAGCAGATCGGGCAGGCTGGGAACGGGGAGGGTCATGCGCGTCCTGCGTATCTCAGGGCTGTCGACTCGGCGCCGTGGGCCGCGACCATACGGGAGGCGCTTTCGACAGGTCCAGCCCGGACGGCCCGTCGGACGGCGGCACATGCCTCAGGATCGCCCGGATCGAAACCGATCCTTAACCCTGCCGCGCCCTTAACGGAGGCGATGCCACGGCGGGGCGCGGGGGCCGTCGACGGCCCTTACTTTCGACAGATTCGCGGGCGACAGCGTTGATATCGCTCACGGATCCGGCGGACGCGGGCCTCGCCCGGCGCATCGCGATCCGGAGCAGGAGACCTCGACGGATGAACCCAGCCGACGCGATGCAGGCCGCGCCTGTCGCCGACATGACGCTGCTCGGCCTGTTCCTGCAGGCCCACTTCGTCGTGAAGATCGTGATGATCGGGCTGCTCAGCGCCTCGATCTGGTGCTGGTCGATCATCGTCGACAAGACGCTGCTGTTCCGCCGGACCAAGGCCGAGATGGACGCGTTCGAGGACGCGTTCTGGTCCGGCCGCTCCCTGGAGGAGCTGTTCCGTTCGTTCAACGACCGGCCGGCCACGGGCCTCGCCGCCGTCTTCGTCGCCGCCATGCGAGAGTGGAAGCGCAGCTTCGAGGGCTCCGGGCGGCAGATCCAGTCGCTGTCGCAGCGCATCGAGAAGCAGCTCGACGTCACCATCCACCGCGAGGTCGAGCGGCTCGAGTCGCGCCTGCTGTTCCTCGCCTCGATCGGCTCGGCCGGCCCGTATATCGGCCTGTTCGGCACCGTCTGGGGCATCATGACCGCGTTCACGTCGATCGCGGCCTCGAAGAACACCTCGCTCGCGGTCGTCGCCCCCGGCATCGCCGAGGCGCTGTTCGCCACCGCCATCGGCCTGTTCGCCGCGATCCCGGCGGTGCTCGCCTACAACAAGCTCCAGGCCGAAGTCTCCAAGGCGCAGTCGCGGCTGGAGAGCTTCGCCGACGAGTTCTCCGCCATCCTCTCCCGCCAGATCGACGAGCGCCTGCCGCTCGCCGCCTGAACCGGCTGATCCAGAGGAGACCGATCCATGGGCATGGCAGCGGGCGCATCGCAGGGCGGCAAGCGCCGCCGGCGCCGGGGCCGCCGCGGCGGACCCATCAACGAGATCAACATGACGCCGTTCATCGACGTCGTGCTCGTGCTCCTGATCATCTTCATGGTCGCGGCGCCGATGATGACCGTGGGCGTGCCCCTCGACCTGCCGCAATCCAAGGCCTCGCCGCTCAATTCCGACGTGAAGCCGATCACCCTGTCGATCCGCCAGACCGGCCAGGTCTTCCTCGGCGAGGACGAACTCACCGACGACTCGATCGTGCCGAAGCTCATGGAGACCGCCAAGACCGGGACCGAGGAGCGCGTCTTCGTGCGCGGCGACAAGCGGGTCGATTACGGCCGCGTGGCGCAGGTGATGGCGATCGTGACCGGCGGCGGCTTCAAGAAGGTCGCCCTCGTCACCGAGCCTGAGCATCAGTAGGGCCGTCCCGTGGAGTTCCGCTTCGACCGCAAGGAACCGGGTGTCTGGATCTCCGCCGGCACCCACGTCGCGCTCCTCGCGCTGGCGCTGGTCAGCGTCGCGGCCCCGGCCCTGCCGGAGGCCCAGGAGGGCGTGCCCGTCGAGGTGATCACCGAGAACCAGTTCTCCGAGATCACAAAGGGCGAGCGTCAGGCCGACAAGCCGATGCCGAACGCCACCTCGCGGGCCGACCGCAAGGCCGAGAAGTTCGAGGACCGCGAGCCCGAGAATTCCAAGCAGGACGCGCCGACCGCCCCGACCCGCACGGCCGAGATGAAGCTCGCCAACGCGGACGAGATGCCGCTGCGCGCCGAGCCCGATCCGCAGGAGGCGGCCCAGGCCGCCAAGGCGGCGGAGAAGGCCGCGCAGGAGAAGCGCGACGCCGAGAAGGCCGCCGCCAAGGCGGCTGAGAAGGCAGCAGAGAAGGCGGCCGATAAGGCCGCCGCGGAGAAGGCTGCCGCCGCCAAGGCCGAGGCGAAGGCCAAGGCCGAGGCGGTCGCGAAGGCCGAGGCCGAGAAGCGCGAGCAGCTCGAGAAGCTGATCGAGAAGCAGGAAGCCGAGGCCGCGGCGGCCGCCCAGAAGGCCGCCGCCGCGAAGAAGGCCGAAGCGGCCAAGGAAGCGGCCAAGAAGGCCGCTGACGCGAAGGCCAAGGCCGAGGCGGAAGCCGAGCGCCAGAAGGAGATCGCGGAGGCCAAGGCCGAAGCCGAGCGCGAGAAGGCCGAGGCCGCCGCCAAGGCGAGAGCCGAGGCCGCGAAGGCGGAGGCCGCCGCCAAAGCCGAGGCCGCCGCGAAGGCCAAGGCCAAGGCCATGGCGGACGCGAAGGCCAAGGCCGATGCCGAGGCCAAGGCGCGCAAGCAGGCCGAACTCGCCGACAAGTTCAACGCCGGCGACATCCGCTCGATGCTCGCCTCGAAGGCGCCGTCGCAGTCGACCGGCGCCACAGGCCACGCGGTGCAGAAGGTGGCGGCGCTCGGCGCCGCGACCGGCAACGCGCAGCGCCTGTCGCCGTCGCTGCGCGACGCCCTGGTCGGCCTGCTCCAGCAGCAGATCGAGCGCTGCTACTCGGCGCCCCCCGGCGCGGCCCAGGGCGTGGTCCTGCCGGTTCTCGACATCCGGCTGAACCCGAACGGCTCGCTCAGCACGGAGCCGCGGATCATGCGCGGCGGGGCGAGCGCGGTCGACCAGTCGATCGCGCAGGCCGCGCTCCGGGCGGTCCGCCGCTGCGCGCCGTACAACATTCCGGCCACCTACGCGCCGTACTACAACGACTGGAAGGCCATCAACGCGGAGTTCGAGTTCACGGCGACCTGAGGTCTTCCAGCCAGTGTCCCGCCGCTCCCGCGTTCCCGTCTGATCGTCACTCGGATCCGACCCACCATGCTGCACCTCCCCTCCGTCGGGCGCCTCCCGACGTCCTATGCCGCGCGCCTGCTCGCGCTCCTCGTGATGCTGACGGGCCTCCTGGCGGGGCCGGCCCAGGCGCAGCTGCAGCTGCGCATCGGCGGCGGCAACTTCCAGCCGATGCCCATCGCCATCGCGGATTTCGGCGGCGACCCGAGCCTCGCGGGCCTCGTCTCCGGCGTGGTCACCAACGACCTGCGCCGCTCCGGCTACTTCACGCCGCTCGACCACGCCCGCTTCCCCGAGCAGCCGAACTTCGACGCCGCGCCGAACTTCGAGAAGTGGCGCGCCACCGGCGTGCAGGGCCTCGTCACCGGCCGGGTCGTCCGCGAGGGCGGCCGGGTCAAGGTCGAGTTCCGGCTCTGGGACGTGACCAACGGCCAGCAGATGACCGGCCAGCAATACGGCACCGACGCCGCCAACGTCCGGCGCACCGGCCACCTGATCGCCGACGGGGTCTACACCAAGATCACCGGCCTCGGGCCCTGGTTCGACAGCCGCATCGCCTTCGTGGACGAGACCGGCCCCAAGGAGAACCGCCGCAAGCGCCTGATGGTCATGGACCAGGACGGCGCCAATGTCCGGGCGATCACCACCGGCGAGATGTCGATCGTGGCCCCGCGCTACTCGCCGGCCACGCAGGACATCGCCTTCATGGCCCAGGCCACCGGCCACCAGCCGCGGGTGCAGATGATCAACCTGGAGACCGGCTCCCGCCAGGCGCTCGGCAACGTCGATTCGATGAGCGCGAGCCCGCGCTTCTCGCCGGACGGCCGCAAGATCGTGATGAGCGTCCAGCAGGGCGGCAACGCCGACATCGTCACGATGGACCTCGCCTCGAAGGCCCAGCGCTCGATCACCAACGGCATGGCGATCGACACCTCGCCGACCTACTCGCCGGACGGGTCGCAGATCGCCTTCGAGTCCGACCGCGGCGGCTCCCAGCAGGTCTACGTGATGGGGGCGGACGGCTCGAACCCGCACCGGATCACCTTCGGCCCCGGCTCGGCCTCGCAGCCGGCCTTCTCGCCCCGCGGCGACCTGATCGCCTATACCCGCCAGCGCAACGGCGGCTTCGCCATCTGCGTCTCGAAGCCCGACGGCTCGGGCGAGCGCGTGCTCACCGAGGGCTTCCACAACGAGGGCCCGACCTTCGCGCCGAACGGCCAGTACGTGCTGTTCTTCCGCGATCCGGGCGGCCAGGGCGGCGGCAAGCTGTTCATGGTCGACATCACCGGCAAGGTGGAGCAGCCGGTCCCGACGCCCGCCTACGCGTCCGACCCGACTTGGTCGCCGCTGCTGTCGGGCCGCTGAGCCCGTCGCGGAGCCCGGCTCACGAGGCGGGCTCCGGGGCCGTTCCCGATCCTGGTGCAACGGTACGGCAGGACGGCGGGTCCAATCGAGAGAGCTGCGCCTTACCCCTCCCCCACACGGGAGAGGGGACCCGCGTTTCGTGCGGCGCCGGCTCGCGGCGCCACGATCGCCACGGCCGTCATCCGGGACGCGTCGCGTCCCGAGCCGCGCGACGGCGCGCTAGCCCTGCACCATCAGCCGGTCGCGGGCCCTCAGCGCCGGGAAGAGCCTGCCCCAGAGCAGCGCGACCCCGACCGTCGCGGCGCCGCCGACCACCACCGCCGGGACCGCGCCGATCGCGGCGGCGAGCAGCCCCGATTCGAACTCGCCGAGCTCGTTCGAGGCGCCGATGAACACCGTGTTCACCGCCGAGACGCGGCCGCGCATCGCGTCCGGCGTCTCGCCCTGCACGAAGGTCTGGCGCACGTAGACCGAGATCATGTCGGCGGCGCCCGTGACGAACAGGCAGGCCATCGACAGCGGCAGCGACGTCGACAGCCCGAACGCGACCGTGGCGGCCCCGAACACCGCGGCGGCGCGGAGCATGCGCACGCCCGCGTGGCGCCGCAGGGGGTAGTTCGCCAGCAGCACCGCCATGGCGACAGCTCCGAAGGCCGGCATGCTCCGGAGCGCGCCGAGGCCGAGCGGGCCGACGTGCAAGACCTCCGCGGCGTAGATCGGCAGCAGCGCCGTGGCGCCGCCGAGCAGCACCGTGAACAGGTCGAGGCTGATCGCCCCGAGCACCACCGGCTGGGAGCGGATGTAGTCGATCCCGGCCGAGAGCGCCGCCCAGGTGATCGGCGGCCGCTCGCTCACCGCCGCCGGCCGGTAGCGGATCAGCAGGGTCAGGGCGCTGGCCAGGGCGAAGCTGCCCCCTGCCCCACCGAACACGACGGCGGGTCCGAGGGCGTAGAGGAAGCCGCCGAGCGCCGGCCCCATCACCGAGGCGCTCTGCCAGAGGGACGCGTTCCACGCGATCGCCGAGCCGAAGAGCGGCCCGGGCACCAGGGTCGGGAGCAGCGCCTGCAGGGCCGGGTTGGCGAAGGCCCGGGCCGTGCCGACGACGATGACCAGGGCGTAGATCGGCCAGACGGAGTGCACGCCCGCGAGGGCGCAGGCGAGGAGGCCGAGGCTCGCCGCGCTCTGGAGCGCGAAGGCGGCGGCGCCGACGAGGCGCCGGTCGTAGGCGTCGGCGACGTGGCCGGTGATCAGCGCGCACAGCACCGCCGGCAGGAAGCCCGCGAGGCCCACGAGGCCCAGCGCCAGGGCGGAATGGGTCAGGTCGTAGACGTACCAGCCGATCGCCACCGCCTGCATCTGGTAGGCGAGGCCCGTGAGGAACCGGGCCGAGCCGAACAGGCGGAAGTCGCCGATGCCGAAGACGGCCCAGCCGGAACGATCATGCGCGGACATGCCTCCTGCTGCGCGGGACCGGCCGCGGAATCAAGCGCTACGGTGACGTTCGCCGGTCGGATGTCGGCGGCTCCGGCCTGCTCGACTGCAGCGTCAGGGTCGGCTTGCGCGGCGGCGGCGGCGGCGGAGGAGGCGACAGGACGGGCGGCTCGGGTTCGAGCGGCGGCGCGCGCCGGCCCTCGCCCGCGAGGTCGGTGGGGAACGTGCAGGTGACGCGGGTGCCGCTGCCCGGCGCGGTCTCCAGCTGCACCCGTCCCCCGTGCAGCTCGACGAAGGAGCGCACGATCGACAGGCCGAGGCCGACGCCCCGGTGGCGGGTGCCGAGGGTGTGGCTCTCGAAGCGGTTGAACACCGAATCGGCGATCTCGGGGGGCATGCCGCGGCCGTGGTCCCGTACGCTCAGGAGCAGCTCCTTCGAGGTCCGGCGGGCATGGACCTCCACGCGCTGGCCGGCATCCGAGAAGCCGACGGCGTTCGAGAGCAGGTTGAACAGGATCTGGCGCACCCGCTTCCCGTCGGCGTGGACGCTGCCGATATCCTCCGGCACGTCGAGGGCGAGGGTGATGTGCGATTCGGCGAGCCGGTCCTCGATGCCGCGGACGGCGGCCTCGACGGTGGCCTGGACGTCAACCTCCTCCCGCTGCAGCTCCAGCGAGCCGGCGTCGATCGAGGCAAGGTCGAGGATGTCATTGATGATGACGAGCAGCGCCGCCGAGGAGCGCATGATGTGGTCGGAATACTCGCGCTGGCGCTCGTTGAGCGCGCCGACGGTCTCGTCGCCGAGAAGCTGGGTGAAGCCGATGATGTTGGTGAGCGGGGAGCGCAGCTCGTAGGAGACGTGGTGCACGAAGGTGTCGCGCAGCTGCGCGGCCTTCTCCAGGGCATCATTCTTCTCGGTGAGCGCCCGCTCGACGTTCACACTCGCCGTG
This sequence comes from Methylobacterium sp. D48H, assembly GCF_053345715.1. Taxonomy (NCBI): domain Bacteria; kingdom Pseudomonadati; phylum Pseudomonadota; class Alphaproteobacteria; order Hyphomicrobiales; family Methylobacteriaceae; genus Methylobacterium; species Methylobacterium sp. D48H. The sequence goes on from NZ_JBKFAP010000001.1 coordinate 9,401, forward strand.
ACGTCGATCAGGGTCAGGAGCGTCGCGCCCTCCGGGAGCGGCTGCGCGGCGCAGTCGAGCACGGTGCCGTCGACCACCTCGAGACGGCACGTCCGGGCCGTGCGCGATTCGAGGCCGACCACCGCGTCGCGGATGTCGAGCCACGGCTCCTCGACGGGGGCGAGCGCCCGGCAGGCGGCGATCACCGCGTCCACGTGCGGGCGCTCCTCGATCATCTCCGGGTCGAGCCGCCACACGGTGAAGAAGGCGCGGTTGGCGAGGGACAGGCGCCCGTCCGCGCCGAACACGGCCACCGGCTCGGCCAGCGTGTCCAGGGTCTCGGCCTGCAGGCGGCGCAGGGCGTTGTAGCGGGACTCGGCGTTCAGGCGGTCGGAGACGTCGTCGAACAGGTAGGTCAGGCCGCCCTGCGGGTTCGGGTCCGCGACCACGCGCAGGGTCCGGCCGTCGGGCAGGTACCACCAGGTCTGGTTCGCCTCCGCGGCCCGGTAGGCGGACAGCACGCCCTGCTTCCAGCCGCGGAAATCCGCGTGCTCCTCGAGCTTCCGCTCCGCCCGCAGGTGGTCGAGGATCTCGCCGTCGGAGGGCCGGCCGTCGAGGAAGGCCTGATCGAGGTCCCAGAGCTGCCGGTAGGCGGCGTTGTGGAAGATCAGCCGCTGCGAGACGTCGAACATCGCGACCGCGGTCGGCAGCTGGTCCAGGGTCCGCACGTTGGCGTTCATCTGCCGCTGCAGGTCGGCGCGCACGCTCTCGAGTTCCGACACGTCGATGGCGATGCCGACGCGGCCGGTCTCCAGCCCGGTCTCGAATACGTCGAGCATCCGCCGGTTCCCGGCCACGATGGCCGAGAGGCGCGGGACGCTCCGGGTCAGGCCGGCGAACCGGGCCGCCTCCTCGCGGGCGATCGTCTCGCGGGCCGGCCGGTCGAACAGCTCCAGGCCGGCATCGAGGGCGGCCTCGCGGCTCTCCGCCTCGACCGCCGCCACGTAGGCGGCGTTGATCCAGCTCAGGCCACCGTCGCGGTTGCGCCGCCAGACCGGCTGGGGGATCGCGTCGAGGAGCCCCGACAGGGCCGAGAGTCCTCGGCGGGTCTCGTCCAGGGTCGCGCGCAGGTCGGCGATCTCGCAGCGCTCCTGGCTGGTCTCGCGCAGGCGCAGGAGCGCCCGCCCCGCCACGGCCTGCCCGTGGGCCTCGATGTTGCGGCCGGTCTGGGTCCGCAGGCTCAGCGCGAAGCTGGTGCCGCGCGCCCGCAGGGTCTCCACGGCGGTCTCGACGGCGGCCGCGTCCGCGGCGACGAGCCACGTGCCGAAGGCCAAGACGCGGCGGGCATAGCCGGAGGTCGGCCGCTCGCCGTGGATCGCGAGGCTGATGTCGCCCTCGACCACCGGCTCGCTGCGATGATCCCAGGTGACGATGATCTGCCGCTCGGCGTTGAGGAGCATCTCGGCCCGGTCATGGGCGCCGCGCAGGACATCGAGGGTCGCGGCGAGCTCGCGCTCGCGGCGGGTCCACCGGCCGCGCTCGTAGAGGTGCAGGAGCGACAGGATCACCGCGAAGGCGACGAGGCCGCCGAAGATCGCCAGGGCGGCCACGCTGTGGATCTCCCGCGCGGGATGCGCGGCGGCAGCCTCCGGCAGCTCGGCGAAGGCCGCGCTCGCCGTCGTCAGCGCGAGCGCGCCCACGCCGATCCGAACGTGTGTCGCACGACCGACACCCATGGTTTGCCCCGCCCCCGTACCCGATGGCTGTCCGACCGGCGCGCGTCGCCGCGCGGCGCAGAAGGCACCGTTCCCGCGGCGATTCTCCCGAACCGCCGCAGCCCCATCGATCTAAGATTCGCCCGCACTCTAGGTGCGGCGGAATCGCCCCGGAAGGGGAACGAAGCGTGGCTTTGGGCAAAGTCGGCATAATCAGCCGTTAACGACACACAGAAGACACAGTTCGATTCGGCCGTCTGCGCTTGACAAACGAGAAGGCCCGGCGCAGTGCGCCGGGCCTCCAAATCTCTCCACCGGGCCGCGTCGCCGGATCGCGGCGGCGCGGTGCCGGCCCCGGGAACGAGGCCGTCCGCGCCAGCGATGATGCCGGCTCAGTAGCGGTAGTGCTCGGGCTTGAACGGGCCGCTCTCGGAGACGCCGATATAGGCGGCCTGATCGGGGCGGAGCTTCGAGAGCTTCACGCCGATCTTCTCCAGATGCAGGGCGGCGACCTTCTCGTCGAGGGTCTTCGGCAGGGTGTAGACCTGCTTCTGGTACTTGCCCGGGTTGGACCAGAGCTCGATCTGGGCCAGCGTCTGGTTGGTGAACGAGGCCGACATCACGAAGGACGGGTGACCGGTGGCGTTGCCGAGGTTCACCAGGCGGCCCTCCGACAGGAGGATGATGCGGTGGCCGTCCGCGAAGGTGATCTCGTCCACCTGCGGCTTGATGTTCGACCACTTGAGGTTCTTCAGGCCGGCGACCTGAATCTCGTTGTCGAAGTGGCCGATGTTGCAGACGATCGCCCGGTCCTTCATCGCCCGCATGTGGTCGATGGTGATGATGTCCTTGTTGCCCGTGGCGGTGACGAAGATGTCGGCGCGCGGGGCCGCATCCTCCATGGTCACGACCTCGTAGCCCTCCATCGCGGCCTGGAGCGCGCAGATCGGGTCGATCTCCGACACGAGCACGCGGCAGCCGGCGTTGCGCAGGGACGCGGCCGAACCCTTGCCCACGTCGCCGAAGCCCGCGACCATCGCGACCTTGCCGGCCATCATCACGTCGGTGCCGCGGCGGATGCCGTCGACCAGCGACTCCTTGCAGCCGTACAGGTTGTCGAACTTCGACTTGGTGACCGAGTCGTTCACGTTGATCGCCGGGAAGAGCAACTTGCCCTCCTTGGCCAGCACGTAGAGGCGGTGGACGCCCGTGGTGGTCTCCTCGGAGACGCCCTTGATGCTGTCGGCGAGGCCGGCGAACCATCCCTTCGGCTTCTCGGCGAGCTTGCGCTTGAGGAGCGCGAAGAAGACTTCCTCCTCCTCGCTGGCCGGCTTGTCGAGGAACGCGGTGTCGCCGTTCTCGGCGCGCAGGCCGAGATGGACGAACATGGTCGCGTCGCCGCCGTCGTCGAGGATCATGTTCGGCATGCCGCCGTCGTGCCAGTCGAACAGGCGCGAGGTGTAGTCCCAGTACTCCTCCAGGGTCTCGCCCTTCACGGCGAAGACCGGGATGCCGGCAGCCGCGATGGCGGCGGCGGCGTGGTCCTGGGTCGAGTAGATGTTGCACGAGACCCAGCGGATGTCGGCGCCGAGCGCCTTTAGGGTCTCGATCAGCACGGCGGTCTGGATCGTCATGTGCAGCGAGCCGGCGATCTTCGCGCCCTTCAGGGGCTGCGCGGCGCCGTACTCCTCGCGGACCGCCATCAGGCCCGGCATCTCCGTCTCGGCGATCGAGATCTCCTTCCGGCCGTAATCGGCCAGCCCGATATCCTTGACGATGTAATCCTTGGCCATGAGTCGATGGCTCCGTGTTCGCGTTGCGGGTCGGGGCAACCCCCTACCACCGCGCGGCCTACGAAGCAATCAAGACATAAAGATGTCTTTATGCGTTCTGATCGGCGGGGCGGCCGCGCGAACGCCCGCCCCGCTCCGGATCAGGTCCCGTCCGCCGCTCAGCGGGTCGGCCGCGCCAGCCACCCGAGGCCGAACGCGACGGCGGCCACCAGGGCGAGGGTCGTGCCGCGGTTCTCGTCCGCGCGCGCCGCGAGGGTGCGCCCGTGGCGCACGGCGCGGTCGCGGTAGTGCTGGCCGCGCTCGAGCGCCTCGTCCGCCAGGGCGTGCCCGCGCTCGCTGGCGTCGCGGAACCGGGCGCGCCCCTCCTCGACGAGGTGCTCGCCGCCGTGGCGCAGGTCGCGGACCGTATCCCGGGCTTCGCCGTAGGCGTACTGGGCGGCGCCGGCGGCCTGATCGTAGGCGCCGTCGAGCTGGTCGACGGCCCGGCCGCGCACCGCGCCCGCCGCCGTCTTGATCCGGCCGCGCAGATGGCGAACGCCGCCCTCGAGATGATCCCTGTTCATGCTGTCTCTCCATTCCGGCGCGCGCCCCGGGGGCGCGACGCCTGCGTCGGGGCGGAACGACGGCGGAAGGCTACGGTTCCCTGAGGGGCGGCGGAACGGCCTCAAGTTTCCGTGCATCGGCGAGCCGGCGCTGGAAACAGGTCCGGACCGGCGCAGCGTCCAGGGACGCCGCGGCGTCAATCGCCGGGATCAGATCGAGGCACATCGCGGCCGGGCGGGTGGTCCGATCTCTGCGCACGACTCGGCCTGTTCTGGACCGCGCCGCCGCGGTGACTTGCCGGGCGGCGGGAATGTCTCGGGCCGGGGCCTAGATCTCGATCTCGGTGCCGACCTCGACGACCTGCCGGGTCGGCACCCCGAAGAAGGCGCCGGTGCGCTCAGCGTTGCGCTGCATGAAGGCGAACAGGTTCTCCCGCCAGGGCGCCATGCCCCGCTTGTCCCGTCGCGGGATGATCGTCTCGTGCCCGACGAAGACGGTCATGTCGTCGAGGACGTGCGGCGGCAGGTGGCGCGATTCCACCGCGCAGGCCAGCCCCTCGGGGATCGAGGCCTCCTCCATGAAGCCGTAGCGCAGGATCACCCGGTAGAAATCCGGCGCCAGGATCGTCACGTGGGCGCGCCGGTCCCGCGGGACGGTCGGCGTCTCCTCGTAGAGCGCCGTGATGATCAGAATGCGCTCCATCAGGGCGTGGTTGCGCTCGACGAAGCGCGAGAGATGCAGCGGGATGCCGTGCTCGGCCGCCGAGAGGAACGCGGCCGTGCCCGGCAGCCGCAGCAGGTCACGGTGCTGGAGACCGCCGAGGAAGACGTCCTCCGGCAGGCGCAGGGCGGCCCTCGCTTCCTCGACCAGCTCGTTTCCCTTCTTCCAGGTCAGCATCATCGCGGCGACGAGCCCGGCGAGCACCAGGGGAAACCAGCCGCCCTCGAGGATCTTCACGCTGTTGGCGGCGAAGAACACGAGGTCGATGGCGAGGAAGAAGCCGTTGACCGCGAAGACCAGGATCGGGTTGTAGCCCCAGCGGAGCGCGATCAGCGCGGCGAGCAGCGTGGTGATGCCCATCAGCATCGAGACCGCGATGCCGTAGGCGCCGGCCAGGGCGTCGGAGGAGCCGAACACCACCACGGCCGTCAGGGTCGCCACGGCGAGCAGCCAGTTGACCGCCGGCACGTAGATCTGGCCGCGCTCCTCGTGCGCCGTCTGGACGATGCGCATGGCCGGCAGGAAGCCGAGCTGGACCGATTGCTGGGTCAGGGAGAACACGCCCGAGATGATCGCCTGCGAGGCGATGATGGTCGCCATCGTGGCGAGCGCGACCAGGGGCAGATGGCCCCAGTCGGGGCTGAGGCGGAAGAACGGGTTCTCCAGGGCGTCGGGCGCGGCGATCAGCAGGGCGCCCTGGCCGAAATAGTTGAGCACCAGCGCCGGCAGGACCAGCGCGAACCACGCGATGCGGATCGGCAGGGCGCCGAAATGGCCGAGATCGGCGTACATCGCCTCGCCGCCGGTCACCGCCAGGAAGGCCGCGCCGAGCATCGCGAAGCTGACGTGCCAGCCGGCATGGAGCATGAAATCGACGGCCCGGAACGGGTTGGCCGCCGCCAGGATCTCGGGCTTGGCGACGATCCCGGCGATCCCGAGGAGCCCGAGGACGACGAACCAGACGAGCATGACCGGTCCGAACACCCGGCCGATGGCGGCGACGCCCTTGTGCTGGACCAGGAACAGCCCGACCAGGATCACCAGCGTGATCGGCACGACGTACGGCCCGAGCGCCGGCGCGTCGACCTTCAGGCCCTCGATCGCCGAGAGCACCGAGATCGCCGGCGTGATCGCGCCGTCGCCGTAGAGCAGCGCCGCGCCCACCAGCCCGACCACCAAGAGCAGCGCCTTCCACGTTCCCGGCCGGGCCTGACGGGCGCCGAGCAGCGCCAGCATGGCGACGATGCCGCCCTCGCCGCGGTTGTCGGCGCGCAGGATTAGCACCGCGTATTTCAGCGACACGATCAGGATCAGCGACCACAGGATCAGCGACACCGCGCCGGTGGCCGCCGCAGCAACCGAGGCGCCGCCGGCGGTCGCGGCCTTCACGGCCTCCTTGAACGCGTAGAGCGGGCTCGTGCCGATATCGCCGTACACGACGCCCAGCGCGCCGAAGACGAGGGCCGGCCGGAGCCGGTCGCGCGCCGCTCCCGCGTCGACCGGGCCGGTCTCGGATCGGGGACTCGCCGCCGGGGCAAGGGTCTGGCTCACCGCAGGATTCCCCCACGGCGCCACCCGGCCTCGACCATCCGGGCGCCGGGCGCGACGCCGTGGCGGTAAAGCTAGGGGCCACGGCCGCGCCGTCCAGCGACGCTGTCGCGGCGCTCAGATCGAGCCGGTCAGCTCCTCCGGGCAGGCGTCACCACGGCGCAGACAGAATACGGGCGCGCCGGCATGACGGGCGATGGCCGCGGCCACGGTCGCGGCGGGCGCCGGCGTGCCCAGGCTCTCGCTGACCACCACCGCGCGCAGCGGCACATCGTGGAGCCGCAGGGTCTCGCAGGCCGTGAGCGCGTGGCTGATCGCCCCGAGATAGCTCCCCGAGACGAGGAGCGCCGGCACGCCGAGCGCGCGGAGCCAGTCCAGGCCAGTGGCGGCCTCCGTGACCGGGCTCATGAGCCCGCCGACACCCTCGATCAGCAGCGTGTCCTGGGTGCAGGCGATCTCAGCCCGGCACCAGCCGACAAGGTCGGCGAGGTCCAGGGAGCGCCCCTCCAGCACGGCGGCCTGATCCGGCGAGAGCGGTGCCGCGAATCGCCAGGGCGAGCAGGCCTCCACGGCCTCCTCGTCCAGGGCGAGCCCCTGCGCGTCCAGCAGCCGGGCGGTGTCGCTCTCGACGAAGCCGGGATCGCTCAGCGGCGGGACACCGCTCGCGAGCGGCTTCACCGTCCGCACCGTCCGGCCCTGAGCCCGCAGACGGCGCGTCAGGGCGGCGGTGACGTAGGTCTTGCCGATCTCGGTCCCGGCCCCGGCGATGAACAGCGCCCGCGCGGGCATCCCCGCCTCAGGCCTGGAGGCTGCCGTGGCAGTGCTTGTACTTTTTGCCCGAGCCGCACGGGCACGGCTCGTTGCGGCCGACGCGGCCCCAGGTGGCGGCGTCGGTCGGGTCGCGCTCCAGCACGGCGCCGTCCGCCGCGAGGCCCTGGGCGGCGAAGCCGTAGGCCGGCCCCCCGCCGCCGTCGCTGCCCGAGCCGAGACCGGCGTAGTCCATCTCGTTCTCGCCGGTGACCGGGTCGAGATGCTGGGCGAACATCGGCGGCAGCGCCGGACCGCCGGGCGGGTACTCCTCCTGCGGCTCCTGCATCATGATCTCGACCCGCGAGAGCTGCGCGGTCACCTGCTCGCGCAGGGCGGTCACGAGACCGTTGAACAGGTCGAAGGCCTCGGACTTGTACTCGTTCAGCGGGTCCCGCTGGGCGAAGCCGCGCCAGCCGATCACCTGCCGGAGGTGGTCCAGCGTCACGAGGTGCTCGCGCCAGAGATGGTCGAGGGTCTGCAGGAGGACCTGCTTCTCGATATAGGCCGTGACCTCGGCGCCGTTCTTCTCGGTCCGCTCGGCATAGGCGGTCTCGGCCGCCTTGAGCAGGCGCTCGCGCATCTCCTCGTCGGCGATGCCCTCCTCCTTGGCCCAGTCCTCGACCGGCACGTCGAGGTTGAGGATCTCCTTCACCTGCTCGCGCAGGCCGGCGACGTCCCACTGCTCGGCGTAGGCGTTCTCCGGGATGTGGCGGGCGACGAGGTCGTCGATCACGCCCTCGCGCATCTCGTCCACGGTCTCGCGGACGCTGTCCTGGCCCATGAAGTCGCGGCGCTGCTCGAACACGACCTTGCGCTGGTCGTTCATGACGTTGTCGTACTTGAGCACGTTCTTGCGCATGTCGAAGTTGCGCGCCTCGACCTTCTGCTGCGCCTTCTCGATGGCCTTGTTGATCCAGGGGTGGATGATCGCCTCGCCCTGCTCCAGACCGAGCTTCTGCAGCATCCCGTCCATGCGGTCGGAGCCGAAGATGCGCATCAGGTCGTCCTGAAGCGACAGGTAGAACTTCGAGCGGCCGGGATCGCCCTGGCGTCCGGAGCGGCCGCGGAGCTGGTTGTCGATGCGCCGCGATTCGTGACGCTCGGTGCCGATGATGTAGAGGCCGCCGGGCAGCGCCTTCTTGCGGCCCGCCTCCGGATCGGCCGGCTCGCCCGAGGCCAGCACCTTGGTGCGGTTCTCGGCGATCTCCGCCTTGATCGCCGCGATGGCGGCGTCGCGCTCCGGACCGTCGGCGAGGTGGCCCAGCTCCTTCTCGATCCGCATCTCGAGGTTGCCGCCGAGTTTGATGTCGGTGCCGCGGCCGGCCATGTTGGTGGCGATGGTGATCGCGCCGGGGACGCCGGCCTCGGCCACGATGTAGGCCTCCTGCTCGTGGAAGCGGGCGTTGAGCACGGCGAAGCGCTTGGTCACCCGGCCCTCGCGGGCGGCGGCGTAGACGTCGGTCAGCGCGTTCGGGTCGGAGTAGTCGAGCAGGCTGTAGCCGGCCTTCTTGAGCATCTCGGCGAGGTGCTCCGACTTCTCGATCGAGCCGGTGCCGACCAGGATCGGCTGGTGGCGCGCATGCGCCTTGTCGATCTCGGCGATGATGCCCTCGTACTTCTCGCCGACGGTCCGGTAGACCTCGTCGTCCTCGTCGACGCGCTCGACCTCCTTGTTGGTCGGGATGTCGACCACGTCGAGCTTGTAGATCTCGGCGAACTCGTCGGCCTCGGTCGAGGCGGTTCCGGTCATGCCGGCGAGCTTCTTGTAGAGGCGGAAGTAGTTCTGGAAGGTGATCGAGGCCAGCGTCTGGTTCTCGGGCTGGATCGTGACCCGCTCCTTGGCCTCCAGCGCCTGGTGCAGGCCTTCCGAGTAGCGCCGGCCCTGCATCATGCGGCCGGTGAACTCGTCGATGATCACCACTTCGTCGTTCTTGACGATGTAGTCCTTGTCGCGGGTGAACAGCGTGTGGGCGCGCAGGGCCTGGTTCACGTGGTGGACCAGCGTGACGTTGTGGGCGTCGTAGAGGTCGCCCTCTTTCAGGAGCCCCGCCTCGCGCATCGCCTCCTCGATGAACTCGTTGCCCTCCTCGGTCAGCGAGACCGTGCGCTGCTTCTCGTCGAGGTCGTAGAACTCCTTGCGCAGGCGCGGCATCAGCGCGTCGACCGCCACGTAGAGTTCCGACCGGTCATCCACCGGCCCTGAGATGATCAGCGGCGTGCGCGCCTCGTCGATCAGGATCGAATCGACCTCGTCGACGATCGCGAAGTTGTGCCCGCGCTGTGCCAGCTGGGACAGCTCGTACTTCATGTTGTCGCGCAGGTAGTCGAAGCCGTACTCGTTGTTGGTGCCGTAGGTGATGTCGCAGGCGTAGGCCTCCTTGCGCTGCGCATCGTCGAGCCCGTGCACGATCGTGCCGACGGAGAGGCCCAGGAACCGGTAGACCTGACCCATCCACTCGGCGTCGCGCGAGGCGAGGTAGTCGTTCACGGTGACGACGTGGACGCCCTTGCCCTCCAGGGCATTGAGGTAGACCGGCAGCGTCGCCACCAGGGTCTTGCCCTCGCCGGTCTTCATCTCGGCGATGCCGCCCTCGTGAAGCACCATGCCGCCGATGAGCTGCACGTCGAAGTGGCGCTGGCCGAAGACGCGCTTGGCCGCCTCGCGCACCGTGGCGAAGGCCGGCACGAGGATGTCGTCGAGACTCTTGCCGTTGGCGAGTTCGGCCTTCAGCATGTCGGTGCGGGCGCGCAGGGCCTCGTCCGAGAGGGCCTGGATCTCCGGTTCCAGCGCATTGATCTGCGCGACGCGCGGGCGGTAGCCCTTGACGCGGCGGTCGTTCGAGGAGCCGAAAATCTTCTTGGCGATGGAGCCGAGCATCATAGACCTGCGGACGCGCGAGCCCGCCCACGAGTGAGCGTGGCGGGCCGGCCTGGACGGAGTTGGCCGGGCTTATAGAGGTAAACATCGCCCGGCGCACCTGGAAGGGGCAGCCCTCAACGCATGCCGGTACGGTCACGGTTCCGGCACCGGTGAAATGGCCGCGCTTGCCTTCTCGCCCGACGCGGGCCACCTGTGCCGCGGCGCGACGCCCGGCCGATCCGGCGCGGCGCCGAGACGTGAGCCGAGGACTTCGCCCGTATGCCGAACACCGCCCTTCTCCGGCGCGTCAGCGCGCTCGCCGTCATGGTCGCGATGCCGGGACTGGCGCTGGCCCAGGCACCCCAGAAGGCCCCCACGCCGGCCGCCAACACGCCGGCTGCCGCTTCCCCCGCCGCCCAGAGCGCCGCCCCCGCCGTGCCGAGCGCCGACGCGGTCGTGGCGAGCGTGAACGGCAAGCCGATCACGCAGGGCGACCTCGCCATCGCGGCCGATGACCCGGCCCTGTCGCTGCCCGGCGTCGACGAGGCTCAGAAGAAGAGCCTGCTCGTCGACTACATGGTCGACCTCCGCGTCGGCGCGCAGGCCGCCGAGGCCGCCAAGGTCGGCGACACGCCGGAATTCAAGCGCAAGCTCGCCTACTTCCGCGACAAGCTCCTGCTCGACGACTACCTGGAGCAGGAGGCCAAGCGCGCGGTCACGCCCGAGGCGGAGCACGCGATCTACGATCAGACCGTCAAGCTGATGAAGCCCGAGGAGGAGGTGCACGCGCGCCACATCCTGGTCGACAACGAGGCCGAGGCGAAGAAGATCGCCGCGCGCATCAAGGGCGGCGAGGACTTCGCCAAGGTCGCCGCCGAGGCGTCCAAGGACCCGGGCTCGAAGGCCGAGGGCGGCGATCTCGGCTGGTTCACCAAGGAGCGGATGGTGCCCGACTTCGCCAACGCCGCCTTCGCGATGAAGCCCGGCCAGGTCTCCGACCCGATCAAGACCCAGTTCGGCTGGCACGTGATCAAGGTCGAGGAGAAGCGGACGAAGCCGCAGCCGACCTTCGACGAGCTCAAGGAGCAGATCGACCAGCACCTGATCCGCAAGGCGCAGCAGGACATGATCCTGAAGCTCCGCTCGGAGGCCAAGATCGACCGCGCCGACGCGCCGCCGGCGGCTCAGGCCGCGCCCGAGCCGAAGAAGTGACGGTCCGGGGCTGACCGGCGCGGCCCCGCGGGGCCGCGCCGTGTCGTCAGTACGGCCGATCCGGGACGAGGTAGCTGGATCGCGCCGGGGCCGGCTGGGGCGTGATGCCGAGAGCCGAGAGTTCGGCGCCGCGGCGCCCCTCGGCGATCCTGTCGAGCACCGCGATCAGCAGCCACGGACACGCGATGCCGATGAAGAACGCCATGTGATCCTCCCGCGCCGAACCGATGGGCCCGTTCGGCTTAGGAAAATAATAGGCGGGCCGGGCCGCGCCGCAAGCGGCATCCCCGCCGGGATCTCAGATCCAGCCCTGGAGCTCGCGGCGCACGACGTGCTCGATCACCCGCATGCCGAGGTCGCTGTCGTTCAGGCAGGGGATGTAGGCGAAGCGCTCGCCGCCGTTCTCCTCGAAATAGTGCCGGTTCTCACCGTCGAGCTCCTCGAGGGTTTCCAGGCAGTCCGCCGTGAAGCCCGGGGCGACGATCGCCATCCGCTTCACGCCCGACTTCGCGAGCTCCATCACCGTCTCGTCGGTGTAGGGCTTCAGCCACTCCTCGTTGCCGAAGCGCGACTGGAAGGTGACCCGCATCTTCTCCGGAGACAGGCCGAGCGCCTCGCGGATCAGGCGCCCGGTCTTGTGGCACTGACAATGGTACGGGTCGCCCTTGAGCAGGTAGCTCCGCGGCACGCCGTGGAACGAGGTGAGGATCACCTCCGGCTCGAAGTCGAGCTTGGCCAGGCCCTCGCGGATCGAATCGGCCATGGCGGCGATGTAGACCGGGTCGTCGTGATAGGGCGGCGAGACCCGCACCGTGGGCTGCCAGCGCATGTCCATCAGCGCCCGGAAGGCCTGATCGCAGGCCGTGGCCGAGGTCGCGGCGGCGTATTGCGGGTAGAGCGGCACCAGCAGGATCCGGTCGCAGCCCTGGTCGAGCAGCGCCTGGATCCGGCCGGCGACCTCGGGCTTGCCGTAGCGCATCGCCCAGTCGACCGCCACGGACTCGCCCATGGCCGCCTGGAGGCGCTCGCTCTGGCCGCGCGTGATCGTCTTCAGCGGCCCCTCGTTGAGCGCGTTGTTCCAGACGCTGGCGTAGTCGCGGCCCTTCGGCCCGGGGCGCTTCGTCAGGATGATCAGGTTGAGGAGCGGCCACCAGATCAGCCGCGGTACCTCGATTACCCGGCGGTCCGACAGGAACTCCTTGAGATACCGGCGCATCGGCCAGTAGGACGTGCCCTCGGGCGTCCCGAGATTCATCAGGAGCACGCCGACGCGGCCCCAGGCCACTTTCGGGTGGTCGGCCGGAAGGGTGCTCGCCGCGGGCTGCAGCGGTGCGAGGGGCCGGCCATTCGCCAGCGCGGCGGGTTCGACGCGTTCGTTCATGGCAGCGTTCCGGCGCCGCGCGCCGAGATCCTTCCTCTGGCTTCCGATATCCGGCGGCCGGCGCGTACGCCTCGGCTTGGCCGGCGCTTAAACCCCGTCGGGTGCGCTTCCATGTAGGGTGCGAAGCCGCCCGGCGAAGGGCGGACGCGACATGCCGCACCGCGACAGGCCGCGCGCTCGACCCCCGTCCCTAAACACGGGCGGCTCCCGGCCGCAACCGCCGCGCCGATGACGGTGCGCGTCCACCTCCTATCTCGGCGTGGAAACCGATCGCGAGAGACCATGGCCGCCACACCCGTCGCCGACGCCCTCACGGCCTTCCGCGCCTCCGGTTCGCCCTGGCTGAGCCTGCCGTTCTTCGCCGGCGGGGAGGCCGACGCCGTGGCGGCGCCGGTCGATGCCCGAATCGCCGCGGGCGCCCGGGTGCTGCCGGCACCGGACCGGATCTTCCGCGCCTTGGCCGAGACCCCGCTGCAGGACGTGCGGGCCGTGATCCTCGGGCAGGATCCGTACCCGACGCCGGGCGACGCCAACGGCCTCGCCTTCTCGTTCGTCGGCTCCGGTCGCCTGCCCGCCTCGCTGAAGGTGATCCTGGCGGAGGCGGGATCCGACCGCGCCGCCGGCGGCGACCTGACGCCCTGGGCGCGGCAGGGCGTGCTCCTGCTCAACAGCGCGCTCACCGTCGAGGCCGGCAAGGCCGGGGCGCACCTGCGCTACGGCTGGGCCGCGCTGACCGATCAGGCCGTGAGCGCCGTCTCGGCCCGCGCGGAGCCCGCCGTGTTCCTGCTCTGGGGCGCCCAGGCGCGGGCGAGGGCCGCGCTCATCGACGCGACCCGCCACGGCGTGTTCGAGAGCGGACACCCCTCGCCGCTCAACCGGGCGCGGGATTTCCCCGGCTCCGACCCGTTCGGCCGGGCCAACCGGTGGCTCGCCGCGCACGGGCGCCCGCCGATCGACTGGCGCCTCGGCTGAGGCCGGCGGCAATCCCGCGAATGGGCTATTGCGGCTTGGCGGGCTCGGCGGGTTTCGCCGGCGCGGCGGGGTCCTGGCCGGCGGGCAGGAGCACGTTCTTGGCCACCGTGCCCTCGGGCCCGTACTCGCCGGCCACCGCGAGGCAGGCCTGGTCGCGGTTCTGCGCCATCTGGTTCGACATCAGCGTGAACATGGTCTGCACTCGGTTGCCGAACGGTCCGCGCGGCTGGACGTCGCCGATCTGCACGTTCTGCTTCGCCAGCAGGGCCTCGAACTGGTCGCTGCCGATCCGGTAGCCGCAGACGTTCGAGGCCGCGAAGATGTAGGCGGCGAATTCCAGGGCCCGCGGCGACGGGGCGTTCCGGATCTGCGCCTGCGCCGGCAGGGCCGCGAGCGTGACGGCGGCGAGGAGTGTGATCCGGGTCGTAGTGGGGCGCATGCGCGGCGGTTCCTCGATCGGGGGCGGCCTCTCGCGGGCCGCCTCTGGCGGGCGGGACATAGGCCGGACCCGCGCGCGCGCCAATGCGACCGAAGATGCGACCCGAGATGTCGGCAATTCAACCGTCCCGGTTCACGGCCCGTTCGCCATAGGTCCAGTCGCCGGCCCGCGCGTCGACGAAAAGACGGTCGTTTTTCGACGGAACGCCCGGGTGAGAGAGAGTGTTAACCTGCTCGCGTCACGCCAGGACCTGCAGTGTGTCCAGATTCAGGCGGTCCGCATCGCATGTACGGCGTCCATCACCCGGCGGCCTCCACCCCACTCCCGGCTCGCGACGCCGACCGGCGCGCCCGGCCGGGTGCGCAAGGAGCCGCCAGCGCGGAGCGGCGCGGCGCGCCGGCGGTGCCGGTCGCGGCGGTCTGTCCGCACCGCGTCTCGCGCTGGGCCTGGGGCGAGGGCCTGCGGGCCGGGCAGGCCGTGGCGCTCTTGGTGCAGGATCTCGGGCAGGTCGAGGCTATGCGCCTCGGCCTCACCCGCCTCGGCCTGCGCGTCGTCTGCCTCGACTGCGCCGGCCGCGACGCGGCGCTGGCGGAAAGCCTCGCGCAGTCGGGCGCCGTGCTGGTCGTCGTCGATACCGCGCTCGCCGACGCCTATGCCGGCGTGATGGGCCGGCTCACCGCCTATCCGGCGGTGTGGTGGAACGGTCCGGGCGCCGACTACGCGAGCCTCGACCTCGCCCTCGCCGAGCACGCCTGACAACCGCCGCATCGCGGATCGCGGGCCGCGGCACCGTCGCGGACCTGAACCTTGCGTGCTACCGTCCGGCGACGCGACCGGCCCCGTGCCAGGGAGGCCGGCGCCGGGAGACGCCGCCATGACCGCAGCCCTCGCCACGGCCCACGCCGCCAGCCCGGAGGCGCCGGTGCTGTTGCGCAGCGATGCCGACGGGGTCGCGACGCTGACGCTGAACCGGCCGCAGGCCCGCAACGCCCTGTCGATGGCCCTGATGGGCGCGCTCCAGGAGCAGCTCGACGCGATCCGCGCGGATCCGTCCGTGCGGGTGGTGATCCTGCAGGGGGCCGGCCCCGCCTTCTGCGCCGGGCACGATCTCAAGGAGATGCGCGCCGATCCGTCCCGCGAGGCGACTGAGGCGGTGTTCCGCACCTGCGCCCGGCTGATGCTGAGCCTCACGCGCCTGCCGCAGCCGGTGATCGCCCGGGTGCACGGGATCGCCACCGCCGCCGGCTGCCAGCTCGTCGCCACCTGCGATCTCGCCATCTGCGCCGAGACCGCCCGCTTCGCGACCCCGGGGGTGCAGATCGGCCTGTTCTGCTCGACCCCGATGGTCGCCCTGTCGCGCGCCGTATCGCGCAAGGCCGCCCTGGAGATGCTGCTGGTCGGTGAGCCGATCGACGCCGCGGAGGCCCTGCGGATCGGGCTGGTCAACCGCGCCGTGCCGGAGGCGGATCTCGACGCGGCGGTGGGCGCCCTGGCGGCCCGGATCGCCGGGAAGGCCCGGCGCGTCCTGGCGATCGGCAAGGAGGCGTTCGGCCGGCAGATCGAGATGGGTCTGGAGGACGCCTACGGCTACACCGCCGAGGTCATGACCCGGAACATGATGATGGCCGACGCGCAGGAGGGGATCGACGCCTTCCTGGGCAAGCGGCCGCCCCGCTGGGAGCCGTGAGCCGGCGTCCCGGTCCGCGCACTGGCGCGATACGACGCAGGCCCTTCGGCGCGACGCGCATAGGTGATGGCGCCGCCCTGCCCTAGGATGAGGGGCCTGTCCGACCCTGCCGGGCTCGGCGCCGCCACGCGGAACGGCTGATGAGCACCCTCGACCTGCTCGGTCTGACGCTGTCCTTCTACGGCACGATGCCGCCGCCGCGGCCCCCGCGGCCGAACCGCAACGGCGCGACCTGGGCCGCCGCCGTGATCTTCGGCGGCGTCTGCCTCGCGACGATCGGGCCGATGATCACCATCTGGAGCTTTCACCGGCCCTATGCCGAGGCCAAGGCGCGCTGTATCGCTTCCGGCGGCCGGGTCCTGTACGGGGCCCTCGACGGCAGCGGACCCTATCGCTGCGAGCGGCCCGCGGCCGCCGCGGCCGCCGCGCCCATTGCGCATCCGGCCAAGCCGGCGGATTAATCCGCCCGCCGCATGCGCTTCAGGTCGATCCGGCGCCTCCCGACGCGAACCCGGATAGCCTCACCTTGGAAAACGCGATCACCCGCTGGGTCCAGTCGACCGCCCTGATGCGGTCGGATGTCGAGGCCCTGATCGGCTTCGCGCTGGCGATCGGCGTCACCCTGCACGCCCTGCTGCGCAAGCGCCGGGTCAGCGTGGCGGTGGGCTGGATCGGGCTCGCGTGGCTGTCGCCGATCTTCGGCACCGCCCTGTACCTGACCTTCGGCATCAACCGGGTCTCGCGCCGCGCGCGGCGGCTGCGGACCAAGCCGTCCGACGCGACGCAGCTGCCCGACACCGACGACGCCGTGGTGCCGGAGGCGCTCTGGCCCCTCGACAGGGCGATCCGGCGGATCACGAGCCTGCCGGCCTTCGCGGGCAACACCGTGCAGATGTTCCGCAACGGCGACGCCGGCTATCCGCAGATGCTGGCGGCGATCCGCGCGGCGCGGTCCAGCATCGGCCTGTCGAGCTACATCTTCCGGGACGACGCCACCGGCCGCGAATTCTGCGACGCCCTCGTGGAGGCGAAGGCCCGGGGCGTGCAGGTCCGCGTCATCATCGACGGGATCGGCGGCGGCTATTTCCGGGCGCCGGTTTACCACCGCCTGACGGCCGCCGGGGTGCCGGCCGCCCTGTTCATGCACTCCGCCCTCCCCTGGCGGATGCCGTTCCTCAATCTGCGCTCGCACAAGAAGCTGCTGATCGTCGACGGCCGGATCGCCTTCACGGGCGGCCTCAACATCTCGCACCCGAATCGCGTCGCCCTGAAGCCCGAGCACCCGATCCGGGACACGCATTTCCGCCTGACCGGCCCCGTGGTCGAGCAGCTCGCCGCCGCGTTCGCGGCCGACTGGGCCTTCGTGGACGGCGAGATCCTCGACGGCCCCCCGTGGTTCGTCGACCTCGAGCCCTGCGGACCGAGCGTCGCCCGGGCGGTGACCTCCGGCCCGGACGCGGACGTCGAGAAGATCGAGCAGGTCATCCTCCAGGCGCTCGCCTGCGCGCGCCGGTCGGTGCGCTTCGTGACGCCCTACTTCCTTCCCGACGAGCTGGTGACCGGCGCGCTGGCCCAGGCCGCGACCCGGGGCATCACCGTCGACGTGATCATCCCGCGGGTCAGCGACCATCCCTACATCGACTGGGCGACCCGGGCGCATCTCGACCCGCTGCTGCGGGCTGGCGTGAACGTCTGGCTCGACGAGCCGCCCTTCGACCATTCCAAGGCGATGGTGGTCGACGACATCTGGTGCTTCGTCGGCAGCGCCAACTGGGACATGCGCAGCTTCCGGCTCAATTTCGAGCTGAACGTCGAGATCATCGACGCCAACCTCGCCGCCGACCTCGACCGGTTCATGCGCGGCAAGATGGAGGCGCGGCTCAGCCGGGAGGATCTCGCCGCGCGCGGCCTGCCGATCCGTCTGCGCGACGCAGGCGTGCGACTGCTGCTGCCATACCTTTGAACCGGGCGGGGGCGTGCGCCTCCGGCGCCGGGCCGAGATGGACGACGATCGGCCGGTGATCGGAGCGTCCCCGCGGCAGCACCGCGTGCGCGTGGCAGACGAGCCCGCGGGCGAGGCAGCGGTCGAGCCGCAGCGGCAGCACCTCGACCATCGCGTGGGTCGATTGCCGCGGTCCGACGTCGCGGAAGCCCGGGATCAGCGCCGGGCCGACGATATTGTAGTCGCCCAGCACGGCCGCCCGCGGCGGCAGCTCGCTGACGATGCGCCGCAGCTGGCGCCGGTTCAGCATCTGTCCGTGCGACAGGTGGACGTTGGCCACGCCGAACTCGCCGAGATCGAGGATCTGGCAGACCCGGTGCACGAGGGCGCCGGAGGGGAGCGCGATGACCCGGGGCGGCGCCGCCCAGGGCTTCGGGCTCCACATGGCGAGCCCGTGGATCCGGCCCGGCAGGGGCGCCCAGGCGTAGTGGCCGCCGATCCGGTCCAGCAGGAAGCCGATGGCGCGGGTCGCCTCCTGCATCAGCAGCAGGTCGGGCTTCTCCTGCGCCACGAGGGCGGCGACGTCGTCCACCGCCGCGCCGGTGCGCCGCAGCAGGTTCCAGCTCACGATCTTGAATGGCTGGTGCGGCCGCTCGGCGGGGCGGATCGGCGTGACGGGTGACGGTGCGGTGTTGGAGCGGGCCGGGCGTGCAGCAGGATTCATCGGGCCGGTCTCGTACCTCAACGCGCGGCGCTCCCGCCACCGCCACGCTCTAACGCGCCCGGAGCCGGGACGTTCGACCGCTTTCGCGCCGGGCCCGGGCGCGCCGCGGTCGGCGCCGGCGCGGTCCGACCTGCGCGCCCCACAGCCCATCGCCGGGCGACGCTTGAGGCCGACCCGGTCGGCGGCCTAAGAGCCGGCAGGGCGACGCCGGCCACTCCGCGGATTGCCGCGCACCGCCATCCCACCGATCCCGTCCGGAGGCCATGACGGCGTTCAGCTTCATCCATGCCGCCGACCTGCATCTCGGCAGCCCGCTGTCGGGCCTCGCCGCGCGCGACGCGGATCTGGCCCGGCGCCTCGCCGCGGCGAGCCGGCAGGCCTTCGAGGATCTGGTGACCCAGGCGATCGAGCGGTCGGTCGCCTTCGTGGTTGTCGCGGGCGACGTCTACGACGGCGACTGGGCCGACACCACGATCGGCCTGTTCTTCGCCCGGCAGGTCGCGCGCCTCGACCGCGCCGGCATCCCGACGATCCTCGTGCGCGGCAACCACGACGCCGAGAGCGTCATCACGCGCTCGATCACGCTGCCGGCCTCCGTCCACGTCTTCCCGACCGCCCGCGCCGGCACCCTGCGCCTCGACGCGCTCCGCGTCGCGGTCCACGGCCGCAGCTTCCAGGGCCGGGCGGTGGAGGAGAACCTCTCGCTCACCTACCCGGCCGCCGTGCCGGGCTGGTTCAACCTCGGGGTCCTGCACACCTCCTGCACCGGCCACGCCGCCCACGAGACCTACGCCCCCTGCTCGGTCGCCGACCTTGCGGCCCGGGGCTACGAGTACTGGGCGCTGGGCCACATCCACGAGTACGCGGAGCTGTCCCGGGATCCCTGGATCGTGTTCCCCGGCAATCTCCAGGGCCGGAGCGTGCGCGAGTGCGGCGAGAAGGGCGCCGTCGTGGTCGACGTCGCCGACGGGCGGGTGACCGGCGTCAGCCGCCTGCCCCTCGACCGGGCGCGGTTCGAGCAGATCACGGTCGACCTCGCGGCGGTGGCCGACGCGCGCGGCGCCGTCGAGGCCGTCGAGGCGGCGCTGAGGCCCCTGGCCGGGATCGCGGCGCGCCGGCTGCTCCTGGTCCGCGTCCACCTCGCGGGGACGACCCGGGCCCACGACGCCCTCGCGGCCGATCGCGAGTCCCTGACGGCCGAGATCCAGGCGGCCGCGCACCGGCTGCACGAGGACATCTGGCTGGAGCGCCTGAAGATCGAGACCCGCCGCCCGCGCGCCGCGGCGGAGCCGACCGGCGCCGCCATCGACCCCGCGGCCCTGCTTGCCGACCTCGACCGCGACCCCGAGTTCCGCGCCCGGGCGAAGGCGGTGCTGGCCGAGATCGGCGGCCGGATGCCGGGGACGGCCGCCGCCGAGGCCGACCTCGACGCGGAGTTCGACGCGCTCTGCGCCGAGGCCGAGGCCCTCGTCCTCGGACGCCTCGGCGGCCGGCACTGCTGAGGCGCGCGCCCATGGACCCCCGATGCGCCTGATCCGCCTCGCCCTGGAGCGCTACGGCGCCTTCACGGACCGCACCGTCGCGTTCCGGCCCGACGCGCGCCTGCACGTCGTGCTGGGCGCCAACGAGGCCGGTAAGAGCACCGCGCTGGCGGCGGTCACCGACCTGCTGTTCGGCTTCGGGAAGACGACGCCCTACGCCTTCCTGCACGACATGCCGAAGCTGCGCCTCGGCGCGGAGATCGCCGCCGCCGACGGACGCCGGCTGTCCTTCCGCCGCCGGAAGGGCAACAGCCGCACCCTCATCGACGCCGCCGACGCGCCGCTCGCCGACGACGCGCTGGCCCCGTTCCTCGGCGGCCTGTCCCGGACGGTGTTCTGCCGGGCCTTCGGACTCGACGCGGCGAGCCTCCGGGCCGGGGGCCGCGAGATGGTCGACGTGGAGGGCGAGGTCGGTGCGAGCCTGTTCGCGGCGGGCTCGGGCCTGCGCGGCCTCACGGAGCTGCAGACGACGCTCGACGCGGAGGCCGACGCCATCTTCGCCCCGCGCCAGGCCAAGCACCGGACCTTCTACCAGGCGCTGGAGCGCCACGAGACGGCCCGGCGGGCGATCCGCGAGCGGGGCCTGCGCGCCGGCGACTGGCGCGCCCTGAATGACGAGATCGCCGCGGCGGCCGCGCAGCTCGAGGCGCTCCGGTCCGAGCAGAAGGCCGGCGCGGTCGCGCGCGCCCGGCTGGAACGATTCAAGCGCGTCCGCCCGATCATCGCCGAGATCGACGCGCTCGAGCGGCGCATCGCCGCCGAGACCGACCTCGTCGACGCGGATCCCGCCTGGATCGCCCGCCTCGGGGCCGCCCTGGACGCGTGCCGCGCCGCGGACGCCGAGGCGGAGCGGGCCGAGACCGCGCGCGACCGGGCCCGCGGCGAGGCCGAATCGGTGCCGGTCGAGCCGGGGCTGACCCATCGGGCGGACGAGATCCTGGCGGCGTTCAGCGGCACCCGGGAGTTCGAGAAGGGCGGCACCGACCTGCCCCGCATCGAGGGCGACGCCCACAAGGTCGGGCTGGATCTGGAGCGGCTGCGCGCCCGGATCGGCGTGCCCGACCTCGCCGCGCTGGAGGCCCGCCAGCCCCCGGACGCCGCGCGGGCGCGGACCGAGCGGCTGATCCGCGACGGCCGGACCCTGGCGGCCGCCGAGGAGCAGATCGCCCGCGACCTCGCCGCCGCCCGCGCCGAGCGGGAACGCCTCGCCCGCGAGGTGGAGGCGGCCGACGCGGCCCGGGATCCGACCCCGCTCCGGGAGGCGCTGAA
Source organism: Methylobacterium sp. D48H (assembly GCF_053345715.1). NCBI lineage: Bacteria > Pseudomonadati > Pseudomonadota > Alphaproteobacteria > Hyphomicrobiales > Methylobacteriaceae > Methylobacterium > Methylobacterium sp. D48H. Next base: position 30,536 of record NZ_JBKFAP010000001.1, read on the forward strand.
GCCCCTCGCCCGGCTGCACGAGTGGATCGCCGCCCGCGACACCCTCGACGGCGCGATCCGCCGGGAGGCGGCGCTGCTGCGCAACCAGGCCGAGCGGCTGTCGCCGCCGGTGCCCGACCTCGCCGCCCTCGTGCGGACGCCCCTGCCCGCCCCCGACACGGTCGCGCGCTACCGTCAGGGCCTCGAGGCCAAGACCCGCGAGCACGAGCGGGCCGCCGACCGGTGCGACGCCGCCCGCCGGCAGGTCGCGGTCACCCGGGCGCGGCTGCGCGAGCGCGAGGCCGGCCGGCCCGTCGCCACCCTGGAGCGGCTCGACGCCCTGCGGTCAACCCGCGACGCGGCGTTCGCGCCGCTGCGCGACGCCCTCGCGGCCGGCCGGGCGGCCGCCGTCGCCGAGGTCGCGGCCTTCGAGCGCGCGCTCCTCGAGGCCGACCGCGTCGCGGACGAGCGCGCCTCCGACGCCGCCCGGGTCGCCGCCCACGCGGCCGACCTGGAACGGCTCGCCGCCGAGGAGGCGGAGGCCGCGCGGGCCGACGACGTCCTCGCCGGTCTCGCCGCGGAGATCGCGGCGGGCGAGGCGGCGTGGCGCGAGGCGTGGCGGCCCGCCGGGCTCGTGCCCGGTCCTCCGGCCGAGATGGCGGCCTGGCTCGCCGAGGTGGAGAGCCTGATCGAGGCCGAGCAGCGCCTCGCCGCGCAGCGGATCGAGGCCGACCGGCTCCTGGCACGGATCGAGGCCGCGCGGGGGCCCCTGGCCGACCTGCGCAGCCGCGCCGGCCTCGACGCCGCGCCGGACCTCGAGATCGCCGCCGCGCTGGACGGTCTCGAAGCGCGGATCGCCGCCCTGGCGAGCCGCTGGGAGGCCAACCTGCAGACCGCCGGCCTGCTGCGCGCGGCTGGACTGTCCGTCGATCGGCTGGAGGCGAGCCTCGCGGAGACCGCCGCCCGCCGCGCCGCCTGGCGGGCCGACTGGGAGGCTGCGCTGCTGCCCCTCGGCCTCGACGGCACGGCCGGTCCGGAGGAGGCCGAGGGCGCGCTGGAGGCGTGGCGCAGCGTGCCCGACCGGCTGGCGGAGCGGGCCGCCCTGCAGCGCCGCTCGGCGGGGATCCGCCGGGACATGGAGGCGTTCCGAGCCACCGCCGCCGCCCTGGTCGAGGCCCTGGCGCCCGACCTCGCGGAGGTGTCGCCCGCCGGCGCGGTCCGATCGCTCCACGGCCGCCTCGTCGCCGCGCAGGCCCGCGAGGCGCGCCGCGCCGAGCTCGACCGCCGCCGCGACGAGGCCGAGGCCGCCCATCGCGGCGCCTGCGACTCGCGCGACGCGGCGCGGGCGACGCTCGCCCGGCAGGTGGCCGAGGTGATGCCGGACCTCGCCGCGGCACCGACGCCGGAGATCGACCGGCTGTTCGGCCGCCTCAGCGCGCGCGAGGCGCTGCGCGCCGAGCGCCTGCGGCTCCGCGGCACGCTCGCGGGCGCGGCGGACGGGCTTCCGGAGGCCGAGTTGCGCGCCGGCCTGGAGACCGTGTCGCCGGAGGCGATCGAGGCGGAGCTGGCGCGGCTGTCGCTCGAGGCCGACGAGCAGGCCGAGCGCGGGCAGGTCATCTTCGCGGACCGCGACCGGGCGGAGCGGCGGCGGGCGGAGCTCGAGGGCGGCACCGGCGCCGAGCTGGCCCTCGCGGAGCGCAAGGCCGCGGAGGCGGATCTCCAGGCGGCTTCCCGCTCCTGGGCCGTCTTGCGGCTCGCCGGGCTGATGCTCGGACAGGCGGTCGCCCGCCACCGCGCGGGACAGCAGGACCCGCTCGTCACAAGGGCGGGCGCGCTGTTCCAGGCTCTCACCGGCGGCGCGTTCTCCGGTCTGGCGCAGATCTACGACGAGGCCGACACGCCGAAGCTCGCCGGGCAGCGCGCCGGCGGCGGCACGGTCGCGATCGAGGGCATGAGCGAGGGCACCCGCGACCAGCTCTACCTCGCCCTGCGGCTGGCCTATCTGGAGGATTACGCCGGCCGCGCCGAGCCGGCCCCCTTCATCGGCGACGACCTGTTCTCGACCTTCGACGAGACCCGGACCGGCTACGGCCTCGATGCGCTCGCGGCGATCGGCGCCCGGGTCCAGCCGATCCTGTTCACGCACCACCGCCACGTCGCGGACATCGCTCGCGACCGGCTCGGCGACGCCGTCGACGTGGTGACGCTTTAGGCGTCGCCGGCGGAGGGGTCGTTCGTTCCCTCCCCGGCCACCGCGTCTCAGGCGCCCGCGCCCCCGAGGTAGCGCGCCTCCAGATGGGCCCGGAACGCCGCCGTGCCGAGCCTCGTCCCGGTGGCGCGGGTGAGGAGGTCGTCGGTGTCGAGCAGGCTCCCCACCGCGTGGACATGCGTGCGGAGCCAGTCCCGCAGGGGGCCGAAATCGCCCTGCGCGAGGCAGCCCGGCAGCGCCGGCTCGGCCGCGCGGGCCGCCCGGAACAGCTGCGCGGCCGCCAGGGCGCCGAGCGTGTAGGTCGGGAAATAGCCGAAGGCGCCGCTCGGCCAGTGGATGTCCTGCAGGCAGCCGACCCGGTCGTCGGGCACCGTGAGCCCGAGGAGGTCGCGCAGGCCGTCGTTGAACGCCCCCGGCAGGTCGCGCACCGCGAGGTCGCCCGCGATCATCGCGGTCTCCAGCCGGTAGCGCAGCAGGATATGGGCCGGGTAGGTCGCCTCGTCGGCATCCACCCGGATGAAGCCGGGCGCGACCCGGGTGTTGAGCGCGTGCAGGTTCTCCGGCGACCATTCGGGCCCGGATCGCCCGAACGCCGCCTGCAGGAGCGGCGCCAGGAAGGTGAAGAACTCCCGGCTCCGGCAGGCCTGCATCTCGACGATGAGCGACTGGCTCTCGTGCAGGCTCATGCCGCGCGCCGCGCCGACCGGCTGGTTGCGCCACGCCGCCGGCCGGCCCTGCTCGTAGAGGGCGTGCCCGGTCTCGTGGAGAACGCCCATCAGCGCCCGGCCGAAATCGGCCGCGTCGTAGCGCGTCGTGATCCGCACGTCGTCGGTGGCGCCGCCGCAGAACGGGTGCAGGCTGATGTCGAGCCGGCCGCGGGTGAAGTCGAAGCCGACCGCCGCCATCAGCTTCAGGCCGAGATCGCGCTGCACCGCCACGTCGAACGGGCCGGCGAGCGGGAGCGGTGCCGGCCGGGACGCCTGGATCTCCCGGGCGCGGGCGATCAGGGCCGGCAGCCAGTCGGTCAGGTCCGCGAAGAGCGGGTCTATCGTCGCCCGGCGCATGCCGGGATCGTAGCTGTCGAGCAGCGCGTCGTAGGGATCGAGGCCGAGGGCCGCGCCCTTCGCCTGGCCGATCTCCCGCTGGAGCCGAAGCACCTCGGCGAGGTGGGGTTCGAGGCGGGCGAAATCGGCGTCGCGCCGCGCCTCGCGCCAGACCATCTCCGAGCGGGACACGGCGCGGGAGCTGGCCTCGACGAGGTCGCGGGGGACCGCCGTGGCGTGTCCTTGCGCGCGGCGCATCTCCCGCAGGTTGGCGGCGGGCCAGGGCTCGAGGTCGCCGCCCTGCTCGGCCGCCGCCAGCTCCTCGGCGGCCTCGGGGGCCGTGAGCATCCCGTGGGCGAGCCCGCGGAGGATCGCGAGCTGGTCGCCGCGGGCCTCGGCGGCGCCGTCCGGCATCAGGGTCTGCGCGTCCCATCCGAGGATCCCGGCCGCGCCCTCCAGGGCGGCGAGCCGGGCGAAGCGCTGTTCGAGGGTCTGATAGGCGGTCATGCGGTCTCCGGTCGGGTACGTCTCGCGGCGCGACGGTGCGGCTCTCACCCCGCCTGAAGCATCTCCAGTTCCAGCCAGCGGTCCTCCGCCTGCGACAGCTCGGTCTCGGCCTGGGCCAGCATGGTCGAGGCCTTGTCGAACCGGGCCGGGTCGCGGGCGTAGAGCTCGGGGTCGGCGAGGATCGTGCGGAGCTGGGCGATCGCCGCCTCCAGCTTCTCGATGCGGGCCGGCAGGGTCTTCAATTCGTGCTGGTCCTTGAAGCCGAGCTTGGGCTTGCCCGACGGCTGGGCGGCCGGCGCGGCGGCGCGCTCGCGCGACTCTTTCGCCTTCGGCGCGACGGTCCGCGCCTCGACGCCCTGGCCGCGCTGGACCAGCATGTCGCTGTAACCGCCGGCATACTCGACCCAGCGACCGGCGCCCTCCGAGACCAGCACGCTGCCGGCCACGCGGTCCAGGAAGTCGCGGTCGTGGCTCACCAGGATCAGCGTGCCCTGGTAGTCGCCCAGCATCTCCTGGAGCAGGTCGAGGGTCTCGAGGTCGAGGTCGTTGGTGGGCTCGTCGAGGACGAGGAGGTTGGCCGGCTGGGCCAGGGCCCGGGCGATCAGCAGCCGGTTGCGCTCGCCGCCGGAGAGAACCGAGACCGGCGTGCGCGCCTGCTCGGGCGTGAACAGGAAGTCCTTGAGATAGCCGATCACGTGGCGGCTCTGGCCGTTCACCGTGACGCTGTCGCCGCGGCCGCCGGTCAGCACGTCGGTGACGGTCATGCCGGGCTCCAGCACGGCGCGGGCCTGATCGAGCACCACCGGCAGCAGGTTGGTGCCGAGCACCACCTGCCCGCCATCCGGCGCGAGCCGGCCCATCAGCAGGTTGATCAGGGTGCTCTTGCCCGCGCCGTTCGCCCCGACGATGCCGAGCCGGTCGCCCCGCATCACCCGCAGGGACAGCCCGTCGACGATCCTGCGCTCGCCGTAGCTCTTCGCGATGTCCCGGGCCTCGACGACGAGGCTCCCGGAAGATTCGGCGTCCGAGGCCTGCATGCTGACGCTGCCCACGGGGCGGCGCACCTCGCGTCGGTTCTGCCGGAGTTCGTGCAGGTTGCCGAGGCGACGGACGTTGCGCTTGCGCCGCGCGGTGACGCCGTAGCGCAGCCAGTGCTCCTCGGCGGCGATCTTGCGGTCGAGCTTGTGCTGGTCCCGCTCCTCTTCCTCGAAGAAGGCGTCGCGCCACGCCTCGAAGCTGGAGAAGCCCTGGTCGATCCGGCGGGTCTCGCCGCGGTCGAGCCAGATCGTGGCCCGCGACAGGGCCGAGAGGAAGCGCCGATCGTGGCTGATCAGCACGAGGGCCGCGCGGGTGCCCTTCAACTCCGTCTCGAGCCACTCGATCGCCGGCAGGTCGAGATGGTTGGTGGGCTCGTCGAGGAGCAGCACGTCGGGCTCGGGGGCGAGCGCCTGCGCCAGCGCGGTGCGGCGCCCCTCGCCGCCGGAGAGCTTGCTCGGATCCTCCGCGCCGGTCAGGCCGAGGCTCTCCAGCAGGTAGCGGGCGCGGTGGGTCGATTCGCCCGGCGGCAGGCCGGCCTCGACGAAATCCAGGGTGGTGGCGAAGCCCGTGAAATCCGGCTCCTGCGCGAGGTAGCGGATCGTCGTGCCGGGCTGGACGAAGCGCCGGCCCCGGTCGGGCTCCGTGAGGCCCGCGGCGATCTTCATGAGCGTCGACTTCCCCGACCCGTTCCGGCCGACGAGGCAGGTGCGCTCGCCCGGCGCGATGGCGAGGCTCGCGCCCGTGATCAGCGGCGTACCGCCGAAGGTGAGCGCGACGTCCTGGAGGGTGAGGAGCGGGGGAGCGGCCATGGGCCGGCTTATGGCAGCGCGGGGCGGCCTGTTCAAACAGAGCCGCCCCCGTCGGTCGGCGCCCGGTCAGGCGATCGGGTTGGCCGGTCCCGTCGGCGGGCTGATCTCGGGCACGCCCGGATCGTTGACGGGGATCTCGGGCGGCTGGATGCCCGGCGCCTCCGCCGGGGTGTTCCCGGGGATCTCCGGCCCGGGCGGCTGGGTCGGCGCCTGCGGCGGATCGTAGGGGCGGTCCGGCACCGGCGTCGGCTGCGGCGGCACCTCGGGGACCTGCCCCGGGTCGGCGAGCGTGAAATCGGGCACCGTCATCCTCCGCGAGACCGGTGGTCCACAGCGGCACCGGTCCCGCGGAAACAGAGTGCGGCGGATCCGGTTCCGGAGGGCTACTTCTTCGTCAGCAGGAGGTTGCCCTCCTTGCTCGCCACCTTCTGGATCTTCTCGGCGAACAGGGCGAGGAGGAACGGCAGCTTCACCTCGAGGCGCACGCTCTCCGCGCCCACGTCGATCGTGCCGGCGATCTTCTGCGCCACCGCGGACACGCCGAAATCGAGCCGGTCGCCCGTCCAGGCGAGCTGGTCCACCGTGATTCCGCTCTTGGCGAGGAGGGCCCGCGCCTGATCCGTGCCGTGCTCCAGGCGCCGCTTGGCCTCGTCGCGGCCGAGGTCGTGCGGGATGTCGACGATGAGGGGCTTGGGCATGGGCGGGTGATCCGAGCTGAACCCGGCAGCAGATGGTGCGTCCGGGTCCGGCAGACAACGCCCCGGAGGCCGCCCCGCCCGCGCGGGGCGGAGGCGCGCCGGGGCGCTCGATGCCCGTGAAGGGTCAGTGCACGACCTGCAGCGACACGTAGCTGACGCCGCCCATGCCGAGGGCGCGGGCGGAGCCGCGCGACAGGTCGATGATGCGGCCGCGCACGAACGGACCGCGGTCGTTGATGCGCACGACGATCGAGCGGCCGGTCCGCTTGTTCTCGACGCGGACCCGGGTGCCGAACGGCAGGCTGCGATGGGCGGCGGTCAGTCCGTTGGGGTTGAAACGCTCGCCGTTGGCGGTGCGATGGCCGCTCCCGTACCAGGAGGCCGCTCCGCTCTGGGCGGCGGCCGGGAGGCTGGTTCCGACGACGGTGGACAGCATTCCAAGCGAGACAACGAGCTTACCGAAACCGAACGACATTCTCGACGCATTCCCATTGTTTTTGTCGGGGCGGCGCCAGTCGTGCCCGAAACGGGCCGGAATATGGCAGGCTTTTTCGGGCTGTCGGGGTCACATTTTGGCCGATTTCGCGCTGGTCATCCCCATTACATGGCGGCTTATTTCAGTTTATTTCCGCTCTTGTTGCGGGTGATGCATTGGCGTGTGGTTCTGCGTATTCAGCAAGAACTGCTCGCCTCCGTCAGGGAGGATGCAAAATAGGACATCATTCTTAAGTCTTGCGCGGAGCGTGACCCTGCGTCCCGCTGAGGTGGAAGCGCGACCCGCCCGGCGCCCCTGGCACGACGATGATTGTCGTGCGCGGCTGTTTCCGAAGCACAGGCTGCCGCGGCCGCGCGCGACCCGCAGGGATAGAGTGTTGTCGCCCGATCCCGGCGGCGCCGCGCGGCCGGGTAACGGTTGCTTAATCTGTCGGAGGATTGTCCGGGCGCCCGGTCGGCAAAATCTGCAGCCCCAGAACGGGACGCGCCGGACGCGAAATCGACAACGTGACCTTTACCGTACCCGGCGCATGGTCTGCCGGTCAGTCGCGTAACCGGTGTTTGCCATGGCTTCCCCGCGTACCGTGGCTGCCGACGCCGTCGCCCGGAAACAGGTCTCGCGTGCCGGGCGGCCCGCGTCGGCGCCACGGATGGGTCTCGTACCCACCCAGCGTTCTCTGCCCCTCGACCAGGTACTCGTCGGGGACTGCATCGCGGCCATGAACGCCTTGCCGGCGTCGAGCGTCGACTGCGTGTTCGCCGATCCGCCCTACAACCTTCAGCTCGGCGACGCCGGCCTCCTGCGCCCGGACCAGAGCCGCGTCGACGCGGTCGACGACGACTGGGACAAGTTCGCGACCTTCGAGGCCTACGACACCTTCACCCGGGACTGGCTCGCCGCCTGCCGCCGCGTGATGAAGCCGAACGCGACCCTCTGGGTGATCGGGTCGTACCACAACATCTTCCGGGTCGGGAGCGCGTTGCAGGATCTCGGTTACTGGATCCTCAACGACATCGTCTGGCGCAAGGCCAACCCGATGCCGAACTTCCGCGGCAAGCGCTTCACCAACGCCCACGAGACCCTGATCTGGGCCTCGCGCTCGGCCGACTCGAAGGGCTACACCTTCCATTACGAGGCGCTGAAAGGGGGCAACGAGGACCTCCAGATGCGCTCGGACTGGTTCATCCCCCTCTGCACCGGCGAGGAGCGGCTGAAGGATGCGGAGGGCCGCAAGGTCCACCCGACCCAGAAGCCCGAGGCCCTGCTCGCCCGGACGCTGCTCGCGGCGACCAATCCCGGCGACGTGGTGCTCGACCCGTTCTTCGGCACCGGCACGACCGGCGCCGTCGCCAAGCGCCTCGGCCGCCGCTTCATCGGCATCGAGCGCGAGGCGACCTACGCCGAGGCGGCCCGGGAGCGGATCGCCGCCGTGGAGACCCTGTCGAGGGCCGCCCTCATGGTGGCACCGACCAAGCGCGCCGAGCCGCGGGTGCCGTTCCTGTCGGTGATCGAGGCGGGCCACATCCGGCCGGGCGAGACCGTGACCGACGAGCGCCGCCGGTTCCGCGCCACGGTGCGCCCGGACGGCCAGCTCGACAACGGCCTCGTCATCGGCTCGATCCACAAGATCGGCGCGCTCGTGCAGGGCCTGCCGGCCTGCAACGGCTGGACGTTCTGGCACGTGGAGCGCGGCGGCAAGCCGGTGGTGATCGACAGCTACCGGGCCGGTCTCCGGCAGGCGATGGCCAACGGCTGAGCCAGCACACCGTCTCTGCGAGCGGAGCGAAGCAATCCAGCAGCGCCTCGCAGACAGATGTCGCGCTGCCCTGGGTCGCTTCGCTGCGCTCGCGATGACGGTCGGCTACCGCTTCCGGGCCGGCCCCGGCCGCCGCGGCGATGACCGGGCCCGCGCCGGTGCGGGCGATGGCTCGACCTCCCCGTCGAACAGTTCGTCCGTCTCCTGCGGCGGCACCGGCGCCGCCTTCGGCTGGGGCTTCGGGACGGCGCGCACGCGCGGGCGCGGGTCCGGATCCGGCATCGAGACCGGTGGCTCCATCGCCGCCAGCAGCGGCATCGGCGGCGGTTCCTTCCTCGGACGCCCGCGCGGCTTCTTCTCGGGCTCCGGCTTCGGGTCGAAGGCGTGCGCCAGGACCTTGCGCATGAGGCCGGGCAGCGGTTCGTCCGCGAGGGCGCCGCGCGGCGTGAAGCGCATGCCGGCCGGAGCCGGCGTCGCCAGCGCGACGCGGGCCACGAACACCGTCAGCTCCAGGGGAAAATGCGTGAAGCCGTGGCGGACGAGGCCCGGGAGCCGCTTCCAACGCGCGTCGAGGGGCGCGTCCAGCAGGGCGGCGGCCACGTCGTAATCCGGCTCCCAGGCGCTCCCCGGCGGCTCGGCCATGTTGCCGAGCAGCCCCTCGGGGGCGCGGGTCCGCAGCAGCACCGCCTCGTCGCCGCTGCGGATCGCCACGAAGGCGGCGCCGCGGCGGAGCGCCCCCTTGGCCACCCTGATCTTGCGCGGGAAGGTCTCCTGCGTGCCCAGCGACCGCGCCCGGCAGGGCCGCATCCACGGGCAGAGCGCGCAGGCGGGGCGCTTGGGCGTGCAGATCGTCGCGCCGAGGTCCATGAGCGCCTGGGCGAAGTCGCCCGGCCGCTCCTGCGGGACGAGCGCCTGCGTCAGGCGGCGGATCTCCGGCCGGCTGCCCGGGAGCGGCGCCTCCACCGCGTAGGCCCGGCTCAGGACCCGCTCGACATTGCCGTCGACGGCGGCCTCCGGCCGGTCGAACGCGATCGCGGCGATCGCGCCGGCCGTGTAGGCGCCGATTCCCGGGAGCTTGCGCAGGCCCTCGGCGGTGTCGGGGAAGCGCCCCCCGGCCGCCGCGACCGCCTTCGCGCAGGCGTGGAGATTGCGCGCGCGGGAGTAATAGCCGAGGCCGGCCCAGGCCGACATCACCGCCTCCTCGGGGGCCTCGGCCAGGGCGAAGATGTCGGGGAAGCGCGTCAGGAAGCGCTCGAAATACGGCCGCACCGCCGCGATGGTGGTCTGCTGCAGCATCACCTCGGACAGCCAGACCCGGTAGGGATCGGGGACCGCGCCGGCGAGCGCCCGCCAGGGCAGCACCCGCCGATGCCGGTCGTACCAGGCGAGCAGGTCGTCGGCGCGCGGTCCGGGACCGGCTTCAGGATCCGTGGCTGTGCGAGGCGGCATGGGCGGGTCGACAGGGGTCGCGCTGCATAGCCGGAGCGCCGCGGCGATCATAGGGCGGCGAAAGCGCCGGCGCGTGCTCCCTTCGTCAACCATCCTGCGCTAACCTTCTCGGATCCACGGGGCCGGAACCACCATGGCGCGCGTCAAACCGCTGGCCGAACTGATCGAGAGTTGCATCGGGCCGGCCTTCGCGGCGCAGGGTTTCGCCTCGACCGACATCCTGGCCGCGTGGCCGGAGATCGTCGGCGAGCGGCTGGCCCGCTACTGCCGCCCGTCCAAGCTGGAATGGCCGAAGCGCCGCCGGAGCGAGTCCGCCGCGCCCGAATCCGGCACGCTGGTCGTGCGCGTCGAGGGCGTCTTCGCGCTCGAGTTGCAGCATCTCGCGCCGGTGGTGATCCAGCGGATCAACGCCCATTACGGCTGGGCCTGCGTCTCCCGGATCGTGCTGCAGCAGGACCGGGTCGGGCGCGCCGGCCGGGCGCCCGCCCGCGCGCGGGTCGATCCGGCCGCCGCCGTCGAGGTCCAGCGCGCCGTGGCGGGAATCGCCGATGACGGCCTGCGCGCGGCCCTCGACCGCCTCGGCACCGCCGCCGTGGCGACGCGCCCGGAGCGGTGAACGGTCGATTCGGTCACCTTGCCAGGACGGTCGCGCCCGAGTACCGGCATCCGGACGCCACGACTGATCAATCCGGCGGAGCCTGCCCGATGACGACGCGACGCGACGCTCTCAAGTTCTCCGGCCTCGCCCTCGGCGCCGGCCTCGCCCTGCCGTATCTCGGGCGGCCCGCCCGGGCGCAGAATTCCGAGATGGCGGCCCTGCTGCAGCCGGGCCCCCTCGGCGACGTCTGGCTCGGCCCGGCGGACGCCAAGTGCACGATCATCGAGTACGCCTCGATGACCTGCTCGCACTGCGCGGCCTTCCACAGGACCACGTGGCCGACCCTGAAGGAGCGCTACATCGACACCGGCAAGGTGCGGTTCACGCTCCGCGAATTCCCCCTCGACCCGCTGGCCACGGCGGCCTTCATGCTCGCGCGCTGCCAGGGCGATGCCAAGTATTATCCGATCACCGACCTGCTGTTCGATCAGCAGGCGGCCTGGGCCTTCACGCCGAAGCCCGTGGACGCGCTGGAGCAGATGCTCCGGCAGGCGGGCTACAACAAGCAGACCTTCGAGGCCTGCCTGAAGGACCAGAAGATCTACAGCGCGGTCAACGCCGTGAAGCAGCGCGGCCTCGACGTCTTCAAGGTGGATTCGACCCCGACCTTCTTCATCAACGGCGAGCGCTACACCGGCGAGATGACCGTCGAGGGTATGGAGAAGGTGATCAAGCCGATCATCGGCGCCTGATCGACCCGCCGGGGCCTCGCGCGCGACGCGGCTCCGGCGCATCGCACAAAGTTGGAATACCAAACTAAAATCAATTACTTACGGTGTATGGGGTTCGCCTTGACACTCAAGATAGGCGAAACTATGGTGCGCCCCGCTTGCTGGGGGTGTCCAGCCGGTTCCACAGCCTCCCGCCCGATGAGTTTTGAGCCGTGAACGGCGACGATCCGAGGGACGGGAGAGGGACCGAGCAGACGCCGACGGACAGCGAACTCTCCGCGAGGCTCAGACGTCTCGAGACGCAGATCGAACGGAAGCGGCCGCAGGCTGCTCCCGGTCATTCCACGCGCCCTCGGGACGGCGGGCCATCCTCGCTGGGCCAGGCCATGACGCTCTCCACGGAGTTCGTCGCGGGCGTGATCGCGGGGGGCATACTCGGCTGGATCGTCGATCATGTCTTCGGGACGAAGCCCTGGGGCCTGATCGTCCTCCTGATGCTGGGGTTCGTCGCGGGGGTCTACAACGTGATGCGGGCGTCGGGTTTCGCCGGCGCGCGTCCGGGACGGCGCGATCGGCAGGAGCCATAAGGCGCGCCGGTCAGTGGGGAATGTGGGGCGGCCGACACCCGTCGGCGCGCCGGACAAGAAGGGCGGAAGCGGGAATGGCGGTCACGATCGACCCGATCCATCAGTTCGAGCTGAAGCCGCTCGTGTCGCTGGGCCATATCGGCCACCAGCAGCTCGCGTTCACGCAGTCGGCCCTCTACATGTTCGCCGCCGTCGGCGTGATCGCGCTCATCACCATCGTGGCGACCGCGTCCCGCTCGGTCGTTCCGGGCCGCATGCAGTCGCTGGCCGAGATCTTCTACGAATTCATCGCCGACACCGTGCACCAGGCGACGGGCGACGGCGGCAAGCGGTTCATGCCGCTCGTGTTCTCGCTGTTCATGTTCGTGCTCGTCCTGAACCTGTTCGGGATGATCCCCTACGCCTTCGCGGTGACCAGCCACCTGATCATCACCTTCGGCCTCGCCGCGCTGGTGATCTCCACCGTGGTGATCTTCGGCGTGATGAAGCACGGCACCCACTTCTTCGGCCTGTTCGTGCCGTCGGGCGTGCCGAAGCCGCTCCTCGCGATCCTGGTCCCGATCGAGGTGATCTCGTTCATCTCGCGCCCGATCAGCCTGTCGGTCCGTCTGTTCGCCAACATGCTGGCCGGCCACATCGCGATGAAGATCTTCGCGTTCTTCGTGGTCCAGCTCCTTCTCGCGGGCGCCTGGAGCGTGCTATCGCCGCTCCCGCTGTTCCTGACGATCGCGCTGACCGCTCTCGAGTTCCTCGTTGCGGCGCTTCAGGCCTACGTCTTCGCGACGCTGACGGCGATCTACCTCAACGACGCCCTTCACCCCGGCCACTGATCGGCCGGCTCCACCCGCCGCAAACGTCACCGCACGTTTCGATCTGAAGAGACCTCAGGAGTTACCATGGATCCCGTCGCTGCGAAGTACATCGGCGCCGGCCTCGCCTGCCTCGGCATGGCGGGTGCGGGCATCGGCCTCGGCAACCTGTTCGGTCAGTTCCTCGCCGGCGCCCTTCGCAACCCGTCCGCGGCCGACGGCCAGCGCGCCACCCTGCTCCTGGGCTTCGCCCTCACCGAGGCGCTCGGCATCTTCTCGCTGCTGATCGCGCTGCTGCTGCTCTTCGCCGTCTGATCGGCGCCGGAGGCCGCGGTCCCCGCGGTCTCCTCCCGGGCCCCGGCCCGATGAACGGGTGGACGCTCCCGCGACGGGGCGTCCGCCTTCGTCCGTCACCGCGCCGGCGGTGGCCTCAGCGAACGGTGTCAGTGTAGCGGTCTCATGGCGCAGCCCAATCCCCTCACCACGCCGCCCCCGGGCGCCGACACGCAGGTCGTGCCGGGCCATGTCGAGCATACGGAAGCGCATTCCGGCGCCTTCCCGCCCTTCGAGACCTCGGGCTTCCTGGCGCAGCTGATCTGGCTCGCCCTGGCCTTCGGCCTCCTCTACTACCTGATGGACAAGATCGCGCTGCCGCGGATCCAGTCGATCCTGCACGCCCGCGCCGAGCGCCTGCGTGCCGACTTGGACCAGGCGCAGGCGATGAAGGCCGAGGCGGATGCCGCCGGCGTGGCCTTCGAGACCGCCCTCCGGGACGCCCAGGGCAAGGCGCGCGACATCGCGCAGACCACCCGGAACGAACTGGCCGCGGAGGCCGAGACCAAGCGCAAGGCGCTGGAGGACGAGCTGAACGCCAAGCTCTCCGCCTCCGAGGCGACGATCCGCACGCGGACCGAGGCCGCCATGGGCAACGTCCGCTCGATCGCGGGTGAGGCCGCGTCGGCCATCGTCGAGCGTCTGACCGGGCAGGCTCCGGACCGGACGAGCCTCGACCGCGCCCTCGACGCCACCGCACACTGACGGGATCCCACGATGCTGCTCGAAGCCGAATTCTGGGTCGCCGTCGCGTTCGTCATCTTCATGGGCATCGCCTGGAAGGCCGGCGCCTTCTCGACGATGCTCAAGGGCCTGGACGGGCGCGCCAACCGCGTCCGCCACGAGCTCGACGAGGCCAAGCGCCTGCGCGAGGAGGCCGCGGCCGTGCTGGCCGATTACAAGCGCCGCCGCGCCGAGGCCGAGAAGGAGGCCGAGTCGATCGTCGCCGGTGCCCGCGAGGAGGCCCAGCGCGCCGCTGAGGAAGGCCACCGCAAGCTTGACGATTTCCTGGCCCGCCGCACCAAGGCCGCCGAGACGAAGATCGCCCAGGCGGAAGCCCAGGCCGAGGCTCAGGTCCGCGCCGCCGCCGCGGAGGCTGCCGTGAAGGTCTCGGAGACGATCCTGCGCGAGCGGATGCAGGGTGACGCCGCCCAGAACCTGATCCGCGCGAGCCTCGGCGAGGTGCGGACCCGCATGCGCTCCTGATCCGGACGCAGCAGCGCGACGTTCACGAAAGCCGCCTCCGGGCGGCTTTTTTCATGGTCGAGGGCCCCTGTCGGCCGACGCGATCTCGCCCGCCGCGGGATCGAGGGACGGGCCGCGCAGGACGCGCTTCCGACGCCGGGTGGAATCGGCGCGCGCCGCGGCGAACATCGAGGCCGTGACCGGCGTTCCCGACCCGTGAGGATGCGGAGACGTCATGGCGGAGAGACCACGGATCGTGATCGTCGGCGGCGGCGTCGCCGGGATCGAGGTGGCGACCAGCCTCGGACGCGGCGGCCGGGCCGACGTCACCCTCGCCGATCGCAGCCTCTCGCACGTCTGGAAGCCGATGCTGCACACCTTCGCGGCGGGTACGGCCCGGGCCGACCGGCAGAAGGTGGACCTCTTCGCCCAGGCGCGCTGCAACGGCTTCCGGTTCCAGCCCGGCGCCCTGGTGGGCATTGACCGCGCGGCCAGGCGCGCCCGGCTCGCGGTCGAGGCCGCGGAGGGGGTTCCGGAGGTGGAGCGCGCCTACGACCTGCTGGTGCTCGCCATCGGCAGCCGCGCCAACGATTTCGGCACGCCGGGCGTGGCCGAGCATTGCCTGACCATCGACGACCTGACCGAGGCCGAGCACTTCCACGAACAGCTGCGGTGCCATCTCCTGGCCCGGCTCGACGGCGGCGGCCTGCTGGAGATCGCCATCGTGGGCGGCGGTGCGACCGGCGTCGAGCTGGCCGCCGAGCTCAAGCACGCCATCAACCTCTTCGCGGCCTACGGCTCGCCCGACCTGCCGGGGCGCCTGCGCCTGACGCTGATCGAGAGCGGGCCGCGCCTGTTGCCGGCCTTCCCCGAGAAGGTGTCGCGCGCCGCCGCCCGCACCCTGTCGGATCTCGACGTCGAGGTCCGGACCGGCGCGATGGTGACGGCCGCGGACGCGGACGGGTTCATCCTGAAGGACGGCCGCCGCATCCCGGCCGGGCTGAAGGTCTGGGCCGCCGGCGTCAAGGCGCCGGACGTGCTCGCCGGCCTCGACGGCCTGGAGCGCTCGCGGGCCGGGCAACTCGTCGTCCGCCCGGACCTGCGCACGACCCGGGATCCGGCCATCATCGCCCTCGGCGACTGCGCCAGCCTCACCGACTCCCGGACCGGCCACCCCGTTCCGGCAACCGCGCAGGCCGCACGCCAGCAGGCGCAGCATCTCGCGCGCCATCTCGGCCGCGCGCTGGCCCGCGGGGATTCGCCCGACGCGGACCTGCCTCCGTTCCACTACGCCGAGAAGGGCGCGATCGTCTCGCTCGCGGATTTCAACGGCTGGGGCACGCTCGGCCGCTACACGTTCGGCGGCGGGCGCCTGAACGGGCTCTCGGCGCGGCTGACGCACGACCTCCTCTACCGGCAGCACCAGATCGGGCTCTACGGGCCGCTGCGCGGGACGATGACGTGGGTCCTCGACGATCTCGACCACCTGATCAGCCCGCCGGTGCGGCTCGACTGAGGCGGCCGGCGCGGATCCGTCGTCGCGGGCGGCGGGCGGTGCCGCCGGCGGCCCGAGTCCTCGGCCCAAATCCTCGGTCCAAGTCCTCGGCCTCAGTCCGGACGTTCGCCCTCGACCGCTTTGGTCTCCTCGACCTCGGGGGCGACCTGCCCGTAGTTCAGCACCGCCACCAGCGCCACGCCGCCGAACGTGTTGCCGAGCAGCGTCGGAAGGAAGAACTTCACCGCGTAATCGTGCAGCGAGGCGGCGCCCGTGACCACGAGGTAGAAGGCCTCGACGGAGCCGGCCACGATGTGGGCGAGGCTGCAGAGCGCCACCAGCCACGTCATCAGGAGGATCACGAACGGCGCCGCGCTGGCGGTGGCCGGCAGGAACCAGACCATCAGGGCGATCATCCATCCGGCGAAGACGGCCTTGATGAAGGTCGCCCAGAACCCGTGCGCGATGGCGTCGTGGCTGATCTCCGCGAAGGCCCGGAGGACCGGAGGCTCGAAGGCGCCGGAATAGGCCAGCAGCGTCGCGATCGCGAGCGTGCCCAGGATGTTGCCCGACAGCACGATCATCCAGAGCCTGACGACGCGGAGCGCCGTCTTCACGGAGCGGTCGTGCAGGAGCGGCAGGATCGGCGTGATGGTGTTCTCGGTGAAGAGCTGCTGGCGCCCGAGGACGACGACCAGGAACCCGACCGCGTAGCCCATCGAGCTGACGATCTTGGCCCAGTCGGTCTCCGGGAGATGGCTTCGCAGCACGCCCGGCACGATCAGCGACAGGGCGATGCTGAGCCCGGCCGCGAAGGCGGAGAGGAACAGCGCGAGGCCGTGGCGGCGCAGCTCCTCGTCGCCCTCGAGCCGGATGACCTCGTGCAGGACGTAGGCGTCGGGCCGGCCGATCTCGGAGACTTCCTTCAGCAATTCGTCCCGGCGCGTCTCGGGGTCGGCCCGCTTGTCCTTGTCCCGCACCATCCGACAGCTCCGCTACGCAACACGATCGATCGGACGGGACAGGTCAGGCCGAGAGCCGCGCCAGCAGGGCCTCGACGGCGCCGCGCGCCTCGGCGAGGGCCTCCGGGTCCCGGCTGCGCACGACGATCCGGTTGCGGAAGCCCTCCGGCGTGATCGCCGGGTACGAGCCGATGGAGACGGCTTGCCGCGCCCTCGCGATCTCGCCGAGGCCGCCCGCGTAGCTGCCCTCCGGGAGGCCGGCCGCCTCGATCGTCTCGGACAGCATCGCGGCGCCGCCCGTCAGCGTCGGGGCGATCGAGTCCAGCATGGCCTGCATGATGCTGGGCACGCCGGCCATCACGTGGACGTTGCCGATGCGGAAGCCCGGCGCCTTCGAGACGGGATTTGCGATCAGGTCGGCCCCGAACGGAATCCGCGCCATGCGCAGGCGGGCCTCGTTGAGATCCTCGGGCTTGTGCCGCTCCAGCAGCATCGCCCGGGCGCGCTCGTCGACGTCGATGCCGACCCCGAATGCCTCGGCCACGCAGTCGGCGGTGATGTCGTCGTGGGTCGGGCCGATCCCGCCGGTGGTGAACAGGTAGGTGTAGCGGGCGCGCAGGGCGTTGACCGCCTCGACGATCATGGCCGCCTCGTCGGGCACGATCCGCACCTCGCGCAGGTCGATCCCGGCGGCAGTGAGGAAGTCGGCGATGGTGCCGATGTTCTTGTCCTTGGTGCGACCCGAGAGGATCTCGTCGCCGATGACGAGGATCGCGGCGGTGACGGATTCGGAAGGCTGGCTCATGGAACTCTGGCGTCGGGCGGGTCCTGCAGGCAGATAGCGCGACCGCGGCCCGCGACTACGTGAACCCCGGAGACCCCATGCAGTTCGCCGCGCCGCTGGTGCCGGGACGGCTCGTACAGCGCTACAAGCGCTTCCTCGCCGATATCGACACCGATGACGGCCGCGTCACCGTTCACTGCCCCAATCCCGGAGCCATGCTCGGGCTCAACACGCCGGGTGCGCGCGTGCTGCTGTCGCGCTCGAGCAACCCCGCGCGCAAGCTGCCGCTCACCTGGGAGCTGGTGGAGGCCGACCTCCCCAGCGGGGCGCAGTGGGTCGGCATCAACACGATGCGGCCGAACGCGCTCGTGGCCGAGGCCTTCCGGGCCGGCGCGATCGCGGCGCTCGACGGCCACGACGCGCTGAGGCCCGAGGTGCGCTACGCCGCGGCCAGCCGGGTCGACTTCCTCGCGAGCGGCGCTCAGGCCGGACCCTGCCACGTCGAGGTCAAGAACTGCCACCTGATGCGGCGGGCGGGCTTGGCCGAGTTCCCGGACTGCAAGGCGGCCCGCAGCGCCCGGCACATGCGCGACTTGGCGCAGGTCGTGGCCGAGGGCGGTCGCGCGCTGGTGGTCATCGTCGTGCAGATGCGGGCCGAGGCCTTCGACGTCGCCCGGGACATCGATCCCGCCTTCGACCGGGCGTTCCGCGAGGCGCGCGCGGCGGGCGTGGCGGTCCGTGCCTATCGCTGTGCCGTCGCGCCGGAGGGCGTCGCCATCGCCGAGGAGATCCCGGTGATCACGCCGGCCTGACGGCGCCGCGCTCGAACATCAGGTTGAGACGCGAGCGCGCGATCTCGCGGTAGCCGTAGCGCCCCAGATGCCGCAGCAGGTCGAGCTGCCACTGGCCGGTGCCGTTCTCGACCAGCAGGATCCGTGGCAGGAGCGCGTCCGGCGCCTCGCGGAGGAACGGCTCGAGGATCAGGTCCTCGGCGCCCTCGACGTCGAGCTTGATGGCGTCGACGCGGTCGAGGCCCTCGCTGCGCAGCAGGTCGAGGAGCGTCACCGCCGGCACGGTGATCCGCGCGCCCTCGTTGGTGCCGACGATGCGCAGGCTCGACTCGCCGCGATTGCGCGGATCGATGAACAGGGTCAGCTCACCGGCCTTGTCGGCCACCGCGCAGGCGACCGCCTTGACGGTGTGGAACGGGTTCTGGGCGATGTTGTAGGTCAGGCGGTCGAACACGTCCGGCTGCGGCTCGACCGCGACGATCCGCGCGCCCGGCCCCGAGAAGGCGGCCACGCAGAGGGCGTAGGCGCCGACATTGGCGCCGATGTCGAGGAACACGCAGTCCCGCGGCAGGCGCTCCTGCAGCAGCGCCCGCTCCTCCGGGTCGAAGAACTGCGGGGTGAAGAGCACCTTCTTCTCGCAGTTGTTGTTGTACGGGTGCAGCCGCATCCGCGCGCCGTAGCGGGTCACGTCGAGGGGCTTGCCCCCGAGGCGCGCGATCGCGATCCGGCGCAGGAACAGCGCGAGGCGCCGCCCGTACCAGGACTCGGCCGGGATCCGGTTCGTGCGGCGGGTGATCGCCGCCACGAGGCCGGACGGTTCGTAGGTGCCGTAGGGCTGCGTGTCCGTCATGACCGGGGCGGTTTGCCAGCCGGCGCTCCGACCCGCAAGCGGATCGATCCGCGTTGCTCCCGCGCGTCCGGGTGGTCTAAGCCGTGGCCGAGCTTGATGAACACAGGTTGCGTGGCATGGAGACCTTCAATTCCGACGGCGTGCGGATCGCCTATATCGACGTCCCGCCGGCGGACGGTCCGGGCAAGCCGATCCTGCTGATCCACGGATTCGCGTCGAACCACGCGGTTAACTGGGTCAACACCCAGTGGGTGAAGGCCCTGACCCAGGCCGGCTACCGCGCGATCGCGCTGGACAACCGCGGCCACGGCGAGAGCGAGAAGCTCTACGATCCGGCCGCCTACAGCTCCGAGGCCATGGCCGGCGACGCGGTCCGGCTCCTCGACCATCTCGGGATCGGGCGCGCCCACGTCATGGGCTACTCGATGGGCGGGCGGATCACCGCGCATCTCGCGCTCGACCACGCGGACCGGGTGCGCTCGGCCCTGATCGGCGGCCTCGGGATGCACCTGATCGAGGGCAAGGGCCTGCCCTCCGGCATCGCCGAGGCCCTGGAGGCGCCCGCCGGGACGCCCGCGCCCAACCCCACGGCGGCGGCCTTCCGGATGTTCGCCGAGCAGACCCGGAGCGACCTGCGGGCGCTCGCCGCCTGCATGCGCGGCTCGCGCCAGACGCTCAGCCGGGGCGAGCTCGCGCAGATCGAGGTGCCGGTCCTGGTCTCGGTCGGGACCCTCGACACGGTCGCGGGCTCGGGACCGGCCCTCGCCGCCCTGATCCCGGACGCCCGGGCCCTCGAGATCGAGGGCAAGGACCACTCCACGGCGGTCGGCGCCAAGCCGCACCGGGACGGGGTGCTGGCCTTCCTGGCCGCGCAGCCCTGAGGCCTCAGCTCTTCAGCCGGTAGCCCGTGCGGAAGATGTAGGTCACGAGGCCGAGGCAGATCACCAGGAACAGCGCGGTCATGCCGAGGCTGACCGCGATGTTCACGTCGGCCTTGCCGAAGAACGCCCAGCGGAACCCGCTGATCAGGTACACGACCGGGTTCAGCAGGCTCACCGCGTGCCAGAACGGCGGCAGCATGCTGATCGCGTAGAAGCTGCCGCCCAGGAAGGTGAGCGGGGTCACGACGAGGAGCGGGACCAGCTGCAGCTTCTCGAACCCGTCCGCCCACAGGCCGATGACGAAGCCGAACAGGCTGAACGTCACAGCGGTGAGCAGCAGGAACCCGATCATCCAGAGCGGGTGGTCGATCCGCAGCGGCACGAACAGGGCCGAGGTGGCCAGGATGATCAGCCCGATCAGGATCGACTTCGAGGCCGCGGCGCCGACGAAGCCCAGCACCACCTCCAGCGGCGAGATCGGCGCCGACAGGATCTCGTAGATCGTGCCGGCGAAGCGCGGGAAGTAGATGCCGAACGAGGCGTTCGAGATGCTCTGCGTCAGCAGCGAGAGCATGATCAGGCCGGGCACGATGAACAGCCCGTAGGGCACGTCGTCGACCGCCGAGACCCGGGAGCCGATCGCCGCGCCGAAGACCACGAAGTACAGGGTCGTCGAGATGACCGGGGCCAGGATGCTCTGCCCGGCGGTGCGCCAGAAGCGGCCCATCTCGAACAGGTAGATGGCCCGGATCGCCGGCCAGTTCATGCTGAACGCCGCGCTCATGGCTGTGCCCTCTCCTCGCGCACGAGGCCGACGAAGATGTCCTCCAGCGAGCTCTGCTCGGTGTGGAGGTCGTTGAAGCGGATGCCCGCCGCCGCGAGGCCGGTCAGGAGCCCGGTG
This sequence comes from Methylobacterium sp. D48H, assembly GCF_053345715.1. Classification (NCBI taxonomy): domain Bacteria; kingdom Pseudomonadati; phylum Pseudomonadota; class Alphaproteobacteria; order Hyphomicrobiales; family Methylobacteriaceae; genus Methylobacterium; species Methylobacterium sp. D48H. The sequence continues at coordinate 51,427 of NZ_JBKFAP010000001.1, forward strand.
ATGCCGGTGCGCTCGGCGCGGGTGTCGTAGGTGTAGACCAGCTCGGTCCCCTCCCCGCCGAGCGCCAGGCCGTAATCGGCGAGTTCCGGCGGTACCGCGGCGATCGGCTGCTGGAGGTGGAGCGTCAGCTGCTTGCGCCCGAGCTTGCGCATCAGCGCGGCCTTCTCCTCCACGAGGATGATCTCGCCCCGGCGGATCACGCCGATGCGGTCGGCCATCTCCTCGGCCTCCTCGATATAGTGGGTGGTGAGGATGACGGTGACGCCCTGCTGGCGCAGGTCGCGCACGAGGCGCCACATGTCCTGGCGCAGCTCCACGTCGACGCCCGCCGTGGGCTCGTCGAGGAACAGCACCCGGGGCTCGTGCGACAGCGCCTTGGCGATGAGCACCCGCCGCTTCATGCCGCCCGACAGGGTCATCAGCCGGCTGTCGCGCTTGTCCCAGAGGGACAGCGCCCGGAGGATCCGCTCGATATGCCCGGGATCCGGCCGCAGCCCGAACAGGCCGCGGGAGAAGCTCACGGTGTTCAGCACCGTCTCGAAGGCGTCGGTGGTGAGTTCCTGCGGGACGAGCCCGATGGCCCGGCGCGCGGCGCGGTAATCCGCCGCGATATCGTGGCCGTCGACCAGGACGGTCCCCGCACTCGCGGTGACGATCCCGCAGACGATGTTGATGAGCGTGGATTTGCCCGCTCCGTTCGGACCGAGCAGCGCGAAGATCTCGCCACGCTCGATGGCGAGGTCGATGTCGCGCAGGGCTGTGAAGCCGGACGTGTAGGTCTTCGACAGCTTCGAGATGGAGATGATCGGCATCAGAGCCTGGTGCGAGCGGGAGCGTGCACGGGTCCGGCAGCCATGCTCAGGCACCGGACACGCGAGGGGCCGGCCGAGCGGGGCGCCTCCGGCGGCGGGCGCCCCTATAGCATGGTGAATGACCGGCGCTGACCGAGCCCGTGTGCGCCACCGCACCGCGAGGGCGCCCGCCGCTCACCGGCGGCCGAGGCGCTCCGCCAGCGCGAGGCACTCCTTGCGGAGTTCCGGATCCCCGATGCGCGAGAAGGCGGTCAGCAGGGCGGCGCATTCCGCGGCGCTCGGGCCGCCGGCTGCCGGGGACCCCGGCGGCCCGCGGAAGATCGAGACCGGGACGTTCAGCGCGTGGGCGATCTGGCGAAGCAGCACTTCCCGCTCGTGAGCGGATTTCGCCGTGCCGTCGAGATCGAATCCGCCCGCGTCCGTCATGATCTCTTCGAAACCAGTCCTTCGGCCGAGCTCGGATGCACGGGATGCCCACAGACGCTGCTCACGCGGCGCGCGGCACGACCATCCACACTTTCTCGGCGGGTGCAACCTACCGTTATGGTATCAGCTTGGCAGGGCCGCACTGTCCAGAACGCGCGGACAGCCACCCCGGACCGAGATCTTGTGCCGCTCATCTGATATCGGCGAAGTCGGTTCGGCCTCCGTTCCTTATAGATAACCAGAAATACAATTGCCGGTAGCATGGTTCCGGCGCTAGGCCGCTCGCCGAAGCGTGATCAGCGCGGCCAGACCGACAAGCGTCGCCGCACCGAGGATCCTGCGCCAGGGATTCACGCCGCGCAGGAGCTCGTCGAGCGCCCACCATGTCAGCGCGATGTCGGCCCCGAAGGACAGGGAGGAGGCCGGCAGCCAGGGGGCCAGCTCGCCCCTGTCCCGGGCCAGCCAAGCCGCGAGGCTCAGGCCCGCGAAGAGCCAGAGCGGCAGGTTCGGCCACTGCGCCACGGTGATCGCGCCGGTGGTCCTGTCGCGAAACATCCAGTCGACGGCCCGCCCGAAGGTTGTGCGCGGACGTGGGGACATGGCTCGAACCTTCGTGAGTTCCGGCCGGCGCAGATCGTGCCGCCCCGCCGGACCAGAATGAGCCGACGGCTCCGGAAGAGGTCTTAACACATCGGTAACGTTAGCGAACGGAAACCGTCGGTAAATCCCTAACGGATCCTGAAAGGACTCGCGAAAAATTCGTTAATCTGGTGATCATCGGTCATCGGAACTGCAGCCAACCAGCCGAACATCGAGGATCGATCATGAGCGCCCGTCTCGAAGACCTGAAGTTCATGCTGACGCTCAGCGCCGTGGTCCTGCTCGGCAGCGGCCTCGACGTCATCCTGCGCTGATCGCGCCGGCCAACCCGTCGCGCTTTACCGCACCGCCGGACGTGAAGGCGCGTCCGAGCGCCGCGCGGGCGGCCGACGGCCGAGCCTCCGGAGCGCCGCCCCGGCCGGTCGTGTACGGGACGGCGATCAGCCGCGCGGCAGCATCCGCGGGACGGCGCATCCCCCCGATCTCGACAATCGGGATCTGTCCGGAGCGAAGGAAGCTCCGCAAGTCCGCGGCCCGCGCCCGCCGCTCCGTCCGCATCTTGAGCACGGCGATCACGAGGCCGGCCAGCCCGGCCGCCTCCAAGAACGCCGCGACCACGTAGCCCGCAGCCATCCGCTTCCACCAACTGTATCGAGGAGAGGCCGCCCTCGCGGCGGCCGCCACCGATCTGCGGGGTCATGGTTAGCGGGGCCTTAACGGCTGCGTAGAAGTCCGCAGATCGCGCCGGCGTCGACACTCGCCACCCGCGTCCGGGGCGCGGTGCGAGCCTTTCTCGCGCAACGACGATCGGGCGCCGCGCAGGGTCCGCGCGTCGCGCCCGGGAGTCCCTTCGGGAAGCCGTGAGGCTCCGCCGGAGCGCTACCACATGTCGAGGGCGACGCGGGCCTCGTCCGACATGCGGCTCTGGTCCCACGGCGGGTCGAAGACCATGGTCACCGCGCAGGACTGGACCCCGGGCACGGCGGACACGGCGTTCTCGACCCAGCCGGGCATCTCGCCCGCGACCGGGCAGCCGGGCGCCGTGAGGGTCATGTCGATCGCGACGACGCGATCGTCGCCGATATCGACCTTGTAGATCAGCCCGAGCTCGTAGATGTCGGCCGGAATCTCGGGATCGTAGACCGTCTTCAGCGCCGCGACGATGTCGTCGGTCAGGCGGTCCAGTTCCGCCTGCGGGATCGTCGAGTGGCCGGCGACGTCGGGGGCGTTCTTGCCGCCCGTGATGGTGGCGTCGGTGCTCATCGCTTCACTCTCCCCGGGCCCGCGCGGGCGGGACCAGCCTCATCCCAGTATCAGGTGAACAGCATTTCTGCTCTGCCGAGCGCCTCGGCAAGGGCATCGATCTCGGCGGTCGTGTTGTAAAGCCCGAACGAGGCGCGACAGGTCGAGGTGACGCCGAAGCGGTTGAGCAGCGGCATCGCGCAGTGGGTCCCGGCCCGCACCGCCACGCCCTGCCGGTCGATCACCGTGGCGATGTCGTGGGCGTGCGCGCCCTTCATCTCGAACGCGATCACGCCGCCCTTGCCCGGTGCGGTGCCGATGAGGCGCAGGGAATTCATCGCGCCGAGGCGCTCCTGCGCGTAGGCCGTGAGCTTCGCCTCGTGGGCGGCGATCGCGTCGCGCCCGAGATTCATCATGTACTCGAGCGCGGCGCCGAGACCGACCGCCTCGATGATGGCCGGGGTGCCGGCCTCGAACCGGTGGGGCGGATCGTTGTAGGTGATCGCGTCCTCGCTGACCGTCCGGATCATCTCGCCGCCGCCCTGGTAGGGCGGCAGGCGCTCCAGCCATTCCTTCTTGCCGTAGAGCACGCCGATCCCGGTCGGGCCGTAGACCTTGTGGCCGGTGAAGACGAAGAAGTCGCAATCGAGCACCCGCACGTCGACGGGCTGGTGCACCGCGCTCTGGGCCCCGTCGAGCAGGACCGGCACGCCGTGGGCGTGGGCAATGCGCACGATCTCGGCGGCGGGCGTCACCGTGCCGAGCACGTTCGACATGTGGGTGATCGCCACCATCTTGGTGCGGGGCGAGAACAGCTTCTCGTACTCCTCGACCAGGAAATTGCCCTGGTCGTCGACCGGCGCCCACTTGATCACGGCGCCCCGGCGCTCGCGCAGGAAGTGCCAGGGCACGATGTTGGAGTGGTGCTCCATGATCGAGAGGATGATCTCGTCCCCCTCCCCGATCAGGCCGGCCCAGCCCATCGACGAGGCCACGAGGTTGTAGGCCTCGGTGGCGTTGCGGGTGAAGATGATCTCGTCCGTCGAGGCGGCGTTGAGGAACTGGCGCGTGGTCTCGCGAGCGCCCTCGAAGCCCTCGGTGGCGGCGTTGGCCATGTAGTGCAGGCCGCGATGGACGTTGGCGTAGCCGGTCTCCATGCAGGAGACCATCGCGTCGATCACCTGCCGGGGCTTCTGCGCCGAGGCGGCGTTGTCGAGGTAGACGAGCGGCTTGCCGTAGACCTGCTGGCCCAGGATCGGGAAATCCTTCCGGATCGCCGCGACGTCGTAGGCGGGGGTGAGGACGGGTGCGTTCATGGTCGCGACCTTCCGAAGACTTCGCCGATCCCGGGAACAGCCCTCATCCTGAGGTGCCGGAGCGAAGCGGAGGCCTCGGAGGCCTCCGGCTGGCGTTGCGATTCCTGGACCCCATCCCGAGGCGCGCTGCCGCGGTGGCCTCGGGATGGGATCAGGCATCGAGAAGGGCCGGTCCGCGGAGCGGACCGGCCGGGTCCGATCAGCCGCGCGCCTGGAGCCAAGCCTCGATCTCGCCGATGAGCGCCGCGCGGGCGCCCTCGTGCGTGACCGCCTCGACGGCCTCGCCGACGAAGGCCTGGACGAGCAGGCTCTCGGCGGTCGCGCGCGGCAGGCCGCGGGCCATCAGGTAGAACAGCAGGTCCTCGTCCGGCGCACCGCAGGTGGCCCCGTGGCCGCAGGCGACGTCGTCGGCGAAGATCTCCAGCTCCGGCTTGTTCATCATCTGCCCCTCGTCGGTGAGGAGGAGGCAGTCGGACTTCATCTTGCCGTCGGTCTGCTGGGCGGCCTGACGGACGATGATCTTGCCCTGGAACACGCCGGTGGCGTCGCCGTCGATGATCCACTTGAACTGCTCGCGGCCGACGCCGCCGACAGCGGCGTGATCGGCGAGCAGCGTCGAGTCGGCGAGCTGACCCTTGCGCAGCATGGCGGCGCCGTTGACCACGACGTTGGTGTCGTCGCCCGCGACGTGGACGAAGATCTGGTGACGCGACAGCACCGCCCCGGTCACGAGGTTGACGGTCTCGACCTGACCCTCGGCCTCGACCTTCAGCGACAGGGTCGAGAGCGCGATGGTGGCGTCGCCCTGCTTGTTCAGGCGGGTGTGCCGGAAGGCGGCCTTGGGGCCGACCACCACGTCGAGGGCGTCGTTCGGCTGGCAGGTGAGCCCGTCCGGACCCTCGTGGCTTTCCAGGAGGCCGAATTCCGCGCCCTCGCCGATCTGGACGAGCACGCGGGTCGCCGTCGAGAACGGCGTGTTCCCGGCGCCCACGAAGCGCAGGTGCAGCGGCCGCGCCGGCTTCGCGCCGGGCGCCACCGTGATCAGCGCGCCGTCCGCCAGGAAGGCGGTGTTGAGCTGGTAGACCGGGTTCTCCCGGGCCTGCGCCACCGGCGCGAGCTGCTTCAGGTCGACATGCGCCTTCGTCAGCGCCTCGGACATCGGGACGACCGTGACCCCCTCGGGGATCCGGTCGAGATCCGACAGCTCGCGGACGAGATGGCCGTTCACGAAGGTCAGGCGCGCGGCCTCGATGCCGGCGAAGCCCTTCGCCCCGGCGACGGCCGCCCGGGCGGCGTCGAGGCTCGGCGCCTCGGCCGGGGGCGCGGCCTCGGTGATGGCGGCGCGCAGGTCCGTGTACTTGAAGGCCTCGACCCGCCGGCTCGGCAGGCCGGTCGCCTCGAAGAAGCGGAAGGCCTCCTCGCGGGCGATCGCCTTCTCGCTGGCGAAGCTCTGGCGGGCCGACTCGAACAGCTTCGACAGGCCGGCCTCGGCGGGGGAGCGGAGGTTGGTGACGTCGGCCATGGCTCAGGCCGCCTCCCCGGCGCGGTACTCGGCGTAGCCCGAGGCCTCGAGCTCGAGGGCGAGCTCCTTGCCGCCGGTCTTCACGATCTGGCCCTTCGACATGACGTGCACGGTGTCGGGCACGATGTGGTTGAGCAGCCGCTGGTAGTGGGTGATCACCAGGAACGAGCGGCCCTGGTCGCGGAGCGCGTTCACGCCCTCGGAGACGATCCGCAGGGCGTCGATGTCGAGGCCGGAATCGGTCTCGTCGAGCACGCAGAACTTCGGCTGCAGCAGCGCCATCTGGAGGATCTCCATGCGCTTCTTCTCGCCGCCGGAGAAGCCGACGTTGAGGGCGCGCTTGAGCATCTCCTTGTTGATCTCGAGCTTGTCGGCCGCGCCGTTCACCGCGCGGATGAAGTCCGGGGTCGACAGCTCGGCCTCGCCGCGCGCCTTGCGCTGCGCGTTCAGGCAGGCCTTGAGGAAGGTCATGGTGCCGACGCCGGGGATCTCCAGCGGGTACTGGAAGGCCAGGAAGATGCCGGCCGCGGCGCGCTCGTCGGCGGCCATCTCCAGAACGTTCTGCCCGTCGAGCAGGATCTCGCCGTCGAGAACCTCGTAATCCTCCTTGCCGGCGATGACGTAGGAGAGGGTCGACTTGCCCGAGCCGTTCGGGCCCATGATCGCCGCGACCTCGCCGTCGTTCACGGTCAGGTTGAGGCCGTTCAGGATGCGGTTGTCCTCGATCTGCACGACGAGGTTCTTGATTTCCAGCATGTCAGTCCAAGTCCTTCAAAACCATTCGTCCCGCATCGCCCGCAGGAACGCGGCGCTCCCGGCCGGGTAGCCGGAGAGGTCGCCGATCACCGCGTCGATGCCGCACCGGGGACAGAGGGCGGTGCCCTCATCGGCGATCCAGCCCGCGATCTCGTCCGGCGCGAAAACCTCGAGGCAGAAGAAGCATCCGCACAGGACGCTGCTCCTGACCTCGTCGGCGTGCCGCGCGCTGTGCCGATGGGCCGCCCGCAGCACGTCGTCGTCGTAACCGCCCAGGCGGTCAGCCCACCGAGCCTTCCAGGCTGATCGAGATCAGCTTCTGGGCCTCGACGGCGAACTCCATGGGCAACTGCTGCAGCACGTCCCGCACGAAGCCGTTGACGATGAGCGCGGTCGCCTCCTCCTCGGAGAGGCCGCGCTGCTGGCAGTAGAACTTTTGCTCCTCGGAAATCTTCGAGGTCGTCGCCTCATGCTCGAAGACGGCCGAGGCGTTCTTCGACTCGATGTAGGGCACGGTGTGCGCGCCGCATTGGTCGCCGATCAGCAGGGAGTCGCAGTTCGTGAAGTTGCGCGCGCCCTTGGCCTTCCGGTGCGCAGAGACGAGGCCCCGGTAGGTGTTCTGCGACCGGCCGGCCGAGATGCCCTTCGAGATGATCCGGCTCGTCGTGTTCTTGCCGAGATGGATCATCTTGGTGCCGGAATCGACCTGCTGCATGCCGTTCGACACCGCGATCGAGTAGAACTCGCCGCGGGAATCGTCGCCGCGCAGGATGCAGGACGGGTACTTCCAGGTGATCGCCGAGCCGGTCTCGACCTGCGTCCACGAGATCTTCGAGCGGGCGCCGCGGCAATCGCCGCGCTTCGTCACGAAGTTGTAGATGCCGCCCTTGCCCTCGTTGTCGCCCGGGTACCAGTTCTGAACGGTCGAGTACTTGATCTCAGCATCGTCCAGGGCGACCAGCTCGACCACCGCGGCGTGGAGCTGGTTGTCGTCGCGCTTCGGGGCGGTGCAACCCTCGAGATACGAAACGTAGGAGCCCTTGTCGGCGATGATCAGCGTGCGCTCGAACTGGCCGGTGTCGCGCTCGTTGATGCGGAAGTAGGTCGACAGCTCCATCGGGCAGCGCACGCCCGGCGGGATGTAGACGAACGACCCGTCGGAGAAGACGGCCGAATTCAGCGTCGCGAAGAAGTTGTCGGTCACAGGCACGACCGAGCCGAGGTACTTCTGCACGAGCTCGGGATGCTCGCGCACCGCCTCGGAGATCGGCATGAAGATCACGCCGGCCTTCTCCAGCTCCTTCTTGAAGGTGGTGGCCACCGAGACCGAATCGAACACGGCGTCGACCGCGACCCGGCGCTCGGGGGCGATGCCCTCCAGCACCTCGACCTCGCGCAGCGGGATGCCGAGCTTCTCGTAGGTCTTCAGGATCTCGGGATCGATCTCGTCGAGCGATTCCGGTCCCTGCCGCTTCGGGGCGGCGTAGTAGTAGATGTCGTTGTAGTCGACCTTGTCGTAGGAGACGCGGGCCCACTCCGGCTCCTTCATGGTCAGCCAGCGCCGGTAGGCGTCGAGGCGCCACTCCAGCAGCCACGCGGGCTCGTTCTTCTTGGCCGAGATGAAGCGGACGACGTCCTCGGAGATGCCCTTCTCGGACTTCTCCATCTCGATCGTCGTCTCGAACCCGTACTTGTACTGGTCGAGGTCGATCGAGCGGACCCGGTCGATGGTTTCCTGCACAGCAGGCATCAGCGTCTCCTAGGCATCTCCGGCGTCAAGGGCCGGGAAGCGACTGTCGGAAAGCGGGGGGGCGGCGCTCAGGCCGCCTGACCTCGCCGTCTATATAGGGTCTCCACGACCCGTTCGAAGGCGTCGAGGAAGCATGCCACCTCCTCGTCCACCGTGTTCCAGCCGAGGCTGACGCGCAGCGCCCCCCCGGCGAGGTCGGAACCGACGCCCATCGCGGCGAGCGTCGCCGAGCGCGCGACCTTGCCCGACGAGCAGGCCGAGCCCGACGACACCGCCACGCCGGCGAGGTCGAGGGCGATCAGGGCCGAGGGCGCGTCGAGCCCCGGGACCGAGAAACTCAGGGTGTTGGGCAGGCGCGGCGCCCCGGCGGCGAACACCACCGCGTCCGGCGCCATGGTGCGCACGCCGGCCTCGATCCGGTCCCGGAGCGCGGAGAGGCGCGCCGCCTCCGCGTCGAGCGCCGCGCGGGCGATCCGGGCAGCCTCGCCCATGCCGACGATGGCCGGCAGGCACTCGGTGCCGCAGCGCAGCCGCCGCTCCTGGCCGCCCCCGCGCAGGAAGGCGCTCTCCAGGCTGACGCCCTCGGCCAGGACCAGCGCGCCGACCCCCTTGGGCGCCGCGAACTTGTGGCCCGAGAGGGTCAGCGCGTCGAGGCCGAGCGCCGCCATGTCGAGGGGGATCTTGCCGACGGCCTGCACGGCGTCGCTGTGGACCAGGGTCCGGCCGTGCGCCCGCGCCAGGCCGACGATCTCGGCCAGCGGCTGCACCGCGCCGGTCTCGTTGTTGGCGGCATGGACCGAGAGGACCAGGGTCTCGTCGGCGAGAGCACCCAGGCGCGCCTCCAGGGCGGCGAGATCGACCACGCCGTCGGCGGTGACCGGGACTTCCTCAACGGCCGCGTCCGGGAACCGGTGACCGGCCGCAACGCAGGGATGCTCCGTGGCGGAGTGGAGCAGCCGCCTCGGGGCCGCCGCGCCGCCGCGACGGAGAGCGCCCGACAGGACCGCGTTCGCCGCCTCGGTCCCGCCGCTGGTGAAGACGACCTGCTCGGGCCGGGCGTTCACGAGTGCCGCCACCTGGGTGCGGGCCGCTTCGAGGGCGGCCCTGGCCGCCCGTCCCTCCGCATGGATCGAGGACGGGTTTCCGAGGAGCGTGAGCGCGCGCGCGACCGCCTCCGCGACGTCCGGGCGGACCGGCGCGGTGGCGTTGTAGTCGAGATAGGCGCGTGCCCGGCTCATCCGCGTTCCGTTAAGCCCTCTGCTGCGGCGCGTCACAATTCCTTGCCCGCGCGCCGGCTCGCCGTGCTAAGGCGCGCCGAGACAATGAGATCCCGCCGACCCGGCACGGTCGGCGTGGCAGCCAACGCGGTGCTTCGGACGGGTTGTTTAGAGCAGTTCTAATCGCCTAGAACTGTTCTAAGACTGCTTTTATGGTGCGCGCGCGACGAGTCAAGGCTGCTGCGCCGCCGGGCCGATAGCCCGGCGGGCGATCTCCGGAGCGAGAGACGAGCGATGCCCGAAGTGATCTTCACCGGCCCGGCCGGCCGCCTGGAAGGCCGTTACCAAGCCCCCAAGAAGCGCGGCGCGCCGATCGCCATCATCCTGCACCCGCACCCCCAGTTCGGGGGCACGATGAACAATCAGATCGTGTACAACCTGTTTTACACGTTCGCCAATCGCGGTTTCGCGGCCCTGCGCTTCAATTTCCGCGGGGTGGGACGCAGCCAGGGGTCGTTCGACCACGGCTCGGGCGAGCTGTCGGACGCCGCGGCCGCCCTCGACTGGGTGCAATCGGTCAACCCGGAGGCGAAGTCCTGCTGGATCGCCGGCGTGTCCTTCGGCTCGTGGATCGGGATGCAGCTCCTGATGCGCCGCCCCGAGATCGAGGGATTCATCTCCATCGCCGCCATGGCGAACCGCTACGACTTCACCTTCCTGGCCCCCTGCCCCTCCTCCGGCCTGTTCGTGCACGGCTCCGAGGACCGGGTCGCGCCCGCCCGCGAGGTCATGCCGGTGATCGAGAAGGTGAAGACCCAGAAGGGCGTCATCATCGAGCACCAGATGGTCGAGGGCGCCAACCATTTCTTCGACGGCAGGGTCGAGGAACTGACACAGACGGTCGACACCTACCTCGACAAGCGCCTCGGCAAGCGCGAGGAGGCGGCCTGACGGATCCGGCCCCGCGCCTTGACGGGGGGAGCCCCGGAGGAATAGGGCGCGGGTTTCGGAATTGAGACGCACCTTCGCAGGTCTGATGTCAGATAGCTCGTCCGACCACCCCGTCGTTCTCCTCGTGGAAGATGACGGCCTCCTTCTGATGGAGGCCTCGGACACCCTCGCGGATGCGGGCTTCACCGTCGTCGAGGCGACGCATGCCGACAAGGCGCTGAAGGTCCTGGAGAACCGCGACGACGTCGGCGTCCTGATGACCGACGTCGACATGCCGCAGGGATCGATGGACGGCTTCGCCCTGGCCCGCCTCGTCGCGCATCGCTGGCCCTCGATACCCGTGCTGGTGGTATCGGGCATGGGCACGCCCGGTCCCAACGACATGCCGGAGGGCGCCCGGTTCATCCCGAAGCCCTACGAGCCGACCACCCTGGTCCGGACCCTGCAGGCCTTCATCCGCCGCGCGGCTTGACGCACGGATCCGCTCGGGCTGACACCCGGTCCGGGCCCTGAACACCCGACCGAGAGCCATGACGGACAAGAACAGACCGCACCGCTTCGCGACCCGGGCCATACACGCCGGCGCGGCGCCCGATCCCGCCACGGGCGCCCGGGTCCAGCCGATCTACTTCACCAACGGCTTCGTCTTCGACTCGACCGAGCAGGCCGCCGACATCTTCGCGGGCCGCCGGACCGGCTTCTCCTACTCGCGCGGATCCAACCCGACGGTCGCCGCGCTGGAGCGTCGGATCGCCGATCTTGAGGGCGCGAAGGCGGGCGTGGCGGTGTCCTCCGGACAATCGGCCATGCAGCTCATTCTGATGACGCTGTTGAAGAGCGGCGACGCCTACGTCGCGTCGCCGCGCCTGTTCGGCGGGTCGCTCGGCCTGATGCGCCGGCTCGACGGGCGCTACGACCTGAAGCCGCGCTTCGCGCGCGGTATCGCCCCGGAGGATTTCGAGGCGGCGATCACCCCGGACTGCCGGGCCATCTTCTGCGAATCGATCGTGAACCCCTGCGCGTCGGTGGTGGACCTCGACGGCATCGCCGCGGTGGCCCGCCGCCACAACCTGCCGCTCGTCGTCGACAACACCCTCGCCTCGCCGGCCCTGATCCGGCCGATCGAGCACGGCGCCGACATCGTCTGGCACTCCACCTCGAAGTTCCTGAGCGGCTCCGGCCAGACCATCGGCGGCGTGATCTGCGACGCCGGCCGCTTCGACTGGGCGAAGGCCGGCGGCTACAACCTGATCACCGAGCCCTGGCCGGACTATGACGGGCTGGTGCTCACCGAGGCCTTCCCGGCGACCCCCTTCGCGGCGGCGTGCCGGTTCTTCGGCCTGCGGGACCTCGGGCCCGGCCTGTCGCCGATGAACGCGTTCCTGACGCTCATGGGGATCGAGACCCTGCCGCTGCGCATGGAGCGGCACTGCGCCAATGCGCGGGCGGTGGCGGCCTTCCTGAAGGATCACCCGGCCGTGGCCTGGGTGAGCTACCCGATGTTGCCGGGCCAGACCGGCGAGGACCTCGCCCGCCGCTACACCCCGGACGGGCCGGGCTCGATCTTCACCTTCGCGCTGAAGGGCGGCGAGCCTGCGGCGCTGCAGTTCATCGCCGGGCTGGAGCTGATCTCCCACTTGGTGAACATCGGCGAGATCAAGTCGCTGGCGATCCACCCGTCCTCGACCACGCACCGGCAGCTGCCGGAGCACGAGAAGGCCGCCGCGCAGGTCGGGCCCGAGACCGTGCGGCTGTCGGTCGGGCTGGAGAACGAGGCCGACCTGATCGCCGATCTCCAGCAGGCGCTGGATCGCCTGTAGTCGTCATCGCGAGCGCAGCGAAGCGACCCAGAGCCGCGCGATCTCGACGATCGTGGCGCCGCTGGATTGCTTCGCGCCGCCCGCGAGGACGGCCACGGCGGGCAGGGAGTGGCCGCAACCGGGATGGCCTCAGCGCCGCCGCTCCAGGATCGACACGTAGTTGGCGACCGCCGCACCGCCCATGTTGAAGATCCCGGCGAGCTCCGCCCCGGGCACCTGCATCTCGCCGGCCTCGCCCATGAGCTGAAGGCAGGCCATGACGTGCATCGACACGCCGGTCGCCCCCACGGGGTGACCCTTGGCCTTCAACCCGCCGGACGGGTTGATCGGCAGCCGGCCCCCCTTCTCGGCGAGCCCCTCGCGCACGACGCGAAACCCCTCGCCCGGGGCGGCGAGACCCATCGCCTCGTACTCGATCAGCTCGGCAATGGTGAAGCAGTCGTGGGTCTCCACGAAGGAGAGGTCCTCGTTGGCGATCCCGGCCTGGGCCCGCGCCTTCTCCCAGGCCATTCGCGCGCCCTTGAACTCCGCCGGGTCGCGGCGGGACAGGGGCAGGATGTCATTGACGTGCGCGCGCGCGCGGAAGCCGATCGCCCGCTCCAGGCCCTCGGCGGTCTCGGCATCGGCCACCACAAGCGCCGCCGCCCCGTCCGAGATCAGCGAGCAGTCCGTGCGCCGCAGGGGGGCGGCCACGTAGGGGTTCTTGTCCGAGACCCGGTTGCAGAAGTCGAAGCCGAGGTCCTTGCGCAACTGCGCGTAGGGGTTGCCGACGCCGTTGCGGTGGTTCTTGGCGGCGATGCGGGCCAGCTCCTCGCTGCGGTCGCCGTAGCGCTGGAAGTAGCCCGCCGCGATCCGCCCGAACACGCCCGCGAAGCCGCCCTCGATGTCGGCCTCCTCCTTCCGGTAGGAGGCGCCCAGCAGGATGTCGCCGGTCTCGGCGACGGTCTTGGCGGTCATCTTCTCGGCGCCGATCACCAGGGCCACGCGGCCGCGGCCGCTGTCGACGAAGTCGAGGGCCGCGTAGAGCGCCGCCGACCCGGTGGCGCAGGCGTTCTCCAGGTGGGTCGCAGGCGCGTGGGCGAGGCCCGGCCGGTTCACCGCCACCAGCGAGCCCTCGAAGCCCTGCTTCGAGAAGCCGGTGTTCATCGAGCCCACGTAGATGCCGTCGACCTGCGCCTCCTCGACGCCGGCATGGGCCAGCGCCTCCCCCGAGACCCGGGCGATCAGCCCCTCGACATCGGGCTCCTCGAGCTTGCCGAAGGGGGTGTGGGCCCAGCCCACGATGCAGGCGCGCGTCATCCGGTGACCTCCCGTGTGTGGACAGGACGATGGGCCCGCCGCGGCCGGCGATCAAGACAGGGCGCGGGTTCTTCGACGCGCCGGACCCGTCCGGAGGAGGGCCGCTCGGGCCCGCTCAGCGCAGGTGGAAGGCGACCCACGCGACGCCGACCAGCACCAGCGCGGTCAGCAGCGCGCGGCCGAGCGCGCGGCGACCTCTCACGGGGCGAACAGCTCCGGATGGCGTGCGCGGAGCGCCAGGATCAGGGCCAGCGTCTTGAGGTCGGTGATCTCGGCGCGGTCGGCGCGTGCGGCGAGCTCGGCCAGCGGCATCTCGACCACCCGGATGTTCTCGTGCTCGCCCTCGGCCCCGCCACCCGCCTCCGCGCGATCCGCCCGGTCGTAGGGCGCGAGGTAGAGGTGGATCTTCTCGGTGGTCAGGCTGGCGCAGGAATAGGTGGCGCCGACGAACTCGAGCGCCCGCAGGCGCAGGCCCACCTCCTCCAGCGCCTCCCGGCGGGCGTTCTCCTCCGGGCTGCCGGCGTCGATCAGGCCCGCCGGTGCCTCCAGCTGGACCTGCTCGCCGGCCGCGAAAAGCGGCGGCACCCGCAGCTCGCGCACCAGCGTCGCGACCTTCCGCTCCGGGTCGTAGGGCAGGATCCCGACCGAGTCGCCGTGGTCCTCGATCTCGCGCTCGACGACGGCGCCGTCGGCGAGGCGCACCCGCGCGATCCCGAAGCGGCTCCAGCCCTCGTGGACGAAGCGGACAGTGAGGATCTCAGCTTTCATGGGCACGCCCCCCCTCATCGCCTTACACGGAACCGTGTCCTCGGGTTCCGGGAACGCCGGCGCCCGCGGCCACGTTTGGTCGGACACGCGCATGGTCACGCTTCCGCGGGGCGCGCCGGTCAGGATCGATGCGGACAGGATCGACGCAGGCAGGATCGACGCAGGCAGGACCGATCGGCGGGCTCGGGAAGCGTTCGCGGCGCGACGGCGCAGCGATCTGGGTCGTCCTCGCCCTCACCTACATGGTCTTCGCCGGCTCGGTGAGCCTGAACGAGGGGATGGCCGCCGTCGGCTGCGCCAGTCTCGGCACGCTCTGGTGGTGGGGCGTCGGACGGCGCGGCGGGCTGCGCTTCCGCTTCGACCGTGAGGCGCTCCGCCCGCTCGGCCCCGCCATCCGCGACATGCCGCGCCAGAGCGCCCGCGTCGGGCTGCGCCTCCTGCGCGCGGTCCTCGGTCGCGCCGGCGGCGGCGCGACCCGGGAGCGGAGCGCCGCCGAGATCGCCTGGGCCACGCCGGAGGGCGAGGCGGCGCCGGCCGCTCGGGCGGTCGGGCTTCTGGCCGCGTCGCTCGCCCCCGACAGCTACGTGCTCACCCTCGACCGCGCGCACGGAACCGTGGTGACGCACGGCCTGGAGGAGGCGCGATGAGCGTCTGGACGGTCGCCATCCTGGCGCTGCTGCCGCCGCTCGCGGTGGCCGCGGCGCTCGCGTGGCGGGGCAGACCCGGCCAGCGTTTCGCCGCCTACCAGCTCGCCGGCAGCGTCACGGTCCTGATCCTGACGCTGATGGCCTTCGCCACCGACCAGGCGTCGATCACCGATCTCGCCCTCACCCTGGTCCTGCTCAACCTGCCCGGCACGATGCTGCTCGCGGTCTTCTTGGAGCGCTGGATATGAGCGTCGCGATCGGCTCGGTCCTGGCCCTTGCCGTGGCGGCCGCGTGGCTCGCAGCCCTCGCCCTCTGGCGCCTGCCCCGGGCGCTCGACCGGATGCACGCCGTCGCGTTCCTGAACGTGGCAGCCGCGATCCTCGTGACGGTGACGGCCTTCCTCGCGGACGGCGTCTCCGGGCGCTCGCTCAAGATCCTGGTGATGATGGTGGTGTTCCTCGCCTGGGCGGCGGTGCTGTCGCACGTCTCCGGCCGGGCCGTGCTGATGCGCGAGGGCCGCTCGGCATGACGGTCATCCTGCCGCTACTCTTCCTGCTCACCGCGGTCTCCGGCACCGCCGTGGTCCTCGTGCGCGACCCCGCGCGGCAGGTCTTCGCCATCGCGGTCAACGGGCTCGTCCTGGCGATCCTGTTCGACGCCCTCCAGGCCCCCGACGTCGCGCTCTCGGAGCTGGCGGTCGGTTCGGCGGCGGTGCCGCTCCTCTTCCTCGTGGCCCTGATGGCCGTGCGGACGCAGCCGCCCGAGGAGGAATCGTGAGCCCGCGCGCCCGCGTCGTGCTCCTGGCCCTCGCGGGCCTCGTGCTTCTCCCGGGCGCGGCCGCAGTGATCGCCGGCCTGCCGCCCTTCGGGTCGACGATCGCCCAGTACGGCGCGCGCATCAACGCGATCGTTCCGGAGGCCCGGCACGTCGCCAACATGGTGAGTGCCATCAACTTCGACCTGCGCGGCCTCGACACCCTCGGCGAGGAATTCATGCTGCTCGCCGCCATCACCGGGACAGTGGTGCTGCTGCGCGGGCGGCGCGGCGAGGGCAGCTCCGAGCGCGCCATGCGCCGGCCCGGCCGGGCCGTGATCCCGCGCTCCGAGGCGGTGGTGCTGGCCTGCCGCGTCGCCGGCCCGCTCACCGCGCTGTTCGGCCTCTACGTCGTGCTGCACGCGACCGTCACGCCCGGCGGCGGCTTCCAGGGTGGCGTCATCCTCGCCTCCGGAACCCTGCTGATCTACCTCGGCGAGGGCTATGCCGGCTGGCGCGACGCCATCCGCAGCCACTGGCTCGACGCGCTGGAGGGGGGCGGCGCGCTGCTCTTCGCGCTGTGCGGGCTGGTGCCGATGCTCACCGGCGCCGCCTTCATGCAGAACATCCTGCCGCTCGGCACCTTCCGCGACCTGTTCTCGGGCGGCCTGATGCTGGTCGAGAATCTCGGCGTTGCCCTCGCGGTGACGGGCGGTTTCACGCAGCTCTTCCTGGAATTCATGGAGGAGACCCGCGAGGCCGACGCGCCCGAGGAGCCGGGGGAGGAATCCGCGTGAGCGCGGTCACCAGTGTCCTGCCCTACGCGGTCGCCGCGTGGCTGTTCGGGATCGGCCTCTACGGCATCGCCACGAGCCGCAACTTCATCCACCTCGTGGGCTGCCTCGGCGTGTGCCAATCGGCGACCTACGTGCTCCTGCTCGGCCTCGGCTATCGCTGGGGCAGCATCGCGCCGATCTTCTACGACCACCCGCCGGGGACGCCCGCCGTGGACCCGGTGATGCAGGCGCTGGTGCTCACCGACATCGTGGTCGGCGCGACGCTCACCGCCCTCCTCCTCGTCCTGACCATTCAGGCCTACAAGCGCGGCGGCAGCCTGGACCCGGAGAAGCTCCGACCGATGCGCGCGGGCGGCAAGTCCGGGCGCGACGCAGGGTCCAGCCGCGTGCGCGACGCGGAGCGGAAAGTCCCGTGACCGCCTTCCCGGCCGCCCTCCTGCCCCTGCCCGTCGCGATCCCGCTCGTGGTCTGCGCCGCGATGCTGGCGACCGCGCACGTCCTGCCCGGCCGCCTGCCCGACATCCTGGCGACGCTGGCGGCGCTCACCGTCGCGGTGCTCTGCGGCTTCATCGCCACCCGCGCCGCCGACGGGCCGCTGGTGTACTGGTTCGGCGGCTGGGAGCCGCGCGACGGGGTCCATCTCGGTATCGGCTTCTCGGTGGACGAGGCCAGCGGCTGGGTCGCGGCCTTCATCGGGCTGCTCTACGCCCTGACATTCGTGTTCGCCTGGGGCTTCTTCGACCGCACCCACGGCCACTTCCACATCCTGATGCTGCTGTTCCTGGCCGCCATGGTCGGGTTCTGCTTCACCCGTGACATGTTCAACCTGTTCGTGTGGTTCGAGGTGATGAGCGTCGCGGCTTTCGCGCTCACGGCCTACCATCTGGCCGAATCGGCGCTGGCAGGCGCCATCAACTTCACGGTGGTGAACAGCCTCGCGGGCTTCCTGATGCTCGGCGGCATCGGCCTGATCTACGCCCAGACCGGCACGCTCGACTTCGAGGGCATCGCGGCCGCGGTGGCGCGGGGCGGCCGGGATCCGGTGGTGGCCGGGGCGTTCTGCCTCGTCGCGGCCGCCCTGATGATCAAGGGCGCGATCGTGCCGTTCCAGTTCTGGCTCGCCGACGCGCACGCGGTCGCGCCGAGCCCGGTCTCGGTGATCTTCTCCGGATCGATGGTCTCGCTCGGCCTGTTCGGCCTCGCGAAGGTGAGCGCCGTCGTGTTCGGCGGCTCCGATCAGGTCCAGCACGCCCTGCCGGGGCTCCTCATCGGCCTGGGCAGCTTCACCGCCCTCCTGGGCGGCTGGATGGCGCTGCTGCAGCGGCACCTCAAGCGGCTGCTCGCCTTCTCGACCATCTCGCACGCCGGCATCATGCTCACCGGCCTCGGCGCCCTCTCGGTTGACGGGACCGGCGGGATGCTCGTCTACGTGGTCGGGCACGGGCTGGTGAAGGGCGCCCTGTTCATGATCGCCGGCATCCTGCTCGCCACCCAGGCCAGCATCGACGAGATCGCGCTGCGCGGCCTCGGGCGGGGGATCTGGCCCGCCGGCGTCGCCATGGCTCTGGCCGGGCTGCTGCTCTGCGGCCTGCCCCTCGGTGTGCTCGACCAGGGCACGCGCCTCGTCCAGGGCACGCTCTGGCAGCAGGGGCACGGGGTCGCGCTGGCGGCCGGCGCCATCGGCGCGGCGCTTACCGGGGCCGCGGTGCTGCGGGCCGCGGGCCGGATCTTCCTCGGGCTCGGGCCAGATCCCGGCGACGAGGCCGGGGCCCCGAGCGCGGACGAGCGCGAGAAGGCCAACCGGCCGCTCTGGCTGATGCTGGCGCCGTGCTGCCTTCTCCTCGCGCTCGATATCGGTCTGCCGGCGGGCCTGATCGAGCACGCTCTCCCGCGGGCGGCGTCGGCCTTCATGCACCGGCCGACCGTGCACGCGCTGGCGGAGGGGCCAGGCTGGCTCCCCTGGGCCTCGGTCGCCGCCGCCCTGGCCGGCGCGGGATACGGGCTGTTCCGCAGACACCTGCCCGCGTTCGTGGTCCGGCCGGTCAGCGCGACGCAATCCGCGCCGACCCGCGCGCTGGAAATGCTCCATAGCGGCTTGATCGGCGATTACGCCGCCTGGCTCGCCGTGGGCGTGGCGGCGATCGCGGCCGTGCTGGCCATCGCCTGAGCGCGCCCGTCGCCGCGCGCCTCAGCCGACGGGCTCAAGCCGGCACAGGCCATCGGCCAGCGGCTCGCTCGTGTATGCTTTCGGGAAAGGCCTGGGGGAAGTGGTGCCGCAAGAGGGATTCGAACCCCCGACCCCCTCATTACGAAACACGGGTTACTCAGCAGATTAGTTGACAGAATTGCTTACCGGTCGTCAGAAGCGTTGATTGATGAAGGGTTTGTGCACGCATACCCTCTCATCGTAAGGACAGGATCGCGACGAACCTCCGTCCGTCTGCTTACTATGTGCTTACCGGAACGGCGATGCGCCTGACGAACCAAACCGCCGCAGCTGTGCAGCTCCCGGCCGGGCGCGACCGCATCGTGGTCTTCGACGATGACCTGCCCGGCTTCGGGCTGAGCGTGAGCAAGGGCGGCTCGCGGATGTGGGTGGTCCAGTACCGGAACGCCCTCGGCCAATCGAAGCGGGAATCGCTGGGCAAGGTCGGGCTGCTCTCGGCGACTGATGCTCGGCGCGCGGCGAGCGAACGGCTGGCCCGGGCGAAGCTCGGGGAGGATCCGCACGCCGAGAAGGCGAAGGCCAAGGCCCGAGTCGCAGTGACCTACGGCGCCATGGTTGACCCGTACCTCGACGCGGTCTCGCCGCATCTCCGGCCTGCCTACCTCGCCGAGGCCGGGCGCTACCTGCGCACGGTCTGGAAGCCGCTTCACAAGCTGCCGCTCCACACGGTCAGCCGGCGGGAGATCACTGAGCACCTAGGCAAGATCCGGCGCGAGACCGGCCCACACGCGGCGAATCGCGCCCGCTCGGCTCTCTCGGCGCATTTCGCATGGCTGGTCGGCACCGGGGCGGCCGAGCTGAACCCGGTCATGGGCGTGCCGAAGCCGGCGCCGGAGGTGCGCCGCGCGCGGGTGCTGACCGAGGACGAGTTCGCCCGGGTAATGAAGGCCTGCCGAAACGACGACTTCGGCCGAATCGTCCGGCTGCTGCTGATGACTGGCCAGCGCCGCGACGAGGTCGCCGACATGGCCTGGGCCGAGCTGAATCTCGCCGGCGCGGTGTGGTCCCTGCCGGACGCGCGGGTGAAGAACGGCCAGGGCCACGATGTGCCCTTGTCGGCCCCTGCCCTGAAGATCCTCGCGGCGACAGACCGGATCGAGGGGCGCTCGCTCGTGTTCGGCCAGGGCGAAGGCGGATTCCAGGGGTTCTCGCGGGCGAAGGCCTCGCTCGACAAGCGGTCCGGCGTGACGGGCTGGCGGCTGCACGACCTGCGCCGCACGGCCGCGACTGTCATGGCCGACCGCCTCAAGGTGCTGCCGCACGTCGTCGAGGCGGTGCTCAACCACATCTCCGGCCACAAGGCGGGCGTGGCCGGCATCTACAACCGGGCGCTCTACGCCACGGAGAAGCGCGAGGCCCTAGACCTGCTCGGCGCCTACCTCACGGGTCTTGAGCCACGCGTCGAGGTCGCCGCGACGGACCCCCAGACGGCGCTCGCTCAGCCGGAGAAGGGTCGGCCCGTTGCCGTCCTTGCACATCCGGCGAAGCGTCGCCGCGCTAAGGCCTAGCTCGCGGGCGGCCGCCTGGAACGGCACGACGTGTCGCGCAGTGTCGGTCATGGCCTCCTCTCCTTCGTCTCATCGCTGCCGGTGAGGGCAGCCAGAACCGCGTCGCGCGCGGTTCCATGATAGGCGCGGGGCAGCGGCGCCCCGCGGATTGTCCTCTCGGCGTGGGTGACGCCGCGGTTCGTCTGCGACTTCGCGCCGGTCAGGATCGGCGGCCCGAATTGCTTCTCCAAGCTATAGGCGACCATCTAATAGTCTTCTCCGCGAACCAAGACGGCTGGGGCCGAGTAATCGACGGCAACCAAGCTGCTGTTCAGCCAGCCCCAGTCGGACGCTTTGTATTCGAAGGGGCAATCTTCCCCGCCTGGAATGTAGTCCCAGTCTGGGAACGTATCTTCCTCGATCCGACGGCTCTTCTCTTTCTCGCTGAGCGGCTCAGCGGCGGGCATCAGCAGAAATTGTCCATCTGCACGGCATGCGAGAACCGGACAGAGTATGCGCTTGCGCTCCGGCGTCGCCTCAGCCCAGATCCGTGCCTCGAAGCGGTTGCATCGACGGCCTCTGTGGTGCCGCGCGATCTTCAGCGCGTAGCCGCCGATGATCAGGACGAGGCGGGTGGTGCCTGCTTTCTTCAACATCACAACCGCACCTCCCCGCCGAACAGATCTCCCTTTGCGCCTTCGGTTTCGGCCTCCGCGCGGAGCTTGCGCGCGATCGCTTCCATGAGCGCGGTCTGACGGTCGGCCAGGGCCTGCGTCATTCGCTTGGCCTCGACCCATCGCGGATAGGCGCGTCGGCGCTGTGCAAGCTCACGCTCGGCGCAAGCGGCGAGGTCGGCGGTGGTGAAGGGCTCAGCCACGGGCGCCTCCCGTCGCGTGGGCGCGACCCTTCGCAATGCACAGCCGAAAAACCTGTCGGCCGCTAGAATGATCGCCTGACGGCGGGCCACTCCGCGTTGCTACGGCAAGCCCACTATGCGTGAGCGATTTCTGTTTCGGTCGGACTGGCGCGCGTCGGATCGCCGTGTTCTGCTGGCCGCCCTGCTCGGCCACTACGCTGCTGCCTATACCTTCTGCGCGGTGACGATGCTCTCCGGGTTCGTAGACGACTTCCACGAACAAGGCTTGTCCGTATTCGCGGGAGCGAGCTGGGGTCGTGCAGCGGAGATCGTCTTGACAGCTCCTGTGGTGACTGGCCTGCTCGGATTTTGGGGGGCTGTCGTGATCAGTCCATCGCTTCTCTTCACTCTGCCCATCACGAGGTGGGCTGCCCGGAAGCTCGATACAGCCGCCCTGCCGACGGTGGCGATCGGTATCGTGCCGGGCTTCTTGATCGGGCTTTTCGTTTTCTGGTCCGCGCCAAGGATCGAACCTGCCTTCCTGGTGTCGTCCGCTATAAGCGGGGCCGCCTTCGCATGGGTTGTTTGGATGCTCTGCATCCGGCCACGCCAGACGTAGAGAGTTCGCAAGTCCCGTAGGCGCCGGGAACTTCGGCTCGCGCGGGATGGTGCTGGCCTCGGCCATGCTCCTACTCCGCGATCAGAGAGATGAGGGCCGAAAAACTGTCCTTTCGATGCGGTTTCACGGATCTAAAAAAATTGACCGGATATACGAAACTGATCACTCAATAGCCTTGTGCTCAGATCCTGTTCGAGGAGGTCCGAGCCATGACGATCACCACCTCGATCAACGCCGTCGGGCCGGTGCGGGCGACGGAGATGATCCAATCGGCACGAGCTGAGGCCGCGCTCGAACACAGAGAGGGACTGCATACCGTCACGGCGGCTGTGCAAGGGCCCGACGATGAGAGTATTCAGGGGAGGAAGGGCGGTTTGAACCTTCCCCCGGCGCAGAAGCGTGTGGTCGACATCACCGTCTGAGACCGATTCGACCATAGGGCTACTCCGCGGCTGTAAGGAGAGAAGCCGGAGCGGGTCGGGCTGACCGCTTCCGGGCGGGGAAGAGCGCGGGCATGGTCGCCCGGGTCGCCTCCCTGGTTATGCGCGCCACCGAGACCGGTCTGGCTCATCCGCGCCTGCTCCCGGGCGATGCGGATCCGCCCGCCAATTCGGGCGTCGAGGTCGGTGCAGCGCTTCGGGCTGGCCACAGGCGCAAAATATGAGTCGTCGACCAGTGTGCGATTTAAGACTTCCAACGGAGATGAGAGCGATAATCTAGGCGCGAAATAGAAAGTTGAGCGCCTATAAATGCCCCACGAGAGACGCGTCCGCCCGAGAACCGAGACGGACCTGACTGGCCGTATCGTGCCGAATTTCGGTCGAGCCGTGGGCTGCAAGGTCTTGGACCGATCGCCCGGCGGCGCGCAGCTCCGCGTGAACAGCGTCTTCGGTCTCCCTGAGACGTTCATGCTAGAGATCCCGCAGACCGAGGAGCGCATCAACGCGCGCGTGGTCTGGCGCTCGGCGGGCAATCTGGGGGTGGTGCTCGAGGAGCCAGCGCGGCTGTCGATGTAGCGGCGGGCGGACATCAGGCGGCCTCGGCCGTTCCGATCGCCAAGAGGGCCGACGTCCGCTCCGCAACTTCGCCAAGGAAGGCGTGAACCGCGGCCTCGTCGCTGGCGATCTGCGCGTCGTCGCGGCGCAGCCGCTTGACCCACAACCGCAGCGCCGGCGGCACGTTCGGGTGCCACGAGGCGAAGTCGCACCATGCCCGGCCCGTGCAGGCCATCTGCCAGCGCATCTGCGGCCGGTGCGCCTCCGGGATCTCCCCCGCGAGCAGCGTCTCCAGATGGGTGCGCAGCGTCGGGCATTTGAACTCGACGAGGCCGTCCGTACCGACGAGCCGGTCCGGGCTGGCCCCGGCCATTTCGATCGTCGGGTGGTCGACGAACCCGACTTTCACGGTGTCGACGCCGTACAGGAACTCGTAGGCGTCGCAGGCCTGGGGCTCCCGTTCCGAGCCCTCGATCATCGCGGCCGTGAGATGGTGCTGCGTCGCGAGGCCGGTCAGGCGCTCGCCCACGAGCTCCATCAGGTAGCGCTCGCGCTCCGCGGTTGGCTTGCCGTCGCGCTTGACCGCCAGCACGTCGGCCACGCGCGAGGCTGTGACCTTGCCGCAGCGGGCGTCCAGCCACGCGGGGCTGCCCTGGATCATCTCCGCCATGTCAGCGACCCTCCGGCCGGGCACGCCGGGCGACGGCGCGCTCGATGGCGTCCAGGGCCTCGCCGTAGAGGCTGGCTGGAAGGTCGGGCACGCTCTCGACGGCGAAGACGCGCAGGAACTTCGCCGGGGCGATGCCGTGCTCGGTGAGAAGGTTGCGCAGCGTCTCCGCCTGTGCGTCCGAGATCACGTCCGCAGACGCGTCCGCTCGGGAGGCCCCGTCGGTGTCGTCCGGATCGTTGGTCAGGGCGATGTTGAAGACCTGCAGGACGAGGTAGCGGCGGGCGTAGGTGATCGCCGACCCGATGCCCTGGATGGGCGTCTTGTTGGCCTTCCCCTGTGCGCCCGCCGTGTCGGGCGGCAGATCCAGGTGGTAGGCGCGCTCGTGGCCGGCCTCGTGGGCGCAGGTGCATATCACCCGCAGATGCCCCTGGATCGGCGACGCCTCGGTGTCGAACGAGAGCGAGAAGCCGTGCCGGGCGATGACCGGCTGCGTGGCCCGCGCGATCGTCTCCAGGCGCGCGTAGGGAGCGCCGGAATGCGTGTTCCGGGCATCGCGCAGGACGCGCGGCAGCTCGGCCTGACAGGCCGCCATGGCGGCGATGAAGGCCACCCGGGCGCGCTCGGCCCGATCTTCCCGGGCCATGACCAGGAACCGTTCGACCCGGTCGGGATCGACGTTCGGATCGCGCGCCATCCGCTCGATTTTCGAGAGGACCGTGGCACCCTCGCTCGGCGAGGCCGCTGTCACGGCCTGGGACGCCGCCTCGGTGGCGACGATCTGCATCTGCGGCTGGCTCACCGGCTCCTCTCCCCTCTCTCTTGCTGCTGGCGGTCACCGGCGCCGCCCGGTCGTGATGGTGCCGAGATCGGCCAGGATGGCGGCGCGGTCGGCGTCGGTCTGGGCCAGCCGGTGCGCGTGCAGTTCGGTCACGGCTGGCGGCAGGCCATCGATCAGGGCCTGCGCGGAAGCGAGGCCGCGGACGATCGAGACGCCGCGGATCTCGGCGAGGCCGGAGTCGTCCCGGCCCACCAGCATCACGACGGCGTCGCACAGCTCCTCGGCATCGACGGCCGGGACGGGCAGGACCCGTACGACGTAGCGGCGGCCGGACCGGCCGCGCCAAGCGGACAGGGGCATGATGGGGCTCCCGCGCAGGCCCGCAGTGGAGCGCAGGCGCTCCTCGCGTGGCAGGCGTTCGGCGGCCGCCCGATCGGCCGGCGCGATCTGGAGGGCGAAGCGGCGGGCCGCCTGCTGGTTGGCGATGACGGCCGCCTGCGCGTCCAGTCGATCAAGCCGTTCCTCGAGGGTCATATGATCGAAGGCATGGCCGGCCATGGTCAGGCGGCCTCGCGGATCTGGTCGGCTTCACAATCCGCGATTGCCGCCAGCTCTTCGGCCTCCTCGGCTTCGCGCTCCTCAATCCAGTGGCGTGCGGCCGCGATGCAGTCGAAGCCCTCGGCTTCGAGGCCGCAGGCGCTGCGGACCGCGTAGGCGCGATCCAGAACGACGATCCAGCGGTCCTCAGACACGGATGGGAGGTGGACGCTTCCGCCCGAAGCGGAGGCCCCGAAGGTGAGGCTGATGTGAGATTGGGCGGCTTCGGACACGAGAAGCTCCATCGCGGCGGGCGATGCAGCTTTGTACGCATGAAGCGTACGTATCGTCAACGCATAAAGCGTACGATCGGACAAAACGTACGAACGATCAGGCCGTTTGGCCTGCGGGTACGTCAATCCCTTGTTGAGGCCTGCGCATAAGCCTGCGATCGGCAGGAACGGCCTGACCGCCCGTCAGAATGATTGCCGGTCCATGGAATTCGGCCACGCTCTGAAGCCACTGCACTGCCGAGCGGCGCGCAGGCGGTGGCGGCGAGCGTCGCGGGGTAGCCGACAACGAAGAGGGTATCGAATAGGCCGCCGCGCACGTCCTCTCCGGATCGTGGCGTCGGATCTATGCCGGTCGATACCAGCCCGTGACGATCCCGAGGATGCGGACATGGTCCTCGCCGGCGCCGAAATCGAGCGCCTGCTGGTGATCTGGATGCGTGCTATCCGGGTACAGGAGGACCTGGTCTCCGTCGGACCGGACCTTCTTGATGGTCCACTCGATGAAGTCGCCGCGCGACCGCTCGACATGGACGTATTTCCCGTTCGGCGGTGCGTGCCGGCCCTCTCCGTAGCGCTGACAGATAGCATAATGCCCATCCGGCGCCACTTTATTCAGCGATAGTCCAACAATTCGAAGGACGTACTGCCCGGCTTTATTGACGTAATGCTCGTTCGGGACAGAGATCCAGTCCTCCGGCTCGTCTAAAGACGGGCTTCTCTCCATCCAGTTGCTCGCATGTGCTGGTCCCATGACGGGCAACATGCCGGAACGAATCAGGAGGACGCTAGATGCTGCGTCCCGGGGTTCATGGGGCGGCAGCTTCAAAATTGTGGACGCCGCAAGAGGCATGGTCTCGAGCTGCGCCATCCACGCGCCGTGATCCGCGTCGCCATGCACGAGCACGATCAGTTCGGCCGGCTGAATCGGCGGCGTCCCCTTACCGACAAGAGCGCGGGCGAGCTTGGCCGCCACCTTCGGCTGAAGCGACTCGATCGTCTGATCCTCGAAGTAGCGCTGGATGCTGGATCGGCCCCGGTAACCGGCCTCCCGAGCCACCTGCTCGAGGGACATGCCGGCACGCTCGCGCAGGTGGGCGAGACGTTCCGCGACGGGCCGGGCGCTGGTCGTGACCATGGCGCAGCTATGACGCACAGGGTCGTACGCTTTCCACGTTGACGTACGTACGTTCATTGCGTACGTATCGATGCATGACGCCCGCAGAGCGCATCATCCGGCGATTCGGTGGCATTCGACCCATGGCGTCGAAGCTCCGCGACACGCCGCCCTCGACCATCCAGGGCTGGATGGAGCGCGGCCTCATTCCGATTCGCCGGGCGCCCCAGATCATCGCCGCCTCCCGCGACCTGCCGCGCCCGGTGACGGCCGCCGATTTCATCCCGCGCCGCGACGCGGACGATCCGGTCGATATCGCGCGTGAGGAGGCCGTCTGATGCCGCCCAGTCCACGCCCGCGTAACCGGCTACCGGCCGCCCGACGCCTCGGCCGCGGCGAAGGCCTCGAGCAGAGCGGCCGCGAGGTCGCGGGCCTGCTCGAGGCGCATCCCGACCGTGTGCAGCACGGGCACCGCACGAGCGCGCGGACCCTGCGCGCGGCCGCCGGTGGTCATCAGCACGTAGGGGCCGCCCGGCCCAGGCAACGGCGCCACCAGGAAGCCGTTCAGCGCGTGGATCTCCGGTCCAGTCTCCATCCCGCTTCCCTCCCCCGCGGCACGGCCGCCGGCACCCGCGAATCCCTGCGCGCGCCGGGCGCGCGCCGCACCCGCAGACACCGCGCCGGCCCTGCCCGGAGCTTGGCGCTCGCCGGACCTCAAGCTGGCTTCGTCCTCACGCCCCGGCTGCCTCGCTGGCCGCATCGCAGCCGGGGTGTCGCCGTTCTCCTCCGCCGCTTCCGTCGCCTCCCGTCCGCACGCCGTGCTTCGGCCCCGCCGAGGATCTCGCATGGAGGGCTGATCGAATGCGGTCAAAATCGCGGTGGCGTCGCATGGTGACGGTGGAGCAGGCCAACGAGGTCGCCCGGGATCCGCTCCTGCGGCTCGTGCTGGATCGGAAGGATCGCACGGGCTCGCTGATGGCAGCCTACGACGATGTCGGGGGATGCCTCGGCCGCTCACCGTCGTGGGTGCGCAAGGTTATCGGGCGCGCGGCCGACGTCTCGGTCGGTCTCCACGACTGGCTCAACATCAACACGCTCTGCGCGAGGCTCGATGCGGCGAGCGCGCGGCTGGAGGCCGCGACAGCGGCCCGAGAGGAGGCGCGACGTGCGGTTCGTGAAGCTGCTGCGGTCGCTGGGCCGCTTCGGTCTGGCCGCGATCCGGGACCTGCGGTCGCGCCTGCGCGCGTGATGCCGGGGACGCTGGCCGAATTGCCCCGCGCCCCGGGCTGAGGAATTCCGCCCCTGCGGGGCGTGCCCCGCGCATTCTGGAGGCCCGCGATGGCCGAGAACTCGGACAGCCCCCGGCCATGGGGCGACGCGCGTCCGCTCGCGTCCCTGGCCGCGCCCGCGGTCGCGGAATAGCCCGATGCGCTGGATCCTCATCCGCGCCGGCGCGGTTCTCGGCCGGGGCAGCCGCGAGACCGTGCTGACGCTCGCCGAGCACCACGGTCTCGTCTGGCACGCGACCTCGGGGTGTTCGCCCGAGCCCGGCCGGGGCTACCATCCCGACGGCACGGAACTGCCGCCGCGGCTCGTCCAGGGCGCCCTGATCCTGCCGGAGGCCATGCTGCCGGCGCGAGGCCGGAGGCGCGCGGCATGAACCTCCCGCACGCCATCACCGCGCGCCTTGAGGCGATCCGGCCGGAATACCGGGCACCCCCGCACAACGTCGACGCGGAGCAGGCGCTGCTCGGCGCGATCCTGGTCAACAACGACGCCTATCACCGCGTGGCGGACTTCCTGCTGCCCGAGCACTTCATGAAGGAGGCGCACCGCCAGATCTTCACGTTGGCCGGCGCACTGATCCGGGGCGGCACGGTCGCGACCCCGATCACCCTGAAGACCTTTCTGGGCGATGCCGATTTCGGCGGCCAGACGGTGATCCAGTACCTCGCGCGGCTGGCCTCCGATGCCACCACGGTGGTCAACGCCGGCGCCTACGCCCGCACGATCCACGACCTCGCCGTGCGCCGTCGCCTGATCACCATCGGCGAGGAGCTGGTGAACGGCGCCTACGAGGCCTCGGTGGAGCAGGCGCCTCGCGACCTGATCGCGGCCACCGAGTCTCGCCTGCTCGACCTGATCGACGCGGAGCCGGGCCTGGGCTCCACGGCGCAGAGCGCGGCCCAGTCCGCCGCCTGGATGCGCGAGCGGATCGATGGCCTGCGCTCGGGGCTCATCCGCTCGAGCGCGATCCCGACGGGGCTGCCCGACCTCGACCGCGCCACCAACGGCGGATTCCAGCGCGGCCAGCTCTGGATCCTCGCCGGGCGTCCCGGCATGGGCAAGACGGTCGCGATGACGACGCTGAGCCGCCTCGCCGCCCGTGCGGCCGGCGTGCTCGCCTTCCAGTGTGAGGTGACCCGGGACCAGCAGATGGCCCGCTACCTCGCCGACCTGTCCTATCGGCACAACCGGCCGCTGCCCTTCGGCCGGATCATGGCGGCCGTCGACCTCGACGAGGAAGAGCTGGCGCGCCTCGACGAGGCGATGCAGTGGTTCGAGCGCCTGCACCTCACCCTGACCTGCGAGCCCAGCGTCGGCCTCGCGCAGATCGCCGCGGCCGTGAAGGTCGAGAAGCGGCGCCTCGCCCGGCAGGGCATCGCCCTCGGCGTCGTGTTCATCGACTATCTGAAGTTCATCAAGGTCTCGGACCGGTACCAGGGCAACCGGGTGCTGGAGATCGGCGAGATCACCGGCGGGCTGAAGCAGCTCGCCAAGGCCGAGGA
The DNA here is from genome assembly GCF_053345715.1 of Methylobacterium sp. D48H. NCBI lineage: Bacteria > Pseudomonadati > Pseudomonadota > Alphaproteobacteria > Hyphomicrobiales > Methylobacteriaceae > Methylobacterium > Methylobacterium sp. D48H. Next base: position 80,468 of record NZ_JBKFAP010000001.1, read on the forward strand.
CATCTGCGTGGTGCTGCTGACGCAGCTCAACCGCGCGGTCGAGGCCAAGGACCGGGCCGACCGCCGCCCGAACCTCGCGGACCTGCGCGATTCCGGCGAGATCGAGCAGGACGCCGACGCGGTGCTGATGCTCTACCGCGAGGCCTACTACCTGGAGCGCAAGCTCAAGGCCTCCGGGGGCGACCCCGAGATCGGCGCGCGCCTGATCGAGCGGCAGAACGCTCTCGAGCTCATCCTCGCCAAGAACCGCGCCGGCCCGTGCCCCACGCTCGACCTGTGGTGCGACGTGGCCGCCTCCGCCATCGCCCAGACCGCACGAGGCCCGCTATGAGCCAGCATTCCGCCGCGTCCACGCCTTTGCCCGAACCGCTGGTGCCGGCCGACATCGACGTGGACGGGATCCACGGTTTCCTGCTGCACACGGACCGGCTGTTCCATTCGGAGCTGTGGGCGCTCTCGACGGGCGACGAGTTCAAGGCGGCGGTCGCCCTGTGGTGCCACGCCTGGCGCCAGCGCCCGGCGGGCTCGCTGCCCGACGACGACCGGCTGCTCGCCGCCTTCTCGGGGGCGGGCCCGCGCTGGAAGAAGGTGCGGACGATGGCCCTGCGCGGCTTCGTCCTGTGCGCGGACGGCCGCTACTATCACCGGGTCCTGTGCGAGGACGTGCTGCGCGCCGCGGAGGCGAAGGACGCGCGGCGCGAGCGGACCGCCGCGGCCACGCGGGCCCGTCAGCGCAAGGGTGATCCCGAGACGACCCCGCCCGGCGGCGAAAAACCCTATCTTCTCAACGAAACGCCCGACCGTAACGATGGTCGTCACGATCAACGTCACGATCAACGTCACGATCAACGTCACGACCCACGCGACGATCGACGTGACGATACCGTCACGGTCGCCACGCGCGGACCGTTACGTTCACCAAGGGAAGGGGAAGAAGAAGGGAAGAAGAAAGATATACCGGCGGCCGCCTGTGATCCTGTACCCCGCGCGGACGGCGCGCCGCCCTGGAACAACCGGGCGAACTTCGACCGGGTCGAGCACCGGTGCCGGACCGCCCTGCCACCGGGCTGGTGCCTGGACCCCGTCGTCGGTCCGATGGCGCGGCTGGAGGCGGACGGCCTCGACCTCGAGCGGGAGATCGTCCCGGCGATCCTCGACCTCGCGGTCAGTCGCCGCGTGCCGATCCGGACCTGGGCGCTGCTGGCCAACGCGGTCGCCGAGTGCGTCGCCGCCCAGCGCCGGAGCCGCGCCGCGCAGGGCCTGCCCGCCGTGCCGCCGGCGCCGGTACCGCCCGACGAGATGATCGACCTGCCCGGCGGCCTGCGCTGGCCAGAGGCCGACCTGCGGACCTGGATCGCCCGCTTCCGCGAGAACCCGGCGACGTGGTCGGAATCGCTGTTCGGCCCGCCCCCGGGCCAGCCCGGATGCCGGATCCCGCCACGGCTGCTGATCGGCGAGGCCGCGTGAGGGCGCCGCGCGGAGCCGGCCCGCGCCCAGCGGCCGAGGTGTTTTCGTGCGATCGAGGAGTGTGACATGGCTCGGAAGCGCGGAACGAACGGATCCCGGATCAGGGCCGAGCACGCGGTGATCGACCAGAGCCTGACGTGGTTCGTGGTCCACACACTGCCGCTGCACGAAGCCTCCGCCGCCGAGGAGTTCGGGGGTCTGGCCATGGATTGGTGGCTACCCCGCTACCGCGTCACCGTGGTCCGGCGCGGGCGCAAGATCGACACGCAGGCGATCTTCTTCGCCTCGTACCTGTTCGTCGGGCTCGATAGAGACCGTCACGCCGGACGGTGGACCGAGCCGCTGTTCGACAGCCGCCACGTCATCGACGTGCTCGGCCGGCGCGCGCCGCTGGAGATCCCGGGCTCGGTCCTGCAGGCCCTGTCCGATCGGATCGCGGGCGTCGACGAGACGGACCGGGCGAAGCGGCGACGGGAGGCCGCGTTGCTCCAGGTCGGCGAGCTGCGCCGGATCTTGAACGGGCCGTTCATGTCGTTCTTCGCCGAGGTCCAGGATGTTCTCAGCAACGGGCTCGTGCGCGCGGAGGTCAGCCTCTTCGGCCGTGCGACGCCGGTCGAATTCACACCCGACCAACTTGGCGATCCGGTCGCGGCTTGACTTGGGAGTTCGGATCTGAGTCTATTCCGCCCGTGGACGGCCGGATCGTGAGCTGCGCTCGGTGGAGGGTGCGCCTGCCGGAACTACCGGATCACGTGTCAGCGTCGGGACCCTCTGCCCACGCGCGACATGCACAGCCTGGATTCTGCGCGCGATCGGATACCGCTGCTCGGCTGAGCTACCGTGATCAGAATCTCGCCGCCGCGATCCCGAATAAAATAACCCTGGAAACTCGATGCCCCGTGGACGGCCGAAGGGCGCTCGCAACAAGGCCACGGCCGAGATCAAGACGCTCTGCCAGGAGCAGGGCCCGAACATGGTCGCGCGCCTCGTGGCCATCGCCAGCAACGCGAAGACGCCGGAGAATGCGGCTGTCGCGGCGATACGGGAGATCCTCGACCGCGGCTACGGCAAGCCGACCCAGGCCCACGAGCACGGCGGCCTCGGCGGCGGTCCGATCGCGGTCGACCTGACGGGCGCAACCGATGAGCAACTGGCCGCGCTCGGCGCTCTCTTCGGTCCGCTTGCCGCCGCCGGCGCAGCTGCTGGCGGCGATCCGGGCGGAGCAGGCGCGGCGTAGCGAGAGGGCCGAGCGCGAGCGGATCCGGACCCGCAGCGCGTCGCTCGCCGGCTTCGTCCAGGAGGCGTGGCACGTCCTGGAGCCGAACCAGCCCTACGTCCATGGCTGGCACATCGAGGCGCTCTGCGCGCACTTGGAGGCGATCACCCACGGGCGCTTCCTGGCCCTTGGGCTGGAGAACCGGCTGCTGATCAACGTCCCGCCGGGCACGATGAAGTCGCTCATCGTCTCGGTGTTCTGGCCCGCCTGGGAATGGGGGCCGTGCGGGCTCCCAGGCCTGCGCTACCTGACCACCTCGTACAAGGAGGACTTCGTCAAGCGCGACGCGCGGCGCATGCGCGACCTCGTGTCGAGCGCGTGGTACCGGGCGCTCTGGCCCCACGTCGCGCTGTCCCGCTCCGGCGAGATCTCGTTCGCCAACACGGCGACCGGCTCGCGCGAGGGCATGCCGTTCGCCTCGCTGACCGCGGGCCGCGGCGATCGGGTCATCATCGACGATCCGCACTCGACCGAGACCGCCGAGAGCGAGACCGAGCGCGAGCGGACGCTGCGCATCTTCCGGGAATCGGTGACGACGCGCCTCAACGACCCGGCGCGCTCGGCGATCGTGGTGATCATGCAGCGCCTGCACGAGCGCGACGTCTCGGGCGAGATTCTGCGGCTCGGCCTGGGCTACGTTCACCTGATGCTGCCGATGGAGTTCGAGCCGGACCGCGCCTGCCGGACGCCAATCTTCGCCGACCCGCGCACGCTGGACGGCGAGCTGCTGTTCCCCGAGCGCTTCCCGCGGGCAGTGGTGGAGCGCGACAAGGTCCCTCTCGGCGCCTACGCGGTGGCAGGGCAGTTCCAGCAGCGGCCGGCGCCGCGCGAGGGCGGGCTGTTCGACCGGGCGGGGTTCGGGATCGTCGACGCGCTGCCGCCGATCGAGAAGTGGGTGCGCGCCTGGGACTTCGCCGGCACGAGGAAGCGGCCGGGCGCCGATCCGGACTGGACCGTCGGTGTGAAGATGGGCCGCGGGGCGGACAAGCGGTTCTACATCGCCGACGTGGTTCGGGTGCGCGAGACACCCGGCAAGGTCCGCCAGCGGCTGATCAACACCGCCGGCCAGGACGGGGCCGCGGTCGGCATCCGGATCCCGAAGGATGCGGGGCAGGCCGGCATCGCGCAGGCTGAGGACTACGTCACGGCACTCGCGGGCTTCATCGTCAGCGCCGTGGCGCCGACCGGGTCGAAAGAGGTGCGCGCCAAGCCGCTCTCCAGCCAGGTCGAGGTCGGCAACGTGCTGTTGCTGCGCGGGCACTGGAACGAGGCGTTTCTGGAGGAACTGGGCATGTTCCCGGCGGGCAGCCACGACGATCAAGTGGACGCGGCCGCCGACGCGTTCAACGAGTTGGCCGGCGTGCTGCCGGGCGAGGGGCTGATCGAGTTCTACCGTCGGCAGACCGCGGCAAGCTCAGCTTCAGAGAGCCTTCGCCACGGGTGGTCGATGCCGAGCGGCGCGGCCGAGGGCTCGACAATCGAGCTGGTGGCACCGGCTGGCACAGGATCCGTGATCGGCTTGTCGGGGGCACGCTATACGCCTGACACCCATGGGCGTATCGCAGTCGTGACCACGGACGCCGGGCCGCTGCTGGCCTCAGGTTTCAGCTATGCAGCCGAGGCGGTCTGAAGGTCTTTCTTGGGTGTTGAGCGGTCTGTTCGCTTTCCGAAGGCTCAAAAAAGCATCTTTTGAATGCAATCCCCTCTGCTCACGATCAGCTATAACTGCGGATAAGGCCGCATAGCGCACGCCTAAATCGCATCATCCCGACTAACACGATCAGCTCGCGATACACCAGATCAAACCCAAAGTAGAATTAGATTTCAAAATTCAACCAGCGCGGCATTCGCTATCAGGCAAAAATAATGCGCTGCTGTCCAAATATCTTGATCAAACATTAACTGTTAAATTCAGTTTTTAAGGCAAAGTTCTGGGCAGATCTACCGTATAGCGGCATCGGATGATGTCGCAGAAGGATGAGAGCTGTTAAATGTTCGATCTTTGGGGCGATGATCGCGCTAAACTCGAGGCTTTGGATCGTTCGCAGGCAGTCATCGAATTTAAGCCGGATGGCACGATCATCAGCGCCAATCGCAATTTTTTGCAATTGATTGGCTACGAACTGACGGAAATACAGGGGAGGAATCACGCGATTTTTGTTGATCCTGAATTCGCTGCAAGCTCTTCCTATAATTCGTTCTGGACTGCTCTGAGACAAGGCGAGTTCCGGAACGATGCTTTTCGACGGATAGCCAAAGGTGGCCGTGAAATCTGGATTCAGGGAAGCTACAACCCGGTTCTCGACCGAGCCGGCCGCGTCACGAAGGTGATCAAATTCGCGACCGATATCACCGTATCGAAGACGCGAGGCTTGGAGGCGGATGGCCGCCTGTCGGCGCTCGATCGCTCTCAGGCCGTCATCGCGTTCACCCCAGATGGTACGATCCTGGACGCCAACAGCAATTTTCTCTCTGCTATGAGCTACCGCCTGGACGAGATCCGCGGAAAGCACCACTCGATCTTCGTCCCAGAATGCGAACGGGCTGAGGGCAGTTACCGCGCGTTCTGGGCCAATCTCAAGCGCGGAGATTTTCAGACGGGCGAGTACCGCCGCCTCGCGAAAGATGGAACGGACGTCTTTATTCAGGGCACCTACAACCCGATCACCGATGCAGACGGGCGGGTTATGCAGGTCGTTAAATTCGCCGTCGATGTCACGCCGCAGGTCCGCCAAAGGCAGCAACTCGCTGAGGCGCAACGTGCCATCGGCAACGATCTTGACGCGATCGGCAAGGCTGTGGAGGACGTCACGCGTCAGACAGGCGAGGCTGCCGGAACAGTCGGCCGGGTGTCCTCCGACATCCAAGCCGTAGCCACCGGCGCAGAGGAATTGTCTGCCTCGGTCGGTGAGATCAGCCAGCAGGTGAGCCACGCCGCGCGGATCGCCGGCGATGCCGTGGATCAGGCCCGGCATACGGGCGACATCGTATCTGGCTTGAGCGAGCAGGCGGCGCAGATCGGTGCCGTTGTTGGCCTGATCTCTGGCATCGCGGCGCAGACAAATCTGCTGGCGCTCAATGCCACCATTGAGGCTGCTCGAGCAGGACAAGCCGGCCGTGGCTTCGCCGTCGTCGCGACAGAGGTGAAGGCGCTGGCTGAGCAGACAGCGCGGGCGACCGACCAGATCCGCGGACAGATCGCCTCCACGCAAGCTGCAACTCATGAAGCCGTCGGGGCGATCGGGAACATCCAAGCCACGATCCGCACCCTGAATGATGTTTCGTCAGCTATCGCGGTTGCCGTTGAAGAACAGTCGGCGGTGACCCGCGAGATGTCAGGCAGTATGCAGACAGCTTCGCATGGCGTTTCCACTATTGCGTCCGGAATGGACACCATCGCCGCAGCGAGTGCGCAAGTCGATCAAGCGACTCGGCAAGTCCGAGAGGCGGCACGCGCGATTGCTTGAGCAATTGGCAAGCCGTACTGTACTATCGAGTCTGTCTGTGTGATTTCCAATATCGTAGTATTCTCAGGATGATCGGAAACAAAAATCGGATGTAATTTTGAATAACAGTTCAGTAGCATGATCCGCGAATGTCAGATCACGCATTCTTGTAACTGTTAGGGGATGCCGGCAGCCTGAGAATATAATAAGCGTCCAAAGCAATGCAGACGCTATTTTCAACCGATGGAGTGCCGCAGAGGGACCGTTTCCGCCTGTGGCGCGACATCTGCGAAGACCGCCTGGTCCCAATGGCGCAGCAACGCTTGGAAGGCGGCGCCTTTCAGGCTGTCATTGAGGGTTGTCAAGTCGGCGGCCTTGGTTTCACAAAGTTCTCGTTACAAAATTTGCATGCCGCCACCACTCCGCAGATGGTGCGGCATCCTGACAATAAGACAGACAGGCTGTTTATGAGCCTGGTCCTGGCCGGCTCCGTCAAAGCACTTCAGAACGATAAATCGGCGGTCTCTACCACTGGTGATTTTTCGATCAGAGACACGAATGCGCCTTGGACGATCGAACATAGCGGATATAGCGAAGTTCTTGCCATTGAAATACCTAGGGACAAAATCGAAAGTATTATAGGACCTGCGCGACACTTCGCCGGACTGATCGTAGGGCGTCATCTTCCGGTTGCGGCTTTGGCTCGCTCATTCCTTTGTGATCTGGCGCGTACGGCGGACCAGTTGGAGCCCCATTCTGCTGAGCGCATGGCGGCCGTCGGCGTTGATCTCATCGCCGCCAGCATAGCCGAGCGCATGGCAATGGAATCGCCCAAGTCTCTGCGCGGCTCATTGATCGTGCAGCGAGCGAAATCCTACATCTCCGCAAATTTTTCCGATCCGCGCATAGGCCCAGCCGAAGTCGCATCCGCGGCAGGTGTGTCTTTGCGCCAGTTACAGATGCTGTTTCGCGAGAATGGGGATAATATCGCCGCTTGGATCTGGCAGCGACGATTGGAAATGGCGTCTCGGCGGCTTTCAGACCCTGGATGTTCACACCTTTCGTTGGGCGAGCTCGCCTTTGAATGCGGCTTCTTGGACCAAGCTCATTTCTCTCGCCGATTTCGAGCTCATTTCGGTCTCAGTCCGCGCGACTACCGCCATGCCGCACTGACTCGGCAGGCGTAATCCCGGTCTATTGCGTTTTGCAATAACAAGACGTCTAATGGTATGGGATATTTGAGCGACTTGGCGTAGATATTGGGTAAGCACTGACAGATTATTTATAAAAATGGCTAGCGGAGTTAGGACCGTCAGCGGCGGGATGGTCCATAAATTGGGTCAGGCGGTTCGGTTGTGCTCGAAGATATAGCGTCTCATCGACGACTACCGATCTGGAAGACTGTTTCTATGGAACATCGGCTGTTATTCTAGTGGATAAAAAATAGGTCGTCAGCGGACAACTCTGATCCACAGCCTTCGATCGCACCCGCACTGCTCTCCAGATCGATCTTCGCGCTCCGCCAAAGGGCAATTGCATTTGGCCTCACCGTCGCGCGGCGGCGTGGCGGGCACCTCGCTCGCTCCGCTGGCCTACACCCTCACCTATGGAAGCGCGGGCGCTGGCTCGATGACCGGCCATGGCTCGGGCTGGTTCGGTCCGTCGGTGCCGATGCGCCCGACCGCGCCCGCGGAGGTCGCCGGCCGCCGCTTCGACTACCCGACCGGTTACAACCTCAACACCACCGCGCGCGCCTACGAACCGGTCTCGTTCGCGCAGCTGCGCCGGCTCGCCGACGGCTACGACCTGCTGCGGCTCGTGATCGAGACCCGTAAGGACCAGGCCGCCCGGATGAAATGGGCGATCAAGCCGCGCGACAGCGGAAAGCCGGCCGCCGCGAAGACCGCGGCAGTCACGGCCTTTCTCGCCAAGCCCGACGGTATCCACCCCTGGACCGACTGGTTGCGTATGGGCCTAGAGGACGTGTTGGTCCTCGACGCCTGGACAGCCTTCAAACAGCGCTCCCGCGCGGGCGACCTCCTCGCCCTGGAGCCGATCGACGGTGCCACCATCAAGCCGATCCTAGGCGAGGACGGCCGCGTGCCGATGCCGTGGGTGCAGGGTGGCCAGACAGTCTGGCCCGAGGCGTACCAGCAGATCCTAAAGGGCCTGCCGGCGGTGAACTACACCGCCCGCGAGTTACTCTACCGCCCGCGCAACCTGCGCACCGACCGCGTCTACGGCTTCTCGCCGGTCGAGCAGGTGATGACCACCGTCAACATCGCCCTGCGCCGACAGGTGATGACCCTGGAGTACTTCACCAGCGGCACCGTGCCGGACGCGCTGATCGGCGTCCCCGAGACCTGGGGCCCGGACCAGATCGCGACCTACCAGACCTACTGGGACTCGCTCTTCACCGACAACCTGGCGGCGCGCCGGCGCGCCCGCTTCGTGCCTGGCAAGGTGGCGCTCCACCAGACCAGCGAGCCCCAGCTCAAGGGCGAGTTCGACGAGTGGCTGTCGCGGGTGGTGTGCTTCGCCTTCTCGATCTCGCCCCAGGCGCTGATCAAGCAGATGAACCGCGCCTCGGCCGACACGCAGAAGGAACTCGCCGAGGAGGAGGGCCTCGCGCCACTGCTCGACTGGATCAAGGGCGTCCTCGACGAGGTGATCGCCGACGACCTCGCCGCGCCCGAGCTTGAGTTCGCGTGGCAGGAGGACGAGCAGATCGACGAGGCCGCGCAGGCCGAGCGCCTGCGCGGGCTGAGCGCGGGCGGTCTGATGCGGCTCAACGAGGGCCGCAAGATCCTGGGCCTCGATCCCGATCCGAGCCCGGCCGCCGACGTCCTGATGGTGATGACCGGCGCCGGCCTCGTGCCGATCGACGCGAACACGCTGGCGGGCAAGAAGGCGGCGCTCGACGCGTTCGGGCCGCCGCCCGGGGCGAACGGATTCGGTAGCTCCGGGCAGGCGGCCGAGGAACAGGACGACGGACCGTCGGACCCGGTCGCCAAGTTGCTCGGTAAGTTCGACGAGGCTCAGCCGCGGGACGCGCGCGGCCGCTGGACCGATGGCAGCGCAGGCGGCGAAGCGGATGAGGCCGCCGAGCGCGCCGCGTTCAAGCGCACCGTCCTGCGCACCGCGATCGGCGGGGCGGTGATCGCAGGAGGCGCGATCGTCACGGCCGCGTCCGGCGGCACCGTGCCGGCCGCGGTCGAGGCGGCAGTCTGGATCGCCGAGAACTACCTGCTCGGCGACGCGCTGGTCACGGCTGGTCGCCACATCGGCGCGCATCTCGGCTACGACGACGACGAGGTCGCGCACATGCTCGACCAGCTCGCCGGCGCGGTCGGGGTCGGAAAGGCGGCCGGGAACGCCGCCGCGGGCGAGCGGATCCGAGACCAACTCGCCCAGGTGGTGGACGCCGCGCTCGACGCGATGATCGCTACCGTCCGCGACGCGGGCCTCGACGCCGACCGCCGCAGCCCCATCGTGGCTGCCCTGGAGGATCTGCGCGGCCGCCTCACGACGCGGATCGCGCATCTGCCAGCGCCGGCCCACAAGGCCGTCGGTGCGGCACTCACCAAGCGGCGGGTGTGGAGGCCGGCCGATCCCGTCCCTTTCGACCGGCCGGCCACGCGCCGGGCCATGCGTGCGATTGCGGAGCGACTGGACAGAGCCCTGGCTGCTGCCCGCTCTGACGTGGTCGCCGGGCTGCGCGGGTTCGGCAAGCTCGCCAAGGTCGGATCGGAGCCCGACGACGCCGACGCACTGCGCCGCGCGCTGGACGACTTTCTCGACGCGCTCGACTTCGCGGATCTGCGCGCTGTCGCGCCAGAGGTGGCCGACGAGCTGGAGGCCGTCGCCGCCGATGCGGGCCGCAGCGCTCTGGCGCAGATTGGCGCCGCCAGCCGTGAAGAGCTGGTCGACCGCGTGAACGCCCGGGCGGTCGCCGCAGCCAGGGCCCGGGCGGCCGAGATGGTTGGGATGCGCTTCGACGCCGACGGGCGACTCGTGCCGTCGGCCGACGCGCGGATGGTGATCACAGAGGCGACTCGCGACCGGCTGCGCGAGACCATCGCGTCAGGCCTGGAACGCAACCTCGGCCTCGACGCCATCGCGGAGGCGATCGAGACCGACTACGCTTTCTCGGAAGAACGGGCGGCGCGTATCGCCGAGTACGAGGTGGCCAGCGCCAACGGTGCGGCGTCGCTGGAGAGCTACCGGGGGGCGGTCGCGGACGGCATCGCGGTCCGCAAGGCTTGGTGGGCTGAGGAGGGCTGCTGCGCGGTCTGCCAGGCCAACGCGGATGCCGGCGCGCTCGCACTCGACGAGGCGTTTCCGAGCGGGGACGACGCGACACCCGCGCATCCGTCCTGCCGCTGCGTCGTGGTGCCGGTCGTCGCGGAAGACGCGGCCGTTGGCTAGGGGCGCAGTCCGCCGAAGCTTCCGCGGGGCAAGCCTTCCCAACCCAAAGTCGACACCGCTTCCACGGCCGCCGCACGCCTCGGCCAGGTCTTGAGCCGCGGCGGCACCACGTACCCGCCGGAGCCCCTCATGCCCGAGCTGTCCCTGTTCCTGCCGCTGACCAAGGTCGATGCGGCCAACCGGCTCGTCTACGGCTTGGCCACCGCCGAGGCCCCGGACCGGGCCGGCGAGGTCTGCGACTACGCCTCGACGAAGCCGCTCTACGAGAAATGGTCGGGCGGGATCGCCAAGGCGACGGACGGCCGCTCGCTGGGCAACCTGCGGGCGATGCACGGCAAGGTCGCAGCCGGCAAGGTCACGCAGATCGCCTTCAACGACGACGCCCGGCAGATCGAGATCTGCGCGAAGGGGTCGACGACGCGGAATGGAAGAAGGTCGAGGAGGGCGTCTACACCGGCTTTTCGCAGGGCGGCGCCTACGCCAAGCGCTGGCGGGGGGAGGACGGCCTGATGCGCTACACGGCCGACCCGAGCGAGGTCAGCCTCGTGGACCTGCCCTGCCTGCCCTCGGCGACGTTCCAGGTGCTCAAGGCCGACGGCGCGGCTGAGACGCGAGCGTTCGCGGAATCCGTGCGGATCGCCGCACCGCCCGAGCCTACCAACGCGGACGTCTTCGCCAAGGCGGGCGAGCTGGCCGCGGCGGCCGGTCGGCCGGGCGAGGTCGGCGACTTCGTGGAGCCGGCGCGCGAGGCGCTGGTGAAGGTGGCTGAGGCGGCGGCGCTGGCTGAGGCGCGACCCGCCCCCGAGCCACCGCCTGGATCCGCACCCGCGAGCGAGGGCGAGGTCGAACAGGTCTGGAAGGCGAAGGACGGCAGCACCTTCGCCAAGAAGTTGGACGCGCTGGCGCACAATGCCCGCGCGGACGCGGAAGCCTCGGCCCGGGTCGCGGCCGGCCCGGTGCTCGACGCGCTGTCCGACCTGGGCAAGCGACTCGAGGCCGCGGACGGCGAAGCGGCCGCCTCCGGCAGCGCGGAACAGCCTCCGGAGCGAGCGCGCAGGCGCGACCACGCCGAAGCCGGCAAAGCGGCTGACGGTCCGGACCTCGCCAAGGACCTCTACGGCGTGTCGCGATTCGCGGTGCTGCTGAGCGAGATCAAGAGCATGGTCGGCTCGGCGGTGTTCGACGTGGTCTACGCCGACGGTGACGCGGCGCTGCCCCGGCAGATGAAGGCTTGGGCCACGCAGGGGGTGGCGCTCCTGCAGGCCATGGTCGCGGCCGAGATGTCGGACCTGATGGACGACGCGCCGACCGACGCCGCGATGGCGTTGGCCGCCGACACGCTAACGGACACCGCCTACGACGCGCTGGTGAAGGCGGTCGCGGCCGACAGCCCGGCCGGTCGGGCGCTGGCCAAGGTCGGCGCGCGCAACAGCCGGGCTGACCAAGAGCGGATCCAGCGCATGCACGACGATGCTTGTGGCCTCGGTGCGACCTGCGGCGCGGCGGAGAAGGCGGCCGGCGGCAGCCTCGACAAGGGCGGCGCGGCGATCGAGGCGGTGCGCGCCGAACTCGCCAAGATGACCGGCCAGCGCGATGCGCTGCAGAAGACGCTGACCGACGAGGTGCTGCCGCAGATCGCGGCGCTGGCGAAGATGGTGGGGGACCAGCCCGTGCCGCGCCACCTCGTGGGCCGCGCCGTCACGAAGGGCAGCGAGGGTGATACCGGTTCATCTGACATCCCGTCCGCGGACGCGATCCGCGACCACCTGGCCAAGATGAGCCCAGAGGCGCGCGCGGATCTGCTGATCAAGGTCTCGCACCAGAACCCGCAGCACCTCCCGCTCGCGCGCTGAGGCGTTCAGATCCGCTACCTGCGTCCGGTGACGCGCGACGGCGTGCAACCCGACTCGGGCACCGGGATCGCCGTCGGCGCAGCTCCAAGGCAGTCAAATGTATTCGGTCTGGCAAGTTCGGTGCAAGGCATCGATCAGACACATCGGCCGACACAGGCATCACGCTGTACGGGAATGCGAGGCGCGATGGCTCGGTTGCTGTCAGGAGCGGATCCTACACTTATCGAGTGACACGAGTGTCCTTGACCAAATCCGTAACGCTTCTACGGATCAGATATTCGGTGCCTTCTCCGCGTCATCCCATTCGAGCGCTGGAACACTGATTTCTGCTTGAAGCACAATCGCTAGAACCGCGACGACGATCAGGCTCGCACCACAAAACAGCGCCACGCCGACCATCGCCAGATCTCCTCAACTAACAGTTGCAAAATCGCGCAACGTGGTTAACGAATGGTTAAGTTTGGCGGTCGCGGCTCAGACAAAGTCTGGCTCTCCTCTTTCGCGTATGCGGAACAGTACCGGCACCAGGATCGAGCACTCATGTCCGCGACCCTTGCTCGTGTCCCGGCGCGTTATGACGGGGTGCACCGGCGTCCAGATTAGTAGCCATCTATTCAACGCACCCGGCATTGCCAGCAAGCGACACGACGCCTAACAATACCAGCCTCCGCCATATATAGACTTCGAGCTATTCCGCGAATCGATTAAGTTTAGACTACTTGATAATCAAAGTCCGTATGTCGAATATTCTTTTTCAACATTCGCATCAATTTTAAGGGCTTTGGCGATATCGATATCGCCACCTTCTTTGTCCCCGCCCAGTATTTTGGCCAGTCCACGGCCATACAACGCCCCCGCCGTCTCTTTCAGCTTCAGAGCGGCGCTATAATCGGCAACTGCCTTCTCATATAAACCCAATCTAGTATTCACCAATCCTCGGCTATCAAGCGTGCTCGCTTCATCTGATTTCAATCTCAAAGAATTATTGCAATCTTCCAGCGCACCCTTGAGATCTGTGCCCGTGGTCGCGCGGAGCCAGCACCGGGAATTATATATCTCGGCATTACCAGGATTCAGCTTGATCGTGCTGCCATAGTCTTTCAGCGCCTGATCAAAATTACCCTTCAATTCCATGGCGGCGGCGCGGTGCTGATAACCGAGCGCATTGTTGGGATCGGACTCGATTGCTTGATCGAATTCTTTGACTGCCGCGTCGAGGTTGCCCTTTGCTCTTTGGATTTCGCCGCGCCCTACGTAAGCCATCGAAAAATTTCGATCGAGTCGAATGGCTTTGTCGAAATCCTTCAATGCCAGATCGAAATTTCCTTTCCCGGCCAGGAGCGTGCCTCGATTGAAGATAAAGATCTTCAAGATGGCGCCTCGCCAGAGGCCGGAGTCGATGACAGCATTGCAGGCCGCGAGGTCTGCTTCCGCATTTCGCTCGCCACCATGCGGTTGGCACTGATTGATCTGCGCTCGGGTAAGCGGCAACGCATTGGCATTGGCGATGGAGAAAATCACAAATCCGGCGGCAGTGATCGATTTTATGCCAAACTTCATGATATATTTAGCTCCATATTTCGTGCTGAGAGAGTGTTATTCTGCCGCGCTATCATAAATTGTCGGCCTACAGTCTATATATGATATGTATTGCCGTCTTGAATTTTAATAACAACAAAGAAATTGTGTCAGTTCTTAATTAAATACGCTATATGATTCGTCAAAAATCTACAAATCTGCAATACGACGCCAGATGACGTCAACTCTACGGCCGGAAACATTGACCGATGTGCCGTGAATATTGGTAGATGTGCCGACAGGGATATCAAATGGTATTGTGATCTCGGCTCCGGGAGGCACACGCATCCCCGTGACGAGTTCGCCACCGTCAGGAAATGACAGGATTGCAGTTCCCCGTGCGCGGCCGCCTTCCTCGACATAGCTGCCGCGATAGATGCCGCCGCCTACGTCGAGGCCTGCCACCTTTCCGTTGGCGAGCGCTAGAGAGCCGGACGCTTGGTCAGTGCGCGCCTGGAACTCGACTCGAAAAAAGCCGCCCATCACAACCTCGTAACCTTTCTGCCGCCTTGCTTCAGAATGTTTTTTCGTAACCCCGTGAGCCTGACCAACGACGAGCATTTTCGACTGGTCTGATCGGTCAAGTTCGATCGCGTCTCTTCGACATTCCTTCTTCAGATCCGATGCCCTCAATGTCCTTAAATTTTGAACTCCAAGCGGTGAGATGGCTGCGCTTTCGACTGCCCTCTTGTGGATAGACCTTAAGTGGCAGTCACTGCGAAGACTCGATAACGGGTTGTGCTTGCGAGCAGATTTGACAGAGGCTTGGAGTTCCAGTCGGTGCCTATCGGCACGCATCGAGGTCAGAGTGGCTCCTAGGGCTGTGTTCAGTTCGATCCATCCGCTGCTCGGAAGCGGACCGGCAGCGATCCACCCGAGGCAGATTGTCGATCTGGAGACCGACAGCCTGACGTAGACCGTCCGGCTTTGGACTGACCATTCACGACGCACCGCGGGTCCGGGGACGGATCGCGCGCGTCCCCCGACGGGCCGCAAGGCCCACCACCCCCCCTTACGTCCGATGTCGCGCGCCCCGGGGACGGGTCAGCGCCGGCGCGGCCGTGCATCCGAACCGGATCACGCCCCATGACCCAGCACGTCGACGTCCTCGCGCTCCTCAAGGAGGCGCAGTCCAAGCCGCTCACCGATCCGATCCTGGCGCAGCTCGGTATCGACCTGCAGAAGTCAACCTTCGCACAGGGCAGCTCGCCCACCTCCGGCCTGACCTTCTACGACCTCGAGCTCGGGGCGAAGTCGCTCTACCCGGTGCTCACGCCACTGCGGAACGCGATCCCGCGCGTCTCCGGCAAGGGCGGCATCCAGGCCGCGTGGCGGGCGATCACCGGCATCAACGTCTCCGGGATGCGCATCGGCGTCTCCGGCGGCAACCGCGGCGGCGTGCAGGTCGTCGCAACCGCCGACTACACCGCCAGCTACAAGGGCATCGGCATCGAGTCGAACGTCGAGTTCGAGGCCCAGTACGCCGCCCAGGGCTTCGACGACGTGCGCGCCATCGCCGCCCGCACCGGGCTCCAGAGCCTGATGCTCGGCGAGGAGGCCATGCTGCTCGGCGGCAACACGTCCCTGGCGCTCGGGACCACGCCGACGCCGACCCTCTCCGGTTCTGCCACCGGCGGCGCGCTCGCCGCCCAGAACTGGTCGGTGATCGCCGTGGCGCTGGCGCTCGACGGCGTCATCAACGGCACCGTCGCCGGCGGCATCCAGTCGACCATCACCCGCACCAACGCGGACGGCTCGACCGACGTGTTCGGCGGCGGCGCGGCGGCCCGCTCGGCCGCCGCCACCGTGGCGACCACCGGCGCCACCGGCTCGATCGCGGCCTCGGTCGACCCGGTGCCCGGTGCGCTCGGCTACGCGTGGTTCTGGGGCGCGGCCGGCGCCGAGGTGCTGGGCGCGATCACCACGATCAACTCGGTCCTGATCACCACCGCGGCCGCGGGCAGCCAGACAGCCGCCTCGCTCGGGACCGTCGACCGCTCGACCTCGACCCTGTCCTTCGACGGGCTCCTGACGCAGGCATTCCGGCCCGGCTCCGGCGCCACCATCCTCACCCTGCCGCCGGGCAGCGCCGGGATCGGCACGCCGCTCACCGCCGACGGCGCGGGCGGCATCGTCGAGGTCGACGCGGTGCTGAAGTCCATGTGGGACGTCTACCGGCTCTCGCCCGACACGATGTGGGTGAACAGCCAGGAGGCGCTGAGCATCTCCCGGAAGATCCTCACCGGCAACGCGAGCTCGGCCTACAAGTACGAGATCGCGGTGACCCGCGACCAGCTCGGCGGCGGCTTCATGGCCCGCACCTACCTGAACCGCTTCTCGATGGCGGGCGGCTCGACCCTCAACATCAAGGTCCACCCGAACCTGCCGGCGGGCACGATCCTGTTCACCACCGGCACCCTGCCGTACCCGATCAACAACGTTGGCAACGTCATGCAGGTGCGGACGCGGCAGGACTACTACCAGATCGAGTGGCCGCTGCGCTCGCGAAAGTACGAGTACGGCGTCTACGCCGACGAGGTGCTGCAGCACTACTTCCCGCCGTCCCTGGCGGTGATCACCAACATCGCCAACGGCTGAGCGGACATGACCGCGCCGCTCGCCCGCATGTTCCCGCCCGGGGACGGGCGCCCGCACACCACGGTCGCCAACGGCCGCCCCTACCGGGGCACGGCCGGCACCGTCCTCGACGTGCCGGTCTTCGACGCGCAGGTGCTGGAGGCCAACGGCTGGATCCGCGCCGGCGCGCACGCGCTATCCGGCCCGACCGCGGGGCGGCCGAGCGCGCCCCTCACCGACCAGCTCTACTTCGACACCACGCTGTCGCTGCCCGTCGTCTGGGATGCGCTGGCCAAGGTCTGGCGCAACGTCTGGACCGGCGCCCCGGCCTGACGCCCGCCCTTCGCTTCAGGAACCCCGACATGATCAAGATGCGCGCCCCCGCCGGGCTGACCGGCTTCTCGCACCAGGGCCATTCGTTAGAGCCGGACGAGGACGGCGCGGTGCATGTCGACCCGCGCCATCGGCTCGATTTGGAGGCCCACGGCTTCACGCCGTGGGACGATGCCGTAGCGGCCCCGGTGTCGGCCACGCTCGGGGCCCTGGACGGGGATCGCGGCCGGCTGGTGGCACTGTTCACCGAGACGGTCGCGGCGACGCCCGACGAGGACGTGGCGCGCATGATCGCCGAGGCGGATCAGCGCCGGCGCCTGGAGCAGGAGGACGCCGAGCGGATCGATCCGGCCAAGGTCACGGCCGCGGACATCGACGTGATGAAGCGCCACGAGCTGTTCGCGTTCCTGAGGAAGCGCGGCATCCGCGTCGTGCCGCCGGTCGACAACGACACGCTGCGCGCCAGGGCCCGGGACGCCCTGGCGCCCGCCGCCTGAACCATGATCTGGCCGAGTTCCCACGACCTCGTGCGGCTCGCCGACCTCGGCGTGAGCGAGGATCCCGACGGCTCGGTGCAGCGCCTGATCACGGCGGTGAGCCGCATGATCCTGACCGCGCTGAACCGCCCCGCGATCCTGCCGCGGCGCTACACCGAGGTCCGGACCGGGGGTGCGGGTCGCATCCTCCTCGCCAACTGGCCGGTCACGGAGATCGAGGCGGTCACCGTCGGTTCGACCGCGATCGCGGCGGCCGAGGATGCCGGATCGCGAGGCGGGTACACTCTCCAGCCCGCCGATGACGCCCCGCCCGGCCGGCCGCAGGTGCTCACCCTTCCGGGGCGTCCCGGCTGTGCGGCCGTCTCGGTGACGTACACGGCCGGCTACCAGATCGCGGAGGGGCCCGTGCCGCTCCCGGGCGGCGCGCCGTGCACGGTGTATCCGGACCAGCCCTACGGTCCCTGGGCCTGCGATCTCGGCGTGGCCTTCGGCACCGGCGCGGCGCTCACCCAGGTCGATCGGAACCCCGCGCAAGGGCAGTACGCCGTGGGCGATGACGGCGGCTACCTGTTCTCGGCCGAGGACGTGGGCGAGGCAGTGGCGATCACCTACGGCTACGTCCCGGCCGATCTCGCCAACGCCGCCCTGGACTGGATCCGCGACCGCCTAGCCTACGCCGAGCGGGTCGGCATGCAGTCGAAGTCGCTCGGCGGCCAGGAGACCGTTTCGTACCGGATCGCGGCCGTGCCCGACTTCGTCTCGGCGGCGCTGCAGCCCTACCGCGCGGTGGTGCCGCCGTGCTGACCGAGATCCAGGTTGCGGAGACTCGGGTGGTCGCCCGGTTCGACCGGATGCCCGACGCCGTCCGCGCCGAGATGGTGAAGGCGGTCCAGGTCGAGCGGCTGGTGTTGGAGGCGCTGATCAAGCGCAAGCTCTCCGGCGAGGTGCTGAACGTGGTCACCGGCCGCCTGCGCCGCTCGATTGTCTCGGATGTCGAGCAGAGCGGCGATGCCGTGACCGGCTCAGTGAGCCAGTCCGGCGACGTGAAGTACGGCGCCCGCCACGAGTTCGGCTTCACCGGCGAGGAGACCGTCGCGGCCCATGTCCGCACGATCACGCAGGCCTTCGGGCAGGCCATCGCCCCGCGCGCGGTCGACGTGCGCAGCTTCACCCGCACCGCCAACACGCCGGAGCGGTCGTTCATGCGCTCCTCGCTCGCCGACCGGGCCGAGGCGATCGTGGCGGCGCTGAAGGGTGCCGTGGCCCGGGGGATCGCGAGGTGACCGCCCCGCTCGGGCCGCGCAACGCGGCGGTCGTCGCGCTCCAGACCGTCGTGGCCGGTGCCTACCGCTGGAAATCCGGCCCGACCCGGCGCCTGAAGCTGTTCGCCGACGTGCCGGCCGCGCAGCGCCCGGCCGTGTTCCTGCACGAGGGCGGCGACGAGAGCTACGCGTGGTCGTCGGGCGCGGTGCCGCGGCGGACGATCGAGGTGAAGATCTTCGTCTATATCGACGCCCGCGACCCGCGCGTGATCGGCGCGGCGCAGCTCAACGACATCATGGACGCCCTGGACCAGGCTCTGGCGCCCGCCGGCGCCGACCTGGCGCTGGGCCGCACGACGCTCGCCGGCACCCCGTACATGGCCCGCATCACCGGCCGGCCGGTGAAGGTGCCGGGCGACCTCGACGGCGACGGCCTCCTCGTCGTGCCCGTCGCGATCGAGCTTCCCTGACAAAGGAGATCCCTATGGAATCCGAGCTCGATCCGGGTGCCGCCGAGGCGCCCGAGCCCACGCCCGTGCGCGGGTACGGCCCGCCGACCCGCGGCGACACGCTGGCGGCGCGCATCGACAACCTGCACGCCGACATGCTCGGCGGCACCGCGCTCGGCAACCACACCGCGCTGTGGAACCTCGTCCACGCCTTCAAGGAGCGCGTGAAGGCACTGGTCGCCGAGCTCGAGCACGCCGCGCCCTGACCACGCCGCCCCGCCCCTCCTGAGAGGAGACCCGCATGTATTCCTTCGGCTCCGGGGTCCTGATCGGCACCCGCACCGACATCGCCAACGCGACCCCGGTGAACTTCGGCCTCGTCCAGGAGGTCACCATGGACGAGACCGCCACGATCAAGGAACTCTACGGCCAGCAGCAGCACCCGCTGGCCATCGCCCGCGGCACGATCAAGACCACCGGCAAGGCCAAGGTCGCCCGGATCTCCGGTCTGGCGATGGCCTCGCTGTTCTACGGCGTCACGCCCGTGCCCGGGCAGCTCATGACCGCGTTCGGCGAGTCCGGCACGATCCCGGCCGGGTCGCCCTACACGGTGACGGTCGCCAACGCCGCGATCGCGGCCGACGATCTCGGCGTGCTGAACGCGCTCACCGGGCTGCCCTTCACGAAGGTGGCCAGCGCGCCGGCCGCCGGCCAGTACAGCGTGGCCGGCGGCGTCTACACCTTCGCCGCCGCCGATCAGGGCAAGATGCTGCTGATCAACTACACCTACGCGCTCGCCGGCGCCGGCCAGCGCTTCTCCGTGACCAACCAGCTGCTCGGCACCACGCCGACCTTCGCGGCGCAGTTCTACACGACCTTCCAGGGCAACGCGGTCAACGTGCGCTTCAACAACTGCACGTCCTCGAAGCTCGGGTTCGGCACCAAGCTCGAGGACTTCGTCATGCCGGAGTTCGATTTCAGCGTGTTCGCGGACGCAGCCGGCAACGTCGCGACCTGGTCGTTCGGGGATGTTGGATGAGTGCCGATCCGCGGCCGCTTCCGGCCATCATCACGCTCGGCTCGAAGACCTGGACCGTCCGGCCGCTCACCCTGCGTCAGGTCGAGGCCCTGGAGCCGCTGGTGGCGCGCGGCTCGGGCGAGAGCCCGTTCGCCTACGGCCTCGCGGTGGTGAGCGCGGCACTTGCCCGCGACCACGAGCCGGACATCGCGAGCTTGCGCGACCTCGAGGCCACGAGCGCCGATCTCGCGGAGGCGACCCGCGCCGTCCTGATCCTCGCGGGCTACCTTCCCAGTTCCTCCGCGGGTGCCGACCCGGGGGAAGCGCGGGCGGCGCAGGGCGCCGCCTCGACCTCGACGCCGTCTACGGACGGATCTGCACCGTCACCGGATGGTCCTTTGACGTCGTCGGCGAACTGACGCTCTGGGATGTGCGGCGGCTCTACCGCTACTGGTCGGCCCATCCCCCAGTTCACGAGCTGGTGGCGGCGTTCATGGGCCTAAAGGCTCAGGCCGAACTGCCGCCCCCCGCTGCAGCGACTGTAGCCGAGGCTGACGACCCGAGCGGCATCGGCGCGATGATCCTGCGCTTCCCAGACGGGCAGGTGAAGGCGCGCTAGAGCTAAAGGTCGACCAGCCCCGTTCTTGGTCCGGCTGCTTGCGACCCAAGTCAGCTGCCCAGATCGACCCACCTGCATTCCCGAAGCGGACGCGCACGATCGTTTGAACCCCATGATCAAACGCGGTTCTTGACGGTCGTCTGCACGCTGCTAAGCCCATTCTCGGACGTGTAGAAGCCACAGCCCGGTCGGTAGTCCGGGTGGCCTAGCGCTCGTGCATGGCGGCCGCCATCAGCAGCCGACTACCAGCGCGTCCTTTCCGGTGAATGGGAAAGGTGCGTCCAGTGAAGCTCAATCACATCAATCTCACGAGCATCGATATTCCGGCGGATGTCTCGATGTTCGAGACCTATTTTGGATTACGCACGTTAGTGATGCGCGGGAAGGCAATCGCCGTCATACAAGACGATGATGGTATGGTGCTAGTCCTCAATGACTTCGCGAAAAAGCGAGGTACCTTCACTTATCCTGAGGATAGCGATATTCATCATATTGGCTTCATCCAAGATAGCCGAGAGCAGGTCGATGCGCTGAATGCTCGCCTGAAAGCCGATGGCTGGGACGTGCCTGAACCGCGTGACTACCACGGCGCTTGGACATTCTACTTCAAGGCCAAGGGTGGCTATTTCATCGAGGTTGCAACTCAGACCCAACTCCGGCGCAGAGACATCGCCGCCGTCTGACAAAGTATCATGGCTCGAACTCAACGACGGGTAGCCTGATGAGCGCTTCTGCCGTGTTGTGCGGCAGAAGCGGACCGTCTCCAGACCACCCCAAGCGGTCTTCCCGCATCCGACCCAATCCAGCCGCCTGGCCCGCCATCGCAACTTCCCAGAAGCGGCCGTTCGTCAGCCCTCCGGCAACTTCGGCTCGGGTTGGTAAGCCGTCATCGGGCCGCTGCCCCAAAGCCGACATTTACACTCGCTTCTCTCGCCGAGATTTCAGGAGCGACTTATGGCAAGCGCCACACGCATTCCCGCCGACAAGCTGCTGGACTTCGCCAGCGCGGTCTATACTGCGGCCGGCATGCCGGAGCCCGATGCGCGGCTCGCCGCCGACACACTCGTCCATGCCGACCTATGGGGGCACCAATCGCATGGGGTCATGCGGCTGTCTTGGTACACCGCCCGATTGAAGGCGGGGGTCTGCGCCCCGATCGCGCAGCCCGAAACGGTCGTTGATGCCGGCGGCCTCGCCGTGATCGACGGTCACGACGGCATGGGCCAAGTGCTCACCGCCCACGCGATGCGAGAGGCGATCCGGCGGGCGAAGGCGCACGGGGTCAGCGCCGTAGCCCTGCGCAATTCCGGCCATTTCGGCACCGCCCTGTACTTCACGCTGATGGCCGCGCGGGAAGGCTGCGTGGCGTTCCTGTCGACCAATGCCAGCCCGGCGATGGCGCCATGGGGCGGCCGCCAGAAGACGGTGGGCACCAACCCGTGGTCCTGGGCCTGCCCGGCCGGCTCGCACGCGCCGATGGCGCTCGACATCGCCAATACCGGGGTGGCCCGGGGCAAGGTCTACCTCGCCAAGCAGAAGGGACAGCTGATCCCGGAAGGGTGGGCCCTCGACGCGTCCGGCGCCCCGACCACCGACCCGGCGGCGGCCATCGACGGGATCATCCTGCCGATGGCCCAGCACAAGGGCTACGCCATCGCGCTGATGATGGACATGCTCTCGGGCGTGCTCACCGGCAGCGCCTTCGGGCCGCGGGTGACCGGCCCCTATCAGACCGAGCACCGCAGTGGGGCGGGGCAGTTGATGATCGCGATCGACATCGCCCAGATCCAGCCGCTGACGGAGTTCAACACGCGCATGGACCAACTGATCGCTGACTTGAAGTCCGTGCCGCTGGCGCAGGGGTTCGATGAGGTCTTCTATCCAGGCGAGATCGAGGCCCGCAACGCGACGCGAAACCGCGCCGAGGGCTTGGCCTTGCCCGACGACACCCTCGCCGACCTACACCGACTCGCCGAAGAAACCGGGATTACTCCCGGATGGTAAGGAAGGATTGTCAGAAGCGGTCCATCCCCCTTCGGCAATGGGTCTTGAACAGGCGCGGTGGTAATGTCCGCTCTTATTGCATGGCCACCCGATAGCGGACTGGCGGAAATCCACCCTACGCGGTCATTCCGCTGGGGACCCATATGAGCCATTCGAGCGTGCCGCGGCGCTTCTCGAAAGCAGACGCCCGTCACCTGCGCTGCATGAGCGATAGATACAAATCCAAGACAGACGGTCGCCAACCCGACGGGCTGTGCCCGCCTGTATCATCGCATCTCGAAACGTCTGAAGCGAGGCTGACCCAAACAGCTATTGGCCCGAACGGCCTAACGCCCTGAGGAACCAAGCTCGTGAGTTTGTGTTGGCGCAGTGTTTCTGTGTTGTTTCTGCAAACCTGGGGGATGGCGGTATGGCAGTTCGGTTCCTGGGTATGGCAGCGGGTCTCACGCTTGCGGGTGTCGGTTTCGCGGCACAAGCGCAGTCGGTTGGCAGCAGGATTGATCAGCCAACTCCAGGAACCCTGCCTTCCGGGACACACAATGCGGACAGCTCCACCGCGCCGGCTAATCAGCCGACCGGCCGCGTCTCTGCGCCGAGCGCCATCAGCTCGTCCACTGATGTGATGAAGGGGGGACCGGTCCAGGGGGGCGGAAGCAGCGGAAGAGTCGATCCTATCGAGCATCTGCCCGAGAACATGAAGCGCTGATCGATCAGACGAGCTGTGCAATCAACGGTCAGCGGATGATGGTTTTCCGCTGATCTAAAATCAATCCGATTTCAGAATTCGACACAATGAAACGATCTAGAAGTATGCTCAATAAAGCCGAATGAAAATCGTAAATCGGGCCCGTGACCAAATTCTGGCGCTTATTCGGCGGTCTTTACGGGAGTTCATCGGCCTTCCACTGATCGTCGTTGCGGCGTTCCTGGGCCTGTTCGCGCTGAGCTATCTGCTCGATGACGCGCTGTGGGGTCGCCCTGGCCCTACACCGCTCCCCTGGCTCGCCCATCTGCTTGGGGACACGGGCGCAATCGCAAGCCTGCTCGGTACCGTCGCGTCGGGTATGATCACGGTCACGTCGATCACGTTTTCCCTTCTGCTGATTGCCGTACAGCAAACCGCCTCGACCCTCTCCACCCACGTCTACGACCAATTCATCCAGCGACGCTCGAACAAGCTGAGTTTCGGCTTCTTCGTAGGTCTTAGCGTCTTCGTGCTGTTGACGCTTGGCAGCGCCAATCCCGACCACAAACCGATCATCGGGGCACTACTGTCGCTCCTGATGACGGGCGCGGCGCTGTGCATGGTGGTGATCCTGATCTACAGCACCATCGATCAAATGCGGCCGCATTCCGTCATCACCGCGATCCACGATCATACGATCAAGGCCCGCGCCGTGGACGGGGGCATGATCGCGGGCACCCGGCGTACACCCCGCGCCGGTCTGTCGTGGTCGCAGACCGTCCGAACGGACGCTTACGGCGTGGTGTGCGGTATCGACCTCGCGACGATCGAGCGGTCCGCAGCGGAGCATGACGCCGAGATCGAGATCATCGCCCGCGTCGGCACCAACCTCGCCTTCCGCGACCCGCTTTTTTGCATTCACGCTGCCCGATCCCTGCTGGGCGACGCGCTGCTGGCACTCGATCGGTCGATCACTGCCGCTATCAAGATTGAACCACGCCGGACGATCGACAGCGATGCCGGCTTCGGGATCGAGCAGCTTTACTCGATTGCCTGGACGACCGCCTCGACATCGAAGCAAAACCCGCAACCGGCGATCTTGGTGTGCCATTGCCTGCGGGACATCATCGCGCGCTGGAGCAGCGCCGATGCGATCCCGGAAAACAGCGCGTCCCGGATCGTCTATGCCGATCGGGGGGTGGATGATGCGATCCTGGCTATCGCGGCGATCGGCGTCGTCGCTTCCGAGAGCATGCAGAACACGCTGGCCGCCGAAGTCTGGCGGACCCTCGCGACGTTAATCGATGACGTGCCGACCGCACAGCTGCCGGCGTTGACCGACACGGTGCAGCGGCTGCTATCGAGCCTCGGAGACCACGTGCTGACACGAGATCTCGAGGAGGAGCTGAGCCGCTGCCGGCGAAGCTTAGCGGGCAGGGGTGAGCCTGATGCCGCCGAGGCAATCCGGGCCGCAGCCGAAACGCTGGCCGAGAGCATCGGCACGCTCAACTCCCGCGGGACGCGCGTGCCGACATCCGCCTGAGCGCAGGCGTCCGTCACTTCTTCCCGGACGGGGGGCGTGACGACTCAGGTGACAGGCCTTTCGCCTCGTGAGCGCCCGTGCCGTGTACGGCCTCGCTGCCGATGATACCCCCACCCACGGAGGAGGCCGGTACGCTCTCGCCGGAGGCTCCAGCCCCGGTGTCAGGGATTTGGCGGGTTGTCGTGGTTGCCGTGCCTGCCGCGTTGGGTGCGCCTGTCTCTGCATGCGCAAGGCCCGACCCGGCGGCGCCGATAACGGCAGCAACGAAGACCTTGGCAAACATGATGATCTCCAGCAGGGCCGGCCTCAGCGCTTAAAGATCATGCTGGTTTCGCGGGTCGGGCAGCGGTCGCATCTGTCTGATCAGCAGCGTCCGCTTCCGCGCGTGGTCGCCCCAAGTGGAACCTCGCAAAGCCACCCCTAGCAGCCGCCCGCTCGGTCAACCCGATCGCGTTTGAGCCCGACCATGGCCGACGACATCCAGATCCGCTTCGGCGGCGACGCCGGCGGCATCCGCGCGGCCGCCGATCAGGCCAAGGGCACGATCCAGGGCTTCGCCACGGCGGCCCGCGGCCAGAACGCCACCGCGCGCCAGAGCTACGACGAGCTGAAGGCCGCCATCGACGCGGCCAACGCGTCGCTGCGGCAGATCCAGGTTAGCGCCGAGAACACGTCCGCGCTCGCCACGCAGGCCCGCGCCGTGGCGGCGCTGGTCGCCGCCTACGAGGGTCTTCGCGCGGCCGACGAGGCCGTGTCCGGCGCGACCGGGCGGACCTACGCGGCAGTCGGCACCGCCATTTCGGCCACCGCGACCGCGGCCCGGTCCGGCGCCACCGCGCTGGTGGAATACGCCTTCAACGCGCTCTCGGCCTCGCGCGCCCTCGACGTCACGGCTCTATCCACGCAGGGGCTCACCGGCGCGATCGAGCGGCAGCGCAGTGCCTTTCAGGAGTGGCGCCGCGGCTCGCAGATCTACGGCTCCGGCCTGCTCGAGGTCGAGGGCCGCACCATCGCGGCCGCCGGCAACATGGACCGGCTCCAGGCCGCCGCGCAGGCGCGCGGCTTCGAGAACGCCACCCGGATGCTCCAGGCCTTCACGCTGGAGTTGACCAAGGTTCCAGGCATGACCGACCAGGGCGCGGCCTCGATCGAGGCCATGCTCGCCTCGGTTCCGAGCTACACCGGCTCGGCCAACGCCTCGATCGTCTCGCTGATCGCCATGATGGCCTCCTCCGAGGACGAGGCGAAGCAGATGGCCTCCGCGCTGACCGGGGCGCTGCGCGACCCCGCCGCCGCCGGCGGGCCGTATCTCGCCGCGCTCGGCGGCGTCTCGCGCGAGCTGCGCGCGCAGTTCGACCTCGCCCGCCAGAACGGCAACGCCAACCAGATGCAGGCCGCCATCCTATCGGCCCTGGTCGAGCGCGCCCGCGCCTACGGCAACGAGATGACCCGGTCGCTGCAGGAGCAGCTCAAGAGCTATTCGGCCCTGGGCCCGCTCGCCGGCCTGTTCGCCTCGCGCCTGCGCGGGCAGGTTGACGAGGCGAACCGGGTCACCGAGGCGCTGGAGAAGCAGCTGGAGACGATCGAGCGCCGCAACGCCACCCTGGCGCGGACGCCGCTCGACACCAATCAGCTCACCGACGCCACCGCCAACCTCCTCGGCAACACCGCGCAGGCCGGGATCGATCAGGCGAGCGGCCGGATCGACCTGCTGCGCCAGCGCCTCCAGGGCGCCACCGGCGACGCCGCGGCGCTGATCCGCAAATTCGAGGGGTTCAGCAGCGCGGCCTACCGCGACAACGACGGCCGCTTCCGCGTCGGCTTCGGCTCGGACACGACCACCGGCGCCGACGGCCGCGTCAGCGCGGTCACCGCCGACACCGTCACGACGCGCGAGGATGCCGAGCGCGATCTCGCCCGCCGCCTCGTGGCGTTCCAGACCGAGGCGGCCGCGCAGGTGGGCGCGGCCTGGCAGGGCCTGTCCGACCGGGCGAAGGCCTCGCTCACCTCCGTGGCCTACAATTACGGCTCGCTGCCGCGGGACGTGGCGGCGGCGGCGCGCGGCGGCGACGAGGGCGCGCTGGCCGCCACGATCCGCGGGCGTTCGGGCGACAACGGCGGGATCAATGCCGGGCGGCGCAATCAGGAGGCCGACAACATCACGGGCGGCGCCACCGCCGAGGCGCTGCGCGCGCAGCTCGACCTGCGCCAGCAGCTCGCGGACCGCCAGGCCGGGGGCAACGCGCTCGACCGCGAGGCGCTGGCCACGGCCCAGGCCAACGCGGCGGGGCGGCGCGACGAGGTCGCCGCGCAGGAGCGGGCGAACGACGCCCTGCGCCGGCAGCTCGACGCGACCACCGACCTCTCGGCGCGCACGGCGCTCCAGACCCGGCTCGCGCAGGGCGAGGCCGCGCTGGCCGAGAAGCGCGTCGCGCTCACCCGATCCGAGGCCAGCCTCCAGACCGCCGAGATGGAGACCGGCTCGCGCGAGCGGCTGCGCATCCTCAACGACGCGCTCACCGTCGAGCAGGGGCTGCACGCCCGCGGCACGGCGGCGTGGAACCAGCTCGAGGCCCAGAAGATCGCCAACACCCGGGCGGTGGAGCAGGCCGAGGCGCAGGAGCGCGCCACCGCCGAGGACACGGCCTACCAGAACGCCAAGCGCGTCCTGGAGGATCGCATGCGCGACCTCCGGCAGGAGGCGCAGGAGCGCGGCCTCGGCTTCGCGGAGCGCCAGGCCGAGACCGGCGCGGTGCTGGGGCAGATCGAGGACCTGGAGCGCGACCACCAGCGCAAGCTCGCCGAGATCTGGGGCCAGGGCACGAGTCAGTACCGGCAGGCGATGGCGCAGCTCGACCGGCTCGCGTCCGAATCGGCGAGCCGCCGCGCGCAGGCCGAGCGCGAGATGCAGAAGGCCGAGTACCAGGACACCAAGCGCACCTACGAGCAGATCGGCTCGACGCTCACCGGCAACGTCTTCAGCGTGGTCCAGGGGCAGACCACGATCGCCCAGGCGGCGCGCAGCACGGCGCTGTCGATCGTCCAGAGCTACGTCCAGGCACGGGTGAAGCTGATCGCCGACTGGCTCGCCGGCGTCTCGGCCCATCAGGCCGGCGAGGTCACCAAGACCGCGGCCACCACCGCGGGCGTCGCTGCCCGGACCGGCGCCGAGGAGACGGGCGCGACCTCCGCCTTCGCCACGCAGGCGGGCGCGATGGTGAAGTCGATCATGGCCTCGGCCTCCGAGACCTTCGCGGGCATCTTCGGCTTCCTGTCGCCGGTGCTCGGCCCGGCCGCGGTTGGCCCCGCGGCCGCCGGCGAGGCGACCGTGGCGGCGGCCGCCGCGGCGATCCCGTCCTTCGCGGTCGGGGCGTGGTCGCTGCCCAACGACATGGTCGCGCAGGTGCACAAGGGCGAGATGATCGTGCCGGCCGGGCCGGCCGGCGCCCTGCGAGCGGCCATGGGCGGCAGCCCGGCCCCGAGCCTCGCGCTCAACCACACCACCCAGATCAACGTCTCGGCCATGGATGGCGCCTCGGTGGCGGACTTCTTCCAGAACCACTCGCGCCCGCTGATGCGGGCGATCAACCAAGCGGTCCGGCAGGGCGCGCATCTCGGCCTGTCGCGGCTGGGACCGGGCTGATCGAGCCGGGCTGCGCCGTGATCGACACCATCACCGGCTTCAACCTGCTGCCCGCGACCGGGGAGTTCGGCTACGACCCGCTGCCCTACCGGGCCTCGCGCTGGCCGCCCTCGGCGACCGAGCGCCCGTTCAAGCCGATCAACACCTACGCGGCGCCGGGTTCGGGGCGCACGGATTGCAGCCTCGCCCTCGACGCCCTGGCCGAGCAGGTGCCCGGCTGCACCACGGTCAACCTGCTCGTGGCGTGGTTCGGCTCCTCGGTCGACGCGCGCGTCTGCAGGATCTACCCGTCGACGATCTACATCGACGGCTCGTTCCAGCGCATGGATGGACCCACTCCCGTCGAGGAGAATTGGCAGGTCTCCGGCCTGAACCAGCTCTCGCGGGGCCCGGATGGCGCCCCGATCCTGATCCCGATCACCACCGTCGACGGCCACGCGGTCTACGGCGGCACGCCGTCCGACCAGAGCGTGGTGCGCTGCCTGCGCGACCTCAAGGCGCGCGGCTACCGCGTCGTGTTCTACCCGTTCCTGCTGATGGACTGCCCCGGCTTCCCGTGGCGCGGGCGCATCGGGCTCGACGCGGACGGGAATACGGCCGCGGCCGCGACGGTGGCCCGGATCCTCGGGCCGGCGCAGCCGTCGCACTTCACCCGCCACCCCGACCGGCTGACCGTCGACTATGCCGGCCCGGCCGAAGATTACACGTTGCGCCGGATGATCCTGCACTGCGCCAACCTGTGCGTGCTGGCCGGCGGCGTCGACCTGTTCCTGCTCGGCTCCGAGCTGCGCGGCCTGGAGGCGATCCGCGGGCCCGGCTGGACCCGGGCCGGCACGACCGGCGCCGACGGCACCGTCACCTGGGACTACCCCTTCGTCGATGGGCTCGGGCGGCTCGCCGACGACGTGCGCGGGATCTTCGACGCGGCCGGGCTGACGCGGGACACCGCGGGCCTGCACAACCTGATCACCTACTCGCCGGACTGGTCGGTGTGGATGGGCGTGCAGCACCCCGGCGAGGCCGGGCAGTGGCCGCATCTCGACCAGCTCTACGGCCGGGACAGCATCGACCTCGTGGCCTTCGACAACTACCTGCCGCTGTCGGACTGGACCACCGAGGGTGGGCTCGACGCGGCGAACTGGACGGCGCCCGCGCCCGATCGGAGCCGCTGGCCGCCCGGGCCGGACACGATGAGCGGCCTCGGGCTCTCGGGCGAGCCGACGCTCTATTCGATCGCCTACCTGAAGCGGAACATCGAGGGCGGCGAGAAGTACGACTGGTTCTACGCCGACTCGGACAATCTCGGGATCGGTTTCGACCCGCTCGGCTCGGATCAGCAGGTGTCCCGGCCGACCGGCGACCGCGCGACCCAGACCCGCAGCCGGTACTATCCGGGCCAGGAGATCCTGGCGAACAAGCAGCTGCGCTGGTGGTGGAAGAACCCGCACCGCGCCGTCTACGACGACGGCGACGGCCGCGGCTGGGCCCCGCGCGGGCCCGCCACCCGCTGGGTGCCGCAATCGAAGTCGATCACCACGGTCGAGTACGGCTTCGGCTCGATCGACCGCGCGACCAACCAGCCGAACGTGTTCTACGACCCGAAGAGCACGGAGAGCTTCACCGCGTTCTGGTCCGTGTGGGACAGCGCCGACGGGGCGACCTACACGCCCCGGCGGGACGACACGCTCTGCGCGATGGCCCTGCGGGCGGTCCACGAGTACTGGTACCGCGACGGCCACAACGAGGTCTCGGCCGCCGGGCTGCCGATGCTGCAGACCGCCTTCTTCGCGGTCTGGAACTGGGACGCGCGGCCGTTCCCGACCTTCCCGCTGCGCTCCGACGTCTGGGGCGATACCCTCAACTGGCCGGCGGGCCTGTGGGTCAGCGGCAAGGGCCCGGCGCTGCCGCCGCCGCTGCCCGATCCCCCACCGGTACCGGGGCCGTACCCGAGCTTCCCGGCGCTGTCCGGACGCGCATGGTCGGTGCGCTACGCCCCGACCTTCCGCACCGGAGCGGCCGCGCACGTCTCCGGCCGGGAGGCGCGGGCGGCGCGCGTACGGTCGCCGTCCTGGGAGATCGAACTGGCCTACGACGTCCTGGCCACTGGCGGCTTCGCGATGGGCGGGCTCGCCGGTGACTTCGAGCGCCTTGCGGGCTTCTACGGCGCCGTCTCTGGACGCGCCCTGCCGTTCCACGTCGCCGTGCCGCCCGAGCTCGGGGCGGGATCCACCCTGCTCTGCCGCTTCGCCGACGACGACCTCGATCTGGAGCAGTTCATGGCGCTGCTGTTCGCCACCCAAGCCCTCCGGCTCGTGAGCGTGCGCGGGTGAGCGAGGTCCCGCCCGCCTTCCCCGCGCTGCCGGGCCAGGGCTGGTCCGTGCACAAGCGCCCGACCTTCGCGACGCGGCTCGCCCCGCACGTCTCGGGCCGGGAGGTGCGCGCCAGCCTGTACGCGGCGCCGCTGTGGGAGTTCGAGGTGACCTTCGACGGGCTCGCCTCGGGCTCGGCCTTCCCCGGTCTCGGCGCGAACTCACTGCAGGCGCTGCTCGGCCTGTTCCTGCGCTGCCAGGGCCGCTTCGGGACGTTCCTGTACACGGATCCGACCGACAGCGCGGTCACGGCCGGCGCGATCGGCGTCGGCGACGGCCGGTCGCTGGCCTTCCCGGCATACCGGATGCTCGGCGGCTTCTCCGAGCCGGTCGGCTGGGTCACCGCGCTGCGCGCCGTCACCGTCGACGGCGCGCCAGCCGACGGCTGGAGCCTCGCCGCGCCGAACCGGATCGTGCTGCCGGCCGCGCCGGCCGCGGGCGCAGTGATCGGCGCCGCGTTCAGCTTCGCCTACCTGTGCCGCTTCCTCGACGACGTGCAGGACTTCGAGAACGTCATGGCCGGGCTGTGGAAGGCGGAAGGCGTCAAGTTCCGGAGCGTGCGCACGTGAGGCCCGCCGATCCCGCACTCCTGGCCTACCTCGCCGAGATGCGTGCGCGGGCCGACAAGCGGCTGCTGATGGCCGACTGCTTCACCTTCACGCTGCTGTCCGGCCTGATCCTGGCCTACACCGATGCCGACGTGCCGATCGCGCTGAACGGAACCACCTACCGTGCCGATTCCGTGCTGGTGGACGGGCTGCGCTACCGCTGCACCACCGGCCTCGACGTCGATCAGCAGCGGATCACGGTCTCGGCCCGCCCGACCGACACCGTCGGCGGCGTGCCGTTCCTCGTGGCCCTGCGCGAGGGCGTGTTCGACGGCTGCACGATCCGGCGCGACCGGGCCTTCCTCAGCGCCTGGGACGCGCCGCCGATCGGCGGCGTGACGCTGTTCACAGGGCGCCTGGCGAGCGTCGATCAGGTCGGGCGCACCGCCGCGACCCTGACGGTTGCGAGCGAGCTGACGCTGCTCGACATCGACCTGCCACGCAACGTCTGGCAGCCGACCTGCAACCACACGCTCTACGACACCGGCTGCCGGCTCGTGCGGCAGGCCTACGCCTCGGCCGGGGCCGTCGGCGACGGGGCGAGCGCGACGTTCATCCCCTGGGCCGGCGCGAGCGAGGCGCTCACGCAGGGGACGGTGACGTTCACCTCTGGCGGCAACACCGGGATCTCGGCCACGATCAAGCTGGCGGAGACGACCGGCCTAACGCTGACCTACCCGCTCCCGGCGCTCCCAGCCGCCAAAGATACCTTCACAGCCTACCAGGGCTGTGACCATACCCTCGCGACGTGCCGGTCCAAGTTCGCCAACGAGGCGAACTTCCGCGGCTTCCCGTTCGTGCCGACGCCCGAGGCCGCGTTCTGACGGGCAGAACCGGCCGCTCGACCGTCCGGTTGCGACCCAGCGCAGTCGTTCACGCGCGGCCGTGATGTTCCCGAAAGCAGACCTCCCCAGGCCGTTGCTACGGCGGTGATGCGCCTCTCACAGCCGCTTCGGTGAAGGCGACGGATCCCTGGTAGCAGGCGGTGGATTCGTTACAATCAGCTCTCTAAGCACAAGCGAAAATAGTCTTGGCGGATCGCCTCCTTCAGAGTGAATCCAGCCACGCGAGGATTAAGAAGTTCTGGTCCATCCGGGACGCGGCCGAACTTGACATTTTGTAGATCGACGACGAATCCGCGCTCGCCCGTATAGAGGCCCTCGCGGTTCTTGACGTTCACGGAACCACAAATGTGGACGGGCCCGCTTCGGCGCAAATTTGTGACCTTCGCATCAGGACTTTCGAGTTCACGCCGGATGAGATCGAGGACAATTTTTGTATCTTCTGGCCCTATCGACGCTTGAGATCCGTCCTCTACGGTTTGGCTCAACGTGGAGTTCACAAAAATCGTCAGCAAAATGATCATCGCAGGGACGATTCGACTTAGATGACGCTGCGCGTTGCATGTCATGGCCTTACCGACGTAGTCCGGCATGCTCAAAATCGAGCTCGGACACGAAGATCACCGCTTGAGTTCGGGTCCGTACGCCAAGCTTGCGCATGATCTCGGTGGCGTGGGTCTTGACCATGGACATGCCGATCCCGAGGCGAGCCGCAATTTCCTGATTGGTCAGGCCCTTCTTGATGAGGATCAGCACGTTGAGTTGCCCCTGCGACAGGGTGGAGATTCGAGCGGAGGCGGAGCGTTGCCCAGCCTCGGGGGGCAGCGGCACGACGCCCTCCGGCACGAAGGCCTGCCCTTCGAGAGCCTGCTTGACGGCAGCGTGGTAGGTTGCCTGCCGAGCCGTCTTGGCGACGAAGCCGGCTGCTCCGAGAGCCAGCGCCTCGCGAATGATGCGCGGCTCATCGACACCCGAGCAAATCAGGATCGGGATCCGTGGAAAGCGGGATCGGACCGTTAGAAAGCCCTCGAACCCCCGCACGCCCCGCATCGTCAGGTCGAGGATGACGAGATCCGGCTCGGGATGCTGCGAGAGATCGTCGATGGCCCCCTCGATTGAGGATGTCTCCCGTATCGTCGCTTCGGGGAAGCCGAGTTGCAGGACGCGCCGGAGCGCATCCCGGAACAGGGTATGATCGTCCACGAGAACGAGATGCACAGCCGCCTCGGAGAAGGGCACGACGGTGTGATCATGATCGGCAGCCCGCCCGGATGTCGTCAATCAAAAAAGTACAAATATTGTACTTATGGTTTTCGTCGAGATTGATATAGAGCAAGACGCAAAAATCGTGGCCTATTTTCCCTCTTAATAAGAAAATAATGTGGCGTTATTATACCAAGGTCCATGTCGGCACGCCCCCGATTGCTGTCTATAGTCGCGAAAGAGAGGCTGCCCGCTTCCGGCTGCTGCCTTTCAATAGAGCGCGATCCTGCTCAAAGACTGGATCGTGAGGGAGAGAGACATGGCTAATAAGACTGCGACGGGATCACCGCGCCAGAATGTCTTCCTGACTGCTTCGTCCCTGCTTGTTCTCTCGTGGGCGATGGCCGCGCCTGCAGCCGCGAAGGACGAGATGAAGCCCGTCGCCTGGGAAGACATCCTCAACGATCAGCAAACCAACAACGATGTGCTGATGTACGGCATGGGCGTGAAAGCTCAGCGCTATTCATCCCTCGACAAGATCAACACCGAGAACGTTGGCCGGATGAAGCCGAAGTGGTCCTTCTCCTTCGGCGACGAGAAGCAGCGTGGCCAGGAGGGACAAGCCCTCGTTCACGATGGAATCATCTACATCACCGCCTCCTACTCGCGCATCTTCGCCCTCGACGCCAAGACCGGCAAAAAGCTCTGGTCCTACGCCGCCCGACTGCCCGACGACATCCGCCCCTGCTGCGATGTCGTGAGTCGTGGCGCCGCGATCTACGGCAACAAGATCTTCTTCGGCACCCTCGACGCTTCCATGGTGGCGCTCGACGCGAAGACCGGGAAGGTCGTCTGGAACAAGAAGTTCGACGATCACGGATCGGGCTACGCCTATACCGGCGCTCCCAACATCATCAAGGATCAGAAGTCCGGTAGGGTGCTGCTGATCCATGGGAATTCCGGTGACGAGTTCGGCGCGCTGGGCAAGCTCTATGCCCGCGACCCGGAGACGGGCGAAGAGATTTGGATGCGGCCCATGGTCGAGGGCCATATGGGACGCCTCAACGGCAAGGATTCGACGCCGACTGGCGACGCGAAGGCGCCGTCCTGGCCAGACAAGGATGGCAAGAAGGTCGAGGCCTGGAACCACGGCGGCGGCGCGCCCTGGCAGACGGGCGTGTACGACGAGAAGACCAACACCTTCATCATCGGCACCGGCAACCCGGCCCCCTGGAACCACCATTACCGCTCGCCCGGCGACAGCCTCTTCACCTCGGGCCAAGTCTATATCGACCCGTCGAACGGCGAGCCGGTCGGCTTCTTCCAGCATACGCCGAACGATGCCTGGGACTATTCCGGCAACAACGAGATCATCCTGTTCGACCTCGACAAGGACGGCAAGAAGATCCGCGCCGGCGCCCATGCTGACCGCAACGGCTTCTTCATCCTTACCGATATCGACAAGCTGACGGCCCGCGACGGCAAGATCAACAAGCCGGAGGCACTAATCGCGGCCTATCCCTTCGTCAAGGACATCACCTGGGCCAAGGGCTACGATCTCAAGACCGGTCGTCCGATCGAGAACGAGGGTCAGCGCCCGCCGGCTCCCGAGGCCGGGCAGAGCAAGGGCAAGTCGATCCAGGTCACGCCGAACTTTCTCGGCGGCAAGAATTGGAGCCCGATGTCCTACTCGCAGCAGACAGGCCTGTTCTACATTCCGTCGAACGACTGGAGCGAGGATTACTGGACCGAGAACGTCACCTACAAGGCGGGTTCCGCCTATCTCGGCCAGGGCTTCCGCATTCACCGCAAGTTCGACACCCATGTCGGTGCCCTACGGGCGATCGATCCGAAGACCGGCAAGATCGTGTGGGAGCATCTTGAGAATATGCCGCTCTGGGGCGGCAGCATGACCACCAAGGGCGGCCTCGTCTTCCAGGGCACCTCGGACGGCTATGTGAAGGCCTTCGACGCCAAGAACGGCAAGGAGCTCTGGGCCTTCCAGACCGGCTCCGGCGTCGTCTCGGTGCCGATGACTTGGGAGGATGGCGGCAAACAGTATATCGGCATCGCCTCGGGCTACGGCGGCGCTGTGCCGCTCTGGGGCGGCGACATGGCCGATCAGACCAAGCTCGTCAGCCAGGGCGGCTCGTTCTGGGTGTTCGAGGTGCCGACCGACACGGCCTCCGCGCAGTAGCCGGTCGCCGCCGGAGACTGGGTCGGGGCGCAAGCCTCGGCCCGGCCCCCGTCTCATTCGCTACCGCCCACCCCGTCACCGAGTGTCATCCGATGCAGGCTTCCCTCGGCCGCACGCTACTTCTGTCCGGGCTGATCGCATCGGCGCTCGCCTGTCCCGTGTCGGCTCAGACCCAGATCGTCAACCGCGAGGAACGGCCCGATCCTTGGATCGTCAACGGCTGCACGATCGCACCCAAGACCAAATGTCCCGGCGCGGACCTGCGCCATGCGGACCTGAAGAACGCGGATCTCGGCGGGGCCGATCTCACCGGCGCCCAGCTCGCCCGTGCAGACCTGCGCGGTGCGAACCTTCGCGGCGCCCAGCTCGACCGAGCCAACCTCAGCGGCGCGCGCCTGCAGATCTCCTTCATGCAGGGGCTGAAGGCCCGGGGTGCCTCCTTCGTCGGGGCCAACCTCGATCATGCCCGCGCCTCGGGAGCCGATTTCAGCGGAGCCGACTTCACGGTGGCCGATCTGGAGATGGTGCAGGCCAAGCGCGCGCAGTTCGTCGGTGCGAAGTTCATCGACACGGATCTTCAGGAGACCAAGTTCTACGAGGCCAACTTCACCGATGCGGTGATGCAGGGCGTCCAGATCCGCTTTGCGATTTTCCAGGATGCCTGGATGAAGGGCTGCAAGGGCTGCCCGGACCATTGGCAGCACGGCAAGCCGGTGTGGGAAACCTATCCCGAGGCCTCCGCGCCGCCCGCCGCCGAGACGGATCAGTGAGATGGGAGTGGCTGGCCGCGCCGTGGCTCGTCCTGCTGCTGCCCGGCTTGTCCGGCGCGGCGGCGGCGGAGGCGTCGGCGGATGTCCGCACGGCCTTCGCCGCGTGCCGTGCTTTGCCGGACGAGGGGGAGCGCCTGCGCTGCTACGATCGCCTCGCCGCGATCCTCGTGCCGCCCCGCTTCCGGGGACGGTTGACGATGCAGACCGAGCCCTTCGTCATCACCGCCCCGACCGTGCTGCGCTACGAAAGCGATGGCCCGATCTTCGTGATGTACCTGAAGGATGCGCAGGGCGGCATCGTTCAGAACCTGCACATCGGTGGCGGCGGCAGTGCCGTCTACACCATCGAGACGCCCGGTACTTACTCTCTGCAAATCAGCGGCTCCGAAACGTGGCGCATCTGGCTCGATCCGGCGCCGTGACCTGTCCGTTCCGAGGTTTCCAATGATGACGTTCCTTCGCGCGGGTCTGCTCGCGCTTCCGCTGACCGTGGCCACGCTGCCCGCCACCGTCTTCGCCCATGGCGACGCCGCACCGCAGCCGGTCGACACGACCGGCCTGCCGCCGCTCGGCGACGACGTCCGGGCGACCAACCCCTACCACGGCAACAAGTTGGCCATGGAGATCGGCGCCAACGGCTACAACCAGAACTGTGCCCGCTGCCATGGCCTCGACGCAAAGTCTGGCGGCATGGCGCCGGACCTGCGCGAGCTTGAGGAGGGCGAGGCCGGCGACGGCTGGTTCATGACCCGCGTGATGCACGGCGCCAAGAAGGACGATCGCTACCGTATGCCGCCCTTCGAGGGCATCCTCAGCCAGGAGGCGATCTGGGCGATCCGCACCTATGTCGAGAGCCAGCCCAAGAGCTGAGCGGGGTCGGCCCCATGCGCGCGGCCTGGCTCCTGCTTCTGGGACTCGTCATTGCCGCCCCCGCATGGCCGGAGGGAATCAAGGAATATCAGGTCCGCCGCCTCTTGATGTTGAAGACCGAATGCGGCGTGGGCGGCCTCGATGCCGAGGAACTCGACGGTGGGGCGACCCGCTTCGTCGCGACCTGCGAGAACGTGAGCCATTACCCCGACGGCGTCGAGGTCCGCTGCCCTAATTCGGAGGACGACCGCGACTGTACCATCCTGACGCAGAAGCGCGATTTTCCCCATCTTCGGGCGTTGCAGCGATGACGGGCTCCCTCCCGGCGCCGGGGGAGGCGTCGCCGCCTCCGCAAGGCGGCCGCCTCAGCCTTCCGACCCGGCTCCTGCACTGGAGCGTCGCCTCCGCCATCCTCCCGATGCTGGCCTACGGCTTCTGGCTTCGGGCGGTGCCGGAAGGACCGGGCCGCGGCACCGCGATCCGCCTGCATAAGTCTCTTGGAATGCTGCTCCTGCTCCTCGTCTTGGCCCGTCTGCTGTGGCGTGCATGGGAAGGGTGGCCGGCCCCGTCTTCGCAGCACAGGAGTTGGGAGGTCTGGGCGGCACGGGCAATGCACGGAGCCTTGCTCGCCGCGATCCTGCTGATGCCGCTGTCCGGCATCGCCCGCTCCCTCGCCTATCCGCGGGCCCTCGCGCTGTTCGAGTGGCCCCTGATCCCGAAGCTGTTCGAGACCCGGCCGGAGTTGATCTATCAGACCGCGGTGTGGGTCCATGACGGGCTAGGTTTGGCGCTGCCGGGCTTGATTGCACTGCATGTCGCGGCAGCGCTCAAGCATCACGTCCTCGACCGGGACGACACGCTCCGGCGCATGGCGGAGATCGGCCGATGAGGAGCCTGGCCGTCGCGCTCCTCCTCGTTTCGTCCCTTCCCGCCCATCCGCAGGAGGGGCCGGGGGCAGTCGGGATCGTGGCGGCGGATGCCGATTTCGATCCCGTCACCGGGCTTCGGACGCAGAACTACAGATCGCCGGTGACACGCCCCGTCGTCGGCGGCACTCTCGTAGCCCTCGCCGAAGTCGACCGGCTCCGTGCCGAGGGCGCCGCCTTGATCGACGTGATGCCCCAGCGCGGCGGCTTCGAGCCCGTCGGCGGTCGCTGGAGGATCGTGGACCGGCGCGAGACGATCCCCGGCGCCGTGTGGCTGCCGGAGACGGGCCGCGGCAGGATCGAGCCCCGTCTCGCCGCCTATCTCGCCCGCTGGCTGGAGACGCTCAGCGGGGGACATCGCGACCACCCGCTGATCTTCTTCTGCATGGCCGATTGCTGGATGTCCTGGAACGCCGTGCGCCGTGCGGCCGACCTCGGCTACCGCCGGGTCTACTGGTTTGCCGACGGCACGGATGGCTGGAGCGATGCCGGCCGTCCCCTCGTCCCGGCCGATCCGCCTGCGGTCCCGTCGCTCGGCGCGACTTCCACTCCGTCGAGGTGAAGCCCCATGCCTGCCCCGAAAACCACCGGCACCCGCGATCCCCTTGAGTCGCCCCTCTGGTCGAGCATGGCCGAGCGCTACCTCGGCGGCCTGCCCGCGATCTTCGATGACCGGGTCACTGTCACGCTGCCTCCGGTGACCGAGGACCAGACGCAGGTTCCCGTGACGGTCGATGCTCGCGCCATAGGCTCGGTCGAGGAACTCATCGTCATCGCCGACCTGAATCCCTTTCCCCTGACGTTACGCCTCGCCGGAACCGGCGCGCAGCCCTTCGCGGCCTTCCGCATGAAGATCGAACAGGGGACCCCCATCCGTGCGGCGGCCCGTCAGGACGGCCGCTGGTACATCGGAGGACGCACGCTCGATGCGGCCGGCGGCGGATGCTCTGTGCCGCCGGTTGTCGAGAAGCGGGTCGATTGGAAAAGGCTCGGCGCGTTACAGGGCCGGATCTGGCGGGAGGCGGACACTCTGCGTCTTCGCCTGCGCACGATTCACCCCATGGACAACGGAATGATCGCCAACGTGCCGGTGTTCATCATCGAAACGTTGGCGATCTCCGATGCGGCGGGGCGGCGGCTCGCCGACCTCACCCTGTCGGAGGCGATTGCCGACAACCCGACCCTGACGCTCCTTCTGAAGGACGGGGTGACTGAGGCGTTGCTCGTCTCGATGCGCAACACCGCCGGCAACGACTTCCGCGCCAAGGTGCCGGTACCCCCGATCGAGGCGCAGGCACGGGAGAGACTCTGATGGGCGCATCCGAACAATACCGTGGCCTGACCCGTCGTTCGGGCCTCGCCCTCGGCTTGGCGGCGATAGCCTGCACTCCGGCCCTCGCCGCTCCCCGCCGTTACACCCTCAAGCCCGTCGTCGTGGCTCCGGGGATCTGGACGCTCTACGGAGCCCAGGAGGCCATCACCGCCGAGAACGGCGGCGCCATCGCCAACGTGACCTTGATCGAAACCCGAGACGGCTGCGTGCTGATCGATGCGGGTCCGTCCCACCGTTACGGCACCGCCCTGGAGGCCCTGGCGCGGGATCTCACGGGCAAGCCCGTGGTGCGCGTCTACCTCACCCATTTCCATGCCGACCATAGCCTCGGGGCGACGGCCTTCGCCGATTCGGCCGTGTGGGTCGGCCCGGGCCTGCGGCGGGACCTCGCTCGGTTCGGCAACGACCTCGCCAGCGGCATGTACCGGGTTGCGGGCGACTGGATGCGCGGGACCGGCGTGCCGAAGCCCGCCAACGAGGCGCGGGACGGCGTGGAGCAGGTCGGCGAACGGCGCTTCCGTCTGTTGAACCTGTCCGGCCATACCAACGAGGATCTCTGCCTCTTCGAGGAAACCTCGGGCCTGCTGTTTCCCGGCGATCTCGTTTTTCTTGATCGGGCCGCGACGACACCGGATGCCGATCTACCCCGCTGGCGGAAAGCCCTTGCCACGGTCGCCGACATCCCCTGCCGGTTGCTGGTTCCCGGACACGGCCCGGCCGAAGCTGGGCGACGCGGCATCGATCAGACCCTCGCTTGGCTCGATGCGACCGAGAGCGGGATCGCGGCCGGCTTCGAGGCGGGTCTCGATTCCACGGAGATCATGGAACGGCCTCTCCCCCCATGGACGAACGACATCGCCGTGGCGCGCTACGAATTCGCCCGCTCCGTCATGCACCTTTTGCCAGGAATTGAGACCGCACGGCTGCCGGTTTTGACGACCGCTTGAACGTCATCGAGCCACCCTGAGAGATGATTGAGTGAGTATTCCTCTCTTGTTCGACTCTCAATCGCGACGGATGATTCTTCATGTGATAGGCGGCGATTTAGACAAGACGAGCCTACAAGGACGGCAGGCTCTTGAAGGCGCAATTTAACCGGAAAATGCCAAAATTGTTTGGCATGCTGCGGTCGGCCTTTGCGGCTACCTCAATCTAAAGTCAACCGGCCGCTTACGGCGAGCTGCTGCCGATCCCCGGCGGTCTGCTTTCTGATGTCTACACTCGAAAGCGGACTGGCTGTTTTCCACCCACAGCAGACCTACCAAGCCTGGATCCAGCGTCAGATCCGAACCGCTGAGCTGGGTTCGCCTTTCAGCGAGTAGGGCTCGGCGCGCGATGACGTGACCAAAAATGAAGCGCGTCGAGGGCTTCGCATGCTCGCTGAAGACGAGGGGCGCCGCCGCCTCGTGCGCGAGGCCCGAAGCTGGATCGGCACGCCGTACCATCCCGGCGCCGACCTGCGCGGCGTCGGCGTCGATTGCGGTATGCTCCTCGTGCGCGTGTTCGTCGATGCCGGCCTCGTACCGGCCTTCGACCCGCGCCCCTACCCGCAGGACTGGCACCTCCACCGCGCCGACGAGCGCTACCTCGGCTTCGTGTTCGATCGCGCCGCCGAAGTCGTGCGCCCACAGCCCGGGGACGTCGCGGTCTTCCGCTACGGCCGCGCCTACGCTCACGGCGGCATCGTCACGGCGAACGAACCGCTGACCCTGGTGCACGCCTTCTCGCCGGCCCAGGCCGTGATCGAGGAGCCGATCGCCCGCAACCCCGTCCTCGCCGAGCCGGGCCGGCACCCGCGCTTCTTCAGCCTCTGGGCCGCCCGCGCGACCGCCGAGGCCGACCTGCTCTGAGACTGCCATGAGGCCACCATGAGCCTGTTCGGCGGGAAGAAGCGCACCGTCCGGCCGGACTACACCGGCCTGCAGGTCCAGACCGCCTCGAGCGCGCTGCCGATCCCGATCGTCTACGGGACCAACCGCATCGCACCGAACGTCATCTGGTCCGACGGCTTCCAGACCCACGCCCAGCGCGGCAAGAAGGCGGGCGGCAAAGGCGGCGGCCGCCACGGCATCACCGGTTACACCTACTCGACCTGGATCATGTTCGGCCTCGCCGAGGGGCCGGTCCAGGGCATCGGCGAGGTGTTCAGCGGCCAGTCGGTCACGCCCTTCCCGACCAACTTCCTCAGCCTCATCCCCGGCGACACGCCGCAGCAGCCATGGGGGCCGGCGCTGGCGCGCTACCCGGCCGCCGCGCTGCCCTACAACGGCACCGCCTACCTCGCCTCGCCCTACTTCGACCTGGGCTCCAGCGCGACCATCTCGTCGATCGCCTTCGAGGTCGTCGGGCGGCTCGCCGGCACTGCGGGGCCGCTCGGGCAGGATGCCGACCCGGCCGCGCTGATCTCGGACTTCCTGACCAACGCGCAGTACGGTGTCGGCCTGCCGGCCTCGGCCCTCAGCGGCGCGGCCCTGTTTGGCGCCTCGGGGGACGCGTCCTACCAGACCTACTGCGCCGCCCTCGGCCTTGGGCTGAGCCCGGCGCTCACCGACGCCGAGACCGCCAACGCGATCCTGGCGCGGTGGCTGCGGCTGACCAACAGCGCGGCGGTGTGGTCGGGCGCGCGGCTCAGGATCGTCCCCTACGGCGACCAGGTCGTGACCGGGGTGACGCACTCGGGCGCCAGCGTCACCTACGTGCCCGACGTCGCGCCGGTCTACGACCTCACGGACGACGACGTCCTGGCCGCCGAGGGTGACGATCCGGTGCGGGTCGCGCGCAGCGATCCCTACGGCCTGCCCAACGTCCAGCGCGTCGAGTGCTCCGATCGGAGCCACGGCTACACCGCGACGACGGTCGAGGCGCGCGACCAGGGCGCGATCGAGCGCTACGGCCTGAAGGTCGGGGGGACCATCACCGCCCGCGAGATCTGCGCGCTCTCGATCGGCCGGCTCGTGGCGCAGCTCGCGCTGCAGCGGGCGCTCTACATCCGCAACACCTACACGTTCCGCCTGTCCTGGGAGTTCTGCCTCCTCGAGCCGATGGACGTCGTGACCCTGACCGACCCGGGGCTCGGGCTCGCTCGGACGCCGGTGCGCATCACGGCGATCGAGGAGGACGAGGACGGTCTGCTCACCGTCACGGCCGAGGAGTTCCCGCGCGGGACCGCGACCGCGGCGGCCTATCCAACGGTCGGCGCGACCGGATCGGCGGTCGACCGCGAGCGGGCGTCCGCGCCGGTCAACGATCCGCTTATCTTCGAGCCGCCCGCCGCGCTGACGGCCGGCGTGCCGCAGGTCTGGATCGCGGCCTCGGGCGCGAACGCCGACCCGTACTGGGGCGGGGCGAATGTCTGGGTCTCGCGCGACGGCGCCAGCTTCGTCGAGATCGGCACGATCACGGACGCGGCCCGCCAGGGCGTGCTCGCCGCGGACCTGCCCGCCCCGGCCGGGCCCAACCCCGACCGCGCCAACACGCTCGCGGTCGATCTCGGCCGCTCCGGCGGCACGCTGGCCTCGGTGAGCGAGGCCGACGCGCGGGACGGCGTCACCCTCGCGTTGGTCGGCCAGGAACTGGTGTCCTTCGCCACCGCGACGCTCACCGCGCCGCACGTCTACGCCCTGACCTATCTGGAGCGCGGGCTCTCCGGCTCGCCGGCCGGCGCGCACCCGGCCGGGACGGCTTTCATCCGGCTCGACGAGGCGGTGTTCCGCTACAGCGTGCCGGCGGCCTATATCGGCACGCCGCTCACCCTGAAGCTGCAAGCCTTCAACATCTTCGGCGGCGCGGCCCAGGACCTCGCGACCTGCACGCCCTACACGCTGACGCCGATCGGCTCGGGCCGGTTCGGCCCGGTCGCCGAGACGCTCGCCGTCGGCAGCGGCGCGGATCTGGGGCTCGCCTCGCAGGCGGCCACCCGGAGCGACGATTTCGGCCTCGCCTCCGACCCCTACCCGAATTTCCTCGATCTGGGGCTCGCCTCGTCATGAGCGTGCGCACGCAGTGGCTGCGGGACGCGTGGTCGTTCCTCGCGACCTTCGTCGGCCGACCGGGCGAGTTCGTCGTCGACACCACGAATTGGCGCCTCGTCGTCCACGACGGCGTCACGCCCGGCGGTCACCCGGCCGTCTCCGCGGGAGACCTGAAGGGCGGCGTGCCGGCCCTGGGCGTCAACACCGCCGCCGACACCACCAACCGCTTGGCGGTGAAGTCCGAGGCCGCGCTGCTCTCGTGGGACGAGGTCACTCCCGGGGCCGGCAACATGCGGCTGACCCTCAACAAGAAGGCTGCGGCCAACGACGCCGGCCTCGTGCTCCAGACCGGCTACGCCAGCCGGGTCCTGTTCGGCACGCTCGGCAGCGACGACCTGACCGTGAAGACGAGCCCGGACGGCACCGCCTTCCGGACGGCCATGACGGTCGCGGCCGCGACGGGCTATCTCGGCCTGTCGGGTGTGACCGATCCGGGCGCGCCGGTGCACGTCCTGGGTCTCGGCGCGAGGCTCGCCGTCCAACTCGACGCCTACGGGGGCGATGCCGCCGGTCATCACGGGCCCGTCGCCAACTGCCGCGCCCGGGCCGCGCGGGGCGCGCCGGGCGCGCCGCTGCCGCTCAAGGCGACCGACACACTCCTCGGCCTGTTCGGGGCCGGCTACCACGCGGGAGGCGCGTACACGGCCGACGCCGTCGCGCTGCTCGGCGTTGCCGAGGAGGATCTCACGGCGACGGCGCAGGGCACCGGCCTGGATGTCCAGACCACGGCGCCGGGCACGGCCGCGCGC
Source organism: Methylobacterium sp. D48H (assembly GCF_053345715.1). Taxonomy (NCBI): domain Bacteria; kingdom Pseudomonadati; phylum Pseudomonadota; class Alphaproteobacteria; order Hyphomicrobiales; family Methylobacteriaceae; genus Methylobacterium; species Methylobacterium sp. D48H. The sequence goes on from NZ_JBKFAP010000001.1 coordinate 125,044, forward strand.
CGGTCGGTGCTGAAGGTCCGCGGCAACGGCGCCCTGGAGCTGCAGCCGCTCTCCGCGGAGCCCGCGGGCGGCGCGCAGGGCCAGATCTACGCGGACAGCACCCTCACGGCGCTCCGATGGCACGACGGTGCCGCCTGGAGCCGGATCACCAACTTCGCCAAGGCCGCCGCGTCCACGAACTTCGACAACTACGTCCCGGCGGATGCCTGGACGAAGGTCCAGTTCAACACCGCCGACAGCAACGATCAGGGCGCCTTCGACGCGGCGAAGAACCGCTTCGTCGCCTTCGAGGCCGGCCTGCACGGCTTCGACGTCGCGCTGACGTACAAGCGGAACGGGTCGAGCGCGCCGACGGCGCTGGAGGTGCAGCTCTACCGCAACGGCGCGGCGGCCGGGCGCGGGCGCGCCGCGGCGACCGGCGCGCTCGTCGACGGCGTCAGCGCGGTCAACCTCGCGTCGGTCCTGAAACTGGCGGCGAAGGACACCGTCGAGGTGTTCGTGCGGTTCACCGGCGCCGACGGCTACGTGGCTGCTGCCGATTCCTTCTTCGGCGCACGACAGCTGCCGTGATCGCCCCCAGCCGCCGGTAGGGCACCGGTTCTCATCCGACGCCCAGGCAGGAGTCTCCCATGGATCTCTCACCCCTCGGACGCGCGGCCCTGGCGGCGCGCGAAGGCTGCCGGCTGCGTGCCTACCGCGACAGCGTCGGCATCTGGACGATCGGCCGGGGTCACACCAGCGCGGCCGGCCCGCCCACCGTGACCGACGGTCTGTGCGTCACCCAGGCTGAGGCGGACGCGCTCTTTGCCGCCGATCTCAGGCCCTACGTCGCTTCCGTGCGCGCTGCGCTGGTCAAGCCGGTGCCGCAGCCGTTCTTCGATGCCTGCTGCTCGCTGTGCTTCAACATCGGCCAGCCGAACTTCGCACAGTCCAGCGTCGTGCGCCTCGCCAATGCCGGCGACCTGCCGCGGGCCGTCGAGGCCTTCCTGCTGTGGGACCGGCCGGCCGCCATCGTGCCCCGCCGGCAGGGCGAGCGGGACCAGGCGGCGCTGACCGCCTACGGCCTCGTCTACGCCCGCCGGGGCGATCCCGCGCCGGTGCGCGCGCCGGAGGGACCGGCACCGGCCTCGCCGGCGCGTCCCGACTCGCTCGCGCCGATGACCGGCGCCCCGTCGGTCGCGCCGGAAGCCTGGTGGCTGCGCCTGCGCGACGCCCTTCGCCACAACATGCAGCGGAGTGCCTGACCATGGGATTCCTCGCGCTCCTGCCGACGCTGCTCGGCGCGCTCGGCCCGATCCTCGCGAAGGTGCTGCCCGACGAGGGCCAGCGCCTGCAGGTGCAACTGGAGCTGCAGCGCGCGCTGATCGAGCAGCAGGGCGATCTCGGCCGGGCCATGGCCGAGGTGATGAAGGCGGATGCCGGCTCGGAGAGCCCGCTCGCCCGCAACGCCCGGCCGATCACCGTGCTCTGGGCACTGGCGATGATCACCTGGGTGGGCGTGGTCTCGCCCATGGTCGGCCTGCAGGTCGAGGTCGTGGCCGCGCTCAAGGGCGTGCCGGCCGAGCTGTGGTCGCTGCTCACCGTCGGGATCGGCGCCTACATGCTGGCCCGCTCCGTCGACAAGATCGTCCCGCAGGTGATCGGGCCGAAGGGTTGAGCCCCGAGACCGCGGGCGCGCAGCGATGGCGGACGAGACACTGCCCCGGCCCCGGACGGCGCGGCCGGGTCGCGTCGAGCGAAGGACCGGGGCCATGACGGATCACCTGCCCGAATGGATCGGGCGCCTGATCGAGCGCGTGGAGGCGACCGGCCGCCAGATGGACGCACTCGGCGGCAAACTCGACCGGATGGACGAGAAGCTCGAGGGCGTGGCCTACCGACGGGACATCGAGCACTTCGTGGCCCGTGACGAGATCGAGCGGCGGATCGACAAGGCGGTGGACGGGGCGAAGGCGGAGGCGGCCAAGGCACTGGCCGAGGTCGCCGGGCAGGTGCGGGACTTGCGCAAGATCGGCTGGGGCCTGGCCTCGGCGGCGCTGCTGGCCTTCGGGGGGATCGTCCTGGCGAAGATCGGGCTGGCGGGGCGGTGAGGCTGGCGCACGCGCGCGGGCCTCTTCGTGCGTAGATCATGGCGCCTCGTCGCCCCCGCCGGGCACAGACGCGCGTGCTCAGATCACGGTGGCACTGCGCATCAAGCCTCGCCTTCGAGCCAATTCGGCGAGAGCGGGCCGTGACGCTCCTCGAGCTCGGCGCGGCCGGCATCGGTGATGCCGTACTCTACAGCATTCGTGTCCGGATCGGTCCGTCCAGTCGCCACGATTAGTCCTAGGACCTCCAAACGGCGCATGTAGCCGCTCATTTGATAGAAGCGTGCGCCGGTCTGGGCGAGTGTTCGAAGCCGGTAGAGGCTGCCGGGCGGGAGCTTGTACATCGCCCACGCGTGTATCCATTGTCGGCGTCTGCGTCAGTAACCAGGGCCGCCTGGCGGCGTTCGGCCGTGTCGCATGCAGGCCGCTCGGCCCCTCGGCTTCGCCAGCGAACCGGCGTCGAAACCTCGCGTTTGCGGAGAGAAGACCCGATTCAGGAGGCGTGGGTGCCGCGCTATTTCTTCGACATCAACGATGGGCGCAACGAGCGCGACGAGATGGGCTTCGACTGCGCCGACCTGCAGAGCGCTGTCAGGCATGCCAAGCAGGCTCTTCCGGAAATCGCTGCCGACGAGGTGCCACGCGATGGTGAGCGACAGGCCCTGACGGTCCTGATCAGGGACGAGGACGGCCGAGCGCTCTACCTGGGCGCCCTGGCGTTCACGGGAACGTGGCTGTCCTAGCCTCACCTGAGCCGGGTCCGCTCGGCAAGTAACGCCAGCGATAAGCGCGCGCCGCGCGGGACGGGAGGCTCGGCAGCAGGCCGTCGTTCAAACATGGCCGCGAAGGACGGTAACAGTTCGATCGGCCGGCAGTCCGCGTCGGCGGATCGACTTGATTCTATACGACTCTTCATCGGCGCGCGTGAGCAGAGTGTCGAGATCCGTCGGCTTGAAGGGCGACGAAGCGCAGCCGACGCTGGCGCCGACCGTGACCTCTTGGTCGCCGAGAGGGAATGATTCGTGCAGGCATTCCATGATCTGCTCGACGCGGGCCGCGAGATCGCTTCGTCGGTGCAGGCCCGGCTTCAGGATGACGAACTCGTCGCCGCCCATGCGGACCACGGTCGCGTCGGGGGCAGAGACAGCGACGAGGCGGGCGGCAACCATCCGCAGCAGGGCGTCGCCGGCCGCGTGACCGTATCGGTCGTTGACCGTCTTGAACCCGTCCAGATCCATGCAGAACACGGCGACCGAATCGTCGGCATTGATGGCCCGGAAGGCCGCGCGCAGACCGATGCGGTTGGCCAAGCCCGTCAGGGGATCCTTGTGCGCGAGGGCTGCCATCGCCAGCTTCATCCCGACATGCTTCACCGCGGTGCGATGAACGTGGCGCACGCTCTCGAAGCTTCCGAGCAGGAAGATCGAGAACACGACCACGATGATGTGGTGGGGGACATCGCTCCACGTCGCCGCCGCGACGATCGGCGGAACCGCCGCCAGGACGATGGCCATGAGGGCGATCTTGGGCCTGATCCCGACACGGCTGACGATGCCGGAGCAGTAGCCGAAGATCAGGCCCGTCGCGAGCATCTGCAGGCTCAGGTCGGGCTGCAGGAAGATCGCCGTCGCCGTGAGGCCGACGGAGGCTGCGACGAGGCTGGTGATCGCGGCATGTGCCGCCTTCCACGCGTTCGTCTCGGCGCGCGCGGGAAGCTCCAGGCCCGGACGCCGCCTCTGGAACTGCATCAGTGCGACCTTGGCCATCGACGCCAGCCCGCCGCCGATCGCGGCGGCCAGGAGGGCACTCATCCCGGTGGACGCGTAGGCAAAGCTCGCGACACCGACCAGGGTGCAGCCCATAATGCAGGTCGGCACTGTGGAATGAGCCAGCTCGGCGACGAGAGCGGAGCGGACGGCACTGTTCTCCACCTCGTCACGCCCGTCGACGGCCACGCATCGCCCCCTGACCCGGTTGGTCGTGCACGGGATCCTAATCCATATTCGTTGACGCTGGTTTTCCCGGCGGCTCCGCGAACCTCGATCAGTCCGCCTCCCCTGTCCGCCATTCGGTAGCCACGCGGCCTCCACGTCCCGACCGGATCGGGTCGGCACCGGACGGCGAACCTTTTCTCGAAATCGCGACTTGTGTCGGCATGAGCGAGCCGACCGACTGCAGCGTGCCCTATGCCCTCGTCGTAGACGACGATGGGCTCATTCGCATGGACGCGATGGACATCCTGGAGGAGGCTGGATTCCGAACTGTCGAGGCCTGCGATGGCGACGCCGCGCTCGTCCTGCTCGCACAGCGGAACGCCGTGATCGTCCTGTTATTCACCGATGTCCAGATGCCCGGGACGCGCAATGGCTTCGCGGTCGCGCGCGAGACGGCGGAACGTTGGCCGCACATCGCCATCGTGGTCGCCTCCGGGCATGTGCACCCGGGGCCGGGCGACATGCCGGAAGGGGCACGCTTCATCGGCAAGCCCTTCACGGCCGGCATGGTGCACGAACACCTGAAGGAGATCCTGCCCGATGGGCAGAAGCCGGAGCCGCTGCGTCGGTAAGGTGGGAGAAACGTTGCCACTGAACGTCGCCGCCATCGTATCGGTGTGAACCCCGCGGATGAGACCCCGCGGGGCGCCACCGATCTACTTGCCGCTCGGGGCCGCACCGCTTCCGGTGGCGCCATTGCCAGTCCCGCTTCCGGCAGGGGCGCCGGGCGTGCTGACAGGCGGACCGCCAGCCGTACCCGGTCCGGTACCGGTGCTCATCGAGCCGGTTCCGCGCTCCATGGACTTCTCGGAATTGCTCTTCACCGAGCCGGGATTGTTCATATTGCCCTCGGCGCTGCCGCCACCGGCGGCAGTCTGAGCCAGCACGGCGCCAGACATCGCGAGCGAGAGAGCGGCCGCCATCATCAGTGTCTTCGTCGACATGGATCTTCCTCCCGATAGGTACGCTTGAGGCCAATCAGCAGTTGTCGTCGCCCGGCTTGACGGGCTGCCCCTCGGGGGCCTTCTTCTCACCTTTGTCGGCCATGGAACCGGCGCCGACGTTGTTCAGCGCACCGACCGTGCCGGGAGACTCGCCTTTGGCACCCGGCGTCACTTTGGCGGTCGAGCCGCCCTCGACGTTGGAGCTGGTGTCCTTCGTCGTCGGCCCCTTGCTGCTGGTGGTCGTGCCGACAGCGCACGGCGCTGCGAAGGTTGTCGTCATCGTCAGCACCAGGATCGCGGCAGCGCCGGTTAGGGTGGAGAGACGGGGCATGTTTCCTCCTGTTGTCAGTAGGGGAAGAAGCAGTCCTGCGTCGTTGTTCCTGGCCGGAGCGGTCAGAACAGGGCCACCAAAGCCACGCCGGCGACCATCAGGACTGCTCCGAGGATTCGCCACAGACTGGCCGGGTGCACCGGGAAGCCGACCCAGCCGTAATGGTCGAGGACGAGGGAAGCGGCGACTCCCACTGTCACGATGATGCCGAGGAAGGAGGCCGCGCCGATGGCGGGTGAGGCGTAGAGCTGCGCCAGGATCAGCAGCACGCTGAACAGACCGCCGAGCCACGCTCACCACGGCACGGCAGCAAGCTGTTGGCCGGTCGGCATCTCGAGCTTGCCGATGGCGAGGCCGCCCATCAGCAACGCGGCCGTGCTGACCAGGAGCGTGATCAGGCCCGCGGTGATGGGCAGCCCGAGTGACTTGGACAAGGTCGCGTTCTGACCGGGCTGGATCGCGTTGGCGATGCCGGCGAGGATGGTGAGGCCGTAGAGGAACAACATGATGGGCTAGCACGCCGGACACCGGCCAAGGTCCGCCGCGCAGCTGTACACCTTTGACGCGCCCGCCCATCTCTGGACGTCCGCGGCCGCTGCGACGACGTCACAGCTGCAGCGCCCACGTGGCTGTCCGCGGCGGTCGCATCAGGTTCAGGATGGATCGCTGACGGCCCTAGATCGCCTCACCCAGCGATCCGACACCAATCGCGTGCGCCAAGGCTCCAGGCCTGCTCAACACCGTAGGCGACCGGCACACCACCGTGGCTGATCATGCGTGCCAACATCACGCGGGTGCCGAGTGCTGTTATGCGGATCACCGTCGCGCCGAGGCCGGCATCGCCGATCAAGTGAGTTCCGACGTCCCACCCATTCTCCCGGCAGATGTCGGCGGCGTGGCGGTGATCGTGCCGCGTGCCGCCGGTCATCGGTCAGCGTCCCGACATGGTCGGTCCGATCGAGCGGATGAGGCCTGAAGGAAGCCGGGATCGAGAGTGCGCTGCATATCCTGTCAGCACTTGGCGATGTAGCTCAGCTCCCTGGAACAGCCCGTGCGCGAGGTTCTGCCGCACCAGTCGATGGCGGCTTACATGATCGTGCCGGGACCGACGGGATCACCAGGTATGAGATCGGGGCCCGCGGGATCGCCCGGCACCGGGTCAGGCGGCGGCTGCGGTGCCGGCCGATCACCGGGCATGGGTTCGGTCGGCGGCGGTTCGCCGGGCGTCGTCAGATCGGGACCGCCGGGATCGGGGATCGGAGAACCGGGATTGGTCATGGCGTACACCCTCTTAGGAACAGGTTGCGCAACAACCGAAGGTCCCAACGCAAGGGTTCCCGAGAATGCGGTGAACTACCGAGGATCGCTGCAACTCGGGAGGCGGTTCGGAGTTGGAAGCCGGACTCCTGGTGATGCCAGAACACCGTTGGATCCAGCCATGCCCACCGAACTGCTCGACAAGACCCACATCGACGTTTTCGACCGCGCCGCTCGCGAGCATTGGGCGCTTCGCTTCGGGGTCACCGAAGAACGCCTGCGCAAGGCCGTGCGAATGGTCGGCTCGCGCGTCGCCAGCGTCGCCGCCTATCTCGGTCAGCCTTCGCGATAACGGGGCAGCCTTGGGCCGCGAACTTTACACCAGTTCGAACGGCGATCGCTGGCTCCTGCTACGCGATCGGTCCGACGGTCGCAGCTTCGTCCGCCACGAGGCCAACGCGGCCTCGGGTGGCCGCGTCACCGACATCGCGTTGGCGGCCTTTCTCGCCGCCGACCGTGGCGGTCCGGAGCATCAGGCAATCTGGGCGCTGATCGGTGAGATCGTCGACGGTACTGCTTCCATCAGCGAGTCGCGGTGTGGCGAACACGGGCTTCGGGCCGAGGAAGGCGGTCGCACCGAGACAACGGACGCGTCTACGCAATCAGACCCGCAGTTTTAAACTGCATATACCTCATTTGTATGTTTCGTCAGGGCTGCACCGCGCTAAAGACGACGCTGGCGACTTGGAAGTCAGTCGCCATCAGCGATGACTCAGCAAGCCCGGCTCAGCGAGCCGGGCTTCTCTTTGTATGCCGCCGCAACATGAACCAGGCAGATCGACGGCCTTCATCCTTGGTTCGGTTCCGAGACGGCCCGCCCGGTCCGCCGGCGCGGGCCTTTATTCGCGTGTCAGTTCAGATTGCCGGAGATCACGCCGAATTTGGAGGTGAGCCGCGTTCCTACGAGCCGCAGCGAGGCGATGATGATGACAGCGATCAGGGCGGCGATCATTCCATATTCTATGGCGGTAGCGCCAGTCTCGTCGCGAACGAACCGCCTTAGAAATTTGGGCATCGGACCGATCCATCGCTCTAAATAGAGCATCACACCTCCATGATCGCCCCGGCATGTTTACGGACGGTAAATAAAAATTTCTGCCGAAGCGAAAGATCAGTTCTCGGCGACGGAATAGGGTCTATAAGCGGCGCTTGAGGGCGATAGCGGACTTGGCAAGACTCTTGCTCCGCCGCTTCATGGCTGTGTTTCATCTCGAATGCTCCGTCTATAGGCGCTGCGCAAGCGGGCTGTCGGTTGCTACCGAGCAACTTGAGGCGTCGACGGACGCCCAGGCCGCCGGTGAGGCTGAAGCCAAGTTCGAGCGTCTCCTCGCCGGAAGATCTGGTTGCGCCACTCTTCGGGACGACGGCGGCAAGGTCATCTGGTCTGCGCGGCGGCTTCCTTCCGTCGTGCGCGACACCGATCCGCCTCTCGCGGACGCAGCCCGCTGATGGCCGGCCGCCCTCCTATTCCCGAAGCCCGTTGTGTATCGGCTCGGCTCACACGCTGGTGAGATCGGACGCTCCCCCGCCCCGTGAGCAGATCGGGGCGGGGCCGAGCGGGCAATTTGCGAGAGAAAGCGGCCCTGCAGCGGTCCCGATCCGGCCCCCCACGCTGACGATTTTGCTCCTCCGGCCAGACGCCTTACATTCGTCCCATCAGGAGATTGCAGATGGGCCATCCGGCCTTCAACATGACGGCGTTTGAAGCCGCGCAGGAAGCTCTGGCAGCCCGTCCGCTTGCGGCCACCGCAATTTTCAGCGCGGAGCCCTTCAACTCTCGGGCCGACGTAATTGAGCTCCGAGAGAGTGTGCGCAAATCGACAGATGAGATTATTGCCCGGTACCTCGATTGGCGCTCGGGGGCGTTAAGCGGCGTAGGAAATCTCAGGGCGCTCCTTGGTCAGGCGGCATCGCATCTGCCCGCGAGCATGCTTAGCGAGCTTTTGGCACGCAACATCGAGCAGATTTCAGGCCTGCAACACGATTATAATATATCGAAAGTTGCGGACGCAGCCTCCATCAAGGAGGCATATATTATCATAGATCAGCACCAAATGCTGCCGCTTGATATTCAAAGATTCTTCAGAAAAGAAGTTCGGCGTATTGAGAAAATGGCCGCCGAGCGCGCTCGTGCATACGAGCGAATAATATTTGCCTTGAACGAGATTGCTGAGAAACTTGAGCTACATATCCGGAATAATAGCTTAATCTCTGCAAAAGAGCTGTCGGAAAAAGATCTAGCGGATCACTTAAGTGGAGCGCTAAATCGCCAGCCAGATCTCCAAGGTGTTGCCGATAGGACGGCGCGCAGGCTGAAGGCGTTCCCAAAGGTCGCGGCGTACCTTGGGCGGTAAGCAGCCGCTTTGGATTGTTGCCGATGAAGTTGAGGCGATTGCCCGAGAACTTCTCCGCGGCACCCCCGAACCATTCCGCGTACTTGACCGCGGGGCGCTGGAGAGCGCGGTGGCGCGGCCACTAAATGCGTGGGCATATGACGGCGAGACAGACCTTATTATTCTCGCTGTGCGCCTTCTTGAAGGGATAGGCCAGAGCCACTGCTTCCAACAGGGCAACAAACGCACCGCATTTTTTGCGGCAATAGAATTTATAGAAGCGAATGGAGGTGAGTTCGACGATAGAGATACGGAAATTTTGGCGACTGTTATAGAGGGCGTAATATTAAAGACAATTTCCCGTTATGTTTTAGTTGAAGCGCTTCGGAAGAAAGTAAAGTTCTAGCTTTATTTCGGAAACGAAATGCGTTTTGACAGCACCATGCTGGTATCATCTATCCCGCTTGACGTCCCAGCCGCCGTCGCCTCCTGGTGCGACCAGATCGACCGCCTGACCGAGCATGCCACGTCGTGCCGATACCTGGCTCCGACGCGGTGGGCGGCGATGCGCGCGAACGCGCTGACCTTCCTCGACCAGCATGGCGCCGAGGCACACCGGCTCGGCTGGGCCGCGCCGCAGTTCTTTGGCGTCCATCCGGAGCACGGCTTCCTGCGCGTCGAGTATGCCGGGGCCCTGATGGTCAACGACAGCGAGGTCGTCGGCGCCGCCAGGACGCGCGGGCGGAGATCCTGACGCGGCCGGGCGCCTCGAGGCGATGGGAACTTAGGCATGACGCCGGGCTATTTGCTGCTTCGGCTCGCTCGCCAACCGAAAAAGGCTGCCGCCAGCAGCGACAGGAATATCCCTGACCAGAGACCGCCCTCCGTCACCTTCGTGACGAACCACTCCCACGGCGTCGGTGCTGACGGATCCTGTGACCAGCCGACAGCCATCACGAAGGTCGCAAGCAGGGCGAGGCCGAGCAGGACCAGATGCGAGATCGACATCAGTTCGTGCCTTCTCGAACGAGGTAGGTGATATCTTGGTGGGCCGGGCAGGACGCGAACCTGCAACCAGACCGTTATGAGCGGTCGGCTCTAACCATCGAGCTACAGGCCCCTGAGCTTGGACAGGCGATGCGGCCGCTCAGGGGCAATGGGCTTCGTCCGCGCGGGGGTGAGGGAGTTCAGTGCCTGACGGGCGGCACGGCACCAGCGAAAGAGGCCATGCCATCCGCTTCGACCATCGCGGTAAAAGTCTCATACGCCTCCTGGTCCGTCGTGAAGGTCTAGGCCCAGGCGATGCACGAGCCGGACGACAGATCGAACACGACCAACTGCCAGGGATCCAGCGTGCCGGCATAGCGGTAGATCTCGACATCGACGGCTTCACCACCTCGGCTCAAGGAGCTGGAAAATGGGAGTGCTCGACCTCGCGGTCCTCGTCCGGCACGGCAACCTCCGTCAGGTCGCTAGCTCCGGATCTTCTCGATGCAGCAACGGCCCCGGACGCTACAGCGCATCCCAGATCCAAGCTGCGGTCATCATGGCAACGCCGCCGCTCCCCAACGCTACTACGATGTACCGGTGCAGGCGGTCGTAGAGAGGTCGCTGCATTGATTTGTTCTCGCAGAAGCGGTGCTCCTGTTGGCCATAAGCAGCACCCAGCCGCCAGCGATAAAATTTACCGGCTCGTCAATTCGGAATTTGCGTGATCCGCGGGCCACAGCGGCTGACGGTCAGTCTTCGTAGTGAGACGCGAGCCCGCCTAGGATTATTATTGCTATTACGGCCATCGCGAATGCCGCGGCGATGAAAATAGACCGCATCTGGTAGTTCAGTCTCTGCCGACGGATGTCATCGACACTTCAGATGGTCCTGCGCCTCCAGGTGCACGGGGAGAGCCTTGCGGGCGACCCGGAGATCGTGCTGGCCCAAACTCAGGCATCGTCGTTCTCGATGCCGCCGTCCACGAAACCATCGAAGCCATCTAGGGGCACACCGGTCCGATACACGTCGTACTTGCGACCCAGCGCGTCCAGCTGCTTCCCCGTCGCTCCGATGACGAGGTCCCGCTCGCCATCCGGAACCTCTCGCAGCAGGCGCTCGCGGAAGTCGGCGTCAGGCTCCGGCTCGCTCATGCGTCACCTATGGATGCTCGGCCTTCAGGGCTTCCAGTGCGGAAGGGGCGGACTATGCCAGATTGGGCGTCAGTCGAGGAAGACCTGCAGGTTGTCGGTCTTGAGGATGTCGCGCTGATCGGCACACCACTCTTCGGCGCCGTTCTCCTCGATCTCCCTGCTGATTTGCTTGCCTTCTTCCTCGATGAGGGCTTTGGCCCGCTTGTTTCCGAGGGTCTTTCGCAGAGCCACACGCGCGGTACGGGCGAGGCCATCTGACAGTGCGTCGTCGATGGTGTGGAACTTACGGCAGTAGAGCACGATGCCGGCCTGCGCCCCGACGATCCGGGCCAATCCAGAGAGAGTCTCGGCGCGCTTGTCGTCTTGAGCTGCTGCGGGGCTACAGGCGGCACTGATCAGGGCGAGAGCGATCGCGGCTTCTCTCACTTCAGGTAGCCCTTTGCCTTAAAGTGATCGGTTGGCGACGATGCATACCGGCGGATCAGAGCGGCGCATAGCTATGTCGGCTAGAACCAATCGTTCCTGTCGCTCAGCCCCGTTTCACCGACCTCCCGCCTCCCGGCGCGACCAAATCGAGTGCTTTGAACCCGTCATCCGCCCGTGGCATGTGAGGCCATGACCTACCGTGTTGAATTCCGCAGAGACGGCGCCGTCATCGGTGAGGCTGAGGGACTCGAAGATCGAGCCGCGGCCAAGCGGCTTGCAGAAGCGGAGATCGCCCAACGTGACGCCGAGATCGCAATCGTGATAGACGTGGATGGGACAGGAATGGAGGTCGCTTCCATAAGGCTGGATGCCATGAAGTGGGACGACGAGTAACCGCTGCGTCAGGTCGCATTTCCGGCTGTTGGACGAAGCCCGGGCAGACCTGGGGGTCGCCGGTCTGGGAGTTCGCGGCCAAAGGGGGGCTGAACATCAGAGAGTAGACGCGACACCCGCCAATTAGGACGGACTACGAGCTTTTTGGTCAGATCGACGCAGATCGGACGATCCTAACATCCGGCTAGGGAACGCACGGCCGGGTTGTGTCAGCAGGTAGACAATCGCGGTCACGAACGTTCGGCAGTCGCGATGGAGGGTTTGATGCCCCCCCCCGCCGGCAACGAACCGGATACCGGAATGCCGCGCTTCTACTTCAACGTCCACGACGGCAAGAGCGGCCTCGATGCGCTGGGCACAGATCTGCCGGACCTCGCCACCGCCCGCACTGAGGCTGTCCGCCTCGCAGGCGAGATCCTGAGAGACGAAGCTCAGCACATCGTTCACGACGACGACTGGCGCCTTGAGGTGACCGATCACCGTGGACTCGTTCTGTTTCAAATGGCGGTTCTGCTGATCGAGTCCCCGGTGCCGTCTCAGGGTCCACCGGAACTGGCGGACGACGCTCGCTGAGTGTGGGGCTGCGTGTACTGGTCCAGCGAAGCGCCTGACGAACCTCGGCTTTCCGAAGGTCGTCCACACCGCTCCACCACGATCTCGCGCGCCTCGGCAGCCGCCAGTTGAAGCTCGTCCTCGCCTCGGGTTTGTTCCGCTTTCGTTCGCGAGCGGAGGGCCACTAGAATGGGGCGCCTGGGGGATGCGGGGCCTGGTCGGGTGTACGTCGACTGCGCCACCTGCAAGCGCTCGGGCCGCTACACCGTTGCGAGCCTGATCGACCGCTACGGGGCCGACATCTCGACGCTCGACCTGCTGCGGCATCTGACGGCCTCGTGCCGCTACCAGCGCGCGCCCGGGGCGCCGCTCGCGCGGAAATACGAGCACCTCTGCCTCGCCGCGATCACGCTGCCGCCGGCCGCCAAGAAGATCCCGCCGGTGCCGCCGGGCGACCCCTACACGATCGAGGTCTGGGACCGGATCGGCGGTAAGCTCGAGCTGCACCTCGCCACGATCTATCCGCTGACCGTGGCGATTGCTGCATTCGAGGCCGCCTGCCTGGAGTGGCCGACGAACGAGATCACCCTGCGGGATCGCGCTCGGATCGTGCGGAAGCGGGAGCTGCTGCCGCGGAGCGCCACCGGGTGACGTTCCGGCGCAGATCGCTGACCGCGAGGCCATCAGCCTCCAGGCACGTCAGCGCGCCGGCGGCGTGCATGACGCGCTCGCTGCCGGATATCCCGGCGCGCTCGGCGATCTCGGTGGTGGTGGACGGCTCGGGAGTCAGCGCCGCCAGCACGCGCGGCCGGAGGTCCTGGCGCGGCCGAGCGCCTCGAGGCGATGGGGCCTTCGACATGGCGCTACCCCAGCGCGATCAGCATCCAGGTGCGTGCCTTCGTCATCAGGTCGCCGTCCCCGGCTGACGGTTCAGACGCGATCACGCGGTCGATAATGTCGCGCGCGTCCGCGCTGCTCATCCCGATTCCTTGCACGAAGCCGCTCAGCCGCTCCATCAGGCGTTCGAAGGTCGCCGCGCGCTCGGAGTCAATGTCGCCGCTCATCCCTTCACCGCGTGGGTCAGCAGGACCGCGCTCCGCACCATGGTGCGCTTCCAGACTGGCATGTCGGTTGTGAGAGGCTCGGTTGCGCGGGTGTTCGTGCGGAGCATCTCGATGAGGTCGAGAGTCCAGCCTTTCGCCAGAGGATATGATTCGGTGGCGAGATCCGCGAGTACGGCGTCGATCTCCCGGTCGGTGACCTCGGCGGCCTTGCGCAGCTCCGCGACGTTCGGGTTGTTCGTCATGGTGCTTACCGGACCGGTCCTTCGGTAAGCAAGCCTGGGGCTAAGTAGTGGTGCCGCAAGAGGGATTCGAACCCCCGACCCCCTCATTACGAATGAGGTGCTCTACCAGCTGAGCTATTGCGGCTCTGGCCCCAACCAGACCGTCAGCGGCGCGCGGTGACCGGCGCCGGACGTGGCAGGCTCATAGCGGCCCGGCCTGCGTTAGGCAAGGCCACAGCAGGCGCTCGCGGGCGTCAGGCGGCTTGGTCCGACGCTAATTCATCCTGCAGGAACGCCGCCACCTCCGCCCGGTCCACGCCGGGGGCGATGAAGCTCTGGCCGATCCCCCGCGCGAGGATGAAGGTCAGCGCGCCGTCGCGGACCTTCTTGTCCTGGGTCATCGCGTCGAGGAGCGCCTCGGCGTCGCCGCACCCGCCCGGAACGGCCTGCAGACGGGTCGGCAGGCCGGCGAGTGCGAGATGGTTGGCGACCCGGCCCGCATCCTGGCCGGCGCAGAGCCCGAGGCGCGCCGAGAAGCGGAAGGCCAGCGCCATCCCGATCGCGACGCCCTCGCCGTGGACCAGGCGGGCGGAATCGTAGCCGGTCAGGCGCTCCAGGGCGTGGCCGAAGGTGTGACCGAGATTGAGCAGCGCCCGCTCGCCGTCCTCCCGCTCGTCGCGGGTGACCACCGCGGCCTTGGCCCGGCAGCAGGCGGCGACCGCCTGCTCGCGCTCCGGGCCGCCGGCGAAGATCCCGCGCCAGTTCGCCTCGCACCAGTCGAAGAAGCCCGGATCGGCGATCAGCCCGTACTTGGCGACCTCGGCGTAGCCGGCGCGCATCTCACGCTCGGACAGGGTATCGAGGGCGGCCGTGTCGGCCAGGACGAGGCGCGGCTGGTGGAAGGCGCCGATCAGGTTTTTGCCCAGCGGCGCGTTGATGCCGGTCTTGCCGCCGACCGAGGAATCGACCTGCGCGAGCAGGCTCGTCGGCACCTGCACGAAGCGCACGCCGCGCCGCAGGGTGGCGGCCGCGAAGCCCGCGAGGTCGCCGACCACGCCGCCGCCCAGCGCCACGACGAGGTCGCCGCGCTCGACCTTGAGGGCGAGCAGCCCGTCGCAGACCTCCGCGTAGCCCGCGTAGGATTTGGAGGCCTCGCCCGGCGCCACCGTCACCACGCCCGCCTGGAGGCCGGCGCGCTCCAGGCTGGTCCGCAGCCGCGCGGCGTAGAGCGCGCCGACCGTCGCGTCCGTCACGATCGCCGCCCGGCGGGCCCCGAGCGCGGCGACCGCGGTGCCGGCCGTGTCGATCAGCCCGCGCCCGATCTGGATGTCGTAGGCGCGGCCGGCGTCGAGGGGCACGTGGACGGTCAGGAGGTCCGGACGGGGCTCGGTCATGGATCGGTTCGCTCGGGTCTCACTGGGCGGCCACGGGGATGGATCCTTCGCCGCTGAGATGGGCATCCAGCGCCTCCAGCACGTCCTGGACGACCCGGTCATGCGAGACCTCCCGCGAGATGACCATCACGTCGGCTGCGGCGTAGACCGGGTGGCGCACGGCCATCAGGTCTCGCATCGTCGCCTCGGGATCCTCGGTCTGCAGCAGCGGGCGGTTGCCGCGCTTGCGGACCCGCCGCATCAGCACGTCCAGATCGGCCTTCAGCCAGACGGAGACCGCCGATTCCGCGATGCGCGCGCGGGTCGCCTCGCGCAGGTAGGCGCCGCCGCCCGTCGCCAGGACCAGCGGACCGGCCCGCAGCAGGCGCGAGATCACCCGCTCCTCGCCGTCGCGGAAGCTCGGCTCGCCGTAGATCGCGAAGATGTCGGGGATCGTCAGGCCGGCCGCGGCCTCGATCTCGATGTCGGCATCCTTGAAGATCAGGCCGAGGCGGCTCGCCAGACGCCGGCCGACGGTGCTCTTGCCCGCTCCCATGAGGCCGACGAGCACGATCGAGCGCAGGCCGAGCGCGCGGCGCAGACGCGCCTCGATCGGTTCCCCCGCCTCCTCCCCGCTCATGGCCTCCTGCATCGACTCCTGCATCGCATCCGTGCGGCGTCCCCGCCTCTCCACCGGCCCCCGCGCGCCTGTCGCCCGGGCAGCCTCACATCCTGCGGCAGGCTCTTAGCGCGATTCAAGCGGCCTGCGAAACGCATCCCTGTGTCGTCGTGGGCCTTGTCAGCGCCTCGTTCACGTGGTCGAACCCGGGCATCGGCGGTGGCTCGGAGAAGGCCTTCGCCCGCCCCCTCCCCGCCGCCAGCGCCCGTCTGCCCGAGGTTCGACCGACGTGCCGACCCTGTTCCGTTTCTTTGCCACCCTCGCGATCCTGGCGGGTCTGGTCTACGCGGCCATGTTCGCGCTCGCGCATTTCGTCCAGCCGACGCCGCGAGAGATGAGCGTGACCATCCCTGCCTCGAAGCTGCAGCCGGGCAACCGTTGAGCGGGCCGGAGGGCAGCGGCGACGCCGCCCGGGCGCCCCGCCCCGAGGTCGCCGAGTACCTCGACATGCTGGCCGCCGAGCGCGGTGCCGGACTGAACACCCTGAGCGCCTACCGCCGGGACCTGGACGATTACCTCGACTATCTCGCGCGCTCGGGCACGGCGCTCGGCGACGTGGAGGCCGGCACACTGCGGGCCTTCCTGATCGACCTCGAGACCCGAGGCCTGAAGGCGTCCTCGGCGGCGCGGCGCCTGTCCTGCGTGCGCGGTTTCCACAAGTTCCTCTACGCCGAGGGCGGCGCCGAGAGCGATCCGAGTGTCGCGGTGTCCGGCCCGCGCCGGGGGCGCGCGCTCCCCAAGGTCCTGTCCATCGCGGAGGTCGACCGGCTGCTCGCCACGGCGCAGGCGGCCGCCGCCGCCGATCAGGCCCCTGGCCCGGCCCGGCGGGCGCGCCGGATGGTGTGCCTGCTCGAGCTGCTCTACGCCACGGGCCTGCGCGTCTCGGAACTGGTCGCCCTGCCCCGCGCGGCGGGCGCGACGCGCGAGCGCTACCTCATCGTCAAGGGCAAGGGCGGCCGCGAGCGCCTCGTACCCCTGACCGATGCGGCCCGCACCGCGATGGCGGCGCATCTTCCGGCCGTGCCGGAGGACAACCCGTGGCTGTTTCCCGCCGACAGCGACAGCGGCTATCTCACCCGGCAGGCCTTCGCCCGCGATCTCAAGGTGCTGGCCTCGGCGGCGGGGCTCCACCCGGATCGGGTGAGCCCCCACGTGCTCCGCCACGCCTTCGCGAGTCACCTCCTGCAGAACGGCGCCGACCTGCGCATCGTCCAGGAGCTGCTCGGCCACGCCGACATCTCGACGACGCAGATCTACACGCACGTCCTCGACGAGCGCCTGAAGGCGATGGTCCGCGATCTGCATCCGTTGATGGATGGCTGAGCGCTGCCGGGCGGATGGCGTGGCAACTCTCGGTCGGTCGCCCCAATTGTATACGTTTAGCGAACTGCCTAGAAGTAGCCCCTCGCCATACCGGTACGCGAGCCAGCCTTTACCAGAGAGAGTTTTCCTATGTCAGGCCCCACGGCCTCGCAGATCGGCATCGAGCCGGATCGAGCGGGGCACACGCGTGCCGACCAGCTTTCGCAGCGGGAGCGGCAGCGCCTCGACAATCAGCTGTGCTTCGCGGTCTACGCCGCCGCGCACGCCTTCGGCCGCGCCTACCGCAACCTCCTGGGGCGCCACGAACTGACCTATCCGCAATACCTCGTCCTGCTGGTCTTGTGGGAGCAGGACGGATTGTCGGTCAAGGAGATCGGGAACCGCCTGTTCCTGGATTCGGGGACGCTGACGCCGCTCCTGAAGCGCCTGGAAGCCTCCGGGCGCGTGCGCCGCGCCCGCGACAGGGTCGACGAGCGCCAGGTCAGCATCTTCCTCACCGCCGCCGGCGAGGCGCTGCGCGAGGAACTCGCCTGCCTGCCCGACGAGGCGGGAGGCATGACCGGTCTCGATATCCAGGGCCGCAAAGACCTTCTTCAGGATCTCGTCACGCTCAGGCTGAGCCTGCAGGCCGGCCTCACGCCCGACTAGGGCGCGGCCGGAGCCCCGGGAGCGGCCGGGCGGCCGCTCCCGGTTCGTACCGATCTTCGCCTCTCAGGACTGCGTCTTGAGGTAGGCGATGACGTCGTTGATCTTCTTGTCGTCGGGGTAGCCCTGGAAGATCATCTTGGTGCCGGGCACCTTCGTCTTCGGGTTCTTCAGCCACTCGTGCAGGTTGGCCTCGTCCCAGGTGATGCCGGAGTTCTTCAAGGCGGCGGAGTAGTTGTAGCCCTCGTAGGTGCCCGCCTTGCGGCCGACGACGCCCTTCAGGTCGGGACCCACGCCGTTCTTCTGGAAGTTGTGGCACGCCTTGCAGGGGGCGAACGCCTTCTCGCCGGCCGCGGCGTCGCCGGCGTCCTGGGCCTGCGCGGCGAACGGCATCACGACGGCAAGGACGGCGCCGAAAACGAGTGAACGCATGGATTTCCTCCTGTTGGCCGCCGCTTGGGCAGCGATGCGGGCAGAGCTTGCCTGCCTGGAACAGCTCTAATTGAATGTGCCCGGCGCGCGCAACGGCCCAGTCTGGGATAGCCGTCATCCGGGGCCGGTTGGCGGCTGCTGCGGGCCGCCGCCCCACTCAACACCGCGTGAACGGATTGGCTCCGTGCGACGGCGCGCGGCGCCGTTCCCTCAGATCCCGTGATAGGTCCGATACCAGTCGACGAAGCGCACGATCCCCGTCTTCAGCGGCGTGGCGGGCCGGAAGCCGGCGTCCCGCACGAGGTCGTCGATGTCGGCGTAGGTCGCCGGGACGTCGCCGGGCTGCATCGGCAGGAGGATCTTCTCCGCCTTGCGGCCCAGGGCGTCCTCGAGGAGGGCGATCATCTCCAGGAGCGCCACCGGCTCGTTGTTGCCGATGTTGTAGATCCTGTAGGGGGCGGAGCTGGTCCCGGGATCCGGCGCCGCGCCGCTCCACGCGGGGTCGGGCGCGGCCGGCCGGTCGGCCAGGGCCCGGATCCCCGCGACGATGTCGTCGATGTAGGTGAAGTCCCGGAGCATCCGCCCTTCGTTGAACACGCGGATCGGTTCGCCCGCCAGGATCGCGCGGGTGAACAGGTACAGCGCCATGTCGGGCCGGCCCCAGGGGCCGTAGACGGTGAAGAAGCGCAGGCCCGTCGTCGGCAGGCCGTAGAGATGGCTGTAGCTGTGCGCCATCAGCTCGTTCGCCTTCTTGGTCGCGGCGTAGAGGCTGAGCGGATGGTCGACGTTCTGGTGCACCGAGAACGGCATTGCGGTGACGCCGCCGTAGACGGAGCTGGAGGACGCGTAGAGGAGGTGTCCCACGCCGCCGTGGCGGCAGGCCTCGAGGATGTTCAGGAAGCCGACGAGGTTGCTCGCCGCGTAGGCGTGCGGATCGGTGAGCGAGTAGCGCACGCCGGCCTGGGCCGCGAGGTGGATTACCGTGCGGAACGCGTGGCGGCGGAACAGCGCGTCGAGGCCGTCGCGGTCGGCGAGGTCGAGGCGCGCGAAGCTGTAGCCCGGGAAATCCGCGAGGCGTTGCAGCCGGGCTTCCTTGAGGCGCACGTCGTAATAGGCGTTGACGCTGTCCAGCCCGACGACCTGCCGGCCGTCCTCGAGGAGGCGCAGGGCGAGCTGGTTCCCGATGAAGCCGGCCACGCCGGTGATCAGAACAGGTGGCAGGGACATGCGCGCGGACCGACGGGCTGACTGGCCGCCCGGGGTCGAGCTGTAGCATGGGGTATGGGCGCGACAAATCGGTGTCCGACATGAGCCTGCCGACACGAGCCTGCCGACATGAGCCTGCCGACGCTCCGAGCGGCCTGTCGCGCGGGCGCGTGACGCGCTAGGCTCGCGGCTGCCGTGCAGCCCGATCCGAGACCGCTCCCCGACAGCCTGACCCGCCTGCTCACCGTGCCGGAGCAGCGCCCGGTCCGGGCGCGTCCCGAGCCTTCGCGGAGGGAGCGGGCTTCGGAGCCGCGCTCCGCACACGCGGCGCTGGAAGCGGCGATCCTCCGCGGCTTCGTGTTCGGTCTCTCGGGGCTCGTCTGGCTCGTCGTGCTGGCGCTGTCGGTCCGGCATATCGCGCACTGATCGTGCCCCGAGTCCCCCGCAGCCCCGGCGTGACGCTGTGGATATCGGTGGTGCGCCTGTTCGCCCGCGTCCTCAATCAGTACGCGAACAGCCAAGTTCGCTATTGAGGCGGCCAGACCGGGGGCGGCTCGACGGCGAGGATGGGACGATGTCTCTGACAGGGCGTTTCTGGTTCCGGAAGACCTGGACAGGGCGGCTGGTGCTCCTGGTCGAGGAGGAGCGCCCCCGCTGGTTCGGCCGCGGCTCCGGCAAGCCGCGCTGGCGCAACGCCAAGCTCCTCGATTTCGCCGAGCCCGAGCTGCGGCCGCTCATGGCGATGGAGAAGCAGCACCGCGCGGGCGGTTCCACCGGCCAGGTGCGGGCGCTGCGCCCGGTCCCGACCGCGCCGGCCGCGCGCGCCGCGAACGGCTGAGGGCCGAGGCAGCGGGGCGCGCCGCGGTCTGGTCCGACGCGCGGCCGTCACCACCTGTCGTGGGTCGCTCCGCCCGGGGCGGCACCCCTGCAATCGGTGAAGACCATGCCGCGCTACTTCTTCCACACGCAGATCGGCGAGGACGTCATCTCCGACCCGACCGGGATCGAGCTTCGGGATCCGGACGCGGCCTGGGATGCGGCGCGGGAGACGATCCGCGCCGCCCTGCGCCAGCCGCAGGATCAGGCCCGGCTGATGACGGCGTGCCTCGTGGTCACGGACGACGACGGCGAGGTCGTGCTGGAATTCCCGTTCAGCGAGGCCGTGGCGCTGCCCGCCGACGCGGACCCGACGCGTCACTGAGATCGGCGACGCGCGCGCTCCGCGCCCTACATCGCGCCGCAGCCCACCGGAACGGAGCTGCGCCCGTATGGATACGCCACCGAACGACCTCGATGCCCGCGCCCTCGGCCGGGCCGCGCCCGCCAAAGGGCTCGCCCGGGAAGCCTGCCCCTACGCGGAGGGGACGGAGGCGCGCGCGCTCTGGCTGGCCGGTTACGACGCGGCCCTGGCGGAGGGCGAGACGCCCGTGACCGGCGGTCTCGCCAAGCACCCGGTCGACGGGTCGGCCCGCTGATGGACGCCCGGACCGCACCGCATCCCGGCGCGCATCATTCGACTCTCGACCGCAAGTCGGTCGGGGCCGTCGTCCTGGGCAACGCCCTCGAATTCTACGACTTCACCGTCTACGCCTTCTTCGCCAAGCCGATCGGCGAGGCCTTCTTCCCGGCGAACGACCCGACCAACAGCCTGCTGGCATCGCTCGCCCTGTTCGGCATCGGCTACGTCATGCGGCCCATCGGCGGTGTGCTGATCGGCGCCTTCGCGGACCGGGCCGGCCGCAAGCCCGCGATGTTGATCACCATCGCGCTGATGGCCGTCGGCATGCTCATGCTGGCCGCCTGCCCTTCCTACGCGACGATCGGCGGCTGGGCGCAGGTCATCGTCATCGCCGGACGCCTCGTGCAGGGCCTCGCCCTCGGCGGCGAGGTCGGTCCCTCGACGGCCTTCCTGCTGGAGGCCGCGCCCCCGAAGCGGCGCGGCTTCGTGACGAGCTGGCAGATCGCCAGCCAGGGCTGCGCGGCCCTGTTCGCCGGGATCATCGCGACCGCCCTGGCGCTCGCGGTCGGCGACCAAGCGATGGCGCAGTGGGGCTGGCGGCTGATGTTCGCCCTCGGCCTGTCCGTCGTGCCGGTCGGCCTCATCATCCGCAGCCACCTGCCCGAGACCGCCGGCGCCGAGGAGGATCCGCACGCGGCGGCCTCGACGATGGCGGTGGTCGGCCGGCTCCTGCGCGAGCACGGCCGCCTGCTGGGCCTGACCTTCCTGGTCATCGCGGCCTCGACCGTGTCGAACGCGGTCGGTACCAACATGCCGGTCTTCGCGGGCGCGACCCTCGGCCTGAGCGAGACTGCCGCGACGGCGGTGCCGATCGCCCTCGGGCTCGCCTCGGTGATCTTCCCGCTGCTCGGCGGCTGGCTGGCCGACCGGTACGGGCGGCGACCGGTGATGATCTGGCCGCGGGCGCTGATCCTGATCCTGGCGGTCCCGGCCTTCGCCTGGGTGGTGCGGGCGCCGAGCGCTGCCAGCGTCTACGCGGTCACCTTCCTGCTCTCGGCGCTGTCGTCCATCAACGCGGCGGCCGTGATCGTCGGCATTCCCGAGGCCCTGCCGCGGGCGGTGCGCAGCGCCGGGTTGTCGATCGTCTACGCGGTCTCCGTCTCGGTGTTCGGCGGCAGCACGAACTACGTGGTGAACTGGCTGATTGCCGCGACCGGCGACCGGCTCGCGCCGGCCTACTACCTCGCCGCATTCAGCCTCGTCGGGACGATCGCCGCGTTCCTGCTGCCCGAGACCCGCGGAAGGGACCTCGACGCCGACGCGGAGGCCTGAGTCGGTCGCGCCGGGGCGTTCCGCATTATGTATGCACGTGCTGCATCGGGGCGCGTCATCCATGCGCCCATCGCGGGGCCGACGCCGAGCGGATGTGCGCCCGCGCACGGATCTCGCCGCGGAGAGGCCGGTTGCCCGAGCCAACGCTAGGTGTGCAGGCGCGGCGGGCCTAGATCGGCCCGATGCCCAAGTCCCTCGAGACGCGCCGCCCGCTGGTCCTCGCCGCGGTGATGGCGTCGATGTTCATGATCGCCATCGAGGCGACGATCGTCTCGACGGCGATGCCGCAGATCGCCGGTCATCTCGGCGACCTTCACCTCTATGCCTGGGTGTTCGCGTCCTTCCTGCTGACGCAGACGGCCACCACGGTGGTGTTCGGCAAGCTCTCGGACCTCTACGGACGCCGGCCAGTCCTGCTGTTCGGCATCGCGGTGTTCCTGGCGGGCTCCCTCCTGTGCGGGCTCGCGTGGTCGATGCCCTCGCTGATCCTGTTCCGCCTCATCCAGGGCGTCGGCGCAGGGGCGATCCAGCCGGTGAGCCTGACCGTCATCGGCGACCTTTACGCGGTGCGGGAACGCGGCAAGGTCCAGGGCTACCTCGCGAGTGTCTGGGGGATCTCGTCGGTGGCCGGCCCGCTGGTCGGCGGCCTGATCATCGGCCACCTGAGCTGGCCCTGGATCTTCTGGATCAACCTGCCGATCGGCGTGATCGCGGCCGGCCTGTTCCTGTGCTTCCTCCACGAGGGCGTCGAGCGCCGCCCGCGCCAGATCGACGCAATCGGTGCGGCCCTGTTCACCGCCGCCATCGCGGCGCTGATGATCGCGCTGACCGAGGCGGGCGAGTCGGCCGAAGCGGCCCTGTGGCCGGCGGTGGCCTTCGTGGTGGCCGCGACCCTGTTCGTCGTCCAGGAGCGGCGCGCGCCGGACCCGATGCTCGACATCCGCCTGTGGTTGCAGCGCCCCATCGCGACCGCCAACACCGCGACGCTGCTCTCCGGCATGACGGTGATCGGGCTCACGGCGTTCCTGCCGATGTACGTGCAGGGCGTCATGCGGCAGTCGCCCCTGATCGCCGGACTGACCCTGACCCTGATGGTGCTCGGCTGGCCGATCGGCGCCACGACGGCGGCGCGCAGCTTCGTGCGGTTCGGCCTGCGCCCGATCCTGCTGGTCGGCGCGACGCTCCTGCCCCTCGGCGCGGTCGCCTTCGTGGCTCTCGGGCCCGACACCTCCCCGGCGGTGGCGGCCTGCGGCTCGGTCGTGATGGGGCTCGGCATGGGCTTCCTGTCCACGGCCGCCATCGTGATCATCCAGGACAGCGTCGCCTGGGCGCAGCGCGGGGCGGCGACGGCCTCCAACATCTTCTCGCGCAACCTCGGCTCGACCCTCGGCGCGACCGTCCTCGGGGCGGTGCTGAATTACCGGCTCGCGAACCCGTCGAGCGGCCCGGCGGTGAACTCCGATCAGCTGCGGCGCCTGCTCGACGATCCAGCAAGCCTCGGGGCCGGCGGCGAGGCGATCCGGGCCGGCCTGGAGCACGCCCTGCACGGCACGTTCTGGACGGTGTTCGCCGTGGCGGGGCTGACCCTGCTCCTGTCGCTGCTGGTCCCGCCGGTGGCGATCTCCGACCGGCCGCGCGAGCTCGCCATCGAGTGAAGGGAGCGGCATTCGCCGAGGGAGAGGCGCCGCAGGCGCGGCGCCGGCCGAGCGATCCCGTCTCCACAGCGGGCCTTTGACTGTCCCGCCGGAGGCCCCTAGCGTCGGCTCATGCCCCTCGTGCCGCCCCCGCGCCCCGCAGCCCAGCAAGCGGCGGACATCCCGCCGACCAGCGTGCTCAACGCCAACCAGCCGGAATGGTCGGTCGGCGAGCTCGCGGGCGCCCTGAAGCGCACCCTCGAGGACGCCTTCGGGCACGTCCGGCTGCGCGGGGAGATCTCGGGGTATCGCGGCCAGCACGGCTCGGGCCACGCCTATTTCTCCCTGAAGGACGGGCAGGCGCGGATCGATGCGGTGGTCTGGAAGGGCGTGTTCGGACGCCTGCGCCAGCGGCCGCAGGAGGGGTTGGAGGTCGTCGCCACCGGCCGCATCACGACCTTCGCGGGCAAGTCCTCGTACCAGATCGTCATCGAGAGCCTGGAGCCCGCGGGGCTCGGCGCCTGGATGGCGCTCCTGGAGGAGCGCAAGAAGCAGCTCGCGGCCGAGGGCCTCTTCGCGCCGGACCACAAGCGGCCGATCCCCTACCTGCCGCGGGTCGTCGGCGTCGTCACCTCGCCGACCGGCGCGGTGATCCGCGACATCCTCCACCGGCTGGAGGACCGCTTTCCCCGTCCGGTCCTCGTCTGGCCGGTGCGGGTCCAGGGCGACGGCGCGGCCGAGGAGGTCGCGGCCGCGATCCGCGGCTTCAATGCCCTCCCGGCCGGGGGGCCGATCCCGCGCCCGGACGTGCTCATCGTGGCCCGCGGCGGCGGCTCGATCGAGGATCTCTGGGCCTTCAACGAGGAATGCGTCGTCCGCGCCGCCTTCGCGAGCGCGATCCCGCTGATCTCGGCGGTGGGGCACGAGACCGACACCACGCTGATCGACTACGTCTCGGATCGCCGCGCGCCGACCCCGACGGGCGCCGCCGAGATGGCGGTGCCGGTCCGCGCCGACCTGATCGCCACGGTGGCGGACCTGTCGGCCCGCGGCCGGGGGGCGGTCGGGCGCCGGATCGACCTCGACCGGTCGGACCTGCGCGCCCTCGGACGCGCCCTTCCGAGCGCCGACGCCCTGCTGGCGGCCAAGCGCCAGCGGCTCGACCTCGCCGAGGCGCGCCTTGCCCCGGCGCTGGCGGCGGGCGCGAGCCGCCACCGCGCGCGGCTCCAGCTGCTCCTCGACCGGATGGCCCGCCGCTCGCCCGACGTGGCCCTCGCCAACGCCCGCGCCCGGCTGGCGCGGATCGACCACCGGCCGCTCCACGCCCTGCGCAACGACGTCCAGCGCAAGGGCGAGGCCCTGGTCCAGCTCGGGCGCCGCCTCGTCGTCGCGCGCGAGGCCAGCCTGGAACGGGCCCGGGCGCTGCAGGCGCGCCGCACCGACCGGCTCCTCGCCCTGTCGGAGCGCCTCACCCAGGCGGGCGCGCGCGGCATCGAGCGTCGTCGCGACCGGCTCGACGGTCTGGCGGGCCTGCTCGGCTCGCTCAGCTACCGCGCGGTGCTCGACCGGGGCTACGTGCTGGTGCGCGACGCCGCGGGGCTGCCCGTCCGCCGCGCCGCGGAGGCGGCGGCCGCCCAGCGCCTCAGCCTGCAATTCGCCGACGGGACCGTGACGGCCGTGCCCGACGGGACGGCCGATCCGTCCCTGTCGGCCGCTCCATCCCCGGCCGCGAAGCCCGCTCGGCGCGGCGGCGCGGCCGCGCCGGCGACGGCCGGCAAGCGGACCGGCGCGAGCCCCGCCCCGACGCGGCAGGGCTCGCTGTTCGACGCCTGAAACGGTCGCCGCGGCCGGATGTAAGGGCCGGCCCGCGACCCCCCGCGTCTCAGCCGGGCTCCGGTCCGACCCGGTAGTGATAGCGGTACAGTTCGCGCTCGAATCCGAGGGCGCTGTAGAGCGCCCGCGCCGGCGTGTTCGCGGCCACGACCTGCAGGCAGGCGGCCCGGGCGCCCTCCCCGCGGCCCCAGCGCAGCAGCGCGCCGACCGCGCGCCGGGCATGGCCGCGGCCGCGCAGGGGTTCGGGCGTCGCCACCGCCTCGATGACCATCAACTCGCGGTCGAGCACCCCGAAGGCGATGGCGCCGATGCCACCCTCGGCCGCGGCCGCCGCGAAGGCCCGCGGCAGGGTCAGGGCGGCGACGGTGTCGCGGAACACCCGCGCGGCCGCTCCATCCGCCCGGTTCACCGCGTCGCGCAGGGCCAGCCAGTCCGGCCCGGGCGCCGCGGCGACCGCCACGGCCGGATCGGGCGCAATCGGCAGGTCGTCGAGACCGCGGATCAGCGTGCAGGTCTCGTCGACCACATCGTAATCGCCGCCGGCGAGGAGCGGCTCCATCTGCGGGGCGATGGCCGGCACGCGGAAGATCGGGCGCTGCCCCAGGCGGCCGTAGATCGCGCGCGCCGCCGCGATGGCCGGTCCGGGCGCGCCGCTCCCGCGCAGGGGGTTCACGGAATTCTGCCGCTTCGAGCGGCCGCCGGCGGCGCGCAGCAGGTAGCCGTGGACCAGGAGCTCGCGCGGGCTCGGCCAGGCGTTGAGGCAGGCCTCCTCCACGCGCCAGGCCTGTTCGAGATCCGCCATCGCCGCCTCCTCCGATGCTCCTGATCGCACGCGGCCACGACTCGGCCAATGAGTCCGAGACAAGACTTCGGCCATGCGGCGTCGCGTACGCTTGAAGCATTCCGGCGCCGCGCGATGTCTCGCCGATGTCCGAGCCCGAAGTCCTGTTCTGCCTGCACTTTCTGGGCGGAAGTGCCCGAAGCTGGGAGCGTCTCGCGCGCGCCCTCGACGGGACGCCGTTGACTTGCGTGCCCGTAGACTTGCCGGGCTTCGGCGATGCCGCCGGCACGCCGGGCTACTCCGTCGCCGCCATGGCCGATCACGTGGCCGAGGCCATCCGCGCGCGGGCTCCGGCGCGCTACGCGATTGCCGGCCACAGCATGGGGGCCAAGGTGGCGCTGGCGCTCGCGCGCCGGGCCGAGGATGGCGAGGCGGGGCTGGCGGGGCTCACCGACCTCGTCCTGGTCTCCGGTTCGCCGCCGAGCCCGGAGCCGATCCCGAAGGACCGGCGCGCCGACATGCTCGCTTGGATCGACGCGGATCCCGAGACCCGGCGCCGCGAGGCCGAGGCCTTCGTGCGCGCCAACGTGGGCGACGGCCTGGATCCCGAGACCGAGGCGTGGGCGGTGGCCGACGTCCTGCGGGCCGAGCCGGCCGCCTGGAAAGCCTGGCTCGAGGAGGGCGCCAACGAGGATTGGTGCCGCCGGGTCGGCGTCCTGCGCACCCCGGCGCTGATCCTCGCCGGGTCCGAGGATGCCGACCTCGGGCCGGAGGCGCAGCAGGCCCTCACGGCGCCCCACCTCGCGCACCATCGTCTCGTCACCGTGGACGGCGTCGGCCATCTCCTGCCGCTGGAGCGGCCCGCGGCCCTGGCCGACCACCTGCGCGCCCATCTCGGTGACCGGCCTCGGCTGCCCGTCGAGGCCGGCCCGGCGGTGCCGCCGGACTACGCGGCGCTGATCGCCTCCGAGCGCGTGAACAGCCGCCTCCGTGAGGCGCTCGCGGATCGCGCCGCGCCGGGCGATCCCGCCTATCGGCCGGCGGCCCTCGACCCGGTGGAACTCGCGATCCTGCGGGCCGCCCTCGCCCGCGTCGTGCCGGTGCCGCACCTCGATCTGGCCGGCCGCCTCGACCGGCGGCTTTCCTCCGGCGACGGGGACGGCTGGCGCTTCTCGGCCCTGTCGCCGGACGCGGAGGCCTACCGCGCCGCCCTTCGGACGCTCGACGCCGCCGCCCGCATCGCCCGCAACCGCCCGTTCGTGACCCTCGACGCGGCCGAGCAGGACGGGCTGCTCACCCTGTGCGCGCGCGCCGCGCTGAAGGTTCCGGAAAGCCTCGGCGGCCGCCTCGACGCCGACCGGATGCGGTTCTGGTTCGAGGATCTCCGCGCCGACGCGGTCCGACTCTGGCTCGGTCACCCGGCGGCCCTGGCGCGGATCGGCTTCTCGGGCATCGGTGCCGGCGGCGACCGGCCGGGCGAGATCGCGGACGACCTGCCGGGCTTCCAAACCGTCGGACTCGACGCGCCGGAACCCTGGGAGCCTCGGGCGGTGCGGACGGAGGCGGGACGATGAACCTCGCGGGGATGCGGACCTACCGCGCGGACGAGGCCGTCGACGCGGTCGTGGTGGGGACCGGTGCCGGCGGCGCGCCGCTCCTCGCGCGCCTCGCCGCGGCGGGGCTGAAGGTCGTGGCCTTGGAGGCCGGACCGAACTTCACCCCGGAGCGCTTCGCCTTCGACGAGACGCTGGCCGACGAGATCTACTGGACCGAGGAGCGGCTGAGCGGCGGCTCGACCCCGGAGGCCTTCGGGGCGAACAACAGCGGCACCGGCGTCGGCGGCTCGACACTGCACTGGGGCGCCTTCGTGCCGAGGGCCGACGCCCGCGACCTCCGATTACACACGGAGAGCGGCGAAGGGGTCGACTGGCCGCTGACCTACGAGGACCTGCGCCCGTTCTACGAGCGGGTCGAGCGGTTCCTCGGCGTCTCGGGCGCGCAGAGCTACCCGTGGGACGCCGGCCGCCGCTATCCCCTGCCCCCGGTCCCGCGCAACGGGCCGGCGCAGATCATGGCGCGGGCCTGCGAGGCCCGCGGCATCCGGTGGGCGGACGCGCCCGCCGCCGTGGTCTCGCGGGACTTCCAGTCCGAGGACGGGCCCCGCCGCAACGCCTGCATCAATTGCGGCTTCTGCCACCAGGGCTGCCGCACGGGCGCCAAGGCCAGCATGGACGTGACCTACCTGCCCTACGCGGTCGCCCACGGCGCCGAGATCCGGGCCGAGGCCTTCGTCCATGGCCTGGAGCGGGGGGCCGACGGCCGGATCACCGGCGTGGTCTACCGGCAGGACGGCGCGGAGCGGCGGCAGCGCTGCGGCGCCGTCTTCCTCTGCGCCGGGGCGGTCGAGACGCCGCGCCTGCTGCTCCATCTGGGCCTGGCCAATTCCAGCGGCCAGATCGGGCGCAACTACATGGGGCACGTGGCGACCCAGGTCTGGGGCACCTTCGACCACGAGGTGCGCATGAACCGGGGCTATCCGTCCTCGCTGATCACCGAGGACTTCATCCGCGCCGGTGCCGATTTCGCCGGCGGCTACCTGATCCAGAGCCTCGGCGTGGTGCCGTTGACCTTCGGCAACTCGGCGGCGCGGGGGCGCGGCCTGTGGGGTCAGCCGCTGCTCGACTACCTCGACCGCTACAACCACTTCGCCGGCATCGGCATCAACGGCGAGACGCTGCCCTGCGACGCAAACGTGCTGACCCTCGCCGACGAGACCGACGCGCACGGGATGCGCAAGGCCCATATCAGCTTCGGCTACAGCACCAACGAGAACCGCCTCAACGCGCACGCCACCAAGGTCATGCGCGATCTCTGGGAGGAGGCGGGGGCCGACGACGTCTGGGTGCTGGAGCGCGTCGCCCACACGCTCGGGACCTGCCGGATGGGCCGCGACGGGACGAGCGCCGTCGTCGACCCGCACGGCCGCAGCTTCGACATCGACAACCTGTGGATCTGCGACGGCTCGACCTTCCCGAGCTCGCTCGCGGCGAACCCGGCCCTGACCATCATGGCGCTTAGCCTGCGCAGCGCCGAGGCGTTCCTGGCCGGCGGCCCCTGAGCCGGCTCAGCCCGCGGCGTCGCGCAGGTCAGCGAGCCCGCGCCGCTGGCGACCCGCCCCGTCGAAGTTCGACGGGTCCAGCCACGCCGCGAAGCCGGCGCGCACCCGCGGCCACTCGGTATCGGTGATGGAGAACCACGCCGTGTCGCGGGAGCGGCCCTTCACCACCATGGCGTTGCGGAAGATGCCCTCGAAGGTGAAGCCGAGCCGCAGCGCCGCCGCCCGGGACGGGGCGTTGAGGCTGTCGCATTTCCACTCGTAGCGCCGGTAGCCGAGCTCGTCGAAGGCCCGGGCCATCATCAGCGCCATGGCCTCCGTGGCGGCGGGCGCCCGCTGCAGCCGGGGGCCGAAGTGGAGGTGGCCGACCTCGATCACGCCGTTGGCGGGATCGATCCGGAGATACGAGGCGATACCGAGGGCGTCGCCGCTCTCGGGATCCAGGATCGCGTGAAACAGCGGGTCCTCGCTCGTCTGCTGCCTCGCGAGGCGCGCCCGGTAGGCCTCCGCGCTCTCCGGCATCTCGTCGCCGAGATAGGTCCAACCGCGCGTGTCGGGGGCGGCCCTGTAGGTGGCGTAGAGTGCGTCCGCGTGCGCCGCGGCGTCGAGCGGCACGAGCCGGCAGAAGCGGCCCTCCAGGGGCGTGCGCGGCGGGCGCGGGCGCGGGCTCCAGTCCGGTAGCGCCGGGCCGACGCGCTGGCCGAAGCCGTTGAGGCGCGCGCTCACAGCCCGCTCCGCTCGGCGACCAGCCCGGCGAGACCCGCCTCGCCCTCGGCGCGCAGCCCCGCGATGACCCCGTGCCGGTCGGCCTCCGGCCTGTTCTGGCTCATCTTCCACTTCCCCTCGATCCGCGTGATCGGAATCTCGATGCCGATGATGCCCCGAACCTGCGCGGCGACGAACGGCGCCGGCGCGTCCGCGACCGCCCACGGCTCGGCCCGGGACGCCTCGCGCAGGGCGGTGAGGTCGGCGATCTGGCGCCCGAGCCAGTCCGTATCCTCGATCATCCGCGGCCGGCCCCAGGCATGGACGGTGGCGTAGTTCCAGGTCGGGACCACCCGGCCGTGCTCGCGCTTGCTCGCGTACCAGCTCGGCGTGACGTAGCCCTGCGGCCCCTGGAACACGATCAGGCACTCCTCTGCCGCGGTGAGATCCTGACCCTGCGGGTTGGCGCGGGCGAGATGCGCCCGCAGCACCCCGTGGGGACCGTCGTCGTCCAGGAGGAACGGGATCGGGTTGGCGGTCAGGCCACCCGCGCCGGCGGTCACCAGCAGGCCGAGGGGGTTGGCGCGGATCAGCGCGTGCTGCGCGGCGCGTGAATCGTCCCGGAAATGGGGCGGCTGGTACATGGGCCTGTCCTGCGGCGATCTTGCGGATCCGGGCTTGACCGTTCGGCGGTCCAGGCGAAAGGTCCAATTCTCGCACCGCGACTGGACCAGTTTGCCGCATGGCCCGGGCTCCCCTGCCCCTGACGCTCACCCTCGACACCGCGGCCGCGGCGCCGCTACACGCGCAGCTCCGGGAGGGCCTGCGCGCGGCGATCCTCGAGCGCCGGCTGCCGCGCGGGGCCCGGCTCCCGGCCTCGCGGGTCCTGGCCGCCGACCTCGGCTGCGCGCGCGGGACCGTCGTCCTGGCGCTGGAGCAGCTGACCGCGGAGGGCTACCTGACGGCGCGGCCGGGCTCCGCGACGCGCGTCGCCGCGACCCTGCCGGACGACGCGCTGCCCGCGCCCGGCCCCCTCCGACGCCCGGGGGACGAGCCGGCCCCGACCCTGTCCCGTCGGGGCACCCGCCTCGTGTCCGCTTCGAGCCGGCGCTACATGGCGGGTCCGGGCGTGCCCGACGCCTTCGCGCTGGGCCGGCCGGCGCAGGACGCTTTCCCCTTCGAGGTCTGGGGTCGCCTGCTCCAGGCCGAGTGGCGCCACGGCCCGACCGAGCGGCCGGACCCGCGCGGCTCGCCGGCCCTGCGCGCCGCCATCGCCGCCTACCTGGCGCAGGCGCGCGGCGTCGCCTGCGAGGCCGACGACGTCATCGTCACCGCGGGTATCCGACAGAGCCTGCGCCTGCTCGCCGAGTTGCTCCTCGATCCCGGCGAGACCGCCCTGGTCGAGGAGCCCGGCTTCCCGGGCATCGCGCAGGCCCTCGCCGGCGCCGGCCTGAACCCCATCCCCGTCCCGGTCGGTCGCGGGGGCCTGTCGGTGGCCCTGGCCGCCGCGGGGGCGCCCGGCGCGCGGCTCGCGGTGGTGACGCCGGCCCACCATTACCCTCTCGGGCACGCCATGAGCCTGGAGAACCGCCTCGACCTGCTGGCCTGGGCCGAGGCGGTCTCGGGCTGGATCGTGGAGGACGATTACGACGGCGCCTACCGCTACGCTGGACGCCCGCTCGCGCCGCTGCGCGCCCTCGATCGCGGCGGCCGGGTGATCTACGTCGGCAGCTTCTCGAAGCTGCTGCTGCCCGCCCTCGGCCTGAGCTACCTCGTCCTGCCCCGCGGCCTCGTCGCGCCGGTCAATCAGGCGCTGGCCGAGACCGGTCCCGCCCCGCCCGGGATCGGCCAGTGGGCGCTGGCGCGCTTCATCGAGGACGGCCACCTCGCCGGCCATCTGCGCCGGACGCGCCGCCTCTACGCCCTGCGCCAGGAGGCGCTGATTGAGGCCGCGCGCCGCCACGCCGGGGACGTCGCGGCGATCGCCGCCATGGAAGGCGGGATGCACGTCATCGCCCGGCCGGGGCCGGCCTGGC
Organism: Methylobacterium sp. D48H; assembly: GCF_053345715.1. Classification (NCBI taxonomy): domain Bacteria; kingdom Pseudomonadati; phylum Pseudomonadota; class Alphaproteobacteria; order Hyphomicrobiales; family Methylobacteriaceae; genus Methylobacterium; species Methylobacterium sp. D48H. Next base: position 157,400 of record NZ_JBKFAP010000001.1, read on the forward strand.
GCCCGGCCCTCACCGACGTGGCCGCCGCGGCGGCGCTCGGCCGCGCGGGGATCTCGGCGGTCGCGCTCTCGGCCTACCACGCCGGTCCGGCGGAGCCGGGCCTGCTCCTCGGCTACGCCGCCGTGCCCGAGCGGGCGATCGAGCCGGCGGTGCGGCGCATGGCGGAGGCCCTGCGGGCGGCGGTCAGTGGAGGATCGCGCCCGTCTCCATGAACCGGTTCAGCCGCTCGACCAGCGGCGCGATTATCACCCGCTCGTACTGCGGCAGCAATCCGCGCCGCGCGTGGGCCACGTTGGCCTCAGCCTGCTCGCGGGCGAGGCGGTGCCAGCGCGCCCGGTCGTCCCGGCACGCGGCCCAGGCGCGCTCGATCGACCGGAACACGAGCGGCAGGCGCTCGGTCGGGTCGGACACGAGGTCGTAGTGGTGGTCGATCAGGCCGCCGAAGGTCTCGAAGCCCAGCTCGGACAGCCGCGCGACGGCGCGCGGCGCGCCCACCGTCACGAAGGGCAGGCCCGTCGCCGCCGCCTTGATCGCCTTCTCGGTGATCCGCTCGACGCCCGGCTCGAAGAAGTCGGTCTCCGAGATGACGGTCAGGTCGCACGCCGCGTAGGCCTGGGTGTCGAGGGTCATGACCATGTCGGTGCCCTGATCGGCATCGATCCGCCGCGCCCGGCGCGGGATCCAGCTGCCGACATCGGCGAGCAGCGGCCCGAAGGCCGCCTCGATCTCCGGCGGGGCGTGGAAGACGTCGATGCCGCCCGCCTTCGGGTTGTCCTCGCCGATGCCGTGGAAGGAGATCAGCCCGTCCCGATCCAGCCCGCTGAGCTGGAACCAGCGGTAGAGCAGCACCCGGTGCCAGCGCAGCGCCGCGTTCTGGCAGAGGAACCGGGCCGGGCCGGCGGCGCGGGCGAAGGGCGCGTAGCCGGTGCGGTCGAGGGGGTGCTGGGGGAAGAGCCGCGGACCCTCGGCGTCGTCCAGCCAGAGGGCGACCTGGAGCGGGAAGAACTCGAAGGTCCAGAACCGCAGGCCCTCGCCGTAGAGGCGCTCGTAGTCGAGCCGCAGCAGCCGGTTCTGCGTGACCAGGATCACCCGCTCGCGCGGGATCCCGCGGTCTTCGAGGTTCCGGTGCAGCGCCTCGAAGGTCGGGGCGTGCAGGCCCGGCCCCTCGTTCGAGAGGTCGAGGAGCAGCGCGGCGCGCCCGGCGCGGAGGTTCTCGGCGTCCCCCGGTTCGAGGAGGTCGAGGCGCCCGTTCGCCTCCGGGAAGCCGAGGCGCACGAAATCGAGGACCGGCAGGCAGAGGACGTGGTTCGCCGGGCCGGGTTGGGCGGTGACGGTGACCCGCTTGCCCAGCCAGCCGAGGGCCGCCGGCAGGAAGTGCCCGGCCTCGCCCCGGGGGACGAGCAGGATCTCGGACGGGACTGGCCCGGATAGGACTGGCCCGGATTGGACTTGGCTCATCGTGACGCCCGTGCGGCCGGTTCGGACGCGGTCCGCCGCCGCGGGACCGCGCCGAGCCGGATAAAGCCTCGGCGCGGGTGCGTCGAGGTCAGGCCGGGACCGGCTCGGCGGCGCGCACCGGGGTCGGGCCGGCCCGGTAGGCCGCCGAGGCCTCCTCGGTCCGCCAGCAGGCGACGCGGTGGCCGGGGGCGATCTCGGCGACCGGCGGCATCTCCCGGCGGCAGCGTTCTTCCGCCAGGAAGCAGCGCGGCGCGAACGGGCAGCCCGGCGGGCGGTTGGCGAGGTCGGGCGGGCTGCCCGGGATGGTCTGGAGCCGGGAGCCCTTGGCGAGCGCCCCCTCGGCCCGGCTGCGCAGCAGGCCGATCGTGTAGGGATGGTGCGGGTTCAGCACCACCTGATGCGCCGTGCCGGTCTCCACGATCTTGCCCGCGTACATCACGGCGATCCGGTCGGCGACCTCGACCGCCGCGCCGAGATCGTGGGTGACGATCACGATCGACAGGCCGAGGTCGCGCTGCAGCTCGCGGAGCAGCAGCAGCACCTGGATCTGCACCGTGGCGTCGAGCGCCGTGGTCGGCTCGTCGGCGAGCAGGACCTGCGGCCGGCAGGCCAGCGCCAGCGCGATCATGGCGCGCTGGCGCATGCCGCCCGACATCTCGTGCGGGTAGTTGTCGAGCCGCCGCTCCGGGCTCGGGATCCGCACCCGCTCGAACAGGGCGAGCGCGCGCTTGCGGGCCTCGTCCTTGGAGATCGTCTCGTGGCGCAGGATCGCCTCGGTGATCTGCCGGCCGACCGTGTAGACCGGGTCGAAGGCGAGCAGCGGCTCCTGGAAGATCATCGAGACGTCGCCGCCGCGGAAATCGGCGAGCTGGCGCCGGGTCAGCGCCTGCACGTCCTTGCCGGCGGCCCGGATGCCGCCCTCGATCCGGCTGCGCCCCTCCGGGAACAGCCGCAGGATCGCCCGCAGGGTCACGCTCTTGCCGGAGCCGGATTCGCCGATGAGCGCCAGCGCCTGCCCGCGCTCCAGGCTCAGGTCGACGCCGTCGACGACCTGCACCTTGCCGAAGGCGACGCGCAGGTTCTCCAGGGCGACCGCGGGTTCTGAACCGGACATCGGGGTGCTCATGCTGCCAGCGCGCCCGCGGGCGCCGCGGAGTGGCCGGAACCCGGCTGGCGGGCGAGGCAGGCGACGCGGTGCAGCGGCCGGATCGTGTCGAGGGGCGGCTCCGTCCGGCCGCAGACCTCCTCCGCCAGGGCGCAGCGCGGGTGGAAGCGGCAGCCCGCGGGCGGGTCGATCGGGTTCGGCGGGTCGCCCGCGAGCAGCGCCGCCTGGGTGCGGTTGTCGGGATCGAGCGACGGCATCGAGGCGAGCAGCGCCTCGGTGTAGGGGTGCGCCGGCGCGTCGAGCACCGTGTCGGACGGGCCGATCTCGGAGACCCGGCCGAGATACATCACCATCACCCGGTCGGAGATGAAGCGCACGACGTTCAGGTCGTGGCTGATGAAGATGTAGGTCAGGCCGAACTCGGCCTTGAGGTCGAGGAGAAGGTTCAGGACCTGCGCCTCGACCGACTTGTCGAGCGCCGAGACCGCCTCGTCGAGGAGGACCAGCCGCGGCTCCAGGGCGAGCGAGCGGGCGATGTTCACCCGCTGGCGCTGGCCGCCGGAGATCTCGTGCGGGTAGCGGCCGGCGAAGCGCTTCGGCTCCAGCCCGACCCGGGCGAGCAGCCCGCGGGCGCGCTCCACCGCCTCGCGGGCGGGCACGCCGTTGACCTTCGGGCCGAAGGCGATCGACTGCTCGACGGTCATGCGCGGATTGAGCGACGCGTAGCTGTCCTGGAACACCATCTGGGCCTGGCGGCGGTAGGATCGCCAGGGCATGGCGCGCTCGCCGACCGGCTGGCCGTCGTACAGCATGGTGCCGGAATCGCGCTCGATCAGGCCCATGAGCAGCTTGGCGGTCGTCGACTTCCCGCAGCCGGATTCGCCGACGATGCCGAGCGTCTCGCCCTTCAGGACATCGAAGTCGACGCCGTCGACGGCGCGGACGACCTGCTTCTTGCCCCCGGCCTTGCGGACCGGGAAGTGCTTGACGAGGCCGGAGACCGACAGGAGCGGCTGGCCGGGTCCGCCGCGATCGCGGGCGAACGGATCGGGGGCGTCCGGGATGACGCTCACTGGCGAATCTCCATGGCGGACCGGAGCCCGTCCGAGAACAGGTTGAAGGCGATCGAGACGATGAAGATGCAGACGCCCGGGAGGGCGGCCACGACCGGATTGACGTAGATCGCGGTGCGCAGGGTGTTGAGCATCAGGCCCCATTCGGGCTCGGGCGGGCGCACGCCGAGGCCGAGGAACGAGAGGCCGGAGGCCAGGATCATCGAGACCGAAATCAGGCTGGTCGCGTAGACGAAGATCGGCCCGACGACATTGCCGAGCACCTGCACGCGCATGATCGTCAGGGCCGAGGCGCCCGACAGCTTGGCGGCGTCGATGTAGTCGCGCTTCCGGATGCCCGTGGTGACGCTCTCGGCGACGCGGGCGATCTGGGGCACGAACACGCAGGTCAGCGACACGATCGAGTTGAAGATGCCGGCGCCGAGTGCCCCGGACAGCGCGATCGCCAGCAGCACCGACGGGAAGGCGAAGAAGACGTCGATGGTGCGCATCAGGATCGTGTTGGTCCAGCCGCCGACGTAGCCGGCGAGGATCCCGATCGCGGAGCCGATCACGAAGGCGATCAGCACCGGCGTGACGCCGATGAACAGCGAAAGCCGCGAGCCCAGCATCAGCCGGCTGATCATGTCGCGGCCGAGCTCGTCGGATCCGAGCCAGTAGGTGGCGTCGCCGACGTGCCTGAGGCGGCGCAGCATGGAGCCCTTGTAGGGGTCCATCGGGGTGATCCAGGGCGAGAGGATCGCGATCAGCACGACGATCAGGATCACTGCGCCCGCGCCCATGGCGACGGGGTCGCGCACGAGCCGGTGGCCGACATGGCCCCAGAAGCCCCGCGACGGGGCGAAGGCGGCCTCGGGCCCGTGGGTCACGTCCTCGGCGGCGAGGACGCCGCCGTCGAGGGCCACGGAGGCCGCGGTGACGGGAACGGTCATCGTCGGGCTCCGGCTCAAGCGCGCTCGATGCGCGGGTCGAGGGCGGTCTGCATCACGTCCACCAGCAGGTTGAGGAGCACGAAGAACATCGCCAGCACGAGGATCGAGCCCTGGAGCAGGGGCAGGTCGCGCTGGAAGATCGCGGCGTTGAGAAGGAAGCCGGTGCCCGGCCACGCGAACACGGTCTCGACCAGGATCGAGCCGCCGAGCAGGTAGCCGAGCTGCAGGCCCATGATGGCGAGCGCGGTCGGGGCGGCGTTGCGCACGACGTGGCGGAACACGCCGCGCTCGTCCATGCCCTTGGCGCGCAGGGCCTCGACGAAGTCCTGGGACAGGATGTCGGCCACCAGCGCCCGGACCGTGCGGGCGATGATGCCCATCGGGATCACCGACATCGTGATGGCCGGCAGGATCAGGTAGCGCAGGTGCTCGAAGTCGGGCCGCCAGTTGCCGGAGCCGTCGGGCCCGGCTCCGGTGGGCGGCAGCCAGCCGAGATTGGCCGAGAACACGATCACCAAGACCATGCCGAGCCAGTAGTGCGGCACGCTCACGCCGAAGACCGACACGGCCGAGGCGGCCCGGTCGGCCAGGGAGTTGCGGTGATAGCCCGCCACGAAGCCGAACAGGGTGCCGAAGGTGAAGCCGATCACGGTCGCCACCGAGGCGAGGATCAGCGAGTTCACCACGGCGCGGCTGACCTCGCCGAGCACCGGCCGGCCGGTGGCGATCGAGGTGCCGAGATCGCCGTGCAGCACGTGCCAGAGCCAGATCAGGTACTGGACCGGCAGCGGCTTATCGAAGCCGTAGGCGGCCCGCATCTCGTCGATGGTGGCCTGGGTGGCGTCGGCGGGCAGGACCGCGCTCAGGGGATCGCCCGGCGCGAGGTGGACGAGGAGGAAGCAGACGACGCTGACCCCGAACGCCACGGGCGTCACGTAGACCAGCCGTTTGAGGATGTAGAGCAGCATTCAAGGGCCTGTTGTCGACTCAGCCGAGACTATTCCCCTCCCTCTTGTGGGGAGGGGTCAGGGGTGGGGGCGATTCAGGAGGCACCGCAACGCCCTATCCTGCACCACCCCCACCTCCGGCTCCTCCCCACAAGGGGGAGGAGAGAGGCGCCCCGTTACGCTACCGCCCCGCGGTCGCCATCGTAATCTTCGAGAAGTCCTGGAACCAGTTCTGCGCCTGGACGAAGCCCTTCACCTTGGGGCTCATCGCGCGCGGATTGACGTCGTGCGTGATCATGATGAACAGCGCGTCATCGACGTACTTCTCGTGGACCTTCTCCAGGACCTTCGTCTGCTCGGCCTTGTCGAAGGTGTTGCGGACCTGATCGAACAGCTTGTCCATCGCCGGATCGCAGTAATAGCCCCAGTTCGTGCCGTTCGGCGGGGCGAAGTTGCACTGCAGGTGGCGGATGAAGCCGGTGAAGGGGTCCTGGATGAAGTACGAGTAGTTGATCGCCGAGACGCCGCGGGAGATGTCGGCCTTGGCCCCGGCCCGCCAGATGTTGATCAGCGTGTTCCACTCCACGACCTCGTAATCGACCTGGATGCCCACGTCGGCGAGGTTCTGCTGGACGAACTCGTTCATCGGCAGCGGCTGCATCTGGCCCGAGCCCGAGGCCGAGATCGCGACCTTGAGCTTCAGGGGCTTGGCCGCGCTGTAGCCCGCCTCGGCCAGCAGCTTCTTGGCGGCCTCCGGATCGTACTTGATGTCGAAGGTCGGGTGGCCGAACCACTGGTGGCCGGGCGGCATGAAGCCCTTGGCGGGGATCGCGAGGCCGCCGAGCAACTCCTTCAGCCCGTCACGGTCGATGGCGAGGTTGGCGGCCTTGCGGACGCGGATGTCGTTCCAGGGCGAGCCCTCGACCCGCGACAGGTGCCACGTCCAGTTATGCGGATAGGCGTTGGTGACGATGGTGAAGCCGGCGCTCTTCAGCGAGGCTACGGAATCGGGTGCCGGCGCCTCGATCCAGTCGACCTGACCGGAGCGCAGGGCGGCCGTCCGGGCGTTGGCCTCCGGCAGCGGGATCAGCACGAGCTTGTCGAGCTTCGGCACGCGGTCCTTGTCCCAGTACTCCTTGAACGGCACCATCTCGGCGCGCTCGCGCGGGGCGAACAGGGTCAGTTTCCACGGGCCGGTGCCCGAGGGCTGCTTGGCGAAGGCGTCCCAGGATTTTCCGAGCTTTTCCCATTGGGCCGGCGACGACATCATGATCCAGGCGATCTGATAGGGCAGCGTCGCGTCGGGGGCCTTGGTGGTGATCTCGACGGTCAGCGGGTCGACCACCCGGTAGCTCGCGACAGCCGGGATGCGGGTCTTGCCCTGCGCGGACTGGCGCGGGTCGTATTGCGGCGCGTCGGCCTTCAGGAGCTTGTCGAGGTTCCAGACCACCGCGTCGGCGGTGAAGTCCGAGCCGTCGTGGAATTTCACGCCCGGCCGGAGCTTGAAGGTCCACTTGGTCTTGTCGGTGGCGTCGACGCCCCAGCTGGTGGCGAGCCCCGGCACGAGGTCGGAGGCCAGCTCGGCGCTCGACAGGTCCCAGTTGATGAGGCCGTCGTAGACCGTGTAGCCCATGAACCGCATACCCTCGCCGCCGTTGTCGGTCTGGCCGGTGGTCAGCGGGATGTCGGAGGCGGTCATGCCGATCCGCAGCGTCCCCTGCGCGAGGGCAGCGGTGCTCGCGGAGAGCGCCAGGGCACCGGCCAGCGCCGCACGGGCGCCGAGTTTTCTCAGACGGGACAGCATCTTGGGTCGGGTACTCGCGTTGGTCCGCGCCAGACGGCGCGGAATACGCTCGACCGTATGCAAGCCCGCGGCCACACGCCCCCGCCGGGGCGCGGGCCGCTCCGCGGCTAGTCCGCGTCGATCAGGCTCACGTGGGCTGCGACCACCCGCCAGCCCTCCGGGAAGCGCGCCCAGGTCTGGCTCTGGCGACCGATCTTCCCCGGTGCGTTGGCGCGGGTGAACAGCGTCATCGCGGTGGCGAAGTCGCGCCCGTAGGTGGTGATCTGCGTCCGCGCCAGGGTCCGCTCCAGGCCCACCGGGGAGCGGGCCCGGCGGAAGGCGCGGATCGCGTCCATGCCGTAGAGGTTCTCGCCGATCCCGTAGCGGATGGTCAGCGGATCGTCCCGGAACAGCGCCTCCAGGGTCGGGACGTCGTTGGTGGTCAGCGCCGTCTCGTAGGCCCGGAACGCGGCCTCGACCTCGGCCTTCACGGCGGGATCGTCGATGATCATCGGTCAAGCTCCGCGATGGGCGCCGCGCTGACGCCGGTCCGTTCGAGATGGCGCGCCGCGCGCAGGACGAGATCCTCGCGCCAGGGGGCGGCGATGATCTGGACCCCCAGCGGCAATCCGGCGTCCAGCCGGACCGGCGCCGCCACGACCGGGAGGCCGATGAAGGAGATCGGCTGCGTGAACACCCCGATATTGGCGCGCACCGGCAGCGTCACGCCGTCGAGGACGAAGTGGGTCTGGCCGCCCCTCGGCGCGCGGCAGGGCGTGGCTGGGGCCAGGATCACGTCGACGGTCTCGAACAGCTCCAGCACCCGCGCCCGGTACCAGCGGCGGAACCGCTGCGCCCGCTCCACGTGGGGCGCCGGGATCATCGCCCCGGCGATCAGCCGGTCGCGCACCGCCGGGTCGAAATCCTGCGGCCGGGTGCGGAGACGGTCGAGGTGGAGCGTGGCGCCCTCCGCGGCGGTGATCAGATAGGCGGCCGCGCGGGCGCGGTGGGCCTCCGGCAGCTCGACGGTGCGCCGCGCGCCGAGCGCCTCGGCGGCGCGCGCCACCGCCGCGAAGGCTTCCGGATCGCCGTTGCGGGCGAAATGGCCGCCGGCCACCGCGACGCGCAGGCCGTCGATCCCCGCCTCGAGCCGCGGCAGGACCGGCTCCGCCGGGCGGAGCGTCGCCACCGGATCGTCCGGATCGGGGCCCTGCATGGCGTCGTAGGCGAGCGCGAGATCGGTCACGCTCCGGGCCATCGGGCCGAGATGGTCGAGGCTGCCCACGAAGGGGAAGCTCCCCGCGCGGGTCAGCCGGCCGTAGGTCGGCTTGAGGCCGAAGCAGCCGCAGAACGCGGCGGGGACGCGGATCGAGCCGTTCGTGTCCGAGCCCAGCGTGAGCGGCACCATCCCGGCGGCGATGGCCGCGCCCGAGCCGCCCGACGAGCCGCCGGTCATGTGATCCAGGGCGTGCGGGTTGTGGGCGTCGCCGTCGTGGATGTTCTCGCCGGTGAAGTCGTAGGCGTACTCACCCATGTTGAGGGCGCCGACGAGGATCGCCCCCGCGGCCTCCAGGCGCCGGACCAGGGCGCCGTCCCGCTCGGCCGGCGGCCGCTCCCGGTTGATCTTCGATCCGGCGCGGGTCGGCAGGCCGTCGATGTCGATCAGGTTCTTCACCGCGAACGGCACGCCGGCCAGCGGGCCCGGCGACGCACCCTCGCGGCGCGCCGCGTCCTGCGCGTCGGCCCGGGCCAGGGCGCGGGCGGACAGCACGTCGGTGAAGGCGCCGACCCGGTCGTCGAGGCGCCCGATCCGGTCGAGCGCCGCCGTGACGGCCTGCCGCGCGGTGGTCCGGCCATCGGCGATCGCTGCGGCGATCGCCGTTGCCGTCGAGGAATCGCTCGCGCTCACGCTTCGAACCTCGGGGCCGCGTCGATCTCGTCGGCGAGCGGGAAGGCCTCCACAAGCTCGGCCGCCGCGGCCAGGACGCGCAGATTCGCGGTCACCGGGGCGATCCACGCGGGGTCGAGGGTGAGGCCGAGGAGGGCCGCCGCGGCCGCGGCGTAGCTCTCGGGATCGTACGGGGGGCGGGTCTCGGACATGGAACTCCTCAGGCCGATCGCGCGGGACGCGATCGATCGCGGCAAGCAGGCCCTGTGCCGCGAGCCCGCGCGCAGTGCCGCGAACCGGCGCGCCCGCGTGCCTAGATCATAGGCAGGCAGGGACGTGCTGGCGATGGATTCGATGCGCTCCGATCCATGTGCACAAGAATTAGGCTGTGGCGGGAGGGCAGTTTCCGGGCACGCCTGCGCGCCGGAGCGGAATCGCGACCCCTCGCGGGATCGAAGGTCCGGCAACGAATACGCTGTCGATTTTGCAGGTCTGCTTTGTGATGGAAGTATAGGTCCGTCCAGCGGACAGCTGCGCCACGGGCGCCGGGCGAACACGAATCTTGTCTTCGCCCGGCGCGCGACCCATCTAGGGCTGGCAGGCAAGTCCAGGGGATGGATGCGCGCCCACCTGTCGAGCACCGAAGCCCCTGCCCGCCGCCGGCCTGAGGTATTTCCGCACCGCGGGTCGAAACTCTTACAGAGTGGGCCGGGATTGTCGCTGGACCGACCGCCTGCGCAGGTCTCGCCGATTGCATCTCGCGTGAAGCTCTGATTAAGGGCTCTGCGATCTTCGAACAATGGTCCGACCCGAGCGTTCAGACGCAGGCCGAACGCTCGGGTCGGACCATCGGTACAGCCGGTGGATCGGTGCGGTTCCGGGGCGCGGGGATGGCGTCGGAACCTGCAGACTCCGTACGTGCCCGGCCCCGCCGGATGTCCCCGCGACACGCGAGACGTACCCAACTGAGAAAGGTCAGATGAGCGCATTCGACTACAGGAATTTCGACGATCGTCGCCAGAACTCGCAGAACGCCAAGGCCGCCCTGCTGGCCAAGTTCAAGGCTCGCCCCGCGGCCGATGACCCCGAGGTGATCGCCAAGGCGAAGGCCCGCGCCGAGGTCGCCAAGGCCCGCGAAGAGCGCTCCCGCGAGCGCGAGGCTGCCCGGATCGCCGCCGAGCGGAAGGCCGCCGAGGAGAAGCGTCAGCGGGAGGAGGCGGAACTCGCCGCCCAGATCGCCCGCGAGGCCGCCGAGCTGGCCGCCGCGCAGGAGCGCAAGTCGGCCGACCTGGCCGCCAAGAAGGCCCAGCGCGACGCGCGCTACGCGGCCCGCAAGGCGAAGGTCAAGACCAAGCGCTGAGCGCCGGCCGTCGGCTCACCCGAGCTTCGGACGCCCACGACGCCCGCCCCCGAGGCGGGCGTCGTCGCGTTCGGGGGGCGCGTCCGCACGCGGCAACCAACGCGCGCGGCAACGCGTTGAGGGCTGCCGAACCGCGACGCGCCCGTCCGGCGCGGGCAGCCGAGGCCGCGATGCTGTCCCGATCCCGACTGGTTCTCCCCGCGGTCCTCGTCCTCGCCGCCGTGTCCGTCGCCGTCGCGCCCCGGACGACCCGCGCGCAGGGGGCGGACTCGGTCATGGCCTGCGAGACGCTGATTGCCGCCCGGCGGATCGACGCGGCCTCGGGCAGCGGTGGCCCCGCCCCCACGGAGGCCGGCTGTCGGCGGATCCCGCGCAGCGCGATCGGCACCGTGGAGCAGCGGGCCCTGATCGGCGGGGCGCCCTACGAGTGCCTGACCGTCGCCGTCGCGGGTCCGTGCCGCTGGATCGTGCCCTGACGCGAAGGCTGTCGATTATTGCCGGAGCCCGCACTCTGACCAAGCTTCACGGGTGATCGAGACGCTCTATCTGTGTCCCGAGCGAGTGAGGTCCGAACGTCAGTATGCCGAGTACCCTGGCAAGCACGCGCGTATCGATCGCGGCAGCGACCTGGATCGTCTCGGCCCTGGCCTGCGGGGCCGCCCGCGCCGAGCCGCCGATCCGGAGCCCGGAGGACGCGGCCTGCCGCAACGAGGCCCGCGCGAAGGTGTTCTCGGCGCCCAACCCGCAGGGTCTCGAACTCGAGGAGATCGGGCGCCGGATCTACTTCGCCTGCATGGACCGCGTCGCGAAGGCGGCCGCACCGGCGGCGAAGCGGGGTGGCCGGCGCCATCGGCACCGGCGGCATTGACCCGCGACGCGGGGGTCAGGCGTCGAGCGGCGCGCCGATCCGGGCGCGGAGCCGCAGCCGCAGGGCTTCGTGCCCGCCTTCGGCATCGAGGGCGGCCATCAGGCGGAGCAGCTGGCTGAGCGGGGTCGACCGGCTCTCGACCGCGTCGGCGATCTGCTCCGGCAGCGACTTGGCGACCGGTACGAAGCGCGGTGCCGGGCCGGCCTGGTGAGTCTGGGGCATGCGAGGCGCTCGTCCTTCGAAGGAGTCCAGATTGGCGGGCGGGTCGCTACGCCTTTCGATCGACGGGCACCAGTCCTTTTCGCGTGAATACGTAGCCGGCATCGCTCCGCGTCACCGCGCTGCAACAGCGTGGCGGGAATGTGTGGATGATGCCGGACCCGCCGCGGAATCCGCTTGCCGGGCCGGCGCTCAGCCGCTCGCCAGCGGCGACTCCGCGAATCGGTGGAGCAGATCCTCGGGGTCCCGGTAGATCGCCGCGCAGCCGGCCGCCCTCAGGTCCGCCTCCGGAAAGCCGCCGCAGAGGAGGCCGACGGTGCGCAGGCCCGCCTTCGCGGCGGCCTCGGCGTCGTAGGGGGTGTCGCCGACGACGATGATCGCGTCGGGCGGGACGCCGTCGAGCTTCGCCAGGGCGGCCTCGAAGATGTCGGGGTGCGGCTTGGACCGGTCTGCGTCGTCCGAGCTCGTGGCGACGTCGACGAGGTCTCCAATCTCCAGGATCTCGGTGTAGTGCTCGACCTCGGAGCGCTTGCCCGACGAGGCGAGCGCGATCTTCAGCCCGGCGGAGCGGATGTGCTCGAACAGCGGCCGGACACCCGGGAACGGCCGGACCTCGGACAGGTAGCGCCGCTTGAACAGGTCGGAGCGGTAGGCCTCGATGGTCTCGCCCTCCCGCGCGATCCGCTCCTCCGACAGGAAGACCGGCATCAGCTCGTCGCCGCCCTTGCCGATCTGCCGGCGGACTTCGGCGAAGCCGGTTTCCACGCCGAAATGCGCGAAGGCCTCCACCCAGGCGCGGGCATGCAGGTCGACGCTGTCGAGCAGCGTCCCGTCGATGTCGAAGATCACCGCGCTCATCGCAGCCCCGTCGCGGAGCCCTGCGCCCGCATCAGGCCGGACAACCTGCCGGCGCCCGGCCTGTTCCGCGCCGGGCCCACGAACGACGGAAGCCCGCCCCTGCGCGAGGGGCGGGCTCCGGGAAAGGCCGTGGTGGCGCCGCGGCGCCGACCCTTCAGTGCATCGAGGCCGGGGTCCGGGCAGGCTTCGCCTTGGCGGCGAGGCCGGCGGTCACCGCGGCCTTGGAGGCGCGGGCGGGCTTCGGGGCCGCCGGCTTCGCGGCGGCCTTCACGGCCGCGGGCTTGGCAGCGGCGGTCTTCGACGCGGCGGGCTTGGCAATGGCGGTCTTGGTGGCAGCGGTCTTGGCGACCGGCTTGGCGACCGGCTTGGCGGCGGTCTTCACCGGCGCGGCCTTCGCGGCGGCCTCGACGGGCTTGGCGGCCTCGACCGTCTCGGACGCGGCGGCCGCGAGCATCGCGTTCGCGCGCAGCTCGGACTCGGCGCGGATCCAGTGGGCCGCAGCGTGCCCGTGAATCCGGCCCTCGTTCTCCCAGATGTAGTAGGCGCACTCGCGCACGTGGTGCTCGCTGATCAGCATGCGGTCGATCTCCTGTCCGTCCCGGGGACAACGATGGGAGAGCCGGGTTAAGCGTCGGTTAACCCTGCCGCCGGCGACCGGTCGCGGTGCGCGCGCTTCGGGCCGCCCTATTGGGCGATCCCCAGCACCCGCCGCGCCTCGGTCAGCAGCACGGCGTGCCGGGCCGCGCCCGGACCCTGATCCGGCGCCTCGCGGCCGGCCCGGGCGATCAGGTCCTGGAAGCGCCGCCGGTCGAGGGCGCGGTGCCCGATGCTGGCGAGGACCGCGCTCAGGACGGTCCGGACCGCCTCGGTGCGCTCGTCGGCCATCGCGGCGGCTTCGGACGCGGCCGCGTTCGCCTGCGCGTCCACCTGCGTCTCGGCCCGCGCGGTCGTGGCCGCCTCCGAGCGGGTCTGCGCCTCCGCGAGCGCCGCGGCGAGGCGCTGCCCCTCCTGCCAGGCCTGGTCGTGCTGATGCGTGCGCAGCGCGAGCAGCACCTTGAGCGAGGCCGCTTCCGCGCGCGCCGCGTCCAGCTTGGCTTGGGCCTCGCGCAGATCCTTCAGCAAGTCCTGCGCGAGGGTCTGGTCCGCGGTCATGTCCACTGCCGGCTCCTCTGGCGTTCGACGGCGTTCGTCCTGTCGCGCCGTCGGCCGAATGTCCACTCTCGCGCGCCGGCGGGACCGGACGACAGGTTGAGAAAATCCGATCGCCGGTCCACATGGGAGGCGGCGCCTCGGGGCGCCTGTCCCGGCCGGCCTTGAACCGGCGCAGCGGAGTATCGCCACCATGTTCATCCAGACCGAAGCCACGCCGAACCCGGCCACCCTGAAGTTCCTGCCCGGCCGCGTCGTGCTGGCGGAATCGACCTTCGAGGCGCGGGACGCCGAGGCCGCCGCCCGCTCGCCCCTGGCCGCGGCGCTGTTCACCGTCCCGGGCGTGGCGGGCGTCTATTTCGGCCACGATTTCATCTCGGTGACCAAGGCCGAGGACGGCTCGGACTGGGCGCAGGTCAAGCCGGCGGTGCTCGGCGCGATCATGGAGCACTTCCAGTCCGGCGCGCCCGTGATGGCCGAGGGCGGCCACGGCGAGATCGAGCCGGGCGACGAGTTCTACGACGAGGCGGACCACGACACCGTCGTGACCATCAAGGACCTGCTCGAGACCCGGGTGCGCCCGGCGGTAGCGGGCGATGGCGGCGACATCACCTTCCGCGGCTACAAGGAGGGCGTGGTCTATCTGGAGATGAAGGGGGCCTGCTCGGGCTGCCCGTCCTCCACGGCGACCCTGCGGCACGGCGTGCAGAACCTGTTCCGGCACTTCCTGCCGGAGATCCGCGAGGTCCAGGCGATCTGAGGATTTGCGCCCGCGCCGCGGTGCGGGCGGCACGCCGGAGGGCCGGAACGGCCCTCGGCTGCCCGCCGGCTCCCGCCTTCGCGGCGGAGCCGGGGGCCTGTGCGCCGGACCCGTCCGAGGCCGCGGGCGCGCACCGGCGCAAGCCGGCAACACTCCACCGGTGATCCGCCCGGTGCGGGCGCCCCGCCGCTGACGAGGCGGCGGTTTTGCTCTAACGCTGGAGGCTCTTCGCGCCCGTCGCGGCGCAGGGAGGCAACCGTCGGCGCGGACCGGCCTGTGGGAGTGAGCGTGCGTATCCTGGCCATCGACACAGCGCTGGACACCTGCGCCGCCTGCGTCATGGCGGAGGAGTCCGAGGCGCCCCTCGCCGCCGAGTCGCTGCCCATGGCGCGCGGCCACGCGGAATCCCTGCTGCCGCTGATCGAGCGGGTGATCGCCCGGGTCGAGGGCGGATTTGAGGCGATCGACCGGGTCGCCGTGACGGTCGGGCCCGGCAGCTACACCGGGCTGCGGGTCGGCCTGTCGGCGGCCCGCGCCATCGGACTCTCGACCGGCAAGCCCGTCGTCGGCGTCGGCACCCTCTCGGCGCTCCTCGCGCCGCTCCTGGCCGACACCGTCGCGGGCACGATCGCCGCGGTGATCGACGCCCGCCACGGCGCCGTCTACGTGCAGGCCCTCGGGCCGGGCGACGGCCTCGCGCCCGCGCACCTCGCCGTCGAGGCGGCGGCCGAGCAGCTGGGCGACGGTCCGGTGGTGCTGACCGGCTCCGGCGCGCCGATGCTGGCCGCCGTGCTCGCCGCGCGCGGCGTCGCGGCGCGCGTCGCCCATGTCGGCGGTCCCGATATCGCGGCGGTGGCCTCCCTCGGCCTCGTCGCCGACCCGGCGCAGGCCCTGGCGCGGCCCCTCTACCTGCGGGGCCCGGATGCCCGGCCGCAGGACCACGCGCGGATCGCACGGCGATGACGCGCCCGCTGCCCTTCTGGCCCTTCGACTGGTGGTTCGCGTGGTGGGACGCGCTGACCCCGGAGCCCTACGTCGCGCCGCTCCGCGACGCCGCGCAGGCCCCTGCCCTCGCCCGCCTCCACGCGACCGCCTTCGCGCGGCCCTGGGACGCGCACGAGTTCGAGCGGATGCTCTGCGAGCGCTCGACCCACGCGCACGCCCTCTGGCGCGCGGGCGTGCTCCAGGGCTTCGTGCTCTCGCGCCGGGCCGCCGACGAGGCCGAGATCCTGACGGTCGTGCTGTCCCCGGCTCTGCGCGGCGGCGGCCACAGCCGCAAGCTGCTCCGCGAGCACCTGGCGAGCCTGGCCCTCGACGGTGTCGCCCGGGTGCATCTGGAGGTCGACGAGGGGAACGCCCCCGCCCTGCGGCTCTACGCCCGGCACGGATTCCGGCAGGTCGGTTCGCGCACCGGCTACTATCTCAAGGCCGACGGCAGCCGGGCGACCGCGCTGACGATGAGCGCCGACCTGTGACGCCGTGAGCCGCCTCGGCATCGCCTGGCGCGTCGCGGCCCTCGCCCTCGCCTTCGCGGTGCTGGGACCGCCCCACTGGATCGCCTTGCGGCTCCTCGGCCGCCGCGCGACCCTGGCGCCGATCCTGTTCCACCGCGTCTTCCTGTGGCTGTTCGGGGTGCGGGTCACGCAGAGCGGGACGCCCCCGGCCCCCGGCGAGGCGGCGCTGGTGCTCGCCAACCACGTCTCGTGGCTCGACATCATCGCGGTGGGCTCGCTGCGGCCGCTCTCCTTCGTGGCGAAGTCCGAGATCGCCGGTTGGCCGCTGATCGGCGTCCTCGCGGGGCTCCAGCGGACGATCTACATCGACCGGCAGCGCCGCGGCGCGACCGCGAGCGTCAGCACCGCCATGGGCCACCGCCTGGCCGAGGGGGAGCTGGTCGTCCTGTTCGCGGAGGGGACCACCGGCGACGGGACCCGGCTCCTGCCGTTCCGCTCGTCCCTCGTCGGCGCCGCCCGCGCGGCGCTGCAGGCCGAGGCCGGGCGCGGACGGGTGCGCCTCCAGCCGCTCGCCATCGCCTATCCACGGCGCAACGGCCTGCCGGTCACGCGCGCCGAGCGCGCGGAGATCGCGTGGTACGGCGACATGGAGCTGGTGCCGCACCTCGCGACCTTCGTGCAGGGCGGCCCCATCGACGTACACGTGGTCTGGGGCGCGCCGATCCCCTTCGAGGCGACCACCGACCGGAAGGTCGCCACCGCGGCCGCCGAAGCCGAGGTGCGCGCGGCCCTGCGGGGCGCCGGCACGGGCGCCGGCACCGCCCCGGCACCCGACGCGCGGCCGGCCGCCCCGGAGATCGGTCTCCAGGGGCCGGAGATCGCGCCGGTCTGAATCCTCGGCGCTGCGCCGGACGCTGCGCCCGCCTCGGGATCCGGAGCCGGCGCGCCCGCGACCCCGGCACCGCGGGAGGCGCGCGCGGCCTGCTTCTCCACGCCTAAGCTCTTGAACGCGAACGGAATCCTGTCTCAGCTCCAGATTTTACGCCTGTTCCGGACGGATCTGATCCTTTCGAGACCAACTCGTCGCTGTTCGACCGGGCGGATCCGCCGATCCGCGCGAGAGAAAGCCGGTGGAATCACCGTCAGAATACATGATTCAACGCATTGAGCGGCCGGAACACGTCTGCTAGCTAGGCCGCAATCCGGAACAGACGGAAATTATTGGAGGACGCCCGGTGCAAACCTGGAACCAGGTTTACGACCCGTTCGGGAGCCCGTGGCTCTCGACGCTCGCCGCTTCAGTGCCGGTCATCGCACTGCTCGCCATGATCGCCAGCGGGCGCGTGAAGGCCCATATCGCGGCCGTCATCGCCCTCGGCCTCGCCATGCTGGTGGCCATCGTCGGCTTCGGCATGCCGACCGATCTCGCCACCCGCGCCGCCATCCTCGGGATGGTCACGGGCTTCTTCCCGATCGGCTGGATCATCCTCAACGTCATCTTCCTCTACCGGCTCACGGTGGAGAAGGGCTGGTTCGCGATCCTGCAGCAGTCCGTGGCCGGCATCACGGCCGACCGGCGGTTGCAGCTGCTCCTGGTGGCCTTCGCGTTCGGCGCCTTCTTCGAGGGCGCGGGCGGCTTCGGCACGCCGGTCGCCGTCACGGGCGCGATCCTGATCGGCCTCGGCTTCTCGCCGCTCGCCGCGTCCGGCCTGTCGCTGATCGCCAACACCGCGCCGGTGGCCTTCGGGGCGCTCGGCGCGCCGATCCAGGGCCTCGCCTCGGTCACCGGCTACCCGCCCGAGATCCTCGGCGCGATGATCGGCCGGCAGCTGCCGCTGTTCTCGCTGATCGTGCCGTTCTGGCTGATCTGGGTGTTCGCGGGCTTCCGCGGCATGATCCGGGTGTGGCCGCCGATCCTGGTCTGCGGCGCCTCCTTCGCGGTCGCGCAGTTCCTGATCTCGAACTACGTCAACCCGTGGATCGTCGATATCGGCGCCTCGCTCGCCTCGATGCTCGCCCTGGTGCTGTTCCTGAAGGTCTGGCAGCCCAAGGAGATCTGGTCGTCGCCGGCCCTGCGCGGCCACGATCCGTCGCTCGCCGTCGCCGGTCCGCGGCCCGTGGCGCTCGGCGCCGGTGTGCCCGGCACGCCCCCGGTCCATACCGGCGCCCGCACCGCCTCGCAGGGCGAGATCCTGATGGCCTGGGTGCCGTGGATCGTCCTCTCGGTCATCGTCGCGGTCTGGGGAACCGGCTGGTTCAAGGGCATCGTCAACCCGCTCTTCACCTGGAAATACGAGGTGCCGGGCCTGCACAACGTGATCATGAAGGTGCCGCCGGTGGTGGCCAAGCCGGTGCCGGAGGGCGCGGTCTTCCTGTTCACCTACATGTCGTACACCGGCACGGGCGTGCTGATCGCGGCGATCATCTCCGGCCTGATCATGCGGTTCTCGCCGCTGCGCCTCGTCACCGCCTATTTCGAGACCATCTGGGCCCTGCGCTACTCGCTCATCACCATCGCGGCGATGCTCGCGCTCGGCGTCCTCACCCGCTACGCGGGCGTCGACGCCACGCTCGGCCTCGCCTTCGCGGGCACCGGCATCCTCTACCCATTCTTCGGGACGCTGCTCGGCTGGCTCGGCGTGGCGCTCACGGGTTCCGACACGGCCTCGAACGTGCTGTTCGGCGGCCTCCAGAGGATCACCTCCGAGCAGCTCGGCCTCTCGGGCGTGCTGATGGCGGCGGCGAACTCGTCGGGCGGCGTGATGGGCAAGATGGTCGACGCCCAGTCGATCGTCGTCGCCTCCACGGCCACCGGCTATTTCGGCCAGGAAGGCAAGATCCTGCGCTTCGTGTTCTGGCACTCGATCGCGCTGGCCTGCCTCGTCGGGCTGTTCGTGATGCTGCAGGCCTACGTGCCGTTCTTCCAGCAGATGGTCATCGACCTGCCCGCGGCGGCGCCGGCCGCCCACTGAGGCCGGTTCGACCGCGACAGCCTCTGACCGGCCGCCCTCGGGCGGCCGGTCGCGTCTCGGGCGCCGCGACGGCCCCCGCGATCCGTGCTACAGGCCGCGTGCCGGGCCCCGCGGGGCGGGTGCAAGGATCATCGGACGGTTCGGGACGGCGCGCGTTGAAGAAGGCTTTCGTCAAATCCTACGGTTGCCAGATGAACGCCTACGACGCGGCCCGCATGGCCGACGTCCTCGGCGCCGAGGGCTACACGGCGACCGACACGGTCGAGGACGCGGACGTCGTCGTCCTCAACACCTGCCACATCCGCGAGAAGGCCGCCGAGAAGGTCTATTCCGAACTCGGCCGCCTGCGCGTGCTCAAGGGTGAGCGGAAGGCGCAGGGCCTCGACACGCGCATCGTAGTCGCGGGCTGCGTCGCCCAGGCCGAGGGCGCCGAGATCCAGGCGCGCCAGCCCGCCGTCGACGTGGTCGTCGGCCCGCAGAGCTATCACCGGCTGCCAGACCTGCTGGCGCGCTCCCGCGAGCGCCGCGTCGTCGACACCGAGTTCCCGGTCGAGGACAAGTTCGACCACCTGCCCCGCCGGCGGACGCTCGGTTCGTCGGCCTTCCTCACCGTTCAGGAGGGCTGCGACAAGTTCTGCGCCTTCTGCGTGGTGCCCTACACGCGGGGCGCGGAGGTCTCGCGCTCCGTGGCGGCGGTGCTCGCCGAGGCCGAGAAGCTCGCCGACGGCGGCGTCCGCGAGATCACGCTGATCGGCCAGAACGTCAACGCCTATCACGGCGACGGCCCCGACGGCGCGCCCGCGGGCCTCGCCGACCTGGTGCGCGCGGTGGCGAAGATCCCCGGCATCGCGCGGATCCGCTACACGACGAGCCACCCGAACGACTTCGACGACGCCCTGATCCGGGCGCACGCCGAGGTGCCGGCCCTGATGCCCTACCTGCACCTCCCGGTGCAGTCGGGCTCCGACCGGATCCTCGCCGCGATGAACCGCAAGCATACCGGCGACCAGTACCGCCGGCTGATGGACCGGATCCGCGCGGCGCGGCCCGACATCGCCCTGTCCTCCGACTTCATCGTCGGCTTCCCCGGCGAGACCGACGCGGACTTCGCCGAGACCCTGCGGCTCGTGCGCGACGTCGGCTTCGAGAGCGCCTTCTCGTTCAAGTACAGCCCACGCCCCGGCACGCCGGCCGCCGACCGCACCGATCAGGTGCCGGAGGCCGTGATGGCGGCCCGGCTCGCCGAGTTGCAGGCGCTCCTCGACGGCCAGCGCCACGCCTATCAGCGGGCGGCCGTCGGGCGGGTCTTCGACGTTCTGGTCGAGAAGCCCGGGCGGCATCCCGGTCAGGTCGCGGGCAAGACGCCGCACCTGCTGGCCGTCCAGTTCGACGCCGCGCCTCACCATATCGGACAGGTCGTGCCCGTGCGGATCACCGAGGCGGGGTCCAACAGCCTGTTCGGGGAACTCGTCTCCGCGGCTGCGGCGGCGTGAGGAGCGGAGCGGTCGGGATGATGGCGAGGATGGCGGCTTGAGCGCGTCGGACGGTGCGGGCGCGCGCGGCGCGCTCAAGGGGCGCGGCCCGGCGGCGCGGCCGGCCGGATCGGACGAGGCGGTCGAGGTGCCGCTGACCTTCGACGACAACCGCCTCGCGAGCCTCGTCTTCGGCCAGTACGACCAGAACGTCGCCCATATCGAACGCCGGCTGGAGGTCACCGCCACCGCGCTCGGCAACCACCTCGTCATCAAGGGGCCGGCCGACGCCGCCGAGACGGCGCGGCGGGTGTTCCAGAAGCTCTACGCCCGGGTGCGGACCGGCGGCAGCACGCTGACCCTCGGCGACGTGGACGGCGCCATCCGCGAGGCCACCGCGCAGGCGACCCTGTTCCCGGCCGAGGTCATCGCGGCCGAGGCCGACAGGCCGCATTTCGAGCAGATCGCCACCCGCAAGCGCGGGGCCGTGCGGGCGCGCAACCCGGCACAGGACGCCTACATCAAGCTCCTGCGCACCAACGAGCTGGTCTTCGCCGAGGGCCCGGCCGGGACCGGCAAGACCTGGCTC
Source organism: Methylobacterium sp. D48H (assembly GCF_053345715.1). Taxonomy (NCBI): domain Bacteria; kingdom Pseudomonadati; phylum Pseudomonadota; class Alphaproteobacteria; order Hyphomicrobiales; family Methylobacteriaceae; genus Methylobacterium; species Methylobacterium sp. D48H. Next base: position 178,287 of record NZ_JBKFAP010000001.1, read on the forward strand.
GCCGTCGGCCACGCCGTGTCGCTCCTAGAGCAGGGCCATGCCGAGCGGCTGATCCTGTCCAGGCCCGCGGTCGAGGCCGGCGAGCGCCTGGGCTTCCTGCCGGGGGACATGCGCGAGAAGGTCGACCCCTACCTCCGCCCGATCTACGACGCCCTGTACGACTTCATGGAGGCCCGCCACGTCGATCGCGGCCTCCAGACCGGCCAGATCGAGATCGCGCCGCTCGCCTTCATGCGCGGCCGAACCCTCACCAACGCGGTGGTGCTGCTCGACGAGGCGCAGAACACCACCTCCATGCAGATGAAGATGTTCCTCACCCGCCTGGGCGAGGGCTCGCGCATGATCATCACCGGCGATCCGAGCCAGATCGACCTGCCGCCGGGCCAGAAATCCGGCCTCGTGGAAGCGGTCAGCGTGCTGGAGGGCGTCGAGGGGATCGGGCACGTGCGGTTCAAGGACGTCGACGTGGTCCGCCACGACCTCGTCCGCCGGATCGTGACCGCCTATGAGCGCGCCGCCCACGGCAGCGCGGAGGCCGACCGCAACCCGAATCCCCGCCGCCGGCCCCTGGCGTGACCATGCCCCACGAGATCGACCTCGCCGTCGAGGACGCGCGCTGGGAGACGGCGGTTCCGGACCTCGAGGCCCTCGTCACCCGCGCCGTCGAGGCCGGGCTCGCCGTCGCCCCCGAGAGGCCGGACGGTCCCGTCGAGGTCAGCGTCCTGCTGACCGACGACGCCGCCGTCCGGGAACTCAACAGGACCTGGCGCGGCAAGGACAAGCCCACCAACGTCCTGTCCTTCCCGGCCGCCCCGCAGCCGCGGCATGCCGGGACCGCCGCGCCCCTCGGCGACGTGGTCCTTGCGTACGAGACCCTGGTGCGCGAGAGTGCCGAGCAGTCGAAGCCGCTCCAGAATCACCTCGCCCACCTCCTCGTCCATGGCACCCTGCATTGTCTCGGTCAGGACCACGAGATCGGCGAGGCCGAGGCCGATGCCATGGAAGCCCTCGAGGTCGCGGCACTCGCGACCCTCGGCATCCCGGATCCCTATGCCTGAGCGCACGACGTCCGAGCGACCCCAGACCCGAGAGACATGAGCAACGATCGAAGTCGCGGCGCGGCCCTGGCCGCGCCCAGTTCCACCGAGGGCGAGTCCCAGCACCGGGAGCCCTGGTACGACCGCCTGCTCCAGGCGCTCCATCTCAAGCCGCGCGATTCGCTGCGCGAGGGTCTTGAGGAGGCGCTGGCGGAGCCGGACGCCGGCGAGAGCGGCCTCACCCCGCTCGAGCGCGTCATGCTCAAGAACGTCCTCGGCCTGCACAAGGTGCGCGTCGACGACGTGATGGTCCCCCGGGCCGACATCGTCGCCGTCTCGAACGACACGAGCCTCGGCGAGTTGCTCAAGCTGTTCCGCACGGCCGGCCATTCCCGGCTGCCGGTCTACGGCGAGACCCTCGACGATCCCCGCGGCATGGTCCACATCCGCGACCTCGTCGACCACATCGCCGCCAAGGCCGAGCCGGCCCGGCGCAGCGCGCCCGCCGTCGCGAAGGCCGCCGATCTCGCGGTCGACGGTGCGGCGGACACGCCGACCGCACCGCGCCCGCGCCGGCCCGCGGCGCGCCTGCCGCGCGGCCTGGACCTCGGCAAGGTCGACCTGACGACCACGCTCGCGGCGGCGCGCATCCAGCGGCCGGTCCTGTTCGTGCCACCCTCCATGCCGGCGATCGACCTGCTGGTGCGGATGCAGGCGACCCGCACCCACATGGCGCTGGTCATCGACGAGTACGGCGGCACCGACGGGCTGATCTCCATCGAGGACCTGATCGAGGTCGTGGTCGGCGATATCGAGGACGAGCACGACGTGGCCGAGGACAAGCACGTCCAGCGCGTCGAGGGTGAGGGCGAGGTCTTCGTGGCCGACGCGCGCACGCCGCTGGCCGAGGTCTCCGAGGTGACGGGCGTCGACCTCGTCGCGGCCGTCGGCGAGATGGCCGAGGAGATCGACACGCTGGGCGGCATGATCGTGACGCTGGCGGGCCGCGTCCCGTCGCGCGGCGAGCTGATCGCCGGCCCCGGGGACCTCGAGTTCGAGGTGCTCGACGCCGATCCGCGCCGCCTGAAGCGGCTCCGGTTCCACAAGGGCGCGGCGCGCATCGGCAATGTCGTGCCGCTCGCCCTGCCGCCGCCCGCGAACGCCCCGGTCGCCGAGACGCCGCACCCGTGACGGTCGCGGCGTGACGGGTCTGGTGGACGGTTTCGCCCGGTCGCCCGCGGCGGCCGGCGCACCGATGCGCGGGCCGATCCCGGGTCCCATGTCCGATCCGGAGCGGGCGCGCGTCCCCGGCGCGGTGCTGGCGATCGCGCGCCTGACCGGCTGGCGCCGGCTCGGGCTGGCGTGGCTCGCCGGCGCCCTGGGCGCGCTGGCGATGCCGCCCTACGGGCTCCTCCCGGCCCTCGCGGTCTCCCTGACGATCGCGGTCTGGCTGCAGGACGGGGCTGCGGCCGGTCGGACGACACTCCGGCGATTCGGGCCATGCTTCCTCATCGGCTGGGCCTGGGGCTTCGGCTATCTCACTGCCGGGCTCTGGTGGCTGGGCCAGGCCTTCCTGGTCGAGGCCGACGAGTTCCTCTGGGCCCTGCCGCTGGGCGTGATCGGCCTGCCCTTCGTCCTCGGCCTGTTCTACGGCGCCGGTTTCGGCGCCGCGGGCCTGCTCTGGGGGCGGGGCGCGGCGCGGATCGCCGCCCTGGCCTTCGGGCTCGGCGCGGCCGACTGGCTGCGCGGCCACCTGTTCACGGGGTTCCCCTGGAACACCCTCGGGATGGCGCTGGCCCAGAACCTCTGGCTGATGCAGGGGGCGGCGGCGATCGGGCTCTACGGCCTGTGCATCCTGGCCGCGCTGGTCTGCGCGGCGCCCGCGACGCTCGCCACCGGCGCGAATCCGCGCGCCCGGTTCGGGCCGAGCGCCGCCGCCGCGATCGTCCTCGCCGGCCTGGCGCTCTACGGGGCCGAGCGGCTCGGTCCGCCCGACCCGGTGGTCACGGGTGTCCGGCTGCGGCTCGTCCAGCCCAACCTGCCCCAGGACGCCAAGTTCAGGCCCGAGAACCGGGCCGACATCGTCGACCGCTACATCGAGCTGAGCCAGCGCCCGACGGAGGCCGGTGCGCCGGAACCGACCCACATCGTCTGGCCGGAATCGGCCTTCCCGTTCCTGATCCAGCGCGACCCCGACGCCCTGGCCAAGGTGGCGGCCGGCCTCAAGCCCGGGCAGCACCTGATCACCGGGGCGGCCCGCGCCGAGGAGCCGCTGCCGGGCGAGCGCCTGCGCTTCTACAACGCCGTCCTGGTGATCGGCCCGGACGGCCGGATCTCCGACAGCTACGATAAGGTCCACCTCGTCCCGTTCGGGGAGTACCTCCCCGCGCCCCTCGACGCCGCCCTGCGGACCGTGGGGCTGCGCCAGTTCGTGGCGATCCCCGGCGGGTTCTCGGCCGGGACGCTCGCCGGGCAGCGGATCCTGACGGTGCCGGGCCTGCCGCCGGTCGCGGCGACCATCTGCTACGAGGCGATCTTCCCGGGCGCGATCCTGCCCGCCGGGCACGCCGCGCCGTCCCCGCAGCCGCCGGGGCTGATCCTGAACGTCACCAACGACGCGTGGTTCGGCGACACGCCGGGGCCGCGCCAGCACCTCGCCCAGGCGCGCCTGCGCGCCGTCGAGGAGGGTCTGCCGCTCGTGCGCGACGCCAATACCGGGATCTCCGCGGTGATCGACCCGCACGGCCGCGTCGTCGCCCGCACCGCGCTCGACACCGAGACCTGGCTCGACGCCGACCTGCCCGCCCGCATCGTCGGCGGCACGCTCTACGGCCAGTTCGGCGACGCCGCCTTCGCGCTGATGCTGGCCGCCTGCCTGGGCGGGGCCGTGATCGCGCGGCGGCGGCCGTGAGCGCGGACCGGGCGACGGCCAACCGGTTCCTGCTCGGCCTCGCGCTGATGCTGGTCGCGTTCAACCTGCGCCCGGCGCTGAGCACGGTCGGCCCGCTGCTGGCGACGATCCGGGACGGCACGGGGCTCGGCGCCGGCGGCGCCGCCATCCTCACGACGCTGCCGGTCCTGTGCCTCGGCATCGCCTGCGCGCTGGCCGCGCCGCTGATCCGCCGGATCGGGCCCGACCTCGCCGTGCTCGCCGGCTCGACGATCCTCGTCGCCGGCCTGACGCTGCGCGGTCTCGGCGGGCTCGTGCCGCTCTTCGCCGGGACGGCGCTGGCGGCCGTCGGGATCGGGATCGACAACGTCCTGCTGCCGGCGCTGGTGAAGCGCGATTTCGCCGGCAACGGCGGCCTGATGACGGGCCTCTACACGATGACCCTGTGCCTCGGCGCGGCCGCGGGCGCCGGGGCCTCGGTGCCGGTGGAGCACGCCCTCGGGGGCGGTTGGCCCTCCGCCCTGGCGATCTGGTCGCTGCCCGCGCTGGTGGCGGCCTTCGTGTGGATCCCGTTCGCCCGCCGGACCGCCTCGACCGCCGCGCCCTCGGCCGGGCGGCTGCTCCGCAACCCGCTCGCGTGGTGGGTGACGGGCTTCATGGGCCTGCAATCGTCGCTCGCCTACATCCTGTTCGGCTGGCTGCCGCTGCTGCTGCAGGGCCGCGGGCTGACGCCGCTGAATGCCGGGCTCTACGCCTCGCTGGCGACGCTGGTTCAGGCGCCGGGCGCGCTGCTGGTCGCCATGCTGGCGGCCCGCGCCCGCGACCAGCGCGCCTGGATCGTCGTGATTCCCGGCCTGACGGCCGCCGCCTTCGTGGTCCTCGCCTTCGGGGCGGAATTCGTGCGGATCCCCGCCGCATGCGCGCTGGGCTTCGGGATCGGCGGCTGCTTCGGGCTGGGCCTGACCCTGATCGTGCTGCGCGCCGCGGACGCGGCGAGCGCCGCCGGCCTCTCGGCCATGGCGCAGGGCATCGGCTACACCTGCGCCGCGCTGGGGCCGCTGGTCTTCGGTCTCGCCCACGAGGCGACCGGCGGCTGGACCGTGCCGGGCGCCCTGTTCGTCGGCATCACCGTCGCGGCGATCCTGATCGGGCTCGCCGCCGGACGCGACCGGAAGGTCAGCGCGGCCGAACCCGAGCTGCGGGATCCGGCCGCTCAGCCGCTGACCGAACTCCAGCCGGCGAACCCGGCCAGCGGTTCCTGATCGTAGCGGGCCATCAGGTCGGTCATCGCGGCGGCGTCGCCGAGCCGTCCCTCCGCGGCGAGGCGGGCCAGACCCTCGAAGAAGCCCTCGCGGCCGAGCGCCGGCGCGAAGCTCAGCGTGAAGCGCACCGGGCGGTCGCCGCGATTGGCGAAGGCGTGCGCGACGCCGGGCGGGATGAGCGCGAAGTCGCCCGGTCCGAGGTCGTGGTCGGCACCGTCGACGTGCAGGGCGAGCCGGCCCGCCTCGACCGAGAAGGTCTCGGTCAGCCGGGCGTGGCGGTGCAGTCCCGCGCCCGGCGTCCGGGGATCCATCGTGACGCGGTAGATGCCGAGGCCGTCGGCCGTCTCGTCGCTGCGCGCGAGATAGGTGACCCGCATGCCGCCGATGACGGCGTTCGGGCCGGGCCCGCGGTGCACGACACTCGCCATCTTCGCCCCCGTCCGTTCCGCAAACGAGAACCCCGCGCGGCCGGGTGACCGCGCGGGGCTGTGTCGATGAGCGCGCGCGCGAGGCTTACTCGGCGGCGACCCGGTGCGCCTGCGAGCCGTCGGTCAGGGTCTCGGACTGCAGGCGCTTGCCCGGCGCGGCGCGGCCCGGCAGCGGCGGCAGGGCCTTGGCCTTCTCCAGATCGATCCCGGCGCCCTCGGCGACGCGGCGGCCGTAATCCTCGTCGGCGTGCCAGAAGTGCCAGACCATCCGCAGCTGGATCGGCTCGGGGCACTGCTTCATGTCGGCCACGAGGTTGGCGATCAGGTCGTCGCGCTCCCAATCCTGGAACGAGCGGTACCGGACGCCAGCCTGGGTGTAGTCGTCCTCGGTCCGCGAGGTCTGGTAGCGGCCGAGGCGGCCCTCCACCGGCTGGTGGTAGTCCTTGGCGGGCTTCGGCGCCTCGCGCAGGCCCTCGGCCAGCGTCGAGGGCTCGTAGTTGATGTGCCTGTTCGGGCCGGTGCCGTCGACCGTGTAGGCCATCTGACCGTCGCGCTGGTTCGAGTAGACCTTCACGCCGGGCTGCGGCGCGTTGATCGGCAGCTGGAGGTAGTTGGCGCCGACGCGGTAGCGCTGCGTGTCCGAGTAGGACAGCGTCCGCCCCTGCAGCATCTTGTCGTCCGAGAAGTCGATGCCGTCGACCAGCACGCCGGTGCCGAAGGCGGACTGCTCGACCTCGGCGAAGAAGTTGTCCGGCACGCGGTCGAGCACCATGCGGCCCACCGGCAGCAGCGGGAACTGGTCGACCGGCCACAGCTTCGTGTCGTCCAGCGGGTCGAACGACAGGTGGTCGTTCGAGCCGTCCGGCATGATCTGGACGCAGAATTCCCACTCGGGGAAATTCCCGGCCTTGATGTTGTCGTACAGGTCGCGGGTCGCGTGGCCGACATCCTTGGCCTGGATCTCGGAGGCCTGCTGCGAGGTCAGGTTGCGCACGCCCTGCTTCGGCTCCCAGTGGAACTTGCAGAGCACGGCCTCACCCTGGTCGTTGACCAGCTTGTAGGTGTTGACGCCCGAGCCTTCCATCTCGCGGTAATTGGCCGGGATGCCCCAGGGCGACTTCAGGTGCGTCACCATATGGATCGACTCGGGGTGCTGGGCCACGAAGTCGAAGAAGCGCCACGCCTCCTGCCGGTTCGTCACCGGGTCCGGCTTGAACGCGTGGATCATGTCGGGGAACTTGATCGCGTCGCGGATGAAGAAGACCTTGAGGTTGTTGCCCACGAGGTCCCAGTTGCCGTCGACGGTCTTGAACTTGACCGCGAAGCCGCGCGGATCACGTTCGGTCTCCGGGCTCTCCTTGGCGCCGGCGACCGTCGAGAAGCGCACGAACATCGGCGTCTTCACGCCGGTCTCGTTCAGCACGCGCGCGCGGGTGTACTTGGAGGCCGGCTCGTCGCCGATCTTGCCGTAGGCCTCGAACCAGCCGTGGGCGCCGGCGCCGCGGGCGTGGACGACGCGCTCCGGGATCCGCTCGCGGTCGAAGTGCGTGATCTTCTCGATGAACTGGTAGTTCTCGAGCGTGGCCGGGCCCCGCTCACCGACCGTGCGGGTGCTCTGGTTGTCGCGGACCGGATGGCCCTGGCGGGTTGTCAGGATCGGGCGTTGATCGCTCATGCGTACCGTCTCTCCGTACTGCGAAGGCTCTCGGTGGACAGCGGAGTCAGCCTGGAACCGTTCTGGTGAAGGGTTATGACTGGGGCGTGACCCCGAGGCAAATGCATCGTCACAAAGGTTCTGATAGACGCAGCCTATGAATCTGGCCGGCCTCTCCCTCCGCGATCTCGAATACGTCGTCGCCGTCGCCGACGAGGGGCATTTCGGCCGGGCTGCCGAGCGCTGCAACGTCAGCCAGCCGACGCTGAGCGTGCAGGTCCGTAAGCTGGAAACCGCGCTCGGCCTGACTTTGTTCGAGCGCTCGAACCGGCGGATCCTGCTCACCGAGGCGGGCCAGGCCATCGTCCGGCAGGCGCGGGTCGTCCTGGCGGAGGCGCAGCGGCTCCTGGCGCTGGCCAGCGAGGGGCGCGGCTCGCCGCTCACCGGGCGTCTCGTGCTGGCGGCGATCCAGACGCTCGGCCCCTACTTCTTCCCGCTGGTGCTGCGGCCCCTGCGCGAGCAGTACCCGCTGCTGATGCTCTCGCTGTCCGAATCGCGGACGGCCGACATCGTCGAGGGGCTGCGCGACGGGCGCATCGACGCGGCCCTGGTCTCGCTGCCGCTGCCGTCGCACGGGCTCGCGGTCTCGCCGCTGTTCGTCGAGCCGTTCTGGCTCGCCTGCCCGGCCGAGCACACCCTCGCCCGGGGCGGCGCGCTCTCCGCCAACGAGATCGCGGGGCCGGACCTGCTGCTCCTCGACGAGGGCAACTGCCTGCGCGACCAGGCGATCGCCGCCTGCGGCGCCGGTTCGTCGGTCGGCCGCCACGCCACCAGCCTGGAGACGCTCCGCTCGATGGTGGCGGCCGGCGCCGGCTACACGCTGCTGCCGGCGCTGGCGGTGCCGGCGAGCCCCGATCCCAGCGGCCTGACGGTCACCCGCGCCTTCGACGTCGACGGCCCGGGGCGGACCATCGCGCTGGTCTGGCGCGCGAGCGATCCGCGGGCCGCCGGCCTCGCGAGCCTGGCCGCCTTCTTCCGGGCGCACGCGCCAGCGGGCACGGCCGCCTGCCGCGACGGCGAGGCCGTCGCCTGAGCCGCCGCGGACGCCCACCTTGAGCGGTTGTGAATAGGAAGAGGGGCCGCGACCGGTCTATCAGGACGGGTGACGACAGGGAGCGGCTCGATGCGGCGCACGATGGTCTGGGCCGTACTGGCGCTGCTGATCCCCGCGGGCGCGCGCGCCGAGCCGAAGGACAGCTTCGCCCGGATCGACCAGATCAACCGCGCCTCCCTGGTGATGACGGTGGAGACCGGCATCGTGCCGCGGGCGCTGGGCGCGACCGTCGCCCGCGCCCTCGACCAGGTCGCCGCCGACGCCGCCAAGCCGGGCGCCGAGCGGCCGGACGATTACCTGCGGATCGAGCCGCTGATCACCGCCATCGCGGGGGCCGACGCCACGCGGATGCATTCCGGGCGCAGCCGCCAGGACATCATCCCGACGGTGCTGAAGCTCGAGCAGCGCGACCGTCTCCTGAACCTGGCCAAGGCGCTCGACGAGACCCGGGCGGCCCTGCTGGCGGTGGCCGAGCGCGAGGCCGACACGATCGTCCCGGCCTACACCAACGGGGTGCAGGCCCAGCCGACGACGCTCGGCCACGTCTACCTGGGCTACGCATCCGTCCTCGCCCGCGATGCCGACCGCCTCCGGGAGACCTGGGCGCGGCTGAACCTGTCGCCCCTGGGCGCGGCCGCCCTCGGCACGTCGAGCTTCCCGGTGGATCGCGAGAGGCTGGCGGCGCTGCTCGGCTTCGACGCGCCGGTGGAGAACAGCTACGATTCCGGCCAGCTCGCGCCGATGGATATGGGGCTCGAGCTGACCGGGCTCGCGGCGAATTTCGCCACCACCGCCGGCAGCTTCGCGCAGGATCTCTACGCGCAGTACCACCAGACCCGGCCCTGGATCCTGCTGCGGGAGGGCGCGCTCACCGGGCCGAGCAGCATCATGCCGCAGAAGCGCAACCCCGTCGCGCTCTACAGCCTGCGCATGAAGGCCAGCGACGTCGTGGGGGCCGCCCAGGCCTTCGTCATCATGGCGCACAACGTCGATTCCGGCATGCCGGACTACAAGCGCAACCAGGCCGAGCCGCCGGCGCGGACCCTGGCCGAGGCCGCCGAGATGTGCCGGCGCTGGACGCGCGTCCTCGACGGGCTGGTCGTGGACCGGGCGCGCGCCGCCGACGAGGTCGCGGCGGACTACTCCACCACCACCGAGCTCGCCGACACGCTCCAGCGCGAGGCCGACGTGCCGTTCCGGCTCGGCCACCACTTCGCGTCCGAGCTCGTGAGCTACGGCCGCGGCCACGACCTGCGCCCGGCCGACCTGCCCTTCCCGGAGGTGCGGCGCATCTACGCCGAGGCCGCGGCGGGGTCGGGGCTGAAGCCGGACCTGCCCCTCGACGAGGCCCGCTTCCGGGCGGCGCTGTCGGCCCGCGGCATGATCGACGCCGCGAAGGGGCTCGGCGGCCCGCAGCCCGCGGAGGTCCGGCGGATGCTGGGCGCCGCGCAGGCGCGGCTGCGGACCGACCGCGACTGGCTCGACGCCCGCCGCAAGGGCCTGGCCGACGCCCGGGCGCGCCTCGACGCCGCCTTCGCGGCCCTCACGCGCGAGCCCTGAGTTCCGCGCGAGGGCGCCGTGCCGAAACTCTGCCGTGACAGGGCCAATATTGCGGTATAGCGCGCGCCTGACGCCTGCCGGCTGAAGCGGGCCTCTCCCGATCGGTCGCCTTGCCCCCTCTCCGCACCCTCGGCCTCTGGGCCGCCCTCGCCGCCGCGTCGGCGGCCGTGTCGTACGGCCTGATGCAGGCGCAGTTCCCGGCCGCGCTGCTGCTCGGGCCGATGATCGCGGCCATCGCCTTCGGCGTCGGCGGTTCGCGCCTGCGCGTCCCGCGGCCCGCGTTCCAGGCCTCCCAGGCGGCGATCGGCTGCCTCGTCGCGCACGCCGTCACCGGGCAGATCGCCCAGACCCTGATGGAGGACGGGCCGCTCATCGTCGCGGTCGTGCTGGTCACCGTCGCGGTCAGCGGCCTCGTCGGCTGGATCCTGACCCGCCTGCGCGTGCTCCCCGGGACCACCGCGGCCTGGGGCTCGTCCCCCGGCGGCGCCTCCGCCATGGTGGCGATGGCCGAGGATTTCGGCGCCGATCCGCGCCTCGTCGCCTTCATGCAGTACGTGCGCGTCGCCGCCGTGGTGTTCTCGGCCTCGCTGGCGGCCCGCTTCCTGATGGAGGCCCCGGTCCCGGGGGCGTCGGCCGGCGCCGGCGAGGTCACCGGTCCGCTCTCGCTGCTGGCGACGCTCGCGGTCGCCGTCGTCGGCGCGGGCGCGGCGCTCGCCCTGCGGGTTCCGGCCGGCGCGCAGATCGGGCCGATGGTGCTCGGCAGCCTGCTCCACGCCACCGGGCTCGTGCGCATGGCGCTGCCGGTGCCGCTCCTCGAACTCGCCTACGCCTGCATCGGCATCTACGTGGGGCTGCGCTTCACCCGCGAGACGCTGCGCCTGACCGTCACCGCCCTGCCGGGCATCCTGGCGGCGACCTTCTCGGTCATCGCCCTCTGCGCGGCGTGGGGCTGGGGACTGACCCTCCTGCTGCCCATCGACCTGCTGACCGCGATCCTCGCCACGAGCCCCGGCGGCCTCGACTCGGTGGCGATCATCGCGGTCGGCTCGAAGGCGGACGTCTCCTTCGTGCTGGCCGTCCAGACCCTGCGCCTGTTCGTGGTGCTGCTCACCGGCCCGCTGCTCGCCAAGTGGATCAGCCGGTCCGTGCCGGAGGCCGCCATCCGATGAACGCCCTGGTCCTCGCCTTCCTCAATTCCTGGCGCGGCCTGCGCCACGGCGCGCGCACCGAGCGGGCCGTGAGACAGGAACTCGTGCTCCTGGCGCTCGGAATCCCGGTCGCGCTGTTCCTCGGCGCGACGCTCTGGGTGCGCGTCGCCCTGATGGTCAGCCTGCTGCTGATGCTGGCCGCGGAGTTCCTGAATACCGCCGTCGAGAAGCTCTGCGACCACGTCCATCCGGGCCATCACCCGATGATCGGGACCGTGAAGGACCTCGCCTCCGCCGGCACCTTCATGGCGCAGATGGCGGCGCTGCTCGTCTGGGTGGCGGCGCTGGTGGACCGTCTCGGCTGACCTGCCGCGCGCGGGGCGCGCTCGCATCCGCGGGCCGGAGGGTCTATCTGGCCGGCATCGCCCCGCGCATCGGCCGAGACTGCACACCGTGACGGACTACATCCGCAAGATCCTCACTGCCCGCGTCTACGACGTCGCGATCGAGAGCCCCCTCGATCCGATGCCGCGCCTGACGCAGCGGCTCGGCCGGCCGGTCCTGCTCAAGCGCGAGGATCTCCAGCCGGTCTTCTCGTTCAAGCTGCGCGGCGCCTACAACAAGATGTCGGGCCTGCACCCCGACCAGATCGCCCGCGGCGTCGTCTGCGCCTCGGCGGGCAACCACGCCCAGGGCGTCGCCCTCGCCGCCGCCAAGCTCGGCGCGCGGGCCGTCATCGTGATGCCGCGCACCACCCCCTCGATCAAGGTCGATGCCTGCCGGGCGCGCGGGGCCGAGGTCGTGCTGCACGGCGACGCCTTCGACGAGGCCCTGGCGCAGGCCAAGATCCTCGAGGCCGAGCAGGGCCTTACCTTCCTTCACCCCTTCGACGATCCGGACGTGATCGCCGGCCAGGGCACCATCGGCAAGGAGATCCTGGAGCAGCATACCGGCCCGATCGAGGCGATCTTCGTGCCGGTGGGCGGCGGCGGGCTGGCCGCCGGGATCGCCACCTTCGTGAAGTACCTGCGGCCCGGCACCAAGGTGATCGGCGTCGAGCCCGAGGACGCCGCCTGCATGGCCGCCGCGCTCGCGGCCGACACCCGGGTCAGCCTCCCGAGCGTCGGCCTGTTCGCCGACGGCGTCGCCGTGCGGCAGGCCGGCGAGGAGACCTTCCGGCTCTGCCGCGAGCACCTCGACGAGGTCATCACCGTGGACACCGACGCCATGTGCGCCGCGGTCAAGGACATCTTCGACGACACCCGCGCGGTGTCCGAGCCCTCCGGGGCGCTGAGCCTCGCCGGCGCCAAGATGTACGCCGAACGCGAGGGCGGCGACGGCACGCTGATCGCCATCTCGTCGGGGGCGAACCTGAACTTCGACCGCCTGCGCCACATCGCCGAGCGCGCCGAGATCGGCGAGCAGCGCGAGGTCCTGATCGGGGTCACCATCCCCGAGCGGCCCGGTGCCTACCGGGCCTTCATCCAGGCGCTCGGTCCGCGCGCCGTCACCGAGTTCAACTACCGCCACGCCCCGGGCTCCGAGGCGCAGATCTTCGTGGGCATCAACGTCGGCGGCGGCAAGCGCGAGAAGCAGGCGCTGATCGGCTCCCTGCGCGACGCCGGCTACCGCGTCCTCGACATGAGCGACAACGAGATGGCCAAGGTCCATGTCCGCTACATGGTCGGCGGCCGGGCCGTGGGGGTGGCGCACGAGCGCCTGTTCCGCTTCCAGTTCCCGGAGCGGCCGGGCGCGCTGATGAAGTTCCTGGAGGCGCTGGGCCCGGACTTCGACATCACGCTGTTCCACTACCGCAACCACGGCGCCGATTACGGCCGGGTGCTGGCCGGGATCGCTGTGCCGCCGGCCGAGCGCGACCGGTTCGACGCCGTCATCGAGGCGCTCGGCTACCCGGCCACCGACGAGACCGAGAACCCGGCCTACCGCCTGTTCCTAGACGGCGAGGGCTCCGGGGCGCTCTGAGCGCCGGCGGCGGCTCGCCCCGCGTCACATCCCGTCAGCTCTCCGCCACGTCGACGGAGGTGACGTCCGGCATCGCCCGCAGCTTCGCCGCGATGGTCTCGAAACTCGTGCGCGACAGGCGCACGAAGGTGACGGTGACCTCGTCGTGGTCGGGGTCGGGCCCCGGGTGGACCGTGAAGGTCCGGACGCGCGAGGCGCGCTCGCCGGTCGCCGCCTGGAGGGTGTCGATCGACATGGTGCCCCGTCGGGCGGTCAGTCGCAGCGTCTGGGCGCGCATCCGGTCGCGCCAGCGCTCCTCGAAGGGCTTCACGCCGGCCAGGATCCCGACGATGAGCGCCGTCGCGGCGAGCGCCGGAACGTAGAGGCCGCTGCCGATCGCCAGCCCGATCGCCGCCACGCCCCACAGGCTCGCCGCCGTGGTGAGGCCCTTCACGACTTCGCCCCGCAGCAGGATCGTCCCCGCGCCGAGGAAGCCGATGCCGGAGACGACCTGCGCGGCGATCCGGGACGGGTCGAGGACGACGTGCTCGGCGCCCAGCACGTCGGCGAAGCCGAAGGCCGAGACCAGCATGATCAGGCAGGAGCCGACGCAGACCAGCATGTGGGTCCGCAGGCCGGCCGCCCAGAGCAGGCGCTCGCGCTCCAGGCCGACCACGCTGCCGAACAGCGCCGCCAGCGCCAGCCGGGCCACCATCTCGCCGTTGCCGATCAGAGCCGCCTCCGTGCCTCCGCCCCGTGCGGATGGCACGGATCCTTGCGGCTTTACCGCGGGCGGATCAAGCGATCCCGAGCGCCGCCTTCTCGACCTCGTAGGCGGCCCGCACGGCGGCGGCGCCGTAGGCGCGCTCCAGGCGGCGCACGGTGAAATGCGCCCGCGCGGTCGACTGGAAGTGGTTCATGAAGGCGGTATTGACCGCCGCCCCGCCGAAGGCGCCGAGGATCGGCACCGCCTGCGCGGCGACCTTCTGGGAGACCACGAGCCCGAAGCGCGCGGCGATCTGGGCGGTGAAGCGGATCAGAGCCGGGGCCGACTGGTCGAGGAGCGTCTTGCTCCCGGCGTAGCGGGCCGCCTCCGACAGGGTCTTGGCCAGCGCGGCGCGGACCGCGAAGTAGCCGCTCTCGGTGAGCGCCGAGCCCGCCTCGGTCTCCGCCATGGGCCGGCCGCCGAGGGCGAAGACCTGCACGCAGGCGAGCGCGCCTTCGGGGGTCTCGAGATCCTCCCCCTCCTCCCGGGCGATCTCGGCGATCGAGCGCAGCATCAGCGTGGTCGAGACCGGCAGCTCAACCGCCAGCGTCGCGAGGCCGAACGCGCCGCCGACCGCGCCCGAGAGCGCCGCCATCGCCTTGTGCTTGGCGTCGCCCGAGCCGAGCAGCCGCGCGAGACGGCTCTCGGCCTTCGCGGCCACACCGCCGAGACCCTCGCCCTCGGCGGGGACGAGTTCCTTACGCGGCAGCGTCGCCAGCGCGACGCGCAGCGCGCCCCGCATGGCCACCTCGGTGCTGCGGCTGACGGCCTCGGTGACCGGGGTCGGCAGCGATCGGCCGATGATGTCGAGGGGTGCGCCGGCCGCCGCGGAGAGCCGCGCCGCGAGGCTCGGACGCTCCAGCACCTGCACGGCGCGGCGCAGGGCGGCGAGATCCGCGTCGCTCAGTGCTATCTCTGGCGTCTCGGCCGGCAGCGTCTCGCCGGCGCGGGTGAGGTCGCTCGTGCTCATCCGTCGATCCCTGGATCTGTCCCGCTCACGCGGCCCCGGGGGCGCGCGCCGTGGTAGGAAGCTCGGGCCCCGGGATGCGGTTCCCCGGCTCCTGGGCGTCCCGCGCCGGGGCCGCGGCCTCTCCACGCCCGCTCCGCCGCCCGACCGCGAGGCAGAGCACGAGGACGGGGATTCCCACGAGGGAGGTCATGACGAAGAAGGCCGGGTAGCCGATCGCCGCGACCACGAAGCCCGACGAGCCCGCGATCAGCTTGCCCGGCAGCGCGTAGAGCGAGGAGAACAGCGCGTACTGCGTCGCCGCGTAGGCCGGGCTGGTGAGGCTCGACATGTAGGCGATCAGCACGATCCCCGCGAAGGAGCCGCAGAAGTTCTCGATCGAGATGGCCACGGTCAGGCGCCAGATCTCGGGCGCGCCGGCCGCCAGCCACGCGAAGGCGAGGTGGGAGGCGGCGGCCAGGAAGGCGCCAAGCAGCAGCGTCGGGAACAGGCCGAACCGGGCGAGCGCCCAGCCGCCCGCGAAGCCGCCCGCGATGCCGACCCAGATGCCGTAGAGCTTGGTGACGGTGGCGATCTCCTTCAGGTCGAAGCCCAGCGTCCGGTAGAGCGGGCTCGCCATGACGCCGGACAGGAAGTCGGGCAGCCGGAACAGGGCCACGAGCAGGAGGATGCCCCAGAGCGCGCCGCCGAACCGGCCGTGCAGCTCGGTCAGCGGCTCCAGGATGGCGCGGCGCATCGACCAGAACCGGGACCGGCCGGGCGTCTCGGCGGGGGCCGCGCGCGGTCTGTCGAAGGCCGGGGCCAGCAGGGCGGCGATCATCCCGACCAGCATGAGGGCGGCCATGATCAGGTAGGCCAGCGTCCAGCCCCCCGCGGAGGCGATGAACAGCGCGCCCGCGCCGGCGGTGATCAGGCCCAGCCGGTAGCCGAGGTTCGAGGTCGCCGCCAGGATGCCCTGGAAGTCGCTGCCGGCGGCGTCGATGCGCCAGCCGTCGATCACGACGTCCTGGCTGGCCGCGCAGAACGCCACCAGGAAGGCCCCGAGCCCGAGGAGCGCGAGGTTGGTCTTCGGGTCCGAGAAGGCCATCAGGATCAGGCACAGCGCGACCGCGGCCTGGGTCGTCACCATCCAGGCGCGGCGGCGCCCGAGCCGGGCGCTCAGCACCGGCACGTTCAGGCGGTCGATCGCCGGCGCCCAGAGGAACTTCAGCGAGTAGGGCAGCGCCACGTAGCTGAACAGGCCGATCGCCCGCACGTCGATGTCCGAGAAGGCGAGGCGGAGCGTGAAGGTCCCCAGCACGAGGAGCAGCGGCAGGCCGGACGAGAATCCGAGCGCCAGCATGAGCGCGATCCGCCGGTCCTCGACGATGTCGCGGAGCCGGAATCGACGCGTCGCCTGTGGCTGGTTCGCCATGGCATGGAACTCCTGAGCCTTCGTGGCCTTGATCCCGCGAAATCGTGGCAGCCTTACGCCGCACCTGTCTCCGCTGGATCCTGCTGTCTTGCGCCCCAATCTTGGTAGAAGCTTGCTTAACGCGGTGTCCACGTCCCGCGGTCGGAGCGCGATGGTGGCGCCGCCGGACGAACGGGGTCACCGCCTGACTGTGGAATGACGCGTTGAGTGCCCGATCCGAGACCGGTCCGCCCCTCGCGACGCTCGTCGACGCGTTCGCGTCGAGCCCGTCGCCGATGGTCATCACCGATGCGCGCGCGCCCGACAACCCGATCGCCTGGGCGAACGATGCGTTCCTGAGCGCCACGGGCTACGCCGCGGACGAGATCGTCGGGCGCAACTGCCGGATGCTGCAGGGGCCGGCCACCGATCGTTCGACGGTGCAGCGGATCCGCTCGGCCGTGGAGGCCGAAGAGCCGATCTCGGTGGAGCTGCTCAACTATCGCAAGGACGGGACGTCCTTCTGGAACGCGATGACCATCACGCCGGTGCGCGACGCCGAGGGGCTCGCCTACTTCTACGCCGCGCAGGCGGACATGACCCATGTCCACCAGATGGAAGTGTCGATGCGCGGCACCAACGACGAGCTGGAGCGCCTCGTCGCGGCGCGGACCCAGGACCTGACATCGGCGCTGGAGCAGAAGACCGCCCTCCTCCACGAGGTCGACCACCGGGTGAAGAACAACCTCCAGGTGATCTCGTCGCTGATGCTCCTGAAGGCGCGGCGCACGCCCGAGGGCGAGGCGCGCGACGCGCTCCAGGGCATGGCGGAGCGGATCGGCGCCCTCTCGACGGCGCACCGGATGCTCTACTCCGAGGGCGACTGCACGCACTTCAACCTCGGCGACTTCGCGGCCGAGTTCCTGGCCGACATGAATGCCGGCCTGGACCCGGAGCGGCGCCGGGTGGAGGCCGATGTCGAGCCGATCGCGGTGGCCGCCGCGATGGCGGCGCCTCTCGCGCTGATGATCCACGAATTGACGGCCAACGCCCTGCGCCACGCCTTCCCGGGCGAGCGCGAGGGGCGCGTGTCGATCGTCGCCCGCCGCACCGAGGGCGGGATGCACATGACGATCCGCGACGACGGCGTCGGCGTCGGCGCGGCGGCTCCGAACCCGGCGGGGTTCGGGCGCAATCTCGTGGAGATGGTCGTCCGGCAGATGCGCGGGACCATCGCCTGGGCGGATGCCGGCCCGGGCACGACCGTCGAGATCGACATCCCGCTCCAGCAGCCGGCTTGAGAAATCGACGTGGAGGCATCAAGCTCGTCGGCCGCGGGGCCGGAGGACGAAGAGCGCATGGGGACCGGGAACGCCGCCGCGGACGCCGCCCTCCGCATCCTCGTGGTGGAGGACGAGGCCCTGATCGCCCTCGAGCTGGAATGCCTGTTGGACGATCTCGGGCACGTCACCGTCGGCGTCGCCGGCAACGCGACGGAGGCCATCGCGATGGGCCGGTCCACGGCGCCCGACGTCGCCCTCGTCGACATCCACCTCGTCGACGGCCCGACCGGCATCGACGTGGCCCGGGCGCTCTCGGCCGACCGGCGCACCACCGTGGTGTTCATGACCGCCAACGCCAAGCGCATCCCGGCCGATTTCGCCGGCGCGATCGGGGTGATCGCCAAGCCCTATTCCGAGCGCGTCGTGGCCAGCACCCTGGACTACGTGGCCGATCGCCGGGCCGGCCGCGACGGGCCGGCCTGCCCGGACGGGTTCTCGCCCGCGCCCGTCTGAGGTTCTTCGGGTCAGGCCCCCGGCGCGCGGCCCACGGGTCTCAGCCCCGCGCCGCCCGCTCGCGCTTCAGCCGGTAGAGCGCGTCCAGCGCCTCGCGCGGCGTCAGCGCGTCCGGGTCGATCCCGTCGAGCAGCGCGCCCAGCGGATCCTCCGGCGGCGGCTCCGGCGGCGGGGGTGGCGCGAGGGCCGCGAAGAGCGGCAGGTCGTCGATCCGGGCGCGGGCGGGGCGGCCCCGCTCGGCCTTCTCCAGACTATTGAGGATCGCCCCGGCCCGGGTCACGACGCTGCCCGGGAGGCCGGCGAGCCGTGCCACCTGCAGCCCGTAGCTGCGCTCGGCGACGCCCGGCACGACCTCGTGCAGGAACACGACGCCGTCCCGGTGCTCGGCCACCTTCAGGGTGGCGTTCTCCAGCCGCGCCAGCCGGTCGCCCAGCGCCGTCAGCTCGTGGAAATGCGTGGCGAACAGCGCCCGGCAGGCATTCACCTCGTGGAGGTGCTCCAGGCAGGCCCAGGCGATCGACAGGCCGTCGAAGGTCGCGGTGCCGCGGCCGATCTCGTCCAGGATCACCAGGGAGCGCCGGGTCGCCTGGTTGAGGATCGCCGCGGTCTCGACCATCTCGACCATGAAGGTCGATTGCCCCCGGGCGAGATCGTCGGCGGCGCCGACGCGGGAGAACAGCCGGTCGACCCGGCCTATCCGCGCCTCCGCGGCCGGCACGAAGGCGCCGATCTGGGCGAGCACCGCGATCAGCGCGTTCTGGCGCAGGAAGGTCGACTTGCCGCCCATGTTCGGGCCGGTGATTAGCCGGATCCGGCCGCGCGTGTCGCCGGACAGGTCGCAGTCGTTGGCGATGAACGGCTCGCCGGCCCGGCGCAGGGCCGCCTCGACCACCGGGTGGCGGCCGCCGACCACGACGAAGCTGAGCGAGTCGTCGACCACGGGACGCCGCCAGTCGAGCTCGACGGCGAGTTCCGCGTGGCTCGCCGCTACGTCGAGCCCGGCCAGCGCCTCGGCCACCTCGGCGACGGGCTCGGCCTGGGCCAGCACGCGGGCCGCGAGGTCGTCGAAGACGGCGGCCTCCAGGGCCAGGGCCCGGTCGGAGGCGCCCGAGATCTTCGATTCGAGCTCGCCCAGCTCGACGCTGGTGAAGCGCATCGCGTCCACCATGGTCTGGCGATGGACGAACTCGCTCTGCAGGCCCTTCAGGCAGGCCTCGCCGACCGATTGCGGGACCTCGATGAAGTAGCCCAGCAGGTTGTTGTGCTTGATCCGCAGGGTCCGGCAGCCGGTCTGCTCGGCGTAGCGCGCCTGAAGGGCCGCGATCACCTTGCGGGAATCCTGTCCGAGGGTCCGCGCCTCGTCGATCTCCGGGTGGTAGCCCGTGCGGACGAAGCCGCCGTCGCGCCGGCTCAGGGGCAGCTCGTCGGCGAGCGCCGCCGCCAGGGTCGCGATGAGCGTCCGGTCGGCCTCAGCCAGATGCTCGGCCAGCCGGGCGAGTTCCGCCGGGAGGCCGTTCATGGCGGCGAGGCGCGCGCCGAGATCCGCCGCGACCGCGAGGCCGTCGCGGATGGCCGCGAGGTCCCGAGGACCCGCGCGACCGAGCCCCGTCCGCGAGAGCGCCCGCGCGAGGTCGGGCGCGCGGGCCAGGGCGTCGCGCAGGAAGCCGCGCAGGCGCGCGTTCTCCACCAGGTACGCCACCGCGGCGTGCCGCCGGGCGATGGCGTCGAGATGGGTCAACGGGCCCGCGAGGTGCTCGGCGAGCAGCCGCGCCCCGTTCGCCGTCACGGTCCGGTCGATCGTGGCGAGGAGGCTCCCGGCGCGCTCCCCCGACAGGGTGCGGGTGAGTTCGAGGTTGGTCCGCGTCGCCGCGTCGATCGCTAGGGTGGCGCCGCCATCCTCGCGGGTCGGAACCGCCAGGGGCGGACGGGCCGCGAGCTGCGTTCGGGCGATGTAGAGCAGCGCCGCCCCGGCGGCCGCGATCTCGGCCCGGGTGAACTGGCCGAACCCTTCTAGGGTCGAGACCCCGTACTGCTCGCGCAGGCGCCGCTCGGCGGCCGCGGGCTCGAGTTCGGCCTGCGCGAGGGGTACGACGGCCGCGCGGCACTCCTGCCAGAGGCGCGCGAGGGCCGGATCGGCGTGGATGGCCTCCGACAGGACGATCTCCCGCGGGTCGTGCCGGGCGATGGCGCCGGACAGGTCGCCGCCCGCGACCTCGCTGAGGGAGAAGCGGCCCGTGGAGATGTCCACCGCGGCGAGGCCGTAGGCGACCGCCCCCTCCCCCGTCTTCCGGCGGCCGATGGCCAGGAGGAGGTTGGCGCGGGCCGGGTCGAGGAGCCGGTCCTCGGTAATCGTGCCGGGGGTGACGAGCCGCACGACCTCGCGGCGGACCACGGATTTCGGCCCGCGCTTCTTGGCCTCGGCCGGATCCTCGGTCTGCTCGCACACCGCCACGCGGTGGCCGAGGGCGATGAGGCGGTTGAGATAGTCGTCGGACCGGTCGACCGGCACGCCGCACATCGGGATCTCGCCGCCCGCGTGCTTGCCGCGCTTCGTCAGGACGATGCCGAGGGCCCGGGACGCGATCTCCGCGTCCTCGAAGAACAGCTCGTAGAAGTCGCCCATCCGGTAGAACAGCAGGCAGTCCGGATTGGCGGCCTTGATCTCGATGTACTGCGCCATCATCGGCGTCGCACCGGCCGGGTCCAGGCCGGGCGTGGGCGTCGTGTCGGCGGCGGGGCGGACGGCGGTTCTGGCCATGCCGCCTCTTAGCAGAGCGACGCCGGCGAATCAGGCCGGGCGAACCGATGCGCCTGGGGAGAAGGCGCCCGGACGCCGCATCGCCGGTGGATGGCGCCCGGATCCGCCACAGCCTGCGCGGGATCCGGGCGCGGTCGCGATGTCAGTAGCGCGGGCCGCCCGTGGTGTTGCCGAGCTGCTGCTGGTAGCCCGGGCGCGACGGGTTGCGGGCGTTCGGGTTGCCGTGGCGCATCGTGTTCATGCGCCGCATCCGGCGCTCGTGCCGGGTCGAGTGATGGCGGTGCATCCGGTGATGATGCATGCGGTGGTGGCGATGCATCGCCACGGTCTCGACCATGTCGGATCCGGCGAAGCCGGGCTGCGCGAGCGCGGGCGCGGCCTGCGACGCGACGGTTCCCGCCAGGAGGCCGCCGAAGACCACACCCGCGGTCAGGAAAGAACGAAAAGACATCGTGGAGTAGCTCCGATCAGCCCTCATGGGCCACCACCAAGTGACAAGTGCTCGTCATGTTCCGGAGCGGCGAGCGAAAAATAGTACGTGGCTTCCGAGAAGCGAACGGATTACCGCGCCGCCCGACGCGCGTCCGCACGTACCGGCGCGGAGACTTGCGAGATCCGGCCGCGCATTGAATAACGTTCTACAACTTGCCCGCGTGGACCGGCCCGAGCTCCCGCGGGCGCCCGGCGGCTAGCGGAGGAACGCGCCGAGGTCGGCGTTGACCGCCTCGGGCTCCTCGTGGGCGAGCCAGTGGCTGGCCCGCTCGTACCAGCGGAGCCGGCCGGCGTCGCAGAACGCGAGGCTCGCCTCCGCCAAGCCGGGCTGCAGCGCCGTATCCCGTCGCCCCCAGAGGATCAGCACCGGCACGCGCACCCGCGGCGGCCGCGCCCGGGGCAGCTGCACAAGGGCACGGTACCAGTTCAGCATGCCGGTCATCGCGCCGGGCTGGAGCCACGCCGCGACGTAATGGTCGAGATCGGCCTGCGCGAAGGTGCCCGGCCGGCTGGAGGTCGTCAGCGCGCGCCGCAGGACCCGGCCGCGATCCGCCGTGAGCAGCCGCTCGGGCAGGCGCGGGAGCTGGAAGAGGCCCACATAGGTGCTGCGCAGCCACTGACCGGGATGGCGGCGCATGTAGGCGCCGACGATCGCGGGATGCGGCGCGTTGAGGATCGCCAGCCGGTCGATCCGCTCGGGGTGGCGGCTCGCCACCCACCACGCGACGAGGCCCCCCCAGTCGTGGCCGACGAGCCGCACCGTGGGCGCGCCGTAGGTGTCGGCCAGGGCCAGGACGTCGCCGGCCAGCCGGTCCAGGTGATAGGCGGCGATCTCCGCCGGCTTGTCGCTGAGGCCGTAGCCGCGCTGATCCGGCGCGATGATCCGCAGCCCCGCCTCGGCGAGCGGCCCGATCTGGTGGCGCCAGCCGTACCAGCATTCCGGGAAGCCGTGCAGCAGGATGGTCGGCGGCCCCGTCTCGGGGCCTGCCTCGGCCACGTGCAGGCCGACCTCCGGCAGGGCGATCCGGCGAAACCTCACTCCCGCGACGGTCATCCTCGCGCGCGCTCCGTCATGTCCGGCTCCCCCGCGGCGGAGAACGCGCGCGTCCTCCGGTCCGATCCGCTCAGAAGCCGAGCGCGGCGCCGTCGCCGGCGTCCGGGGAGAGCTGGTCGCGCAGACGCTCCGGCGCGGTCCGCGTCCAGAGGCACAGCAGCACGAAGGCGGCGCCGTGCAGGAGGGCGTGCGGCCCGGAATGGTCGGCCGCGGCGCGCCGGTCCGGCGCGGAACCGGGCACGGCGCCGGTCGGGGTCTTGGCAGGGTGGGTCATGGTTCCGGTCTCCCGATGACGTGTTGCACCGGAGATCGTCGGCGGATGGTCCGGGTTACAGGGCCGCGGGCGCCGCGCGTGCGCCGCCGCACGCGGACATCTCAGCGCACCGGGTCAGCGCACGCGTTCAGCGCACCGGGTCAGCGCATCGGGTCGAGCCAGCGCGCGAGGGTCCCGGTCGCGATGCCCGCGCGGGTCTCCCGGTAGCCGAGCTCCGCCGATTCCCGGAAGCGCGACCACGCCCGCAGGTCGATGCCGGAGAGCTGCGGCTTGAGCACGGCGGTCGCGTGGGCCGCCGCCATCAGGCTCTGCGCGTCGCTCGACACGGTGGCGGCGCGCAGGAGCAGCGGGGCCAGGCCCGGCATCGCCAGCGGCGAGCCGATCAGCCTGCGCATGAGCCGGCCGCTCCACCCGCGCCGCGGCATGTCCTGGAACGCCCGGTCGGTCCCGACATCGACGGCCAGGACCGGGCCGCGCTCCAGCCCGGCGGCGACGTCGGCCGGCAGGTTGTTCATCATGCCGCCGTCGACCAGGACGCCCTCGTCGCACAGCACGGGCGGCAGGAGGCCGGGGATCGCGATGCTGGCGCGCAGGGCCTTCGGCAGGTCGCCCGAGCGGTGCACCATGGTGTTGCCGGTCGTCAGGTTCGACGAGACGCAGAAGAACGGCAGCCAGAGGTCCTCGATGCGCACGCCGCCGTAGCGCGCCGCGAGGCCGGCATCGACCTTTGCGCCGCGGGTCAACGCGTGCAGCGGCAGCGTGTAGTCGTTGATCGGGTTGCTGGTGGCGAAGAACGCCTCGATCTGGGCCTGGATCTCCGCGACGCTCCAGCCCATGGCGAGGCTCGCCGCGATGATCGCGCCCATGCTGGTCCCGCCCACGAAGTCGGGCGCGCAGGACACCTCGTCGAGGGCCTTGAGCACCCCGAGATGGGCGAGCCCCCGCGCCCCGCCGCCGCCGAGGACGAGGCCGCGCGCCGACCCGCTGGCGAGCCGCGCGAGGCGATGCAGATCCCCCCGATCGCCGTCCCGGACCTGGATGCGCATCGCCGCGGGCAGCGCGGCGACCTCCGGATGCAGGGCCCTCGGGCGCCGGGCCGCGGGGTCCTGGCGCACGACGAGGTCCATGCGGATCCAGTCGGAGCGCACCCGGTCGAGATAGGCCGCCGCGCCCGGCCGCGGCGGCGCGCCGGGCTCGGCGAGGAGCAGGACATGGTCGCCCCGCCGCTGGCTCTGGCGGCACCAGGGGCAGTCGATGTCGTGCGCCGCGAAGATCGTGCGCGCGTGGGCGCCCTCGAAGGCCTGGAACCACGCCTCGTCGGCGCCCTCCGGCCAGTCGGTGAGGCAGCCGGTCTTCCCGGGCAGCAGGGCGTCGAAGGCGGCGGCGAGCTGCCGCGCCACCCGCGCCGGATCGGGCCCCTCGGTCACGGCCAGGATCGTGAAGATCCGCGGCGCGTGGTGGACCGAGTGGCCGTCGTAGATCGCCCGCAGGCGGTCGGCGAGCATCCGGGCGAAGTAGAGGAGCGTGTGCGGGTGCTCGGCGATCACCGCCTCGAAGGCGTCGCGGGTGAGTTGCAGGAGGTGCGAATCGCGCAGCGCCATCACGGTCGCCGCCCGCGGGGCGTCCGACAGCAGGGCCATCTCGCCGAAAGTCTCGGGCGGCCGAAGGCGCGCGATCCGGGTCGGCCGCCCGGCATGGTCGCGGGCCGAGACGCCGACCGCGCCGGAGACCAGCGTGTACAGGGCGTCCCCGGTCTCGCCCTGCTCGAACAGGGTCCGGCCGCCCGGCACCGCCACAGGCACCATCCGGGCCCGCACGGCCGCGACCGCCGGCGCGTCGAGGCCGGCGAGGAACGGGATCTCGGGGGCGCTCACGCCGGGACCGCCGCGTCGCTCGTCCCGCGCAGGCCTGCCGACGAACCCTGCCCCATCGTTCCGTTCCCGTCCCCGTGTCTTTCGACCACCATAGCGCATGGCGGCCGCCGGTACGCCCCGTGACCGCGGCCCGCATCTGAAACGCCGACGCCTTCGCGCGGCGGCGGCCATCCGCTACAGGCGGTGAAACACCGGAACCGGGAGGAACGCA
This sequence comes from Methylobacterium sp. D48H, assembly GCF_053345715.1. Classification (NCBI taxonomy): domain Bacteria; kingdom Pseudomonadati; phylum Pseudomonadota; class Alphaproteobacteria; order Hyphomicrobiales; family Methylobacteriaceae; genus Methylobacterium; species Methylobacterium sp. D48H. Next base: position 202,927 of record NZ_JBKFAP010000001.1, read on the forward strand.
TGTCGGGGCTTGAGCGGATCGCGATCGTGACCGGGGCCGGGACGGGTGTCGGCAAGGCCGCCGCCCTGGCGCTCGCCGACGCCGGATGGCGCGTCGTCCTCTCGGGGCGGCGTCAGGCTCCCCTCGAGGAGGTCGCCGCGCGGATCGGTCACGGGGCGGTGGCGGTCCCGACCGACGTGACCGATCCCGACTCGATCGCCGCCCTGTTCGCGCGCACCAAGGCGGAGTTCGGCCGGCTCGACCTGCTGTTCAACAATGCCGGGATCGGCGCTCCGGCGGTCCCGCTGGAGGATCTGCCCCTCGAGACCTGGCGGCAGGTGGTCGACACCAACCTCACGGCGCTGTTCCTGTGCACGCAGCACGCCTTCCGGATCATGCGCGACCAGGATCCCCGGGGCGGCCGGATCATCAACAACGGCTCGATCTCGGCCCACGCGCCCCGACCGAACTCCATCGCCTACACGGCGACCAAGCACGCCGTGACCGGGCTGACCAAGGCGACCTCCCTCGACGGCCGGGCCTACGACATCGCCTGCGGCCAGATCGATATCGGCAACGCCGACACGCCCATGGGCGGCAAGATGAAGGCCGGCGTCCCGCAGGCGGACGGCTCCCTGCGGGCCGAGGCGGTGATGGATCCGGACCATGTCGGTCAGGCCGTGCTGTCCATGGCGAGCCTGCCGCTGGAGGCCAACGTGCAGTTCATGACCATCATGGCCACCAAGATGCCGTTCGTCGGCCGCGGCTGAACCAACGCGGTTTCCGGGCCCGCGCGGCGACGCCGCGCTGAACTGCTTGGCGGTGCGGACACGCGATCCGGCCTGCCCTGATCCGATCGAGCCGACCGGTCATCGCCGCCGTGCCGATCGGCAGGCCGCGCCCCGTGGCCCGCGCGACCCCATCGCGCCGACCGGCGATCGAACTCGGACCTGAACCCGCGGCGCGCTCCACACACACCTGAGACCGCGCCGCGAGACGGGGCGCCGCGCGTGCCGATTGACGGCCCCCTCTATAACTCATACAAATTGAATGCCCGAGCTTCTCAAGGTGTGGGCTTGGCCCTCGAAGAGGCTGCCGGCGGCGCCCGAATCGCGCCTCTGCCTGCCAACCCGGCCAAGCTTGCCGGATCGGCTCCCGCAGGGATATTCGGTCGGGCAGTGGATGGGTGTCGGCCATAGACAAGGTAAGTAAAACATCGAGTTTTAATTATAGAAAATAATCAATCGACAATAATTGAAGCACGGACTCGCTTCGATTGAAGTCGAAGTCCGGCTGCGCAGCGATAGGGGGGATTATGATCGCCAGGCATACGGTTCTCAAATACATCCTGGGCCTGTCGCTCATCGGCGCGTGCGCCACGGCATCGGCGCAGGCGGCCGGCGGGGATCCGATCGGGGTCGCCATGCCGACCAAGTCGTCGCAGCGCTGGATCGACGACGGCAACAACATCGTCAGGCTTCTGAAGGCCAAGGGCTACAAGCCGGATCTGCAATACGCGGACGACGACATCCCAACCCAGCTCGCCCAGATCGAGAACATGCTCACTACCGGCGTGAAGATCCTGGTGATCGCTTCCATCGACGGCACGACCCTCAGCGATGTGCTGTCGAAAGCGAGCGAGCGCGGCGTCAGGGTCATCGCCTACGACCGGCTCATCCGGGGGACGCCGAACGTCGATTACTACGCCACCTTCGACAACTACAAGGTCGGCGTTCAGCAGGCGACATCCATCGTCGACGCCCTCGGCCTGAAGGACGGGAAGGGGCCCTTCAACATCGAGCTGTTCGGCGGTTCGCCCGACGACAATAACGCATACTTTTTCTACGACGGCGCCCTGTCGGTGCTGCAGCCCTACATCGACGCGAAGAGGCTCGTCGTGCGCTCGGGCCAGTTCGGCATGGACAAGGTGTCCACCCTGCGCTGGGACGCCGCGACCGCCCAGGCGCGGATGGATAACCTGCTCTCGGCCTATTACGGCAACGCCCATCTGGATGCCGTGCTCTCGCCCTACGACGGCATCTCCACGGCGATCCTCTCGTCGGTGAAGAGCGTGGGCTACGGGTCCGGCGGCGTGAAGCTGCCGGTGATCAGCGGCCAGGACGCCGAGCTGCAATCGGTCAAGTCGATCATCGCCGGTGAGCAGACGGCGACGATCTTCAAGGACACCCGGGACCTGGCGAAGGTGACAGTGGCGATGATCGACGCCATCGAGGCGGGCCGGCAGCCCGAGGTCAACGACGTGAAGACCTACGACAACGGCAAGAAGATCGTCCCGTCCTACCTGCTCACGCCGGTGATCGTCACCCGGGCCAACTGGAAGCCGGCCCTGATCGACACGGGCTACTACACGCTCGACCAGCTCAAGTGACCGATGCCGGGGCGGAGCCCGGTCGCTCCGCCCGATCCGATCCCCGCCGCGACGACTGTCGCGCGGGCCGAACGTGCAGTCCGAGCTGGTAGGCGCCGCATGCAGCCCGTTCTCGAAATGCGGGGAATCACCAAGACCTTCCCCGGCGTGAAGGCCCTCGCCGACGTCAACCTGACCGTCGAGCCCGCCGAGATCCTCGCCCTGGTCGGCGAGAACGGCGCGGGGAAGTCGACGCTGATGAAGGTGCTGAGCGGCGTGTATCCCTACGGGTCGTACACGGGCGACATCACCTACGAGGGGCGGCCGGCCCGCTTCCGCGACATCGCGGACAGCGAGCGCCTCGGCATCGTGATCATCCACCAGGAACTCGCCCTGGTGCCGTACCTGTCGATCGCCGAGAACATCTTCCTCGGCAACGAGCCGGCCCGGTTCGGGGTCATCGACCGGGATCGTGTCCAGGCCCGCGCCCGCGCGCTGATGGCGATGGTGGGGCTCGACGAGAGCCCCGACACCCTCGTCACCCATCTCGGGGTCGGCAAGCAGCAGCTCGTGGAGATCGCCAAGGCGCTCTCCAAGGAGGTGAAGCTCCTGATCCTCGACGAACCGACCGCGTCGTTGAGCGAGACCGACAGCGAGGCCCTGCTGCAGCTCCTGCTGCGCTTCAAAGCGCAGGGCATCGCCTCGATCCTGATTTCCCACAAGCTCAACGAGATCGCCAAGGTGGCCGACCGGATCACGGTCCTGCGCGACGGCAGCACCGTCGAGACCCTCGACTGCCGCGGCGGCGCGATCGACGAGGACCGCATCATCCGGGCGATGGTCGGCCGCACGCTGGAGAGCCGCTACCCGGTCCGCACGCCGCGGATCGGCGCGGTGCTGATGGAGGTGCGCGACTGGACGGTCCACCACCCCGTCCACGCCGACCGGGCGGTGGTGCGCGACGTCGACCTGAGCCTGCGCCGGGGCGAGATCGTCGGGATCGCGGGCCTGATGGGCTCGGGCCGGACCGAGCTTGCCATGAGCCTCTTCGGCCGGTCCTACGGCCGGGACATCCGGGGCACGGTCCGGATCGAGGGTGTCGAGGTCGACGTCTCGACGATCGACCGGGCCATCGCGGCCGGCCTCGCCTACGTCACCGAGGATCGCAAGCAGCTCGGGCTCGTGCTGGGCGAGGACATCGCCCGGAACACCACCCTGGCGAACCTGCCCGGGATCTCCACCGCCGCGGTGATCGACGAGGCGGCCGAGCACCGGGTCGCGACCGGCTACCGCACCAAGATGCGCATCCGCTCCGTCGGGGTGACGCAGCAGACCGTGAACCTGTCGGGCGGCAACCAGCAGAAGGTCGTGCTGAGCAAGTGGCTGTTCACCCGGCCCAAGGTGCTGATCCTCGACGAGCCGACCCGCGGCATCGATGTCGGCGCGAAGTACGAGATCTACAGCATCATCAACGAGCTGGCCGAGGACGGCCGCGGCGTCCTCCTGATCTCCTCGGAGATGCCGGAACTGCTCGGCCTCTGCGACCGCATCTACGTGATGAACGAGGGGCGCTTCGTGGGCGAATTCGACCGCGCCGAGGCCAGCCAGGAAGCGATCATGCGCGCCATCATGCGCTCCAGGGGGCTGAACGGATGACCGACATCACAGTGAGCAAGTCCATGAGCCCCGGCAGCGAACTCATCCCGGCCGCCGCCGCGGGCGCGGCCGGGGTCCGGCGCGGCCGCCTGCCGATGGCGCAGCTGCGCGCCTACGGGCTCGTCGTCGCGCTGGCGGCGATCACGCTGTTCTTCGAGGTCGCGACGGGCGGCGTCCTGTTCCAGCCGCTGAACCTGACCAACCTGATCCTCCAGAACAGCTACGTCGTCGTGATGGCGCTCGGGATGCTGCTGGTCATCGTGGCCGGGCATATCGACCTGTCGGTCGGCTCGGTGGTCGGTTTCGTGGGGGCGCTCGCCGCCCTGCTGATGGTCCGCTTCCACGTCGACCCGTTCTCGGCGGCCCTCCTGTGCCTCGCGGTGGGCGCGGTCATCGGCGGTCTGCAGGGCTACTTCGTGGCCTACCTCGCCATCCCGAGCTTCATCGTCACCCTGGCCGGCATGATGGTGTTCCGCGGCCTGACGCAGGTGCTGCTGCAGGGGGCCTCCATCGGACCGTTCCCGGAGGTGTTCCAGCTCCTCGCCAAGGGCTTCCTCGTCAACGGCGCCGGACCCTGGACCGCCGTCCTGATCGCCGCCGCGCTGGTCGCGACGCTGACCGGGCTGAACTGGCGACGGCGGCTGGCTCGGCTGCGGAACGGGAGCCCGGCCGAGTCCCCGGCGGCGTTCATCGGCCGCAACGGCGTGACCGCCATCCTGATCCTGGCCTTCGCCTGGCAGATGAGCGCGTACCGCGGCCTGCCCAACGTGCTCCTCGTGCTGCTGGCGCTGGTGACGCTCTACGGCTTCGTGACGACGCGGACGACGATCGGGCGCCGGATCTACGCGCTGGGCGGGAACATCAAGGCCGCGCGCCTCTCGGGCATCAAGACCGAGCGGCTGACCTTCCTGACCTTCGCCAACATGGGCGCGCTGGCGGGCCTCGCCGGCATGATCTTCGTCGCCCGGCTCAACACCGCGAACTCGAAGGCCGGCGTCGGGATGGAGCTCGACGTGATCGCGGCCTGCTTCATCGGCGGCGCCTCGGCAGCCGGCGGGATCGGAAAGGTCTCGGGTGTCGTGATCGGCGCCTTCATCATCGGCATCATGAACAACGGCATGTCGATCCTGGGGATCGGCGTCGACTGGCAGCAGGTGATCAAGGGTGTCGTCCTGCTCGCCGCCGTGTGCCTCGACGTCCACAACAAGACCAACCGGCTCTGACCGGCGCCGCGCGCTCCGTGACCCCGCCTCCGGTTCGGATGGCCCCGATCGGGACGGCGCGGGTCCGCCTCGCGGAGGGTTTCGATCCGGCGGAGCCGCGATCGCTTGTGGCGTGCCCCGCGTGGTCGTGGCGCAGTGTTCGCGGAGGTCGGGCTGCCGGGCCCGGCCCGGCCGCCCGGCGCGATCAGGTCTTGCGGGCGACCGTGAAGCGGGCGGCGTCGCGCAGGACGCGGGCGCCCTCCCCCCAGGACGACACCGCGTCCTCGCAGACGCCGACGAGGCGGTCGCACTCGGCGCGGGCCCCGTCGATGCCGAGACGGTCGACGAGCGTCGCCTTGCCGGCATCCTTGTCCTTGCCGGTGGCCTTGCCCATGGCCTCGGGCGAGGCCTCCCGGTCGAGGATGTCGTCGGCGATCTGGAAGGCCTGCCCCAGGGCGAGGCCGTAGCGCAGGAGTGCGGCCTGCTGGTCCTTGTCGGCACCGCCGACGATCGCGCCGGCCTCCACCGAGAAGGCCAGGATCGCGCCGGTCTTCATCGCCTGCATCCGCAGGGTGTCGTCCACGTCCATGTTGGCCGCGCCGAACCGGCCCTCGGCGGTGAGGTCGAGGAGCTGGCCGCCGACCATGCCGCCGAGGCCCGAGGCCCGGGCGAGGCCGAGCACGAGGTCGGCGCGGATGCGCGCATCCGGCTGCCAGGTCGGGTCGGCCACGATCTCGAAGGCCAGCGTCTGCAGGGCGTCGCCGACGAGGATGGCGGTGGCCTCGTCGTAGGCCTTGTGGACCGTGGGCTTGCCGCGGCGCATGTCGTCGTCGTCCATCGCCGGCAGGTCGTCGTGGACGAGGCTGTAGCAGTGGACCAGCTCGACGCCGGCGCCGGCCGCCAGCGCGGCGGCCTCGGAGCCGCCGAGCATCCGGGCGGTCTCGATGGCCAGGAACGGCCGGAGACGCTTGCCGCCGCCGAGCACGGCGTGCCGCATGGCCTCCATCAGGCGGGGCGGCCGGGCGATCTCGCCGGCGCCGACCGCGGGGCCGAGCCGCTCGACCAGGAAGGTCTCGACCGTGCCGGCGACCTCCGTCAACCTGTGGGTAAAATCGGCGGCCGGCGTGACTGCCTTGACCGAACCGGTCGGTGCCTGCGTTGAGGGGGTCGGGGTCATCGGGCTTACGTCCGGTCCTGGCCTTGCGAAAACCAATCGGGTGTCAGTTGGGCGGGGACGGACTCACGGTGGACGGGGCTCGACGCAGGCGGGAGACGGCAGGTCGCGACCTCCCGCTCGCGCGCCCGCGCCGTTCCCGTCGCGTCCGACAGCTTGTGAGAGCGCTGCTGCTGCTCCCCGCCGTCGGGTTCGTCCTCGCGCTGACGTTGGCGCTCGTCTATAGCGCGGTGATGCCGCCGTCGACCCTGATGCTGGGACGGTGGTTGACGCTTCAGCCGGTGAGTCGGGATCCGGTGCCGCTCTCCGCCATCGCGCCGGTCCTGCCGCAGGCGGTGATCGCCTCGGAGGATCAGCGCTTCTGCCTGGATCACGGGGTCGATTTCGGCGCGATCCGCGACGTGGTCGAGGACGAGGATTCCCCGAGCCGCGGCGCCTCCACGATCGCCATGCAGACGGTGAAGAACGTCTTCCTGTGGCCCGGCCGCTCCTACATCCGGAAGGCCATCGAGATCCCGCTGGCGCTGGCGCTCGACACGCTCTGGGGCAAGCGCCGGATGATGGAGATCTACCTCAACGTCGCCGAGTGGGGCGACGGGATCTACGGCGCGCAGGCCGCGAGCCGGCACTGGTTCGGCAAGGACGCGAGCCGGCTGACCCGCAACGAGGCCGCCCTGCTCGCCGCCGTGCTGCCGAACCCGATCACCCGCAGCGCCGGCCGGCCCTCCCCCGGGGTGCGCCGCCGGGCCGCGCGGATCCAGGCGATGATGGGACAGATCGACGGCCTCACGGGCTGCTTGCGGCGGTAGCAGGGGGCGACTCGCCTCTGTAAGACGGGCCTTCCAAGCGTGAGAGCCGGGACCGATACACGATGAGCGATGCCGTCTACGACCTGAGCCTGGAGCGCATCGCCCTGATCCGCCGGATGGTCGTCGCCTGGGACGGCGCCGAGCCGGGGGCGCCGACCATCCACCCGGCCGCCCCCTATGGCAGCCTCGACCGCGACGGCGACATCGCCAACGTCACCGGCGACGACGAGGGCGCCGAGGAGGAGCACCGGTCGCTCGAGGACGGCCTCGCCGTCTTCGTCCAGAACGGGCAGCTGAAGCCGGGCCGGTACCAGTACCACAACGGTCTGGCCAAGCTCGATCCGGGCGCCGTGGGCGACGTCTTCCGGGACGCGGCCACCGGCGAGACCCCGGACGTCATCACCTTCGCGGTGACGCCCGAGCACCTCGCGCTGATCCCGCAGCTGAATATCGGGTGGAACGCCGAGCAGGGGGTGCCGCGCGTCGACCCGGAGCGGCCCTACGGCGCGGACGGCGCCTACACCGCGGCGATGAAGCGCCTTCTCGCCGCCGTGCCGGGCGCGGCCGCGAACGACGACGAGGACGCGGAGACGCGGCTCGTGCGCCTCCATCGCGAATTGCAGCCGGCCCTGCAGATCTTCCTGCGCTACGCCGATCTCGGCCCCGGCGACTTCCGTCGGGCCGCCGAGCGCTGGCTCCCCGCCTGACGGCTACCTCCGGTCGCTGCCGTCCGCGCGGCGGCGACCGGCAGCGGGCTCAGCCCTCGCGCTTCCTGCGCTGGGCCAGCGTGCGAAGCCGCAGGGCGTTGAGCTTGATGAAACCCGCCGCGTCGCGGTGATCGTAGGCGACGGCGCCCTCCTCGAAGGTCACGAGGTCCTGGTCGTAGAGCGAGTGCGGGCTCTCGCGGCCGATCACGTGGACGCCGCCCTTGTAGAGCTTCAGCCGCACCGTGCCGGTGACCTTCTCCTGGCTCTTGTCGATCAGGGCCTGGATCATCTCGCGCTCCGGCGAGAACCAGAAGCCGTTGTAGATCAGCTCGGCGTATTGCGGCATGAGCTGGTCCTTGAGGTGCGCTGCCCCCCGGTCCAGGGTGATCGACTCGATGGCGCGGTGCGCCGGCAGCAGGATCGTGCCGCCCGGCGTCTCGTACATGCCGCGGCTCTTCATGCCGACGAAGCGGTTCTCCACCAGATCGAGCCGGCCGATGCCGTTGGCGCGGCCGAGCTCGTTGAGCTTGGTCAGCAGGCTCGCGGGCGACAGAGCCTCGCCGTCGATCGAGACGGCGTCGCCGCGCTCGAACCCGATCGTGATGACCGTCGGCTGGTCGGGCGCCTCCTCGGGCGAGAGGGTGCGCGAGTAGACGTAGTCCGGCACCTCGACGGCCGGATCCTCCAGCACCTTGCCCTCCGAGGAGGCGTGCAGAAGGTTGGCGTCCACCGAGAACGGGCTCTCGCCGCGCTTGTCCTTGGCGATCGGGATCTGGTGCTGCTCGGCGAAGGCGATGAGCTGCTCGCGCGAGCGCAGGTCCCACTCGCGCCAGGGCGCGATCACCGTGACGTCGGGCTTGAGCGCGTAGTAGCCGAGCTCGAACCGGACCTGATCGTTCCCCTTGCCGGTGGCGCCGTGGCAGACCGCGTCGGCGCCGACGCGCTCGGCGATCTCGATCTGCTTCTTGGCGATCAGCGGGCGGGCGATCGAGGTGCCGAGCAGGTAGACGCCCTCGTAGACCGCGTTCGCCCGGAACATCGGGAAGACGTAGTCGCGGACGAATTCCTCGCGCAGGTCCTCGATGTAGATGTTCTCGGGCTTAATGCCGAGGAGCTCCGCCTTGCTGCGCGCGGGCTCCAGCTCCTCGCCCTGGCCGAGATCGGCCGTGAAGGTGACGACCTCGCAGCCGTAGGTGGTCTGCAGCCACTTCAGGATGATCGATGTGTCGAGGCCGCCGGAATAGGCCAGCACGACCTTCTTCACGGGGCTCTTCGCGGGGACGGACATGGGACTTCCGGAACTGGGCGAGGGATCTGGCTCGGCGTCTGCGGCTTATCGCGGGTGTCACCGGCCTGCAACCGGCGCGCCGCCTCGCGCGTAGCCGAGATGCCGGAGGATCGGCCGCGTTTCGCCTCACGACGGCCTTGCGGTTGTGTCAGAAACGGCCCGGGCGTTGCAGGTCGTCATCGCCGCGAGAGTGCATCGGAGAAGCGAAGTCTATGGCGCGCCAGCCAATTCTGGAGTTCTGGTACGAATTCGCCTCCACCTACTCCTACCTCGCGGCCATGCGCGTCGAGGCCGCCGCCGCCGAGGCGGACGTGGCGATCCGGTGGCGCCCCTTCCTGGTCGGGCCGCTCTTCGCCGCGCAGGGGTGGACCACCTCGCCGTTCAATCTCTACGCGGCCAAGGGCAAGAACATGTGGCGCGACGTCGAGCGCGAGGCCGCCCGCCTCGGCCTGCCGCCGGTGACGCGGCCCGCCCAGTTCCCGCAGAACAGCCTCAGCGCGGTGCGGGTCGCGATCCTCGGCCAGGACCAGCCGTGGCTGGTCCCGTTCTCGAAGGCGGTCTTCACCGCGAGCTTCGCCGAGGGCCGCTCGATCGCGGAGCCGGCGGCCGTCGCGGAGATCCTCGATTCGCTCGGGCTCGACGGCACGCAGACCGTGCGGGCCGCCGCCGCCGAGGCCAACAAGACGAAGCTGCGGGTCAGCGTCGAGGAGGCGCGCTCCCGCGGGATCTACGGGGCGCCGACGTTCCTGGCCGACGACGGCGAGCTGTTCTGGGGCAACGACCGGCTCGAGCAGGCCCTGGCCTGGGCGACCGGCGACCGGCCGAAGGGGCTGCGCTAGGCCGCGCCCGCCCCGCGGTAGCGCGACGTTCACGGCCGCTCGGCCATGAAACCGACTCGACCCCCTGGTTCTGGTCCGGCTCCGCTTCGGCGCGGCCGGAGCGGGACAGCGATGCCCCGGACGAGTCCCATGCCTGTTTCGAAGCCTGTCTCGCGACGTCTCCTGCTCGCCGCAGCCGCCACCTTCGGTGCCGGCCTGACCGGCGCCTCCGCGCAATCCTACGGCCAGCGGGTCGCGGTGACGGGCGACGACGGGCGCGCGGTGGCGAACTCGATCCTGCCGGGCGAGATCACCGGGCAGATCCCGGCCCTGCGCGGCGTGACCTATGTCGGGCCGCGGGATGCCGGGACCACGCTCTACGAGTTCTTCGACTTCAACTGCCCGTACTGCCGGAAGGCGGCCGCCGACGTGGTCGCCCTGCACGACAGCGATCCGGAGCTGCGGATCGGGCTTGTCCACAACCCGATCCTGTCGCCGCAATCCGCCCAGGCCGCCAAGGTGATGCTCGCGGTGCAGCGCAAGCTCGGCTCCGAGGCCGCGTGGCGCTTCTACCAGACGCTGCTGGGCAAGCCCGGCCGCATCGACGGGCCCGGCGCGCTCGCCGTCGCCGCCACGATGGGGATCCCGCAGGCGGAGGTCGAGGAGATCGCCGACAGCGAGGAGGTGCGCGCGGCGCTGAAGAGCCAGATGCGGATGGCCGCGGATCTCGGCCTCTACGCGACGCCGTCCTACGTGATCGGCAACAGCGGGATCCTCGGGCATCCCGGCGCCGGCGCCATGGCCAAGATGATCGCGAGCGTGCGGCGCTGCGACCGGCTCGCCTGCTGAGGCGGGACCCGCGTCACACTTCCGCCGTCCTGACGCGCAGCGACGCGCGCCTGCCGTGTTGCGCGCGGCCATGCTGGCATGCTAGGCGGTCGCCGCGCCGCGAGGACAGTTCTCGACCTGTCCGTTGCCGGCGCGATCCCACGTCCCGAACGGTCTCGCACCGCGCTCCAGCCGGAGCGCGCGGAGCGGACGGGCAACCAGAGAAGAGAGCGACGGGTGGCGCAGAACGGTTCCGAGGCTGGTCCCCTGGTCGCAGGCGTGGCGGGCCGGTACGCTTCCGCCCTGTTCGAGCTCGCGCGCGACGAGCGCCAGGTCGACGCGGTCGCCGAGTCTCTCGATCAATTCGACACGCTGCTGAAGGAGAGCGCGGATCTCCGCCGCCTCGTCCGCAGCCCGGTCTTCAGCGCCGAGGAGCAGGCGGCCGCCATCGGTGCCGTGCTCGACAAGGCGGGGATCGGCGGCCTCGCCGGCAATTTCATCCGCCTCGCGGCCTCGAACCGCCGGCTCTTCGCCCTGCCCGACATGATCGACGCGTTCCGGACCCTGGTCCAGGACTCGAAGGGCATCGTGCGCGCCCAGGTTCGGGTGGCCGAGAAGCCTTCCGACGCGGTGATCGAGGAGATCAAGGCGTCGCTGCGCGACATCGCCAAGGCCGATGTCGCCGTCGACCTCGTGGTCGACCCCAGCCTGATCGGCGGCCTCGTCGTGAAGATGGGCTCGCGCATGGTCGACGCCTCCCTCAAGACCAAGCTCAACGGTATCCGCCTCGCGATGCGGGCCGCGCGGTAAGCGCCCCCATCCGACCCGAACACGCATAGACGCATCAGCGACAGAGGCCCGAGTATGGACATCCGCGCCGCCGAGATCTCCGCGATCCTGAAAGAGCAGATCAAGAACTTCGGCGAGGAGGCCGAGGTCTCCGAGGTCGGGCAGGTCCTGTCCGTCGGCGACGGCATCGCCCGCGCCTACGGCCTCGACAACGTCCAGGCCGGCGAGATGGTCGAGTTCGAGTCGGGCGTGCGCGGCATGGCCCTGAACCTCGAGCAGGACAACGTCGGCATCGTGATCTTCGGCTCCGACCGCGAGATCAAGGAAGGCCAGACCGTCAAGCGGACCGGCGCCATCGTGGACGTGCCGGTCGGCAAGGGCCTGCTCGGCCGCGTCGTCGACGCCCTCGGCAACCCGATCGACGGCAAGGGCCCGATCCAGTCGACCGAGCGTCGCCGCGTCGACGTCAAGGCTCCGGGCATCATCCCGCGCAAGTCTGTGCACGAGCCGATGGCCACGGGCCTGAAGGCGATCGACGCCCTGATCCCGGTCGGCCGCGGCCAGCGCGAGCTGATCATCGGCGACCGCCAGACCGGCAAGACCGCCATCGCCCTCGACACGATCCTGAACCAGAAGCCGGGCCACACCGCCGGCGGTGACGAGAAGGCCAAGCTCTACTGCATCTACGTCGCCATCGGCCAGAAGCGCTCGACGGTGGCCCAGTTCGTGAAGGTCCTAGAGGACCAGGGCGCGCTGGAGTACTCCATCGTCATCGCCGCGACGGCGTCCGACGCGGCCCCGATGCAGTTCATCGCGCCGTTCGCCGGCTGCGCCATGGGCGAGTACTTCCGCGACAACGGCATGCACGCCGTGATCGTGTACGACGATCTCTCGAAGCAGGCCGTGGCCTACCGCCAGATGTCGCTGCTGCTGCGCCGCCCGCCGGGCCGCGAGGCGTATCCGGGCGACGTGTTCTACCTCCACAGCCGCCTGCTCGAGCGCGCCGCCAAGATGGGCGACGCCGCCGGCAACGGCTCGCTGACCGCGCTGCCGGTCATCGAGACCCAGGCCAACGACGTCTCGGCCTACATCCCGACCAACGTGATCTCGATCACCGACGGCCAGATCTTCCTCGAGACCGACCTGTTCTACCAGGGCATCCGCCCGGCGGTGAACGTCGGACTCTCGGTGTCGCGGGTGGGCTCCTCGGCGCAGACCAAGGCGATGAAGAAGGTCGCCGGCAAGATCAAGGGCGAGCTCGCGCAGTACCGCGAGATGGCCGCCTTCGCGCAGTTCGGCTCGGACCTCGACGCCTCCACCCAGGCCCTCCTGAACCGCGGCTCGCGGCTCACCGAGCTCCTGAAGCAGCCGCAATTCTCGCCGCTGAAGATGGAAGAGCAGGTCGCGGTGATCTACGCCGGCGTGAACGGCTACCTCGACAAGATGCCGGTGACCAAGGTCCGCCCGTTCGAGGACGCGCTGCTCTCGACCCTGCGCTCCAGGCACAAGGACCTGCTCGACTCGATCGCCGCCTCCAAGGACCTGTCGGACGAGAACGCCGGCAAGCTGAAGAGCGTCGTCGAGAGCGTCGCCAAGTCGATCGGCTGATGTGAGGCCCCTCCCCTCGGGGAGGGATCTTGGGTGGTGCCGGGGGGATCCCGGTCCCCGCCGCACCGCCCGAACTTCCGGCTCCTTCCCGCCGAGGGAAGGAGAGGCCCATAGAACGGACCTGGACCTCACCCGATGGCGAGTTTGAAGGACCTGCGCAACCGCATCACCTCGGTGAAGGCGACGCAGAAGATCACCAAGGCCATGCAGATGGTCGCCGCCGCCAAGCTGCGCCGGGCGCAGATGGCCGCTGAGGCGGGCCGTCCCTACGCCGAGAAGATGTCGGCGGTGCTCGGCAACCTCGCGGGCAACCTCGTCGGCGGCGTCGGCGCCCCGCGGCTCCTGTCCGGGACCGGCTCAGAGCAGACGCACCTGCTCGTGGTGTGCACGGGCGACCGCGGCCTCGCCGGCGCGTTCAACTCGTCGATCGTCCGCCTCGCGGTGCGCGAGCACGCCCAGAAGCTCGCCGCCGAGGGCAAGACGGTCAAGATCATGACGGTCGGCAAGAAGGGCCTCGACGCGCTGCGCCGGCAGTACCGCGACCAGATCGTCGAGAGCATGGACATCCGCGGCAACCGCCCGGTGGATTACGAGTTCGCCGCCTCGATCGCCGACAAGATCCTGACCCGCTTCGAGAACGGCGAGTTCGACGTCGCGACCCTGTTCTACTCCGAGTTCCGTTCGGTCATCTCGCAGATCCCGACCGCGCAGCGCCTGATCCCCGCGGAGCTGCCGGCGGTCGACACGACCGCGAAGGCGGCCGCCGGCAACGCCGCCCTGGAATTCGAGCCGTCCGAGGAGGCGATCCTCGAGACGCTGCTGCCGAAGAACCTCACGGTGCAGATCTACCGGGCGCTCTTGGAGAACGCCGCCTCCGAGCAGGGCGCGCGCATGAGCGCCATGGACTCGGCGACCCGCAACGCGGGCGAGATGATCAAGAAGCAGACGCTGATCTACAACCGGACGCGTCAGGCCATGATCACCAAGGAACTCATCGAGATCATCTCGGGTGCGGAAGCCCTCTGAGGCACCGCGACCCGACCGCACAGCTTGAAGGGTAGGTTAACGATGGCGAACACCGCACTCCCCGGCACCGGCTCCAACAAGGTCGGCAAGATCACCCAGGTCATCGGCCCCGTGGTCGACGTGCAGTTCGAGGGCCACCTGCCCGAGATCCTGAACGCGCTGGAGACCAAGAACAACGGCGCCCGCCTCGTCCTCGAGGTCGCCCAGCAGCTCGGCGAGAACACCGTCCGCTGCATCGCCATGGACACGTCCGAGGGCCTGACCCGCGGCCAGGAGTGCACCGACACCGGCGAGCCGATCAAGGTTCCGGTCGGCATGAACACCCTCGGCCGCATCATGAACGTCATCGGCGAGCCGATCGACGAGGCCGGCCCGGTCCAGGCCGACACGTTCCGCGCCATCCACCAGCCGGCCCCCTCCTACGCCGAGCAGTCGACCGAGGCCCAGATCCTCGTCACCGGCATCAAGGTGGTGGACCTGCTCGCCCCCTACGCGAAGGGCGGCAAGATCGGCCTGTTCGGCGGCGCCGGCGTCGGCAAGACCGTGCTGATCATGGAGCTGATCAACAATATCGCCAAGGTGCACTCGGGCTACTCGGTGTTCGCCGGCGTGGGAGAGCGCACCCGCGAGGGCAACGATCTCTACCACGAGATGATCGAGTCCAAGGTGAACGTCGACCCGAAGGAGCACGGCTCTGCCGAGGGTTCGAAGTGCGCCCTGGTCTACGGCCAGATGAACGAGTCGCCGGGTGCCCGCTCGCGCGTCGCCCTGACCGGCCTCACGATCGCCGAGCAGTTCCGCGACGACGGCCAGGACGTGCTGTTCTTCGTCGACAACATCTTCCGCTTCACGCAGGCGGGCTCCGAGGTGTCGGCGCTCCTCGGCCGCATCCCCTCGGCGGTGGGCTACCAGCCGACGCTCGCCACCGACATGGGCGCCCTCCAGGAGCGCATCACCACCACGACCAAGGGCTCGATCACCTCGGTGCAGGCGATCTACGTGCCGGCCGACGACCTGACCGACCCGGCGCCCGCCGCCTCGTTCGCCCACCTCGACGCCACGACCGTGCTGTCGCGCTCGATCGCCGAGAAGGGCATCTACCCGGCGGTGGACCCGCTGGACTCGACCTCGCGCATGCTGTCGCCGGCGATCCTCGGCGAGGAGCACTACGACGTCGCCCGCCGCGTCCAGCAGACCCTGCAGCGCTACAAGGCACTCCAGGACATCATCGCGATCCTGGGCATGGACGAGCTGTCCGAGGAGGACAAGCTGACCGTGGCCCGCGCCCGCAAGATCGAGCGCTTCTTCTCGCAGCCCTTCTCGGTGGCCGAGGTGTTCACCGGCTCGCCGGGCAAGCAGGTCGCCCTCGAGGACACCATCAAGGGCTTCAAGGGCCTGGTGAACGGCGACTACGACGACCTCCCGGAGGCCGCCTTCTACATGGTCGGCACCATCGAGGAGGCCCAGGAGAAGGCCAAGAAGCTCAAGGCCGCGTAAGACGACACCCCCTTCCCCGCGCGGGAAGGGGACAGAGGCCGCGCGGGCGACCCTCACCGGTGCCGTCCGCGCAGCCTTTTTCCGAGACGCTCCGCCCGCATGGCGGGGCGCGCGCCGCCGATCCGGGAACACGTCAGGCCATGGCCACCTTCCACTTCGATTTCGTCGGCCCCGAGCGGACGCTGTATTCCGGCGAGGTGACCGCCGTTCAGCTGCCCGGCACCGAGGGCGAGATGACCGTGATGCCGGGCCACGCGCCCGTGCTGACCTCCCTCCGGGTCGGCGTCATCGTGATCACCGAGAGCCAGGGCAGCGGCAAGCGGATCTACGTCCGCGGCGGCTTCGCCGATATCGGCCCGACGGCCGTGACCGTGCTGGCCGAGCGCGCCGCCCCGATCGAGGAGCTGACGCACGAATCCCTCGACCGCGACATCGAGGCGATCGAGATGCAGCGCGACGCCACCGAGGACCTGCAGAAGCGCGAGGAGCTGAACGGCCAGATCGTCCAGCTCCAGGAGACCAAGGCGCTCCTGAAACTCTGAGCCTCGTTCAGCGGGCGCTCTCCAGCGCCCGCGCCAGCAGGTCGGCCCGCGCTGCCGCGTCCGTCGGGCAGCCCCGCTCCAGCCAGATCCTCCGCGCCGCGGCCAACCCGCGCCCGATCCCGGGCCCCGGCGCCACCCCGGCCGCGACGAGATCCGCCCCCGCCAGGGGAAAGGCCGGCGACGCCCCTTCCCCCTCCAGAGCCCGCAGGGCCGCCCGCGCCGCCTCCGTCACGGCGGGCCGCGGCTCTCCGGCCAGGATCGCCAGCGCGTCGGCCAGGCACGACAGGCCGTGCTCCGCCGCCAGGGCCCGCGCCGCGACCGCGTCCAGCACCGCGCATCCGTGGAGATCGGCCAGCGCCGCGGCGTAGCCGAGCAGCTGCCCGTGCTCGCTCTTCGACAGGCGCAGCCGCTCGCGCAGCCGGTCGGCGTCGTGCCGGGCGCCGACGGCGAGGGCCGCGAGGCGCGTCACCGGAGGCAGGCCCGCGGCTGCGGCCCGTTCCAGCCGCCCGAGCTCCCCGACGCCGCCGGTGATCCGCGGCAGCAGCCCGGTCGCGCTCAGCGTCGTCACCATGGCCGCGCCGCCGGGGGCCGCGAGCAACTTCAGGAATTCCGCGCGCACGCGCTCGCGAGAGAGCCGGTCCAGGCTGTCCCGCGCGGCCACGCAGGCCGCCAGGGCCGCGGCGTCGGGCGCCCCGGCGCCGAACCGCGCATGGAAGCGGAAGAAGCGCAGGATCCGCAGCGCGTCCTCGCGGATCCGGGTCGCCGGGTCGCCGATGAAGCGCACCCGCCCGGCCGTCAGGTCGGGCCGGCCGCCCACCGGGTCGTGGAGGGTTCCGTCGGCGGCGAGGGAGAGCGCGTTGACGGTGAAGTCCCGGCGCTCGGCGTCGCGGCGGAAGTCCGTGCCGAAGCGGACGACCGCGTGCCGCCCGTCGGTCTCTACGTCCTCGCGCAGGGTCGTGACCTCGATCGGCCCGTCCTCGGTCACCAGCGTGATGGTGCCGTGCTCGATGCCGGTCGGCACCGCCTTGAGGCCGGGCGCCCGCTGCGCCGCCCGCATCACCGCCTCGGGCCGGTGCGTCGTCGCCATGTCGATGTCGGCGGTCGGCGCGCCGAGGAGCGCGTCGCGGACGCAGCCGCCGATCAGGCGGGTCTCCGCGCCCGGCGCGTCCAGGGCCGCGAGGACGCGGCGGACGCCCGGGCGTTCGAGCAGGGCCGCCAGCCCCGCCACATCGAGGGCGCGGCTCACCGGAAGCCACCGGGTACGAGACGGCCGTTCTCCATGTGGGTCGGCACGTAGCCCCCGGGACGGCGCTCCGAGAACAGGCCCTCGTAGACGAGGGTGCCGATCACCACCGCCAGCCCGGCCAGGACCAAGCGGAACAGGTGCGCGTCCCAGTGCACCCGGCGCAGGGGATTGCGGCCGGACAGCAGCAGGTAGACGAGGAACAGCGCGAAGGGGATGAGGAAGAGGCCGAACTCTTCGAGGATGCGGCGAAGCATGCGGTCAGCCTAACGCGCCGCGCGGTCGGCGTCGCCCGGCGCCGCCTCCGGGTAGAGCCGTTCCCGCAGATTGTTCAGGATCCCGGCGGTGACGCCCCAGATCAGCCGCTCGCCGAAGGTCAGGGCGTAGAACCAGCGCTCGCGGCCCTGCCACGCGCGGGAGCGCAGGCGGTAGCGCTCCGGGTCCATGAGGAACGGGAGCGGCACCTCGAAGACGTCGGCCACCTCGTCCGGGTTCGGCGTCAGCACCGCGCCGGGATCGACCAGGCCGATGACCGGGGTCACGAGGAAGCCGGTGCCCGAGAGGTACGGGTCGAGATAGCCGAGGAACCGCACCGCCTCGGGCGGCAGCCCGATCTCCTCGTAGGCTTCCCGCAGGGCCGCGTCCGCAGGGCCGGGATCGGAGGGATCGATCTTGCCCCCCGGCAGCGCCACCTGCCCGGAATGGTCGCGCAGGTTGGCGGCCCGCATCGTCAGGATCAGGGTCGGACCGTCCGCGCGCGGCACGACCGGCACGAGGACGGCGGCCCGGCGGTGCGGCGGCGGCGGGATCACGGCCGTCCCGTCCGGATCGAGGCTGTGGTCGCCCCGGGGATTGGAGGTCGGATCGTCCGGTCCGGGCGGGTCTGGCGACAGGCCGGCGGCGGCGCGGGCGAGGAAGTCGGCGAGCGGGTCGCTCACGCGGCGGCGACCGGCGCGATCGTGTGGAAGGCGCCGCCGGCCCACAGGCCGAGCCAGGGCTTCCCGTCGATCAGACGCTCCTCGGCGAGGTCCACGAGGTCGTAGGTGAGCGCCCGGGTCACGAGCGCCCACAGCCCGCGGCGGACATGGAGGTAGGGCTTCAGCGCCCCGTCCGGCGCCTCCTCGAAGCGGAGGGCGTGGTCGGCGTCGACGCTTACCAGGTCGTCGACGTTGGTCCGGAACGAGACCCGCCGGTCCGCCCCGCTCCCGTCCACCGCCATCTCGACGGCCACGAAGGCCGCGTCGTCCACGGTGATGCCCACGCTCTCCACCGGCGTGACCAGGACGGTCCGGCCGTCCGGCTCGCGCCGCAGGATGGTGGCGAAGAGCTTGACCAGCTTGTCCCGTCGGATCGGCGAGCCGTTGTGGAACCACGTCCCGTCCGCGGCGATGCGGATGTCGATGGCGCCGCAATAGGGTGGGTCCCACCGCTCGACCGGCGGCAACCCGCGCTTCGGCAGATCCCCGAGGGCCGCGCTGAGGCGGCTCAAGGTCGGGTCGGAGGCGGGATCCTCGGTCATGCCCGTGACAGATAGCGTCGCGATGCCCGGTCAGCCATGGCCGAGAGGAGGATCGGCGCCGGTTCCGTCCCGGATCGCAGGTGCGCGATCCTAGGCCGGCCCGGCGCCCTGGGTATTCACCGTCAGGGCGTAGAGCGACTGGCTCGCCGCCATGAACAGGCGGTTGCGCTTGGGGCCGCCGAAGGTCAGATTCCCGCACACTTCCGGCAGGCGGATCCGACCGATGAGCTTGCCCTGGGGCGTCCAGACGGTGACGCCGTTGTAGCCCACGGCCCGGCCGGCATTGCTCGACACCCAGAGATTGCCGTCGACGTCGGTCCGCAGGCCGTCGGGCCCGCATTTCACCCCGTCCACGACGCAGTCCGAGAAGAGGCGCTTGTTCGAGAGCGCCGCCCCGGCCCCGACGTCGAAGGCGTAGATCTCGCCCTTGCCGCCGGGTCCGGTATCCCCGGGACCCTTGCCGGTGGAGCAGACGTAGAGCGTCCGGTGATCGGGCGAGAAGCACAGCCCGTTGGGGTCGGGCACCTCGTCGTCGGTGAGCACCCGGTCGACCCGGCCGGACGGGTCGATGCGGTAGACGGCGTTCGGGAGCACGCGTCGCCGCGAGACGGTCCCGGCGGGCTGGCCGAGCCGCGGATCGAGATGGCCCTGCCGGTTGCTCGGGCCGCCGGCGACGTCGGGCAGGCCCTCGTAGAGCAGCGCGCCGTAGGGCGGATCGGAGAACCAGTAGGCGCCGTCCGGGTGCTGGACGACGTCGTTGGGCGAGTTGAGCGGCTTGCCCTCGAACGAATCGGCGAGGACCGTCGCCGAGCCGTCGAGCTCGTAGCGGACGACGCGTCCGGTGGCGTGCTCGCAGCTGAGCTGCCGTCCCTGTCGGTCGAAGCTGTTGCCGTTGGAGTTGTTGCTCGGCATCCGGAAGGTGGAGACGTGCCCGTCCTCCTCGAGCCAGCGCATCTGCCGGTTGTTCGGGATGTCGCTCCAGACCAGGTAACGGCCGACCGAGTTCCAGGCCGGTCCCTCCGCCCAGAGGGCGCCGGTCCAGAGCCGGCGGATGGCGCTGTTCGGCACGATGTAGGGCTCGAACGCCGGGTCGACCGTGACGATGTCCGGATCGGTGAAGTAGGTGGTCGGGGCTGCGCCAGGCCGGAAGTCGCGCGGCGGGCTCGTCACCGCGCTGGGCGGTTCCGGTCGGGCCGCCGCGTCGCCGGCAGTCACGGCCAGGGCCCCCAGGCCCGCGAGGATCGTGCGCCGGGATCGCGGAATCGACCCGCGTTCACCCGCGATCCCGGATGCGTCGGTCCGCGACGGTCGCATGCGATCCTCCCCCGCACATCGGGCCTCTGCGCCGCGATGCGCCCGGGCAGGTTAGGACCGTCGTCCTGCGCGGGTCAATCGGGACGGCGCCTCAGGATCTTCCAGACGCCGTCCGCCGAGGCGAGGAGACGTGTGCCGTCGCGGACGTCGCCGCGCATGAACACCAGGGAGCCCGTGCGCTTGACGACCTGCGGCCGGATCTCGATCCAGTCGCCGAGTCGGCCGACATCGATGAACTTCATCTCCAGCTGGATGGTCACGCAGTTGGCGCCCCCGGCGGCGCGCATCGCGGTCTCGCCGAGGGCGCGGTCGGCGAAGCTCATCAGCATGCCGCCGTGGACCACGCCGATCAGGTTGGCGTGCTTCTGATCGGCCCGGAACGCGTAGGCGCCGTCCGCGCCGCGGACGTGCAGCGGCCCGACATGGGCGATGAAGCCCTTGTCCTCCACCAGCGTCCAGCCTTCGGCGGCGGGGTCGTGGGCATCCGTGTCGGTCGTCATCGCGTCGGGTCCGTTCGTGTCGGGGTCTCGAAGGGCGGCTGTCAGGTTCCCCGGGGCTTGGCCCGGCGGGTCGGGGCCTCGCTGAGCGGGTCCTCCGGCCAGGGATGGCGCGGGTAGCGCCCGCGCATCTCGGACCGCACGGCCGTCCAGGATCCGCGCCAAAAACCCGGCAGGTCCCGGGTGATCTGGATCGGTCGCTGCGCCGGCGACAGCAGGTGCAGGACCAGCGGGCGCCCGCCGGCCCTGGGATGCCGGTCGAGGCCGAACAGCTCCTGCACCCGGACCGCCAGCGCCGGCTCCTCCGCCGTGTAATCGACCGGGATGCGCGAGCCGGTCGGCACCTCGACATGGGTCGGCGCCTCCGCGTCGAGTCGGGCGCGCAGGTCCCAGGGCAGCAGGGACTGGAGGGCGTCCGCCAGGTCGCTCGCCGTGACCGACGCCAGGGCGGCGCGCCCCACCAGGGCGGGCGCCAACCACGTCTCCGCGGTGCGGGCCAGCGCGTCGTCCGACAGGTCGGGCCAGGCCGCGCCGTCGGCGGCGTGCAAGAAGGTCACCCGGGCCCGCCACTGCGCCAGGGCCGGCGTCCACGGCAGGCAATCGATCCCGAGATCGGCGATGCCGCGCGCCAGGATCGCGGCGCTGTCCGTGTCGGGCGGCACCGGCAGCGGCCGTGACCCGAGACTGACCGCTCCGAGCCGCCGGACAGCCCGCGCCCGCAGGGCCGCCGCCTGCGGATCGAAGGTGATCTCGGTGCGCGACTCGATCCGGTCGGCGAAGAGGCGCTCGATCGCCTCGGTGCCGATCGCCGCCGCGGCCAGGATCCGCGCATTCCCGGCCGACCCGGCGAGGTCGGCGATCACCAGATGGGTCTCCCGGGCGAGCGGGCTCGCCGGGTCGAGGCGCCCGGCCCGACCGCTCGCCATCACGAACTCGCCCTCGCGGCCGCGCGCCCGGGCGACCCGGTCGGGATAGGCGAGTGCCAGGAGCGGCCCTGCGGCGGCCGGGCCGGCATCCGGACTCGCCGGCCCGTCGGCCCCGGCGCTCCGGGCCCAGTTCTCGGCGAGCCGGCGCATGTCGGCGGCGCGCCCGCCCCGGTCGCGGCGGAAGCGCTTGACCCGCTCGTCGAGGTCGACCCCGTCGCCCCCGAGGCCCCGCTCCACCAGCACGGCGGCGAGGTCGGCCGCGGCCCGCGCCTGGCCGGTACCGGCCGCGACCGTCACCATCCGGGCGAGCCGCGGCGGCAGCGGCAGCGCCCGCAGGCGCGCGCCGACCGGCGTCAGGCGGCCGTCGGCGTCGAGGGCGCCCAGCTCACTCAGCAGGGCGCGGGCCTCCGCCAGGGCCGGCGCCGGCGGCGGGTCGAGGAAGGCGAGCGCGCCCGGGTCGGTCACGCCCCAGGCGGCGCAGTCGAGGAGCAGCCCGGCGAGGTCGGCCGACAGGATCTCGGGCCGCGTGAACGGCTCCAGGGCGTTGGTGCCGGCCTCGGACCAGAGCCGCCAGCACAGGCCGGGCTCGGTGCGGCCGGCGCGGCCCCGGCGCTGGTCCACCGAGGCGCGGGAGGCGCGGGCCGTGACCAAGCGGGTCAGACCGAGGCCCGGCTCGTAGACCGGGACCCGCGCCAGCCCCGAATCGACCACGATCCGGACGCCCTCGATGGTGAGGGAGGTCTCGGCGATGCTGGTCGCGAGGACGACCTTCCGCGTTCCGGCGGAGGCCGGCGCGACGGCGCGGTCCTGCTCGGCGGCCGTCAGCGCGCCGTAGAGGGGTGCGACCTGCACGTCGGGGCCGACCTTCTCGGCCAGCAGGTCGGCGGTCCGGCGGATCTCCGCCTGCCCGGGCAGGAACACCAGGATCGAGCCCGGATCCGCCCGCAGGGCGCGCAAGGTGACCTCGGCGACCGAGTCCTCGATCCGCCGGTTCGGATCGCGCTCCGCGTAGCGGGTCTCCACCGGGAAGGCGCGCCCCTCGGAGGCCACGACCGGGGCGTCGCCCATCAGCCGCGCGACCCGGGCGCCGTCGAGGGTCGCCGACATGACGAGGATCCGCAGGTCTTCCCGCAGGCCGCCCTGCGCGTCGAGCGCCAGCGCGAGGCCGAGATCGGCGTCGAGGGAGCGCTCGTGGAACTCGTCGAACAGGACGGCTCCGACCCCGGACAGTTCCGGATCGTCCAGGATCATCCGGGTGAAGACACCCTCGGTGACGACCTCGATCCGCGTGCGGCCCGAGATCTTCGAGCCGAGGCGGACGCGCAGGCCGACCGTGCCGCCGACCGGCTCGCCCAAAGTCTGGGCCATCCGCGCGGCGGCGGCCCGGGCCGCGAGGCGGCGCGGCTCCAGCAGGACGATCTTGCGCCCGTCGAGCCAGGGCGCCGCGAGCAGGTCGAGGGGCACGCGGGTCGTCTTGCCGGCGCCGGGGGGCGCCACCAGGACGGCGGCGTTCCGCGCGGCGAGCGCGCGGCGCAGATCGGGGAGCGCCGCCTCGATCGGCAGCACGGGTGCGGGACCGGCCATCGCGGCCGCTGATGGCGCGGTGCGGCGCCGAGCGCAACCGGGCCGGGCCCGGGACCGCGACGCGTCCGGCATTCCCGTGACGCCGCGCGCGATTCGACACGGGCTTGCCGCCCCGGGCCCTGGTGGCCGCGCGGCGCCGCCGCGATCGTGCGGCGCGACTGCACAGATCCAACGGGAGCTAAACGATGACCCTCCGCCGCCGCGCGCTGACTCTGGCCGCCCTCGCCCTGGCCCTGCCGCTGGCGACTCCGCTGGCGACCGTGGCGGCGCGGGCGCAAGACCGGCTGCCGACCATCCCGCCCCAGGACTACACGCCCGAGCAGAAACAGGCGGCCGAGGCCTTCGCGCAGGCACGCGGCAAGCCGCCCTTCGGGCCGTTCGAGCCGCTCATGTACTCGCCGGAAGTGATGACGCTCGCCCGGTCGATGGGCGACTACCTCCGCTTCAAGCCGAAGATCGGCACCACGCTCTCGGAGCTGGTGATCCTGATGACCGCCCGCCGCTGGACGCAGGACTACGAGTGGTACGTCCACGCGCCGATCGCCGAGAAGGCCGGCATCTCCGCCGACATCATCGCGGCGATCCGCGACGGCCGCCGGCCGGCGAAGATGAGCGACGACGAGACCCTCGTGTACGATTTCACCGCCGAGCTCCAGGACACGAAGCGCGTCTCCGACGCGACCTTCGCGCGCGCCGAGGCCCGGTTCGGCAAGCCCGGCGTCGTCGATCTGGCGGCGATCTCGGGCTACTACACGTTCCTGGCGATGGAGCTGAACGCGGCCCGCTACCCGATTCCCGCCGACGGCAAGCCCCTGCCGCGCATGCCCGAGTGACCCCGCTTATCCACAGTCGCCCGGCAGCGGCAACGGCGTTGTCCACAGGGTTTGGCTGGTCCCGTCCGGCTGGCCCGGCCGCCGTTGACGGAACGTTAACCCTGATGGCTTGTTCTCTTTTCGTTCCCGGACGCGACGAAGGAGAACCCGATGCTGACCCAGGTCCTGGCCCAGCGCGACGATCACGTATGCCCCGTCGAGGCGATCAGCGCCGCGTATCTCGGCTTCGCGGGCGGCGATGCCGGGATCGCCCTGCGCTGCGCGATCGCCGACGCCCTGTCCGACCTGATGGAGGCCGAGCGGCGCACGCGCGAGCGCAGTCGCCTGATCTCCCGAGGCTACGTCCGCACCGCCCCCGACACGGAGGCCGGAGCGGCAAGCTGAACCGTGGCTGCAGGCCGGCTTCAGCATCGGTGCAGCGCGGGCGCGGCATTGTCCCTCCTGTGATCCGGGGCGCCGCAGGCGCTCCCCGCACCCACCGGAGACAGGTCATGACACGCATCGCTCTGCTCTCGGCCGCCGCGCTGATCGGCGCGGGCACCCTGGCCTCCACCGCCGCCGAGGCCCGCGGCGGCGGCGCCATCGCGGCCGGCATCATCGGCGGCCTCGCGGCCGGCGCCCTGATCGGCGCCGCGACCCAGGCCCACGCGGCGCCCGGCTACGGCTACGGATACGCGGATTACGGCTACGCCCCGGCTCCCGTGGTCGTGCGGCGGGCCCCGGTCTACCGCGTCTACGAGGAGGACGCGCCGGTCTACGCCACCCGCCGGACCGTGACCTACGAGCGGGTCCCGGTCGGCTACGGCCCCGCCCGCCACTGGGGCGGGGATTACGAGGGCGGCTACGGCTATCGCGGCTGGTGAGCCGGGGGTTGCGCCCGGCGCCGTGACGGCGCCCGGGCGCGTGGCTTAAGACGGTGGCGGCGCCGACCGAATCGGGTTCTCGGCACCCCACCGACGGGTCATCGACGGGTCCATGCTGGTCCACGAAGGCGAGACGCGTACCCCCGAGGCCGACAGGGCGCTCGCCCTCTCCCTCGCCGGGGTGGCCGGCGCGCTGAACACCGCCGGCTTCTACGCGGTGGGCCTCTACGCCTCGAACATGACCGGGAACGTCTCGGCCATCTCGGACAGGACCGGCACGGGCGACCTGCTCCTCGCCGCGCAGGCCGGTCTGCTCGTCGTCCTGTTCGTGCTCGGCGCCGCCACCGCGACGCTGCTGATCCGCCGCCGCCGCCGCGGGCACCGACCGGGCGCCTACGCCTACGGGGTCTGCGCGGAGGCGATCCTCCTCGTCGCCGTCGGCCTGGTCGTGCTGCCGCTCGAGGAGCCGGCGCGGAGCCACGCCCTGGTGCTCGGCCTGAGCTTCGTCCTGGGCCTCCAGAACGCGGCCGTGACGAAGATCTCCGAATCGCGGGTGCGGACCACGCACGTGACCGGCATGATCACCGACATCGGCATCGAACTCGCGCGCTGGCTGGACCGCGGCCCATCCGGCGCGGATCCACTCAAGCCCCACGATCCGGAGCGGCTGCGGCTGTACCTGCTGACCGTCGGCGCCTTCCTGGCGGGCGGTGTGGTGGGGGTCGTGGCCTACCGCCTCGTCGGCGTGGCCCTGCTCTTCGCGGCGGCCGCGATCCTGGCCGGACTCGCCCTCCCCGCTCTCAGGCGGTGACGTCGAGGAGCTGGCCCATCATGCGGTCGGCGGAGCGCGCCACCGCGGCGTTCAGCGCGAAGGCCGACCGCGACCCGATGAGGTCCAGCGCGGCCCCCGACAGGTCCACCTGCGCGGCCGGCGGCAGGGCCGTGTCGCCGGTGGGCGCGCCGCTCGCCGCGATGGTCTCGGCCGCTCTCCCGAGCCGGTCGGTGGCCCGGCTCATGCCGGTGGCGGCGGTCTGAAGGGCGTCGATCATACCGGAATCTCCCCGCCGCCACTCTGGCAGGGACACGACAAGGGCCGGTTTCGGCGATCGCTCAAATGCGATCCATCCGGCGCGACGGCCGCCTCACCCCTTCGGCGCGCACACGGTCACCGGAGAGGCGCCGCCGTAGGGCCGCTCCGCCTCGGCGATCTGCTTCGCGGCGGCCTCGCAGGCCTGCTTCGTGTTGAACTCGACGGATCCGATCGCGGAGCCCGAGCCGGCGAGCATGATGATGAGCACGTAGACCACGCCATTCCCCTCCGGCATCCCGGTCCGGCGTCGCGCTGCGTGCTGGTGCGGACGGCGGGACTCGAACCCGCACGGCCTCGCGGCCGCAAGATTTTAAGTCTCGTGCGTCTACCGGTTCCGCCACGTCCGCATGCACCCTCGGTAGCGGGGGCGGCGGGTCCGATCAAGCGGGGGGCGTCCAGCCATACAGCCAGGCGTAGCGGTCGCGCATGCCGTCCGGGCCGAGACGGGCCATCACGGCGTTGCGCAGGAACGCCACCACGCCGCCGGCGTGGTAGGTCCGGCCGTTGCTCCGCGCCGCTTTCTGAACCCGTCGCACCCGTGCGGTCCGCGCGCCCGAATACGCCGCGAGCGCGGCCGGAACGTCGGCGTTGTCCGCGAGGGCGCGCGTGAGGACCGCGGCGTCCTCGATCGCCAGGGCGGCCCCCTGCGCGAGATAGGGCAGCACCGGGTGGCCGGCATCGCCGATCAGCGCGAGCCGGTCGCGGGCGAGCGGGCGCGCCACGGCGCGGTCGGCGAGCGACCAGACCAGCCAGGAATCCGGCAGGCTCAGGAGGTCGCGAAGCGGCGCGGCGCTGCCGCGCAGATGCCCGCGCAGCACGGCCGGCTCCCCGAGCCGGCCCCAGCCCTCGTCGCCCACCGCCTCGGGCACCACCGCCACCACGTTCAGGAACTGGCCGTCCCGCACCGGGTAATGCACCACGTGCCGGCCGCGGCCGAGCCACAGGCCGGTGGCGCCGCCGCGCAGGTCCTGCGGGACTGCCTCCATCGGGATGAGCGCGCGCCACGCCGCGGCCTGACCCGGCCGGAGCGGCGCCGAATCGAGCTGCGCGCGCAGCCGGGATCTCAGCCCGTCCGCGCCGATCGCGAGGTCGTAGGCGACCGGCTGGGCCCCGCTCGCGCCCTCGACGGTGAGGACGGCCTCGGACGTCGTCTGGGACACGGCCGTGACGGTGCGCCCCATCATCAGGCGGATCGTCGAGCGGCTCCGGAGCGCGTCGAGCAGCAGTGTCTGCAGGTCGGCGCGGTGGATCACGTAGTAGGGCGCGCCGAAGCGGCTCTGCGCCTGCGCGCCGAGCGCCACGCCGCCGATGCGGCGGCCGCTGTCCAGGGCCCGCACCTCGACGGCGGGCGGCTCGCTCGCCGCCCGGCGCAGCGCCGCGGAGAGCCCGAGGCCCGCCAGAACCCGGCTCGCGTTGGGCGAGATCTGGATCCCGGCCCCGACTTCGCTGAAGCCGGTCCGGCGCTCGATCACCGTGACGGCGTGGCCGGCATCCGACAGCGCCAGCGCCGCCGTCAGGCCGCCGATCCCGGCCCCGACGATCCCGATCCGCAGTGATGGACTGCCAGAAGGCACGGTGGGCGGCGCCTACTCCGCCGCGACCTTGGCGTCGTCCCGCCACACGCAGGCCTGCGGCTCCGCCTCGTCGGCCTTCAGGCCGGCCCGGTAGCGGTAGAGCGTCGAGCAGTACTGGCAGATGATCTCGCTGTCGGCGCCCATGTCGAGGAACACGTGCGGGTGGTCGAACGGCGGCAGCGCGCCGATGCACATGAACTCCTTCACGCCCACGGTGATAACCGGCACGCCCGGCTCGTTGTGGAAGTGCGGTACCGCCTTGCCTGCCATCCGGCCCTCGCCTGCCCCGCGACCGACCGCGCGGCGAATCTGCCAGCGCGCTCCCGGGCGTCTCGCGGCCGCTTATGCCGCCAGCCCCGCGACCGGCGCAAGCCTCGCCCGACCTACGACCGATGCGGCTTGGACTCGCGGGCCCCGCGCCGTACATAGGGCGAAGCCCGATTGACGCCGCCGCGAAAAAAGTCCCGATCATGCAGCAGGAACAGGCCAGTGCGCAGGGTGCGCGCCGCGCCCCGGAACCGCCGATCCACGGTCCCGAGGGCTTCGAGGGCATGCGCCGGGCGGGGCGGCTCACCGCCGAGGCCCTCGACCTGCTGATGGAGGCGACGCAGCCCGGCGTCACCACCGAGGAACTCGACAGGCTCGCCTACACCTTCGCCATGGACCACGGCGCCTATCCGGCCTCGCTGCTCTACCGCGGCTACCCGAAGTCGATCTGCACCTCGATCAACCACGTGGTCTGCCACGGCATCCCCAACGACAAGCCGCTGCGCGAGGGCGACATCGTCAATCTCGACATCTGCCTGATCCTCGACGGCTGGCACGGTGATTCGAGCCGGATGGCCTATGTCGGCGAGGTGCCGCGCAAGGCCCAGCGCCTGTGCGAGATCACCTACGAGGCGCTGATGCGCGGCGTCGCCGCCGTGAAGCCGGGCGGATCGACCAACGACATCGGCCGGGCGATCCAGTCCTACGCCGAGGGCGAGCGCTGCTCGGTGGTGCGCGATTTCTGCGGCCACGGCCTCGGGCGCACCTACCACGACGCGCCCACGATCCTGCACTACGTCGAGGCCAGCTACGACGTGCCGTTCAAACCCGGCCAGTTCTTCACGATCGAGCCGATGATCAATCTGGGCCGGCCCGCCGTGAAGGTCCTGGGCGACGGCTGGACCGCCGTGACCCGCGACCGCTCGCTCTCCGCCCAGTTCGAGCACACGGTCGGTGTCACCGAGACCGGCGTCGAGATCTTCACGATCTCGCCGAAGGGGCTGCACCAGCCCGTCAACCCGGCCGCCTGACCGGCCGTGCCCGAGCGGCAGGACGACGGTGAGGCGGGGCTGTTCGCCGACAGCGCCGCCCCGTCGCCGGTCGAGAAGGAGACGCCGCACTACCACGGCCACCGCGACCGCCTGCGGGAGAAGTTCTCCGCCGCGGGGCCCGACGCGCTGCCCGATTACGAGCTGCTGGAGCTCGTCCTGTTCCGGGCGATTCCCCGGCGCGACGTGAAGCCCCTCGCCAAGGCGCTGGTCGCCCGGTTCGGCAGCTTCGCCGAGGTGGTCAGCGCCGAGCCGGCGCGGCTCATGGAAGTGGAGGGCGTGAGCGCCGGGGTCGCGTCCGACCTCAAGGTGATCGAGGCCGCGGCGCGGCGGCTGGCCCGGGGCGCGATCCGCGAGCGCGCGCTCCTGGGCTCGTGGAGCGCCCTGCACGAGTACCTGCGCGCCACCATGGCGTTCGCCCCGCGCGAGGAGTTCCGCGTCCTCTTTCTCGACAAGCGCAACCACCTCATCGCCGACGAGGTGCAAGGGCGCGGCACCGTCGACCACACGCCGGTCTACCCGCGCGAGGTCGCCCGCCGGGCGCTCGAACTGTCGGCGACGGCCATCATCCTGGCCCACAACCACCCGTCCGGCGACCCGGCCCCGTCGGCGGCCGACGTGGCGATGACCCGCGAGATCGTGGCCGTCCTGGCGCCGCTCAAGATCGTGGTCCACGACCACGTGATCCTCGGCCGAAACGGTCACGCCAGCCTGAAAGGCCTGAAGTTGATCTGATCCTCCGGCCTCCTTGAGCGTTATCGCCCGCGGATATAGCCATGATCGGGTGGCGCGCCTCTTGCCTCAAGAGCGGGAGCGTACGGGAGGAGCGAGATGGCGGTGACGGCCTTCGACGAGATGAACGGGATCGGCGCGGCCGATCCGGCGGCCGTCCGCGACGCCTACGGCCAGCTCAAGGCTTGGCTCGACTCCACGCCGCCCGAGCATTTCAACACCCGCCGCAGCCAGGCCGAGCTGCTGTTCCGCCGGATCGGCATCACCTTCGCGGTCTACGGCGACAACCAGTCGACCGAGCGGCTGATCCCGTTCGACATCATCCCCCGGGTGATCACCAAGCCGGAATGGGCCTTCCTGGAGCGCGGGCTGACGCAGCGGGTCACCGCCATCAACCTGTTCCTCAAGGACATCTACGGCGCCCAGGAATGCATCAAGGCCGGCATCATCCCGGCCGACCTCGTCTACCGCAACGCCCATTACCGCATGGAGATGCGGTCCTTCCGCGTGCCGCACGACCTCTACGTGCACATCGCCGGCATCGACATCGTCCGGACCGGCGAGAACGACTTCTTCGTGCTGGAGGACAACGCCCGCATCCCGTCGGGCGTCTCCTACATGCTGGAGAACCGGGAGGTGATGCTACGCCTATTCCCGGACCTGTTCTCCAAGCACCGGGTCGCGCCGGTGGAGAACTATCCGGACGCCCTGCTCGCCACCCTGCGCAGCCTCGCGCCGGGCTCGGCGACCCGGGACCCGACCGTCGTGCTGCTGACCCCCGGACGCTACAATTCCGCGTTCTACGAGCACTCGTTCCTGGCCGACAAGCTCGGCGTCGAGCTGGTGGAGGCGTCCGACCTCTTCACCAAGGACGACGTCGTCTACATGCGCACCACCGAGGGGCCGCGGAAGGTAGACGTCATCTACCGCCGCCTCGACGACGACTTCCTCGACCCGCTGGTCTTCCGCCCGGACTCGGTGCTCGGCGTGCCCGGCCTGATGAACGCCTACGAGCGCGGCTCGGTCACCCTCGCCAACGCGGTCGGGACCGGCATCTCGGACGACAAGGCGGTCTACAGCTACATGCCGGAGATCGTGAAGTTCTTCACCGGCGAGGAGCCGATCCTGCACAACGTGCCGACCTATCGGTGCCGCGAGAAGGACGCGTTCGCGTACGTGATGGACAACCTGTCCGACCTGGTGGTGAAGGAGGTCAACGGCTCGGGCGGCTACGGGATGCTGGTCGGGCCGCATGCCAGCAAGCGCGAGCTCGACGATTTCGCCAAGAAGCTCAAGCACGCCCCGGACGGGTTCATCGCCCAGCCGACCCTGTCGCTCTCCACCTGCCCGACCTTCGTGGCCTCGGGCGTCGCGCCCCGCCACGTCGACCTGCGGCCCTTCGTGCTGTGCGGGGCCGACAAGATCCGCATCGTTCCGGGCGGCCTGACTCGGGTGGCGCTGAAGGAAGGCTCCCTGGTGGTCAATTCCAGCCAGGGCGGTGGCACCAAGGATACCTGGGTGCTCGACGCCTGAGCTCCGCGATATCCGGACGTTCCGAGGCGCGGACACCGTGGTCCGCACGACTTGGCTGAAGACCGATGCTCTCCAGGACTGCCGACAACCTCTTCTGGCTCTCCCGCTACGTCGAGCGCGCCGACTTCGTCGCCCGTATCCTCGACGCGGCGCACCGATTCGCGTCTCTGCCGACGAGCTACGGCGGCGGCGGGAGCAACGAGTGGGAATCGGCCCTCGCCTCGGCCGGCGACCCCGACGCGTTCAAGACCCATTACAGCGCGATCAACGCCGACACGGTCTGCGACTTCCTGGCCTTCAGCCCGCACAACCCGTCCTCGATCCGCTCCTGCATCGAGGCGGCCCGCGAGAATGCCCGCTCGGTGCGCACGGCGCTCACCACCGAGATGTGGGACGCGATCAACGGCGCGTGGCTGGAGCTGCGCAACTACGCCGGCAAAGACCTGAACCGCGACGAGTTCGGCCGCTTCCTCGACTGGGTGAAGACCGTCTCGCTGACCTTCGACGGCTCGGCCTTCCGGACGATGCTGCGCAACGACGCCTTCTGGTTCACTCGGCTCGGCACGGCGATCGAGCGGGCGGACAACACCGCCCGCATCCTCGACGTGAAGTACCAGATCCTGCTGCCGCACGACGAGACGGTGGGCGGCAGCCTTGACTACTTCCAGTGGACCACGATCCTGCGCGAAGTGTCGGCGTTCAACGCCTACCACTGGGTTTACCGGGAGAGCATCAAGCCGCTGCTGGTGGCCGACCTCCTGATGCTCAACAAGCAGATGCCGCGCTCCTTCGCGAACTGCTACGGCGTGATCGTCGAGTATCTCGACCTGATCGCCGACGCCTACGGCCGCCGGGGCCCGAGCCAGCGCCTCGCGGGAAACATGTTGGCGAAGCTGGAGGGCGAGGATATCGACCGGGTCTTCGCCACCGGGCTGCACGAGTTCGTCGAGGCGTTCATCGCCGAGAACAACAAGGTGGGCGAGGCGATCGCGAAGCAGTATCTGGTCGGCTGAACAGGACGAACAGGACGGCGCATGCGCATCCGCGTGGTTCACGAGACCATCTACACGTACGAGCAGCCCGCCCGCGGGCTCGTGCAGGTCCTGCGGCTGACGCCGCGCGACCATGATGGGCAGTACGTCCGCGGGTGGCGGATCGACACCACCGTCGACGGGCGGCTGACCGCCCGCGAGGACGGGTTCGGCAACGTCGTCCACTGGTTCACCCCGGACGAGCCGGCCGACGCCCTGACCATCCGGGTCACCGGCGAGGTCGACACCGACGACACGCACGGCGTCGTGCGTGGCACGGTGGAGCGCCTGCCGGACGAGTTCTACCTGCGCGACACGGACCTGTGCGCCGCGAGCCCGGAGTTGCACGCCTTCGCGGAGCGCGTCGCCGCCGAGGACGACGGTGCGACCTTGGCCCGACTCCACCGGCTGATGGGGGCGGTCCACGGTGCTGTGGCCCACGAGCCCGGTCCCGCGAGCGGCGCGGTGCCAGCCGGCAAGGCGTTCGCGGCGGGCCGCGGAATCTGCCAGGATCTCGCCCACGTGCTCATCGCCGCCGCCCGCCACATCGGCATCCCGGCGCGCTACGTCGCCGGCTACCGGGCCCGGGAGGACGGGCAGGCGGATGTCGAGGCGCCCCACGGCTGGGTCGAGGCCCTGGTGCCGGATCTCGGCTGGGTGGCGTTCGACCCGTGCTACGACGTCAGCCCGACGGACAACTACATCCGCGTCGCCACCGGCCTGGACTATCTCGGGGCGGCGCCGATCCGCGGCAGCCGGACCGGCGGTGGCACCGAGACACTGGACGTGAAGCTCCGGGTCGAGCAAGGCAGGGCCGCCGCTCAATCCTGACCGTCCCGACCCCAGTCCGCCGACCGCACGAGAGCCCGAAAACGATGACCTACTGCGTCGGTGTCCTGGTGGAGGAAGGGCTGGTCATGGTCGCCGATACCCGCACCAATGCGGGGCTCGACGACATCTCGACCTACCGCAAGC
Source organism: Methylobacterium sp. D48H (assembly GCF_053345715.1). Taxonomy (NCBI): domain Bacteria; kingdom Pseudomonadati; phylum Pseudomonadota; class Alphaproteobacteria; order Hyphomicrobiales; family Methylobacteriaceae; genus Methylobacterium; species Methylobacterium sp. D48H. Next base: position 236,248 of record NZ_JBKFAP010000001.1, read on the forward strand.
TCCACCATTTCAACGTGCCGGGCGAGCGGGTGATGATGCTCGCTTCCGCGGGCAACCTCTCGATCACTCAGTCGGTGCTCAGCCTGCTCCAGGAGGGCGTGCCCGGCGAGGAGGAGGGTGAGCCGCCGCAGAAGCTCGTCGAGGCGCCGACGATGTTCCAGGCGGCGCAGCTGATCGGCCGGGCCATCCGGCGGGTGCGCGCCATCGAGAAGGACGGGTTCGAGGCCGCCAACATCCGGTTCTCGATCTCGCTGCTGTTCGGCGGCCAGATCGGCACCGGCGAGATGCGGCTGTACCTGATCTACTCCGCCGGCAATTTCATCGAGTGCAGCACCGACGCGCCGTTCCTCCAGATCGGTGAGCACAAGTACGGCAAGCCGATCCTCGACCGCGCCGTGAAGTACACGACCGACCTCTACGACGCCCTCAAGGTGAGCCTGGTCTCGATGGATTCGACCATGCGCTCCAATCTGGGCGTCGGCCTGCCGATCGACATCGCGGTCGCTCGCCGGAACGCGCTGACGCTCGAGGTGAACCACCGGATCGAGGCCGGCGAGGGCTACTTCCACGATCTGCGCGAGCGCTGGTCGGCTGCGCTGCGCGCGGCGCACCGGGCGATCCCGCGCCCGCCCTACGGACCGTCCAACGCCTAGGGCAACTACAGCATCGGCCGTCTTGCTCCGCTGCGCTCGCCGGGACGGGGGCAGATTTCTACGTGGCTGTCCGAGCCGCTGAAGACTCCGCTGCGCCCCAGGCCTTCAGGAGCGCCCGGGTCGCGTCGGCCGGATCCAGGGCGCGCATCGGGCCACCCATGACGGCGAAGCCCGCAGCCCCCGCCGCGCGACAGGCCCCGATCATCTCGGGCCCGACACCGCCCAGGGCCACGATCGGCAGGCCCGCCGCCCGCGCGGCGCCGATCCCCTCGGACCCGAGCGCCGGCCCGTAGCCGGGCTTGCTCGCGGTCGTGTAGATCGGGCTGAGGGTCACGTAATCGGCGCCGGCCTGCGCGGCAGCCGCAGCCTCGCGCGGCGCGTGGGCCGAGACGCCGATCAGCGCGAGCGGACCGAGTGCCGCCCGCGCCGCCGCGATCGCCTCCGGTCCCGAGCCGCCGCCGAGATGCAGGCCGTCGGCACCGAGGGCGCGCGCGAGCGCGACATCGCCTCCGATCGTCAGGACGCCGTTCGCGGCCCGCACGCGCTCGGCCACGCGCGCGCCGAGGCGCAGGCGGGCATCCGCCTCCAGGTCCCTGTCGCGGAACCAGATCCAGCGCCCGCCGCCGTCGAGGACCGCCTGGACGGTCTCGGCGAGGGGCCGCGGATGCCCGTGCCGGTCCGTCACCGCGAGCAGCGGCGACGGTAGCGCCCTCACGAGCCGACGAGGCCGAGCTGCGGGCTCGACGGTTCGGCCCGGCCGCGGCGGGGGATCCGCCCGGCGCGGTGCGCGTCGCGCCCGGCCTCCACGGCCCGGCCCATGGCGCGAGCCATCCGCACCGGATCGTCGGCCTTGGCCACGGCGGTGTTGATCAGGCAGGCGGAGGCGCCGAGCTCCATGGCAATCACCGCGTCCGATGCGGTGCCGATGCCGGCATCGACCACCACCGGCACCGTCGCCCGGCGGCAGATCAGCTCCAAGTTGGCCGGATTGGCGACACCCATCCCGGAGCCGATCAGCGAGCCCATGGGCATCACCGCGGCGCAGCCGAGATCCTCCAGGCGCTGGCACACGATCGGGTCGTCGTTGCAGTAGGGCAGCACGACGAAGCCGTCGTCCACGAGATGGCGGCAGGCCTCGATCAGCTCCATCACGTCCGGGTAGAGCGTCTCGCGGTCGCCGATCACCTCGACCTTGATCCAGTTGGTGTCGAGCGCCTCGCGGGCGAGTTCGGCGGTCATGATCGCGTCGCGGGCCGTCTCGCAGCCGGCGGTGTTCGGCAAGAAGCGCTTGCCCTTCAGGATCTTGACCGTGTCCGAGCCGTGGCCCTGGAGCGAGACCCGGCGGATCGAGGCGGTGACCACGTCGGCGCCGCTCGCCGCGACGGCGTCGCGCATGATCGCCTGCGTCGGGTAGCCGGCGGTGCCGATGAACAGCCGGGACGACAGCCTCACCCCGGCGATGGTCAGGCCGTCATCCCCACCCTCGGGGCGCGGCGGCAAGTGACTCTGGTCCATGCTCAACCTCCCTGCATGGCGCGGACGATCTCGACCCGGTCGCCCTCCGCGACCGGTGTCTCGCCCCAGTCCCGGCGGCGCAGAACGCGGCCGTTCAGCGCGATGGCGACGCCCTGCGGGCTCTCGATGCCGCTCTCCTCCGCCTCCAGGCGGAACAGGGCGTCCACCGTCTCGACCGCGCACTCGCGCGGCTCACCGTTGACGAGGAGTTTCATGCCGAGGCCCTCAGCGCTTCCGGCTGGCCGAAGCGCGCGCGGGTGAAGGGACGCGCCACCTCCGGCAGCGCGCCGCGCAGCACCAGCGCGGCGATCGCGTCGGCGGTCACCGGGGCGAGCAGGTAGCCGTTGCGGTGATGCCCGGTGGCGGCGACGAGGCCCGGCGCGATCGCGTCGAGGATCGGTGCGTCGTCGTCCGAGGTCGGGCGGTACCCGCTCCAGACCGCCTCCACCTCCATCTCCTCGATGCCGGGTAGCACCCGGCGGGCACCCTCCAGCAGGGCGTAGAGTCCGCCCGCGGTGACGCCGGGACGGAAGCCGCAATCCTCCACGGTCGCGCCCACGACGAGTTGGCCGTCGCTCTTCGGGGCCATGTGGACCTGCTCGGTCCAGACCATCCGCGCCAGGGTACCGGTCCGAGCGGTGGTGCGCAGGGCCAGGGACTGGCCCTTCAGCGGGCGGACCGGAAGGGCGAGCGCGTCGGGCAGCAGGCCGCCCTCCCCGCTCCAGGCGCCGGAGGCGAGGATGACGGTCTCGGCCGCGACGACGCGGTCGCCGGCGCGGATCCCGGTCACGCGGCCACCCGACCAGTCCAGGGCGGTGACGGGGGTCCGCTCAACCAGGATCGCGCCGGCGCGGCGGCAGGCCTCGGTAAGGGCGTCCATGACCAGACGGGGATCGATCTGATGGTCGAGCGGGCAGTGGATCCCGGCGGTGACGGAGGGGCGCAGGCCCGGCTCCAGGCGCCGGACCTCGCTGCCCGGCAGCCACGTGGCCTCGAGCCCCGAGCGGCGCTGAAGGTCGAAGCGGAAGCGCAGGCGCTCGACCTCGTCGCGGCCGACCGCCAGCACCAGGGTGCCGTCGGCGCGGTAGTCGATCGCCCGGCCGGACTCGGCCTCCAGGGCGTCGCGGAACGCGGGCCAGAGCCGCAGCGAGTCCAGGGCGAGCGGCAGCAGCGGATCGGAGCCCGGCTCGTGCTCGGCGGCCGGGGCCAGCATGCCGGTGGCCGCGAGGCTCGCGCCCGCCCCGATCGTGTCCCGCTCCAGCACCGTCACGGCGCGGCCGGCCCGGGCGAGGCGCCACGCGATCGACAGCCCGATCAGCCCGCCGCCGACCACGGCGACGTCCGTCCGCGCCGGAAGGGTCGCCGGCGCGACGCTGCCGTCCGGGTTGCGGCGGCGGCCGATCGGTGAGGCGGGTCGGTCGAGGGGCACAATCATCTCCGCGGATTGCCGTCGCGGAGATCGGGCCGTGCGCTTCGGTGAGAAGCTGTGGCCTGCCTTTCAGGCGGCCGCGGTCCAATCCCTACGCCGGTATGAGCCGGATCAGGTTCGAAGGATTTCCGCGCCGCAGGTCCTGACGGACGTGCCAGCGGTTTCTCAGCCCCTTGCCGGGGATCTCCCTGGAACAGACGCAGATGTGGCTCCCCGGCCGCTGCCGGTCAACCCCGCGCCGCGACCATCCGGGCGTTCCCGCGACAATCCGATGATCCCGGTGACGATCTGGACACCAAGCGGAGCGGAATCGGCGCGCGCGCCGCGGCGGCGGCCGCGATCGCGCACCATCCCTTCACCGGTCTGGCCTCTCATCACCGGGATTCCGGAACGTCTCCGGTCGCCGGCACTCCACGTCACGGGCGGACTCGCGTGCGCGCAATCCTATTGATCTGCCTGCTCGGCTTCCTCGGTGTCACGGCCGCCTTGAAGCTGCGCGACGGCATGAGGCCGGCGCCGGTGGCCCTCGCCGTCACGCCGCCGCCGGAGCCCGTTCCCGCAGTCGACGCCGCCGGCGTGGCCCTCCAGGCCGGGCGCAACGGCCACTTCTTCGTCAATGCGCTGTTGGACGGCCGCTCGCTGCCGATGATGGTCGATACGGGGGCGAGCGCCTGCGCGTTCTCCGAGGAGGATGCCGCGCGGATCGGGATCCGGGTCACTCCGGCCGATTTCACCCGCGTCTGGAACACCGCGAACGGCACGGTCCGCGTGGCGCCGATCCGGATCGCCATCGTGCAGATCGGATCGATCACGGTGCGGGACGTCGATGCGGTCGTGATCCCGCGCGGGCTCCTGTCGACGAGTTTGCTGGGCATGTCGTTCCTCAGGCGTCTGCGCGATTTCGGCATCTCCGGCAGCACGATGACGCTCCGGGGCTGAAGCGGCCGGAGATCAACGCTGATCTGTCTGGCCGAGGCGCTCCTGTGGGGGGGGCCCCCAAGCTTGCACCACGGGATCGGCTGCGGGCCCAACGCCCGCGCCGATGACCTACGGCGTTCGGGCCTCGTGCCAGCCCGATGGCGGGCGTCTCCTGATCCGCTCGATCAGTCTATCGATTGCATGTATTTCCAATTATGAGACCATGAAGCCGGAGTATTTATATACAAATCGACGATTGTCTGTCCTGACGGATATTTAATCTAAATTTTGCCGAAGGATATGTTTGTTTTGTCAGCGCATTACGGCAATGCTAGGAGCCTGCATGACTGCGCATCCGACACGTGAGCGCGCGATGGGACGGCTTCGGCATGAAGAATCGCGGATCGACGATCTGTTTGTCCATGATCGTGAAGGACGAGGCCCACGTTATTCGGCGTTGCCTCGATTCTGTTCGTCCGATCATCGATCATTGGATCGTCGTCGATACCGGCTCGACGGACGGGACCCAGGATGTTGTCCGCGCCGCGCTCGCGGACATACCGGGTGCCCTGGTCGAGCGCTCCTGGGTCGACTTCGCCTTCAATCGGAACGAGGCCTTGAAACTCGCGCGGCGTCACGCGCAGTACGCATTGATCATCGACGCCGACGATGAGCTGATCATCCCGGCGGACTTCACGATGCCGAAGCTGCGTGCGCCCGGCTATCGGTTCGAGATCATCGACGCGCACACGCGGTACTGGCGCAACCAGCTGGTCAGCACCCGGGAGAACTGGCGTTACCGGGGCGTCCTGCACGAATTCCTCAGCTGCCCCGGCGTGACAGAGACACCGATCCTCCCCCTCGCGATGCGTCGGGGCGACGACGGTGCCCGCCACCGCGACGCGACGGCGGACGCGCGGGATATCGCCGTCCTCGAGAAGGCGCTGGCGGTCGAGACGGACCCCTTCATGATCGCCCGGTACACGATGTACCTCGGCACCACCTACGACGCCGCCGGCGAGTACCGGAAAGCGCTCGCCTGCTTCCTGAAGCGGGCCGATCTCGGCGGATGGGACGAGGAGGTCTATTTCAACCTGCTGATGGCCGCGGTGAACGCGGAGCGCCTCGACGAGCCGGAGGACAGGGTGCTGCAGCTCTACGAGCGCGCCACCGCAATCCGTCCGGGGCGGGCGGAGGCGCGCCACGGGGCCAGCCGATTCTGCAGGCTGAGGAAGCGGTTCGCGGAAGGCTATCGTTACGCCGAGGCGGGCCTGGCGCTCGAGCTTCCGAGCGAGGGCATCTCCCTGAACCCGTGGGTCTACGAGTACGGCTTGCTCGACGAGTTCGCCCTCAACGCGTACCACAGCGGCCAGTTCAGCGCCTGCGGACATGCCTGCCTGAAGATCCTCGAGCGGGCGCATGTCCCGCGGGAGGTCGCCATACGCGCCGGCGCCCTGGCCCGGGACGTGATGGCGCAGATGATCGATCCGGTCTGGGGTTGCCGGCACACGCCCTACGCTCTGCCGTTCGTGCCGACGTGGTGAACGCGCACCGCGCGGATCGGCTGCGGGCCTCAGATCGCGGCTTATCTCCGTGAGCGCCGCGTGACGTCGGGACCGATCAAAGGGCCGCTCAGCTGGACTTGCGCGGGCGCAGGAATTTCGGCCGGAACACCGCCATGGGCTCGTCGAAGCCGTTGAGCCGGTGCTCTCCCATTGGGATCGGGTCTCCCCAGAGGAAGTCCACGAAGGGCTTCGACATCAGCAGCGGCTCGCCGAGGGCGCGGTTCAGCTGCGCGATGCGGCTCGCGAGGTTCACGTCGCGGCCGATCACCGTGAAGTCGAGGCGTGAGCCGGACCCGACATTGCCGTAGGCGGCCTCGCCGTGGTGGAGCGCGATGCCGGCGGCCACCGGCACCGGGAACTGGTGTAGGGCGTTCGCCTCGTCGAGGGCCGCCAGGGCGTGCTGGGCCGCCGTGAGCGCGCCCTTGGCCGCGCCGCCCAGATCGTCGCCGGTTTCCCGGAAGATCGCCAGCAGGCCGTCGCCGAGATACTTCAGGACCTCGCCGCCCTCACGCTCGATCGGCGGCACGAGGCAGTCGAAGAACACGTTGAGCAGGCCCACCGCCTCCTCCGGCGTCATGTCGGCGGTGGTGCGGGTGTAGTCGCGCATGTCGGCGAACAGGATCGCCGAGCGGATCCGGGTCACCTGCCCGCGGCGGATGTCGCCGGCCAGGATCGCCCGGTGCGGCTCGTCGCCGACATAGAGCCGGAGCACGTGGTCGAGCTGCTTGTTGAGGACGCGCATCTCCATCACGGCCGCCAGCGCCGGCATGACGAAGCGGAGGATCGCGATGTCGTCGTCCCGGAACCCCTCGGGGGCCCGCGTGGCGAAGGTGATGCCGTTCTGCGTGCCGTTCGTGAAGAACAGGGGCGCGACGACGTAGTGGGTGTAGCCGCCGGCCTTCAGGTCGGGAACGATCGCGTAGGCGTCGTCCGGGGTCTTCGACAGGTCGAGGATCAGCCACTCGCCGGTCTCGTGGACCGTGTGGAACGGGCTGTTGAGGTACGCGTCCGTCGAGCGGGCCCCGTGGGGGAACAGCCGCACGGTGGTGCCGCCGTCGCGGGTCCAGATTCGGCCGACTCCGGCATATTCCGAGTGCAGGGTGTCGATCGCCGTGGAGGCCCGGTCCACCGGCACGCCGATCGCGATCAGGCGCTCGGCGAGCCCGGCCAGCATCTCCTCGGCGTTGGGCATCCGCGCGCCCTCGCCGAGAAGCCAGTCGCGGATGCCCACGGAGGGCTGGAGCGCGCCGAAGGGCACGTCGTCGGCCTCCGAGCCGTCCGCGAAGGCCGTCGGGGATCCGGGCGTTGGCGGGCGGCGTTCGAGCATGGCGCCAGACTGGATGCCGCGCGGCACCGTGGCAACGCGGGCGACGGGGAAGCGCCGCGCGGTTCGCGGCGCGGGCTCAGTTGTCCAAGAAGCTCCTGAGCTTCCGGCTGCGCGAGGGATGCTTCAGCTTCCGCAGCGCCTTCGCCTCGATCTGGCGGATGCGCTCGCGGGTCACCGAGAACTGCTGGCCGACTTCCTCCAGGGTGTGGTCGGTGTTCATGCCGATGCCGAAGCGCATGCGCAGCACGCGCTCCTCGCGGGGCGTGAGCGAGGCGAGCACGCGCGTCGTGGTCTCGCGCAGGTTCGACTGGATCGCCGCGTCGATCGGCAGGACGACGTTCTTGTCCTCGATGAAGTCGCCGAGGTGGCTGTCCTCCTCGTCGCCGATAGGCGTCTCGAGGGAGATCGGCTCCTTGGCGATCTTCAGGACCTTGCGGACCTTCTCCAGCGGCATGGCCAGCTTCTCGGCCAACTCCTCCGGGGTCGGCTCGCGGCCGATCTCGTGCAGCATCTGGCGCGACGTGCGGACGATCTTGTTGATCGTCTCGATCATGTGCACCGGGATGCGGATGGTCCGGGCCTGGTCGGCGATCGAGCGGGTGATCGCCTGCCGGATCCACCACGTGGCGTAGGTCGAGAACTTGTAGCCGCGGCGGTACTCGAACTTGTCGACCGCCTTCATCAGGCCGATGTTGCCCTCCTGGATCAGGTCCAGGAACTGCAGGCCGCGGTTCGTGTACTTCTTGGCGATCGAGATCACGAGGCGCAGGTTCGCCTCGATCATCTCCTTCTTGGCCTGCCGGGCCTCGCGCTCGCCCTTCTGGACCATGTTGACGATGCGGCGGTACTCGCCGATCTCCAGGCCCGTCTCCGAGGCGAGGTCGAGGATCTGCGCGCGCAGCTCCGCCACCTGCCTCGAGCCGCGCTCGACCAGGTTCTTCCAGCCCTTGCCGCCGAGCGTACCGACGCGCTCCATCCAGTTCGGATCGAGCTCGTAGCCCTGGTAGTGGCGCAGGAACTCGTCGCGGGCCACGCCGTGGCTCTCGGCGAAGCGCATCAGCCGGCCCTCGTGGCCGATCAGCTGCTTGTTGATCGAGTAGAGCTGGCCGACCAGCGCCTCGATGCGGTTGTTGTTCAGAGACAGGGACTTCACGTCGGCGACGACGATGTCCTTCAGCTCGATCTGCTTCTGGTTCTGGGCCGGGGTGTTCTGCTCGCCGGCGGCCTTGCGCTCGGTGCCCTCGATCTGGAACTTGCGCAGCTTGCGGTAGTTCGCGGCGATCGCGTCGAAGGTCTCGAGGACCCGCGGCTTGATCTCCGCCTCCATGGCGGCAAGCGAGACGTTGTTCTCGAGGTCGTCCTCGTCGTCGCCACCCTCCGGCGGCGCGGGCGGCTCCGCGTCGTCCCCGCCATCCTCGCCCTCGGCGATCTGCGGCGCGTTCTTGCCGTCCGGGCCCGCGTAGGTCGCCTCGAGGTCGATGATGTCGCGCAGGAGAACCTTGCCCTCCACGAGCTCGTCCCGCCAGATGATGATCGCCTGGAAGGTCAGCGGGCTCTCGCAGAGACCCGCGATCATCGCCTCGCGGCCGGCCTCGATGCGCTTGGCGATGGCGATCTCGCCCTCGCGGGACAGGAGCTCCACCGAGCCCATCTCGCGCAGGTACATGCGCACCGGATCGTCGGTGCGGTCGGTCGGCTCCTTGGTGGTCGTGGCGACCGCGACGGCGCGCGCCGGCGCGACCTCGGCGACCTCGCCGCCCTCGGCCTCCTCCTCCTCGCCGTCCGCGGCCTTCTCGCCCGCGGCCTCGTCGGTCTCCTCGGCCTCGACGACGTTGATGCCCATCTCGGAGAGCTGCGAGAGCACGTCCTCGAGCTGGTCCGGATCGGACTGCCCCTCGGGCAGGACCTCGTTGACCTCCTCGTAGGTCACGTAGCCGCGCTTCTTGGCGAGCTTGACCATCCGCTTGACCGAAGCATCCGTCAGGTCGAGGAGCGGCCCGTCGGTCTGCTGCTCGGGGGCAGCGTCCGTCTCGTCCCGTTCCGTTGCCTTCGTCGCCATGATCAGCCTATTGTTTCGCACGCGGCGCGTAGCGGAGGCCCCGATGAGGCCAGTCCACGCCGTCGGCGCCGCTGTATGAGATCGGCGCCGGATCGCTCCGGTCGCCGTGAGTCGTCGGTTTCCGTATGCAAGCCCGAGGCTTGACCGATTGTTAACTATGGCGGGACACGTCACCCCGCCACCGCCATGACACAGGCATCACACGGCCGTCGAGTCGCTCGACACCGGTGCATCGGCCTCCGCCTCGGCGGCGATGACGGTTTCCAGCCTCGCCTTCACTTCGCAGAGCCATGCCCACCCGGCATCGGTCGGATCGTCCTCAAACGCCTGCCGTGCTTCGCGAAGTTCGCTATGTAGCGCTCCTGCCTGCCGGTGCAAGATCATCGCCTGTCGGAGCGCGTCTGCGCGGTGGGCAGGATCGGCGTGCGGGGCCAGGGTCGTGCGGTCCCGCGAGCGGGCCAGGGCGAGGATTCGGTCGGCCGCCCCAGCGAGTCCGGCGCGGTTGATGCGGTTCTGCAACACCTCGGGCGCCGCGTGCTCGTCCTCGGCCGCGCAGGCCAGCAGGACCGACAGCAGCGCCCGGGCGTCGGGATCGGCGAAGTCGAGCTCGGCCGCCTCCTCGCCGAACTCCGCCATCATCTCGGGATGGGCCAACAGGGTGCCGACGATCACCGCCTCACGCACCGGGGCGGCGCCCGTGAAGCCCGCCGAGGCCGTCACCGAGGGACTCGGGCTCCCGGTGATGCGCGGCGAGACCGGCTCGCCGGGCCGGGCGAAGCGCTGGCGCCCGCGCGGGGTCCCGCCGGCGGCGCGGTTGCCGCGGGGCGACAGGCCGCGCAGGCGCTCCTCGACATCGTCGCGATAGTAGCGCCGCACGGTCTCGTCGCGAATCGTCGCGACGGTGGTGCGCAGGGTCTGGGTCAGGCCGGCGCGGCGCTCCGGCGTGTCGACCGGTCCCGCCTCGAGGGCGCGCCGCCACAGCAGCTCCGAGAGGGGAAGCGCGGCCGCGAGTACCTGGTCGATGGCCGTCGGGCCGCCCGAGCGCAGCAGGTCGTCCGGATCCTGGCCGCCCGGCAGCAGCGCGATCCGCAGCGAGCGGCCGGGCTCGAGGAGCGGCAGCGCGATGTCGAGGGCCCGGAAGGCCGCCCGCTGGCCGGCCTTGTCGCCGTCGAAGCACAGGATCGGCTCGTCGGCGTGGCGCCAGAGCAGCCCGAGCTGGTCCTCGGTGAGAGCGGTGCCCAGCGGCGCCACCGTCTCGGGATGGCCCGCGAGCGTCATGGCGATGACGTCGACGTAGCCCTCCACCGCGATGATCGAGCCGCGATCATGCGCGGCCTTGCGGGCGCCGTGGAGGTTGTAGAGCGTGCGTCCCTTGTGGAAGAGCGGCGTCTCCGGCGAGTTGAGGTACTTGGCGCGCACCTCCTTGGCGAGCGCCCGGCCGCCGAAGGCCACGACCCGGCCGCGGGTGTCGGTGATCGGGAACATCACCCGGTCGCGGAAATAGTCGTAGGGGACCGAGACCCCCTCCCCCGCCGCGAGCAGGCCGAGTTCGACCATCAGCGCCTTCTCGACCCCCTGCCCGGCGAGGTGGTCGCGCAGGGCGTAGCGCTCGCCCGGCGCGTAGCCGAGGCGGAAGGCGCGCTGCGTCTCGTCCCGCAACCCGCGCCGCTCGAGATAGGCGCGGGCCTCGCTGCCCTGGCCCGATCGCAGGCGCTCCTCGAACCAGCGCGCGGCCATCTCCATGACCTCGATCGCCCCGGACCGCTTCTGCTCGCTGGCGCGGTTGTCCTCGGTGGGCGCCGGCAGGCTGACGCCGGCCTCGCCCGCCAGCCGCTCGACCGCCTCGGGGAAGCTGAGGCCCTCCGTCTCCATCAGGAAGGTGAAGATGTCGCCGTGCTTGGAGGACGAGAAGCAGTGGTAGAACTGCTTCTGGTCGTTCACGTAGAAGGACGGCGTCTTCTCTGCGTTGAACGGCGACAGGCCGCGCCACTCGCGGCCGGCCTTCTTCAACTGCACGCGGCGGCCGACCACCGACGAGGCCGGCAGCCGGGAACGGATCTCTTCCAGGATGTGGGGCGGATAGCGCACGGGGCCTGGGACGGGTTGCGTGAACCCGCTCCTATAGCGCGAGAGGCGTGACCGAGTCCCTCACACCCCCTGAATCCGGTGGAGGATTGCGGGGAGAGGTTCAGCCCTTCGCCGCCAGCGCCGCCTTCACCAGGCCGCTCGCCTTGCCGAAATCCATCCGGCCCGCGAAGGTGCCCTTCAGGGCGGCGATCACCTTGCCCATGTCCTTCGGGCCGGCCGCGCCGGTCTCGAGGATCGCCGCCTCGACCGCCACCTTCATCTCGGTCTCGTCCATCTGCTTCGGCAGGAAGCTCTCGATGATCGCGATCTCGGCGCGCTCGTTAGCGGCGAGCTCCGGACGCCCGCCCTGCTCGTAGACGGCAGCCGATTCGGTGCGCTGCTTGGTCATTTTCTGGAGGAGCGACAGGATCTCCTCGTCGGAGATCGGCTCCTTGCCGTTGCCGCGGGCCTCGATGTCCCGGTCCTTGAGGGCGGCCTGGATCATCCGGACGGTCGCCAGCCGCTCCTTGTCGCCGGCCTTCATGGCCTCCTTCATCTCGGTGGTGAAGCGCGCGCGCAGCATCTCGATGAACCTTCCAACGGTCGAAGCGGGGGGCTGGCCTGCGATTTGCGGGTGTTGAGCCCTGCCGGCAGCGGAGCCACATTGACCCCATCGCGGGCCGCTCGCTAAGAGCGCCGCACACGATCATGCCGCAAGCCGAGAGCGCCGCAACCCGGCGCCCGCCTTTGGCCGGACATAAGCGAGACTCAGCCCATGCTGCAAGACGCCGCCGCGCATGCCCCCGAGCCTCAGGCTCCCGAGCCCTGGGCCGAGCCCGTCGCGACGGCCCTGCTGGTGCTGGCCGACGGCACCATTTTGGAGGGATTCGGCATCGGCCAGACCGGCGTGGCCGACGGCGAGGTCTGCTTCAACACCGCGATGACCGGCTACCAGGAAATCCTGACGGACCCGTCCTATGCCGGCCAGATCGTCACCTTCACCTTCCCGCATATCGGCAATGTCGGCACCAACGACGAGGATCTGGAGAGCCTGGAGGCGGCGCCGGCCTCGGGCGTCCGCGGCACCGTCATCGCCTCGGCGGTGACGAACCCGTCGAACTGGCGGTCATCGTCGCACCTCGACGGGTGGCTCAGGGCGCGCGGCATCGTCGGCATCACGGGCGTCGACACCCGGGCGCTCACGGCCCGCATCCGCGACCGGGGCATGCCCAACGCCGTGATCGCCAACGATCCCCAGGGCAATTTCGACCGCGAGGCCCTCAAGGCCCGCGCGGCGGCCCTCGCCCCCATGGAGGGGCTAGACCTCGTTCCGCCGGTGACGAGCCGCGCGCCGTCGGAATGGTCCGAGACCGTCTGGGCGCTCGGTAACGGCTACGGCACGCGCGCACCCGGCGAGGGCCTCAAAGTCGTGGCCATCGATTACGGCGTGAAGCGCAACATCCTGCGCCTCCTCGCCCAGGCCGGCTGCGATGTCACCGTCGTGCCGGCCACCACGACGGCCGAGGAGATCCTGGCGCTGAAGCCGGACGGCGTGTTCCTGTCGAACGGCCCCGGCGACCCGGCCGCCACCGGCGCCTACGCGGTCCCGGTGATTCGCAAGCTCTTGGACCAGAAGGTGCCGACCTTCGGCATCTGCCTCGGCCACCAGCTGATGGGTCTCGCCCTCGGCGGCCGGACCGTGAAGATGGGCCAGGGCCACCACGGCGCGAACCACCCGGTGAAGGACAAGACCACCGGCAAGGTCGAGATCGTGTCGATGAACCACGGCTTCGCGGTGGACCCGGACAGCCTGCCGGAGACGGCCGTGGAGACCCACGTGTCGCTGTTCGACGGCTCGAATTGCGGCCTGACCCTCACCGACCGCCCGGCCTTCTCGGTGCAGCACCACCCGGAGGCCTCCCCCGGCCCGCGCGACAGCCACTACCTCTTCGAGCGCTTCGTGACGCTGATGCGCTCGGGCGAACCCGAGCGCTCCTGACGCGTCGTCCTCGCGAGGGCGGCAGAGCCGCGGTGCGCGGCCTTTCAGTCCTGCGTCCCGATCCCAATCGGGCCGCGGCGGGGCCATAAAATCCGCCAGATCGGACGGCTTAAGGGAGCCCACGACGGCCCCTGAACGGCGGCGCATCCGCGCCCGGCGACGGCGGCCCGTCGCAGGGGATTGCCGGATGACCATCGACGAGGCGCGCGACGATTTCTCCCGCCTGCACCGCAGCTTCACCTTCCATCTCGGCGTCGCCGCGGGCCTGTCCTGGCTGACCGCCCTCTACGCCGCCGTCTACGCCCCCTGGGTGCGCAACATCCGGGCGCTGATCGATCCGACCGGCGGCTTCGACCGCGTCGAGAGCACGGTGTCCTACCTCTTCGCCATGCCGGCGGTCCTCGCCCTCGCCTGGGTCTCGGTCTATTTCGGCCGCGAGGCCCTGCGGCGCGCGCAGACGCTCTCGAATGTCGCCGTGGAGTTCGCGGCCGCCGCATTGGTGGCCTTCGGGGTGTTCTACCTCTCGATCGACCGGGCGGTCGCCGCGCTCCACGCCGGCTTCTGAGACGGATCGGGGCGGCCAGAGCCGCCCCGGCGCCTACTGAACTTTCTCGAACAGCGGCTCGAACCGCTTGGCGGCCAGCTTGTTCTGCGGCACCGCCCGGGCCGCCTCCAGGTTCTCGGGCTTGTCGCCGACCTGGACGAGGCCGACCATCCCCATGATGTAGTGCGGCGAGCACTTGATGCCGTAGAGGCCGGGCTTGTCGAAGGTCACGGCCTCCTCCTTGCCGACCACCGTCTTGAACGGCGCCGCGCCCTCGGGCGCCATCCCCTTGATCAGCTCGGCATTGTGACCCTTGTCGGCCGGCACGAACCGCACCGTGTCGCCGGGCTGGATTTTCACGAAGGCCGGGTCGAAGACCATCATCCCGCCCGGACCGCTGTTCAAAGTCTTGATGGCAATCTCCGAAGCGTTCGCGCCCGTCATCGAGCCGATCAGAAGTATCGCGAAGAGTGTCGCTAGCCTGGGCATTTTCGGTCTCGAACGATGATGATGTCGATCGGCGCGCTGGCCGATCCATCGGAGCTTAAGGTCCGGCGTCGATTTCCTGCAAGAAATCGATGAAATCTTGTGAGAATTTATAAATCCTCCAAATCGAAGGATCGATGCCGCATCCATGCGCCGGGCGCGCGGCCAGACTGCGCGGTCGTCCCGGCCTTCCAATGCGCCCGTCGCCCGTGTAAACGCGGGGCTCAACGACATTCCCGCCACGCGCGTCCGGGAGCAGGGCTCAGTCGAGCCGTGCCCGATCGGGCGCGCTTGGCCTGAGAAGGCCCACGATGCCCAAACGCACCGACATCTCCTCGATCCTGATCATCGGTGCGGGTCCGATCATCATCGGACAGGCCTGCGAGTTCGATTATTCCGGCACCCAGGCCTGCAAGGCGCTCCGCGAGGAGGGCTACCGCATCGTCCTAGTGAACTCGAACCCCGCGACCATCATGACCGACCCGGACATGGCGGACGCGACCTACGTCGAGCCGATCACCCCGGAGATCGTCGCCAAGATCATCGAGAAGGAGCGCCCCGACGCGATCCTGCCCACGATGGGCGGCCAGACGGCGCTCAACTGCGCCCTGTCGCTGCAGAAGATGGGCGTGCTCGCGAAGTACGGCGTGCAGATGATCGGCGCCACCGCCGAGGCCATCGACAAGGCCGAGGACCGGAGCCTGTTCCGCGACGCCATGACCAAGATCGGGCTCGACACCCCGAAATCGGCGCTCGCCAACGCGTCCGCCGCCAAGAAGGCGGACCGTCAGGCCTACCTGGCCGAGATCGCCAGGATCGAGGCGGCGAACAGCGATCCGGCGGCGCGCCAGGCCGCGCTGGCGGCCTACGAGAAGAGCTGGGCCGCGGGCGAGACCGAGCGGCGCAAGCGCTACGGTGAGCACGCGATCGGGCAGGCGCTGATCGCGCTGGCCGAGGTCGGCCTGCCGGCGATCATCCGGCCGTCCTTCACCATGGGCGGCACCGGCGGCGGCATCGCGTACAACCGCGAGGAGTTCCTCGACATCGTCGAGCGCGGCATCGACGCGTCGCCGACCAACGAGGTGCTCATCGAGGAGAGCGTGCTCGGCTGGAAAGAGTACGAGATGGAGGTCGTCCGGGACCGGAACGACAACTGCATCATCGTCTGCTCCATCGAGAACATCGACCCGATGGGGGTCCACACGGGCGATTCGATCACCGTCGCGCCGGCGCTGACGCTCACCGACAAGGAGTACCAAGTGATGCGCGACGCATCGCTGGCGGTGCTACGCGAGATCGGCGTCGAGACCGGCGGCTCGAACGTGCAGTTCGCGATCAACCCTGAGAACGGGCGCATGATCGTGATCGAGATGAATCCGCGCGTCTCGCGCTCCTCGGCGCTCGCCTCGAAGGCCACCGGCTTCCCGATCGCCAAGGTCGCCGCCAAGCTCGCGGTCGGCTACACGCTCGACGAGATCGCCAACGACATCACGGGCGGCGCGACGCCGGCCTCGTTCGAGCCGACGATCGACTACGTCGTCACCAAGATCCCGCGCTTCGCCTTCGAGAAGTTCCCGGGCGCCGAGCCGACGCTGACCACCGCCATGAAGTCGGTGGGCGAGGCCATGGCGATCGGCCGCTGCTTCGCCGAATCGCTGCAGAAGGCCCTGCGCTCGCTCGAGACCGGCCTGACCGGCCTCGACGACATCGAGATCGAGGGGCTCGGCAAGGGCGACGACCACAACGCCATCAAGGCGGCGATCGGCACCCCGACCCCGGACCGGCTGCTCAAGGTCGCGCAGGCCCTGCGGCTCGGCGTCAGCCACGAGCAGGTCTACGCCTCCTGCAAGATCGACCCGTGGTTCCTCGAGCAGCTCCAGGCGATCATCGACCTCGAGAACCGCGTGAAGGCCCATGGCCTGCCGAAGACGGCCGGCGCCTTCCGCCAGCTCAAGGCCGCCGGTTTCTCGGACGCCCGCCTCGCGGTGCTGGCCAAAACCGACGAGGCCGCCGTCAGCGCGGCCCGGCGCGCGCTGGCGGTGCGCCCGGTCTACAAGCGGATCGACACCTGCGCGGCCGAGTTCAAGTCGCCCACCGCCTACATGTACTCGACCTACGTGGCGCCGTTCGCGGGCGCGGTCGTGGACGAGGCGGAGCCCTCGGATCGCAAGAAGGTCGTGATCCTCGGCGGTGGCCCGAACCGGATCGGCCAGGGCATCGAGTTCGACTATTGCTGCTGCCACGCCTGCTTCGCGCTGTCGGACGCCGGCTACGAGACCATCATGGTCAACTGCAACCCGGAGACGGTCTCGACCGACTACGACACCTCGGACCGGCTCTACTTCGAGCCGCTGACCGCCGAGGACGTGCTGGAGATCATCGAGACCGAGCGGCAGGCCGGCACCCTGCACGGCGTGATCGTGCAGTTCGGCGGCCAGACCCCGCTGAAGCTCGCCCGCGCCCTCGAGGCCGCCGGCGTGCCGATCCTCGGCACCTCGCCCGACGCGATCGACCTCGCCGAGGACCGGGACCAGTTCAAGCGGCTCCTCGACAAGCTCGGGATGAAGCAGCCGAAGAACGGCATCGCCTACTCGGTCGAGCAGAGCCGGCTGGTGGCCGAGACGCTCGGCCTGCCCTTCGTGGTGCGCCCGAGCTACGTGCTCGGCGGCCGCGCCATGGCGATCATCCGCGACGAGACCCAGTTCGCCGACTACCTGCTCGATACGCTGCCGAGCCTGATCCCCTCCGAGGTGAAGGCCCGCTACCCGAACGACAAGACCGGCCAGATTAACACGGTGCTGGGTAAGAACCCGCTCCTGTTCGACCGCTACCTGTCGGACGCGGTCGAGGTCGACGTCGACGCGGTCTGCGACGGCAAGGACGTGTTCATCGCCGGCATCATGGAGCACATCGAGGAGGCCGGCATCCATTCCGGCGATTCGGCCTGCTCCCTGCCGCCGCGCTCGCTCTCGCCCGAGATCGTGGACGAGCTGGAGCGGCAGACCAAGGCCATGGCGCTGGCGCTCAACGTCGTCGGCCTGATGAACGTGCAGTACGCCATCAAGGACGGCACGATCTACGTGCTGGAGGTGAACCCCCGCGCCTCGCGCACGGTGCCGTTCGTCGCCAAGGTCATCGGCGAGCCGATCGCCAAGATCGCGGCCCGGATCATGGCGGGCGAGCCGCTCGCGACCTTCGGCCTGAAGCCCAAGACCCTGCCGCACATCGCCGTGAAGGAAGCGGTCTTCCCCTTCGCCCGCTTCCCCGGAGTCGACGTGCTGCTCGGACCGGAGATGCGCTCCACCGGCGAGGTGATCGGGCTCGACGCCAGCTTCGGCGTGGCCTTCGCCAAGAGCCAGCTCGGCTCGGGCACCCAGGTGCCGAAGGCGGGCGCCGTCTTCGTCTCGGTTCGGGATGCCGACAAGGCCCGCATCCTGCCGACCATGAAGCTCCTGTCCGATCTCGGCTTCACCATCCTGGCGACCGGCGGCACGCAGCGCTACCTCGCGGAGAACGGCGTTCCGGCCGAGCGGATCAACAAGGTTCTGGAGGGCCGGCCGCACGTGGTCGACGCGATCAAGAACGGCGGGATCCACCTCGTCCTGAACACCACCGAGGGGGCCGGCGCCCTCTCGGACTCGCGCTCGCTCCGGCGCGCGGCCCTCTTGCATAAGGTGCCGTATTACACCACTCTAGCCGGCGCGATGGCCGCGGCCGAGGGGATCAAGGCCTATCTAGAAGGCGATCTCAAGGTCCGCGCGTTGCAGGAATACTTCGCGGCCTGAACCTCAGGGTTCCGCTGACTTCATTTCATGGCCCGGGGAGAGTGCTGCACTCTCGGCCGGGCCTCTTCATTGTGGCGCGAGACGATGGCGATAGACAAGGTTCCGATCACGGTGCGCGGGCTGGCAGCCCTCGAAGAGGAGCTGAAGCACCGCCAGCAGGTGGAGCGCCAGCGCATCATCCAGGCGATCGCGGAGGCCCGCGCGCTCGGCGACCTGTCGGAGAACGCCGAGTACCACGCCGCCAAGGAGGCGCAGTCCCACAACGAGGGTCGCGTCCTCGAACTGGAGAGCATGATCGCGCGGGCCGAAGTGATCGACGTCACGAAGCTCTCGGGTGACAGGATCAAGTTCGGCGCCACCGTGAAGCTCGTCGACGAGGACACGGAGGAGGAGAAGACCTACCAGATCGTGGGAGAGCCGGAGGCCGACGTGCGCTCGGGCCGCGTCTCGATCACCTCGCCGATCGCCCGCGCGCTGATCGGCAAGGGCGTCGGCGACACGGTCGAGGTCACCACGCCCGGGGGCGGCAAGTCCTACGAGGTCGTCGCCGTCCAGTACGGCGGCTGAGCCGATGCGCCCGCGTACGTGGGGCCGGCTCGCCGGCCTGCTCCTCGGTGCCGTCGCGGGGTCCGCGGCGGCGAGCGACTTTCCGCCGACCCCGGTCTTCTCCGACGTCCGGGTCGACGTGCGGCCGCTCCTGAACAAGGGCGCGGGGCTGCAGGCCGAGGCGCTGGCCGGCGACCTGACCGAAGCACTGCGGAAGAACTTCGCCGGTCGGATCGGCGGCCGCGGGCCGCGCCTCGTCGTGGTCGTGACGAGCCTGTCGCTGCGGCCCTATGTCGGCAGCGGTTCCCTGCGCGGCCTGGGCGGCAACTTCGAGACCGACTACATGGAGGGCGAGGCGTTGCTCGTCGGGCCCAAGGGGCAGGTGCTCGGGCGTTACCCGCAGATGACCGCGACGCCGTCGAGCTACGGCGGCGCGTGGTACGATCCGCAATTCGAGCAGCGCCGGCTCGCCGCCATCGCCGACATCTACGCCCAGTGGCTCGCCCGCGACCTGCCGCGGGATTAGAAGACGGCCGCCGGCCCCGGTCGGCGGCGTGGGGCGTATCCGGTGAGGAGCATGGCAAGCATCGACGTGTCGGAGGCGCAGAGCGCGCCGGTCAGCAGTCCGGACCCGCGGCGCGAGCGCCTGCCCGAGCTCGCCCGCGCCCGCGCCTGGATCGTCACGGACGGCAAGGCCGGCGACGAGAACCAGTGCGTCGGCATCGCCGAGACCCTGGGTCTCGACTTCGAGATCCGGAAGGTGCCGGCCTCAGGACCATTCGGCTGGATGGCGCCCTGGGGGCCGATCGACCCGCGCGAGGGCCCGCGCCGCCGCGCCGGAGCCCTGTCGGGCCCCTACCCCGACATCCTGATCGCCTCCGGCCGCCGGTCGGTCCCGTACCTGCGGACCGTGCGGCGCGCCACCGGCGGCCGGACGTTCACGGCCTTCCTGAAGGATCCGCGGACCGGCGCCGACAGCGCCGACTTCATCTGGGTGCCGGATTACGACGATCTGCGCGGTCCCAACGTCTTCACCACGCTCACGGCGCCGCACCTCGTCACCGCGGCGCGCCTGGCCGCGGCCCGGGTCCGGCCGGATCCGCGGCTCGCGCGCCTCGACGGCCCGCGGGTGGCGGTGCTGGTCGGCGGCGACAGCCGTCACCTGAGCTACCGCAAGACCGACATGAACCGCCTCGTGGAGGATCTGCGCGGACTGGCCGCGCAGGGCTGCCGGCTGATGGTGACGATTTCCCGCCGGACGCCGAACCCGCTCCGCGACGCCGTGAAGGTGCTGGCCGCCGAGACCGGGGGGTTCCTCTGGGACGGGAGCGGCGACAACCCCTACGTGGCCATGCTGGCGCTCGCCGAGGCGATCGTCGTGACCTCCGACTCGGCCAACATGGTTAGCGAGGCGGTGTCCACCGGCGCGCCGGTCCTGCTGTTCGACCTGCCGCGTACCTATATTCGGCATCGGCGCATGTTCGCCGGGCTGGCGATCGCCGGGGCGCTGCGACCGTTCACCGGTCAGTTGGCAGATCTGACGTACAAGCCGATCGACGCGACTCCGGTGATCGCCCGGGCGCTCGCCGACGCCTATGCCGCGCGCCGCGCGGCCGAACCGGCCTGAGGAGACCGAGACAGATGGCCCACACCCACGCCAAGCTCGTCATCATCGGCTCGGGACCCGCCGGCTACACGGCGGCGATCTACGCCGCCCGCGCCATGGTCGAGCCGTTGCTGATCTCCGGCTTCCAGCCGGGCGGCCAGCTCATGATCACCACAGATGTCGAGAACTACCCGGGCTTCGCCGAGGCCATCCAGGGCCCCTGGCTGATGGAGCAGATGCGCCTCCAGGCCGAGCACGTCGGCACTCGGATCGTCTCGGAATACATCACGAAGGTCGATCTCAAGCAGCGGCCGTTCCGCCTCGAGGCCGATTCCGGCGAGACCTACTCGTGCGACGCCTTGGTCATCGCCACGGGGGCGCAGGCCAAGTGGCTCGGCATCCCGTCCGAGGCGGCGTTCCAGGGGGGCGGCGTCTCGGCCTGCGCGACCTGCGACGGTTTCTTCTTCCGCGGCAAGGAGGTCGTGGTGGTCGGCGGCGGCAACACCGCGGTCGAGGAGGCCCTGTACCTCGCCAACATCGCCAGCAAGGTGACGGTGGTCCACCGCCGCGACAGCTTCCGCGCCGAGCGGATCCTTCAGGAGCGCCTGTTCAAGCACCCGAACGTCGAGGTGCTGTGGCACCGCGAGATCGCCGAGATCTGCGGCGTGCAGAAGCCGGCACCGAACGTGACGCACGTCCGTCTCAAGGATCCGCGCTCGGGCGAGATCAGCGAGGTGAAGGCCGACGGCGTGTTCGTGGCGATCGGCCATCAGCCGGCGACCGCCATCTTCGAGGGTCAGCTGCCCATGCGCCACGGCGGCTATCTCACCGTGAAGCCCGGCACGACCGAGACCGAGATCCCGGGCGTGTTCGCCGCCGGCGACGTCACGGACGACGTCTACCGCCAGGCGATCACCGCCGCCGGCATGGGCTGCATGGCGGCGCTGGAGGCGGAGAAGTTCCTGGCCAATCTCGAGATCGGTGAGAGCCCGGTCCAAGCCGCCGCGGCGGAATGACGGCCGGACGGGCTTCCGCACCTCCCGCGCGGAGCCGTCAGGCCTGGCATTTCAACAAGTTCGCGCTGCTTGCGCTTGCGCAGGACCATGCACCGTGTGCATAGGAGTGCTGACTGCGCCGGGATGCACCGATTGCATGCCCGCGCGGTGTCGGGAGCGGCCATCCGCACGCGGCACCGCGCAGTTCGCCCGGTGATCTGCCCGCCGCTTCGCGCCCCTTCTCCACCCCGGGCGCGACCCGTGGGCGCGCGCTGGTAGGGGTTCTCGCCTTGGACTGGGACAAGATCCGGATCTTCCTCAACGTCGCGGAGGCGGGGAGCTTCACCAAGGCGGGTGACGATATCGGGCTCAGCCAATCGGCGGTCAGCCGCCAGATCAGCGCCCTGGAGCGTGAGCTGAAGGCGCCGCTCTTCCACCGCCACGCCCGCGGCCTACTGCTCACCGAGCAGGGCGATCTGCTGTTCCGCGCCGCGCGGGACATGAAGCTGCGCCTGGAAAATACCCGGGCGCGCCTCGTCGAGACCTCCGAGCGGCCGACCGGCGACCTCAAGGTCACCACCACGGTCGGCCTCGGCACGTCCTGGCTGTCGCAGCGGGTCGGCGAGTTTCTGGACCTCTACCCGGACGTGCGCATCGAGCTGATCCTCACCAACGAGGAGCTCGATCTGGCCATGCGCGAGGCCGACGTGGCGATCCGCATGCGCCGCCCGGCGCAGCCGGACCTGATCCAGCGGCGGCTGTTCACCGTGCACTACCACGCCTTCGCCAGTCCGGATTACGTGAAGCGGTTCGGCGAGCCCAAGACCATCGAGGAGCTCGACGACCACCGCCTCGTCTCCTTCGGCGGCAACGAGCCCTCGTATCTTCTGGCCGCCCACTGGCTCGCCGACGCGGGCCGCGAGGGCCGCGAGCGGCGCCAGGTCCACCTGACGGTGAACAATATCGGCGCCCTGCAGCGCGCCATGGAGGCCGGCGCCGGCATCGGCATCCTGCCCGACTACGCGGTGGATGGCGGCCAGCAGCTCGTGCAGGTTCTGCGCGAGACCGAGATGCCGAGCCTGGAGAGCTACCTCGTCTACGCCGAGGAGATGCGCTCGGTCGCCCGGGTGCAGGCGTTCCGCGACTTCCTCGTCTCGAAGGCGCAGCGCTGGACCTACTGAGCATCCGATGGTTGGATCCGTCTCCTCACGGAGACGATTCGATGCGTGCTGCTCTCTACGCTCTGGTCCTCGTCGCGGGCTCCACCGGCGCGATGGCGGATGACTGCGCGGAAGCTTGGTACCAACGCAACCTGATCTACAAGCAGGCCGGCTACTGCTTCACCACGCCGCGCGCGATCCGGACCTTCGGCAACGCCGATTGCCGGTACGACGCCATGGATCGCGTGCCGCTCTCGCGCCAAGAGCAGGCGACGGTGGCGGATCTGCAGGCCTTCGAGCGGGCCCATGCCTGCCCGCGCTAGGCCGCGGACCGTCGACCTCGTCGGCCGGGCAGCGTAGGAGCCGCGTCGTCGCTGCGGAAGCCGCGCCAGATCAGCGCGGCTTCGGCAGGCGCGTGCTCACACGAACAGGCGCTCGCCCTCGAGGCCCTTGTAGAGGCCGGCGACCTGCTCGCCGTAGCCGTTGTAGATCAGCGTCGGCACGCGCTGGTCAGTGCCGAGGACGCGCTCGGTCGCCTGGCTCCAGCGCGGGTGCGGCACGGCCGGGTTCACGTTGGCCCAGAAGCCGTACTCCGAGGCCTGCAGACCCTCCCAGAAGGTCTTCGGCCGGTCGGCCGTGAACGAGATCTTCACCAGTGACTTGGCCGACTTGAACCCGTACTTCCACGGCACCGCGACGCGGATCGGCGCCCCGAACTGGTTGGGCAGCGGCTTGCCGTAGATCCCCGTGACCATGAAGGCGAGGTCGTTCCCGGCCTCAGCCAGGGTCAGGCCCTCCGTGTAGGGCCAGGGATAGAAGAACGCCCGCTGGCCGGGCGCCATCGCCTTGTCCATGAACGTCTCGAAGCGGATGTACTTCGCGCCGGAGGCGGGCTTG
The DNA here is from genome assembly GCF_053345715.1 of Methylobacterium sp. D48H. Classification (NCBI taxonomy): domain Bacteria; kingdom Pseudomonadati; phylum Pseudomonadota; class Alphaproteobacteria; order Hyphomicrobiales; family Methylobacteriaceae; genus Methylobacterium; species Methylobacterium sp. D48H. The sequence continues at coordinate 259,799 of NZ_JBKFAP010000001.1, forward strand.
GCCAGCGCCACGAGCTTCGCCAGCGGGAATCCGGTCCAGGGCACCGCCATCGACCACGCCTCGACGCAGCGGTGACGGTAGAGACGCTCCTCCAGGCCGACCTTCCGGATCAGGTCGTCGACGCCGATCTCGAACGGCTTCTCGACGAGCCCGTCGATCTTCAGGGTCCAGGGCTGCGTCTTAAGGGCGTTGGCCGCCGGCAGCACCGTCTTCGACGTGCCGAACTCGTAGAAATTGTTGTAGTCGGCGCTGAAGCGCTCCGGGGTCAGGGGGCGGTCGAGCGTGTAGGCGGGGTTCTGCGGCGCCGGGTAGAGCGGCTGGTCGCCCGCCGCCGCAAGGGCCGCGCGTCCGCCCAGGAGCGAGCCGGCCGCGAGCCCGGCCGCGCCGCCGATCAGGGCCCGCCGATTGAGGAAGACGGCCTCCGGCGTCGCCAGATGCTCCGGAATCTCCCAACCGCGCCTGCGCTTGATCAACATGGCCGTCTCCTCGGATCTCCTGCCTGCACAACCCACAGATCGGCCGCGGCCGACAGGGGCGCAAGCGCCGCAGCCTCACCTTTCGGCGAACGGCGCGCAGGAGTTACGCCGCCCGTGAGCGGCACCGGGACGCAGGCCGTCTTCCGCCGCGCGGGCGACGCTTAGGCCGGCGGCGTCTCGTCGCGCAGCATCCGCCGCAGCACCTTGCCGACATTGGTCTTCGGCAGGGTCTCGTGGAGCACCACGCGGCGGGGAACCTTGTAGCCGGTGAGCTGGGTGCGGGCATGCGCCCGCAGGATATCGGTGGAGACCGACGGGTCCTTCAGGACCACGTGGGCCACCACCATCTCGCCCGTCTCCTCGCTCGGCGCGCCGACCACCGCGCATTCGAGCACGGCCGGGTGGGCCGCCAGCACGTCCTCGACCTCGTTCGGATAGACGTTGAAGCCGGAGACGAGGATCATGTCCTTCATCCGGTCGACGATCCGGACCTGGCCGTCCGCCTGCAGGATCGCGACGTCGCCCGTCCGGAAGAACCCGTCCGCGGTCATCGCCCGCGCGGTCTCCTCCGGCCGATTCCAGTAGCCGCGCATCACCTGCGGGCCGCGCACGCAGATCTCGCCTGGCTGCCCGGCCGGGAGGGGCTCGCCGGAGACGGCGCGGATCGAGACCTCCGTGGAGGGCAGCGGGTAGCCGATCGTGCCGGAGAAGTCGCGCATGCCCCGCGGGTTGACGCACACGACCGGCGAGGTCTCCGACAGGCCGTAGCCCTCGATGATCGTGTTGCCGGTCAGGGCCTTCCAGCGCTCGGCCACCGCCCGCTGGACGGCCGTGCCGCCGCCGACCACGAAGTCGAGGTGGGCGAAATCCACCGTGCCGATCTTCGGATGGTTGATCAGGACGTTGAACAGCGTGTTCACGCCCATCAGGTGGGTGAAGCGCGTGCGGCTCAGGGTCTTGACCATGCCGTCGCAGTCGCGCGGATTGGGGATCAGCAGGCAAGAGCCGCCGCTGCGCATGAACTGGAAGAAGCACGCGGTGAGCGCGAAGATGTGGTAGAGCGGCAGCGCCGTGACCACGCAGCGCGCGACGCTCGGATCCTTCGAGTTGAACCAGAGCTGCGACTGCTCGACGTTCGCCATGATGTTGCGGTGGCTCAGCATCGCCGCCTTGGCGATGCCGGTGGTGCCCCCGGTATATTGCAGGAAGGCGAGGTCCTCCGGGTCGACCGCGGCGGACGCGCGCGGCATCGTCCGGCCCTGGCGGAGCACGGTGGCGAACGGGATCGCCAGCCCTTCCGGCAGGCGGAACGGCGGCACCGCCTTGCGGACGTGCCGGCTCGCGAGGTTGATCACCCGCCCCTTCAGCCCCAGCCCGTCGCCCGGACCCACGAGGACGACCCGCTCCAGGGCCACGTCCGGCAGCGCCGCCGCGATGGTGGCGCCGAAATTCTCCAGGACGATCAGGATCCGCGCGCCGGAATCGTTGATCTGCTGCACGCATTCCCGGGGCGTGTAGAGCGGGTTGGTGTTGACCACCGTTCCCCCCGCCAGGAGGACGCCGAAGATCGCCACGGCGTAGGCGGGGACGTTCGGCAGCATGATCGCCACGCGGTCGCCCTTCGCCAGCCCCTGGCCGCGCAGCCAGGCCGCGAGGTCGCGCGCCTGCTGGCCGAGGGTCGCGTAGGTCATGGTCGAGCCGAAGCACAGCATCGCCGGCCGGTCGGCGAAGTCGGTCACGCTGGTCTCGAACAGGTCGACCAGGGTCCCGAGGCCCGCGACGTCGATCTCCGCCGGCACGCCGGGCGGATAGAAGGGCAGCCAGGGCCGGTCGGAGGCCCCGTGGCCCGGCATCGCTCCGGCCGTGGCGGCTCGAGCGCCGTGCTCCATCACGTTCGCCTCATGCATCGCGATGCCTCCCGCGGGCCCGACTCTCGGGGGCCGAGTCCCGCAACGCCTGTCGCGCGGACTCTGCGGGAACGGAGGCCGGCCCGCAAGGCAGGGGGGTCAGAGGGCTGGACGATGCCGGCGCAATGTCGCCAGCACGGTGTGGGGCAGGGCCGCCGCGATCAGCAGGCCGGCGGCGAGCGCGGCCTCCTCCGGCCGCATCGCACGCCGCGGCCAGGGGCCGACGCCCAGGTCGCAGGCGAGGCCGATCAGGATCGCGCCGAGCCACAGGGTCAGGAAGGCGAGCGCGCCGTAGCCGACCCGGCGCAGCCGCGGCCGCAGGGGCCGGTTGGCCGCGACCGCGAACAGGCCGAGGACGCCGCCGAACGTCAGCGCGCCCACGGCGGCGCCGAGCCCGTAGGCCAGCCACAGGGGCTGGTGGGTGAGGAAGGCCATGCCCCCGGTGGCGAAGGCGCCGCGCAGGACGAGGCCGCCGAAGGTCGGGTAGAGCCCGGCGGCGAGGAGCGCGGCCGCGCCCGCCAGTCCGAACACGATCCGGCGCGGCGCGGAGCCCGGGCCCGGGCCCGTCGCCACCCGCGCGAGGTGGCCGAGCCCGTAGACCAGTGCGAAGGCGAAGAGCGGGTAGCGGCCGATGAAGTAGCCGAAGATCCAGGGCTCGAGGGCCTCCGGCACGGCGTCGCGCTGGCTCAGGCCGGTCGCCGCGACGAGAGCCAGGGCGGCCAGCATGGCGAGGATCGGCCCCGCCGCTGCCAGAAGGCCGCCGGAGCGGCCTCCGAACGTCCCGGCGCCCGGGCCGACCCGGTCGAGCGCGGCGTTGGCGTGTGCGGCCATGCTGGGATCAGCCGGAGAGGCGCGCGGGGTCGGGACCGCCGCGGCCGCCTCAGCGGGCCTCGTAATGGTCGCGGATCAGCCGGTCGAGGAGGCGCACGCCCCAGCCAGCGCCCCAGCTGCGGTTGATCTCGCTGGCGTTCGACGACATCGCGACGCCGGCGATGTCGAGATGCGCCCACGGAACGTCCTCGACATAGCGCTTGATGAACGACGCCGCGGTGGCGGCGCCGCCGTGGCGGCCGCCGGTGTTCTTCATGTCGGCGAACTTGGAATCGATCGCCTTGTCGTAGGCGGGGATCAGCGGCATCCGCCACACCTTCTCGCCGGTCGCCTCGCCGGCGGCGTGGATGTTGCCCGCCAGCGTGTCATCGTTCGAGAACATGCCGGCGATGTCCTGGCCCAGCGCCACGATGATCGCGCCGGTCAGCGTCGCGAGGTCGACGATGGCCTTGGGCTTGGTGCTGCGGATGACGTGGGTGATCACGTCGGCCAGCACCAGCCGGCCCTCGGCGTCGGTGTTGATCACCTCGATGGTCTGGCCCGACATGGAGGTCAGGATGTCGGACGGGCGGTACGACCCGCCGTCCGGCATGTTCTCCACGATGCCGATGGCGCCGACCACGTTGCAGTGCGCCTTGCGGGCGGCGAGCGCGTGGAGCGCCCCGACCACGGCGGCGGCGCCGCCCATGTCGCCCTTCATGTCCTCCATGCCGCCGCCCGGCTTGATCGAGACGCCGCCGGAATCGAACACGACGCCCTTGCCGATGAGGGCCACGGGCGCCTCGGCCGCGGGGCCGCCGTTCCATCGCATGATCACGATCCGCGGCTCGCGGGCCGAGCCCTGCGCCACCGCGAGCAGCGCGCCCATGCCGAGTTCCCGCATCCGGGCCGGCTCCAGCACCTCGATCTCGACGCCGAGCTTGGCGAGCTCCGAGGCGCGGCGGGCGAACTCAGCCGGGAAGAGCACGTTCGGCGGCTCGTTCACGAGGTCGCGGGCCAGGACCACGCTGTCGGACAGGCTCTTGGCGCCCTCGCCCTCGCGGGCGGCCGCGCCGTGATCGGCGAGCAGCAGGGTCAGCGCGGTGACGGACTTGTCGTCGGCGTCGGGCTTCTTCTTGGTCTTGTAGCGGTCGAACGCGTAGGTCCGCAGGCGCGCGCCGAGGGCGAACTCGCCGGCCTGCGCCGCCGTGACCGTCGCGCCCGGCCAGTCGAGCACCACCCGGGCGGTCCGTCCCGCCACCTTGCCGGCGGTGAAGCCGCCGAGCGCCGGCCAGTCGGTCTTGGCCCGGTCCTTCTCCGAGCCCAGGCCCACGACCACGAGGCGGTCGGCACCGACGCCCGCCGGGGCCGGCAGGGACAGGGCGCTGAGCGAGCGGCCCTTGAACTTCTCGGAGGCCGCGGCGCGGGCCACGAGATCCGCCCCGGAGGCGCCCAGCGCCTCGCGGGCGGCCGACCCGAGCGACAGGTCGTCGCCGACGAAGACCACGAGATCGCCGGATCCGCCGGGGCCCTGGCCGCTCTGCTCCAGGGGACCGAAACCGACCTCGATACCGTCCGCCATACCCGTCGCCCTGCCCGTTATTCCGGAGCCGTACTACGCACCCGCGCGCCGAGGCGCGGGCGATCCGCCCTGTGTAGCCGCTGAGACGGAGAACGCAACGCGGCGTGACAGCCCTGGAATCGCCCCTTTTGTCGGGTCCCTGCCGCCTCGAGGGCGCGAGAGGACGAGCGGGACTGCCGGGCCGATGAGGCAGATCGAGCGCTACATCTTTCGGATCGCCCTGGGCGCCACCCTCGCCTGCCTGATCGGGCTGACGGGCACCATCTGGCTGACCCAGGCCCTGCGCGAGCTCGATCTCGTGACCGCCAAGGGCCAGACGCTGCTGGTCTTCCTCTTCGTCACCGGCCTGTCGCTGCCGACCCTCGTCGTCGTCATCGCCCCCGTGGCGCTGTTCATCGGCACGATCTACGCGCTCAACAAGCTGAACGGCGATTCCGAGCTGATTGTCATGTCGGCGGCCGGGATGCCGCCGCGCTCGCTGCTGCGGCCCTTCCTCACCCTGGCGCTGTTCGTCAGCTTCCTGGTGGGATTCCTGGTCGTTGTGGTCATGCCCGCGAGCTTCCAGGAGCTGCGCGACGTGATCACCCGGGTGCGCGGCGACTTCATCGCGAACGTCGTCAAGGAAGGGCAGTTCACCCAGCTCGACAACGGCATCACCTTCCACTTCCGCGAGCGCGGACCGGGCGGCACCCTCAAGGGGTTGTTCATCCAGGACCGGCGCGAGGCCGGGAAGACCAAGGTCTACCTCGCCGAGCGCGGCAACGCGGTCGACGTCGACGGCCAGAGCTACCTGATCCTGGAAAACGGCAGCGTCCACCAGCAGCAGAAGGACTCGCGCGATTCCTCGATCCTGACCTTCGAGCGCTACACGATCGACCTCGCGGCCTTCGCGCCCCCGGATTCCGACACGATCTACAAGCCGCGCGAGCGCTCGACGGCGCAGCTCCTGTTCCCCGACACGACGGAGGGCTACTACAAGCTGCAGAAGGGCCGGTTCCGCGCCGAGCTGCACGACCGACTCTCCGCCTGCCTCTACCCGCTGGCCCTGGTCTTCATCGCCTTCGCGGCTCTGGGCGATCCCCGCACGACCCGGCAGGGGCGCGGCGTCGCGATCGCCGGCGCGATCGTCGCCGTCGTGGCGCTGCGCATCGGCGGCTTCGCGGCGGTCAGCGCCGCCGCGCGCAGCCCCGCCGCGGTCCTGGCGGTCTACGGCGTGCCGCTGCTCGCGATCCTCCTGTCGAGCCTCCTCATCTTCTACGGGCCCCGGGTGCGCGCCTTCAACGCCGCCCTGGCCCGCGCCGTCCGCGGCCGGTTCCGCGGCCCGCGCCTCGCGCCGGCGGCCTGACGCCGATGATGCTGATCGGCCCCACCCTCGGGCGCTACTTCGCGGCCCGTTTCCTCCGCACGGTGCTCGGCGTCTTCGTCACCGTGTTCGCGCTGGTCTACACCCTCGACTTCGTCGAGCTGCTCCGCCGCGCCGGCGAGGCTCAGGGCGCGTCCGCCGGCCTGATGGCGCAGCTCTCGCTCTATCGCACCCCCGCGGTGGCGGAGGGGGTCCTGCCCTTCGCGGTCCTGTTCGGCTCCATGGCGGCCCTGCTCCAGCTCTCGCGCAAGCTGGAGCTGGTGGTCGCCCGCGCGGCCGGGATCTCGGCCTGGCAGTTCCTGCAGCCCGGCTTCTTCGTGGCCCTCACCCTCGGCGCGCTGGCGGTCGGCGTCTACAACCCGGTCTCGGCGATGCTGAAGCAGCGCTCCACCGAGATCGAGGCCAAGATCTTCGCCAAATCCACCAAGGCGAGTTCGGGCAAGGACCTCTGGATCCGCCAGAAGGGCCTCGACGGCGAGGCGATCCTCCGCGCCGAGACCGCCATCGAGGGCACGACCACCCTGGCGGGGGTGTCGGTCTTCACGTTCGACGACGCCGGCAGGTTCGCCGAGCAGCTCGTCGCGGCCCGCGCCACGCTCCACGACGGCTACTGGGAACTCTCCGATGTGCGCGTTCTCACACCGCACGCGCCGCCTGAGTCGTTCGACACCTACCTGATCGACTCGAACCTCGACCCCGGGCAGGTGCGGCAGCGGTTCACCCCCCCGGAATCTGTGCCTTTCTGGCAACTTCCCACAACCATCGCGCGGACCGAGCGGGCCGGTTTGGACGCCACCCGCTACCGTCTCCAGTACGATGTCCTGTGGGCGCGGCCGGTGCTGTTCGTGGCCATGGTCATCGTCGCCGCAACCGTTTCCTTACGGTTCTTCCGCTTTGGTGGGGTCGGTAAACTCGTCCTCGGTGGCGTCGCGGCCGGCTTCGCCCTCTACGTGGTCCGACAGGTCATGGAGGGGCTCGGAGCATCCGGACTCGTCGCCGCACCGGTGGCGGCCTGGTTCCCGGCCGTGGTAGGCAGTCTTCTCGGTACGCTCACGCTTCTGTACCAGGAAGACGGCTGACTTCCGCGATCCTTCGCGGGACGGGAGACGGGTGTTGAGGTTGGTGGCGGCAGACGTCACAGGGGTTGGGACGCGCGTTGCGTAAGGTCGCCGACATCCTGCGGAAGGCTGGTTTCCGGGCCGCGCTGGCGCTCGCCGCGCCGCTGGCCGGGGGCCTGTCCGCCCATGCCCAGGGTCTGCCCGCCGTCGCGGCCGGCAAGCCCGGCGACAAGCTCCTCGTCGAGGCCGACGAGCTGATCTACGACAACGACCACGGCACCGTGACGGCGCGGGGCAACGCCGAGTTGCATTACGGCCCGCGGACGCTGCAGGCCGACCGCGTGCGCTACGACCGGAATTCCGGCCGGGTCTTCGCCGAGGGCAATGTCCGCCTCACCGAGGCCGACGGCGGCGTCGTGACCGGCGCGCGCATGGAGCTCACCGACGACTTCAAGACCGGCTTCGTCGACGCCTTCCGCGGCCAGCAGACCGTCCAGCGCAAGTTCGAGACCGTGCGCACCCGGTTCTCCGCGCCGCGGGCCGAGCGCCTGAACGGCGAGCAGACCAGCTTCGAGTCCGGCAGCTACACGGCCTGCGAGCCGTGCAAGGACAACCCTGAGACGCCGCCGCTGTGGCAGATCAAGGCGAAGAAGATCATCCACGACAACGAGACCCACACGGTCTACTTCGACGACTCGACGCTCGAGATCGCCGGCATCCCGGTGGCCTACCTGCCGTATTTCGAGGCGCCGGACCCGACGGTGAAGCGCAAGACCGGCTTCCTGACGCCGCGCTTCATCACGACGACCGCGCTCGGCAACGGCGTGTCGCTCCCGTACTTCATCAACCTCGCGCCGAACTACGACCTGACGCTGACGCCGACCCTGCTGAGCCGGCAGGGCCTGCTCGCGCAGGGCGAGTTCCGCCAGCGGATCGACAACGGCTTCTACAACATCCGCCTGTCGGGCATCTCGCAGACGACGCCCTCGGCCTTCCTGCCGAGCCCCCTCGGCGCGGGCGAGCGCGACTTCCGCGGCTCGGTCGAGTCGCAGGGTCGGTTCTACATCAACCCGCGCTGGCGCACCGGCTGGGACCTCGTCGGCGTGACCGACAAGTGGTTCCTCGACAATTACCGGATCCGCAACCAGAACATCACCACGGACTATTTCCGCGAGGCGACCTCGACCGCCTTCCTGATCGGTCAGGGCGACCGCTCGTGGTTCGAGGCGCGGGGCTACTACTTCAAGGGCCTGTCGAGCTTCGACTGGCAGAAGCAGCAGCCGATCGTGGCGCCGGTGATCGACTACGACAAGCGGATCAATGGCCCATCGGAGATCGGCGGCGAGGTGCGCTTCCAGGCGAACATCACCAGCCTGACCCGCGAGACCACGCAGTACCAGGGCCTGCCGCGGACCTCGAGCTACCTGTTCTCGCCGAGCGTCAACGGCGTCAGCTTCCCGCTCTACCAGACCTGCACGGTCTTCCAGCGCGGCCTGTGCGCCATCGACGGGCTCGCCGGCACGAACACCCGCGCCTCCGCGGAGCTGTCCTGGCGCCGCAGCTTCATCGACGATCTGGGCCAGAAATTCACGCCCTTCGCGTACCTGCGCACGGACGCGTTCTTCAACAGCACGAGCTTCTCGGGCTACCAGAATGACCTCGTCCCGCAGGTCGCGCACGTCGATCAGGGCTTTGCCGGGCGGGTCATGCCGGCGATCGGCCTCGACTACCGCTACCCGTTCGTCGCCAATTTCGGCGCCCTCGGCGTCCACACCCTGGAGCCGATCGGCCAGATCATCGCGCGCCCGTCGGAGACCCGGATCGGCCGCCTGCCGAACGAGGACGCGCAGAGCCTCGTCTTCGACGACACCTCGCTGTTCGAGTGGGACAAATTCTCGGGCTATGACCGGGTCGAGGGCGGCGTGCGCACCAATCTCGGCGGCCAGTACTCGGTCGTGACCCCGTCCGGCTGGTACGCGAACGTCCTGTTCGGCGAGTCCATCCAGCTCGCGGGCGTCAACTCGTTCCGCCGCGGCGACATCGCCAACACCGGCCTCGATTCCGGGCTCGAGACGCAGCGCTCGGACTTCGTCGGCCGTTTCCAGGTCTCGCCGAACCAGAACATCACGTTCATCAGCCGGGCCCGGTTCAACCAGTCCGACTTCCACGTGGCGCGGTTCGAGACCGGCGCGACGGCGCGGTTCGCGCCGTTCCTGCCGCTCACCGTCTCGGCCTTCTACTCGTACTACGAGGCGCAGCCTCTGCTGGGCTACAGCCACTACCGCGAGGGCATCACCGCCACCGCGACCTACAACATCACGCCGAACTGGTTCGTGTCGGGCTCGCTGCTCGTCGACCTGACCCACTACCTCGACGTGCGCAACACCTACACGGACGCGCTGAGCTCCTACCTGGCGAACCCGATCGGGACCGTGCCGATCTACCAGAACCCGGGCCGCTTCTACCTGTCGGGCGCGAGCTTCGGCGGCGGCTATCAGGACGAGTGCACCACCGTCTCGCTGAACTACATCAACTCGCCGATCGCGACCGCGACGGGCGTCCGCGAGCGCAACCAGACGGTGCTGCTGCGGGTCGAGCTGAAGACCCTGGGCGAGGCCGACCTGCGCCAGAACGTCGGGACCGCCACCACCGCCGACGGCATCGCCTCGATCCGCTGAGGAACCGGGACCGGCGGCGCGCCGGTCCGGCGCGTCGCCCGCCGCGATCCCGCTGCTCGGTCTGAGCCGCCGAGGATGCGCCCGCGCCGCGCGGGCGCTATAGAGCGCCCATGCCGCCCCTCGCCCTCACCCTCGGAGATCCCGCCGGCATCGGCCCGGAGCTGGCGCTCAGCGCGTGGCTCGGGCGCGGCGGGGCGGATCCGTTGCCGCCGTTCTTCCTGGTGGCCGATCCCGACTTCGTCGAGCGCCTCGCCCACCGCCTCGACCGCCCCGTCCCGGTGGCGGAGGTCGATCCGGAGACGGCCGCCGAGGTGTTCCCGCGCGCGCTCCCCGTGGTGCCCTTGCCGAGCGGCGCCCGCGTCGCGGCCGATCCCGGCGTCCCCGATTCCGGCAACGCCGGCGCGACCATCGAGTCGATCACCGCGGCGGTGGAGTTCGTGAAGGCCGGGCGCGCGAGCGCGGTGGTGACCAACCCGATCGCCAAGTTCGTGCTGACCCGGACGGGCTTCGCCCATCCCGGGCACACCGAGTTCCTGGCCGCCCTCGCGGTGCCGCCCGGCGTGACGCCGCCCCGGCCGGTGATGATGATCTGGAGCGCCGGCCTCTCGGTCGTGCCGGTGACGATCCACGTGCCGCTGAGGGACGTTCCGGACCTGCTCACCCAGGAACTCGTCGAGGAGACCGCCGCGATCGTCGCCCGGGACCTGCGGGAACGGTTCGGCCTGCCCGAGCCGCGCCTCGTCCTCGCCGGCCTGAACCCGCACGCGGGCGAGGCCGGAACGATCGGCCGCGAGGACCGCGACGTCCTCGCCCCCGCCGTGGCGCGCCTGCGGGCGCGGGGCATCGACATCCGCGGGCCGCTCCCCGCCGACACCCTGTTCCACGCCCGCGCCCGGGAGACCTACGACGTCGCCCTCGCGCCCACGCACGATCAGGCCCTGATCCCGATCAAGACGATCGCGTTCGACGACGGCGTGAACGTCACCCTCGGCCTGCCCTTCGTGCGCACCTCGCCGGACCACGGGACGGCCTTCGACATCGCCGGCCAGGGCGTCGCCCGGCCGGACAGCCTCGTGGCAGCCCTGCGCCTCGCCGACCGGCTGGCCGCCAACGCGGCCGCGCGGAGCGAGGCCCCCGCCGGGGCCGAGATCATCCCGTTCAGCGTCTATGCCGGCCGTCCCCGGCCCGTCGGCGCCCGCCACTTCGATCCCGAGGACGAGCTGTGAGGCAGCCAGCATGAGCGCCGGGGACGGTCTTCCCCCGCTGCGCGAGGTCGTCGCCCGCCACGGCCTGGAGCCGAAGAAGGCGCTCGGCCAGAACTTCCTCTACGACCTCAACCTGACCGGCCGGATCGCCCGGGCGGCCGGTCCGCTCGCGGGGGTGACCGTGGTGGAGGTCGGGCCGGGCCCGGGGGGGCTGACGCGCGCGCTCCTCGCCGAGGGCGCCGCCCGCGTCGTGGCGATCGAGCGCGACCCGCGCGCCCTGCCGGCCCTCGCCGAGATCGCCGCCCACTATCCCGGCCGGCTCGAGGTGGTCGACGCCGACGCCCTGGCGTTCGACCCGCGGCCGCTGGTGGGCGAGGCCCCGGCGCGGATCGTCGCCAACCTGCCCTACAATGTCGGGACCGCTCTGCTCACCGGCTGGCTCGACGGGGAGGTCTGGCCGCCCTGGTGGGACCAGGCCGTGCTGATGTTCCAGCGGGAGGTCGCCGAGCGGATCGTCGCCGGCCCGGAGGAGCGGGCCGATTACGGCCGGCTCGGCGTCCTGTGCGGCTGGCGCACGGAGGCCGAGATCCTGTTCGACGTCAGCCCCTCGGCCTTCGTGCCGCCGCCCAAAGTGACCTCGAGCGTGGTCCGGCTGGTTCCGCGCGCCCAGCCCCTGCCCTGCCGCGCCGGCGCGCTCGAAGCCGTCACCCGGGCGGCCTTCGGCCAGCGGCGGAAGATGCTGCGCCAGAGCCTCAAGGCCTTGACGCCCGAGGCCGGCGCCCTGCTGGCCGCCGCCGGCCTGTCCGAGACCGCGCGCGCCGAGGAGATCCCGGTGTCCGGGTTCGTCGATCTCGCCAATCGGTGGGACGCGCACAGAAAGGCCGGCGCCCCGGTGGGGACGCCGGCCTGACGGAGAGCCGCGGCTCCGGCCCGGAGGACGGAGCGCTGCCGGGTCAGCGGGTCTGCTGGATCGCCGAGAGCACCCAGCCGCGGCCGGGCTGGCGCAGGAAGGTCCAGAGCTCCGTCGCCTCGGACGAGTCCGTGGAGACGACGCGGCCGCTCGCCCGCTCGATCATCACGTCCTTGAGGGCGTAGCGCATGGCCACGGTCGCGTAGTCGGTGCGGTCCTCGCCCCAGGCCTCCGCGAGGTCGCCCTGCAGCAGCTTCACGTCCGAGATCTTGTTCACCACGCCGCGGGAGGCGTTGCCGCGCAGCTCCTCGTCGAAGTAGCTGACCATCTCGGGCGTCGACAGGTTGCCCAGGGTCACCCGATCCTCGCGCGAGTAGGCATCCTGGATGTCGCCGAGCAGGCGCTCGAAGGCCTGGTAATCGGCCGGGCCGATCTGCACCGGGCGCGTCTGCGGCAGGCGCTGCCCACCGCCGAACATGCCGCCTGGAGCCGGGCCGCCCGGAGCGCCGCCCATCGGGCCGCGGGCGCCCGGCTGATCGTCGAGCGACGAGCGCGCGTAGGGCGCGCCGGCGCCGGCCGGCTCGTTCCGGCGGCGGAAGAACCGCAGGGCCAGCATCACCACGAGCACGACGAGACCGACCTGGAACAGGAGGCCGATCATCGAGGCGAGGCCACCGAGACCGCCGAAGAAGCCGCCGCCGAGCAGCGCGCCGATCAGGCCGGCGCCGAGCAGGCCCGCGAAGAAGCCGCCGCCGAAGCGGCGACCGGGCGCGGCCGGGGCCTGCATGCCGGGGCTGCCCATGCCGGGCGAGGGCGCGGTCTGCGAGCGCTGCATCGTCGTGCCGCCGCCCGGAGCGGTCGGCGTGGCGGAGGGCGCCGTGTAGGTGCGCGAGCCGCGGGACCCGACGGACCCGCCGCCGCCCGGACGGGCTTCCACGACGGGTGCCGCGACGGTCAGCGCAGCGGCCAGCGCCAGGAGGGCGGCCACACGCCGGCGGCGCGAAATCTCAGTAAACATGTACACGCCTCAGAGGACGAGAACCGGGTGGCGCGGAGCGCCAGTGACGATATGGGAACGGTCGGGCAGCGGTTTTAGTCCTGCCTGCCGTCGCCCGGGCGACGTTTTCCACCGGATCGCCGGGCGCATCTCTCACCCGCCCGTCGCACCCATCGCGCGGACGGGACCGCTCTAGTGGAGCGTGCGTTCCGGGGCGGCCGGGAAGGAGAGGCGCACCTGCGTCCCCTCCCCGCTGCGGCTGTCGAGGGTGATGGTCCCGTTCTGCCTCTTCATGAGGCCGTGCACGATCGCGAGGCCCGCGCCGCGCCCGGCCTCGTGGCTGGTCTGGAACGGCGCCAGGGCCCGGGCGAGCATCTCGGGCGACATGCCCTGGCCGGTGTCGCCGACCGCGATCCCGACGCTCCCCTGGCCCGGCTGCTGCAGGGAGCGGTCGCCGGGATCCACCCGGAAGGTCGACAGGGTCAGCGTCCCACCCGACGGCATCGCCTCGCAGGCATTGGCGACGAGATGCCGCAGGGCGAACTCGATCTGCGTGGGATTGCTGATCGCCCGCGGCAGGCCCGGCGTCGCCGCCACGGTGAGGCGGATCCCGGGCGGAAGGTCGGGCTCGAGGCGGGCGGCGAGGTCGGCCACGATGGCGTCGAGGTCGACCGACCGGACGTCCGGCGCGATGCGGCGCGAATAGGCGAGCAGGTGCCGGGTCAGGATCGCCGCGCGCTCGGTAGCGTCGGCCGAGCGGGCGATCGCCCGCTGGACGAACGGCTCCTGCCGGTCCCCGAGCCTCCGCTTGAGCCCGTCGATGTAGCCGATCAGGATCTGCAGGAAATTGTTGAACTCGTGGGCGACGCTGTTGGTCAGGAGCCCCAGCGCCTCGCGCTGGCGGGAGAGCGCGAGCGCGCCCTCAGCTTCGCGCCGGGCCGTCTCGTCGCGGATCTGGCCGATGCGGAACGGGGTTCCGGGCAGGGCCGCCGTCTCCAGGCGGGCCCAGAAGCTCGTCCCGTCCGCGCGCGTGGCCAGGAATTCCTGAGGCTCGGCGCCGGCGGGATCGAGGGGGCCCGTGCGCTGCGCCAGGATCAGGTCGAGTCCCTGCGCGACGAGCCGCTCCGCCGCGTAGCCGGCGATCCGCTCCAGGGCGGGATTGGCGTGGCGGACACGGCCCTGCGGATCGAGCACGAGGCTGGGCGTCGGCAGCGCGTCGAGGAGCGCGCGGGCCTCGTCCGCCAGCGACCCGCCTTCGGCCGCGCTGTGATCCGTCCCGGGCTGCGCCATGCTGCGTTCGCGCTCAGCGGATGCGGAAGGTCCGCGACGGGCCAGCGATAGCGATGAACGGCCTCACGGCCAAGCGTGGATCCGCGGGAGGATCCGCGCGTCGACCGGCGTGCCGACCCGTCCGGACACCGCCTACTGGCGCACCCACATCACCCGGGCCATCCAGGCCACCTCGCCGAGATTGAGGACCCGGTCCTCGTGCTCGGGGTTCAGGGAGGCCAGTTCCACGGTCCGGGCGGTACGCCGCCGCAGCTCCTTGGCCAGGACCTCGCCGCCGTGCAGGCGGACCACGACGCGGTCGCCCTTGCGCACGCTGGCCGTCGGCGACACGATCAGGACGTCGCCGTCCCGGAACAGCGGCAGCATGGAATCGCCCTGGATCTCCAGCGCGAAGGCCCGCTCCTCGCCGAGATCCGGAAACTCGATCTCCTCCCAGCCGGCGCCCCCGGTGGGCATGCCCTCGTCGGTGAACAGGCGGCCGGCCCCGGCCTGGGTCAGGCCGATCAGCGGCACCATGGTGCGGGCGGGGATCTCGCGGGCCTCGATGAGCCGCAGGAACTCGTCGAGGCTCGAGCCGGTGGCGGCCAGGACCTTCGACACGGATTCGGTGGACGGCCAGCGCTTGCGGCCGTCGGCGCCCACGCGCTTCGACCGGTTGAAGCTGGTCGCGTCGAGGCCGGCGCGGCGGGCGAGGCCCGAGGCCGAGTAGCCGTGGCGCTCGGCGAGCCGGTCGATGGCGTTCCAGATCTGCTCGTGCGACAGCATAGCGGGCTCGGAAGCTCAGCCTGAGCGGGCCGGCACCCCCGTCTCACCAGCCGGGATCCGGCTGCCTCGGAGGCACGGAGACGGTTCGCCCGCCGGGTCCGTTCGACACCCGCCGGGTACGCGCGGAGATACTTGACAATCTGCTTTCCGGATCCGCTCTGCCGGTCCGGACGGGGCTGTGTGACGTCCAGCCTAGTCGTAGGAAAGTAGAACTACGGGCGGCAGATTGCAATCGCTCCTCGAATCGGGCGGCGCGCGGCGCGGTTGCCGCCGCGGCCCCGCGCCTCTATCGCAGCGTCGTCTCCGGGGAGCTTCGATGCCGCTCATCTACAAGATCTGTCCGCGCCCTCTGTGGCGCGAGGCCGAGGCCGCGGGCCGGTTCACGGGCGCCCCGATCGATCATCAGGACGGCTTCATCCACTTCTCGACGGCCGCACAGGTCGCCGAGACGGCGGCCCGGCACTTCGCCGGGCAGGACGACCTGCTCCTCGTCGCGGTCGAGGCCGACGCCCTCGGCGACGGCCTGCGCTACGAGCCCTCTCGCGGCGGCGACCTGTTCCCGCATCTCTACGGCCCGCTGCCGCTGTCCGCCGTGGTCGCGGTGGACGATATGCCGCTGGGCGCCGACGGCCGGCACGCCTTCCCGGCCGGGATCCTGCCGGCATGATCGCGGCCGCCTTCCCCCTCGTCAGACCGCTGCTGCACCGCCTCGACGCGGAGCGCGCGCACGACCTGACCCTCGCCGCCCTGGCGCTCCTGCCCGCGGGGCCGCGGCCGGCGGACGACCCGCGCCTCGCCGTCGACCTGCTCGGCCGCCGCTTCCCCAACCCGGTCGGCCTCGCGGCCGGCTTCGACAAGGGCGCGCGCGTTCCCGACGCGCTGCTGGGCCTCGGCTTCGGCTTCGTCGAGGTCGGCGGGGTCGTGCCGCGGCCCCAGCCCGGCAACCCGCGGCCGCGGGTCTTCCGCCTCCCCGACGACCGCGCCGTGATCAACCGCTTCGGCCTCAACAGCGAGGGGCTGGACGTGGTGGCCGACCGTCTGCGCGCCCGGAGGGGGCGACCCGGCATCGTCGGCGTCAATATCGGCGCGAACAAGGAGTCGGCCGACCGCCTCGCCGACTACGCCGCCTGCACCGCCGCCCTCGCGCCGCTCGTGGACTTCGTCACGGTGAACGTCTCGTCGCCCAACACGCCGGGCCTGCGCGACCTCCAGGGTGAGGCCTTCCTCGACGAGCTGCTCGCCCGCACGGTCGAGGCCCGGGACGCGGCAGGCGCCGGCGCGGCGATCCTCCTCAAGATCGCCCCCGACATGGCGCTCGACGCCCTCGACGCGGTCTGCGCGACGGCGCAGCGGCGCGGGGTCCAGGCCCTCGTCGTGTCCAACACCACGGTGGCCCGCCCGGCGAGCCTGCGCGAGCAGGGTCTCGCGCGGCAGACGGGCGGCCTCTCGGGGCGGCCGCTCTTCGGCCCGGCGACGCGGATGCTCGCCCAGACGCGCCTGCGCGTCGGTGACGCGCTGCCGCTCATCGGGGTCGGCGGCGTGGATTCGGCCGAGGCGGCCTGGACCAAGATCCGGGCCGGGGCGAGCCTCGTGCAGCTCTACTCGGCGCTGGTCTACGAGGGGCCGGGCCTCGTCGGGCGCATCAAGGACGGGCTCCTGCGGCGCATGAGCGAGGCCGGCATCGCCTCGCTCCGGCAGGTCGTCGGGCGCGACGCCGCCGACCTCGCCCGCGGGGACTGAGCCGGCGCGGGCGAGCCGGTCGCGGCGCCGCGCCAGACAATTTTTTTCGGGTCGCAGTTTAGAAAGGCTTTGCACAGCGGGAGCTTAGCCTGTGCTCCATGCATGAGGGGCCTGCGCCGGCACGCCATTGTGAGGGCGTCGGAGAGGCGCTTATCTCGCGGTTGCGAGACACATCGCGTCAGCCAATCCAGGACGGTTCATGGCCCAGTCTGAAGGGTCCACCAAGCGCTCCTCCGCCGCCGGCGGCTGGGGTGCTCTGAAGAGCTGCGGCAAGCACTTGCTCGGCAGCCGCGCACCCCTCACCGGCGCCCGCGCGCTGCTGAAGGCGAACCAGCCCGACGGGTTCGACTGCCCCGGCTGCGCCTGGGGCGACCCGGAGCACGGCTCGTCCTTCGAGTTCTGCGAGAACGGCGTGAAGGCGGTCTCCTGGGAGGCGACCGACAAGCGCACGAAGCCGTCCTTCTTCGCCAAGCACACCCTGACCGAGCTGCGCACCTGGAGCGACTACGCCCTGGAGGGCCAGGGCCGCCTGACGCACCCGATGCGCTACGACGCGGCGAGCGACCGCTACCTGCCGGTGAGCTGGGACGAGGCCTTCGCGGAGATCGGCGCGACCCTGCGCGGGCTCGACCATCCGGACCAGGCCGAGTTCTACACCTCGGGCCGCGCCTCCAACGAGGCGGCGTACCTGTACCAGCTCTTCGCCCGCGCCTACGGGACCAACAACTTCCCCGACTGCTCGAACATGTGCCACGAGGCGAGCGGCGTCGCCCTAATCGACGCCATTGGAATCGGCAAGGGCACGGTCCTGCTGGAGGATTTCGAGAAGGCGGACGCGATCTTCTGCGTCGGCCAGAATCCCGGCACCAACCACCCGCGGATGCTCGGCGACCTGCGCCGGGCGGCCGAGCGCGGCGCCAAGGTCGTGGTGCTGAACCCGGTCCGCGAGCGCGGCCTGGAGCGCTTCGCCGACCCGCAGAACACCGTCGAGATGCTCCGCGGCGCCAGCCGCCCCATCGCCAGCCACTACCTGCAGCCGCGCTCGGGCGGCGACATGGCGGCCTTCCGGGGCATCGCCAAGGTCGTGTTCGCCCGCGACGCCGAGGCGCTGGCGGCCGGCCGGCCCTCGCTCCTCGACCGCGCCTTCCTCGAGCACCACACCGCCGGGCTCGAGGCCTACCGCGCCGCCGTCGAGGCGACGTCCTGGGACGCGATCCTCGACCAGTCGGGCCTGACCGTGGACGAGATCGCCGCGATGGCGGACGTCTATCTGGGCGCCCAGCGGGTCATCGCGACCTGGGCCATGGGCGTGACCCAGCACCGCCACTCGGTGGCGACGATCCGGGAGATCGCCAACCTGCTGTTCCTGCGCGGCCATATCGGCCGGGCCGGCGCGGGCCTCTGCCCGGTCCGCGGCCACTCGAACGTGCAGGGCGACCGCACGGTCGGCATCAACGAGCGCCCGTCCGCCGCCTTCCTGGATTCCCTGGAGCAGCATTTCGGTCTCGCCATGCCGCGCCGGCACGGCCACAACGTCCTGGCGGCGATCCGGGCCATGCGGGACGGCACCGCGAAGGCCTTCATCGGGCTCGGCGGCAACTTCCTGCGGGCGACGCCCGACACGCCGGTCGTGGCGCAGGCGCTGGCCTCGTGCCGGCTCACCGTGCACATCGCCACCAAGCTCAACCACGCCCACCTCGTGCCGGGCGCGGTCGGCTACCTGCTGCCCTGCCTGGGCCGCACCGAGATCGACCGGGGCGCCGAGGGCAAGATCCAGATCGTGACCGTCGAGGATTCGATGAGCATGGTCCACGGGTCGGGCGGCATCAACAAGCCGGCCTCCAAGGAGCTGCGCTCCGAGATCGCAATCATCGCCGGCATGGCGCAGGCGACCGTCGGCTCCGCCGCCATCGACTGGGCCGGGTTCGCCGCCGATTACGACCGGATCCGCGAGGCGATCGCCGCCACGATCCCGGGCTTCACCGGCTACAACACCCGGGTGCGCAAGCCGCGCGGCTTCATGCTGCGCAACCTCGCCGCCGAGCGGGTGTTCGAGACCGCCACCGGCCGGGCCACCTTCTCGGCCGACGCCCTGCCGGTCGAGACCGAGCACCAGGCCGCCCGGAAGACGCGCGACACGTTCGTGCTGCAGACCTTCCGCAGTCACGACCAGTACAACACGACGATCTACGGCCTGGATGACCGCTACCGCGGCGTCTACGGTGAGCGCCGCGTGATCTTCGCCCACCCGGACGACCTCGAGGAGATCCGCGACCGGCTCGGCGACCGGGTCGACGTCGTCGGCATGCACGACGACGGCATCACCCGCCGGGCGGAGGATTTCCGCCTCGTGCCCTTCGACATGCCGCGGGGGGCGCTGGCCGGCTACTATCCGGAGCTGAACGTGCTCGTGCCGCTCTCGACCTACGGCGAGAAGAGCGACACGCCGACCTCCAAGTCGGTGCTGGTCACCCTGCAGGCGCGCGCGGCCGCGTGAGCGCGGAGCCCGACGAGGCGGCGTTCGTCGCCGCCCTCGACCGGGTTTCGGCCGCCCGCCCGGATCTCGACCCGCTGGCGGCGGGCCTCCTGGCGGCGCTCGACCTCGGCCTGCCGGGCGACAGCCGCGCCTTCGCCCGCACCTTCGGGGTGGAGCACGCCCTGGTGCTGCGCGCCCTCTCGGGCCTGGACGAGGCGGGCCTCGTCGCCGTCACGGCCCGCGACGGGCGCACCCAGCGGACGCGCTACACGACCGCCGATTCAGGGCCGTCGGTGCCGTCATCACGCGCGTAGTGAAGTGACCCAGGGACCGCGACAGACTCGGGCGTGGCGCTGCCCTGGATCGCTTCGCTCCGGCGAGGACGGACGCGCTCAGAACCCCTTCGCCTTGATCGCCTCGGCCCAGGTGACCGCCCGCCGGTTCACGCCGAGATGCTGCCGCTCGTAGAGCCGGCCCTCCAGCTTGATCGCGCCGCGCTTGGCGTATTCCGGGCGCTCGAACGCCTCGATCACCAGCTTGGCCCGGCGCACCTCCTCCTCGGTGGGGGCGAAGGACGTGTTGGCCGGCTCCAGCTGCGTCGGGTGGATCAGGGTCTTGCCGTCGAAGCCCAGGTCGCGGGCCTGCCGGCACTCGTCGCGGCAGCCCTCTGTGTCGGCGATGTCGTTGTAGACGCCGTCGAGGATCGCGAGCCCCTCCGCCCGCGCGGCGGCCAGCGCCATCATCATCCAGGGCAGCATCGGCACGCGGCCGGGGACGATCTTGGCCCAGGTGTCCTTGGCGAGGTCGTTGGTGCCGAGCACGAGGCAGGTCAGCCGGTTGCGCGGGTCGCGCTTCGCCCGGGCGATCTCCTGGATGTTGAGGATCGAGGCCGGGGTCTCGATCATCGCCCAGATCGCGATGCCGTCCGGCGCGTCGAGGGATTCGAGCCGGTCGGCGATGCTCTCCAGCACGGCGGGGGACGAGACCTTCGGCATCAGGATCGCGTCGGGCTTGGCCTCGATGGCGGCGTGGAGATCCGCCTCGCCCCACGGGGTCTGCGGGGCGTTGACCCGGATGACCAGCTCGCGGCTGCCGTAGGCGCCGCTCTTCACCGCGGCGCAGACCTGATCGCGGGCGAGCTCCTTCTCCTCCGGGCCGACGGCGTCTTCGAGGTCGAGGATGATGCTGTCCACCGGCAGGGACTTGGCCTTGTCGAGCGCCCGCTGGTTCGAGCCGGGCATGTAGAGCACGCTGCGGCGCAGGCGCAGATCGGTGGTCGTGGCCATCGGCTTCTCCCTCCTGGGCCGTCGCGCGGCCTCCCGTCGTTGCGCTGCACCCTAAAGCACGAACCCGGCCGCGCCACACCCTAAAGGTCGGGGCGGGTGAGTCCCCGCGCGGTTTGATACCGCGCCGTCTCTCCGCAGATCGAAGCCGCGGTTTGGTCATGTTCCGCCGCTTAAAGGCCGGACGAAACCAATTCTCGAAGTCCGGGATCTCTACGATGCGCAAAGTCTTGGTCACCCTCGCCTTGCTCGGGACATTGGCGGCACCTGAGGCGGCCCGGGCCCAGAGCCGGACCACCCTCGGCGTCGGCTCCGGCGCGGTCGCGGGGGCGCTGGTCGGCGGCCCGATCGGCGCCGTCGCGGGGGCCGTGGTCGGCGGCTTCGTGGGGAACTCGTCGGAGCGCGGGCGCCGGCACGTCCGCCGGGGACGCCGCTACGGCTACGCGGCCCCGCGCCGGTCGTACCCGCGGCGGGCGGAGGCCGCCGTACCGCGGACCACCGGCTCCGTGGCCCGCGCCGCGCCGCCGGCCCAGCCCACCACCTGGAAGGATCCGCGCTAGCACGCCTCGAGGTCGCGCGCGGCTGCCGCCTAGGCCGCCGGTTCGAGGGCGGCCGCGGCCGGCGTCCGGAACGTGTCCCGGGCGAGGCGCGGGAAGGCGATCGCCTGTCCGAGGCCCCGGGCGCCCAGGAAGCTCACGAAGGCCAGCCACAGCCCGGTATTGCCGAAGCCCAGGCTCTCGACGAGCGCGAGGATCGCGCAGTAGGCGGCGAGCGCGCACACCATCAGGTTGCGCATCGCCCGCGTCCAGGTCGCGCCGATATAGATCCCGTCATACGCGAAGGGCGCCGCGGCGGCGAGCGGCGCCAGGGCGGCGAGGACGAGGTAGGACCGGGCCGCCTCGCGGACCGGGCCGTTCGTGGTCACGGCATCGATGAAGGCCGGGCCGCCCGCCAGCGACACAAGACTGACCGCGAGGCCGAAGCCGAGGCACCAGCGCAGGCTCAGGGCGGCGGCCGCGTCGAACGCCTCCCGGTCCCGGGCGCCGACGGCCTGGCCGCACAGGGTCTCGGCCGCCGTGGCGAAGCCGTCGAGGAAGAATCCGCCGATCAGGAAGAGATTCCACAGGACCGAGTTCGCGGCCAGGACCACGTCGCCCTGCCGGGCGCCGAGTGCCGAGAACAGCACGATGCCGGTGATCAGCGCGAGCGTCCGCAGGATGACGTCGCCGTTGACGCTGAGCGTCCGGCGGAGCGCCGCGGCGTCGCGGAGGTCGCGCAGCGGCACCCGGAACGGTCGGGAGCCGAGCCGCGCCAGGAGAATCAGCCCGAGGCCGAGCCCGAGCGCCTCGGCGCCGAGGGTCGCCAGCGCCGCGCCGGCGAGGCCCAGGCCGAATCCCAGGACCAGAATGAGCGTCAGCGCGACGTTGGTCAGGTTGATGGCGATCTGCAGCAGCAGGCCGAGATCGGTGCGCCCGCGCCCCAAGACCGAGCCGAGCACGCCGTAGCTCGCCAGCACGAAGGGCGCGGACAGGATGCGGATGTGAAAGTAGGTCGCGAGACCGGCGATGACCGCCGCGCTCGCCCCGCTGATCGCGAAGGCGAGCTGCGCGAGGGGCCCCTGCAGGGCCACCAGGATGAGCCCGATCAGGGCGCCCGCCGCCAGCGCCCGCGCCAGGATGCGGTCGACCTCGGCGTCGTCGCGCCCGCCGACCGCCTGCGCGGTCAGGCCGGCGGTCGCCATGCGGAGCGCCCCGAACGACCAGAAGATCGCGTCGAAGATCACCGCGCCGAGGGCGATGGCGCCGAGCAGCGCCGCGTCGCCGAGCCGCCCGATCACCGCCGCGCTGACGAAGCCGAGCATCGGCGTCGTGACGTTGGCGATCGTCATGGGCAGCGCCAGGGCCAGGACGCGGCGGTTCGTCGGGCGGGCCGAGCTGGCGACGGTGTGCATCATGCCGCACGCTAAGAAGCCGCGCCCTCCGCGCAAAGCGGGGTGATCGCATCGGCGGGTTGCGATGGCGGGCGGCCGAACTGCCCGAACCGCCGGCGCGCCGGGCCGTCGGGGCGCGACCGGGCCGGATCGGCCCCGAACTTCGTCAGCGGGAGACGGCGAAGAGGCGCGCGATCAGCCAGAGCGGCACGACCACGATCGCCCCGGCGACGATCCAGCCGCCGAAATCGTGGAGCGACGCCAGCCCGACCTCCACCAGCGCCCGCGCCGAATCGTAGACGTGCCAGAACAGCCGCCCCGGCGTCAGGCCGAGCATCGACATGAAGGCGCCGACCAGCACCGACAGGAACAGGAGCCGCAGGAACACGCCGGCCGGCGAGCCGCCGAGGAACCGCCGCAGCGCCGAGGGGCGCGACCGGTCGCTGTCCGCGGCGTAGGGGGCGTTCGGCGGGGCGCCCTGCTGATAGCCTTGCCGGCGCCGGTCGTGATCGACGAGCATTGCGTCCTCGTGAAGCCTCAGGGCCCTCGGATCGGCGACGAAGCGGGCGGAACCGTGACCGGCACACCACACCGCGTCGAAACCCGAGCGCGGATCAGGCGTTGGCGGGTTTCTCGCGCGCCGTGCAGATGGCAAGCGGCGTCGCGCGCGCCAAGATGCCGGACGGGGTGGACTACGCCGCGGGACTCTCGCGGCGCGGCCTCGGCCAAAGGGAGAACTCCCGGGAATCGGGAATTGGTGTGAGAGGCTCTGAGTGCCGACGGGACCATACGCACGATGATCGACCACGCCCTGTTCGACCCGGCGACGATCGATCCCGAGACGCTTCGGCTCAATGCGGAGATCGTCGCGGCGCACGCCGCGCTGCCCGATCCCTGGTCGCTGCCGATCGCCGAGGTGCGCGAGCGGCGCCGTCTGGGCACCAAGGCGGCGCCCGCCATGCCGCACAGCGCCCGGGCCGAGTGGCTGACGATCGACGGGCCCGGCGGCCCGCTCAAGCTCCGCGTGGTCCGACCCAAGCCCGGCACGAAGCTGCGCGGCGCCTACCTGCACATCCACCGGGGTGGCTGGGTCTGGGGCTCCGCGGACGAGCAGGATCCCTGGCTGGAGCGCATCGCCGACACCTGCGGCTTCGTCGCGCTGTCGGTCGAGTACCGCCTCGCCCCCGAGCACCCCTATCCGGCGGCGCTGCTCGACTGCGAGGCCGCGGCCCTGTGGCTGGCCGGTCCGGGCAAGACCGAGCTCGGCATCCACGCGCTGACCATCGGCGGCGAGTCGGTGGGGGCGCATCTCGCCGTGATGGTGCTGCTGCGGCTGCGCGACAAGCACAACCTGCCCCGGGCCTTCCGGGGCGCCAACCTCAACGCCGGCTTCTTCGACCTCGGTCTCACACCGTCGGTGCGGAACTGGGGCGAGGAGCGGCTGGTCGTGAACACCCGCGATCTGACCAAGTTCGCCGACGGCTACGTCCGCGAGGGCATCGACCGGCGCCGGCCGGACGTGTCGCCGATCTACGCCGACCTGAAGGGTCTGCCGCCGGCCCTGTTCACCATCGGCACCGCCGACCCACTCCTCGACGACACGCTGTACATGTCGGCGCGCTGGGCGGCGGCGGGCAATGGCGGCCACACGGCGATCTATCCCGGCGGCTGCCACGTCTTCGCCCGCTACCCGAGCCCGATGAGCGAGCGGGCGCTGGAGCTGATCGACCGATTCCTGATGGCGCTCGCCTGAGCGACCCGTCCGAGATCCTGCCGAAGCGGTTCCGCGCCTGGTTCGCCGGGCGCGGCTGGGCGCCCCGATCGCACCAGCTCGATCTCCTGCGGATCGCCGGCGCCGGCCGCTCTGCCCTGCTGGTGGCGCCGACCGGGGCCGGCAAGACGCTGGCCGGCTTCCTGCCGAGCCTCGTGGCCCTCGCCGAGCGTGGCCCCCAGCGGAAGGCGGCGGGCCTCCACACCCTCTACGTCTCGCCCCTGAAGGCGCTCGCGGTCGACATCGCCCGCAACCTCGACGCGCCGATCGCCGAGATGGCGCTGCCAATGCGCGTCGAGACCCGCACCGGCGACACCCCGGCCCACAAGCGCACCCGCCAGATCAGCCGGCCGCCGGACATCCTGCTGACCACGCCCGAGCAGCTGGCGCTGCTGATCGCCCATCGCGAGGCGGCGGAATTCTTCTCCGGATTGCGCTGCGTGGTGCTCGACGAGCTGCACGCGCTGGTGACCTCGAAGCGCGGCGACCTGCTGTCCCTGGCACTGGCGCGGCTGCACCGGCTGAGCCCCGGCCTCGCGGCGATCGGGCTCTCCGCCACGGTGCGGGAACCGGACGAGCTGCGGAAGTACCTGGTGCCGCAGGGGCCGCTTCCCCCTCCTCCCGCCGCGCGCGGGGACGGCGCGGCCGATCCTGACGCGTCTCCTCCCCCACCCCGACCCTCTCCCGGACGGGACGGGGAGTCCGTCGCGCCGCCCATGGCCGATCTCGTCACCGTCGCCGGCGGCGCGAAGGCGGACCTGCGCATGCTCGATCTCGGCCGGGCGCTGCCGATCTCCGGCCACACCGCGTGGCACTCGATGCCGGCGATCTACGACCTCATCCGCGAGCACCGGACCACGCTGGTCTTCGTGAACACCCGCCTCCAGGCCGAGTACACGTTCCAGGAGCTGTGGCGGCTCAACGACGACGCCTTGCCGATCGCGATCCACCACGGCTCGCTCGATGCCCAGCAGCGCCGCCGGGTCGAGGCCGCCATGGCGGCGGGCCAGCTCCGGGCGATCGTCTGCACTGCGACCCTCGATCTCGGCATCGACTGGGGCGACGTCGATCTCGTGGTCAATGTCGGCGCGCCGAAGGGGGCGAGCCGGATCATGCAGCGGATCGGCCGGGCCAACCACCGGATGGACGAGCCCTCGAAGGCCTACCTCGTTCCGGGCAACCGCTTCGAGATGCTGGAGTGCCAGGCGGCCCTCGACGCCGTGGAGGAGGCCGCCCAGGACACGCCGGACGCCCGCCAGGGCGCCCTCGACGTCCTCGCCCAGCACGTCCTCGGCATGGCCTGCGCCGACGCCTTCGATCCGCTCCACCTCTACGACGAGATCGTCTCGGCCGCGCCCTACGCCGGGCTGACCTGGGAATCGTTCGAGCAGGTCGTCGACTACGTCGCCACCGGCGGCTACGCGCTGCGCGCCTACGAGCGCTTCGCCAAGATCCTGCGCGGGCCGGACGGGCTCTGGCGCGTGCGCGACGCCCGCACCGCCCAGGCCTACCGGATGAATGTCGGCACCATCGTGGAGGCGGCCCGGGTGAAGGTCCGCCTCGGCCGGACCCTGCGCGGCAAGCCCGGCACGGTGCTGCCGAAGACCGGGCGGGTGCTCGGCGAGATCGAGGACGAGTTCGCCGAGACGCTGACGGTGGGCGACACCTTCCTGTTCGCGGGCGAGACCCTGCGCTTCGAGGGGCTCGCCGAGGACGAGTGCCTCGTCACCCGCGCGCCGGCCGGCACCGACCCGGCGATCCCGTCCTACGCGGGCGCGAAGTTCCCGCTCTCGACCTTCCTGGCCGCCCGCGTGCGCGCGCTTATCGCCGACCCGTTCGAATGGGACCGCCTGCCCGAGCAGATCGGCGCCTACCTGCTGCAGCAGCGCCGCCGCTCGGTCCTGCCGGGCGAGCGCGACCTCCTCGTCGAGACCTTTCCGCGCGGCAAGCGCTACTACCTCACGGCCTTCCCGTTCGAGGGCCGCCTCGCCCACCAGACGCTCGGCATGCTGCTGACCCGGCGGCTGGAGCGTTCCGGCCTGCGCCCGCTCGGCTTCGCGGCCAACGATTACGGCATCGCCATCTGGTCGACCCGCGACGTCTCGGAGCGCGCCGCGATCGATCCGGACTTCATCGGCGACCTCTTCGCCGTCGACATGCTGGGCGACGACCTGGAGGCGTGGCTCGACGAATCCGCGATGATGAAGCGCACCTTCCGGCAATGCGCGGTGATCGCCGGCCTGATCGAGCGCCATCACCCGGGCCAGAAGAAGTCCGGCCGGCAGGTCACGATCTCGACCGACCTGATCTACGACGTGCTACGCAAGCACCAGCCCGACCACCTGCTGCTGCGGGCCGCGCGGCAGGATGCGGCAACCGGACTCCTCGACGTGAGGCGCCTCGGCATGATGCTAGAGCGCATCCAGGGGCGAATCATCCACAGGTCTCTCGACCGGGTCTCGCCGCTCTCCGTGTCCGTGATGCTCGAGATCGGGCGCGAGCGGGTCTACGGCGAGGGCGCCGACGAGATCCTGGCCGAGGCCGAGGCAGAGCTTCTCCAAGAGGCTCTGTCCTGACCGTCGATCCGCCCTCCCCCGACGACACCGAGGATGCGATCTTGGCGGCCGGCCTGAGACTCGAGAAGACTCCCAAGCACCCCACCCTGCAGCTCGCGGGCGAGACGCTGGTGCTCGACCTCTGCGGCGGCCTCTGGCTGCCGGAGCACCGGACGCTGATCGTGTCCGATCTCCACCTGGAGAAGGGCTCGTCCTACGCGGCCCGCTCCGGCCAGTTCCTGCCGCCCTACGACACCCGGGAGACGCTCGCCTGCCTGCACGAGGCGGTGGTGCGGCACGATCCGGCCCGGGTGGTGGCGCTGGGCGATTCCTTCCACGACGCCCGCGGTCCCGAGCGCATGGAGCCGGGCGACCGCGCCCTGGTGGCGGCCCTGCAGGAGGGGCGGGACTGGGTCTGGATCGCCGGCAACCACGACGCGGCCGTGAACGAGGGCGTCGGCGGCCGCTACGCGGACGCGCTGACGCTCGGCGGCCTCGTCCTGCGCCACGAGCCGAGCCCGGAGCCCGTGCCCGGCGAGATCGCCGGCCATCTCCATCCCTGCGGGAAGGTGGCGATGCGCGGGCGGGCGGTGCGCCGCCGCTGCTTCGTCACGGACGGCACCCGCCTCGTCATGCCGGCCTTCGGCGCCTACGCCGGCGGCCTGAACGTCCGCGACCGGGCGATCGAGAGCCTGTTCCCCGACGGCTTCACCGCCCATCTCCTCGGGGACGGGCGGGTCTTCGCCATCGGCCGAGCGCAGCTCGCCCGGGACTGAGTCGCCCGATCAGGCCGTCTTCATGAACCGGATCACGCTCTCCGACAGGCTCGTCGAGTGGCCGGCGAGGCTCTCGGCGATGCCCTGGACCGTCTGGGCGAGCTGACCAGTGGCGTTGGCGGCCTCGGAGACGCCGCCGATATTGCCCGCCATCTCGTGGGTCGAGACCGCCTGCTCCTCGACGGCGCTCGCCATCGCCAGGGTGAGCTTGGACAGTTCGTCCACCGCGGCCGTAATCATCTCGATAGCGCCGACGGCCTCGCCGGTCGCGCTCTGGATCGCCGAGACCTGTTGCGTGATCTCGCCGGTCGCCTTGGCGGTCTGCTCGGCGAGCGCCTTCACCTCGGAGGCCACCACGGCGAAGCCGCGCCCGGCGGCGCCCGCGCGGGCCGCCTCGATGGTGGCGTTCAGGGCGAGCAGGTTGGTCTGGTCGGCGATCGACTTGATCATGCCCACCACCGCGTCGACCTTGCGGGCGTTCTCGGCGAGCTGGCGCATGGTCGCGTCGGTGGTCCCAGCCTGGGCGGCGATCTGCTGCGCGCGCTCCGAGACCCGCCCGACCTGGCCGGAGATCTCCTGGATCGCGCCGTTCATCTGCTCGGAGTTCGACGCGACCGACGACGCCTTGTGGCGCGCGGATTCGGCCGACTGCATCAGACCCACGGCCGAGCTCTGCATCTCCTGGATGGCGGAGCCGACGGCCTCGACGACCCGCTTGACGTCGGTCTCCATGTTCACCTGCGCGGTGACGACCGCCCAGGTCAGCATCGGGCCGAGGTACTGCCCCTTCTCGTCGTTCACGGCCGTGACCCGCAGATTGAGGGTCTCGGGCCCGACCTTGATCTTGGTGCTGTGCGGCAGCCGGCTCGCGTCGGCCAGCATCGTGCGCTGGTGGCTGGGGTTCTTGTGGAAGATGTCGAACGAGCGGCCGAGCATGTCGTCGACCTTCACCGGCAGGTGCTGGTCGATCGTGCCGAGGGTCTTGCGCGACGTGGCGTTCATGTAGTCGATCTTGAAGTTGTCCTTCAAATCGGCCGTCATGACCGCCACCGGAACGTTGTCGATCATCGTCAGGAGCCGGTTGATCTCCTTCTTCTTCGCCGAGATGTCCGCGGCGAACTTGACGACCTTGATCGGCTTGCCGCGCGCGTCGAGGACAGGATTGTACGTCGCCTCGAGCCAGACCGAGTCGCCCTCCTTGTCGAGGCGCAGGAACTCGCCCGTGACGTACTGGCCGTCCTTCAGCTTGCTCCAGAACGCCGCGTAATCGGCGGACTCGGCGTAGCTCTTGTCCACGAAGATGCGGTGATGGCGGTTCCGGACGTCGCTGAGGCCGTATTTCATCAATCGCAGGAAGTTCTCGTTCGCGTGAAGGACCGTTCCGTCCATCGAGAACTCGATGATCGCCAGCGAGCGGTCGAGCGCGTCGATCTTGGCCTGGGCTTCATTGAAAACAGTGCGATTGAACATGGTACGGCTCGCGTTCCCCCGGCGTGGGGTGTAGCCTCACAGCGTTAATGAATCCCTTATTCTGGCATTCGTCCAGTTTAAGAGTTGCCTGACGGAAATCGAATGCTTGGAGCGCCGCGCCCTCTGTGCGTCCGTAACCGGACCGACGCCATCGTCGAGATTGCATTCAAATATAAACTCGGTCAGGGCCGAAGCATACTTACGAATATCAGAACCAGCCGCGCATGCGAAAGTATACGATCGGCGCGACCGCGCTGATGAGGATCAGGCCGAGCGCGTAGGGATATCCGAGCGCCCAATCCAGCTCGGGCATGTGCTTGAAATTCATGCCGTAGATCGACGCGATCAGCGTCGGCGGGACGCCGACCACCGAGACGACGGTGAGGACGCGGAAGACGTTGTTCTGCTCGATGGTGATCAGGCCGAGGGCCGCGTCGAGCAGGAACTGCACGTTCTCGGCGAGCCGCGTCTCGAACTCGTCGAGGGATTCGATGTCCCGCTTGATCGTCTCGAAGCGCGCATCCTCCGGCAGGCCGAGGCTGTCGCAGGCCGCGGCGACGAACGGGATGATCCGTTCGAGCCCGAGCAGGCTCGACCGGATCTTGCCCAGAACCTTCCCGCGGTTGCTGATGCCGCGCAGGATCCGGCGCAGGGCGAGGTCGCGGCGCCGGGGCGGCGGGCTCTCCAGGCGCCGCCGCTCGGCACCGCGGACGTCGAAGTCGAAGATGCGGGTCGAGAGCGTGTCGAGCTCGGAGCCCATATCCTCGAGGGCGTCGGCGAGGCTGTCGACCAGTTCCTCCAGCACGACGAGGAAGATCTCGCTCGGCGTCGTGCTGCCGTCGCCGTCGGCGATACGCTTCGCGGACGCCTCGAAGGCGCGCAGGTCGTGGAAGCGAATCGTGACGAGGTGATCCTTGGTCAGCAGGAAGCCCAGCGGCTTCAACTGCGACGCGCTCTGCTCGAACGTGATCATCGGGGTCGAGAGCGAGAGGCCGCCCTTCACGCGGCGCAGGCGGCTCGACGTCTCGACCTCCGAGAGCGCCGCCCGCGACGGCACCCGCAGGCCGGTCGCGGCCTCGACCGCCGCAGCCTCTTCCGGCGTGGGGTCGTTCAGGTCGAGCCACACGGTGTCGCGCGCGATCGGGCCGCCGGGTCGCAGCGCCACCGGGCCTTCGGGTCCGTTCAGGCTCAGCATGAGAGCGCGTTATCCATGAGGGGGAACGGGGCCGCCGGCGCGTCATCGCACCGTCGCGCGGGGGTGCGACAGCCTTGACTCGGAACCCGCCCGCGCCTATCTCGCGGCCGTCTTTGGCACTCGCCGAGACAGAGTGCTAACAGTCGAGTTTGCGAGCGGTCCCGCCGGCCGCATCAACGCCAACTCAAGACCTGAAGCAAGAGGGCAGCTCATGAAGTTCCGTCCGCTGCACGACCGCGTGGTCGTCCGTCGCATCGAGAGCGAAGAGAAGACCAAGGGCGGCATCATCATCCCGGACACCGCCAAGGAGAAGCCGCAGGAGGGCGAGGTCGTCGCCGTCGGGCCCGGCGCCCGCGACGAGCAGGGCCGCGTCAACGCGCTCGACGTCAAGGCCGGCGACCGCGTCCTGTTCGGCAAGTGGTCCGGCACCGAGGTCAAGATCGACGGTCAGGACCTCCTGATCATGAAGGAATCCGACATCATGGGCGTCGTCGCCCTCTGATCGGATCACCCGTCACCGCCCTTTGAGGCCGTCCCGGCCTTGGGGTTCAACAACCAGCTAAGAGGCACACAATGGCAGCGAAAGACGTTCGTTTCTCCGCCGACGCCCGCGATAAGATGCTGCGCGGCGTCGACATCCTCGCCGACGCGGTGAAGGTGACGCTCGGCCCGAAGGGCCGCAACGTCGTGATCGAGAAGAGCTTCGGCGCCCCGCGCATCACCAAGGACGGTGTGACGGTCGCCAAGGAGATCGAGCTCGCCGACAAGTTCGAGAACATGGGCGCCCAGATGGTGCGCGAAGTGGCCTCGAAGACCAACGACATCGCGGGTGACGGCACCACCACCGCGACCGTGCTGGCCCAGGCCATCGTCCGCGAGGGCGCCAAGTACGTCGCCGCCGGCATCAACCCGATGGACCTGAAGCGCG
The DNA here is from genome assembly GCF_053345715.1 of Methylobacterium sp. D48H. Lineage (NCBI taxonomy): Bacteria > Pseudomonadati > Pseudomonadota > Alphaproteobacteria > Hyphomicrobiales > Methylobacteriaceae > Methylobacterium > Methylobacterium sp. D48H. Next base: position 290,964 of record NZ_JBKFAP010000001.1, read on the forward strand.
GCATCGACCTCGCCACCCAGGCGGCCGTCAAGGACATCACCTCGCGCGCCAAGAAGGTCTCGACCTCCGACGAGGTCGCCCAGGTCGGCACGATCTCCGCCAACGGCGACAAGGAGATCGGCGAGATGATCGCCCACGCCATGCAGAAGGTGGGCAACGAGGGCGTGATCACGGTCGAGGAGGCCAAGACGGCCGAGACCGAGCTCGACGTCGTCGAGGGCATGCAGTTCGACCGCGGCTACCTCTCCCCGTACTTCATCACGAACGCGGAGAAGATGGTCGCCGAGCTCGAGGATCCCTACATCCTCATCCACGAGAAGAAGCTCTCGTCGCTCCAGGCCATGCTGCCGGTGCTCGAGGCCGTCGTTCAGACCGGCAAGCCGCTCCTGATCATCGCCGAGGACATCGAGGGCGAGGCTCTCGCCACCCTCGTCGTCAACAAGCTCCGCGGCGGCCTCAAGGTCGCGGCCGTCAAGGCGCCGGGCTTCGGTGACCGCCGGAAGGCGATGCTCGAGGACATCGCGATCCTGACCAAGGGTCAGATGATCGCCGAGGACCTCGGCATCAAGCTCGAGAACGTGACGCTCCCCATGCTCGGCCGCGCCAAGCGCGTGCGCATCGAGAAGGAGAACACCACGATCATCGACGGCGTCGGCGAGAAGTCCGACATCGAGGGCCGCATCTCGCAGATCAAGGCGCAGATCGAGGAGACCACCTCGGACTACGACCGCGAGAAGCTCCAGGAGCGCCTGGCCAAGCTCGCGGGCGGCGTCGCGGTGATCCGCGTCGGCGGCGCGACCGAGGTCGAGGTGAAGGAGAAGAAGGACCGCGTCGACGACGCCCTCAACGCCACCCGCGCGGCGGTCGAGGAAGGCATCGTCCCGGGCGGCGGCACCGCGCTGCTGCGCGCCAAGAAGGCGGTCTCCGAGCTGAAGTCCGAGATCCCGGACGTGCAGGCCGGCATCAAGATCGTCCTGAAGGCGCTCGAGGCCCCGCTCCGCCAGATCGCCCAGAACGCGGGCGTGGAAGGCTCGATCGTAGTCGGCAAGATCACCGACAACACCTCGTCGGAGACCTTCGGCTTCAACGCCCAGACCGAAGAGTACGTCGACATGATCCAGGCCGGCATCGTCGACCCGGCCAAGGTGGTGCGCACCGCCCTGCAGGACGCGGCCTCGGTCGCCGGCCTGCTGGTGACCACCGAGGCGATGGTCGCCGACGCGCCGAAGAAGGACAGCCCCGCTCCGGCCATGCCGGGCGGCGGCATGGGCGGCATGGACTTCTAAGTCCGAGCCATCCGCTGAGACGAAGGAAGGGGGTCGCCGCGAGGCGGCCCCTTTTCTCTTGGCGCCGGCCTGCCGCGGTGGCCCGCGGGGCGCTGGCCGGTCAGAGGCCGCGACGCGACGCTTCGGCCGCGAGACGCGCCCGCACGGTGGCGATCAAGGATTGCCGGACGCGCTCCGTCGCCTGGAACGGGATATCGAAGTTCAGGCTGTGGTAGATCAGGGACCGGATGCTGTCCTGATCGGGATCGTCCGCGCCTGTCTGCATGATGTCGAGGATCCAGGCATGGATCGCCGCGTGGTCGGACGTGTCGGGATCCGCGGCGAGGACCAAGTGGCCGCCGTGAATCCAGTCATCGCGCAGGGTTGCGGACACTTCGTCCGATGCAGGCATCACCTCACCTCGCGGCTCTGCCCGGTGCGGCCGGGACGATAGAGTATCCGCGCGCGCCGATCCCGTTCTCCACCGGCGACCGCGGAGCTTCGACGCCGCGTCACCTGTACGTCGGCGCCTCGCCCGGCCGCGATGTGGCGCGGCGGTCCAGGCGGTGGGCGATCAACAAAAAACGGGACGGCTCGCGCCGTCCCGTTCAGGGGCCTAATTATCGGCCAAGGAAGATCGAAGCCAGTCGCTGGAGCAGGCCCCGCGGTGCGGGCGGAGGCTCGCTCTGCCCAGGACCGTCCCCGATCTAAGCGTTGGCGGCGAAGGGGTGCTGCGCCGAGTTGCGCTGCTCGGTGACCGTCGAGGCCTTCGGCTCGCCGTTCACGGCGCGCTGGATCGACAGCTTGGTGGCCTCGTAGTTGTACTTCTGGATCTTGGCGTCGTCGGCCGCCTCCCAGTGGATGAACACGCCGACCAGGATGTACAGGTCGTCGGCCTCGTCCGCCGGGATGATGCCCTCGGCCACCGCGTCCTGCACGGCCTTGGCAACGCCGTGCTGGGCCGGGCCGAACATCTGGACGGCCTGACGGGCGTCGTTGATGGTGACCTTGTTGAACATCAGGGTGTTCGGCTTGCACGGCAGGTTCGGCGCGATGACCGCGAGCAGGCTGGTGAAGCCGTGCTTGTTGTTCACGAGGCCGTTGCAGAAAGCCGTCTCGGCCGGCGAACCGCGCGGTCCGATGATGAGGTCGATGTGGGCGACCTCGTTGCCGTCGCCGACGAGCGCTTCGCCGACCTGAACCTTGGTGATCTTCGCCATTCGGTGTCTCTCCCTGGATTCCGAAATAGAGCCGCGCGCCGGGCGGTGCCGCGGCCGGGAAGCCATCCTTGTTATCGGCGCCCGACCATGCCGGCCGAGCCGGTTGGGCCGAGCCGGTTGGGCCGGACAGCGCGGCGGACCCTACAGCGGGCCCCTGCGGCTCACAACCCGCGCAAGGCCCTGACACGAAGGAATTTCCATCCGCCCGGCGCTATGGACACCGGATCGTGCACGCGGCTCAGGCCAGCCGGGCGCCGGCGCCCGCGAGCGCGTCCCAGAACAGCGTCGCGACGGTGAAATCCGCGCTCGTGCCGGGATTGATCGACCGCGCCTTCAGCGACGCGTCGAGGGCCAGCAGCGCGTCGACCGGCCGCGCGGCGAGATCGATCCCGGCGAGTGCCGCCTCGACGTCCCGGCGGACGCCCTCGGCCGCGGCCGCGCCGTGCTTGCGCGCGACGTGGCTGTCCGGGACAGCGCGCAGGAAGGCGAGGTGGATCGCGGTCGTGCACCAGGTCGGGTCGAGCCCGGCGGCGCGGGCCTCGCGCAGGGCGGCGAGCCCGATCGCCGGCACGTCCGCGAACCCCGTGACGTAGGCGCGGGCGATCCGGTCCCGGTCGGCGGCCTCCGCCATGGCGTCGCGCAGGGCGCCGGGCGCCGCCTCGGCGACGTCGTGCCGGGCGGCCTCGCCGAGGCCGCCCGGATTCGCGCGGCGGATGCCCGCGAAGACGGCCTCCGAATCCGCGCCGTCCAGCGTGTCGAGCACCGCCGCGACGGTCCGGTTCTCCTCGGCCGCGACCGCGAGCGGCGCGCAGAGCAGCAGGATGCCGAGATTGGTGTTCTGGCCCACCGCCGCCACCGTGGCGGCGACGCCGTCGCGGACCCGCGCCCCGACGCCCGCGCCCGGGCGGGCCAGGGGCGGGGCCGAGACGTCGGCGCTCGTGACGAAATCCGCCAGCACCATGCGGTGGCCGGGCGCGTAGGCGTGGACGTTGCCGGGCTTGAGGGCGTCGAGCTCCGCGAGGCAGGCCGCCCGGTAGAGCGTGCCGATCAGCGCCGCGTCGAGGCCGGTCCCGCTCATGCCACCACGAGCCGGGGGCGGCTGGCGCCGCGGGCCGCGGCGAGGAAGCCGCGCACCACCGCGGCGGCGATGTCGGCCTCGCACACGGTCTGGAGCCCCGACCAAGCCGGCATGGAATTGACCTCGAGGACCGAGAACCCGCCCTCCCCGTCCTCGACGAGGTCGACGCCAGAATAGTCGACGCCGACCGCGGCGGCCGCCGCCTCGGCCAGCTCGGCGGCGGCGCGCGGCATCGCCCAGGGCAGCGGCCGGCCGCCCCTGTGGACATTGGTGATCCAGCCGTCGCCCTCGCGGATCATGCCGGCGATCGCCCGTCCGTCGCAGACGAACACCCGGTAGTCGCGCCACAGGCCGTCCCTGCGCGGCACGTAGCGCTGGAGGTAGTAGACCCGGGCCACCGTCTCCTCGTCGGGCAGGTCCTCCGGGCGCTCGATCAGGGCGAGCCCCTCCCCCTGCGAGCCGAACAGCGGCTTCAGGACCAGCGGCGCGCCCGGCCGCGCCTCGGCGGCGACCAGGGCCGCGGCCGCCTCGCGCTTCGAGAACACCCAGGTCGCCGGGGTCGGCAGGCCGGCCCGGTCGATCAGCAGCGAGGTCGCCGCCTTGTCGACCGAGCGCTCGATCGCGGTCGGCGCGTTCCAGACGGTGACCCCCGCGGCGACCAGGGCGTGCAGAACGCCGAGCCGCATCGTCGTCGCCTCGAAGGTGCCGCCCGCGATGGTCCGCATCAGCACGCCGTCCGGCAGCGCGTCAGCGAAGCCCGGCACGCGCAGCGGCTCGCCGCCGCCCGTGACCACGGCCACGTCGGCGAGGGAGAACAGCACCGGCTCCACGCCGCTCGCGCGCAGGGCCGCGAGCAGGCGGTTCTTGTGCCAGGTGCCGTTATCGGCCGCGAGCCCGATGCGCATGGGGGTCCTGATGGGGTCCTGATCGTCACGGGGCCGCCCGCCTCCGGGGCGGCCCGAGGTTCTGTCGCTCGGTGGAGCGGACTGGGGACCCCGCCGCGCGGGAGGGGCGCCCCGCATGCCCTCAGGCGAAGGACGCGTCGACCAGCGTCGGCTCCAGGCGGCCGCCGCGGTAGGTCGCGCCGGAGCGCACCGACGTGACGATCGCCTCGGCCGGCGAGAACAGGGCGCCGTCGATCTTGTAGAAGTCGCCGTTCACCCGCGCGAAGATGTCGGCGAAGGGCGCGCCGTGGTCGCTCGAGGTCGTGGAGGGCAATTGCTCGGCGAGCTGCTTCGCGTCGGCATCGTCGGCGTCCACGAAGAGCTGGACCCGGCCGCCGTAGATGATCGCGTCGTTGGTCCGGCCCATCGCCTTGATGAAGTCCGGGTGCGGCGGCGACAGCGGCGCCGAGCCGATCCCGTCCACGATGGCGTGCAGGTCGAAGCCGACCGTGTGGGCCTTGTGGAGGGCGACTTCCAGGACGCGGGCCACGACCTGCGTGGAGCCGGCGAGGCTCTGGGTCGGCGCGAAGATGAAGGTCAGGTCTTCGGGCTTGAGGCCGGAGGCCTCCGCGACCTTGGCGACGACGCTCTCGGGCGGTCCGCCGGCCGCTTCCAGCACGAGGGCGGTCTTGGTGGCGGAATCGCGGAAGCCGAGTTCCTGGTACAGCTCCTCGACGGCCGCAACCGCGCGGCCCGGGCCCGAGCCGAGGGCGAAGAAGCCGGAATCTCCGGTCTCGTCGGCGAGGCTCCAGCCCGCGTACTGGCTGCCGAGGCAGGCGAGCACCGGGTCGGCGGAATGGACCGTCACCGAGTACGGCCAGGACGCGATCGGCCCGCTCGGCGCGATCGTGACGGTGCCGAGGCCGCCGAGGCAGATCTCGGCGATGCGCCGCCCGGCCTCGATCGAGCCCCGCGCCTGCGCGCCGGCATCGACCATGCGGGCGCCGCCGGCGGCCTGCGACACGGACAGCCGCAGGGTCGCGGCGTCGGCCACGAGCCGCTCGACCAGGGGGCCGGAGAGCGCGTTGATGCTGGGATAGGACGGGCTGGCACTCATGACGGGGCTTCCTCGGGGTGTGTTTTCTTCGCCGCGCAGACGGCCCGCAGGTGTGCCGTCCGCGTTTCCAACAGGGCGAGCACCTCCGCCCGGTCCGCGCCTTCGGCCAGCACCGTGCAGAGCGGCGCGTCGCGGCGGACCGCCGAGCCGGGGCACGGGCGGTCGCGCACGCAGTCCGGCCAATCGAGGTCCGGCACAGGCGCAAGCTCACGGTCCGCGTAACAGATCTGCGCGGCCGCCGCACCCGCCGGATGCGGGCCGGGCTCCGGCATCGTGCCGAGGCAGGCCGCGATGTGGGCCGCGAGCAGCGGCGTCCCGCGCCGGTCGAGGACGTCGAGGGTCGCGCCGGGCCTCGGGTTGATCTCCGTGAGCCACCACTCGGGCCCGTCGACCAGCAGGTCGGCGCTGGCGAGGCCGCGCAGGCCGGTCGCGGCGACGATCCGCTCGGTTCCGGCGGCGACGGCCTGCACGACGTGGGCGGGGAGCGCCGGGGATTCGCCGGCGCCGCGGGCGAGCGCCCCGGCGTAACGGAACGGCCGGATCGGCGACGGCGCGCACCATTGCTCGGTGACCGCGAGGACACGGATCGTTCGGCCGTCGGCGAGGACGTTCAGGGCGTGGGGCCGCCCCGGCACGCGCGCCTGGAGATAGTGGCCCGCCGGCGCGGGCGACCGGGTGGCCGGCCGGATGTGGCTGCCGCCGGAACCCCCGATCCGCTTGACCAGCCAGCCCGCGGGGTCCGCCGGCGGCGCGGCCGCCACGGCCGGATGCGGCACGCCGAGGCGCGCGCACAGGGCCGCGAAGGCCACGGGATCCTTCAGGGCGGCGACGGTCCCGGCCGAGGCGCCGATGAGCCGGTGCCGCGCGGAGAGGCGCGCGATCAGGTCGGGCGCGTCCTCGAAGCCGCTGCCCAGGATCAGGCCGACCGGGTTCCCGGCCCGCGCCGCGAGGTCGTCGAGCGCCGCCAGGGTGGCGTCGGCGGCGGGGGCGGTGCCGAAGCGGCCCGGCAGTTGCCGGTAGGCCTCGGCCAGCGCGCGGGTGTCGGAATCGCCGAACAGGTCGGCGACGTAGGGGCGAAGCCCCGCGCGCCGCGCCGCCTCGGCCAGGGCGCGCCCGGCCTGCGCGGCGATCAGGACCGCGTCCGCCATCGGCATCCGGTCCGGGAGCGGCCTAGCCGGCGATCTCCACGGCGAGCTCGTAGGCGTCGCGGAAGTCGAGGCACAGCGGCGTGTCGGAGGCGAGCATCCGGTCGAACAGGCGCCGCTGCGTCTTGTACTTCACGTCGCCGACGGCCAGCGCGCCGATGCCGACCCCCTTGCCGGTGGGCAGCGCGACGTCCACCGCGTTGACGTCGATCCCCGCGATGCCGGCGGGCGGCACGGCGTTGACGTCGGACGCCACGAGCAGCTTCGGCGCGGATTTCAGATCCTCCGCGGTGAGGATCGGGATGCCCGCCGGGCCGGCCGAGAGGATGACGTCGGCGTCGCGGATGGCCGCGCGGCGATCGTCGGGCGTCGTGCCGTCGACGGCGCCGACCTCGATGCCGAAGCGCCACTTCATCGTGAAGGCGATCTTCGAGACGCGCTCCTCGCCGTCGTGGCCGACCAGGACGGTGGTCGCGCCCTGCAGGGCGCCGATCACCGCGGCCACGTAGGCGACGACGCCCGCGCCGCCGAAGATCACGATGCGCTTGCCCTTGAGGTCGGTGTTGAACTTCTGCCGCAGGGCGCGGGAGACCTGCGCCACCATGGCGGCGCCGGTGGTGAACGAGCCCGCCGGGTCGGCGAACACGTGGTTCACGAAGGGCGGCACGAAGGCCTTCTTGGCGCGGTCGACCATGTCGAGGGCGTCCTCGGCGTTCTTGCCGCCGATGAAGATGCCCGTCCGCGTCCCGTCGGCCGGCGACCGCGAGAAGATCGAATCCTGCGTCAGGGTGACGACGTCGGCGAGGCTGACCTCCGCGTAGGTCACCACCGTCTCGAAGCCGGCATCCACGGCCATGTTCACGTCGAACGGGCTCATGTGCCGGAGCGGCGTCAGCATGTGGAGGATCGAGCGGGCCATGGAATCCTCGTGCGGCGCGCGAGAAGAGAGGCGCCTTCTCTCCGTCCAAACCCGGAGCGGCGCCCCGGGTCAAGCCCGGGGCGGCCGGCTCACGCCGGACCGGTTACCGAAGCGCCACCGTTGCGGCCCCGGGCGATCACGAACCGGAGGGGGCCGCCCCGGTCGAGGCCGGCCACTAGGGCGCGCGCCTCCACCTCGGACGGGACCAGCGCGAAGCCGGTCGGCCCCCAGGAGGACTGGCCGTAGCCCGCGACGCCCCGCGCGGCGACGCCGGCGAGCGCCTCCGCCACCGCGGCGCTGGCGTAGCGGCCGCCCTGATGGGGCGCGAAATGATCGCCGATCAGCGTCTGGATCCGGGTGATGCCGGCGCCGAAGCCCTGCGGCTCCGCCAGGGCGACGGCGGGCAGCACCTGCATCAGCGCGATCCGGCAGATCTCGGCGGCCTGGGCCTCGGGGAAGCGCGGCAGGTCGCGGAACGCCTCGACCTCGCGCGTCCCGTGCACGCCGGCCATGCTCGGATCGAGGATCAGGACGATCCGCCAGGCCTCGGGATAGGGCAGGCGCGCGATCACCGGCGGCGGCCCGCCATCCGCGCCGCGGCCGCCGTCGACGATGAGGCCGCCCTCGGTGAAAGCGCACAGGCCGACGCCGGACCGGTTGCCCCGGTCCAGGGTCGCCGCGAAGGCATCCGCCGCGAACGGCTCGCCGTTGAGGCGCGCCATCGCGGCCGCGACCGCGAGGGCGAGCTGCGTGCCGGAGCCGAACCCGGCATGGGCCGGGATCACCCGCTCGACATCGATGGCGACGTCCCCGCCGCGCCCGAGATGGGCGGCGGCGGCCTCGACGTAGCCGCGCACCCGGTCGGATTCCGGGCCCGTGACGGTGGGCCGGGCGGCCCGGCGGGCGGTCAGGGCCAGGGACGGCGCGTCGATGGCCAGCCCGATGCTGCCGAAGCGCCGGCCGAGCCCGCCATGCAGGTCCAGGAAGCCGAAATGCAGCCGCGCCGGCGCCTCGACCCGCACGGTACCGTCCGCCGTCGCCTCGTTCCGTTCGGGGACCTCGCCCAACGCTCTTCCCTCGAATCCCGTCTCGAATCCCGCAGGCCCGGCCCCTGCGCGGCGCGCTTGTCACACGCGGCCCGGAACCGGGCAACGTGGACGCGCGCGGATCGTGCCCGCCGACGGCGCAGGACTGATCGATCGCGGAGAGCGCGCGCGGCGGTGAACCGATACCCGCGATTCACTTCCCGACGCGCATCGCCGCCGGACCCCCTTGCCGCGGTGCGCGGATGAAGGCAAACCTAGGCCCGCGACGGCGCGCCGAGTTTGCCGCCTGCCCGGACATGCCGGGCGGATGAGCCATTCCGATTCGGTGGGGAACCCTCGGGCTCGAGGGGCACCCGCTTCGTCCGGTCTTACGGCCGTCGCCCGCTCCGAAACCAAGCAAGAACGTTGCGAGAGGGAGCATGGCAGCCTGGGTGAAGGGTGGCGCGACGGACGCGGGCACCGCCATCGAGGCGGCCGCATCCCTCCTCGCCAAAGCGCGCGCGCCGGTGATCGCCGGCCTCAGCGCCGACGTGGCCGCGATCCGCGCGGTCTACGATCTCGCGGGGCGCATCGGCGCCTCCGTCGACACCGCCGGCGCGGCCGGCACCTACGCGGACCTCGGAGCGCTGAGCCGGGTCGGGGCGCTGACCTCGACGCCCGCCGAGGCCGTCGGGCGCGCCGACGTGGTGCTGGTGGTCGGCGCCGCCCCCTGGCAGGCACCGCTCCTGAAGCGCCTCGTCGACGGCAAGCCCGGCCGCGGTCGCGCCGCCGGGTCGGACCGCACCCTGCTGGCCGTCGGCGCCAACGCCACCGCGTCCCTGTCCTGGCCGGCCGAGGGCGGGCTGACCGAGGCGGTCGGCGTGCTGCGCGCCCACGCCCGCGGCCACCTCGCCGGCGATGATCTCCCCGGCCAGATCGCCGCCCGGCTCGTCGCCGCGCAGTACGGAATCCTCCTCTACGACGCCGCCGAACTCGGCGAGGTCGGCATCGAGATGCTCCAGGGCCTCGCCATGGAGCTCAGCGAGACGACGCGCTGCTTCACCCTCGCGGTCGGCGGCACCGGCCAGGACCGGGCGGTGGTGCCGGTCTCGGCCTGGCTCACCGGACAGGCGCCGCGCAGCGGCTTCGGGCGCCGCGTGCCCGAGCACGATCCCTGGCGCTTCGACGCCGCCCGGCAGGTCGCCGCCGGCGAGGTCGACGCCGTTCTCTGGCTCGGCGCCGTCCCGGTGTCGCGCCCGGACTGGCTGTCGAGCGTCCCCTCCGTCGCGCTGGTCGCGGACGGTGAGGCCGGGGCCGCCGAGGTGGTGATCGCGGTCGGCCAGCCCGGCCGCGACCACGGCGGCGTGTTGTGGAACGAGCAGCGCGCCGCGCTGACCTTCTGGCCGGCCTCGGCGCCGTCGGATCTGCCGTCGGCCGCGTCGGTGCTGGGCGCCCTGAAGGAGCGCCTGGTCACGGGCCCGGCCGCGTCGAGGAGTGAACCCGCATGCTGAGCGTGATCCGGGGCGGGCGCGTCGTCGATCCGACCGCGTCCCGCGATTCCGTGGGCGACGTCTGGATCGAGGACGGCCACGTCGTCGATCCGCCGGGCCGCGAGCCCGACGCCGTGATCGACGCCGCGGGCTGCGTGGTGATGGCGGGCGGCGTCGAGGTGCACTCGCACATCGCCGGCGGCAACGTGATCACGTCGCGGCTTCTCCTGCCCGACCTCTACGTCAGCGAGGCGGCGCCCGACGGCCATCCCTTCGCCCACGCGGGCGGGGCGGCGGCCTGGATCGGCTCGACCTACGCGCGGATGGGCTACACCACGGCCGTCGAGCCGGCGATGCCGCCGACCCACGCGCTGGGCACGCAGCTCGAGCTCGCCGACATCCCGCTGCTCGACCGCGGCGCCCTGACCGTGATGGGCAACGACGACCAGCTCCTGCAGCTCCTGCGCGAGGGCCAGGGCGGCAACGCCGTGCGCGACCTCGTCGCGCTGTCGGTCGCCCAGTCGCGCGGCCTCGGGGTCAAGTGCATCAACGCCGGCGGTGCCTCGGCCTTCAAGGACGGGGCCCTGCGCCTGTCGCTTGACGACGAGATCCCCTGCTACGGGCTCTCGACCCGGCAGATCATGGGCTCGCTCCTCGACGCGGTCGAGGAGATCGGCGTCCCGCACCCGCTGCACGTCCACTGCAACAACCTCGGCCTGCCCGGGGCCGACGACAGCTTCATGGCGACGCTGGACGCGGCGGAGGGGCGGCGCATCCACTTCGCCCACGCGCAGTTCTACGCCTACGGCGCGGTCGACCCGGCCAATCCCGGCACCGGCGGCTTCCGCTCGGCCGCCGAGCGGATCGCGCAGGCGATCACCGACAACCCGAACGCCACCCTCGATATCGGGCAGGTCGTGTTCGGCCAGACCGTGACGGTGTCCCTCGACATCCTCCGCCAGTTCGCCGGCCGGAAGGGCGCCAAGCCGAAGAAGTGGGTCCTGAACGCGGGCGACGCCGAGGGCGGCGGGGTGGTGCCGTTCCTGTACCGGCCCCGGGGCCCGACCAGCTCGCTGCAATGGGCGATCGGCCTGGAGATCATGCTGCTCTCCACCGACCCGGAGCGGACGATCCTGACCACCGACCACCCGAACGGCGGCCCGTTCACCCAGTACCCGCGCATCATCCACCTGCTGATGGACAAGTCGGAGCGCGACCGCGAGATCGCGACGCTGCCGAGCGTGGTCGGCGAACGGTCGAGCCTCCCGGGACTGGAGCGCGAGTACACGCTCTCCGAGATCGCGCAGCTGACCCGGTCCGGACCGGCGAAGCTCCTCGGCCTCGCCGACCGCGGCCACCTGCGGGCCGGCGCCCGGGCCGACGTCGCGGTCTACCGCGACGACGCGAACCGCACCGCGATGTTCACCGCCGCCAAGCTCGTCCTCAAGGACGGCGTGCCGATCGTCGAGGACGGCGAGGTCGTTGAGTGGCGCGCCGGCCGCACGCTGTCGCTGACCGTCGAGTCCGACAAGGCCATGGCGAAGCGCGCCGACACCTACCTCACGGAGCGGTTCGGCGAGGGCCTCGACAGCTTCGCCGTGCCCGACGCGGCCTTCGGCGAGGGCCGGGAGAACTTCGAGGCGGTGCCATGCCGGGCGTGATCAGCGGGGCGAGCCGCGGGAAGTACGATGTCTGACCTCACCCTCAACGGCATCCCGGTCGTCGACACCTTCGCGGAGGCGTTCGACGTGGCCGGCACGGCCATCATCGTCACGAACGACACCGCCAAGTGGGCGATGATCGCCGCGACCACGATGACCGGCTTCGCCACCTCGGTGATCGGCTGCGGCGCCGAGGCCGGCATCGACGCCGAGCTGTCGCCCGAGGAGACCCCGGACGGTCGGCCGGGCGTGCGCATCCTGCTGTTCGGCTTCGAGCCGAACGGCCTCAAGGACCAGCTGATCAAGCGCGTCGGGCAGTGCATCCTCACCTGCCCGGGCACCGCCTGCTACGCGGGTGTCGACGGGCCGACCAAGATCAAGCTCGGCGGCGCGATCCGCTATTTCGGCGACGGGTTCGCGGTGGCCAAGCGCCTGCCCGACGCCACCGGCAAGGCCCGGCGCTACTGGCGCATCCCGGTGATGGACGGCGAGTTCCTCTGCGAGGACTCGGTCCGGGCCGTCGACGGTGCGGTCGGCGGCGGCAACCTGCTGTTCCTCGGGCGGAACCACGCCGAGACCCTCAAGGTCGCCGAGATCGCCGTCGAGGCCGCCAAGGCGGTCCCGGGCGCGATCCTGCCGTTCCCGGGCGGCATCGTCCGCTCCGGCTCCAAGGTCGGCGGCCGGACCAAGGGCATGATGGCCTCGACGAACGACGCCTACTGCCCGACCCTGAAGGGCCGCGCCGGCTCGGCGCTCCCGGCCGAGTGCGGCGTGGTGCTGGAGATCGTGATCGACGCCCTCACCTCGCAGGGCGTGTCCGACTCGATGCGCGCCGGCCTGCACGCCGCCACCGAGATCGGCGGCAAGCACGGGCTGATCGCCGTCACGGCCGGCAATTACGGCGGCAATCTCGGCCGCCACCACTACCACCTGCGCGACCTGATCGCGCGCGACAGCGCCAAGCCGGAGGGCTGAGCCGTGAGCACCCTCACCCTGCGCGCGGCCCCGCCCGAGCGCCTGGACCTCCTGAACGTCAACCCGCGGGCGCTCAGCCGCCTGTCCCAGGGCGAGGCCGAGCGCCTCGAGATCGGGACGACCCGGACCGGCGTGCGCCTCGGCGACTGCTTCGCGGTCGCGCTGGACGGCTCCGACACCCTGACCATCGAGGGCGGCCACGAGCGCCTCGACCGGGTCGGGGCGTCGCTGTCCGAAGGTACGATCCGGGTGACCGGCGATGTCGGCCAGCGCCTCGGCGCCGGCATGGCGGGCGGCAGCCTGACCGTCACCGGCCATGCCGGACCTTACGCAGCCTCCGGCGCCACCGGCGGCACGATCACCGTCGAGGGCGATGCCGGGGACTACGCCGGTGGCGCAATCTACGCCGCGAAGGCCGGCCTCGACGGCGCGACGCTGATCATCCGCGGCAGCGCCGGCGCCCATCTCGGCGACCGGATGCGGCGCGGGACGATCGTGGCCGGGCGCGCGGGCGCCTTCGCGGGCTCGCGCATGATCGCCGGCACCCTGGCGGCGCTCGCCGTGGGCGATCATCCCGGCTTCGGCATGCGCCGCGGGACGCTCCTCGTCGGCAGCCACGGCCGGATGTCGCCGACCTTCGTGGAGACCGGGACGCACGACCTCGTGTTCCTGCGGCTGCTGGCCAAGGCCCTGCGCGGCCTGAGCGCCGAGCACGCCGACCTCCTCGGCAAGCCGCTGCGCCGCTACTCCGGCGACCTCGCGACGATCGCCAAGGGCGAGATCTGGGTCGCGGCCTGACGCCGCCTGGGCAAGGGGCGTGGACGCGTCCTATGCTCCCCGCCAAGCCGGCCCGCACGAGGCCGGCAGCCCGGGGAGGCGCCCATGCTGCTTCTGCTGTCGATCTGTCTCGTCGCCCAGCCCTCGACCTGCCGCGAAGACCGGATCGAGATGTCCTTCGAGAGATCGAGCCCCTTCGTGTGCCTGCGCAACTCGCAGAGCGCGCTCGCGACGTGGCAGGCGGCGCATCCGGAATGGCACGTGGAGCGGTGGCGCTGCGCCGCGAAGGGCAGCCTGCCGAAGGACCTGTGACGGGACCTTGGTTCGGCGCTCCGGCGGTGCCATGCTCGGGCCCGCCTGCACGGCGGGATTGAGGGCGGGACGGGGACGATGCGCTCGCTGAAGGTCCGCTTCGCGCTGCTGCTCGGCGGCACCGCCATGGTGGTGATGCTGGCCGCCGCGGCCGCCTTGGCGGCCATCGGGGCGGCGGAGCGCACCGTCGACCGGACCCTCGAGGCCCAGCGGCGCCTGGAGCTGCTGGCCGAGCTGTCCGGCCGCCTCACGCAGTTCGGTCTCGCGGCGGTGGAGACCGTCGGCAATCCCGATGGCCAGCCCGAGGCGATGGCGATCGCCCGCGACAACGCCGACCGCGCCCTGACCACCGTGGACGAGGCGCTCGCCAAGAGCTTCCCGCCGAGCGACGATCCGGCCGACCGGATGCAGTACGCCGCCCGCACCCGCCCCATGGCGCAGCTGCGCGCGGCGCGCGCCGTGCTGGACCGGCAGGTGTCGCTGATCAGCCGCCAGACCGAGCCGGAGCGGCGTCAGGACGCGATCAAGGGCGCGCTCAACGGTTTCGGTGCCATGACCGGCCAGCCGCTCTCCTTCCTGATCGAGGCCGAGCGGCGCAGCATGGCGCTCGGCTCCGAGGAGGCCCGGGCGCTCTCGGAGCGCCTGCGGGTGGCGGCCGCCGCTGCGGTGGCCGCGGCCCTCGTGCTGCTGGCGATCCTCTACCGCGGCGTCACCCGGCCGACCCTGGCCCGCATCGAGGAGGTCCGCCGCGCCGCGAGCGCCATCGGCCACGGCGCCCTGGACACGCGCCTCTCCGTCGCCACGCGGGACGAGCTCGGCCTGCTCATGACCAACGTCAACCGCATGGCCGCCCGCCTCGCCCGGCGGGAATCGCGGGTCGCGGCCGACCGGGCGGCGCTGGAGGACACCGTGGCGGCCCGCACCGCCGATCTGCGCGCCGCCAACGCCCGGCTCGAGGCCGTCGATCAGTCCCGCCGCCGCTTCTTCGCCGATGTCAGCCACGAGCTGCGCACGCCGCTGACGGTGATCCTGGGCGAGTGCGACCTCGCCCTGCGCGGCGCGTCCCGGGGCGCCGATCCGGGACCGGTCTTCGCGACGATCAAGAAGCGGGCGCAGCGCCTCAAGCTGCGCGTCGAGGACCTGCTGCGCGTCGCGCGCTCGGAATCCGGCGAGATCGCGTTCGACAAGCGCCGCCTGGGGCTGGCCCAGGTCCTGGCGGAGGCCGTGGACAACATGAGCTCCGAGGCGGCGCGCCGCCGCGTCGGTCTCACCCTCGATCCCGGCACCCGGGACGTCGAGTGCCTCGCCGACCGCGAGTGGATGCGCCAGACCGTCGAGAGCCTCGTCGACAACGCGCTCCGCCACGCCGCCGGCCTCACCCGGGTCGAGGTCGCCCTGTCGGCAGGGCCCGGGCCGGTCGGACGGATCACCATCACGGATGACGGACCGGGCTTCGGCGCGTCGGAGGACGCGCTGTTCGAGCGCTTCAAGCGCGGCTCGGGCGCCGGACCGGACGAGACCGGGTTCGGCATCGGGCTCGCGCTCGCGCGGTGGATCGTGGAGCAGCACGGCGGCACGATCCGGCTCGGCCCCGGGCCGGACGGGCGCGGGGCCCGGGTCACCCTGGACATCCCGGCCTGCGATCCGGCATGGGAGACGGGCCCGGTCGACGGCGCTGCCGTTGGCGCCCAAGTGGGCGCCCAAGCGGGCGCGCAGGTGAAGGAGTCGGCCGCATGACGCGGATCCTGATCGTCGAGGACGATATCGACATCCGCGGCCTCCTCGCCCGGGGGCTCGAGGCCGAGGGTTTCGAGGTCGGGACGGCGGCCTGCGTCGACGAGGCCCTGAAGGCCGCCCACGACCCGGCCCCCGGCGCCGTGCTGCTCGACATCAACCTCCCGGACGGTTCGGGCCACGACGTCTGCCGGTCCCTGCGCGAGGGCGGCTTCCCGGGCGCGATCCTGTTCCTCTCGGCCCGCGACGAGATCCGCGACCGGGCCGAGGGCCTGGCGCTCGGCGCCGACGACTACATCATCAAGCCCTTCGAGTTCGACGAGCTGGTCGCGCGCCTGCGGACCCACCTGATGCGCCGGGAGCAGGCGGAGGCGCCGCGCTCGCGCATCACCGCCGGCAAGCTGATGCTCGACCTCGAGACCCGGCAGGCGAGCTGCGGCGAGGCCAGCGCCCGCCTCACGCCCCGCGAGGCCGACCTGCTGGCCATGCTGATGGAGAATATCGGCAAGCCGGTCTCGCGCGCCGACATCTTCGACCGGCTGTGGGCGAGCCAGGGCGGGCTCTCCCTCAACGTGGTCGACGTCTATATCGGCTACCTCCGGTCCAAGATGGCCGATTTCGTGCGCTACGGCGGGCCCGGCCTCGTCACCGTGCGGGGTAAAGGATTCATGCTGGAACTGCGCGGTCCCGACTTCCGGCAGTAGGCCCCTGTACTTTAGTCGCAGGCCCGCCCATTTCGTGATGGTTTCCGGACGCTTAGGAAGTCTCTCACGAAAAATTTGGGAGGATCCGGCAACTTAGTGCTTGAAGCCCGCGCGTGAATCGTCGATACCTCTCCGGCGCCGGAAATGAGAGCGCCATCAGTGTCTTAGGGTCCTCTTAGGAACCGCGTGACACTCGGTGTAGATGTTGCCTGAGGAGAAACACCATGAAGTGGGCTGCCCCGATCGTGTCCGAGATCTGCGTCGGCATGGAAGTGACGAGCTACGAGTCGGCCGAGATCGACACCTTCAACTGAGTTTCACGGGCCGGGGATCTCGGGAGCCGCACCATGCGCGTCGTGATCCTCGGTTCCGCGGCCGGCGGCGGCCTTCCCCAGTGGAATTGCCGCTGCCCCATCTGCACGCTGGCGCGGTCCGAGCCGGACCGGGTGCGGCCCCGGACCCAGTCGAGCATCGCGGTCTCCGCGGACGGGTCGGACTGGCTGCTGATCAACGCCTCGCCGGATATCCGGCAACAGCTCTTCGACAATGCGCAGATGCATCCGCGCGAGGGTCTGCGCCACTCGCCGATCCGCGCCGTGCTCCTGACCAACGGTGACGTCGATCATGTCGCGGGTCTCCTGACCCTGCGCGAAGGTCAGCCCTACACGCTCTACGGCACGCGCGGGATCCTCGATTCGGTCAATGCCAACCGCGTCTTCGACGTGATGGCCGAGGGCGTCGTCGCCCGTCAGCCGATCGGCATGGACCAGCGCTTCGAGCCCCTCCCCGGCCTGGCGGTCACCCTCTTCCCGGTCCCCGGCAAGGTGCCGCTCTGGCTGGAGGACGAGACCATGCAGATCGGCGCCGAGACCGAGACCACGGTCGGCGCCCTGATCGAGGCCGGTGGCCGGCGCCTCGCCTACATTCCCGGATGTGCCCGGGTGACGGACGGTCTGCGCGCGCGCATCGCGGGCGTCGACGCGCTGCTCTTCGACGGGACCGTCCTGCACGACGACGACATGATCCGGGCCGGCGTCGGCACCAAGACCGGCTGGCGCATGGGTCACGTGCCGATGCGCGGCGAGAACGGCTCGATCGAGGCCCTGGCTTCGGTCGAGATCGGGCGCCGCGTCTTCGTGCACATCAACAACACGAACCCGATCCTGGTCGAGGGCTCGCCGGAGCGGGCCGATGTCGAGGCGGCCGGCTGGACCGTGGCGCATGACGGGCTGGGTCTGACGCTCTAAGACGCCGCGCCGACGGCCTGCCGGATCCCCGCGCCGCGGCCTTAAGCGCGACGGACGCTCGCCGGCGATGGTTGGGCGCCCGGGGGGACGGCACTATATCGTGGCTGAGCCCGGACAGTCGCCCCGCGCACGAGGGCGGGATCGGAATACAGGAAACGCGACCTGAGGACGGACGCCGGACACGCCATGAACGCCATTTTCCCGACCCCCGATGCCGCCGACAGCCAGCGTCTCCTGAGTCCCGAGGAACTGGAGGCGGCCCTGCGCGACATCGGCGCGCGCCGCTACCACAACCTGCACCCGTTCCACCGGCTGCTGCACGACGGCAAGCTGTCGAAGGACCAGGTCCGGGCCTGGGCGCTGAATCGCTACTACTACCAGGCGATGATCCCGGTGAAGGACGCCGCCGTGCTGGCGCGGATGACCGACGCGTCGCTGCGGCGGATCTGGCGCCAGCGGATCGTCGACCACGACGGCGACCACGAGGGTGACGGCGGCATCGAGCGCTGGCTCAAGCTGGCCGAGGGCGTCGGCTTCGACCGCGACTACGTGCTGTCGACCCGCGGCATCCTGTCGGCCACGAAGTTCTCGGTGGAGGCCTACGTCCACTTCGTCTCCGAGCGGACGCTCCTGGAGGCGATCGCCTCGTCGCTGACCGAGATGTTCTCGCCGACGATCATCTCCGAGCGCGTCGCCGGGATGCTGAAGAACTACGACTTCATCACCAAGGACACGCTGGCCTATTTCGACAAGCGCCTGACCCAGGCGCCGCGGGACGCGGATTTCGCCCTGGACTACGTGAAGCAGCACGCCACGACGCCGGAGCTGCAGCGGCAGGCGATGGCGGCGCTGACGTTCAAGTGCACCGTGCTGTGGACGCAGCTCGACGCCCTGTACTTCGCCTACGTGGCCCCCGGCATGGTCCCGCCGGACGCGTGGCAGCCCGGCGAGGGCCTTGTGGCCGAGGCGTCTCAGGCCAAGCCGGGGCCGGCCGGCGGGAAGATGGCGGCCGGCGACCGTCCGCGGCTGCCGCGCGGCGTCCGGCTGCGCAACGACGAGACCCGCGGCAAGTGGGTCCTGCTCGCCCCCGAGCGCACCTTCGACCTCGACGACAACGCCGTGGCGGTCCTGAAGCTCGTGGACGGCGCGCGGAGCGTCGCCGACATCGCGGACGAGCTGGGCAAGACCTACGCGGCCGATCCCCGCGCCATCGAGGCCGACATCCTGGTGATGCTCGACGGCCTCGCGGAGAAACGGGTTCTCGAGCGATGAACGCGCTGACGCCGAACCGCCCCGACGCGCCGGCCCCGGTCGGTCTGCTCGCCGAGCTGACCCATCGCTGCCCGCTGCGCTGCCCGTACTGCTCGAACCCGCTGGAGCTCGACCGCCGGTCGGGCGAGCTCGACACGCAGACGTGGCAGCGCGTGCTCGGGGAGGCGGCGGCGCTCGGCGTCCTGCACGTGCACCTGTCCGGCGGCGAGCCGACGGCGCGCAACGACATCGTCGAGATCACCAAGACCTGCGCCGATCTCGGCCTGTACTCGAACCTGATCACCTCCGGCGTCGGCGGGGCGCTGGGCAAGCTGCAGGCGCTCTACGACGTCGGGCTCGACCACGTGCAGCTCTCGGTGCAGGGCGTCGACGCGCAGAACGCCGAGAAGATCGGCGGCTTGAAGAACGCCCAGCCTCAGAAGTTCGAGTTCGCCGCCAAGGTGGTCGAGCTCGGCCTGCCCCTCACGCTGAATTCGGTGATCCACCGCGGCAACATCCACGAGGTGGCGGGCTTCATCGATCTCGCGGTGAAGATGGGCGCCAAGCGGCTCGAGGTGGCGCACACGCAGTATTACGGCTGGGCCTACGTCAACCGCGCCGCCCTGATGCCCGACAAGGCGCAGGTCGACGAATCGATTCGGATCGTCGAGGCGGCCCGGGAGCGCCTGAAGGGCCAGCTCGTCATCGACCTCGTCGTGCCCGACTATTACGCGAAGTACCCGAAGGCCTGCGCGGGCGGCTGGGGCCGCAAGCTGATGAACGTCACGCCCCAGGGCAAGGTCCTGCCCTGCCACGCGGCCGAGACGATCCCGGGTCTGGAGTTCTGGAACGTCAACGACCGCTCGCTCGGCGAGATCTGGCGCGACTCGCCGGCCTTCACGGCCTATCGCGGCACCGACTGGATGAAGGAGCCCTGCCGCTCCTGCGACCGGCGCGAGAAGGACTGGGGCGGCTGCCGCTGCCAGGCGCTCGCGCTCGCCGGCGACGCGGCCGCCACGGATCCGGCCTGCTCGCTCTCGCCGCTCCACGCCAAGGTGCGAGCGCTGGCCACCGAGGAGGCGGCCGAGAACCCGCCCGACTACGTCTACCGGACGATCGGCAGCAACGTCCGGTCGCCGCTCATGGAGGAAGTGAACTCGTGAGAAGTCTTGTCGTGAGGGGCCTCGCCGCGACGTCGGTCGCGCTGGCTCTGGCCGCGCTGCCGGCCCTCGCCGAGGACGCGCCGAAGCCCGCCACCGTCACCCCGGCGAACGCCGCCGCCCCGCCCTCCGCGGCGGATCTGCTGTTCGACCAGCCGCACATGAAGAACACGGTCGCGGGCTCGACGCTGACCTACGATTACCTGCGCCGCTCGGGGATCTCGAAGGGGCCGTTCGGGGCGCCGCTCGAGGACACGATCCAGCTGAAGGTGGCGCCCGGGAAGACCGCCGAGGGCCGCGACATCAGCGTCGTGATGTTCTCCGGGCTAAACCGGATGCCGGCCGGCCCGTTCGAGGACATGGCGGGCAACCCGGTCGTCTCGCTGTTCCTGGAGAACCATCTCCGGGCCGTCGCGAAGGTGCTGGAGGCGAACCCGCGCTACCTCAAGCTCGCGATCCGCAAGGGCCTGCGCGAGAAGGCGACGGTGACGCCGACCAAAGTGGATATCGGCGGCCGCGAGGTCGACGGCTGGCGCGTGGTCACGAAGCCGTTCGCGGGCGACTCGATGGCGCAGCGCATGCGCGGCATGGACGACATGACCTATACCTTCGTGACCGCGCCCTCGGTCCCGGGCGAGATCGTCTCGATCGAGGCGTCGTCGAAGAGCCCCGACGGCGGCGAACTGCTTGAGGAGAAGCTGAGCTATGATCAGAAGGCTGGCTGAACGGGGCGCGCTGGCCGCCCTCGCCCTCACGCTGTCGGGCCTGACCGGCTGGGCCGCCGAGGAGAACGACTACCCGACCGACGCGCGGGTCGACTACGTGTTCGGCTGCATGGCCGCCAACGGCCAGACCCGCGAGAGCCTGCAGAAATGCTCGTGCTCGCTGGACCAGCTCGCCGCGATCCTCCCCTACGACAAGTACGTTCAGGCGAGCACGGTGCTCTCAATGCGGCAGGGCATCGGCAACCGGGCGAACGAGTTCAAGTCGACCAAGATCTTCGACGACAAGGTCGCGGAGCTGCGCCGCGCCCAGGCCGAGGCCGAGATCCGCTGCTACCACGGCTGACGCGCAGGTCTGGGCCGCACGGCGAGGCCGGCGTTGCGCCGGCCTCCCGATTCGCGCACACCGGCTCCCGAACCGCGCTCGTGAACGGGACCCGCCTGTGACCCCCTCTTCCCGCCTGTCCGACCTGCTGCCGGCGCTCGGCGGCCGCACGCTGGTCATGGGCATCCTCAACGTCACGCCCGATTCCTTCTCCGACGGCGGGCTGTTCGCCGGGGAGGCCGAGGCCGTGGCCCAGGCCGAGCGGCTGGTCGCCGAGGGGGCGGCGATCCTCGACGTCGGCGGGGAATCGACGCGGCCCGGCCACGTTCCGGTCCCCGCCGAGGAGGAGCAGGCGCGCGTCGTGCCGGTCATCCGGGCCGTGGCGCCGCGGCTGCCGGTGCCGATCTCGATCGACACCTACAAGGCCTCGACGGCGCGCGCCGCGCTCGAGGCCGGCGCGCGGATCGTGAACGACGTCTGGGGCCTCCAGCGCGAGCCCGACATCGCCAACGTCGCGGCCGCCCACGGCGCGCCGGTCATCATCATGCACAACCGCGAGACGATCGAGCCGGAGCTCGACATCGTCGCCGACATGCTGGCCTTCTTCGAGCGGTCCCTCGCGATCGCCCACCGGGCGGGCCTCGCGGATTCCGAGATCGTGCTCGACCCGGGGGTCGGGTTCGGCAAGACCTGGAATCAGCATCTCGAGGCGCTGCGCCGGCTGCCCGAGATCCGCGCCCTCGGCTTTCCCGTCCTCGTCGGCGTCTCGCGCAAGTCGCTCCTCGGACGCCTGCACGACCGCGAGACCCGTCCGGCGGACCGCCTGCACGGGTCCCTCGCCGCCCACGCCGTCGCGGCGACCCTCGGGGCCGACATCGTGCGCGTGCACGACGTGGCCGCGCATATCGACGCGATGCGCGTCGTCGACGCCGTGATGCGGCCGGAGGCGCGCTGAGCATGGCGGGCGACCTGATCCGCGTCACCCGCATCGCCGTGTTCGGCCGGCACGGCGTGCTGGCCGAGGAGGCGGTGCTCGGTCAGCGCTTCTACATCTCCCTGGAAGCGGAACTCGATCTCGGCCCGGCGGGCCGCTCCGACGACGTGGCCGGCACGGTGAGCTACGCGGATCTCACGGCGGTGGCGGTCGCGATCGCCACCGAGCGCCGCTTCAACCTGATCGAGGCCCTGGCCGAGACGGTCGCCGCGGAGATCCTCGCGCGCTTCGCGCAGGTCGACGCCATCACCGTTCAGGTCGACAAGCCGAGCGCGCCCGTCCCCGCCATCCTGGACAGCGTCGGCGTCGCGATCACGCGCCGCCGCGGAGCCGGTCGATGAGGGCGTATCTCGGCATCGGCAGCAATGTCGGCGACATGGCCGCGATGCTCGACCGCGCGGTCACCGGTCTCGCCGCGATCCCGGGCATCGACGTCGTGGCGCGCTCGGCCGATTACCGGACCCCGCCCTGGGGCAAGACCGATCAGCCGTGGTTCCTGAACGGGGCCGTGGCGGTCGAGACCGACCTCGATCCGCACGGGCTGCTCGACGCCTGCCTGCGGGTGGAGCACGACCTCGGCCGGATCCGCGAGGAGCGCTGGGGGCCCCGTGTGATCGACATCGACGTCCTGGCCTACGAGGGCGCCAGCATCGACGACGCGCGCCTCGTCCTGCCGCACCGCTACGTGCGCGAACGGGCCTTCGTGCTCGTCCCGCTGGCGGAGATCGCGCCCGACCTCGTCATCGGCGGCGAGCGCGTGGTGGACGCCCTGGCGAAGCTCGACTCGACCGGTATCGCGCGCGCCTGACGGCGGCGCGCGCCGCGGCGCTGCGCGTCAGCGCTCGCCGGGGGCGACGAGCTTGTTCTCTTCCTCGTCGAGGAGCGGCACGTCGTAGTCGCGCAGGACCTTGTCGATGTCGGCCTTGCGCTTGCGCAGGATGGTGTTCAGCGAGCGCTTCCAGTCGTTCTCGCCGATCCGGACACCCATGGCGATGCGGTACGCCATCGGCGGACGCTCCGGCTCCTTCAGCAGCGGCACGACGCTCATGGGCGTGCCGGACTGCTTGGCGAGCCAGCCCGCCGCCGGGCCCCAGAGGACGGCCGCGTCGATCTCCTTCGCGGCCAGGGCCGCGACGATCTCGGCAGCGACCGTCTGGTGCTTGCGGGACGGGTCGAGCTGGTAGGGCGCGTAGGCCTTCATGGCCGAGACGAGGCCCAGTTCGCCCATCCGGTTGACCGGCGGCGTCCCGGCGATCACGCCGATGCTCTTGCCCTTCAGCCGCGGGTCGTCGAGGGCCGTCACACCGTCGAGTTCGCCCGCGCGGGTGACCAGCGTGTAGGCCGATCGATAGTAGGGATTGGTGGTCTGGACGAGGTCGCTGCCGAAGGCCTGGCCCATGATGACGTCGCAGAGGCCGGTTCCGAGCGTGTTGCGCACGAAGCCCGGACCCTGTGTCAGCCAGTAGTAGCGGACCTTGATCTTCAGCTCGTCGGCGATGATCGCCGCGATCTTGTTCTCGAAGCCGTCCTCCTTGCGTTCGGAGAACGGCATGTTGCCCGGATCACCGCAGACGCGCAGCACGTCCGTGGTGACGGTATCCGGCAGATGCTGGGCGAGCGCGCCCTGCGCCCCGAAGACGGTCAGGGCGCAGAGAACGGCGATCCGGGCAGGAGACGACATCAGCCGCCCATGCATTCCTTCTCCGCCTTCTTGGCGGTCTCGGGCTTGCCCTCGTGCTCGGAGGGACGGATACGCCCGATCGCGCCGGAGGCGCGCGCCTTGAGGTAGACGTAGAGGTCGTCCGAGTAGCACATGACGTTCTTGTTGTCGCCGAAGGCCGGCATGACCTTCTGCTCGGCGGCGTTCACTTCCTGCTTGCCGCCAGCCAGGATGCCGATGAACTCCTCGTAGGAGAGGTGCTTCAGCGAGTCCTTGAGGGCCGGCGCGTAGGTCGAGCCCATGCCGTCCGGGCCGTGGCAGACGTGGCACTCGGCGTGATAGCGGCGGTAGCCCGAGTAGGTGTACCAGTCGAGCATCTTGCCGTCCTGGGTCACGTGGAACGTCGGGTGGCCCTCGGCGTCGAAGTACTTGCCGTCGTCGACCTTCACGGCCGCGTCCTTCTTCAGGAGCTTGTCATCCTGCTCGGCGGTCTTGTCGTTCGCGTTCAGCGAATTCGCCAGCTTGGGGTCGGCGGGCTTGGCATCCTCAGCATGTACGGCAACCGTCGAGACGGTCGCTAGGGCGAGGGCGGCGATAACCGGCCGCGTTACGATCTTGCTGAGGTTGAGCAACGCATGTGTCTCCCTTGATCGAGGCTCTTGGTCTCCCTCCGAGACGCAGCCTCTTGCGAGAAAGTCTAATCACAAGGATGCCGGCGCGGGAACCCGCGCCGGCACCATTTTTCACTTCAAACCCTGCGGCCGATTAGTTCGGCAGGGCGAAGACCGTCAGCTGACCGCCGAGGTTGGTGTACTGCGACAGAGCCGCGTAGCCACCCACCGCGCCGAGGCCGGCGTTCGGGTCGGTCAGGCCGGCCGCGAGGCCGATGCCGGCCCAGCCGCCGACGCCCGAGAGGACGCCCACGTACTGCTTGCCCTTGTGCTGGTAGGTCATCACGTTGCCGATGATGCCCGACGGGGTCTTGAACTTGAACAGCTCCTTGCCGGTCTTGTCGTCGACCGCCTTCAGGTAGCCCTCAAGCGTGCCGTAGAACACGACGTCGCCAGCGGTGGCCAGAGCACCGGACCACACCGAGAACTGCTCGGGGTTCGTCCACTTGATCTTGCCGTTGACGCCGTCCCACGCGATGAAGTTGCCCATGCCGCCGTGCGAGTTCGGGGCCGGGTACATCGAGAGGGTCGCACCGACGTAGGGCTGGCCCGGGGTGTAGGTCACCCGGAACGGCTCGTAGTCCATGCAGACGTGGTTGGTGGGCACGTAGAACAGGTTGGTCTTCGGCGAGAAGGCCGCAGGCTGCTGATCCTTGGTGCCCAGCGCCGCCGGGCAGATGCCCTTGGAGTTGGTGTCCTCACCGTTCTGCTCGGTCGAGTACTTCGACACGACCAGCGGCCGGCCGTAGTTCTTCGAGCCCTTGTCCATGTCGACCTTGGTCGCCCAGTTGACGGCCGGGTCGAACTTCTCGGCGACGAGGAGGGTGCCGTCCGCGCGGTTCAGCGTGTAGCCGAAGCCGTTACGGTCGAAGTGGGTCAGGAGCGGCTGCTCCTTGCCGTCGATCTTCTGATCCGTGAGGATCATCTCGTTGATGCCGTCGTAGTCCCACTCGTCGTGGGGGGTCATCTGGTAGACCCACTTGGCCATGCCGGTGTCCGGGTTACGCGCCCAGATGGTCATGGACCACTTGTTGTCGCCCGGACGCTGCTTGGGGTTCCAGGTCGAGGGGTTGCCCGAGCCGTAGTACATCAGGTCGAGCTTGGGGTCGTACGAGAACCAGCCCCAGGTGCAGCCGCCGCCGGTCTTCCACTGATCACCTTCCCAGGTCTTCAGCGAGGAATCCTTGCCGATCGGCTTGCCGAGCGAGGTGGTCTTCTCCGGGTCGACGATCAGCTGATCGTCCGGGCCCTCGGAGTAGCCGCGCCACACCTTCTTGCCGGTCTTCAGGTCGTAGGCGGTGACGTGGCACTGCACGCCGAACTCGCCGCCCGAGATGCCGACGATGACCTTGTCCTTGACCGGCAGAACCGTCGCGGTGTTGGTCTCGCCCTTCTTCGGGTCGCCGTTCACGACCGACCAGTTGACCTTGCCGGTCTTGGCGTCGAGCGACACGAGGGTGGTGTCGGCCTGGTGCAGGAGGATGGCGCCGTCGGCGTAGGCCAGACCACGGTTGACCGTGTCACAGCACATGACCGGGATCACGGACGGATCCTGCTTCGGCTCGTACTTCCAGACGATCTTCGCGTCGTGGTCGAGGTCGAGGGCGTACACGATGTTCGGGAACGGCGTGTGCACGTACATCATGTTGCCGACGACGAGCGGCGAGCCCTCGTGGCCGCGCAGCACGCCGGTCGAGAACGTCCAGGCGACCTGCAGGTCCTTGACGTTCTTGGCGTTGATCTGGTCGAGCTTCGAGTAGCGCGTATTCGCGTAGTCTACCGTCTGAAGAACCTGTTCCGCCGGGTTGGCGATGCCCTTCATGACGCTTTCATTGGCCAGCGCCGGCGCGGCGACGGCCGCGACACCTGCGCCGAGCGCAAGGAGATGTACCGCTCTCATGGGTTCCTCCGACAAGTCTTGAGAGTTCTCACGGCGCGCGAAGAGAGTGGCGTCGCTCGGACTCCGACCTGACTGTTTGCGACAGGGATGGACGCCTCGGTAGCGGGCATAGTGGACTTCGAGGAGATCTACTGATCCCCTAGCCAGGAGCCGCCATCCCTGAGGCGTCTCCCTCGAAACCGAGGCTTGCCCGGACCTTAAGAGATTTTTGAGCGCCGTCAACTCGCTGTTCGACGCCTGTGGGCACACGGTGAAAGCTTCTTTTCGGGTGACACAGGCACGACGGATGTCATGCGTTTGCGAAAAGAAATGTTGCGACGCACAAGAGATGCTGCCTGCTCTGGCCACGGTCTCACGGGGTTGTGTCCGTTTCCCATGCAGACCTTGCAAACAGGCGAGCTTTGCTGCGCTTAAGCATGCGTCCCCCGCGCGGTGGGCGGGATTTAGGCGCACCCAGGCGCGCGGCCGTTGCGGGTCGTCGGACTGCAGTGCAAGACGCTTCGGCGGCTATGAGTTGCCGAATTTTCCCGAAAGCCCGCTGTGCGCCCAGTCGCCGCATCCCGTTTTTCCGCGGATCCCGGGCTGATCGGTGGGGTTCGCGCGCGACAAATTGCCGAATCATCCCGCGTTTGAGAATCGGGATGGGTCGAGCGCGGACCACGGGGTCGGTGGCGGAATCTGCGGAACGGCTCTTGCCGGCGTCAGACCGCGCCGACCGGCCCGGTGCTCTCGAACTCCGCAGTGTCGCCGATCAGGTCGGTCACGGAGATGTTGAGGCGACGGCCGTTGGACAGGCGGAGCTGGGCATCGGGCTCGAGCCAGACAGGTCGCAGGCCCGCGTAGCTGCCGTACAGATTGCCGTAGGCGACGACACCGCCTTCGCGCCTCTCGACCACAACCCGGTAGCGGACGCGGACGGCCTCACACCCTTCGGCCGACACGAGACCGCGCCCGGTCAGCGTCTTGAGGATCTCGTTCGGCTCGAACATACGCGGGACGCAGGGGCGGGATTAAGCGGCAACCGAATTGCCATTTAATCCCGGACCCGCGGCGAGTCACGCCCGCCAGTGCGGATTGTGCGGTCAGTGCCGCTGCGGCGTCATCGGTCAGGGTCGGCGCCGCCGCCGACAGGTTCGGCTTCCAGGGGACGGACCACGATGCGACCGGACTCGACCGAGAGGGCCAGCCGTCCCTGCTTCAGCGCCAGCGCCTTCTCGCCGAACAGCGTCCGGCGCCAGCCCTGCAGCGCCGGGACCTCGGCGTCGTCGTCGTCGGCGACCGCCTCCAGATCGTCGACCGTGGCGATGATCTTCGGCGCCACGCCCTCGGCCTCGCAGACCGCCTTCAGCAGGACCTTCAGCAGCTCGACGATTGCGCCGTTGCCGCCGCTCCGTCGCACGCGCTCGGGCATCCGGACGGCGCTCGTGTCGCGGGCGAGACCGCGCTCCACGGCGGCGACGATGTCGGCCCCCGTCCGGGAGCGCTCGAAGCCCGCCGGGATCGTCCGAAGCCGCCCGAGCGCCTCCGCGCTCCGCGGCGCCGCCGACGCGATATCGATGACCGCCTCGTCCTTCAGGACGCGCCCGCGCGGGACGTTGCGCGTCTGCGCCTCGCTCTCGCGCCAGGCCGCGACCTCCATCAGCACGGCGATCTCCCGCGGCTTGCGCATGCGGCCGGAGAGGCGGCGCCACGCCTGCGCGGGATCGGCGCGGTAGGTCTCGGGAGACGTCAGCACCGCCATCTCCTCGTCGAGCCACGCGCCGCGGTCGGTCCGCAGCAGCTCGGCGACGAGGACTTCGTAGATCTTCACCAAGTGGGTGACGTCGGACAGCGCGTAGGTCAGCTGCGCCTCCGAGAGCGGGCGCCGCGACCAGTCGGTGAAGCGGGAGGACTTGTCGATCTTGGCCTTCGCGACGTCGTTGACGAGCTGCTCGTACGAGACGGAATCGCCGTAGCCGCAGACCATGGCGGCGACCTGCGTGTCGAAGAACGGGTGCGGCAGGATCCCGCCGATCAGCCAGACGATCTCCAGGTCCTGGCGGGCGGAGTGGAACACCTTGACGGTGCCCTCGTCGGCCATGAGGGCGATGAACGGCCCGAGGTCGATCCCCGGCGCCAGCGGATCCACCAGGACGCCGGTCCCGTCCGGTGCCGCCATCTGGATCAGGCACAGTTTCGGATAATACGTCGTCTCGCGCATGAACTCCGTGTCGACGGTCACGAAGGGCTGCTCGGCGAGACGTGTGCAGATCTGGCGCAGCGCGTCAGTGGTGGTGATCAGGTCCATGCACCGGCTATACGCAACCGCGGCGGACATGGGGAGACGCGGCTTCGCAGGTCCCCATCTTTCACGCCTTCACGCGCGGCCCGGCGACTGCGATCACGCCACGGCCGCGACCGCCGCCTTCCGGCGCGCCCGCGCCTGCCGGCGAATCCGCAGCGCGTCGGCCCGACGCTGCGCCTCGGCGCGCGCGAGCAGGCGGTCGAGGATGCCGGTCTCGATCCGCTCGCCGGTGGCCCCGTCGACGAGGCGGCGGATCCGGTCGACCCGGAACCCGCGATAGCCGCCGCGCCGGGCATCGATGCCGCCGAGCAGCGTCCGCCCCGGCCCGAGCCTGAGCTCGCGGGCGTCGAGGGAGCGGTTGCTCCAGGCCCCGGCCGCGTCCTCGTAGACGAGGTCGAAACGGCCCTCGAGGGGCAGCGTCCGCCACCCGGCCGCGGTGCGTTCGGGCGCCGCCTTCGCGGGGCACTCCAGATCGAAAAAGAGGTTGTCGTTCATGGAGATGATATGGGGATTCGGGGTCTTCTGCGGTAGGCCAGCGGGCGAGTCGCGCGCGGCTTTCGGCGCCGTTCTGCGCGCCCCGCGCTTGACTTGGGGGGCCTCGCGTGAATGGTGCCGGCCTTCCCACAGAAGAAGCCCGTCATGCACCGTTACCGTTCCCACACCTGCGGGGCGCTCCGCCCGTCCGATGTCGGGCAGAGTGTCCGCCTCTCCGGCTGGTGCCACCGCATCCGCGACCACGGGGGCGTGCTGTTCGTCGATCTGCGGGACCATTACGGCCTGACCCAGTGCGTGATCGATTCCGATTCCCCGGCCTTCAAGGCCGCCGAGGCCGTGCGCTCGGAATGGGTCGTGCGGATCGACGGGCGCGTGCGCACGCGCCCGGCCGGCACCGAGAATGCCGAGCTGCCGACCGGCGCGGTCGAGGTCTACATCGACGACCTCGAGGTGCTGGGGCCGGCGGGCGAGCTGCCGCTGCCGGTCTTCGGCGACCTCGAGTATCCGGAGGAGACGCGGCTCCGGTACCGCTTCCTCGACCTGCGCCGGGAGAAGCTCCACGCCAACATCATGAAGCGCGGCGCGATCATCGACTCGCTCCGCCGCCGGATGCGGGACGGCGGCTTCTTCGAGTTCCAGACCCCGATCCTGACAGCCTCCTCGCCCGAGGGCGCCCGCGACTACCTCGTGCCGTCGCGGGTCCATCCCGGCAAGTTCTACGCGCTCCCGCAGGCGCCGCAGCAGTTCAAGCAGCTGACGATGATCGCGGGCTTCGACCGCTACTTCCAGATCGCCCCGTGCTTCCGCGACGAGGATGCCCGCGCCGACCGCTCGCCGGGCGAGTTCTACCAGCTCGACATCGAGATGAGCTTCGTCACCCAGGAGGACGTGTTCCAGGCGGTGGAGCCGGTGCTGCGCGGCGTGTTCGAGGAGTTCGCCGAGGGCAAGCGCGTCACCAAGGAATTCCCGCGGATCACCTACGCGGACTCGATGCTGAAATACGGCGTCGACAAGCCGGACCTGCGCAACCCACTGATCATCGCCGACGTCTCCGACCTGTTCGCCCGCGAGGACGTGGCGTTCAAGGCGTTCAAGGGCGTGGTCGCCTCGGGCGGCGTCGTCCGGGCGATCCCGGCGACCGGCGCGGCGAGCCAGCCGCGCTCGTTCTTCGACAAGCTCAACGACTGGGCCCGCTCCGAGGGCGCGCCCGGCCTCGGCTACGTCGTGTTCGAGGAGGAGAACGGCGCGCTCACCGGCAAGGGACCGATCGCCAAGTTCATCCCGGCGGAGGTTCAGGCCCTGATCGCCGAGCGCTCCGGCGCGAAGGCGGGCGACGCCGTGTTCTTCTCCGCCGGTCCGGAGGCCAAGGCGGCCGGGCTCGCCGGCAAGGCGCGCGTCCGGATCGGCGACGAGCTGGGCCTCTGCGACAAGGACCAGTACGCGTTCTGCTGGATCACCGACTTCCCGATGTACGAGTGGAGCGAGGAGGAGAAGCGGATCGACTTCTCCCACAACCCGTTCTCGATGCCGAACATCGACCGCGAGGAGTTCCTCGCGCTCGACCTCGACGCCCTCGCGAGCGAGGACGAGAACGGCGCGAACACCAAGCGGATCCTCGGGATCAAGGCGTTCCAGTACGACATCGTCTGCAACGGCGTGGAGCTGTCCTCGGGCGCGATCCGCAACCACCGTCCGGACGTGATGGAGAAGGCCTTCGCCATCGCGGGCTACGGCCACGAGGTGCTGGAGCAGAAGTTCGGCGGCATGCTCAACGCCCTGCGCATGGGCGCCCCGCCGCACGGCGGCATCGCGCCGGGCGTGGACCGCATCGTCATGCTCCTGTGCAACGAGCCGAACATCCGCGAGGTCGTGCTGTTCCCGATGAACCAGCGCGCCGAGGACCTGATGATGGGCGCGCCCTCCGAGGCGACCCCCAAGCAGCTGCGCGAGCTGCACATCCGCCTCAACCTGCCCGAGAAGAAGGCCTGAGGCGCCCATAGTCCCCCGCGGTGGCGAGCCTCGTCGCGATCGTCGTCGCCCACGACAGCGCCGACGTGCTGCCGGCCTGTCTCGCGGCGCTCGCCGGCGAGCATGTGCCGGCGATCGTCGTGGACAATGCCAGCCGGGACGCCTCCGCGTCGGTCGCGGAGGCGGCCGGCGCGCAGGTGATCCGCAACGCCCGCAACGAGGGCTACGGCCGCGCCAACAACCGGGGCGTCCGCGCGGCCAAGACGGCGGAGCACGTCCTCGTCGTCAACCCGGACGTCGTGCTGCGGCCGGGCACCGTGGACGCCCTGCTGGACGCGGCCCGCACCTGGCCGGATGCCGGGCTTATCGCCCCGCGCCTCGTCGAATCCGACGGGCGCTTCTTCTTCCAGGCGCGGTCCCTGCTCGCGCCCTACCTGACCAATCCCGCGGGCCGGCTCGCGCTGCCGCAGGGCGATGCCTGCGCGCCGTTCCTCTCCGGGGCCTGCCTGATGATGCCGCGCGCCCTGTTCCTCGATCTCGGCGGCTTCGACGAGAACATCTTCCTGTTCTACGAGGACGATGACCTGTGCCGGCGCGTGGCCGACAGCGGCCGCGCCCTGATCCACGTCCACCGCGCCGAGGCGCTGCACGGTCGCGGCCGATCGTCGGCGCCGGAGCCGGGACGGGTGTTCCGCGCGCGCTGGCATCAGGCGTGGTCGCGCGCCTATGTCAGCCGGAAGTACGGCCTCCCGGACCCGAGCCTCGCCGTCCTGGGCGCCAACCTGCCGAAGGCGCTGCTGTCGGGTCTGGTCCTCCGGCGGGCCGGGCTCGAGCGTTACGGCGGCTCGGCCGCGGGCGCCCTCGCTTTCCTGCGCGGCCGGACCGCGCTGGCCCGCGAGGGTCTGACCGGATGAGCGCGCCGACGATCGCGACCGCGCTGGCGCGCGGGCGCAACGGCTTCACCGGCCTGCGGCTGATGCTGGCTCTGGCCGTCGTTGTGTCCCACGCGTTCAGCGTCGCGACCGGCGCGGCGGGCGACGAGCCCCTCGCCCGGCTCACCGGCTACACGCTGGGCGAACACGCGGTGAACGGCTTCTTCGCGGTGTCGGGCTTCCTGGTCACCATGAGCTGCGACCGCCGCGGCCTCCGGGACTACGCCCTCGCCCGGACCCTGCGGATCCTCCCGGGACTCGTGGCGGCGACGCTCGTCGTCGCGCTCGGGCTCGGCGCGGCCCTGACCCGCCTGCCCGTCACCGAGTACTGGCGCGATCCCGCCCTGTGGTCGTTCATCCGCGGGACGCTGACGACCTTCAAGAGCAACGCCGCCCTGCCCGGCGTCTTCGAATCCCACCCCTACCGGGCACCCCTCGGCACGGTCTGGACGCTCAAGTACGAGGTGCTGTGCTACCTCGGCGTCCTCGTCGCCGCCCTGTGCGGCCTGCTCCGGCGCCGATGGTCGGCGCCCCTGATCGTGGCCGGCCTGGCGCTCGCCCTGACGATCGCCTGCGGCCTCCGCGGTCCGGACCTGCCCAAGGGCACCGAGACGGCGCTGCGCCTGCCGCTGATCTTCGCGGCCGGGGCGTGTCTCTACCTGTGGCGCGACCGCCTGCATGTCTCGGCCGCGGCCCTCGCCTGCCTGGTCTTCGGCGCTTTCGTCCTCGCGCGGACGCCGGCCTACCCGGCCCTGCTGTTCCTCGCCGAGGCCTACGGCGTGGTCTGGCTCGCCCTCGGCCCCCTCGCGCGCGGCCTGTTCGACCCTGCGGCCGACCTCTCCTACGGGATCTATCTCTACGGCTGGCCGGTCCAGCAGACCCTGCACGCCCTGTGGCCGGCCGCCTCCGGGCCCGCGCTGCTGGTGCCGGCCCTCGCCCTCACGCTGCCGGTCGCGGCGCTGTCCTGGTACGGGGTCGAGCGGCCGGCCCTGTCGCTGAAGGCGCGCGCGCTCGGGCGGCGCCGCCTCGGCACGATCGAGCCGGCCGGGCCGTGACCGCCGACGGGCCTCTCCCGCCGCTGAAGACGCTCGCTCGCGCGGCGCGGATGCTGGAGGCGGACGGCTTCGCGATCGTCGCCCGGAACGAGCGCGGCGACAGCCTGTACCTGCGGCGACCCGACTGCGCCTGGCACCTGCGCGTCTCGAACCACCGGCGCACCGCCAAGCAGCGCGCCCGGCGCTCCGATATCCTCGCGAGCCTCGTCATCGACGGGCCGCGCTCCTCGGATCAGATCGGGAACCTCGTCCGCGAAGCCGTCCGGAACTTCGAGGCCGCCCTGGCGCGGGTGGCGGATCAGGCGTCCGCGGCGGGGTCGCGGAAGTAGGGCTCCACGGTGCCCTTCAGCTTCACGGTCATCGGGTTGCCGGCCCGGTCGAGGGCCTTGCCGGCCGAGAGGCGGACCCAGCCCTCGCTCACGCAGTACTCCTCGACGTTCGTCTTCTCGACGCCCTTGAACCGGACACCGACCCCGCGCTCCAGCACCTTCTCGTCGTAGAACGGGCTGTTCGGGTTGGAAGCGAGGCGGTCGGGGGGCGTGTCGGTCATCGTCCGGATCTCGGATGGTCTTCGTGGAGGGCTCCGCCGGTACGGGAATCCGGGCCCGCGCGCAACGCCGCGAGCAGGTCGGCGATCCGCCCGCTCTGGAGCAGCGGTACCAGCCGGGTCACCGCGTCGTGCGGGAGGTCCCACCACGCCGCCGCGACGAGCGCCTCCACGGTCGCCGCGTCGAAGCGGTGGCGCACGACCTTGGCCGGGTTGCCCGCCACCACGGCGTAGGCCGGCACGTCGCGGGTCACCACGGCGCGGGCCGCCACCACGGCCCCGTGCCCGACGGTCACCCCCGAGAGGATCATGCAGCCCGATCCGAGCCAGACATCGTGCCCGATCACCACGTCGCCCCGGGAGGCGTGGAAATCCTCCGGCGCCGCGGCGTCCGGGAACAGCCCGCGCATCGCCGCGAACGGATAAGTCGACGCCCAGTCGAGGCGGTGATCGCCGCCGAGCAGGATCTCGACCTTGTCAGCGATGGAACAATAGCGGCCGATCGTCAGCCGCCGCCCGCTCTCCGGGAAGCGGACTTTTGGACGCCCGTACGAATAAGCGCCTATGGAGAACCCGTGGGTCCTCGCCAGCTTGGCGAGGTGGATCCGGGTCTCGTTGTGCGGGTTGCGCCCCCTGCGCAGCCGGTGCAACAGACCGGTCATGACGCGAGCCCGCGCGATGCGCGACCGCGTCGTCCTCGGTGAAAAAGGTGAGCGGGAGCGTGGGCGATGGCCGATAACATGTCCGAGGACCTCAAGGCCGGGGCGCTCGTCTACCACCGCCTGCCCAAGCCCGGGAAGCTGGAGATCCAGGCGACCAAGCCGCTCGGCAACCAGCGCGACCTCGCCCTGGCCTACTCGCCCGGCGTCGCCGCGGCCTGCATGGCGATCCACGACGACCCGCAGCAGGCCGCCGAACTCACGGTGCGCCAGAACCTCGTGGCGGTGCTGTCCAACGGTACGGCCGTGCTCGGCCTCGGCGATATCGGCCCGCTCGCCTCGAAGCCCGTGATGGAGGGCAAGGCCGTCCTGTTCAAGAAGTTCGCCGGCATCGACGTCTTCGACATCGAGGTCGACCAGAAGGACGTGTCGAAGCTCGTCGACGTCGTCTGCGCCCTCGAGCCGACCTTCGGCGGCATCAACCTCGAGGACATCAAGGCGCCCGAGTGCTTCGAGGTCGAGGAGCAGTGCCGGGCCCGGATGAACATCCCGGTCTTCCACGACGACCAGCACGGCACCGCGATCATCGTGGCCGCCGCCGTCCTCAACGGCCTGGAACTCGCCGGCAAGAACCTGTCCGACGTCCGGATCGTCACGTCCGGCGCCGGCGCGGCGGCTCTGGCCTGCCTCAACCTCCTCGTGTCGCTCGGGGCGACCCGCGAGAACATCACGGTCACCGACATCAAGGGCGTCGTCTACAAGGGCCGCGCCGAGCTGATGGACCGGTGGAAGGACGTCTACGCCCAGGAGACCGACAAGCGGACGCTCGCCGAGGTGATCCCGGGGGCGGACGTGTTCATCGGCCTCTCGGCCGGCGGCGTGCTCAAGCCCGAGTACCTGAAGGAGATGGCCGAGAAGCCGCTGATCATGGCGCTCGCCAACCCCTACCCGGAGATCATGCCGGATCTGGCCGAGAAGGAGCGGCCGGACGCCATGATCTGCACCGGCCGGTCGGACTTCCCGAACCAGGTCAACAACGTCCTGTGCTTCCCCTACATCTTCCGCGGGGCGCTCGATGTCGGCGCCCACAAGATCAACGAGGAGATGAAGAAGGCCGCCGTCAAGGCGATCGCGGGCCTGGCCCACGAGACCACCTCGGACGTGGTCGCCCGCGCCTACGGCGGCGAGGCCCGGCCGTTCGGACCGAAATCCCTGATCCCGAGCCCGTTCGACCCGCGCCTGATCCTGCGCATCGCCCCGGCGGTGGCCAAGGCCGCGATGGATTCCGGCGTCGCCGGCCGGCCGCTCCCGGACCTCGACGCCTATGTCGAGAGCCTCGACCGGTTCGTGCACCGGTCCGGCCTGATCATGAAGCCGCTGTTCTCGAAGGCGAAGGCCGAGCCCAAGCGCGTGATCTACGCCGAGGGCGAGGACGAGCGCGTGCTCCGCGCCGTCCAGGCGATCGTCGAGGACAAGGTCGCCCTGCCGATCCTGGTCGGCCGGCCGCGGGTGGTCGAGACCCGCCTGAAGCGCTTCGGCCTGTCGATGGTGCACGGCCGCGACTTCGAGCTGATCGATCCCGAGGACGATCCCCGCTACCGCGCCTACGTCCAGACCTACCTGGAAGTCGCCGGTCGCCGCGGCATCACGCCGGACGCGGCCCGGACCCTGGTCCGCACCAACAACACGGTGATCGGCGCCATCGCGGTCCGCCGCGGCGAGGCCGACGCGCTGATCTGCGGCCTGGAGGGCCGGTTCGAGACGCGCCTGCGCATCATCCGCGACGTGATCGGGCTCGCGCCGGGCGTGGAGCAGTGCGCCGCGATGAGCCTCGTGGTGACGCATAACGGCGCTTACTTCCTGGCCGACACCCATGTCCGCCAGAACCCCACGGCCGAGGAGATCGCCGACGTGGCGCAGGCCTGCGCCAGCCACGTCAGCCGGTTCGGGATGACGCCGAAGATCGCGCTCCTCAGCCACTCGGATTTCGGCCAGTCGGATTCGCCCTCCGCGATGAAGATGCGCGACGCCCTCGCGCTCCTGCACAAGCGGAATCCCGAGCTGCAGGTCGACGGCGAGATGCAGGCCGATTCCGCCCTCAACGAGATGGTGCGCGAGCGCGTCCTGCCGGGCTCGCGCCTCAAGGGCGCGGCCAACGTCCTGATCTTCCCGAACCTCGACGCCGCCAACATCGCCTTCCAGTTCGCGAAGGTGCTGGCGGACGCGCTGCCGGTCGGCCCGCTCCTGATCGGCCCGGCCAAGCCCGCCCATATCCTGACGCCGTCGGTGACGGCGCGCGGCATCGTCAACGTCACGGCCGCCGCCGTGGTCGAGGCCCAGGCGGACGAGGCCGTCGCGCGCGCCGAGGAGGGCGGCGTCGGCATGCTCTCGGAGTGAGGGGCGCCCGTCGGCGGCCGCCAGCGTGGCCGTCGATTTGCTTGCCCGCCCCGGGACCACGAAACCACCGGGAGACGACGCGATGTGCGCGGGCGACGATCCAACCTGCCACGCCTTCGAGGAGCACCGCCGCCGGTTCCGGCGGGATCTCGAGCCTGAGCGGCGCGCCTTCCTGAAGAGCGGCTTCGCGGCGACCGGCGCCGCGGCCGCGGCCCTCGCGGCCGGCGGTCCGTCGCTCGTGAGCCCGGCCCTGGCCCAGGCGAGCGGCGCCAAGATCGCCGCCACGGCGCATTACCACCTGCCGGCGAATGCCGAGACGGTCCACTGGGGCTTCTTCAGCCGCAGCCTCAAGCCCAAGGTCGAGATCGGCTCGGGCGACTTCGTCACGATCGAGACGCTCACCCACCAGGCGAGCGACGATGCCGAGCGCATGATCCAGGGCGATCCGGGCGCCGAGAGCGTCTATCTCTGGACCAGAGACAAGATGGGCGTCTCGCCCCGCGGGGCCGGCGCCATGGACGCCAAGGTCGGCCCCGGCGGCGGCCTCGGCGTGCACATCTGCACCGGCCCGGTGGCGATCCGCGGCGCCGAGCCCGGCGACGTCCTGGAGGTGCGCATCCTCGACGTCGCCCCCCGCCCCTGCGCCAATCCCAGGTACAAGGGACTGGCCTTCGGCAGCAACGCGGCGGCGTGGTGGGGCTACCACTACAACGACCTGATCACCGGCGATAAACCCCGGGAGGTCGTGACCATCTACGAGGTCGACGCCACCGGCGAGCGCGACTGGGCCCGGGCGGTCTACAGCTTCCGCTGGCCGGGCGTGACCGACCCGTTCGGCGTCTCCCACCCGACCATCGACTATCCCGGCCTGCCGGTGGACCACACGAAGACCCAGAAGACCTTCGAGGTCCTGAAGGGCATCCGCGTGCCGATCCGGCCGCATTTCGGCACGATGGGCGTGGCGCCCGCCGAGGCCGACCGGGTGAACACGATCCCGCCGAGCTACACCGGCGGCAACATCGACAACTGGCGGATCGGCAAGGGCGCGACCCTCTACTACCCGGTGGCGGTGCCGGGCGCCCTGTTCTCCGTGGGCGATCCCCACGCCAGCCAGGGCGATTCCGAACTGTGCGGCACCGCGATCGAGTGCTCGCTCACCGGCACCTTCCAGTTCATCCTGCACAAGAAGGCGGACCTGCCCGGCACGCCGCTGGAGGCGCTCGACTTCCCGATGATCGAGACCCGGGACGACTGGGTTCTGTCCGGCTTCAGCTACCCGAACTACCTGCGGGATCTCGGCCCGGACGCCCAGAGCGCGATCTTCCAGAAATCCTCGATCGACCTCGCCATGCGCGACGCCTTCCGGAAGATGCGCCAGTTCCTGATGCACGCGAAGGGCCTCACCGAGGACGAGGCGATCTCGCTGATGTCGGTCGCGGTCGATTTCGGGATCACGCAGGTCGTGGACGGCAACTGGGGCGTCCACGCCGTGGTCAAGAAGGCGATCTTCTCCGATCGCGTCGCCTGACGGCGGACCCGGTCACGCGGCCTTCGCGGCTCCGGTCATCGTCATGAGGCCGGCGATGACCCGGTAGGTCTCGGTCCAGGCTTCCCGGACCTCCGGCGTGAAGTCCGGGCCGAGCCTCTGCTCCAGGGTCCAGAGCAGCGCCGCCCCGACCGCCTCGAAATGCGCCTGCAGCGCGCCGTAGCCGACGTGCCGGTCCCCGAGATCGCGCACGGCGGCGACGAGGGCCTCCGGCTTGTCGAGGTTGGCCACCGCCAGTGCCAGCATGGCGACGAGTTTGCGCTTCTGCGCGGTCATGTCGTCCGGGAAGAGCGACCGGACCTGCGGCGCGATGTCGAACAGGCGTCCGTAGAACAGCTCTGCCGCGGTGTCGCCGAGCGCCTGCACCGTCGCGAAGCTGCGCTGCACGATCGCGACCTGGGCGGCGGAGACCGCGTAGGACACGCGAACGCTCGCCAGGAACCGTTCGACCTCGGCGGTCAGACGGTCCGACTGGTCCGACAGGGCGGAGGCCGCCGCGAGAACCTGGCTCGCGGCCAGGCCGGTGCCCTCCGCCGCCTGCGCGACGCCGGTCATGGTCGTGGTGACCTCGCCTGTGCCGGCGGCCGCCTGCCCGACGTTGCGGACGATCTCCTGGGTCGCCGCACCCTGTTCCTCGACGGCCGCCGCGATCGTGGTCGCTGCCCCGTTGATCTCGCGGATCCGCGCGGTGATCGCCGCGATGGCGTCCACCGCCTGCCCGGTGGACGCCTGCACCTGCGCGATCTGACCGGAGATCTCGTCGGTGGCCTTGGCGGTCTGCGCGGCGAGGGCCTTCACCTCGGAAGCCACCACCGCGAAGCCGCGGCCGGCCGCGCCCGCGCGGGCCGCCTCGATGGTGGCGTTGAGCGCCAGCAGGTTGGTCTGCTCGGCGATCGACGAGATCAGCCCTACGACGGCACCGATCTGGTCCACGGCGCTGCTCAGGTCCTGGACGCGCGCGGCGGTCCGGTCGGCCTCGGCCGCGGCTCTCTGCGCGAGATCCGCCGACCCGTCGGCCTGCCGCCCGATCTCCTGGACGGAGGTGCCGAGCTCCTCCGCGGCCGCCGCCACGGTGTTGACGTTGCTCGAGGCCCGCTCGGCGGCGGCCGCGACCGCCGTCGACTGCCCGGCCGTCTGGGTGGCCGTCACGGTCATCGTCTGCGCCGTGACCTGCAGGGCGTTGGCCGAGGACGCGACCGAGCCGATCATGCCTCCGACGGCCTCCTCGAACCGCTGCGCCATCTGGCGCAGGCTGTCCCGGCGCTGGTCGTCGGCGTCCAGCCGCGCCCGCTCGGCCCCGGCCTCGAGGTCGCGCGTGCGGATCAGATTGTCCCGGAAGGCCTGCACGGCCACCATGATCGGCGCGAACTCGTTCCGGTACGCTCGCACCGGGACGGTGACGGCGGTCTCGCCCCCCGTCAGCGCGCGCATCGCGGTGGCGATGATCCGGAGGGGGCGCAGCACGCCCCCGAACAGAGCCATGAGGCCCAGCCCGACGAGCAGCAGGACGGCCAGCAGCGCCGCGGCACTGTGCAGGAGAACGCGGTCCGCCTCCGCGGCGAGGCTCTCGGCCCGCGCCACCATCTCGGCGAGGGCGGCATTGGCGAGATCGACGATCGTCATCTGCTCGACGCTGTTTCGCTTGCGGAGGTCCTGGAACGTGATGGGGGATGCGCGCTGCTGGCTCAGGGCGTCGAAGATCGCGCGCGCCGCCTCCGCCGCCTCGCCCTCGAAATTGCTGCGCTTGGCCTTCTCGAACGCGGACCGCACGGCGTCCGAGCTCTGGGCGGCGGCCTCGCTGGTGCTCGACCACGCCGACTGGACCCGCGCCCGCTCCTCGGCCGCCGCCACGGTCTCGGGCAGCGACCACGACGTTCCCGCCGCCAGCGAGGTCTGCACGCGCAGGGCGACGTTCCCGATCGCGACACGGGTCGCCCAGGCGGACCGCTTGAGGACGAGGTAGTGCTGCAGGACGGCGTCGGAGCGCGGAATAGCCGAATCCACGGCGTCCGTGGTCGCCGTCAGCGCGTCGAGAAGTTCCTGAAAGGCCGTCAGCACGGCGGGCAGCAGCGCCGGGTCCCGCTTCGGCTTCGGTACGCGCAGGGCTTCATCGATCCGGGGGCGGAGCAGGTTCACGGCGTCCTGCGCCGCGTTGAGCCTCACCATCGTCGCCGTCACGGAGGGCAGATCCCGGTCCCGCAGCAGGTCCTGAACGCTCGCGAAGCCCGCGACCATCGCGTCCCGGTTCGTCGCGTAGGCCTTCAGGCTCTCCGGGTCGGCGGAGGCATCCCCGCCCAGGGCGAGCGCTGCCCCCCGCTCGAGGCGTGTCGGCAGGATCGTCCCGAGCAACTGGCGACTCGCGCGGGTCAGCGTGACCGCGTCCCGGGCCTGTCGCGCCTGAAGACGCGCGTCGAGCAGAGCATTCCCCGCGTAGGCCAGTAACATCATCGCCATAGCGAGTATCGTCGTGCACATGACGACTCGAATCGAGACATAGCCAAGCCATCTCATCGCGTGAACATTCCGATGTGCGAGTGGGATCTGCGTGTTGCTCGCATCATAGGGCGAACGGCGCGCGCGTTCACGCTGCCGCTCGGCAGTGTTCGACAGTCTATCGCACCGACATATTTTGCGGGCGGCGCGCTCTATTCCGGATTCAGAGGAGAATCGACATCAACCAATAAAAAAGTTGGCTTCGTGAATTAAGCCGACGTTACCGCGGCGATCTCGGTCGGCAGGCGCACGCTCACCGTTCCGGCAGCGTGCGGTGAGCGCCGGCGCGACGGTCATGAGGCCGCCCTCGGCCTCGGCACGCGTGAGCTCTCCCGCGCGACGGGCCCGGGCCATCGTGCGAGACCGGACCGCGGCGACGAGCGAGGCCCTGACCGGGTTCGGCGCCCGCGCCGCGCGGATCAGGGCGCGTCGTCCGCGAGCTCGACCCGCCCGTCCAGGCCGATGATGCGCCCGAGGCCGCGGACGCGGTTCAGCAGGCGATCCCCGTTCAGGGCCTCCCAGTCCCGCGGCAGGCGCAGCACCACCCGTCCCTCCTCGACGGTGAGCGGCGCCCGTCCGAGGGCGCCGTCCATGCCGGCCGAGATCGGGAAGGCGATCCGGAGCAGGGCGCCCAGAAGGCGGGCGCGCTCGAACAGGCGCGGACCGGCCACGCTCCGGAGCATCGGGTTCGCCTTCTCGGGGGCCAGGCCGGTGTGCCTCAAGGACACCGCCAGGGCGAGATAGGCCCGGCCCGGATGATCCACGCCGACGAACGCGGCATTCTGGATCACCGCGATGCTCTGCTCACCGCGGTAATCCGGATGCGCCCGCCAGCCGACGTCGGACAGCAGGCAGCCGGCGTGCCGCAGACGGCGCTCGTCGGTGGTCTCGTGGCCGTCCAGGGTCGCGACGAACCGGTCCGTCCAGGTGATCAACTCCTCGCCGTGGCGGGGCGAGCGCGCGCGCAGAACGTTGAATTCCGACGCCGAGGCCAGCAGCGGATCGATCAGACGGGTGTCGCGGTCGAGCTGCTCGAACAGCAGGCCCTCGCGCACGCCCGATGCCGAGATCGCCACCTCGCGGGGGCGCCCGACCCGGATGATCTCCTCGAGGACGACGGCGCCGTAGGCGAGGAGCGGGCGCCGCGCCTCGGAGATCGCGTCGACGTCCTGCAGCAGTGCCACGTCGGTCTGCTCGACGACCTGCAGGAAGCTGAGTTCGTCGGTGGGCTCCACCGTGTAGCCGTGCATCACGTGGACTGGGTAGCCGCGGGCCGCCTGATGGAGCCGCGCGATGGCCCGCCACGTGCCGCCGACCGCGTAGAAGGTCCGCCCGCGCAGGGTCTCGAGCTGCGGGGCGGCCTTGCGCATGTACTCGCGGACGATCTTGGCGGCCTTCTTGACCGAGCCGCCGGACAGGTCCTGCAGGGCGAGGCCGCCGAGGGGCATGGTCACCCCCTGTCCGACGACCGCCCCGCGGACGTCCACGAGCTCCAGCGAGCCGCCGCCCATGTCGCCCACGACGCCGTTCGGCGCGTGGAATCCCGAGACCACGCCGAGGGCCGAAAGCTCGGCCTCGCGCCGTCCGGAGAGGAGCTGGATCTCCTGGCCACAGGCCGCCTCGGCGGCGCGGAGAAAGTCGGGACCGTTCTCGGCGTCCCGCGCCGCCGCCGTGGCGAGGACGTAGACCTGCCTGACGCGCATCGTCTGGCACAGCACCCGGAACCGCGCCAGGGCGGCGAGTGCGCGCGTCACTGCCTCCTCGTTCAGGCGGCCGGTCGTCAGGACGTTGCGGCCGAGGCCGCAGAGCACCTTCTCATTGTAGAGCGGCGTCGGCGCCCGGGTCAGTCCGTCGTACGCGACGAGGCGGACCGAGTTGGAGCCGATGTCGATGATCGCCACAGGATGGCGCGCGGTGCTGTCGATCGCCTCCGCGTCGTGCGCGAGGGTGAGGTTGGCAAGAGGGCTGCCCAAACGTCCGAGTCCTTCATCAGCCCGGCGCGCCTGCCGGCGCGCCGTGCGGGAGGTTTAGCCCAGCGACGCCGCGCGGCGAAACTCAGCTGCGTTGGGCGCGGCGGCTCAGCGCCCGCGGGCTCGACTTCTTCGAGGCCTTGCCGCGCCCAGAGAGGCTGGGATTGGTCATGAAATACTTGTGGGCGTTGAACGGCTCCTCGCCCTCGGCGGGCTGGATCCGCTCGCAGCCGCCCGAGGCGAGGAGCCGCCAGCTCTGGCGGTTGTCGAGCAGGTTGGCCAGCATGATCTGGTCGAGCACCTGCTGATGCACCGTCGGGTTGGTGATCGGCAGCAGCGCCTCGACGCGGCGGTCGAGGT
Source organism: Methylobacterium sp. D48H (assembly GCF_053345715.1). NCBI lineage: Bacteria > Pseudomonadati > Pseudomonadota > Alphaproteobacteria > Hyphomicrobiales > Methylobacteriaceae > Methylobacterium > Methylobacterium sp. D48H. Next base: position 333,906 of record NZ_JBKFAP010000001.1, read on the forward strand.
TCCGGCTCATCAGGTCGGCGGAGGAGATGTAGACCGTCGCCTTGGGGTGCGGCAGCCCGACGCCGTTGCCGAAGGCGTAGATTCGCCCGTGCTCCAGGAAGCGCCCGACGATCGACTTCACCCGGATCGTCTCCGACAGCCCGGGGATGCCCGGGCGCAGGCAGCAGATGCCGCGGACCACGCAGTCGATCTGAACCCCGGCCGCCGAGGCGTCGTAGAGCGCATCGATGATCTGGCTGTCGACCAGGGAGTTGCACTTGATCCAGATCGCGGCCGGACGCCCGGCCTTCGCGTGGGCGACCTCCGCCTCGATGTGCTCCAGGAGGCGGTTCTTCAGGGTCAGCGGCGAGACCGCCATGCGCTCCAGCTCGGCCGGCTCGGCGTAGCCGGTGATGAAGTTGAAGATCCGCGACACGTCCCGCGCGATCGCGGGATCGGCCGTGAAGAACGACAGGTCCGTGTAGATGCGCGCGGTGATCGGGTGGTAGTTGCCGGTGCCGACGTGGCAGTAGGTGACGAGCTTGTCGCCCTCGCGCCGGACCACCAGCGACAGCTTGGCGTGCGTCTTCAGCTCGACGAAGCCGAACACGACCTGCGCGCCCGCCTTCTCGAGGTTGCGCGCCCAGCGGATGTTGGCCTCCTCGTCGAAGCGCGCCTTCAGCTCCACCAGGGCGGTGACCGACTTGCCGAGTTCCGCGGCCTCGGCGAGGGCCGCCACGATCGGCGAGTTGGACGAGGTCCGGTAGAGCGTCTGCTTGATCGCGACCACGTTCGGGTCACGGGCGGCCTGCGCGAGGAACTGCACCACCGAATCGAAGGATTCGTACGGGTGGTGGACGATGAAGTCCTTCTGCCGGATCGCCGCGAACACGTCGCCGCCGCTCTCGCGGATGCGCTCCGGGAAGCGGGGATTGTAGGGCTTGAACTTCAGGTCGGGCCTGTCGATGCCGACGACCTGGGACAGCTCGTTCAGGGCCAGCATGCCCTCCACGAGGAAGATCGCGTCCGCGGCGATCTCCAGTTCGTCGGCGACGAAGCTGCGCAGATCCTCCGACATGCCCGCCTCGACCTCGAGACGGATCACGACGCCGCGCCGCCGCTGCTTCAGCGCCGTCTCGAAATGCAGGACGAGGTCCTCCGCCTCCTCCTCGATCTCCAGGTCGGAATCGCGGACCACGCGGAACGCGCCGCTGCCCTTGACGAGGTAGCCCGGGAAGAGCCGCCCGGTGAACATCCCGATCACCTGCTCGATGGTGATCAGGCGCGCGGCCGTCTCGCTGTCGCTCACCGGCAGGCGCACGAAGCGGTCGATGACGCCCGGCAGCCGGATCAGCGCGCGCAGCAGCCGGCCGTCCTTCGGCCGCACCAGCATCAGCGCGATGGTCGTGCCGAGATTCGGGATGAACGGGAACGGGTGGGCCGGATCGATCGCCAGCGGCGTCAGGACCGGGAAGACGTGGTTGAGGAAGTACTCCTCCAGCCACGCCGCCTGCTCGGCCGTGAGGGCCGCGGGCTCGACGATGTCGATGTCGCTCGTGTGCAGCTCCGTGCGCAGTTCCCGCCAGCGGGCCTGCTGGTCGGCGGCGAGGCGCGACACCTCGGCGCCGATCCGGACGAGTTGCTCGGACGGCGACAGGCCGTCCTGCGACGGGACCGTGATCCCCGCCCGCACCTGATCGATGAGGCCGGCCACGCGGACCATGAAGAACTCGTCCAGGTTGTTGGCCGAGATCGACAGGAAGCGGAGGCGCTCCAAGAGCGGGTGGTTGGGGTTCGACGCCTCTTCCAGCACCCGCCGGTTGAACTGCAGCCACGACAGCTCGCGGTTCACGAACCGCTCCGGTGAGTGGCGCAGGGTTCGCCCGGCCTCCACCACCGGCTCGCGGGCTGCGCCGACCGGCGGCTCCGCGGGAGTCGCGGCCGCCGCGGCCGGCCACTCGTCGTTGGCGTCCGGAATGGCTTCCGCCGGAGCCGCCGCTCCCGCGACCGGATCGGCCTGCAGGCGCTTGGGCGCGACCGCCCGCCGCGTCGCCGGATTGGCCGTCGCGCGCCGACGGGGCTCGGGCGCCTCATCGGCGGCGTCGCGGTCCACGGGCTTCTGCGTCGATTCCATCCCGGATCCCTGTCTCTGCTCCTCGCGGCGGCGGAGCGTGTATCACCCTAGACCGGCGGCCTTCACGACAGTTTCGTGACGGCCACTGCATTCCTCCTTCAGGCGTTCGGGTCCGGCTCGTCCTCCAGCCCCATGCGGCGCAGGACGGCCAGCGCGAGCGGCCGGCTGATGCGGCGGCCGCGCCCGAGGGCGTCGCGGTCGAGCTCGGCGACGACGTCGCGGGCTCGGCCCAGCGACCGGTCGATCCGCAGGGCCAGCGCCTCGATGACGCCGAGATCGACCACCAGCTGCCGGTCCACGAACAGCTTGACCAGGACGGCACGCAGGAGCGCGTCGTCCGGCGCCTCGATGGCGATGCGCGGCGCGAGGCGAAGCCGCGAGCGCAGATCCGGCGTCGTGAGGCCGAGGGCGTCGATACCCGTGGCGCTGGTCAGCAGGACCGGGCAGCCTCGCTCGCGGGCGCGGTTAAGCAGGTGGAACAGCGCCGCCTCGTCGCGCCGCTCCGCCTGGTCGATGTCCTCCACGACCAGCGCCCCGTTGGAGACGAGGTGCTGGACCGCGTCGGCACCCAGCTCGGCGGTCGGGAGGGTCCAGGCGTGGGCCCGATCAGCCCAGATCGCCGCGAGGTGGCTCTTGCCGCTGCCGGAGGGGCCGGTGAGGACCAAGACGCTGTCGGGCCAGTCCGGCCACGCCTCGATCAGCGCGTAGGCGGCCTCGTTGGCCGGTCCGACGAGGAAATCCTCGCGCCCGTAGCGGGGGTCGAGCGGCAGGTCGAAGGCCAGCTGCCGGGGTGGGGCGTTCTCGCGCATAGGCCGCTCAGGATCATCCCGCGCCCGCGGAGGTCAAGGCCGAAGCGTCCTTGCCCTCGTGCTCGATCAGGATCGGCTGCCCGGCATGGTAGAGGCGGCTCTCCAGGTAGCGGGCCAGGGCGAAGCGGACCAGCACGCCGATCGAGGCCGCGATCGGGACGGCGAGCAGCAGCCCGACGAAGCCGAACAGCGTCCCGAAGGCGAGCAGGGCGAACATCAGCCAGACCGGGTGCAGCCCCGTGGAATCGCCGACGAGCTTCGGCGAGATGACGTTGCCCTCCAGGAACTGGCCGACGAGGAAGACGGCGACGGTCAGGCCGAGATGCAGCCAGTCTCCAGAGGGCCAGAACTGGACGAGCGCGACGCCCACGGAGAGCATGAAGCCGGTGAGCGTGCCGACGTAGGGGATGAAGGTCAGGAACCCGGCGATCAGGCCGATCAGCACGCCGAAGTTGAGGCCGACCAGCCAGAGGCCGACGGCGTAGAAGCTGCCCAGGATGAGGCAGACCAGGGTCTGGCCGCGGACGTAGCCGGTGACCGCTCCGTCGATCTGGCGCGCCAGCTCGCGCACCGTCGCCCGGTGCCGGGGCGGCACCCAGCCGTCGATGGCAGCGACCATCCGGTCCCAGTCGACGAGGATGTAGAAGGCGACGACCGGCGTCACGACCAGCAGCGAGGCGATCGAGATCAGCGCCTGGCTGCCCGACCAGAGCGATTTCAGGAAGGCCAGGAGCCACGTGCCGGCCTGGGTGGCGAGCGTGCCCACCGAGGATTGCAGCTCGTTGAGGACGTTCGCGCCACCGACGCGCTCGAGCAGGGTCCCGGACCGCTCGGCGATGATCGCCTGGAGCCGCGACACCATTCCGGGCAGCGCGTTGACGAGCGCCACGACCTGGTTGGCCGTGAGCGGGATCAGGATCAGCAGCGTCACGACGAGGACGACGACGAACAGCGCCAGGATCAGCAGGCTCGCCGCCAGCCGCCCGAGGCCGAGCCGCTCCAGCCGGTCTGCCAGGGGGTCGAGGAGGTAGGCCAGCGTGATGCCGGCCACGAACGGCAGCATCACCTCCCGCAGGAGGTAGACGATCAATCCCAGGGCCACGACAGCGGCCAGCCCGATCACAGCCCGTGCGCGCACGATGACGCTCCCCCCAGCAGCACACCACGCCAGCGGGCAGAGTGGGTATGCGGAGCGCGCCGATCAAGGCGCCGCCGGCACGACTCGCGCGGCGCGCGGGAAGCCGCTAGAGCGGGGCCAGTATTCAGCGAGGTGGCGCGGGCATGACGGCCAAGGACGGCAACGAGCCGAAGACGGGGCTGACCTACGCGGCGGCGGGCGTCGATATCGATGCCGGCAACGCCATGGTCGAGACGATCAAGCCGCTGGTGCGCTCGACCCGGCGCCCGGGCGCCGACGCTGAGATCGGCGGGTTCGGCGGCCTGTTCGACCTGAAGGCAGCGGGCTTCCGCGACCCGATCCTGGTCGCGGCCAACGACGGCGTCGGCACCAAGGTGAAGATCGCCATCGAGACCGGCCGCCACGACACGATCGGCATCGACCTCGTGGCGATGTGCGTGAACGACATTATCGTCCAGGGCGCCGAGCCGCTGTTCTTCCTCGACTACTACGCGACCGGCAAGCTGGTCCCCGGCGTCGGCGCCGACATCGTGCGCGGCATCGCCGAGGGCTGCCGGCAGGCCGGCTGCGCGCTGATCGGCGGCGAGACCGCCGAGATGCCGGGCCTCTACGACGGGTCCGACTACGACCTCGCGGGCTTCTCGGTCGGCGCCGCCGAGCGCGGCGCGCTGCTGCCGCGGCCCGGCATCCGACCCGGCGACGTCGTCCTCGGCCTCCCCTCCTCCGGCGTCCATTCCAACGGCTTCTCGCTGGTCCGCCGGATCGTCGCGAAGACGGGTCTCGGCTGGGACGCGCCGGCCCCGTTCGCCCCGGGCCGCAGCCTCGGCGAGGCGCTGCTGGAGCCGACCCGGATCTACGTTAAGCCGCTGCTCGCGGCTTTGGGCGCCACCGACGGGATCCGGGCGCTCGCCCACATCACGGGCGGCGGCTTCCCCGACAACCTCCCTCGGGTCCTGCCGGACGATGTCGGCATCGCCGTCGACCTCGACGCGGTGACCCCGCCGCCGGTCTTCGGCTGGCTCGCCCGCGAGGGTGGCGTCGCCGAGGCCGAGATGCTGCGGACCTTCAACTGCGGGATCGGCATGGTGGTGATCGCCGCCGCCGACGCGGTCGACGACGTCGACGAGGCCCTGACCCGGGCCGGCGAGACTCCGGTCCGCCTCGGACGGATCACGGCGCGCGGCCCCGAGCCGGTGACCTTCAGCGGCCGCCTCGCCCTGTGATGGCGTCCGCCCGCAAGACCCGCGTCGCGATCCTCATCTCGGGGCGCGGCTCGAACATGCTGGCGCTGCTGGAGGCCGCGAAGGATCCCGCCTTCCCGGCCGAGATCGTGCTGGTCCTGTCGAACCGCCCGGAGGCCGCCGGCCTCGCCCGGGCGGCCGAGGCCGGCATCCCGACGCAGGCCATCGATCACCGGGCCTTCGCCGACCGGGCCGGTTTCGACGCCGCCCTCGACGCGGCGCTGCGCGCGGCGGAGGTCGACCTCGTCTGCCTCGCGGGCTTCATGCGGATCCTGACGACCGACTTCGTGGCGTCCTGGGCCGGCCGGATGCTCAACATCCACCCGTCGCTCCTGCCCCTGTTCAAGGGCACCCACACGCACCGGCAGGCGCTGGACGCGGGCGTGCGCCTGCACGGCTGCACGGTCCACTTCGTCGTGCCGGAACTCGACGCCGGACCGATCGTCGCCCAGGCCGCGGTCCCGGTCCGCCAGGACGACGATCCCGACAGCCTCGCCGACCGCGTGATCGTGCAGGAGCGGCGGCTCTACCCCGCGGTGCTCGCCCTGGTGGCGGGCGGCCGCGCCCGTCTTAACGGCGATCGCGTGGTGATCGACGAGAGGGCGCCGGATGGCGCTCTGTTCAGCCTCTAGGCGGCGGTAGCACGGGCGTTTCCGTCCGCGCGAGCGGGGCGCCGCGATCCGGCCGCGCCACGCTCGCCATGTTCCGCCCCCGGGGCTGCTCCGCCGACGAAGACGGTGAGCGGACCCGGAGGCCTTCGAAGCTCTGGGCGCTCAGACCGGGCGCTGGAGCTTGCAGCTGTCCAGGGCCGAGAGCGCCTTAGCGCGGGCGGTGTCGTTGAAGTAGCCGGTGGTCCGGTAGGCCTCGATCTCGGAGGCGTCGAGGCTGCGCAGCGTCTGCCGCGCGTAGCAGCCGCAGGGGCGCTCCAGGGAGGCCTCGCTGGCGCTGGTCATGCGGGCCTGGACGACCGTGCAGGCGTGGCGCACGCGGCCCTCGAGGTTGGTCTTGCTGGCGGTCTTGAGAGCGGGGTCCGGCTCGTACTGCTGGAACGGGGCCGAGGATCCGCCCGCGAGGGCGGCGGTCGCGCCGAGGGCGAACAGGCCGGTCGCGATCAGCAGGGGCAGGCGGCGCATCGTCATGGTCGGGGTCGTCCGGGGGCTGAGATTGGCTAAGCTCGGCCGTTGGACGCTCCCGGGCTCCGTCCCGTCAAGGACGACCCGGTCACACAGGGCGGCATTCCCGGCGCCGCCGGGTACGGGGCGCGCGAATGGCGGGTCGGTGTGCCCAACCCGCCACCGCGCGTCGCCTCGCCTCAGGCGGCGATGTCGGAATCCTTGAAGAACTGCGCGATCTCGAGCTTGGCGTTCTCGGCGCTGTCGGAGCCGTGGACGGTGTTCTCGCCGACGGACTCGGCGAACTTCTTGCGGATCGTGCCCTCGGCGGCCTGGGCCGGGTTCGTGGCACCCATCACCTCACGATATTTGGCGACGGCGTTCTCGCCCTCGAGGACCTGGACCACCACCGGGCCGGAGGTCATGAAGGTCACGAGCTCGCCGAAGAACGGGCGCTCCTTGTGCACCTCGTAGAACTTCTCGGCCTGCTCCTTGGTCATGCGGATGCGGCGCTGGCCGACGATGCGCAGGCCGGCCTCCTCGATGACGGCGTTGACCGCGCCGGTCAGGTTCCGCCGCGTCGCGTCGGGCTTCAGGATCGAGAAGGTGCGCTCGGTGGCCATGGTGCGTCCGGTCTGTCTGTGGAAAAGATCTGCGGCGCGCCGGCGATCCGGACACGCCGCGGCAGCGAGAATTTCGCTTCGGCGCCGGGCTTATAGCGGGCGCCCCCCGGTGCCTCAAGCGGCCCGGCGTGACCGGTCGGGGCAAGCGCGGCCGTGGCTCTGCCGCAACACCGCCGAAAAATCGCCCGATTGCGGCGGCTCAGTCGCGCACCAACCGACTTCGTCCACCCCTCGGGCGCCCGCGGCGCCCCAATCCCGGAGACGAACCATGCGACTCGCTCTCAGCGCCAGCCTGCTTCTCGCCGGCCTCACCGCCGCCTCCGCCGACACGGGCAAGGACCCGTCCGGCACCTGGCTCACCGGCGACGGCCGCGCCAAGATCCGGATCGACCGCTGCGGCCCCGGCCAGAAGCTGGTCTGCGGCAAGGTTGTCTGGCTCAAGACGCCGACCTTCGACAACGGCGCCCCGCGCACCGACCTCAAGAATCCCGACCCGAAGAAGCGCGCCCGTCCGGTAATCGGTCTTCAGCTGATCGAAGGTCTGAAGCCGGACGACGCGAAGTTCACCGGCGAACTCTACAATATCGAGGAAGGCAAGATCTACACGGTCAGCCTCGAGCGGGAGAGCGAGGCCGAGCTCAACGTGTCGGGCTGCATGCTCAAGATCCTGTGCGGGTCGCAGACCTGGACCCGCGTGCCGGACGTGAATCAGCAGGCCGCCAACAAGAACTGAGCTTCGTCAGATCGCCGCGAGGCCGCGCTGCACCGCCGGCCTCGCCAGGATGCTCTCGAGCCACCGGGCGACGTTCGGGAGGGTGTCGATGTCGACACCCTGCTTGAAGTTGAGCTTCGCCCAGGTGAACGTCGCGATGTCGGCGACGGAGTAGTCCTCGGCCAGGAAGGCGCGGCCCTCGAGGCGCCGCTCCAGCACACCGTAGAGGCGCTTGGCCTCGGCGGTGAACCGGTCGATCGCGTAAGGCAGCTTCTCGGGCGCGTAGATCTTGAAGTGGTGCGTCTGCCCGAGCATCGGCCCGAAGCCCGCCACCTGCCAGAACAGCCACTCGTCGACCGCCACGCGGGCGCGCTCGTCGGTCGGGTAGAACTGCCCGGTCTTCCGGCCGAGATACTGCAGGATCGCGCCTGATTCGAAGACCGAGATCGGCTGTCCGCCCGGACCGTCCGGATCGACGATGGCCGGGATCTTGTTGTTGGGCGAGATCGCCAGGAAGTCGGGCGCGAACTGCTCGTTCTTCGCGATGTCCACGGGAACGATCCGATAGGGGAGCCCGCACTCCTCCAGCATGATCGGGATCTTCCAGCCGTTCGGCGTACTCCATGTGTGGACGTCGATCGGCCGCCCGGACACCGCTGCCATGCTCTGCCTGCTCCTGGACCCGATCGTCGGCGGCGCGGTGGTCCTCCGCCGTTTCCGAATTGCCCCGGCAGTGAAGACGATTTCCCGGCCGCGCTCAAGGGCACCGCGCCCGTAGATGCGGTCGCACGGCGAAGCTGCGCCGGGGCTGGCGGCGGCGGCGCGGCCGGGCTTGCCGGCGCCGCGGGAGAGCGGCGAGATTGCGGCTCGGGCGCCGGAGCGGCGCCCGAGGGGGAACATCCGATGATCGATCGTCTCGTCAGGATCGCGGTCCTGTCCGCGCCGCTGCTCGCCGCCTGCCCGGCTCTCGCCAAGGAGCCACCTGCCAAGGAATCACCCGCCAAGGAAGCACCCACGAAGGCGCCGCCCGCCGCCGAGGCGCCGGCCGCCAGGGCGCCGAGCGCGGGCCAGTCCGCCGCCCGCGATCGCCAGAAGACCTGCGGCACCGAGTGGCGCGCCCTGACCGACGCGCAGAAGGCGGCGCAGGGACCGAAATGGCCGCAGTACTGGAGCAAGTGCAACAAGCGCCTGAAAGGTGGCGACAAGGCCTGATCGGCTAGAACCGCGGGGCGTTCCGTTCGTTCGAACATCCGCGGCGGGTTGGCAGGAGGCACGAGGCGATGACGGACCCTTCTCCGTCCGGTCGGGCGGTGGACAGCGCGCCGCGCGGGGTCCAGCATGGCTGAGGCCCCCGCCGGCTCCGTCGCGGATCGCCGCCCCGAACCGCTCGGCGACCGCGTCCTGGCGTTCCTCGATGCCTGGGTGCCGAAGCCGGCCGCCTGGGCCTTCGCGCTGCGGATCTGGATCGCCATGATGCTGGCGCTGGCCGCCGCATTCTGGCTCCAGCTCGACAGCGCCTCGTCCGCCGCCACCTGCGTGGCGATCCTCGCCCAGCCCAAGCGGGGGCAGGCGATCTCGAAGGCGGTCTACCGCCTGCTCGGCACGCTCGTCGGCGCGGCGGTGGCGCTCGTCTTCATGGCGCTCTTCGGCCAGGACCGGGTGCTGCTGCTCCTCAGCTTCACCGTCTGGCTCGGCCTCTGCGTCTTCGTCGCCCAGTTTCTGCAGGACACGCGGGCCTACGGCGCGATGCTGTCCGGCTACACCGTGGCCATCATCGCGCTCGGCCAGATCGACGATCCGCAGGGGACCTTCGACGCCGCCGTGTCCCGCGTCGCCGCGATCGTGCTCGGCATCGTCGTGATCACCTTCATCAACGACGCCCTCGCCTCGCCGAGCACGTGGCGGGCGCTGCTGCCGCAGCTGCGCGCGGCCTGGGACCAGACGCGCGGCTACGCCCGCGAGACTCTGGTGTCGGGGGATCTCGGCGCCCCGCGCACCGCCGCGCTGATCCGCACCATCGCGCCGATGCGGGCCGATGCCAGCGCCATCGCGGGCGAGCTGGACGACGGCCGGTACCGCGCGGCCGGCGCGCGCAGCTGCATCGCCGCGCTCTACGTGATGGCGGCGTCGATCCGCGGCCTCGGGGCCGCGGCCGCGTCCCTGCGCGATCCGAGCCCGGCCGTCGCGGAGGCGATGGCGATCTGCCGGCGGGTGGCCGACGCGCCCGATCCCGACGCCCTGGACCGCGACGACGAGCGCCTGCGCGACTTGGTCGACGCGGCCATCCGCGACGGGACCCGTCCCCTCGACGAGGTTGTGGTGCTCCAGCGCGCCCTCGACTTCGTCTGCGCCGCGACCTTCGCGCAGGACGGCATCCGCGCCGTCGCCGACGGCCACAGGCCCCTGCGCGACGCCGAACTGCCGACGCACCGCGACTTCCCGGTCGCCCTCCGCGGCGCCCTGCGGGTGGCCCTGAGTTTCGCGGTCACCGCCGCCACCTTCGCGGCGCTCGGCCTGCCCCAGGCCTCGTTCGCACTGGTCCAGGTGGCCGCCACCGCGGCACTGTCGTCGATGACGCCGGACCCGAAGAAGTTCGCGAACGGCGTCGTCGTCGGCATGACGCTGGCCGCCGCCCTGGCGGGCATCGCCCGGTTCGCGCTCCTCAACGGCGTCCAGGGCTTCCCGATGCTGGCGCTCGTGATGGCGCCGGTGATCTTTCTGGGCTGCTTCCTCTCGCTGAACCCGAAGACCTTCGGGGTCGGCTTCATCCTGATCGTGTTCTTCCCCGTCCTGCTGGGGCCCTCGAACCCGCAGACCTACGACGCCCTGAGCTTCCTGCTGAACGCGTTCCTCGTCGTCGTGGCGGCCGTGATCCTGTCGATCATCGTCCGCCTCATCCTGCCGATCTCGCCGGCCCAGCAGCGGGTCTTCGCCCTCGGTTCGGCGCGGCGGGCGCTCGCCGACGCCCTCGTCGGCCAGGGGGGCGACGCCACCACCCGCACGAGCCTGAATGCCGACCGGCTGTTCCAGTTCGCCGCCTACAGCTCGGGGAGCGCCGCGGTGCGGCAAGCGAACCTGCACCACGCCTTCGCCCTCGCCCGCCTGGAGGCCGCCGCCGCCCGGGCTCACGCGGAACTGCGCCGCCTCTGGTCGGTCGGAGCCCTGCGCGGCGCGATCCCGCGGGCGCGGGACGCCCTCGCGGCGGGCGACGATCGCGGGCTCGAGATGGCGGCACGCGACCTGATTCGCGCCGCCTCCAGCCAGGACCGGGCGGTGCGGCTCACGACGGCCCGTGCCGCCAGCGACCTCGTCACCGCGTCGCGAACCATCGCCCGCCACAGGCGATTCCTCCAACGCCTCGACATCGCGCTATTCTGATTGCCGCTTCTTCCGGGGTAACCATGCACGAGGACATCCATGTCGGCGGGGTGCTGGTCACGGCCTTCGTCGCTTACGCGCTCGCCGCGTTCGTGATCCTGGTCGTCCTTCGCCTCGTCTTCGCCCGCATCCGCTTCAGCCGCTATGTCGCCAACGCCCCGCTCGCCGAAGCCGGCCTCTACGTCTGTGTCCTCGCCCTCCTGATCGCGTTCATCTGATGCCCGACACGACCGCCGACGAGGACGATCCGAAGTCCGCCGCCCGCGACGGCGCGCCCGGGCGGAGCGACCCGCTGCCCGCAGTGCCGCGCCGGGGCCGCACCGCCAAGGTGTTCCGCCTCGCGGCCACCGGCGTGATCCTGCTCGCGGCGATCCTGGCGGGAGCCTTCGTGTGGGAATTCTACGTGGCGGCGCCCTGGACGCGCGACGGCACGGTCCGGGTCCAGGTCGCCAACATCGCCCCGCAGGTCGCTGGTCAGATCGTCGAGGTCCGGGTCCAGGACAATCAGAACGTTCGCAAGGGCGACGTCCTCTACGTCATCGACCCGGTCGATTTCGAGGTCGCCGTCACCTCGGCGGATGCCGAGGTGAAGAATCGCGAAGCCGATCTGCAGGTGAAGAACGCCGAGTCGGCCCGGCGCCAAGCGCTCTCGACCGTGTCGACCTCGATCGAGGAGAAGCAGCGCTTCGCAGGCGCCGCGAAGATCGCCGAAGCGTCGCTGGAGAGCGCGCAGGCGCAGCTGCGGCAGGCCAAGGTGAATCTGGAGCGCACCCAGGTGAGGTCGACCGTGAACGGACGGGTGACCAACCTGCTGATGCGGGTCGGCGACTACGCCCGGACCGGCACCTCGAACATCAACGTGGTCGACACCGACTCCTTCTGGATCGACGGCTATTTCGAGGAGACCAAGATGTCCAACATCCGCGTCGGCGACCCCGCCGACGTGAAGCTGATGGGCTTCGATCCGCACCTGACCGGCACGGTCCACAGCATCACGCTCGGCATCTCCACGGCGAACGCCGCCGCCAGCACGCAGGGGCTGCCGGACGTCAACCCCGTCTACACCTGGGTGCGCCTCGCCCAGCGGGTGCCGGTCCGCATCCGAATCGACCACGTCCCAGCGGGCGTCCCGCTCATCGCCGGCATGACCGCGACGGTGTTCGTCAACGGCGGCCGCGGCCCGGCACCGAGCTGGTTCATGGACCTGCGCGACCGCGTCTCTGGCCTGGCAAAGCCGGCGGCCAGCCCCACCCGGGAGGCCGACCGGCGCTGAATCGCCGCGCGGACGCGACCCGGTTGGCGGGGGCGCGGTTTCCCGGACACGCATCCGCGCCGGAGATCACGATGAACCGACTGCTCGCACTCGCCACCGTCCTGCTGGCCGCGGGACCGGCCGCAGCCGCGCCCCCGCGGGCTGCGGTATCTGATTTCCATTTCTCGAACCTATCGCCGGTGCCGGGTGACGCCGCCGACACCGCGCGGCTGAAGCGGGTCAGCGCCGAACTGCGCGACCTCCTCCAGAAGAAGGGCCTGTACGTCGTGGTCTCGACCGAGCCGGTGCGGGACGAGGTGGCCAGAAGTACCGACCTGCGCCGCTGCAATGGCTGCGCGGATGACTTCGCCCGCAAGCTCGGCGCGGATGTCGCGATCACCGGCGAGGTGCAGAAGGTCTCGAACCTGATCCTCAACCTCAATGTCTACGTGAAGTCCCTCACCGGCGACGCGCCCGAGAAGGCCTACAGCGTGGACCTGCGCGGCGACACGGATGAGTCCTTCGACCGCGGCATCCGCTTTCTGGTCGAGAACAATATGGGCGCCGGCAAGTAGCTTGCGGGCCAATCAATATTTCGCAGCGCCGCGGGATCGATCCAAGTGATTGGGCTCGCACGCGCTGCGGTGCGGCGGCGGGGGCAAGTGGATCGAAAAAGCCTTTTGCCGAGAAAATAGCTATTGACCGACTTGGAGGACGGGCGCAGTCTCCGTCTGTGCTTAGCGAGAGCGGGCACGGATCGGCACGAAATCTTGACGCGATCAGGTTTCGCAGCGGTGTCGGTCGTCGGAAGCTGGAGGAGACAGGGATGACTCCACCGCAGCGGAATGCCGCCTAGACGGTTCAGGGACAGGTTCGGCCCGAGACTTAGCGGCACAACACGAACAGCCGGACGGACGCGGCTCCAGGGGCGCAGAAGCGGCCACGCATGGCACGCCTTCGAATGCGCGAAAGGCCCCACTTCGAGCCGTTCCGCCGCGGTTTCTCTTCGAGGATCTGTTCGTGGCCCACCTGCCCGGCATCGCCGCGGCGGGATCTCGTCGTGGCTTTGGCGAGCATGGGACTGGCCGGCGACGTCGAAGCGACGGCCATCCGATCCCGGCACTCATCCTGAGGCCGGGCGCGGACTGGCCGCTCGCCGCGGAAGGCTCACTCGATCCCGAGCTTCGCCTTGAGCAGCGCGTTCACCGCCGCGGGGTTCGCCTTGCCGCCGGTGGCCTTCATGGTCTGGCCGACGAACCAGCCGAGCAGGGTCGGCTTCTCTTTGGCCTGGGCGACCTTGTCGGGATTCGCCGCGATGATCTGGTCCACCGCCGCCTCGATGGCGCCCGTGTCGGTCACCTGCTTCATGCCGCGGCTCTCGACGACGGCGCGCGGGTCGCCGCCCTCGGTCCAGACGATCTCGAACAGGTCCTTGGCGATCTTGCCGGAGATGATGCCCTCGCCGATCAGGTCGATGATCGCCCCGAGCTGGTCCGCCGAGACCGGGGTCGCGTCGATGGACAGCCCCTCCTTGTTGAGGCGCCCGAACAGCTCGTTGATCACCCAGTTGGCCGCGGCCTTGCCGTCCCGGCCCTTCGCCACCGCCTCGTAATAGTCCGCGGAGGCGCGCTCGGCGACCAGCACGCCGGCATCGTAGGGCGAGAGGCCGAACGCCGAGACGAACCGCGCCTTCTTGGCGTCCGGCAGCTCGGGCAGCCCCTCGGCCAGGGCGTCGACGTAGGCCTGGTCGAATTCCAGCGGCAGCAGGTCCGGATCGGGGAAGTAGCGGTAGTCGTGCGCCTCTTCCTTCGAGCGCATCGAGCGCGTCTCGCCCTTGGTCGGGTCGAACAGGCGCGTCTCTTGGTCGATCTTGCCGCCGTCCTCGAGGATGGCGATCTGGCGCCGCGCCTCCGTCTCGATCGCCTGCCCGATGAAGCGGATCGAGTTGACGTTCTTGATCTCGCAGCGGGTGCCCAGCGGCTCGCCGGGGCGACGCACCGAGACGTTCACGTCGGCGCGGAGCGAGCCCTTCTCCATGTCGCCGTCGCAGGTGCCGAGGTAGCGCAGGATCGTGCGCAGCTTGGTCACGTAGGCCTTCGCCTCCTCGGAGGAGCGCAGGTCGGGCCGGGAGACGATCTCCATCAGCGCCACGCCCGACCGGTTGAGGTCGACGAAGCTCCGGGTCGGATCCTGGTCGTGCAGCGACTTGCCGGCATCCTGCTCGAGGTGCAGGCGCTCGATGCCCACGGTGATGGACGCGCCGTCGGCAAGGTCCACCAGGACCTCGCCCTCGCCGACGATCGGGTCCTTGTACTGCGAGATCTGGTAGCCCTGCGGCAGGTCCGGGTAGAAGTAGTTCTTCCGGTCAAACACGGAGCGCAGGTTGATCTTGGCCTTCAGGCCGAGGCCGGTGCGCACCGCCTGGGCGACGCACTCGGCGTTGATCACCGGCAGCATCCCGGGCATCGCGGCGTCGACCAGCGAGACGTGGTCGTTCGGCTCGGCCCCGAACTCCGTCGAGGCGCCGGAGAACAGCTTCGCCCGGCTGGACACCTGGGCGTGGATCTCCATGCCGACGATCACCTCCCAGTCGTGGAGGCCGCCCTTGATCAGCTTCTTGGGGTCGACGGGTGCGTTCATGGTCGGTCCGAAAGGCGGCTGGCGTTCGAGGCGTCGCCGTCTTCGCGAGCGCAGCGAAGCGATCCAGGGAAGCGCGAGGCTTCCGGGCGTTGCACCGCCGGATCGCTTCGCTGCGCTCGCAGAGACGGCGGAGGCGCCGCATGCGTCGAGCGAGAGATTTTCTAGGAGGCCCCTGCCCGCAGGGTCAAGCGCGGCGTCCGACCGCCTGCCGGGCGCCGTAGCCCACGACGGCCCAGAGCAGGGCCGCGACGGCGCGGACCGGGAAGAAGGTCGGGCCGTCGCGGGTGATCGGCGCCGGCCACGGGATGCCGGCCGCGCTGACCGCGTAGGAGAACAGCACCGAGAAGCCGAGCGCCGCGATCGCCGCGATGAAGACCTTGCCGAACTGGCTGGCGGTCCAGCCGAGATAGACCGCCACCACGATCAGCGCCGGATCGAAAGCGGCCCAGATCCAGACCGTCCAGGGATAGTACGGGACGGTCATGACCACCACGGCTCGGGCAGGACGGTGCGACCGGCCGCGTCCTCGATCACCTGGGCGACCGCGAACAGCGTCTCCTCGTCGAAGGGCCGGCCGATGAGCTGGAGGCCAAGCGGGAGGCCCTGCCCGTCGAGACCCGCCGGCACCGCGATGCCCGGCAGCCCGGCCATGTTCACCGTCACGGTGAACACGTCGTTGAGGTACATCTCCACCGGGTCGGCCGAGGCCTTCTCGCCGATGCCGAAGGCGGCCGACGGCGTCGCCGGCGTCAGGATCGCGTCGACCCCGGCCGCGTAGGCGGCCTCGAAGTCGCGCTTGATCAGCGTGCGGATCTTCTGCGCGCGGACGTAGTAGGCATCGTAGTATCCGGCCGAGAGCACGTAGGTGCCGATCATGATCCGGCGCTTCACCTCGCGGCCGAAGCCGGCGGCGCGGGTGTTCTCGTACATCCCGGCGATGTCCTTGCCGGGCACGCGCAGGCCGTAGCGGACGCCGTCGTAGCGGGCGAGGTTCGAGGAGGCCTCGGCCGGGGCCACGATGTAGTAGGCCGGCAGCGCGTAGGCGGTGTGCGGCAGCGAGATCTCCCGGATCGTCGCGCCGGCGGCCTTGAGCCACGCCGCGCCCTCGTCCCAGAGCTTCTGGATCTCCGCGGGCATCCCGTCGACCCGGTACTCCTTCGGGATGCCGATGGTCAGGCCCTTCACGCCGCGCGACACGGCGGCCTCGAAATCGGGCACCGCGAGGTCGGCGCAGGTCGTGTCCCGGGCGTCGGCGCCCGCCATGGAGCCGAGCAGGATGGCGCAATCGCGCACCGTCCGGGCGATCGGGCCGGCCTGATCGAGGGAGGAGGCGAAGGCCACCGTGCCCCAGCGCGAGCAGCGCCCGTAGGTCGGCTTGATCCCCACCGTGCCGGTGAAGGCGGCGGGCTGCCGGATGGAGCCGCCGGTATCGGTCGCGGTGGCGCCGAGGCAGAGGCGCGCGGCGACCGCCGCGGCGGAGCCGCCCGACGAGCCGCCGGGCACGATCGGCGCGTCTGATCCGGCGCGCCGCCAGGGCGAGACCACGTTGCCGTAGGCGCTGGTCTCGTTCGACGAGCCCATGGCGAACTCGTCGAGGTTCAGCTTGCCGAGCATCACGGCGCCGTCGCGCCACAGATTGGCCGACACGGCCGATTCGTAGTGCGGCTCGAAGGTCTCGAGGATCTTGGAGCCCGCCGTGGTCGTCACGCCGTGCGTGCAGAACAGGTCCTTGATGCCGAGGGGGATGCCCTCGAGCGGCCGCGCCTCGCCGGACGCGATCTTCTGGTCCGAGGCCTCGGCCATCGCCAGGGCGCGGTCCGGGGTCTCCCGGATATACGCGTTCAGGACGCGGGCCTTGGCCATGGCGTCCAGATGGGCCTGGGTCAGCTCGCGGGCCGAGATCCGCTTCGCCTTCAGGGCGTCGCGCGCTTCGGCCAGGGTAAGTTCGTTCGGATCCACGCTGTTCACGTCCCCGCGCGCGCCGCCGCGCGCCTGCCCGCCAGAAATCCGGTCCGCAAGGTCCGGGCCGTCCTCGGCCTACTCGACCACCTTCGGGACCAGGAAGTAATTGTCCTCGGTCTCGGGTGCGTTGGCGACGACGTCGGCGGCGCGGCCGCCCTCCGTGACGACGTCCTCGCGCTTCTTCATCGCCATCGGCGTCACCGAGGTCATCGGCTCGACGCCCGCGACGTCGACCGTGCCGAGCTGCTCGACGAAGGACAGGATGGCGTTCAGCTCGCCCTGCAGGGGCCCGACTTCGTCGTCGGTGACCGCGATCCGCGCCAGATGCGCGATGCGCCGAACCGTCTTCTCGTCGACCGACATGCCGTCTCGTTCGTCCCTGCCCGGGAGCGCTCTCCCGAAGTCGGTCGCGCTATAGCATCGGCGCTCGACGCACCGCAACGCGGGTGGGCTATGCCGCGCCGCCCGTAGGGCGGCCGGCCGCGCTGGACCCGGCTGACCGCGCGCTCGGCGCGGGCGGGCGACGGGCGGATCAGGTCACGACGTGGTGGGGCGTCACCGACATCTCGATCGTGATTCCCGGTTGCCGGACCGGCTGGATCATGGCTTGGGTGAAGCCCGCGACCAGCACCTCAAAGGCGAGGAGCAGCATCCAGCGGTGCTTGCGCGGCATCGCCCGCCGGCGGCCGGACGGAGCGGAAGAGGAGAGCTGGCCGTTCGTCGACAAGGCGGACCCCTACAGCGTGGTTTAACGGAACATTAACCTACCTAGACGCGAACGGCTCCGCGCGCACCGGGGGCGATCTGCGGAGGAACCGAAGTCTGTGGACGGTGGAGCGGGAGCGATGTGGAAGACGGTCTTCGAGGAGCTCGCGCCGGGCTTCGTGCCGGACGAGGCGGCCCTCGACCGTGCAGCAGAGGCGCTGGGCTTCGCCCTTCCGGCCTCCTACCGCGACTTTTGCCGGACCTGCGGCGTCGGCCTCGCGGGCGGGCAGTTCCGCGTCGCCGTGCCGGCACCGTTCGAGGCCTGCGATCTGGTGAGCCAAGCGGCCCTCATCGCCCACAGCGTCGGCGCCGCGGTCGCCATGCTGGAGGACGGGGCGGAGCCGCACCGCTTCGACGTCGAGGGCGGCGACGCCGGCGTCGTCGAGCGCGCCTGCTTCTTCGGCGCGGGCGAGGACGGCAGCTTCCTGTTCTGGGACGTCACCGGGACCGACGGCGAGTACGACGTCTGGCTGCTGGCGCCTGACCTGGAGACGGTGCGGTTCGGCGGCGATAGCCTCGACGACTTCTTCACCCGGGTCACGGCGCCGTCCGCGGCCCTGGTCCTGGGACCGGGCTCGGAGCCCCTCCCCGCCCGGTTCGAGGGCGTCACCGAGGCCATTCTGGCGCGCGCCGCGCGGGCGGAACCATGAATTTCGACGCGATCCGCGCCTTCGCGGCCGAGTCTCGCGGCGGCGCCCGCCTGATCGGCATCGATCTCGGCACCAAGACGATCGGCCTCGCCCTGTCGGATCTCGGCCGCCAGATCGCGACGCCGCTGGAGACGATCCGCCGGGTGAAGTTCACCCCCGACGCGCAGCGGCTCGCCGCCCTGTGCCGGCAGCACGCGGTCGGCGGACTCGTCGTCGGGCTGCCGCTCAACATGGACGGGAGCGAAGGGCCGCGGGTGCAGTCGACCCGCGCCTTCATGCGTAACCTCGCGCCGATCCTCCCCCTGCCCCACGTCTTCTTCGACGAACGCCTCTCGACCGCCGTGGTCACCCGCGCGCTGATCGAGGCCGACGCCTCGCGGGCGCGGCGCGGCGAACTCGTGGACAAGCTCGCCGCCGCCTACATCCTCCAGGGCTGTCTCGACGTCATGCGCAACCTCGCGGACGCCGATGCGGACGACGATCCCGAAGAGGACTCCCTCAGCGGCTGACCAGCGAGACGGTGCCGCTGCCGTGGCGCTCGATCCGTCCGTCGAGCTCCAGTTCCAGCAGCACGCTCTGCACGGTCCGGGCACCGACCCCGGCGCTCCGCGCCAGCTCATCGGTGCCGACCGGGCTCGGGCCGAGCAGGGCCACGATCCGCGCCCGGTCATCCTCGGCCTCGGGCGGCTCGTCGCGCGCGGGATTGTCGGCGGACGCGCCGTCGGCTCGCTCCGGTCCGGGGTCGAGAGCCGCGTCGAGCGCGATCTCGTCCCAGAAATCCGGCTGCTCGGCCAGGTCCGGCCGCCCGCGCGCCGGGGCCGCCTCGGCGTCCGGGCCGCGCTCGATGATCGGTCCCAGCACCTCCAGCACGTGGTCCACCTCGGAGACCAGGGTGGCGCCCTGGCGGATCAGGTCGTTGGTGCCCTCGGCGCGCGGGTCGAGCGGCGAGCCGGGAACCGCGAAGACCTCCCGATTCTGCTCCAGGGCGTAGCGCGCCGTGATCAGCGAGCCGGAGCGGCGGGCGGCCTCCACCACCACCGTCCCGTAGGACAGCCCGGAGATGATCCGGTTGCGCCTCGGGAAGTCCCGCCCCCGGGGCTCCCAGCCCATCGGCATCTCCGCGAGGACCGCGCCGCCCTCCGCCAGGATGGCCTCGACCAGGGTCGCGTGGCTCGCCGGGTAGATCCGGTCCTGGCCGCCGGCCATGACGGCGATCGTGCCGGTCCGGAGGCCCGCCCTGTGGGCGCGCGCGTCGATCCCGCGGGCGAGGCCCGAGACCACCGTGAGGCCTGCCTCGCCGAGCCCGCTGGCGAGCCGCTCCGTGAAGGCGAGCCCCGCCGACGATGCGTTCCGCGAGCCGACGAGGGCGGCGGCGGGCCGATTGAGGATCGGTGCGCCGCGCAGGGCCAGAAGCGGAGGCGCCGCGTCGACCTGCGTCAGGAGCCGCGGGTATTCCGCCTCGCCGGCGGCGATCAGCCGGCCGCCGAGGCGGGTCAGGGCCGCCAGCTCGGCCTCGGCCTCAGCGCGGGTGGGTGGCACGATCCGCCGTCCCTGGCGGCCGGTGAGCTCCGGCAGGGCGTCGAGGGCGGCGGCCGCGCCGCCGAAACGGTTCACGAGCCTCCGGAAGGTGCGGGGGCCGACGCCCTCGGTCCGGATCAGCCGCAGCCAGTCGAGCCGCTGGGCCTCGGTGAGCTGCATCCACCACCCCCACACCTGCCCGAAGGTCGGCGCGGCGCGCCGGCACTCAGCCCTTCTGGCCGATGCGCCCCTCGGTGCCGGACGCGAGTCGGCGGATGTTTGGCGCGTGCTTCCACCATAGCAGCAGGCCGAGGAGCAGGAACAGCAACGCCTGCGTCGGGGCGCCCAGCGCCCAGAGGACGAGGGGTGTGGCCGCCGAGGCGGCGAGCGCCGCCAGCGACGAGTACTTGAGCGCGAAGGCGAGACCGAGCCAGATCGCCGCGAACGCCGCGAGGGCGGGCGGGCTGAAGGCGAGGAGCACCCCGATGAAGGTCGCGACGCCCTTGCCGCCCTTGAAGCCCAGCCAGACCGGGAAGAGGTGGCCGAGGAAGGCGCCGAGCCCGGCCGCGAGCGCCGGGCCCTCGCCCAGCTGCCGGGCGATGAGGACGGCCGCCGTGCCCTTGAGGGCGTCGCCCAGGAGCGTCGCCGCGGCGAGGCCCTTGCGGCCGGTGCGGAGCACGTTGGTGGCGCCGATATTGCCGGAGCCGATCGCCCGCACGTCGCCGAGGCCGGCGAACTTCGTGAGGATCAGCCCGAACGGGATCGAGCCCAGGGCGTAGCCGAGGGCGAGGCCGCCGAGGGCGGCCGGGGTCGCGAGATCGGGGGGCATCATGCGGCGGCCGCGAGATCGTCGACCGCGTGGACGATCCGGCCACCGACCAGCGTCAGCACCGCCGCGCCCTGGAGGCGCGCCTCGTCGAAGGGGGAGTTCTTGGAGCGCGACTTCAGCCGGCGCTTGTCGAGGACGTAGGGGAGATCGGGATCGATCAGCACGAGGTCGGCGGGGGCGCCGACCGCCAGCCGGCCGGCCTCGCGGCCGAGGATGCGCGCCGGATTCACGGTGAGCGCGGCGACGAGCTTGGGCAGTGCGAGGTCGCCGGTGTGGACGAGGCGCATGGCGGCGCCGAGCAGCGTCTCGATGCCCAGCGCCCCGTCCGCCGCCTCGGCGAAGGGCAGGCGCTTGGTCTCCACGTCCTGCGGGTTGTGGTCGGACACGACGACGTCGATCACGCCCTCGTGGAGGGCGCGCACCACTGCCTGACGGTCGGTCTCGTGGCGCAGGGGCGGCGAGAGCCGGCAGAAGGTGCGGTAATGGCCGATGTCGTTCTCGTTGAGGACGAGGTTGTTCACCGAGACGCCGCAGGTCACCGGCAGGCCGTCCTGCTTGGCGCGGCGGACGATCTCCACCGAATCGGCGCAGGAGATCATGGCCGCGTGGTAGCGGGCGCCGGTCAGCCGCACGAGGCGGATGTCGCGCTCCAGCATCACGGTCTCGGCCTCGCGGGGGATGCCCATGAGCCCGAGGCGCGAGGCGAGCTCGCCCTCGTTCATGACGCCCTCGGCGACGAGAGCGGATTCCTCCACGTGCTGCACGATCAGTGCGTCGAAATCCCGGGCGTAGGTCAGGGCGCGGCGCAGAACCTGGGCATTCGCCACGGCCCTGAGCCCGTCGGTGAACGCGACCGCGCCGGCCTCCTTGAGCAGGCCGAACTCGGTCATCTCCCGGCCGGCCAGGCCCTTGGTGATGGCGGCCGCCGGCAGGACGTTGACGCTCGCCGTGTCGCGGGCGCGGCGGAGCACGAAGTCGACGATGGCCGGCTCGTCGATCACCGGATTGGTGTCGGGCATGCAGACGAGCGTCGTAACGCCGCCCGCGGCCGCCGCGGCACTCGCCGAGGCCAGGGTCTCGCGGTGCTCGGCCCCCGGCTCGCCCACGAAGGCGCGCATGTCGATCAGCCCGGGGGTCAGCACGCGGCCGGCGCAGTCGACGCGCTTCGCGTCGGTTGGTGCGCCCGGCGCCGCGCCGGCGGCGATATCGGCGATGCGGCCGTCCCTCACCAGCACCGCGCCGGCGGTCTGGCGACCGGTCACGGGATCGAGGAGGTCGGCGTTCGCCAGAAGGTAGCTGCTCACTGGGGCGCCCTCGAGGAAGAGGCCGGGACGTCGAGGCGCATGGCGAGGCCGGCCGCCGCCATGTGCGCCTTCGCCTCGGCGACGCTCGCCTGACCGAAATGAAAGATGGAGGCCGCCAGGACGGCGCTGGCGCCGCCCTCGGCCACGCCGGCCACGAGGTCGTCGAGGCCGCCGACGCCGCCCGAGGCGATCACCGGCACGGTTACGGCATCGCTGATCGCCCGCGTCAGGGCGAGATCGTAGCCGGAGCGCGTCCCGTCCTTGTCCATGGATGTGACGAGCACCTCGCCGGCGCCCTTCTCGGCCACCAGCCGCGCGAAGGCCACGGCGTCGATCCCGGTCGGGTCGCGGCCGCCGTGGGTGAAGATCTCCCAGGCGGCCGGCGTGCCGGGGGGCGAGACGCGCTTGGCGTCGATCGCCACCACGATGCACTGCGCGCCGAACTTCTCGGCGGCCCGGGCCACGAGGTCGGGATCCTTCACCGCGGCGGTGTTGATCGCGACCTTGTCGGCGCCGGCGAGCAGCAGCGCGCGCACGTCCTCGACGGTGCGCACGCCGCCGCCGACGGTCAGCGGCATGAAGCAGGCCTCGGCGGTCCGGCTGACGATGTCGAGCAGGGTGCCGCGGGCCTCGCGGCTCGCGGTGATGTCGAGGAAGCACAGCTCGTCTGCGCCGGCCGCGTCGTAGACCTTGGCGGCCTCGACGGGGTCGCCGGCGTCGCGCAGGCCCTCGAAGCGCACGCCCTTCACGACGCGCCCGTCCTTCACGTCGAGGCAGGGAATGATGCGGGTCTTCAGCACGGGCGGCGTCTCATGTCGCGAGCCTCTGGATATCACGCCGCCGGGCCGCGCGCCGCAGCGATCGCTGCCAGGGCCGCCTCCGGATCGATGCGGCCGTCGTAGAGCGCCCGGCCGGTGATCGCGCCCGCGATCAGGGCGCAGTCGGGCTGCAGCAGCCGGTGGACGTCGTCGATCGACGCGAGGCCGCCCGAGGCGATCACCGGGATGCGGACGGCCTGGGCGAGCGCCAGGGTCATCTCGACGTTGAGGCCCTTCAGGATCCCGTCGCGAGCGATGTCGGTGTAGATGATCGCCGCGACGCCCGCGTCCTCGAATCGGCGCCCCAGCTCCTCCGCGGTCATGCTGGAGGTCTGGGCCCAGCCCTCGACGGCGACGCGGCCGTCCTTGGCGTCGATCCCGACCGCGATCTTCCCGGGATACTTGCGGGCCGCCTCCCGGACGAAGCCGGGATCGCGCACCGCCGCGGTGCCGATGATCGCGCGGGCAACGCCCTTGCTCAGCCATCCCTCCAGCGTCTTCATCTCGCGGATCCCGCCGCCGAGCTGGACCGGGATCGTGACCCGCGCGAGGATCGCGTCGACGGCCTCGGCGTTCCGCGGGGCGCCCGCGAAGGCGCCGTCGAGATCGACGACGTGGAGCCAGGAGAAGCCCTGCGCCTCGAAGATCGCGGCCTGCGCGGCCGGATCGTCGCCGAAGACCTTGGCCTGCGCCATGTCCCCCTGGATGAGGCGAACGCAACGCCCCTCTTTCAGGTCGATCGCCGGGTACAGGATCACGGGCGCTTCCGTCCTTCTTGCCTGGGCCGAACGGCGCTCACGGGCGCCAGTTCAGGAAGTTGGCGATGAGCGCGAGGCCCAGCCGCTGGCTCTTCTCGGGGTGGAACTGCGTGCCGGCGACGTTGCCGCGGGCGACGAGGGCGGTGACCGGGCCGCCGTACTCGGCGCGCGCGACGACGTCGTCCGGACGCTCCGCCTGCAGCGCGTAGCTGTGCACGAAGTAGGCGTGTAGCCCGTCCTCGCCGGTGGGAATGCCGGCGAGCAGCGGGTGGTCGCGCTCGGTCCGCAGGGTGTTCCAGCCCATGTGGGGAACCTTGAGGGCCGGATCCGACGGCCGGATCGGACCGACGTCGCCGGGGATCCAGCCGAGCCCCGGCGTGGTCGTGTACTCGAGCCCGCGGCTCGCCAGGAGCTGCATCCCCACGCAGATGCCGAGGAACGGGCGGCCCGCCCCGTGGGCGACCCGCGTCATCGCCTCGACCATGCCGGGAACGGCATCGAGCCCGCGGCGGCAATCCGCGAAGGCGCCGACGCCGGGCAGCACGACGCGGTCGGCCGCGGCCACCACCTCCGGGTCCGAGGTCAGGCAGATCCGCGCGTCGCGCCCGCTCTCGCGGGCGGCGCGCTCGAAGGCCTTGGCGGCGGAGTGGAGGTTGCCCGACCCGTAATCGATGATCGCGACGGTCTCGGTGGTCATGCGCGTCTCGCCCGGGAACTCACCGGGCGCCTTCCTGGGCAGGGAACAGCCCGATCACCGGCTCGGCCCGCCGGCTGGGGCCGCTCGGGAACGGGGCCCGGGGGGCGCTCGGGATCGCCTCGATCCAGCGGTTCAGCGCCCGGGCCTCGGCCTCCTCGGGCGTCGCGGCGACCACCGCGTCGCGCGCCGGCCAGCCGCGCCGCGCCAGGGTCCAGCGGCGCAGGCTGGAGGCCTCGAGGCCGATCAGCCAGGCGGCCAGCAGGGTGACGATCAGGCCGGCACCGGCCGGGAGCCCGAGGGCGATGCCGGCAGCGGCCAGCGCCACGAGGCCGACGAGGACGAGCAGGGCGGCGAGCCAGAGGCGGTGGAACAGGAACCACAGCACCGTGAAGGCGAAGGCCGGCCAGGAGAAGCCGTCGCGTACCAGGAGAGCCCGGTCGAGCCCGACCGTCTCGCCGGGCCGCGCATCGGCCGGCAGGTGGAGCGTGTAGCTGCGCATCCGCATCGCGAAACTCCGACAGCGCGCGCCGCGACGGCCGTGTGGCCGATCCGGGCGCCCGACGACAACGGGTCTACAGAGAGCCCTTGGTTGAGGGAACGCGCCCCTCCTCCCGCGGATCGATCGCCACGGCCTTCCGCAAGGCGCGGGCCAGCCCCTTGTAGCAGCTCTCCGCGATGTGGTGGGCGTTGTCGCCGTAGAGGGTCTCCACGTGGAGCGTCAGGCCGGCATTCATCGCGAAGGCCTGGAACCACTCGCGCACCAGCTCGGTGTCGAACTGTCCGATCTTCTCCACGCGGAACGTCGTGCGGAACACCAGGAAGGGCCGGCCGGAGATGTCGACGCAGACCCGGGTCAGCGCCTCGTCCATCGGCAGGTGGATGTCGGCGTAGCGCGTGACCCCGCGCTTGTCGCCGAGCGCCTTGGCGAAGGCCTGCCCCAGGGCGATGCCGCAATCCTCGGCCGAGTGGTGCTGGTCGATGTGCAGGTCGCCGTCGACCTTCACGTCCAGGTCGAACAGGGCGTGCCGCGCCAGCAGATCCAGCATGTGGTCGAGGAAGCCGATGCCGGTGGCGATCTTCGACCGCCCGGTCCCGTCGAGATTGACGGTGACCGCGATATCGGTCTCCGCGGTCTTCCGGCTGATGGAGGCGCTGCGCATTTCGGTCTGGACTTCGCGTCGGGGGCGGCCTGGGCCGCCCGCGCCTTCTAGAGGGACTCGTCGCCGAATGGAAAGGCCGGCCGGCTAGCCGTTGAGAACCCGCCCCGCCACGGCGTCGAGCTTGGCGAGGAGCGCCGGATCCCGGACGGCGGGCGCCGTCATGATCGCGCCGTCGAGCGCCCGGTGCGAACCCGCCGGGCACGGCTCCCGCTCGCCCGGGAATTCGCGGGCGAGACGGGCGACGAGCCGCGCCGCCTTGTCGGCGTTGGCCCGGGCGACGGCGATCACCGCGGCGACGTCGACGGCGTCGTGGCCCGGGTGCCAGCAATCGTAGTCGGTCACCATCGCGATGGTCGCGTAGGTGATCTCCGCCTCGCGGGCGAGCTTGGCCTCGGGCATGTTGGTCATGCCGATCACGTCGAAGCCCTGGGCCTTGTAGGCGCGGGATTCGGCCAGCGACGAGAATTGCGGCCCCTCCATGCACACGTACGTGCCGCCGCGATGGACTGCGATGTGCTCGGCCTTCGCGGCCTGGGCGATGCGCGCCTGCAGGCCGGGGCCCACCGGGTGCGCGAGGGAGACGTGGGCGACGCAGCCGTCGCCGAAGAACGACGAGGCGCGGCCGTGGGTGCGGTCGACGAACTGGTCGACGAGCACGAAGAGGCCCGGGGGCAGGTCCTCGCGGAAGGAGCCGCAGGCCGAGAGGGCGACGAGGTCGGTGACCCCGGCCCGTTTCAGGGCGTCGATATTGGCGCGGTAGTTGATGCCCGACGGCGAGAGCCGGTGCCCCCGCCCGTGGCGCGCCAGGAACACGACCTTGGTGTCGCCGATGCGCCCGATCCGCAGGGCGTCCGAGGGCTCGCCCCAGGGCGACGCCACGCGCTCCTCGCGGACGTCCTCGAGACCCGGCAGGTCGTAGACGCCGGACCCACCCATGACACCCAGTACCGCTGTGCTCATGCCGGACTCCCTCAACGCGCAACGCCTCGGCAGCGCGGCCTATCCCACCCGGCACCTCGTCCTCGGGTGCCGGAGCCATGCGCAGGCCTCGACGGAGACCTCCGGACGCCGCTCTGATCCCTGAAGCCCTCCTGCGAGGCCCGCTGACGCGGTCACCTCAGGTTGAGGTGGTGCAGGGGGCGGGCAGTCTCGGGAGGCGGACCGTCGCGGCGGGCGAGCGGTAGCATGGAGCGCCGGCCGAAAAAAAGATGGGCCTCCGCGAGGGAGGCCCATCCGAACTGCGAACCGATCCGGCCCGCCTCAGTAGGTCTTGTGCAGCTCCGGCTGGAGGCCGTGCACCTCGCCACCGACATCCGCCCAGATCTTCTTCTTCACGTAGTAGAGCAGACCCGACAGCACGATCAGGAACAGGATCACCCGGAAGCCCAGGGCCTTGCGGTCCATCATGTGCGGCTCGGCCGCCCACATCAGGAAGGCCGAGACGTCCTTGCCGTACTGGTCCAGCGTCTCGGGCACGACCGGCTGGCCCTGATCGTTCTTCGGGTAGGAGACCTGCCCGTCGGTGATCGGCGGCGGCATCGCGATGATGTGGCCCGGATAGTACTTGTTGTAGTGGCCGCCCTCCGGCAGCGCGAAGTCCTTCGGCGGATCCTGGTAGCCGTTGATCAGGGCGTGGATGTAGTCCGGCCCCTGCTCCGAGTAGCCGACGAGCGGCAGCCAGTCGGTCAGGAAGTAGAGCGAGCCGCGGGAGAAGGTCCGCGCCTTGGCGATGACCGAGAAGTCCGGCGGGGCCTTGCCGCCGTTGGCCGCGGCCGCAGCCTGATCGTTCGGGAAGGGCGGCGGGAAGGTGTCGGCCGGGCGGCCCGGCCGCTCGAACATGTCGCCGGCGTCGTTCGGCCCGTCCTTCACCTGATAGGTCGCGGCCAGCGCCTTGACCTGCCCGGCCGAGAAGTGCGGCCCGCCCTCCTGCGCGAGGTTGCGGAATGAGACCAGCTTCATCGAGTGGCAGGCGGAGCAGACCTCCTTGTAGACCTGGAATCCGCGTTGCAGCTGCGCGGTGTCGAAGCGGCCGAACACGCCGGCGAAGCTCCAGTTCACGCGGGCCGGGATCGGCCCGCCATGCCCTTCCTGGGCGGAGACCGGCACGGCGCCGATCAGCAGGGCCGCCAGGGCGGCCGCGGCGGTCGTCGAGAGGACGCGGGTCATCATCATGGTCCTGTCGTCAGCCCGTCAGCCTTTGGTGGTCGGAGCAGCGGCGGCGCCCGCCGGCATGCCGGATCCGGTCACCTGCTTGCCCGGTCCGGTCACGCTCTCGAGGATCGAGCCCGGCAACTTCTTCGGCGTCTCGAACAGGCCGCAGAGCGGCATGACGATCAGGAAGTGCGCGAAGTAGTAGGCGGTGCAGACCTGGGCGGCGAGCACGTAGCCGCCCTCCGGGGGCTGCGAGCCGAGCCAGCCGAGGAGGAGGGTCGCGCCGATGAACACCCAGAAGAACTGGCGGTAGATCGGCCGGTAGTTGCACGACCGGATCCGCGACGTGTCGAGCCACGGCGCGAACGCCAGGATGATCACCGCCGAGAACATCAGGATGACGCCGCCGAGCTTGCTCGGGACCGCGCGCAGGATCGCGTAGAACGGCAGGAAGTACCATTCCGGCACGATGTGTGCGGGCGTCACCGCCGGGTTGGCCTGGATGTAGTTGTCGGCGTGGCCGAGATAGTTCGGCTGGTAGAACAGGAACCACGCGAACAGGATCATGAACACGCAGGTCGCGAACACGTCCTTGACCGTCGCGTAGGGCGTGAACGGCACCGCGTCCTTGCCCGACTTGATCGGGATGCCGGCCGGGTTGTTCTGCCCGGTGACGTGCAGGGCCCAGACGTGCAGCACGACCACGCCGGCGATCATCCACGGCAGCAGGTAGTGCAGCGAGAAGAAGCGGTTCACGGTTGGGTTGCCCACCGAGTAGCCGCCCCACAGCAGGGTCTGGATCGTGTCGCCGACCACCGGGATCGCCGCCAGGATGTTGGTGATGACGGTCGCGCCCCAGAAGCTCATCTGGCCCCACGGCAGCGTGTAGCCGAGGAAGGCGGTCGCCATCATCAGGAGGTAGATGACGACGCCGAGGATGTAGAGCACCTCGCGCGGCGCCTTGTACGACCCGTAATAGAGGGCGCGGAACATGTGCACGTAGACGGCCACGAAGAACATCGAGGCACCATTGGCGTGCGCGTAGCGCAGCAGCCAGCCGTAGTTCACGTCGCGCATGATCTTCTCGACGGAGGTGAAGGCACCTGTCGCCGAGGGCTCGTAGTGCATCGCCAGCCAGATGCCGGTGACGATCTGGATTCCCAGGAAGGCGGCGAGGATCGCCCCGAAGGTCCAGAAGTAGTTGAGGTTCCGCGGAACCGGGTAGGCGATGAAGGACGAGTGTACCAGCCCGGCGATGGGCAGGCGCGCCTCGAACCACTTCGCAACGCGGCTCTTGGGGACGTAGGTGCTGGCCGTTCCGCTCATGCTTCCGTCCTCCTCAGGCCGCTTCCTTGCCGCCTTCGCCGATCCGGATCTTGGCATCCGTCTGGAAGGCGTAGGGCGGGATCGGCAGGTTGATGGGCGCCGGTCCATGGCGCACGCGACCCACCGCGTCGAATTGCGAGCCGTGGCACGGGCAGGCCCAGCCCTCGAAATTGCCCTGGTGGCCGATCGGCACGCAGCCGAGATGGGTGCAGTTGCCGTAGACCACGAGCCACTGATCGTGGCCGTTCTTGACGCGGGTCGTGAAGGCCGCCGGATCGATCATCGCCGAGAGCGGGACCGCCTTCATGTCGGTCACTTCCTTCGCGGTCAGCTTGCGCACGAAGATCAGCTTGCCGCGCCAGAAGACGTTGATGATCTGGCCGTCCTGGATCGGTGTCAGGTCGACCTCGATCGGCGCGCCGGCGGCGATCGTGTCGGCGTCGGGCGCCATGGAGGAGATCAGCGGCCAGACGACGGCTCCCGCCCCGACCGCCAACCCGGCGCCCGTCGCCAGGAACAGAAAGTCACGGCGGCTGCCCTCATGACCAGAGACCGCGGCAGCGGCGGCTGATGTGTTCGCCAAGGTTCGGAACTCCATGCGTCGGCGTCAGGGCCGCAGGTGCCCTCGTCCCGGCTCGTCCCGGGAACAAAGCATTATGGTTCTAATCTGAGCAATGAGACCGTCTGCCGCCCCCGAGTCAAGCCGCAGTGTGCGGCGCGGCGATAAGGTCGCCCCTCGATCGTAGCGG
This sequence comes from Methylobacterium sp. D48H, assembly GCF_053345715.1. Classification (NCBI taxonomy): domain Bacteria; kingdom Pseudomonadati; phylum Pseudomonadota; class Alphaproteobacteria; order Hyphomicrobiales; family Methylobacteriaceae; genus Methylobacterium; species Methylobacterium sp. D48H. Next base: position 363,611 of record NZ_JBKFAP010000001.1, read on the forward strand.
TATGTTGCCGGCAATCTCGCTCCTCCGACGCTCAGGCGACGGCGCTGTCGTACCGGGCCGTCCCGTCGTCGAGAAAACCGCCCGACTGCCGCGACCACAGCCCGGCATAGACGCCGCCGGCGGCGACCAGTTCGGCGTGAGTCCCCTCCTCGATGATCCGACCGCGGTCGATCACGACCAGCCGGTCGAGGGCCGCGATCGTCGACAGGCGGTGCGCGATGGCCAGCACGGTCTTGCCGGCCATCAGCGTGTCGAGCGATTCCTGGATCGCCGCCTCGACCTGGCTGTCGAGCGCCGAGGTCGCCTCGTCGAGAATCAGGATCGGCGCGTCCTTCAACATGACGCGGGCGATGGCGATGCGCTGGCGCTGGCCGCCGGACAGCTTGACGCCGCGCTCGCCGACCTGGGCATCGTAGCCGCGCCGGCCCTTGTGGTCGACGAGATCGGCGATGAACGTGTCCGCGTGGGCGAGCCGCGCGGCCCGCTCGATCTCCACTTGGGTGGCGCCGGGGCGGCCGTAGGCGATGTTGTCGCGGATGGAGCGGTGCAGCAGGGAGGTGTCCTGGCTGACCATCGCGATGGCCTCGCGCAGGGATTGCTGGGTTACCGTCGCGATGTCCTGGCCGTCCACCAGGATCCGCCCGCTCTCCACGTCGTAGAGCCGCAGGAGCAGGCCCGCCAGGGTCGACTTGCCGGCGCCGCTGACGCCGACCAGTCCGACCTTCTCGCCCGGACGGATCGTCAGGGAGAAATCCTCGATGACGGTGGCGTCGCCGCGCCCGTAGTGGAAGCCGACCTCCTCGAACCGGATCTCGCCGCCGGTGACGGCGAGCGTCCGCGCGTCCGGCGCGTCGACGAGGGCGTGCGGCCGGGCCATCGTCTGCATGCTCTCCTGGACCACGCCGACATTCTCGAAGACGCCGCGCACGGTCTGCATGACCCAGCCCGACATGGCGATGAGCCTGAGGACCAGGGCGAGCCCCGCCGACGCCTCGCCGGTCGTCATGCCGCCGTCGCGCCACAGCACGAGGCAGGCCGCGCCGGTGGCGATCAGGAGCCCGCTGTTGAGCAGGCCGAGGAGGCTCGTCGTCAGGGTGACCAGCCGGAACTGGTGGAGATAGGCGGCGGTGTGGACTTCCACGGCGTCCTGCACCGCGGCCCGCTCCTCGCGGTCGCGGGCGAAGAGCTTCACCGTCAGAATGTTGGTGTAGCTGTCGACGATGCGGCCGATCAGCGTCGAGCGGGTGTCGGCGGTCTTGTGCGAGCGCGCGCGGGCCCGGGGCACGAACCACGCGGTCAGGGCCGCGTAGGCGGCGATCCAGAGCAGCACCGGGACGGCGAGCCACGGCGAGATCGCGCTGAACAGCCCGACCGCGGTGATCGCGTAGATCGCCACATACAGGAGGGTGTCGATGAAGACGACGGCGAGTTCCCGCACGGCCGGGCCCACCTGGACGACGCGGTTGGCGAGCCGTCCCGAGAAGTCGCCCTGGAAATACGAGAGCGCGTGCCCGAGGGTGTAGAGATGCGCCCGCCAGCGGATCTGGCTGGTCGATTGCGGCACGACGAGCTGGTTGGACAGCACCTCGTGGGCCCAGATCGACAGCGGTCGCACCACGGCGATCAGCAGGACCACCAGCCCGAGCTCGACCGCGTGGTCTGACAGCACCGTCGCCCGGTCGGCCGAGCCGAGCAGGTCGATGAACCAGCGCATCACGAGGTAGAGGGAGGCCTCGACCGTGCCGGCGATCACCGCGATGACGAACAGCGCCGCCAGGGCGGCGCGGATCGGGCGCAGGTAGAACCAGGCGAAGCCGAGCACCGACCGCGGCGGCATCCGCGCCTCGTCGAAGGGCGCGAAGGGGTCGACGCGGCGTTCAAGCCAATCGAGGAACATGTTGACGGGGGCGTGACGCGGCGGGAGCCCCTCATGTAAGCGCCTCCCGCCGCGCGCCAACCGCGCGGCGTGGTCGCGCCGCCCGGCCTCAGCGGTTCAGGGCGAGGGCCGCGCCGGACTTGGTGAGGGCGCCTTCCAGGCCGCCGCCGCCCTGGCGCAGCCGCGCCGCCACCGAGCCGCCCGGCTGGTAGAGGTAGACCTCGCCGTCGCGGAAGTCCCAGGCCGAGACCCGCGCGAGATCCTTGTTGGCGCAGCCCGAGGCCGTCGCCCGGTAGAGGTCGAGGGCCGGGGTGCTCGACAGCGTGACCTTGCAGTTCGCACCGGTCGCGTCCCGCGCATCCCAGCTTCCGACCACCGATGAGCGGCCGCCCGTGGCGACCGGCGGCGGCGGCGCCGGCGGGGCGACCGGCTCGGCGATCACAGTGGGGCCGCCGGCAAGCGGCGCGGCCGCCTGGGCACCGGGCGGGGGCGGCGCGTCGGGGCTCGCCGCGACGCCGGGCGGCGGCGCCAGCGGGGCCGCCGTCACCGTGCCCGACGGCATGGCCGGCACCGTGTCCAGGGACGCCTGGGGCGACGGCCCCCGGGTGCGCGGCCCGTCGAGGCGGCTAGAGGCGCAGGCGCCGAGGCTGGCGGCCAGACAGAGAACGGCGAACGTCGACAGGCTCGGGCGCAGCATCGGTCCACTTCGGGTCAGGATTCACGGCGCGGAGGCGCTTCGATCCTGACTCCGTGGCAATTGCGCTGTCCGCAAGGCAGCCCTCTCAGCCCAGGCCAACTCTGCTGCGGAGAGCCGGCCTTTTCGGCCGGGTGTGGCCCTCAGGCCTCAACACCCGACTCGACTGCGCGATCAGAGCGTGCGCTCGACCATCATCTTCTTGATCTCGGCGATGGCCTTCGCCGGGTTCAGGCTCTTCGGGCACGTGTTGGCGCAGTTCATGATCGTGTGGCAGCGATACAGGCGGAACGGGTCGTGCAGGCCGTCGAGGCGGTGGCCCGTGTTCTCGTCGCGCGAGTCGATCAGCCAGCGATAGGCCTGCAGCAGGGCCGCCGGGCCGAGGAACTTGTCGCCGTTCCACCAGTAGCTCGGGCACGACGTGGTGCAGCACGCGCACAGGATGCACTCGTAGAGGCCGTCGAGGCGGGAGCGGTCCTCCGGCGTCTGGCGCCACTCCTTCTCGGGCGCGGGCGTCTCGGTCTGGAGCCAGGGCTCGATGGCGGCGTGCTGGGCGTAAAAGTTCGTCAGGTCCGGCACGAGATCCTTGAGGACCGGCATGTGCGGCAGCGGGTAGATCCGGATCGCACCGTCCTTGTCCTTGCGGGTCATCACCGGCAGGGCGTTGTCGGGGCTCTTGCACTCGTCGATGCCCATCGTGCAGGCGAGCGCGTTCTGCCCCTCGATGTTCATCGCGCAGGAGCCGCAGATGCCCTCGCGGCAGGAGCGGCGGAAGACCAGCGTCGAGTCGACCTTGTTCTTGATCCACAGCAGCGCGTCGAGGACCATCGGGCCGCAATCCTCGCGGTCGACCTGATAGGTGTCGATCCGCGGGTTGGCCCCGTCATCCGGGTTCCAGCGGTAGATCTTGAAGGTCTGCAGGTTCCTGGCGCCGGGCGGGGCCGGCCAGGACTTGCCCTGGGTGATCTGGGAATTCTTCGGAAGGTTGAACTGAGCCATGGTTCTCGACGGCTTCCGCTGGAGCAGGACGCGGCGGCCGGAGGGGGGAGGCCCCGCCGCCGCAGTCGTTGTGCAGAGTTGCAGATCAGTACACGCGCGCCTTGGGCTCGATGTACTGGATCTCGTTGGACATCGTGTAGGTGTGGACCGGGCGGTAATCGATGACCACTTGGTGCTGGCCCTCGTCGAGCCAGGACAGCGTGTGCTTCATCCAGTCCTTGTCGTCGCGGTCCGGGAAGTCCTCGCGCGCGTGGGCGCCGCGGGATTCCGTGCGGTTGGCGGCCGATTCCATCGTCACCACCGCCTGGCCGATCAGGTTGTCGAACTCCAGGGTCTCCAGGAGGTCGGTGTTCCAGACCAGCGACCGGTCGGTGATCTTCACGTCGGCGGCGGCGTTCCAGACCTTGTGGATCAGGCCCTTGCCCTCCTCCAGCACCTCGCCGGTGCGGAACACGGCGCAGTTGTTCTGCATCGTCTTCTGCATCTCGGCACGGAGTTCGGCGGTCGGCGTTGAGCCGTTGGCGTAGCGGAAGCGGTCGAGGCGCTCGAGCGCCTTGTCGGTCGCGCCCTTCGGCAACTCCATGGCCCGGCCGTTCGGCTCGACGATCTCGGCGCAGCGCTTGCCGGCGGCGCGGCCGAAGACGACGAGGTCGATCAGCGAGTTCGAGCCGAGGCGATTGGCGCCGTGGACGGAGACGCAGGCCGCCTCGCCGATCGCCATCAGCCCCGGGACCACCGTGTCGGGGTTGCCGTCGCGCAGCGTCAGCACCTCGCCGTGATAGTTCGTGGGGATACCGCCCATGTTGTAGTGGACGGTCGGGATGACTGGGATCGGCTCCTTGGTCACGTCGACGCCCGCGAAGATCCGCGCGGATTCCGAGATGCCCGGCAGGCGCTCGTGCAGGATCTTCGGGTCCAAGTGGTCGAGGTGCAGGTAGATGTGGTCCTTGTTCTTGCCGACGCCGCGGCCGTCGCGGATCTCCATGGTCATGGAGCGCGAGACGACGTCGCGCGAGGCGAGGTCCTTTGCAGACGGCGCGTAGCGCTCCATGAAGCGCTCGCCCTCGGAATTGGTGAGGTAGCCGCCCTCGCCGCGGGAGCCTTCGGTGATCAGGCAGCCCGCGCCGTAGATGCCGGTCGGGTGAAACTGCACGAACTCCATGTCCTGCAGCGGCAGGCCGGCGCGCAGCACCATGGCGTTGCCGTCGCCCGTGCAGGTATGGGCGGAGGTCGCCGAGAAATAGGCGCGGCCGTAGCCGCCGGTCGCCAGGATGGTCATCTGAGCGCGGAAGCGGTGGATCTCGCCGGTGGCCTGATCGAGGGCGATGACGCCGCGGCAGCGGCCCTCGTCGTCCATGATCAGATCGAGGGCGAAGTACTCGATGAAGAAATCGGTCTGGTTCTTCACCGCCTGCCCGTAGAGGGTGTGTAGCATCGCGTGGCCGGTCCGGTCGGCCGCCGCGCAGGTGCGCTGGGCGGTGCCCTTGCCGTAATCGGTCGTCATGCCGCCGAACGGGCGCTGGTAGATCTTGCCCTCCTCCGTGCGGGAAAACGGTACGCCCCAGTGCTCCAGCTCGTAGACGGCGGCGGGCGCGTTGCGCACGAGGTACTCGATGGCGTCCTGGTCGCCGAGCCAGTCCGATCCCTTCACGGTGTCGTACATGTGCCAGCGCCAGTCGTCCGGGCCCATGTTGCCCAGCGAGGCCGAGATGCCGCCCTGCGCCGCCACCGTGTGCGAGCGCGTCGGGAACACCTTGGTGATGCAGGCGGTGCGCAGGCCCGCTTCCGAGCAGCCCACCGTGGCGCGCAGTCCCGCGCCGCCCGCGCCGACGATCACGACGTCGAAGGCGTGATCGTGGATGGTGTAGGCAGGCCCGCTGCCGTTTGTGCCGTTGGCGGCCATGTTCGGCTCCTCGAGATCGATGTTGGCGGGGTCAGGCCGGCTGTCCGAAGCCGATGCGCAGGACCGCGTAGAGGCAGGCGACGGCCACGACGACCGCGTAGGCGTTGTTGGCGAACACCGCCGCGATCTTCGTCGCCGGCGCGTGCACGTAGTCCTCGATGATCACCTGCATACCGAGGCGCATGTGGACCGTGACCGACAGTAGCGCCAGGATCAGGAGGATCGACACCAGAGGGGTCGCGACGAGGAGCCGCGCCTCCGGGTAGCCGCGGCCCGCCATCTTGGCGATGATCACCACGAAGCTCAGCATCAGCACGACGTTGGCGACGGCGGTCAGCCGCTGCAGCCACCAGTGCCCGGCGCCGTGATGGGAGACGCCGAGGCCGCGCACGCGGGCGCGCGGCGTGCGGATCGAGACGCGCGTGTCCTGCCGGACCTCTTCCTTAGCCATGTCGTCCTCCTCAGCGGACCAGAAGGGCGACCGCCCAGATGACGAGGGTGAGGGCCACCGAGCCGATCAGCGTCAGCCGGGCCATCGAGAGGCGCTTCTCCCGGTCGAAGCCGACGCCGGTGTCCCAGATCAGGTGCCGGATGCCGCCGAGCATGTGGTGCATCAGGATCCACGTGTAGACGAACAGGATCAGGCGCCCGAAGATCGAGCCGAAGAACCCGGCCACGTAAGAGTAGCCGGCCGGTCCCGAGGCCAGAGCCACGAGCCAGATCGCGACGAGAGCAGTCCCGCCGTAGAGCGCGGTGCCGGTGATGCGGTGGAACACCGACATCGCCATCGTCCAGGTCCAGCGATAGATCTGGAGATGCGGCGACATGGGCTGAGCCACTGTCGGGCGGGCGGTGGGTGCCATCGTGTTGAAGCCTCGCAGCTGCGAACTGGACCGTCTCTAATCTGGTAGCGCTAGAGCCTGAGCGGGCAACCCGCAATCCGTCATGGTGCGGCGCAATGTGCCCTCTGGGGCGACACTTTGCCGATTCTGTCACTTCAGCTGTCCCAGGAGGCGCCACCACGCGTAGTCGAGCGGCGCCGCCACGAGGAGCGACAGGAAACCGAAGCTCAGGGTGAGCCGGGTCGCGTCCCGGAGACGGACCCGCCCGAGCTCGCTGGCGAACACGATCGGGGGCGCCTGATAGGGGAAGAACAGTGTCGAGTAGCCGATCACCTGCAGCGAGACGACCGCGAAGGGTGACAGGCCGCTCGCCTCCGACATCTCGCCCGCGAGCGCCGTGTACAGGGCCGGGGCGCCGTTGGCGGTGACGAGGAGGGTCAGCACCGTGGCGATGCCGGTGAGCACCGCGAAGTTCTGCGTCGGCGCGTCGCGCGCCAGGGGGGCGACGGTCAGCAGCAGATGGCCGAGGCGCTCGCCGAGCCCGGTCTCGTTGACGAGGGCGACGAGGCCGAGCAGCGCCGCGATGTAGAAGCAAGTCCGCAGGTTCACCTGTTGGAATGCCTCCGGCGGCAGGACCCCGATCCGCGGCAGCAGGCAGACGACCGCGGCGGCGAGGCCGACCCAGGCAGGGGCAAGGCCGTGGAGGCTGTCGGTCATCCAGAGGATCAGCGTGCAGGCGAGGATTACCGCGAGGCGCCGCTCGGGCGCGGACAGCGGGGGCAGATCCGGCAGGGCCGGAGCGGCGGAGCCGAGGTTGTCCGGGAACAGCCGGACGATGAGGCCGACGAGCAGCACGCCCTTCACCAGCGCCAGGACCGGGGCATGCAGAAGGAAGTAAGAGAGGTACGACAGGTGTAGGCCGAGCAGGTGCTCGGCCGAGCCGGCCATCACGAGGTTCGGGACGTTGGCGGGCAGGATCGCCGCAGAGAGGATCGGGGTGGCGAGGCCGACGGCCAGGACCGCACCCGTCCGCCCCGGGCGCCCGGCCGCGAGGCCGAAGGCGTCGCAGAGTGCGAGGGTGACGGGGATCATCAGGGCAATGCGGCCCAGATTCGACGGCATGACGAAGGCGATGAGGAAGCTCAGCGTCACCAGCCCAGCGATGAAGCGGCCGTAGGAGCCGGAGAGCCGCAGGGCGAGGGTGCGCGCCATCCGGGCGCCCAGGCCGGTCCGGGTCATGCCCTGCCCCACTACCATGCCGGACAGGACCAGCCAGAACGCGGAGGATGAGAAGCCCGAGAACACCGTCGCGGCCGAGCCGAGACGCAGCAGCATCGCCAGTCCGAAGAAGGCGAGTGCCGTGACGATCTCGGGCAGCAGCGCGGTCGCCCACAGGCCCATGCACAGCACGAGCAGCCCCGCCGTCGCCGCAACCAGTCCCTCGCCGCTCACCGCGATCGTCCCCGCACCACGCTACGCCGGAAGCGGCATCCTCATCGGATTGGAACGGTTCGCAATTCGGGACTTGTTGAGCGAGCCTTCGCCTGCGGCGAAGGCTGTGGATCCGGTGGGCCGATCTGGCCCAGGGGTCCTCACGACATTGCCCGACCGAAGGCCGGCCGGGCGTCGCGCGGTTTCGAGGATGCGCCGCGGGGACGAGACCCGCGCCGCCTGACTCAGTAGCCGTAGCCGTAGTAGTCGTTGCAGGCAGCCGGGTCGTAGGCGCCGTAGCCGTAAGTGTAGGCGCAATTGTCGTAGCCGTAGTCGAGACCGCCCAGGCCGTAACCGACGCCGAGGCCGAGCCCGAGGCCGGCGAGTCCGTAGCTGACGCCGCGTCCGTAGCGGTGGCCGTAATAGCCGCGGTTGACGAAGCCGCGACCGGCGATCCCGCGGTTCCCGACCCCGCCGAACCGGCCGGCCTGGTTATATCCGCCGGCCCGCAGGCCGCCGGTCCGGACGCCGCCGACGCCGGCCGCGCCGAGCCCGGCCCCGCGGAAGCCGCCGCCCAGTCCGCCGACCCGCGCCCCGCCGACGCCGTTCTGGAAGGCGCCGCCGCCGAAGCCGCCGTTCCGGAACGCCCCGCCGCCGACACTGCCGCCGCGGAAGCCGCCGCCGAAACCGCCACCGTGGAAACCGCCCCCGCCGAATCCGCCGCCGTGGAAGCCACCGCCGCCGAAGCCGCGGGCATCGGCGACGGTCGGCGCGAACGCGACGGCCGTCAGGAGGGCGGTGGAGACGAGTGCGATACGAGTCATGGGAAAGCTCAGCCTGATGTGTGGTGCTTTAACCACTCAACCCGGCTCTAAGGCGGCTGTATCCAAGCTTGAGTATGACCGATGGCGTGGCAGTCGGTCGCTGAGTTGGCGATATGTACGTCGGGCTCGAACGTCACCCTGGACTCCACGAAGTCTCACCGGAAGGGCGGTTCATCGAAACTGCGCAGCTTGCGCGAGTGGAGACCTTGCCGATCGGCCCGAAGAACGTCGAGGGCCGCCAGCCCGACCCGGAGGTGCTCCGAGACGGCCCGGTCGTAGAAGGCGTTGGCGGCACCCGGGAGCTTGATCTCGCCGTGGAGCGGCTTGTCTGAGACGCAGAGCAGCGCGCCGTAGGGAACGCGCAGGCGGAAGCCCTGGGCGGCGACCGTGCCACTCTCCATGTCCACCGCCACGGCGCGGGACTGGTTGATCCGACGCCGCTCCTGGCTGAAGCGCAGTTCCCAGTTGCGATCGTCGTAGGTCACCACCGTGCCGGTGCGCAGGCGCCGCTTGAGCGCGTCAGCCTGCTCGCCCGTTACCGCGGCGGCGGCGTCCTGAAGGGCGACCTGCACCTCGGCGAGGGCCGGCACCGGCACGTCCGGCGGCACGAGCTCGTCGAGGATACGGTCGCGGCGGAGGTAGGCGTGCGCCAGCACGTAGTCGCCGATGGTCTGCGACTGCCGCAGGCCGCCGCAATGGCCGACCATCAGCCAGCAATCCGGGCGCAGCACCGCGAGGTGGTCGGTGATCGTCTTCGCGTTCGAGGGGCCGACGCCGATATTGACCAGCGTCGTGCCCTGCTGGGTCCCGTCGGAATCGCGCGCCACCAAGTGGTAGGCCGGCATCTGATGGCGATGCCAGGGCGAGGCGGCGATCACAGCGGCCGGGTCTGCATCGGCCGCCTCGGCACGGGTCACGGACACGCCACCCGGCAGGACCAGCCGCTCGAACCCCTCCGCGCCCGAGGCGAGCCGCTCCAAGCCGTGGCGGACGAACTGGTCGACGTAGCGGTGATAGTTGGTGAGCAGGATCCAGGGCTGGACGTCGCGCCAGTCGCAGCCGGTGTAATGGACGAGGCGCCGGAGCGAGTAATCGACCCGAACCGCGTCGAACAGCGCCAGGGGCAGCGGCTCGCCAGGGATCTGGTCGAACAGTCCGTCCGCGATCTCGTCGCCCACGAGCGACAGGAGCGGCACCGGGAAGTAGGTGGCGAGGTCAGCGCCGTCGACGGTCCGCCCGCGCGCGTCCAGCCCGGCCTCCAGCACGTAGGGATAGGGAATCTCCTGCGCGCTGAGACCGACCTCGAGGGCGATGCCGTAGTCGGCGATCAGCGGCTCCAGCTGGCGGGTCAGGTACGTCCGGAAGAATCCCGGATGCGTGATTGTGGTGGCGTAGGTGCCGGCGGCCTGGAGCTTGGCGGTGGCGCGCCGGACCCGGGGCAGCGGCCCGTCCGGGCGGTAGCTGATCCGCAGCTCCGGGTAGCGGAAGGCGAGACGCTCCGTGGCGTCCGGCGGCGGCCCGCCGGCGAGGTAGCGCTCCAGCGCGGTCCGCAGGGCGCCGGCCGCGTCGTCGTAGAGCTCGACCAGCCGGTCGATGGCGGTCGCGGCATCCGCCACCGCCTGCATCGGCCGCAATTCCCGCTCGATCATGTCGCCTCCGTTCCTGCTGCCGGATCTACACCCCGCGCCATCCGGGGGCGAGATGCGGGGTTGCGAGCCGCGGACACATGGCCGACAAGCCGGCCGGCGCGGAGCGCGGCGGCGAGGACGCGGGCATGGACACGGGGCTGGACGCGGATGAGTTCGGGACCCGTCCCGGTGAAGAGAGGGCCGCCCTGCCCGCGACCTTCGACGCGGGCCTCCACTTCATCGGCCGGCTGCGCACGCCCTGGCAGGCGCGGTCCGACTGTCCGAAGAACGGCCTGCAGACCGACGCAATCTGCACCGTCGAGGTCGACCCGGCCTACGCCCCCGGCCTGCGCAACGTCACGGGGTGCACGCACCTGATCCTCCTCTACTGGATGGACCGGGCGACCCGCGGCCTCGTGATCCAGCGGCCGCGCCACGCCGACGGCCCCAGGGGCACGTTCTCCCTGCGCTCGCCCGCCCGTCCCAACCCGATCGCCCTGTCGGTCGTGGAACTGCTCGACCGCGTCGGCGACACGCTCCGCGTGCGCGGGCTCGACTGCCTCGACGGCACGCCGCTCCTCGACATCAAGCCCTACTACGCCTCGACGGACGCGCGGCCCGACGCCCGCGTCGACCGGGCCGGGGCCGAGCCGTGAAGCGCGTCGTTTCCCTCGTTCTCGGCGGGCTCGCCCTCCTGGCGATCGGCGGCTTCGCCGGGTGGCGCCTGCACCGGCCGGGGGCCGACGCGCGGGCCTACGCCGAGATGCGCCTGATCGCCGTGCAGGTCAGCCTCGACGAGGCGCCGCCGGACTACGTGTTCTGGGCCGGCGATTCCCAGGTGGAACTGCAGCCCGGTAGCCAGCGCCCCTGCGGGCTCGATTTCCTCAACGGCGGGATCAGCGGCGCGACCGCGGGCAGCTACGCGGACTATCTCGCGCGCCTGACCTTCAAGGTGCAGCCGCGGCTCGCGATCCTGACCATCGGGACCAACGACATCCTGGTGAAGAACAACCCGCAGCTGCACAAGCCGACGGAGCAGTTCGAGGCCGCCGCCGAGACGATCGTCAAGCGGCTGCAGACCCTCAGCCCGCGCGTCGTGGTGACCGCCCTCCCCCCGGTCGGTCGCGAGATCGGCAAGCTGGTCGATGCCGGCGCGGTCGCGGATTACTCGCGCCGGTTGCAAAATCTCTGCGGGCGGCTCGGCTGCGTCTTCACGGATCCGTTCGCCGCCCTGCGCGACGGCGATACGGGCTACGCCAAGCCCGGCGCCCTGCGCGACGGGCTGCACCTCGCGGCGTTCCGGCCGGCGCTGAAGGCGGTCGAGCCGGCGCTCTGCACCCCGTGAGGGCGGGCGCCGCGTCCCTGCGAGCGAACCGATCCAGGAGCGCGCCACGGATCGAAGCGTCACGCTGCCCTGAGTCGCTTCGCTCCGCTCGCGATGACGGCGCGGGATCGGGCCGGACGCCGGCTCACTCCCACTCGATCGTGCCGGGCGGCTTCGAGGTGATGTCGTAGGTCACCCGGTTGATGCCCTTCACCTCGTTGATGATCCGGGTCGCGACCCGGCCCAGGAAGGCCATGTCGAACGGGTAGAAGTCGGCGGTCATGCCGTCGACCGAGGTGACGGCGCGCAGCGCGCAGACGTGGTCGTAGGTGCGCCCGTCGCCCATCACGCCGACGGTCTTCACCGGCAGGATCACCGCGAAGGCCTGCCAGATCGTGTCGTAGAGGCCGGCCTGCCGGATCTCGTCGAGGTAGATCGCGTCGGCCTTGCGCAGGGCCTCCAGCTTCTCGCCGGTGATCGTGCCGGGGCAGCGGATCGCCAGGCCCGGGCCCGGGAACGGGTGGCGGCCGACGAAGCCCTCGGGCAGGCCGAGCTCCTTGCCGAGCACCCGGACCTCGTCCTTGAAAAGCTCGCGCAGCGGCTCCACGAGCTTCATGTTCATGCGCTCGGGCAGGCCGCCGACATTGTGGTGGCTCTTGATGGTCACGGACGGGCCGCCGGTGAACGACACGCTCTCGATCACGTCGGGGTAGAGCGTGCCCTGCGCGAGGAACTTCGCCCCGCCGATCTTCTTCGATTCGGCCTCGAACACGTCGATGAACAGGCGGCCGATCGTCTTGCGCTTGATTTCCGGGTCGCTGACGCCCTCCAGAGCCGCGAGGAACATCCCCGACGCCTCCACGTGGACCAGCGGGATGTTGTAGTGGTCGCGGAACAGCGCCACGACCTGCTCGGCCTCGCCGAGGCGCAGGAGCCCGTGATCGACGAACACGCAGGTCAGCTGGTCGCCGATCGCCTCGTGGATGAGCACCGCCGCCACCGCCGAATCGACGCCGCCCGACAGGCCGCAGATCACCTTCTCGGAGCCGACCTGCTCGCGGATCTTGGCGATGGCCTCCTCGCGGTAGGCGCCCATGGTCCAGTCGCCCGAGCAGCCCGCGACATCGCGCACAAAGTTGCGGATCAGCAGGGCGCCGTGGGGCGTGTGCGCCACCTCCGGGTGGAACTGGACCGCGTAGTAGTTGCGCGCCTCGTCGGCCACCGCCGCGAAGGGCGCGTTCCTGGAGATCGCCACGGTGGTGAAGCCGTCCGGCAGCTTGGTGACGCGATCACCGTGGCTCATCCAGACCGGGTACTTCTCGCCCTTGTGCCAGACGCCCTTGAACAGCGGGCAGTCGGCCAGGATCTCGACCTCGGCGCGGCCGAACTCCGCGTGGTGGCCGCCCTCGACGGCGCCGCCGAGCTGGGCCGCCATGGTCTGCTGGCCGTAGCAGATGCCGAAGACCGGGACGCCCGAATCGAACACCAGCTGGGGCGCGCGGGGCGAGGCCTCGACGGTCACCGATTCGGGGCCGCCGGAGAGGATCACGCCCTTGGGCTTCTGCTCGCGGAACGCGGCCTCGGCCTTCGTGAAGGGCACGATCTCGCAGTAGACGCCCTCCTCGCGCACCCGGCGTGCGATGAGCTGCGTCACCTGAGAGCCGAAATCGACGATCAGGATCTTGTCGTGGTCGGTGTTCATCGCGGGCGATTATCCGAAGCCCGCGGCGCGTGCAACGCACAAGTCCGGATTGTCCGGCCTTCCGACGTGCCGTCACCGACGGAATGCCGGACCCGACCGTCAGGTCCCGCGCGTCGCCGTCGCCCCGTCGGTGCCGGCGCGGCCAGCCGCGCGCGGCGGTCTCGGCTGGCCCGACGCGCGCCAGCTCTCAGTCGAAGTTGCGGACCTTGGCCGAGCCACCGAGGCTGATCGCGGGTTTCGCGGCGGCGCCGGCGAGGCTCACCTTCTTCTGGCCGGGCGGGGTCTTGGCGCGCAGCTGCGGGGCGGGCTCGGGAGTCGGTCGCGACGGCTTCAAATGCGCCTGGCCGTGGATCACCGAGCCGATCTCTCCCGCCACGCGGATCAGGTCCTCGCGCTCGCAGGAACGGGCGACCTTCAGCCCGAGCTTGTGCATGTGGCTCTTGCCGTAGAGGTAGGCGGCGAGCTGCGCGCGCTTCAGCGGCGGGATCTGCTCCAGGATCAGCGGCAGGTCGAAATCGTCGGCCCGGTACACAGAGCCCAGAACCTCGAGGGTCACCGGGCAATCGACTTCGGGCTCGGCGCCGCTGGTCGGATGCGCTTGCGTCATGGATGCCTCTCGGAGGTCGATGGATCGGGACCGGGCTCGGATGCCCCGGAGCCGGGGTCGAGTTCAACCCCTATCGGAACGGTGAGGTTCGCAATCCTGTCCTGCGCGGGCGCAGGCGTCGGTGGCGGGACCGGTTCGGGCTTCCAGGCGCCCAGGCAGCCGGTGCAGACCGATTCGATCACCGCGCGGGCATGAGCCTGCCGGCGGGCCCAGAGCATCTCCCGGGCGAGGCGCGCCGCCTCGGCGTCCGGCAGCGGGCGGATGCGGACGAAGAGCGGCTCCTGCGCGGCGACGGGTGCCGGTGTCAGGGCGAGGAGCCCGAGCAGCGCCATCGCGGGATCGGCGGCACGCCACCGGCGCCGCGGCGCCGACCATGCAGGTCCCGCCATGTCACTCTCCCGCCCGGATCGAGCGCGATACCTCACCCGTCAGGGTAAACCGCCTCTTAACGGCCGCCGCGGCCGCGCGGAACTTCACCTCGGGAAGCCGGTAGAACCAGGGGGGACCGAGCGGGAGACGGCTTGATGCCTCAGATGTTCGACTGGATCTTCTTCGCGATCATGCTGCCGTTCCCGGCCTATCTGGTCTGGGACTTCATGCGGCATCGATAGGCGGGGCGAAACGGCACTCACCCGCCGGGCGCAGCGGCCGCGCGGCCGACCGGCGCGGTCCGTTCGGGCTCGATGCCCGGCTCCGCCGCCTGCTCGGCCCGCCGCCGCTCCTGCGCGCGCCCGAGCCAGACGCTGTTCACGAGCCACGCCATCGACAGCGGGATCGCGGCGCCGGCCACGCTGGCGCTGCCGAGCCCCATGCCCTGGATGCCGGTGAACGACCACGCGCCGACCTGATCGCCCAACCGGTAGACCACCGTGTCGATGAAGCTCTTCGCCTTGTAGCGGTCCTCCCGGGGGACGACGGTGAACAGCACCTCGCGCACCGGCCGGGCGATCGCGAAGTTCCCGGCCCGGCGGAGCACCTGGAACGCCACGATGACGCCGATCGTCGGCCAGAGCGCGAGCGCCGCGAAGCCGAGGATGCTGAAGGCCGGGAGGATCGCCAGCGTCAGGGCGACGCCGATTCGGTTCACGATCCGGCCCGTGAGGAACAGCTGGATGCCCAGCGTGAGGACGTTCACCGCGAGGTCGACGCTGGCGAAGAACGCCGTCTGCGCGCCGCGGTCCGGGAAGCTCCGCTTCGCGATGCCCGCCTGCTCGAAGTACAGGAACGTCGAGGTCACCGAGAACAGCAGCAGGAACAGCGAGATGTTGAGCAGGTAGGGCGATGCGAGGGCCCGGGTGACGCCGGCGAGCACGCTTCCGCCGATCGTCCGGTCCTGCCCGTCCTCGGCGCCCCCGTCGCGGCCCGGCACCTCGTGCAGCTGCGTCGACAGCGCGGCGAGCCCGCGCATGCAGAACACCGCGACCTCGAGGAGCGCCACCGCGCACAGCATCAGGCCCCAGGTCGGGACGTTCTTGGCCAGGATCGCCGTGGTCGCCGAGCCCGCGATGGCGCCGAGCGTCGCGCCGGCCGCGATGAAGCCGAACAATCGCTTGCCCTGGGCGTTCGAGAACACGTCGACGATCGTCGCCCAGAAGATCGAGACCACGAACAGGTTGAAGATCGACAGCCAGACGAAGAACACCCGGCCGATCCACACGCCCCACTCGGCGGGCGCGAGGTAGAGCGTCAGCGCGAACGCCAGGATGTTGGCCGCGAAGAACCGATAGGTGATCGGCACGAACCGCGCCCGCGGCATCCGTTTCACCAGGTAGGCGAAGGGCAGGTTGAGCGCGAGCATCCCCACGAGGGTGGCGGTGAACAGCCAGGGCAGGTTCTCGATGCCGCCGGCGACGCCCATCTGGTCCCGGATCGGGCGCAGGACGTAGTAGGCGGCCAAGATCGAGAAGATGTAGGCCCACGACCAGACCAGCGCCCGGCCCTCGCCGGGCTGAACGTCGATCAGGCGCGCGAGCGTGCCGCGGGCGGGTTCAGGCATGGGCCGATCTCACCGGAATGGGCTTCTTCCCCGGACGGGCCTCCCTCGGGGAAGGCTCGGTCGGACCCCTCGCCGTTGCGGGGCCCGGCAAGGGGCCGGGCGACGCGCCTACTTCGCCAGTCCGAGTTTCTCGCGCATCTCCGGCGCGGTGACGTCGTGACCGAAGCCCGGGCTGCCCATGGCGAACTTGTCGGCATCCTTGAGCGGGCCGACCACCACCGGGTCGAACCCGGCATCGCGGACGAGGCCCTCGGCGACCTTCAGCGCCTCCGGGTCGTCCCCGGCGATCGGGATCGCCATCCGCCCGCCCGCACGACCCTTGCCGCCGTCCGCGCCCTCCTTGGCGAAGATCTTGTAGTTGGCCGCGTTGAAGGCGCGCACGATCTTGGCGCCGGGGAAGTACTTGGCCGAGGTCGCGCCGATCCCGCTGGCCTGGACCTCGTCGTAGAGCGCGCCGTCGCGCTTCTGCGTGGCGTTGCCGGCATCGAGGACGACCTTCCCCTTGAGGGACGGGCCGATCTCCTTCGCGAGGTCCGGATAGGCCTTATAGGGGACGGCGATGAACACGGCGTCGCCGAACTTGATCGCCTCCTCGGGCGTGCCGGCCCTGGCCTTGGGCCCGAGCTCCGAGACCATCGCGGCGAGCTGCTCCGGGTGGCGGGAGGCGAACATGACCTCGTGGCCGTCCTTGACCCAGAGCGACCCGATCGTGCCGCCGATGTTCCCGGCGCCGATCACGCCGATCCGGATCTTCTTCGCGCCGTCCTGGGCTGCGGCGGGCACGGCCGCGGGAAGAGCGGCGGCCACGGCGAGGCCGGCCGCGAGGGCGAGCGCCGCGCGGCGCGAGATGAGATCAAACCGCATCGATGAACGTCTCCATCTGCTTGCGCTGCGCCGCGTCGGGCAGCTTGCCCCGCGCGGCCCCGAGGTTGTCCTCGACATAGGCGGCCTTCGCCATGCCGGGGATCGGGCAGGTCACGGCCGGGTTGCCAAGCACGTATTTCAGGAAGAACTGCGGCCAGCTCGCGCAGCCGAGATCCTTGGCGACCGCCGGCAACTCCTTGCCCTGGACCGCCTTGAACAGGCGATCGCGGCCGAACGGCACGTTGGTCATCACCGCCACGCCGCGATCCGCAGCCAGCGGGAGCACGCGCTCCGCGGCGGCACGGTTGTCGATGGCGTAGTTCACCTGGATGAAGTCGAGGCTCTCGCGCCTCATGACGGCCTCCAGGGCGTCGAGCTGGTTGTCGCGCCAGACCGTGACGCCGACGTACCGGACGCGCTTCTGCGCCTTCAGATCGCGCAGGACCGCCAGATTCCCGATCACGTCGATCAGGTTGTGGACCGCTACCAGGTCGAGGGTGTCGACCTTCATGCGCTTCAGCGATCGGTCGAACTCCGCGAGCGTCGCGTCGCGGCCGGTCGTGTCGACCTTGCTGGCGAGGAAGATCTTCTGGCGCAGGCCGGGCTCCGCCAGGATCAGGCCGAGGACGTCCTCGGCGGTGCCGTAGCTCGGGGCCGTGTCGATCACCGATCCGCCGAGTGCGACGAAGGTCTTCACCGCCTCCTTCAGGGGCGCCACCGCCTCGGGCGTCGGCTCGACCTCGTAGCGCCGGGACGTGCCGATCCCGATGGCCGGGAGCGTCTCGCCGGTGGAAGGTATCGGGCGGCGGATCAGCGGCTCGGCCGCCGCGACGAGGCGGCTGGCGAGCGGGGCGATAGCGGCTGCGGCGATGACGGCGCGACGGGATACGGGCATGGCCGGCCTCCGACGGATTCAGGACCCGCCGGGAGATAGGGCGCGTCCGCGCTCTGTGTATTCTTAATTCTCACGCTTCCGCGAGGGATGCGCGCTGCTCCGTCGAGGCTTGGGCTAATCTTCCTCGGGCGGGTCCTCGAATTCCGCGCCGTCGGTATCGGGGGCGATCCGGAACCGGTACTCGTCGATCGCCAGGAACGCCCGATGGGCGACCTGCGGGTCGATCCCGTCGCGGACGACCAGGGTCTGGAAGTCGATGAACAGGCGCGCGACGCGGGCCTCCTCCGACAGGGTGGCCAGGGCGGACGAGCTCGCGCCGGCGCGCATCATGTAGCGCTTGGCCTCTCCGGCCGCGTCTGGCGCGGGCAGGACGACGACCTGACCGGCGGTTTCCGGCTTCAGTTCCGCCCAGCGGACGGGCGTCCAGGCGATGATGGCGTCGGTGTGCTTCATCGAAGGCTCCGGCAGGTGGACGGGGATCCGCCTACCGGGCGCGGCCGGGAACGTCGAGGCTCCCGGCGTTCCGGATCAGGGTGCGCGCTCCATCTGGCCGCGGATCTCGCCCTTCGGGTTCGCGGCGGTGTGGAGGTTGAAGTAGACCTTCCCCGCCTCGAGATCGGCGGCCTTGGCATCGTCGAGGGTCGCCTCGCCGGTGAAGGGGCTGCTCGCCGCCGTCACCGGCACGAGCACGCCGGCATTCTCGCCCGCCTTGGCCGGCCCGTGGAAATGGGCGGCCGTGACCGGCCCGGTGAGGCCGCTGTACTGGCCCGACCAGCTCAGGCGCTTGGTGGCCGGATCGAAGGTCGCGGTGATCTCGCCCTTGCCGGAGGACGCGGTTGCCGGGACCTCGCTGCCGCCGGTGAGCGCCGCGCGGTAGGTGACGTCCTTGCCCGCCGCGACTGCCGGACCCGTGGCGAGCGGCACCCCGAGGACGAGAAGGGCGGCGAGGCTGGTGGTCCAGCGATGGCTCTTGCGCGCTGTCATCGAACGCTCCGCGATCTGACGGGCCGTCGAGCGGCCCGTGCCAAACCTAGCGGGCCGGGACAGGTCGGACATGGCGGACGGGCTGTCGCCGAGCGATTCTCGGTGACAGCCAAGGGTTTCCCTCCCGCGCGCGACGGCACGCGGACTGCCCGACCTCCGGAGGCGCGATTTGCTCACGGGAAGACGTTGACACGGAGCGCCCGCTCTTCCTATACCGCCGCCACTGCACGCATCGTCTCGATGGACGGTCGCGGCTCGTGGCGGGGTAGCTCAGCTGGTTAGAGCAGAGGAATCATAATCCTTGTGTCGGGGGTTCAAATCCCTCCCTCGCTACCAACAGTTTCAGTAATCTTCGTCTATAAATTCAAGTCTCCTCTGAGCGTGCCGGCCTCTGTGTCGGATCTGGGCCGCAGCCGGAACGCTGATCCTGAGGATCGCAAATCCTTCCGCGAGCGGCCGGTCTCCAGCACAATCAGTTCTTCGCTCGAGCGCTTCGGTCGCACGCGAAGCCACTCACTTTTCAATCCCGTCTCGCTTGCCGCGAAGCAATGGACGTCTGGACTTGCTTCAGGGTTTTGTACGGCTTGCCGTCAAGACGGAGATCGGCGCGTCGAGCGCTACCGACCTTTCGATCTCGGCCGGCCCGACAGCTGATCGGGTCGCGACCCTTTAAGGCAGGCGAAGGTTGATGCCGGCGAACACCGTCCCGTCTTGAAAGTTCAGGACGGTGTCCGTCCATCGCATGACGCGGCGGCCACGATTGCCGGGCGGACCGCGGCTGCCGGTCCGGACCGGCGGGCGACCGTGATCTCTCCAAACGGAACCGGCCGGGACTGGATGGCTTGGCCTCCTGATGCACGACTTCGAAGAGACGCCGGCCATTCGGGAGACGGTGAAATCGATCGGCCCGGACGTCGGCGCGATGTCGCGCGCGCAACTTGAGGCGGAGGTGCTGCGCCTGCGCTCGAGGCTGCCGGTGGCAGGGGGCGAGACCGTCGGCCGGGAGGTGCGCCCGGTGCATCGGACCGCCGGGCAGGACGCGCCAGCGAGCGACTGGCGCCACCGGGTCGTCTTCGACAACGTCAGGGACTTCGCCATCGTCGTCACCGACCGCGACGGCTCGGTCATCGCCTGGAACCCCGGCGCCGAGCGGATCTTCGGTTGGACGGCGGAGGAGATGCGCGGGCAGCCCGCCGACCGGATCTTCACGCCCGAGGACCGTGCGGAGGGGCGCCCTGAGGCCGAGATGCGGCTCGCGACGAGCGAGGCGCGCGCCTCCGTCGAGCGCTGGCACCTCCGCAAGGACGGCAGTCGCGTCTGGACGTCGGGCGAGATGATGCCGCTGCTCGACGAGGCCGGTGCGCATCGCGGGTTCACCATGATTGTCCGCGACCGCACGGCCGAGCACGAGGCCGCAAGGGCGCTGAGGGAGCGCGAGGCCCACCTCCGGCATACCGTCGAACTGAATCCTCAGGTGCCGTGGACCTGCGACCCGGCGGGCAACATCACCTCATACTCGAACCGCTGGCTGGAACTGACGGGCCAGGCACCCGGCGAACCCGACGGCGCGGGCTGGATGGAGGCCCTGCATCCGGAGGACGTCCCCCACACGGTCGCGGTGTTCTCGGCCTGTCTCGCCTCGGGCGAGCCGGTCGACGTGGACTATCGCATCAACATCGCGGCTACCGGCACGTACCGCTGGATGCGGGCGCGCGCGCGTCCCCGCCGCGACGGAGCCGGCGCCATCGTGGCCTGGTACGGGGTGGTCGAGGACATCCACGACCGCCGCCTGGCCGAGGCGGCGCTGCAGGAGAGCGAGGCCCGTTACCGGACGCTGTTCGAGACGGTCGAGGTCGGGTTCTGCATCCTCATGATGCGGTTCGACGCGGACGGACGGGCGGTCGATTACCTGATCGAGGAGGCCAATCCGGCCTTCGCCCGGCAGACGGGCGCCGACGTCGCCGGCCGCTGGGTCAGCACGTTCGCGCCCGACCTCGAACGGCACTGGTTCGACAGCTACGGCCGCGTCGCCCTGACCGGGGAACCCGCCCATTTCGAGAACTACGCCGCCGTGTTCGGGCGCTGGTTCGACGTGCGTGCGCACCGGGTCGGGGACCCGCGCGACCACCGCGTCGCGGTCTTCTTCAGCGACATCACCGCGCGCAGGAACGCCGAGTTGCTGGCGGAGGCCAGCGCGCGCGAGCTCCGGCTCATCACCGACGCGCTGCCGGTGCTGATCGCGTTCATCGACGCCGGCCACGTCTACCGCTTCGCCAACGAGGCCTACAAGGACTGGTTCTCCGCCCCGCCCGGCGAGGTCGTCGGACGCGATGTCCGCGCGCTGCTCGGCCCGGCCGCCTACGCCGTGCGGCGACCCTTCATCGATCGGGCGCTCGGGGGTGAGCCCGTCACCTTCGAGACGGACTGGCCGCACCGCGACGGGCGCCACCGCGTCGCCGAGATCCGCTACCTGCCGAGACGGACCTCCGGCGGCCGCGTCGACGGTTTCCACGTCTTCGTGCAGGACGTGACCGTCCGGGTGCAGACGGAGGCCGACCTCGCCCGCCAGGTCGCTGCCCGGACCGCCGAGCGCGACCAGATCTGGCAGGCCTCGTCCGACCTGCTCTGCGTGGCCAACCTCGACGGCTACTTCGTCGGCCTCAACCCGGCCTGGTCGCGAACCCTCGGGTGGACCGACGCCGACATGAAGGAGCGGCCGTTCCTCGATTTCGTCCACCCCGACGACGTCGCGTCGACCGTGGCGGCGGCGGGGGGACTGTCGCGCGGGGAGGCCCAGCTCACGTTCGAGAACCGCTACCGCCGCAAGGACGGCAGCTATGTCTGGCTGTCCTGGAACGCGGTGCCCCGCGACGGGCTGATCTACTCGTCCGTGCGCGACGTGACCGAGATCAAGCAGCAGGCCGAGGCGCTGGCCAAGACGGAAGAGGCTCTGCGGCAGTCGCAGAAGATGGAGGCGGTCGGCCAACTGACCGGCGGCCTCGCGCACGATTTCAACAACCTGCTCGCGGGCATCTCCGGCTCCCTAGAACTGATGCAGACGCGGATGAGCCAGGGACGGATGGGCGACCTCGACCGCTACATGAGCGTCGCCCAGGGCGCGGCCAAGCGGGCCGCCGCCCTGACGCATCGCCTGCTGGCCTTCTCCCGCCGCCAGACCCTCGACCCCAAGCCCACCAACGTGAACCGCCTCGTCCACGACATGGAGGAGTTGGTCCGGCGCACCGTCGGTCCGGCCGTCCACTTGGAGGTCGTCGGTCTCGCGGGGCTGTGGCCGGCGCTGATCGACCCGGGCCAGCTGGAGAACGCGCTGCTCAACCTGTGCATCAACGCCCGCGACGCGATGCCGGACGGTGGTCGCATCACCATCGAGACCGCCAACAGGTGGATCGACGAGGTCGGCGGCCGCCAGCACGACCTCGCGCCCGGCCAGTACCTCGGCGTCTGCGTGACCGACACCGGCACCGGCATGGCGCCGGACCTGATCGGAAAGGTGTTCGAGCCGTTCTTCACCACCAAACCCACCGGCGAGGGCACGGGCCTCGGGCTGTCCATGGTCTACGGCTTCGCCAAGCAGTCCGGCGGGCAGGTGCGGATCTACTCCGAGGTCGGCGCGGGGACGACGGTCTGCCTCTACCTGCCGCGGCACTACGGCGAGGCCGACGAGGACGCGGTCGCGCGCAGGCTTTCCGAGGTCGAGCAAGCGGGCCAGGGCGAGACGGTGCTGATCGTCGACGACGAGCCCTCGGTGCGCATGCTGGTCACCGAGGTGCTGGAGGACCTGGGCTACACCGCCATCGAGGCCGCCGACAGCGTCGCCGGCCTGAAGGTGCTGCAGTCGGACGTGCGCATCGATCTGCTGGTGACGGATGTCGGCCTGCCGGGGGGCATGAACGGGCGACAGATGGCGGACGCCGGCCGCGATCGGCGACCGGACCTGAAGGTACTGTTCATCACCGGGTACGCGGAGAACGCCGTGCTGGGGAACGGCTACCTTCGGCCCGGGATGCAGGTCTTGACCAAGCCGTTCGTGCTGGAGACCCTCGCCTCCCGCATCAAGGACCTCATCGCCGAGACTTGAACCCCCTCGTTCGAAAGGGCCGCGCCCCCAGAGGGCAGCCGACTGCTCGTGCAACGGGAGCGGGCGAGCCCTGGGGTGCCGCCAGCGAGGTGACCGCCTCGTGGATCGGTCGCTTCGTCCGTGATCCGGTTCCCCGGGCCGGTCGCGCACATGATCGCAGGGCAGGCCGCGGGACGACCGCGTCGTGCCACCGGGTCCGCATTCGCGAGTCCGATGACGGAGCGACGCCGAAGGTGTTGATGCCCGGTTCTCGTCGTCGGGCCCTATCCCAGGGCTTGCACGGCCGGGTGATATTGCGGGCTCTCACGCCTGTCGAACATCCCATAGTCGCGAATGATCCGAACAGCTCGGAGGCGAGTGCCCGCGACCGATGAGACGGCGTTCGCCGCGCCGGCATCTCTCCACGACAGCAGCACCAGCACCTTTCCCGGATTGGTGAAGGAATCGAACGCGTCCCAACTCACCAGCCCCTCGGTCCGCTGGTCGAGACCGAGCATGGCCATGGGGTCGACATCGGAGGGCGTGGGCCGGTCCGCCGACATCGCCTCCGACAGTGTACAGGCCTTGGCTTGGCCGACTTCCGTCTCATCGAGGCGTTGCTCGCGGACCCGATGTCCCGCCGGCGGGTGGGTGTCAGCCGTCACCTCGCCGACGCGGAGATGGTAGTCCGCGAACACCTCGGACCGGCCTTTCCCCTGGATCAGGTGATGACCGGCATGGGTGCGCCAGCGGATCACCGACTTCTCGTCCCGCCACGTCGAGTGCGAAAGGACCCAGCCCGGCCGCGTCCGGCTCGTGAAGCGCTCGTTGTCGATGAAGCCGTCGATGCCCTCGAGCTCAGGCTTCAGCACGCGCGCGTGTTCCAGATAGGCGTCCTTGCGACCGTCGCCGGGTCGGACTTCGAAGATGACGGAGAACATGGGTTCCTCCCTGGGTGTCGATGCGGTTCAAGCCGGGACCGGCTCAGTCAGTCATGCGGCGGGGGCTCGCCAGAGGGCCCTACGCCCGGCCACGAGATGCATCAGATGCGTGCCGTGCCCGAGCTTGATGTCACGCCGGTCCGGGGAGCCGGAGAAGGCATCGAGCATCCACGCGGCGTCGGCGTCGGTCGTCAGACCGTCCCGCTCACCCCGGAACTGCGGAGACAGCCGGCGAAGGAACAGTGTGGGCCCGGATCGTGGATCTTCGATCCGATGATGCTCCTCCCTGTCGTCCACCTTATCGGGCGTCATGGTCGTTACCTCCTGCCGTGGCTGGCGAACCCTGGGCACAGACGTGGCGCGGTTCTCCAGCTTCACGCTCCCACTCTGATCCAGGGATCCCGGCCGAGTCAGCCGTAAACGCTTCGGTCCAAACCGAAGCGTCGTCGGATGCGGCAAGTGTCGAGCGCGTGTAGGTTCAGCTCATGACGCAGGGTCCTGCACTCTCCGAGATCGGCGCGCTCGTCGGAGATCCCAGCCGCGCCAATATCCTGTCGACCTTGATCGACGGGCGAGCGCTGACCGCGACCGAACTGGCCTGGACGGCCGGCGTCGCTCCAGCCACCGCGAGCGAGCACCTGACGAAGCTCGTGGCCGGCGGCCTGCTCACGGTGTCGCGCCAAGGTCGGCACCGATATTTCCGCCTCGCCTCCGTCGAGGTCGCCCGCATGCTCGAGGCCATGATGGTGATCGCGAACCGGGGCGAGCCGGAGGAAGCGTCGCGCCGAGCGACGCCGCGGATCGATCCAGCCTTGCGCGAGGCCCGCACCTGCTACGATCACCTCGCCGGACGGCTCGGCGTCGGGATCGCCGATGCGCTGGTCTCACGAGGAGTGATCGTCCTGGGCGAGGAGGCGGGTGAAGTGACCGCATCCGGCAGTGCGTGGCTGGCCGCGTTCGGTGTCGAAGTCGAACCGGCCGGACGAACCCGCCGCCTGCTCTGCCGTCCCTGCTTAGACTGGAGCGAGCGGAGACCGCACCTCGCCGGCCGTCTCGGAGCCGCCCTGTGCCGCCGCTGCGAGGATCTCGGGTGGATCGAGCGTCAGCGCGACGGGCGCGCCATCCGCGTGACCGAGAGGGGAAGACTCGGCTTCGAGAGCGAGTTCGGCTTGGTCAAGTGACGGTCGGTCGTGATCCGGTCTGCACCCTCCAAAGCGATCAGAACGCCTTCCCCGGCAGGGGAAACAGTCCGGCGAACCGCTGCACGACGTCCCGGTCCCCCTCCAGCGACACCTGCCCCGACGCCTCCGCGTCGGCGAGCGGCAGGCCGCCGTAGACGATGGCCGCAACGACCGGCGGTGCGGCGCCGACGACGGCGTCCGCTTCGACCGGGTCGGCGCGGGCGGCGTGAAGTTCGCCCTCGCTCACCGTGACGCGGAAGGCGTCCTCGTCGAACCGGAAGCCGATCGTCGCCTCGAAGCCGGAGGCCTGTGCGGGGTCGAACATCGTGCGAAACGACAGCATGAGCGAGGCCGCCGAGAGCGGCAGAGCGGGGTCGTGGGAGGGCGAACGGGCCGCCCAGCGCCCGAGCACCGAGAAGATCGGCTCGGCCTCGTAGCCCCATGGGGTCAGCTCGTAGACCGGCGTCGAGGCCGGCGGCGGCAGAGTCCGCTGTGCGACGATGCCCGCCTGCTTCAGACCCTGCAGCCGCTCGGTCAGCACCTTCGCGCTGATGCCGCTGAGCGCCCCTCGGATCGCCCCGAACCGGCGCGGTCCGAACATCAACTCGCGGACGATCAGGAGCGCCCAGCGCTCGCCGAGAAGCTCCAGGCCGTGGGCGGCGCCGCAGGCGTCGTCGTACCAGCGCGGTCTCGCAGCCGCAATTTTGGTATCTTTTTGTAACTTCATGGTTGACTTAGGTAACTGATACAGTCAAGCTCGGCAAGCCGTTGAGGAGGTCGCCATGCCCAAGATGATCTTCGTGAACCTGCCCGTCGCCGACGTGGAGTTCGCGGCTGGCTTCTATGTCGCCCTGGGCGCCCAGCGCGACCCGCGCTTCTCGCAGGCCGGGACGGTCGCCGCGATGGGCTTCTCGGACGCCATCGTGGTCATGCTCCTCAGCCACGCCCAGTTCGCGAACTTCGCGCCGCGCCCCATCGCCGATGCCCGCGCCGCCAACGAGGTGCTGGTCTGCCTGTCGGAGGAGAGCCGGGCCGCGGTCGATGCGAGCGTGGAGCGCGCCGTCGCCGCCGGCGGTCGCGCCGACCTGCGGCCGCCGCAGGAGATGGGCACGTTCATGTACGGCCGGAACATCGAGGATCCGGATGGCCACGTCGTCGAGCTGATGTGGATGGACCCCGAGGCCATGACGCGAGGGCAGGCTCCGGCCTGAAGCCTTTCCGCGCGCACCCCGACTCGAGGAGGCAACCCATGACTTACGTGAGCGGGTTCGTCACGCCGGTTCCCGACGCGAACCGGGAGGCCTATGTCGCGTCGGCCAGGGCGGCCTGGGCGCTGTTCCGGGAGTACGGCGCGCTCCACCAGATGGAGGCCTGGGGCGACAACGTTCCGGAGGGCGAGCGGACCGATTTCCGGCGGTCCGTCGCCCTTCGCGACGGCGAGAGCGTCGTCCTCGGGTGGATCCTCTGGCCCGACCGGGAGACGGCAGACCGGTGCGAGGCCGCGATGCGGACCGATCCGCGCTTCCGCGATCTGACGATGCCGTTCGACGGGGCGCGGATGATCTTCGGAGGTTTCGCCGCGGTCTTCGAAGCGTCGCGCGGGGCGGCGTAGAGGAGACGAGGATTCTGACCCTCTACGGCGTGGCCCCGACGCTCCGGTGCAACCCTGAGGCGACCTAGCCTTTTCGATGTTCGGCCTGATCGGCGGTGCCGGCGATGTCGACCGCTGCCCCCGATCCCGCGGGATGTTCCGCCACGAAGCGCTCGAAGGTCGCGCGATCCTTCGCGCGCTTCAGCGCGTCGACGAAACCCTCGAAGTCCCGGAGACGCGTTTCGAGCGCGCGGCGCTCCCCCTCGATGCGGCCGATCTCGCCGTCGCGCCAGGCGTCGAAGGCGGTGTTGCCGCTGGTCCGGGGCGACGTGAACCGGCGCCGCTCACGGAATCCGGTGCCGGGCCCGAGCGACCGGCGCAGGCGTTCGAGGCCCGGCAGGCCGGACAGCCCGAGATCGCGCCGCACGAGCGCCTGCCGCGCGACGAGGACGAGGGCGGCGAAGCTGCCGACATAGAGGGTATCGTGGATCCAGGGCATGATGGGCATGGGACAGCTCCTTGCGCGTACCGGCGCCGTTGAGGACGGACGGAGCATGCCGACATGCCGCTGCTGCGGGCTGAACCGGTCGGTTAAGGCCGGGTTAAGCCTTCAGGCCTGTTGACGGACAACCCGTCCGCGACGCCGCGCGACCGCGGGGCGGCATGCCGTGGGTCCGGGGGTTCAGCCCAGGACGATTCTGAGCTTGTTGGCGAGCTCGTCCCGTTGATAGGGCTTGCTCAGGAGAGGCAGGTCGGCCGGCACCGCGTGCTCGTCGAGCGCCGTGCCCGTGTAACCGGACGTCAGGAGCACCCGCAGGCCGGGACGCAGGCGCCGGGCCTCGACCGAGAGCTGCACGCCGTTCATGCCACCGGGCATGACGACGTCCGAGAACAGGATATCGATGCGCTCGGGGCCGCCCAGCCGCTCCAGGGCCTCCGACGCCCGGGTCGCGGTCAGGGTCCGGTAACCGAGCTCGCCCAGGCTCCCGACCGCCATCTCCAGCACCGCCGGCTCGTCCTCGACCACCAGCACCACCTCGCCGGAGGCCGCCCGCCGCAGCGGGAGGGTGTTGTCCGGCCGGGCCTCGACGGCCCTCTCGGCCGAGCGCGGCAGGTAGAGCTCGATGGAGGTGCCGGCGCCGGGCTCGCTCTTGATCTGCGCGTGCCCTCCGGCCTGCCGCACGAACCCGTAGACTTGGCTGAGGCCGAGGCCCGTTCCCTTGCCGACATCCTTGGTCGTGAAGAAAGGCTCGAAGGCGCGGCTGCGCGTGGCGGCGTCCATGCCCTGGCCCGTGTCGGTGACCGAGACGAGCACGTAGGCGCCCGGCCGCAGGTCGGGCCGGTCGGGGATCTCCGCGGCATCGAGGTGCCCGTTGCAGGTCTTGACCGTCAGGACGCCGCCGTCCGGCATCGCGTCCCGGGCGTTGACCGCGAGGTTCAGCACCGCACTCTCGAACTGTCCCGGATCGAGCCGGACCGGATCGAGGACCGCGTCGAGGTCGAAGCGGATCTCGACGGTCTCGCCGACGGCCCGCTTCAGCAGGGCCTGGAAGTCCTTGAGCAGCCGGTTGGGGTTGACGGTCTCGGGCCGGAGCACCTGGCGCCGGGAGAACGACAGCAGCTTCTCGGTGACCTCGGCCCCGCGCCGCGCCGCCGTCATCGCCGACGTGGCCAGCCTCTCGACGCGCTGCGGGTTGTCGGGCTTGCGCACGATCATGTCGAGGTTGCCGACGATGATGGTCAGCAGGTTGTTGAAGTCGTGCGCCACGCCCCCGGTCAACTGGCCGATGGCCTCCATCTTCTGAGCCTGGTTCAGGCGTTCCTCGGCCTCGCGCTGGCGCGTCGTGTCCATCACGACGCCCGCCATGGACCGGGGCTGGCCGCTCCCGTCGCGGTAGACCTTGCCCCGCATCGTGACCGAGCGGGCGGCCCCGTCCTCGGCCCGCCGGATGTGGCAGTCGATGTCGAGGCGGCCCGTCCCGATGGCGGCATCGAACGCCGCCCGCACGGCGTCTCGGTCCTCGGGGACGACGTGCTCGACGAAGGTCCCGACGTCCCATGCCGCGACCGGAGCGCTGTGGCCGAAGATCGCGTCGTGCCTCGGCGACCGGCGCGCCGTGTTGCCACGGAGGTCGAGCTCCCAGTCGCCCATCTCGGCCGCTTCCAGCGCCAGGGCGAGGTTGTCGCGGGCACGCTGCAGCTCCGCCCGCCGGGCCTCCCGGTCCTCGGCGGCGGCCGCGGCCTGCGCGTACAGGAAGTCGACCTCGCGCAGGTAGACGCCGAGCAGGATGAAGCCGGCCACCAGGGCTTCCATCCGGCCCGCGAACCAGCCGACCGTGCCGCGGGCGGCGCCCGGAAGCGTGACCATGTTGTCGAAGACGAGCAGCAGAAGCGACACGGCCAGCCAGAGCTGGAGCACGGTCCGCAGGCGGGTCTTTAACCACAGCACGGCCAGCGCGATGACGGTCAGGGCGACCACGCCCGGCCCGATGCCCGAGGTGGTGAGCAGCCAGTAATCGTCGCCCTCGACGCATTTCGGCAGGAGGTGGACGTAGCGGACGGCCACCACGCCGGTGAGCGCGGCGGCCGCGACGGTCCCGGCGACGGTGGCCCAGCCGATCCGTCCGGCCTTTCCGCGCGGGGCCTGCGGCGGACGCTCGTCGCCCTCCAGGAGCGCGTAGGGCAGCGCGAAGAGCGGCGGCCCGAGATGCCAGAAGGTCCAGAGCCACGTCGTGGTGTCCGGCCCGTCGCCGAGGAGCCGACCCTGCGCGAGGACGTTCGGGAACGACAGCATCTGCAGGAAGACGACGAGCGTCACGTAGAGGCTACCGGCCCCGAGCACGAGCAGCGGCGCCGAGCCGATGCGGCGGTACTGCGTGAGGAACAGGTACGTGGTCAGGCCGTAGACCACCATCAGCGCCGATTGGTAGACGGGCACGAAGCCCGGCATCGGCGGCATCGGGCGGTTGGCGAACGGCAGCAGCGCGAGGGTGACGGCCCCGAACAGGAGGCTGACGGCGACCGCGAGCCGACGCTGCGTCCGGCCGGCCCGGGCTGTCGCCAGGGTCGCCAGGGTCGGCGCCGTCGAGGACTCGCTCATCGTGTGCTCCGGACCGAAGCGGGATGGCTGGCTGCGCCGGCTGATCGCTCGCGAGACATCAGGTGTACCACGGCGCTTCTCGCTGTTCCACGCGAGGCATCGGGGCGTCCTCGTCCGTTAAAAGGGCGAAGCTCGGCCATGCTCCCGTGTCGTGGCGGCGGTGGGCGGTGGATGGCGGCCTCGACGGCCCGATGGGCGGCGCTGGCATCGTTGAGGCTGACGAGACGTTCATCGGCCGCGAGCCAGGCAAGCCGATCAAGCGCGCCTATCACCACAAGATGAAGGTGCTGAGCCTCGTGGATCGCTCCACCGCTCAGGTGCGCTCCGTCGTGGTGGACGATCTTAGGCCGGCGACCGTGAAGCCGATCCTGGCCGCCAACATCGCCAGGGAAGCCAGCCTGTTCACCGACGAAGCGGGCCACTACGTGAAGCTCGGCGCGTCGTTCGCGGATTACCAGTTCACTCAGCACGGCCGGGACGAGTACGTTCGCGGCATCGTCCACACGAACACCGTCGAGGGCTACTTCTCCGTGTTCAAGCGCGGCATGAAGGGCGTGTACCAGCACTGCGGCAAGCAACACTTACATCGCTACCTCGCGGAGTTCGACTTCCGCTACAACAACCGGGTGAAGCTTGGCGTGAAGGATACGATGCGCACGGAAAAGGCGCTCGCCGGTATCGCCGGCAAGCGCCTCACGTATCGAATAGTTGGTGCGTAGGAAGCGCAGCTAAGAATAGCCACCTTTTCGCTCAGCTCAGAGCAATAGCTTGTGCCTGCAGCAGGGCGACGAGTTTATTGATTTCGTCAGCGCCCAGTTCATCGGGTGACGATACCTTTACGACGATGCCTTTGCCGACTTTGAAGCGGAAGTCCGTGCCTCCGCTCTCGTTGCCTTCATCTACCGCGGGCGGTGCTACTCCTACAAAGGCCGGCGGCGTTGGCGGCGGCAACGGAGTAGATGCGCGTTCCTGTACAATGACCTCGGCCATGGCGATCGCTGCCTTGTAATCCTCGTGGGCGAGGGCCAGCCAGTTCCCGTCGTCGGAAATCCAGCGAACCCTCTCCGGCTTTGCGAGGCGAAGGGCGCCGTTCGACTCCCATTGCACGAGGTCGCCGACCTTCGCCCCCCCGAACTGGGGCCGGTCATCCCCGTTCGATGGGCCAGAAGTTGGCTCCGGGGCGGCGGCAGGTCCATGACTTTCGCTTACTCCCGCTTCCTCCAGATAGTACATCGTCTGAAGAAACGCTTTGACAGCGGGCCTGATAGCGCTCTGATTGAAACCTTGGCGGTTTAAGTAGGACACAACGCCGCTCTCCGGCGGCACTTGCACGCCAGAAAAGTGCTCCAAGATTTGCTGGAATAGCTGTGGCTCTGAACCTGCCGCTCGCAGGTTCCGTTTGAACTCATCGTCGTTGTTAGGATGAAGGATCGCCTTCGCCCTCGGCGTGACACGGATCATGCCCTTGCCGGCTCGATCGATGAGTCCGTATGCCGCCAACGAAGAGAGCGCCTGATTGGCTGGCCCACTCATTGACGAGTAACCAACGAGCTTCGATGCTTCCAGCCTGTCTACTGGCGCCGAGCGGTATGGGCCCTCGATCTTTCGGACAGCGATCACGGCATCGCGGAGCGGCATGCTCGGATAAGACGGGCTTCTAACAGGCTTACTCGCGGCGGCGGTCATAGGTGCGGTCCTCAGTTCGTGACTGACCCCTATCATTTCTCGCTTGTCTCGACAAATCGTTACTTCGGTGTCTTGACCGGCATCTCTCGGCGAGCGATACAGAGAGCGCCCCGGCGTAGGGGCGGAGGCGGCGATGCCGACATACACGTGGCTCCTAGCGAGATAGTCCTCGACGCGATGGGGCTGAAACGACGAAGGCCGGCCCCGCGCCAACGGGAAACCGGCCTTCTAGAGGACTAGCAACCGGGCGGTCGGCCCGACTCCTAGGTGCTCTCACAGTTCCTAGAGTCGCACGTCGGCCGCCCTCCCTGCAAGCTTTTTCAGCAGAAAGGGTTACGGCCGTGGTGTGGGTGAATGCCTACGTCCGCCGGCGGTTCGGCCAGCTCGAACACGTCTGCGGCCACTTCCGCAGCTTGCCGGCGTAGCGCCGGGGCGGAGGCTGCCCGAAGGCTGGCGTGATGCGGTCGGCGGGTGACGCAATCGGTCTCTAGGTAGGCTTTGGCCGTCGGGGTGATCTCCGGCGGCTTTTTGCTGTCCGCGTGACTGGCGCCTACATTGCGGTTGATCCGAGGGCCGCACCGATGCCGACAGACACACCCACCAAGCCGCCGACGCCGGCCGAACAGATCGAACGCTTCGAGACCGTCGTTGCGGGGACCGAAGAAGCGCACCCGCCCAAGAAGCCGTCCAAGCTCGGCGCCGAGAAGCTGACGCCCGAGGAACAGCGCCGCCGGTTCATCGAAGCCGCGCGCGAGGCTGGGGCCAGCGAGGACGAAGCCGACTTCGATGCGGCGTTGAAGCGGATCACGAAGCCGAAGAAGCCGGGCTAAATCGCTCTAGTGGTAGAGTTTTATGCCCCCCATGATTGCGCGGCGATATCCTTTGGGACGGATCGTTTCCCCGTTGGGATCCACAACACGCACATCATCGTGCCCAGCTTCTATCCAAGCCTTTGCGAGAACGATGGCGCTTGCCGCTCTCACGCGTGTTTGCTGCACGAAGCCCTGCTGAGCCTTGGCGGTGATGACGTACTGAGAGGATTGGTTCTGGGTCATGAGCCACGCTCCATAGCCGATTAGGCGGGAGCACGATGGTCTCTCTGCCGCTAGCGCCCGGGGTCGTTGCCAGCGGTCGACGCAGGATAGGCGCATCTACCAGCAGCGCAACCCGGGGGGCTACATCCTTCTCAGGCTGCGAAGCCTGTCGTGCGCGTATGTGCGAACGGTATAATCGCCTTTCTTGAAGGAGGCGGGTCCTCGGCGCGGGCCGAAAGCGGTTCGAGCGGGGCATCGCCCAGCCCGTCGCGCGCACCGTACGGAAGCGAGTCCGGTTCGGTCAGCCGGGCCTACTACGCGCGCAGATTCAGCCGATAGCGATAGGCATCGCCTCGGAACAGGCCTTCCACGTACTCGATCATCACCGAGTCCTGATTGTAGCTGTGGCGCTTGATCAGCAGGCACGGGAGGGGCTGTTCGAAGGCGAAGATCTCGCACTCGTCAGCCGTCGGCATGGTCGCCTCCACCGTCTGCTCGCAGCGCACGAGGCGGCCGCCCGGGTGCGCGCTCAGGAAGGCGTAGACGGAACCGGAGAGGTCGCCGGTCTCGAGGGCGGGCACGGCGCGGATGTTGTACCAGGCGACCTCGCGCGACATCGGCACGCCGTCGCCGGAGCGAACGCGCGTCAGACGCAGGAACGGGGCCGTCGAGGGCAGGCCGAAGATCGATGCGATCGAGCGGTCCTCGGTGACCGCCCGATCGAGGATGCGCGAGGATGGGATCTTCCCCAGCTCCCGCATCTCCTCCGTGAAGCCCTTGAGCCGGTCCATACCCGGGCGCACGGGCTCGGGGGGACGGCGCACGAGGAAGCCGCAGCGCCCGCGCGGGACGAGCAGCTCGTTGTCGCTGAGTTCGGCATAGGCGCGTTGGACCGTCACGCGGCTGACCCCGAGGCTGTCGGCGAGCTGGCGCTCGGCCGGCAAGGTGACGCCCGGCGGCAGCGAGCCCGACAGGATCAGTTCGCGAAGCTGACCCTCGATCTGCCGGTACAGCGGCATCGCCGTGTCGGCGCGCAGGCGGAGGAGAGAGAGCACCGAGGGACGCTCGCCCTCCGCGAGGTCCGCCTCGACATCACCCTTGATCGTCCGATTTTTGGGGCGCACGTCCGATCGGCCTCCGGTACAGCTATTCGCAGTGTACAGGTTCGGAGCGCTCCATGCGCCTGTTCGTCGTCGGAAGCTTCGTGATCGCCTGCTCGGTCAAGGTCGCGCGGCTGCCGCAGGCGGGCGAGTCCCTCGATGGCTTGGCCTTCCTCGCCGAGCCTGGCGGCAAGGGCTTCAACCTCGCGCTCGCCGCGCACCAGCTCGGCGTCGGGGTGGACGGACTCTTCGCCGTCGGCACGGACGTGTTCTCCCCTATGGTCCGCGCCACCTTCGCGCGGGTCGGATTCGCCGAGGACATGCTGGTGCCGCATGCCGGCTCGACGGGCGCCGGCGTCGCGTTCGTCGACGCGGCCGGCGAGAACTGCCTCGCGGTCTGCCTCGGGGCCAACCTCGCCCTCGGTGCGGAGGACGTCAGAGCCGTCGCCGCCCGACTCGAGCGAGCGGACCTCGTGGCGGCGACGTTCGAATCGCCGGACGCCTCGATCCGAGCGGCGTTCGCGCTCGCTCGGCAGGCGGGCATCCCCACGCTGCTGAATCCCTCCCCGATGCGCCCCATCGATCCGGCGATCCTGGCCGATACCGCGATCCTCGTCGTCAACGCGGTCGAGGCCGCCGACCTCGGCCTCGGGACTCCCGACGCCATCGCGGACGCCACGGAAGCGACGCCGGGGATCGCCGCCCTGCTCTCCGGAGGCCTCGGACTGCTGATCGTGACCCTGGGAGAGCGCGGCGCGGTGGCGTTCCGCCCCGATTGGCCCCCCCTCCGCCAGCCGGCCTTCGCGGTCGCGGCGGTCGATACGGTCGGCGCGGGGGACGGGTTCACGGCCGGGCTGATCGCGGGCCTTCTCGCGGGAGAGCCCCTCGACACGACCCTGCGGCAGGCCGCGGCCTGCGGTGCGCTCACGACCTGCCAGTTCGGGGCTTTCGAGGCCTTTCCGACCGCGCAGGTGCTGGCCGCCTTCCTCCGCGACGCCGATCTGTGACTCACGCCGCGCCCAGGCGCTTCGTCGTCTGCCCGCTGAAGAGCGCGAGCGACGTGACGATGCTCAGCAAATCGGCCTGCCGCTTCGTTCCGGTCTTGTTGAAGATCGAGTTGAGCTGGGTGCGGACGGTGCTTGTCTGGACGCCGACGCTCTCGGCGTAGCTCTGCAGACGCAAGCCTCCGGCGAGCGCCTGGAGCAACCGCGCCTCCGCCGGGGTCAGGTCGAACAGCATGTTCAGCAGGCCGTGGTCCGGAACCGCCCGCGCGCCGACGTGCACGAGAACGAGGAGCACCGCCGAGGTACCGAAGACGTCGCCGGGGCGCTGCTTCAGGCGCATGACATGAGCGATCTGAGGACGGTGATCAGAGTAGCTGCGCACCGGCATCGTCTGCGCCGCGCGCCGGCCGCCAACGACGTTGCCGATCGCGTCCTGCAGCAGCTTGCTGTTGATCAGGCTCTTGAAGAGCTGGCCGCCGTGCTGGCCGGGGGGCAGGACCTCCTCCCGCTCCTGCAGCCGGGCATTCATGGTCAGCACCCGACCCGAGGCCGACAGAACGGCGGCGGGGAGTCCGATCTGGCTGAGCGTCGCCGTCGTGACGCGGCCGCGCTCGCAGCTGAACTGCGCGCTGAGCTCGCAGGCGCGCACGAGGTGTGGTCGCAAGGCGTCCAGTCCGGGCAGGACGGAGGCCTCATGGGGGCCGGTTTGAGCCCGCCGTTCGGCGGTCACGATCGCGATGTCGCCCGTCGAAAGGGGAATCGTTGTGCCCACCTGCCAGAACGACCTGTCGCCTTCGCGGAGCCAGCCTTCGTAGGAGGCCGGCACGAGGTCGACGTCGCGCGTGAAGCCCGCCTGGGCGTCGGTGCGCCACGGCGCCATCCGACCGCTGCTGCGCCCCGCGCCGGTCTGGTGACCGAGTCGCTGCTCCAGGGCCGGTGAGGCGATCCAGCGGGAGGTCCCGACGGGCGGGAGCACCGCGAGCACAGCGCCGTCCGAGTTCGCCATATCGCCGATGGACTGGAGGACGTCGGGCCAGAGTTCCGGTGTGCCCGCAGCCTCGTAGATCCGGTCGATAAGCGCTTCCCGCATTGGCACGTCCCGCGACGATTCTTCTGACCGCGATAATACCAATATCAGTCCAAAACCGACATTTGCATCCTTCAAATAGAGGATGCCGTCCGGCAGGGACGGTGCGCCGAGGGCCGTTTCGACGGACTTGCCGCCCCCCGGCCCCGGACACGCGGCGTCGACACGGCCGCCAGGACCGCCGGTGCGGCGGTGTAAGTGCCTGGCGCCACGATGCTTTGTCGCTCGACCGGGACGCTGGCGGCGAGCGCTGCGCGGCGCTGGCGGTGCCATCCGCCGAACAGAGGATGCCAGGGTTCCGGCCCTCCCTAGTGTGTCGACGCGAGGGAGGAACAGCCATGAAAACAGTCGTCGCCACCGCCGTGGTCGTCATGTTCTGCGCCGGCGCCCGGGCCGACGAACTGAACGACATGCCGGACATCGCGTGTGCCCAAGCGTCGTCCGCCGTGGAGCGCGACCACATCGGGTGTCCGGGCACCGACAAGGCGGCCGCGGGGTCCCGGGCGGCCGCCTCGCCCCTCGACCGCGCGGAAGACGACTGACCGGACTCCCGGTGCCATGAGCGTCGTCGCCACGGCACTGCTCACCGGCGCGAGTCTCGGTCTGTCCATCGCCGCGCCGATCGGGCCGACGAGCTTGCTGTGCGTTCAGCGAACGCTGTCAGGCGGCCTGTCGACCGGCCTCGCCACCGGGCTCGGTGTCGCCACCGTGCACCTGACATACGGGGGTCTCGTCATGCGCTGGGGCGCGGAGCTCGCCGCGGTAAGGTCGAACGGCGCCGTTCTCTCCCTGATCTCGGGGGCGGTGCTGCTCGCCCTCGCGGTCCGGGTGCTTCGCAGCGTCTCGGTGTTGCAGGAGGGCCGCGCGTGCCGCGACACGCTGGCGGTGAGCTACGGCAGCGCGGTCGTGCTGGCCCTGACGAATCCGGTCACCCCGGTGCTGTTCCTGGCCGCGATGCCGGCCTTCCTCGAGCGCGGGACCGCGCCGTTCCCGGTCCTGGCGGCCGGTGTCTTCGTCGGCTCGTTCGGCTGGTGGGTGGTGCTCAACACCGCGGTGTCCCTGTTCCGGCGCTGCGTGACCAGCCAGATCCTGAATCGGATGAACAAGGCCGCGGGCCTTCTCCTCGCCCTCCTGGCGCTGAGCTTGCTCGTCCGGGGGCTGGACGGTGGCACGGCGGCCCGTTCGAGCAGCGCGGGCGTGAGCGGGGTGTCGAGCGCGGGCGTCCGAGCGCCGAGCCGGTTCTGAGCCGCCGCGCAGCGCGGGACGCGATCTCGCCCCGGCTCGCAGCGCAATCGACAGCGTGGCCGCCCCCGGCTTTGCCGGCGGTGATACCGCGGACCGGATCCGGAGAGCCGCGCCCGTCAGGAGCGTCGGAGGCGTACGGTGGGCGCGGGCCGCGTCACTGCCTGCCAGGCACGGTGCCGTGGACGGCGTTGCGCCATGCCTCCGCGCCGCCGGCTTGGTGCCAGAGCCACGCAGTTGCCGCCACCCAGGGGCCACCAATCAGGATGAAGGCGATCAGACCCATGTCGTCCCTCCTCGGCTAGGGGACGCCAGCCTACGCCAAATCGACGCGAACGCCAGGTGGACTTGGCCCGGCCGCGCGCGCGCCGGGGCCGCTCGGCGTCTCGGCACGTCAGCCGACGGGGCCGGCATCGAGCGACACGCGGAAGCGCATCCGCACCACGCCCGTGTCGTCGCGGACCGCCGCGATGTAATCCTGGCGCCCGGGCCGGTCGGAGAGCCCCTGCGCGATCCGCGTCATGATCTTCACGGCCTGCGACCGGGCGGCTTCGAGACCGGGCAGGTCGTAGCCGTCCTTGTCGCGGACGAGCTCGGTTCCGTCGTGCAGGTCGATGAAGAAGCGGGGCATGGGCGGCTCGGCGGGGGGGATCCGTCCGCTACGCTAAGCAGTTTCCGCACCGGCCCGCGTACCCCTTTTCGGCAGGTCGCCGTCGCGGCGCTCCCGTGATCGCGCCGGGACCGTCGGTGGCTCGGGACGGGCCGGGCGACGGCCCTAGCGGTAGTCGCCCGGGGTCAGACCGTGCCGGGCCATCTTGTCGTAGAGGGTCTTGCGCGGCAGGCCGAGGGCTTCCGCGGCGGCGCGGACATCGCCGCCGGCCATGATCAGCTCGTCGCGGATCAGCTGCCGCTCGAAGCGATCGACCTGATCGGTGAGGCTGGCGGCGGCCCTCTCGGCCGCGGGCTGCGCCGCCGCCGCGAGGCCCAGCGCGCAGCGCTCGGCGAAATGGCCGAGCTCGCGGACGTTGCCGGGCCAGGCGTGGCGGCGCAGGTGCTCGCGGATCGCAGGCGTGACGGGCGGCACCGGGCGCCCGAACTTCTCCGCGGCCCGGCGCAGGAAGTGCTGGAACAGCAGCAGCACGTCCTCCCCGCGGTCGCGCAGGGGCGGGATCGCGATCGTGATGACGTTGAGCCGGTGATAGAGGTCGTCGCGGAAGGTGCCCTGCGCGGCCGCCTGCCCGAGATCGACCTTCGTGGCGGCGACCACGCGCATGTCGACCGGGCGCACCTCGTTGGTGCCGAGCGGTTCCACGGTGCGCTCCTGGAGCACGCGGAGGAGCTTGACCTGCAGCGGCAGCGGCATGCTCTCGATCTCGTCGAGGAAGAGCGTGCCGCCCTGCGCGTGCTCGATGCGGCCGACCCGGCGCTTGAGGGCCCCGGTGAAGGCGCCGGCCTCGTGCCCGAACAGCTCGCTCTCGACCACGCTGTCGGGCAGCGCCCCGCAATTCATGGCCACGAGGTTTCGCTCCGCGCGGCGGCTCCACCGGTGCAGGGCGCCGGCCACGACCTCCTTGCCGGACCCGGTCTCGCCGAAAACCAGCACGTCGACGTCGGCCTGCGCCACCTCGCGCACCAGGGCGCGCAGGCCCACGATCTCCGGGGAGGTCCCGAGGAAAGCCGGATCCTCCTCGATCGCCGCGTCGAGCCGGGCCCGCAGCGCCCGGTTCTCGATCACGAGCCGCCGCCGCTCCAGCGCCCGGCGCACGGACACGACGAGCGCCTCGGCGGGATAGGGCTTGGCCAGGAAGTCGTAGGCCCCGTCCTGCATGGCGGCCACCGCCATGCGGATGTCCCCGTGGCCGGTGATCAGGATGACCGGCAGGTCGGGGTCGACCCGGCGCAGCCGCGTCAGGAGGGCGACGCCGTCGAGCCCCGGCAGCCGCACGTCGGTGACCACCACGCCGGGCGGCGCGGCCAGGATCGCCGCGAGCGCCGGCTCGGCGGCCGCGAAGGCCTCGACGGCGAAACCCTCGAGCTCCAGGCTCTGGCCGTTGGCCCGGCGCACGTCGGCCTCGTCGTCGATGAAGACCACGCGCTCGGTCCCCGCCTGCGCGTCCGCCGGTCCGCTCACGGTGTCGCTCCCACGGGCTTGCCCACGTTCGGGACCGCGTCCGCCGCCCGGATCATCTCCATCCGGAAGACCGTCCCGGCGCCGTCGCCGCCGGCCAGGATCAGGTTCCCGCCGCAATCCTCCACGATCCCGCGGGATATGGCGAGGCCCAGGCCGAGGCCGTCCGCCTTGGTCGTGAAGAAGGCGTCGAAGATCTGGCCGCGCACCTCCGCGGGGATCCCGGGCCCGGTATCGGCCACCTCGATCGCGACGCGCTCGTCCCCCTCGACGAGGTGCAGGCTGACGCGGGCCTCTTCGCGACCCGCCACGGCGTCGACGGCGTTCTGCAGCAGGTTGACCAGGACCTGCTCCAGCCGCGGGCCGTCCCCGAGGACGCGCAGATCCGGGGCGGGCCGGTCCGCCTCCAGCGGGACGTGCAGCGCGGCGGCGCGCGCCGCCACGAGCTCCAGCGCGTTCGCCACCACCTCACGCAGGGAAACCGGTTCCCGCCGCGGCGAGGCGCGGCGGGCGAAGCCCTTGAGTTGCCGGGTGAGTCCGGCGATGCGGTCGGTGAGCCGCCCGATGGCGGCGGCATTCTCGGCCGCGTCCTCGCCCCGGCCGCGGCGGATCAGGATCGCGGCATTGTCCGCGTAGGAGCGGATCGCCGCCAGCGGCTGGTTGATCTCGTGGGCCATGCTGGCCGCGAACTGGCCCAGCGCCGCGAGCCGGCCGGCCTGCGCCAGTTCGCGGCCGAGGCGCTCGCGTTCGGCCTCGGCGCGCTGCCGCTCCGCGATCTCGGCGCGCAGCTGGGCATTGGTCTCCCGCAGCGCCCGCGTCCGCGCCTCGACGCTCGATTCCAGCTCCGCCCGGCGCGCAGCGGCCTCGGCGAGCCGCGCCCGGGTCCGGCGGCCGCGATCGGTGAGCGCGAAGATCCCGTAGCCAGCGAATGCCGTGACGAGGGCCGCGATGATCCAGGCCTGCAGGCGTTCCCGCTCGACTGCGGTGCCGAGCGGCGTCAGCGTCCGCAGCTGCCAGTCCGTGCCCGGTACGGGCGCCTGCGACAGGATCGCGCTCCAGGCCGGCAGCGACCCGCGCCCGACCCGCACCACGTCCGGCTCGCCCGCGACCGGATGGAGCGGCAGGCGCTCCAGGCGGGCGTTGCCGAATTCCTGTCCCGCCTCGATCCGGGCGCGTTCGGCCGCGTCGACGGCGCTGAGCGTGTCGAAGCGCCAGCCCGGCTCGCTGGTGACGAGGACGATGCCACGGGCGTCGGTGACGAAGGTGACCTCGCGGGCGGCCCGCCACGCCGACTCGACGGCGTCGAACTCGACCTTCACCACGACGACCCCGCTCCCGGCCCCGATCCGGCGCGCGAGGTACAGGCCCGGCCGTCCGCTGACCGTGCCGAGGGCGAACTGGGAGCCGGCCCCGCCGGCCAGGGCCTGCTTGAAATACGGGCGGAACCCGTAGTCCCGGCCGACGAAGCTGCGATCCTCGCCCGCGTTGCTCGCCGCGACCGTGAGTCCGTCGGCGCGGATGATGTAGATGACCGCCGAACCCGTGGCGGCGGCGACCTGGGCGAGCCGCCGGTCGACACGGTCGAGGAGGTCGCGCCCGGGATCGGGACCGACCGCGGCGGCGACCTCGGGGTCGGCCGCGAGCGCCAGCGGCAGGGACGCCTGCTTCTGCATCTCCGCGAGCAGGACGCCGACCTGAAGGCCGATCGCCGAACGGGCGCCGCGCCGCAGGTCCGAGAGGGCCCAGCGCTCCGCGGCGCGCCCGGCGAGCCACGCCGTCACGAGGATCGCGCAGAGCCCGACCACGACGGCGACACCCCGGCGCGAAGGCGGGCGGTGACCGGAGGGCGGGTGCCCGCTCACCGACGGCGGGCCAGTGCGGAGATCCGGACCGTTCCGACCGGCGGCGTGCGGGAATCCGCAAGACCACCCGCGGCCCTGCCGCGAGCCTGCTTGAAAAAAGCTATCTCCGGCAAATGGTTAAAGAAATGTAGCGGCCTTCGGTCAATTGGCATGCCGGTTGCCATTCTCGTCACGAAACGCAGCCATGTCGTCAGAGAACGGCTGCGCGCCGGAAGGCCAACAGCAAGCGCGGACACCGCCGGGACACCCCGACGCGAGCCGCCCCGCCCGAAACCCGAGACAGGGAGAACGCCCGATGGCTGCCGTACCGTCACCACTCACCGCCCCGCATCCGCCCGCCAAATCGAAGCCGCTGTACCGGACTCTGTACTTCCAGGTCCTGGTCGCCGTCGCGATCGGCATCCTGCTCGGCCATTTCTACCCGCAGCTCGGCGCCGAGTTGAAGCCGCTGGGCGACGCCTTCATCAAGCTCGTCAAGATGATCATCGCGCCGGTGATCTTCCTGACCGTCGTCTCCGGCATCGCCGGGATGACCAACCTCGAGAAGGTCGGTCGGGTCGGCGGCAAGGCGCTGATCTACTTCCTGACGTTCTCGACGCTGGCGCTGATCGTCGGCCTCGTCGTCGCCAACGTGCTCCAGCCGGGCAACGGCCTGCACATCGATCCGAAGTCGCTCGATCCGAAGGCGGTCGCCACCTACGCCGGCAAGGCGAAGGAGCAGAGCATCGTCGACTTCCTGATGAACATCATTCCCACGACGGCGGTCGGCGCCTTCGCGGGCGGTGAGATCCTGCAGGTGCTGTTCTTCTCGGTGCTGTTCGGCTTCGGCCTCGCCTTCCTGGGCGACCGCGGCAAGCCGGTGCTCGACATCATCAAGGTCCTGTCCGAGGCGATCTTCGGCGTCGTCAACATCATCATGAAGGTCGCCCCGATCGGCGCCTTCGGCGCGATGGCGTTCACGATCGGCAAGTACGGGATCAGCTCGCTGGCCAACCTCGCCTACCTCGTCGGCGCCTTCTACCTGACGTCGGCGATCTTCGTGCTGGTCGTGCTCGGGGCGGTCGCCCGCTACAACGGCTTCTCGATCATCAAGCTCATCCGTTACATCAAGGAAGAGCTGCTCCTCGTGCTCGGCACGTCGTCCTCCGAGTCGGCACTGCCCTCGCTGCTGGAGAAGATGGAGCGGGCCGGCTGCTCGAAGCCGGTCGTCGGCCTCGTGGTGCCCACGGGCTACTCGTTCAACCTCGACGGCACCAACATCTACATGACCATGGCGGCGCTGTTCATCGCGCAGGCGACCGACACGCCGCTGAGCTACGGTGAGCAGGCGCTGCTGCTGCTCGTCGCCATGCTGTCGTCCAAGGGTGCCGCCGGCGTCACCGGCTCGGGCTTCATCACCCTGGCGGCGACGCTC
This sequence comes from Methylobacterium sp. D48H, assembly GCF_053345715.1. Classification (NCBI taxonomy): domain Bacteria; kingdom Pseudomonadati; phylum Pseudomonadota; class Alphaproteobacteria; order Hyphomicrobiales; family Methylobacteriaceae; genus Methylobacterium; species Methylobacterium sp. D48H. Next base: position 405,628 of record NZ_JBKFAP010000001.1, read on the forward strand.
GCCGTGGTGCCCTCCGTGCCGGTGGTCGGCATGGCGCTGATCCTCGGCGTCGACCGCTTCATGTCGGAGTGCCGCGCGCTGACCAACTTCATCGGCAACGCGGTGGCCTGCATCGTGGTGGCGCGCTGGGAGAACGAGGTCGACGAGGCCAAGCTCGCCGCGGCCCTGTCCGGCCAGACCATGGCGCCGCTTCCGCCCGCGCCGGCTCTCCAGCCGGCCGAGTGAGCCCGCGGCGTCGCGGGCCGCGCACGGCGCAGCGCGCGACGCCGTGACGGTGGAAAACGCACGCCGCGCCGCGGATCCCTCCGCGGCGCGGCTCTCGCATGCCGAAGGAACGCGGCCGACGGAACGCGGCCGAAGGAACGCGACGAGGCCGCGGCCCGACGCCGCCGAACGCTGTCAGGCCGCGTCGAGGGTGTGGGGCGCGAAGGCGGCGACGACCGGCCGGAACGCGCCGACGATCGCCGGGTCGAGCCGCCCCACCATGCCCTCCAGGATCGCGTAAGCCGCCTCGCTCGCCATGGGCTGCTTGTAGGGCCGCTGCTCGATCAGGGCCGCGTGGATGTCGCAGACGGTGACGAGGCGGACGAGGTCGGGGATCTCCTCCCCCTTGAGCCGGTCCGGATAGCCCGACCCGTCGAGCATCTCGTGGTGCGACCGGACGACCTGCAGCATCTGCTGCTCGAAGCCCTGATCGACGAGCATGCTGTAGCCCTTCTCCGGATGCAGCCGCATGACGGCCAGCTCGGCGTCGTCGAGCCGGCCCGGCTTGTTGAGGATGGCGGCCGGGATGTGGATCTTGCCGACGTCGTGCAGCAGGGCCGCCTTGGTCAGGCGGTGGCGCTCCTGCTCGCCGAGGCCGAGGCTCGCCGCGAAGGCCGCCGCCAGACCGGCGACCAGCAGGCAGTGCTGGTGCGTGGCGTCGTCGAACTGGCGGACCGCCCGGACCCAGTCGCGGATCCCGGTGTCCCGGATCGCGAGGTCGATGGCCTGGGTTCCGTTGTCGATGACGCCGGGCGTAATCGGCTGGTCGGGCACGAACACCGAGGCATAGAATCCGCGCACCGCCGCGGCCGTCCGCACGGCGCAGGCCGGCAGGGGCTCGTCCGCGAAGGTCGCGAGGCGCGCAGCCGCGCGCGGCGCCCCCAGCGTCTCCCGCAGGCGATCCGTGTCGAACGGCGCGCACAGCGTGTGGGTCGCGCCGAGGGCGACGCCGAGCAGCCGGGTTCGCGGGCTGTCGGTGTGGAGCAGGACGGTCAGCGGAGCGCCGTGCCGGACCTCCGCGAGACGGCGGCGGAGACGCTCGACGGAGCTCGCGCCCAGATCGAGCACGTCGGTGACGATCGCGGTCGCGCCGCCGAGGGGCAATTCCGCGGCGCGCAGATCGTGGAGCTCACAGGACAGGCCATCGGACAGGTCCTGGGCCAGGCCCTGGCTGCGTGCGGGATCGTCCGTGATGAGGAGTATCCGGCCCATCGGCACGCCTTCCGGACCGCGCCTTACGGGAACATCGCGTCGACCGTGTCCTGCGATACCGAGGCGTCGCCGGGCAGGACGGGGCCGTTGAGCAGGGCCGCCTCCTCGCTGCGCGTGTCGGTCGTCGGATTCGGCCGCGACGGCGCGTCGCCGGGCCCGGACCAGACGCGCAGCATCTCGCCGATCCGCTCCTCGACGAGGACGATCGTGCGCACGACCTTCGAGATCCGCTGGCCGGTGAGGTCCTGGAAATTGCAGGATTCGAAGATCGTCTGCATCTCGATCTGGATGGCCTGGGCGTCGGCCCGGTTGGCGTCCTCGCCCGACCGTCTGACGATGCCGCGCGCGAGCGTATCCACCTTCTCCGAAGCCGTCAGGATCGCGTTGGTGGCGTCCTCGGTACCCTGCACCACGGCGAGGAGCTCGTCCCGCGCGCGGCTCGTCTCCTGTTCCTGCCGGAGGTCGGCGATCTCCTGGCGCGTGCGCGCGATCGCGTCGGAGATCGACAGGAGCTGGGTCCGGAGGAGCCCAACACCCTCTTCGATGGAGGCAACGTCCGGCAGAGCGCGGGCCATGATCGGGGATCGCCATGCGGTTTATATTGGCCGGTGAAACTATCGGCGACCTCTTAAGCCGCGCTTAATGGCACTTATCTCGACGCGAGTCTGTGCCGCTCCGGCCGATCGTGACTGTGCAATGTCCTATTTCCACGTCATCCACACGTCAAAGCACGCCGAACGTGCGCCGAACCCGCGCCTCGTCTTGTCGACCGCTTCGCGCGACGTCGACGCGACGATCTCCGCCTGGCCGAAGAGTGCGATCTCGCTGCGTTACCGATGAGGGCTGGAACAGCGGCGCTCTCAACTGTTGGTTGATGCTAACGAACTATTCCGGCGCCCGCTCGGTAGCACATGTGCGTGAACGGCTCGACTTTGAGCAGTGATGCGCGGAGAAAAGTAAGCTTTTGATGCTCTCTCGAGCTCGGTGGTTCCGATTTCGAGTTGGGATGTGAGCAGGGCTATCCGAGCGGCGTCGCGCTTGCTCGACCTCCGGGAACGGGCCGCGCGCTTCGCGCGGGCACGCGGGGGCGCGACGGCCGTGGAGTTCGCCCTGGTGGCCCTGCCGTTCTTCGCGCTGGTCGGGGCCTGCCTCGAGAACGGGATCGTGTTCTGGGAGCAGGAGATCCTCCAGCAGGCGGTGTCCGACGCCAGCCGGCAGATCTACACGGGCACGTTCCAGACGACGAACGCCGGCACAACCGACCCCGCGACGCTGATGAGTCGCTTCCGGACGGCGATCTGCACGCAGCCGAACGGCACGCCCCGGGTCACGATCTTCACCTGCGCCAACGTCCGGGTCAGCGTGATGAAGGTGGCCGATTACGGGTCCGCCAACCCGGTCTCGCCGGTCGCGACCAACGCCAGCGGTGCGAGCGACTGGAACCCGAACTTCGCCAGCTACGCCTGCGCCGGGAACTCGGCCATCGTGATCGTGCAGGCCGCGGTCGACATCCCGGTCTTCTTCCCGCTGCTCGGTGTTGCCGTGCCCAACCTGCCGAACAGGCGGCGGGTGCTGCAGGCCGCGACGGTGTTCAAGGTGGAACCCTACACCGCACCGTCGGGGTGCTCGTGATGGGTGGCCTGCCGATCGGCCTGAGCCGCTTCCGCCGCGATGAGCGCGGGATCGCCGCCGTCGAGTTCGCGCTCGTCCTGCCCCTGCTGATCGTCCTGTATTTCGGGACCGCCGAGCTGACGCGCGTCGTCGACGCGACCCGGAAACTGACCCTGTTCGCGCGCACGCTGGGCGATCTGTCCGGACGGGTGGACAACGCTCTGGCGACCCAGAACGGGATGGCTCTGGCGACGCAGGACGGGATGACGAAGATCACCAGCGCGGCGACCGCGATCCTGCGCCCGCTGGACGCGTCCGGCCTGCAGATCGTGGTCAACGCGATGGGCGTGGAAACGGTCAATGGGTCGCTCAAGGGCTTCGTCTGCTCCAGCTGGCCGCAGAACGCCACGAAGCGCCCGGCCAACCAGGCCAACGGGAGCAACGGACTCCCCGCCACGCCGGCCGCCTATCAGTTCGACGGGGCCCGCTACATCCTGGCGGAAGTCACGATGCCCTACACCCCGATCATCGGGAGTGCCCTGTACCGCTGGATCTTCGGCGGCCGCGGATTGACCTTCACGCGGCAGATCCCGTGGTCCGAGCGCACCCCCAGCGAGATCGTCATGCCGGGCGGCACCGCCTGCCCGGTCTACAACTAATGGTCGAGGGAAGGCCCGTGTCGGTGTTCCGCATCCGGTTGAACCGCGCTCTCAGGCTGGCCGTCGCGGCGTTTCCGCGGGCGCGCTCCGGTCAGGTCGCGCTGACGTTCGCGCTGGTCACGCTGCCGGTCATGTTCGCCACGGCGGCGGCGATCGATTACGGGCGCCGCAACGCCGCGAAGACCCAGCTCGACACCGCCCTCGACGGCGCCGTGCTCGCGGTGATGTCGCAGAAGACCAACACGATCCCGACGACGACCTTGCAGAACATGGAGACGCAGTTCCGCGCCGAGGCCGCCAAGGTTCCGGGCGTCACGGTGACCTCGTTCGCCCCCGGCGCGCCGGTGAACAGCGCGAAGACGCTGAGCCTCACCGCCACCTACACGGCGACGGTCAAGACCAGCCTGGCATCGATGATGCAGATCCCGGCCATGCCCATCAGCGGCACGTCCTCGGCGACCCGCAACACCTCGCAGTACATCAACTACTACCTGCTGCTCGACAACTCGCCGTCGATGGGGCTCGCGGCGACCGATGCCGACGTGAGCAACATGAAGCGCGCGACCAACGGGTGCGCGTTCGCCTGCCACCAGCACACCTTCGACAACAAGGGCAACATCACCGGCGACGATCAGAACGACTTCTACCATGTGGCGTTGCGGAACAACATCAAGCTCCGCATCCAGGTTCTGAGGGACGCGGTCTCGGCGCTCGTCGATCAGGCGAATGTCAGCATGTTGCTGCCGCAACAGTTCCAGATGGAGATGTGGACCTTCAACGATTCGGTGACGCAGACGCGGCTGCAGGCGATGACGCCGACCTTGAACAATATCAAGACCGCGACCCCGAATATCGATATCGCCTACGCCTACTATAATCAGTCCGACAATCAGACCGATTTCGAGCGGGCCATCGCGAAGATGAACGCGACGATCCCGGCCAGCGGCGACGGGCTGACGCCGGACAAGCCGATCCGGTTCCTGTTCATGGTCACCGACGGCGTCGAGGACACCGGCGGCAGCGTCACCAACCAGAGCGCGGGTTTCCAGATCCAGAGCAACCGCTTCATCGGGCCGCTGAGTCCCTCGACCTGCACGAATCTCAAGAACAAGAACGTCAAGATCGGGATCATCTACACGCAGTACCTGCCGATCTACGATAACGATTTCTACAACAGCTACGTCAGGCCGTACGAATCGAAGATCGGGCCGGCCCTGCAGGCCTGCGCGTCCGACGGCATGTATTTTCCGGTGACCACGAACGGCGACATCACCGCCGCCATGCTGAAGCTTTTCAGCACCACGCTCGCGAGCGTGCGCCTGAGCAACTGACGCGCCGCGCCCCGCTCACGTCGTCGCGGGTGATCCGAGGACGTTGACCCACAGGACGATGGTCTGGCTGCGCGGGTCGGGATTGCTGAAGCGGTGCGGCCGCCGGCTCTCGAAGCGGAAGCTGTCGCCCTCCGCGAGCTGGAGCGTCCGCGCCTCGACGATCAGGGTGAGGCGCCCCGCGAGGACGAGGCCGGCTTCCTCGCCGTCGTGGCTGAAGGGCTCGTCGCCGGTGCTCGCGCCGGGCTTCAGCACCACGTGGAACAGGCTCATCCCCTGCGTGCCCCCTGGCGGGGTCAGGAGCTGCTTGGTGATGCCGGCCCGCCAGAGCTGAAGTTCCGGCCGGTCCTTCCGGAACACGACGATGGGATCCGGGTCGGGCGCGTCCGGCCCCGCTTCGAACAGGCCGCCGATCCCGATCTGCAGCGTGTCGGCGAGCAGCGCCAGAACCCGCAGGGACGGCGACGACAGGCCCCGCTCGACCTGGCTGATGAAGCCGATCGACAGGCCCGTGCTTGACGCCACCGCCTCCAGCGAGAGCCCGCGCGCGCGACGCAGGCCGCGCAGGCGCTGACCCACAGCCCGGTCGACCGGTTCCGGACCCGTTGCCTCGCCTCGGGGGATGCTCACCGTCACGCCAGCCTGCCTCTCGTGTGCTTCTTCATGCACGTGAAAGTCGCTTGCGTCGATACCGAAAACGTGCGGTATTCTTCACGAGAATGAAATCGGGCCCGGCTTCCGCCGCGTGACCCGGGCACTGCACGGGAGCGGCACCATGGGAAGACGGTTGGCCAAGCTGTGTCTGTCGTCAGCGCTGCTCCTCGGCGTCCTCGGCGCCCCCGTCGGCGCGCAGGCCCTGAAGGTGGGATCGACGCCCACCGGCCTGCCCTTCACCTTCCTCGATACCAAGACGAACAGCATTCAAGGCGTGATGGTCGACCTCGTCAACGCGGTCAGCAAGGAGGCGGGTTTCACGGTCGCGGTCGAGCCGCTGCAATTCTCGACGCTGATCCCGGCGCTCACCGCCTCGAAGATCGATATCATCGCGGCGGCGATGTTCATCACGCCGCAGCGCAAGGAGGTCGTGTCGTTCTCGGCGCCCGTCTACAGCTACGGCGAGGGGCTGATCGTCCCGAAGACCGACACGAAGGACTACACGTCCTTCGCCGACCTGAAGGGCGAGACAGTGGGCGCCCAGGTCGGCACCGCCTTCGTCGAGCCGCTGAAGAAGTCGGGCCTCTTCAACGAGGTGAAGATCTACGACGCGATCCCCGACATCATCCGGGACGTCAATTCCGGGCGGCTGAAGGCCGGCTTCGCCGACGCGCCGATCCTCGCCTACTACGTCAAGCAGGGCCTGTTTCCCGGCGTCCGCCTCGTCGAGACCTTCAAGCCGACAGTCGTCGCCTCGGTCGGCCTCAGCGTCCGCAAGACCGACACCGAGCTCCTCGCCAGGATCGACAAGGCGCTCGCCAAGCTGAAGGCCGAGGGGACGCTCCAGGCGATCCTGACCAAGTGGGGTCTGCCGCCGTCGGCCGACCGGTCCTGACCTTCATGCGCGAGTTCCTCGCCGACGCCCAGGACTACCTGCCGATCCTGCTGCAGGGCGTGCAGCTCACGATCCTGATCACGATCGCGTCCCTGGTGGTCTCGACGCTGCTCGGGCTGGTCTGGGCGGTGATGCGGGTCTCCGGCATCGCGATCCTGTCGGGCTTCAGCGCGGTGATGATCAACATCCTGCGCGGCATCCCGATCATCGTGCAGCTGTTCTACATCTACTTCGTGATGCCCGATTTCGGCCTGTCGCTCACCGCCGTCCAGGCGGCGATCATCGGGCTCGGCATCGCCTACTCGGCCTATCAGGCCGAGAACTTCCGCGCCGGCATCGAGGCGGTGGATCGCGGCCAGGTCGAGGCGGCGCTTTCGATCGGCATGGGCTGGGGCATGACCATGCGGCGGGTGATCCTGCCGCAGGCGATCCGGATCGCGCTGCCGCCCTACGGCAATATCATGATCATGATGCTCAAGGACTCGTCGCAGGCCTCGACCATCACGGTCGCCGAGCTGGCGCTCCAGGGAAAGCTGATCGCCTCGTCGACCTTCAAGAACACCAGCGTCTACACGCTGGTGGCGCTGATGTACCTCGCGCTGAGCCTGCCGCTGATCCTGCTGGTCCGCCACTTCGAGGCGAAGGGACGGCATCGATGATCGTGCTGGAGGACGTCCGCAAGCATTACGGCGCGCTGGAGGTGATCAAGGGCGTCTCGGCCGAGGTCACCAAGGGCGAGGTCGTCTGCATCATCGGGCCCTCGGGATCCGGCAAGTCGACCCTCCTGCGCTGCATCAACGGGCTCGAGGCCTACGACGGCGGCGAGATCCGCGTCGACGGGCAGCGGGTTGACCGGGACAAGCGCGGCATCAAGGCGATCCGCACGCGGGTCTCCATGGTCTTCCAGCGCTTCAACCTGTTCGCCAACCGCACGGCGCTCGAGAACGTCGTCGAGGGGCCGATCCACGTGAAGGGTGAGCCCCGGGGCGAGGCCGAGGAGCGGGCGTGCGCCCTGCTTGCCCGGGTCGGGCTCTCGGGCAAGGAGCACGCCCGGCCGAACGAGCTCTCCGGCGGGCAGCAGCAGCGCGTCGCGATCGCCCGGGCGCTCGCGATGCGGCCTGAGGCGATCCTGTTCGACGAGCCGACCTCGGCCCTCGATCCCGAGCTCGTCGGCGACGTGCTGAAGGTCATGCGCGCCCTCGCCGACGAGGGTATGACGATGCTCGTGGTCACCCACGAGATCGGCTTCGCCCGCGAGGTCGCCGACCGGGTCCTCTTCCTCGACGGCGGCCGTCTCGTCGAGCAGGGGCCGGCCGCCGAGGTCCTCAACCGGCCGCAGAATCCGCGTACCCGGGACTTCCTGCAGCGCGTGCTGCACCCGCTCTAGGACACGCCGTGGCCGAACCGTTCCCGCTCGCACCCTCGCTCTGGGCCACGACGGCGGCGCCCGCGCCGGACACGCCGCCGCTGGCCCGATCCGGCCTGGCCGAGGTGGTGATCGTCGGCGGCGGGTTCTGCGGCCTGTCCACCGCCCTGCATCTCGCCGAGCGCGGCATCCGACCCGTCGTGCTCGAGGCGCAGGAGGTCGGCTACGGCGGGTCCGGCCGCAACGGCGGCCAGGTCATCCCGGGCCTGAAATACGATCCCGCCGACCTCGTGACGCGGTTCGGTCGGGAGCGCGGCGAGCGACTCGCGCGCTTCGCCGGCGGGACCGCCGACGTCGTGTTCGACCTCATCGCCCGGCACGGGATGGACGTGCCGCATTCCCGCGCCGGCTGGATCCAGGGCGCCCACACCGAGGCCGGGCTCGCCGAGGTCGCCAAGCGGGCGGCCCAGTGGGCGGATCTCGGTGCGCCCACCCGCGTCCTCGACAGGGCCGAGACCGAGCAGCTGCTGGGGACCGACCGCTATCTCGGCGGCTGGCTCGACGGCCGCGGCGGGGCGATCCAGCCCCTGAGCTACGCCCGCGGCCTCGCCCGGGCCGCCCAGAAGGCCGGCGCCACGATCCACGGCGGATCGCCGGTCACCGGCCTCGAACGGACCGGATCGGGCTGGACCGTCACCACGGCCCAGGGCGAGCGGGTGACGACCGGCCGGGTCGTGCTGTGCACCAACGGCTATACGGGCGGCCTGTGGCCGAACCTCGCGCGGACGGTGATCGCGGCGAACTCGTTCCAGGTCGCCACGGTGCCGCTAACCGACAACCTGCGGCGCTCGATCCTGCCCGAAGGCCACGTCTCCTCGGACACGCGCAAGCTCCTGCTCTACTTCCGCCTCGACCATACCGGGCGCCTGCTGATGGGCGGCCGCGGACCGTTCCGGGAGCCGCGCGACCCCGCCGACTGGGCCCATCTCGAGCGGATCGTCGGCAAGCTCTTCCCCCAGCTCGACGGGATCGCCTTCGACCATCGCTGGTGCGGCCGCGTCGCGATCACCCGGGACTACCTGCCCCATCTCCACGAGCCGGCGCCCGGGCTCCTCATCGATATCGGCTGCCAGGGCCGGGGCGTGGGCCTCCAGTCGGCGATGGGCCGGGCGATGGCCGCCTACATCGCGACCGGAGATGCCGGCAACCTGCCCCTGCCGCTGACGCCGATCGAGCCGCTGCCGCTCCACGGGCTGAACCGGCTGTACGTCTCGGCGATCATCGCGTGGTACCGCCTGCTCGACGGCGGCATCCGCTGATCCTGCCGGCCCGCCGTCACCGCGCGCGCCACAGCGCCCCGATCAGGCCCAGGGCGGCGAGCGCCAGCGCGAGGAGCATCCACCACAGGGCGCCCGGCCCGACATGGGTGAGCACGACGGCCCCCGCCGGCGGCGCCAGGGCCTGGGCGGCCAGGGCCGGCCGGGCGAGGCGGCCGACCACCAGCGGGTAGCGCACGGGGCCGAACAGGGCGAGCGGGACCGTGCCGCGGGCGATCGAGTAGATCCCGTTGCCGCCCGCGTAGAGCACCAGCCAGAGCGCCACGCCCGGCAGCCCGGCCGCGAGGAGCCACAGCCCGAGGGCGATCAGGCCGAAGGCGGCCGTCAGTGTCCAGAGCGGGTGGTGCCGGCCCTTGAGGGAGATCTCGGCGACGCGGGCGCTCACCTGCGCGGGCCCGATCAGCGCCCCGTACGAGACGGCGGCGGCGAGCGACACGCCGCGCGCCTGCAGCAGGGTGAGCAGGTGCACCGAGACCTGGGACATGATCGCGCCGCCGAGGACCAGCACCCCCGCGAACAGCAGGAACGCGCGGCGCTCCCGAGTCGATAGCGGCGCGGACCCCGCCTCCTGTGGCCCGTCGGAGACCGGGAGTGCCGGCGCGTGCGGGATCATCGCGAGGATGAGCGGCAGCGTCACCGCGAGGTGCAGGCCGGCATAGGTGAGACAGGCGCCCCGCCAGCCGATATGGGCCACCAGGAAGGCCGAGAGCGGCCAGCACACGGTGCTGGCGAACCCGCCCCAGAGGGTCAGCGTGGTGATGGCCGGCCGCGCGGCCGCGCCGTAGAGCCGCCCGAGGGTCGCGAAGGCGGGGTCGTACAGGCCGCAGCCCATGCCGGCGCCGAGGATCAGCCAGCCGGCGAGATAGATCGGCAGGCTCGGCACCACGGCCACGACGGTCAGCCCGGCGGCGAGGAGCAGCGCCGCGAGGGCGAGGACCGGCCGCCCGCCGTGCCGGTGGATCGCCGCCCCGACATGCGGCGAGGCGAGGGCCGCGACGAGGAGGCCGAAGGCCAGTCCGCCGACCACCCAGGCGAGGGGCCAGCCGGTGCTCTCGGCGATGGGGGCCGCCATCACCGCCGGCAGGTAGAACGACGAGCCCCAGGCGAGGATCTCCACGACGCCGAGTGCGGCGATCACCGGCCAGCGGCTGGCTTCGCTCATGTCTGGACCGCCGCCACGACGGCCCGCGGGCGCTCAGGCCGTGGCGACACGGCGGCCCTGCTCGTCGACCACCGGCTCGCCGTCCTCCTTCACGAAGCCGCCCCGCTGCGGCGGCAGGAGATCCAGCACCGCCTCCGAGGGACGGCACAGGCGTACGCCCTTCGGCGTGACCACGAGCGGCCGGTTGAGCAGGATCGGATGCGCCGCGACGGCGTCGAGCAACTGCCCGTCGGTCAGGTCCGGGTTGCCGAGGTCGAGCTCGGCGTAGGGCGTGCCCTTCTCCCGGAGCACGTCGCGCACCGACAGCCCGGCGCGGTCGAGGAGCTGCAGCAGCAGCGCGCGTGTCGGCGGCGTCTTCAGATACTCGATCACGTGGGGCTCGATCCCGGCGTTACGGATCATCGCGAGGGTGTTGCGCGACGTGCCGCAGGCCGGATTGTGGTAGATCACGACGTCGAACGGCTCAGACATGTGCTGCGTCTCCCGAGGGGCTGAGGCAGGCGGCCAGGGTCTCCGCCGCCGGCGTGCAGATCTCCGCGCGGCCCTGGCAGCAATCGCGCATCAGGAACGCGATCAGATCGGCCAGCACCGGGTAGGCGGCACTGTAGAGGATGGAGCGACCGTCGCGCCGCGAGCTGACCAGCCCGGCGCGGCTCAATTCCTTCAGGTGATGCGAAACCGTGGCGGCCGACACGCCGACCGCCTCGGCCAGCGTGCCGGAGGCGAGGCCCTCCGGACCGGCTCTCACCAGCGCCCGCACCAGCCGCAGCCTGTGCTCCTGCGCCAGGGCCGCGAAGGCCGCCAGGGCTTGCGCGTCGTCCATTTTCCCGACAATCTTCAAACGGTTGTTTGAACGTATGAGAAAGCGTCCCGGTGAGCAAGAGCCCGGCCCCTGCCCCTTCGGTCCGTGACGGCCTGCCGAATCTCAGCGCGGCGCATTTCGCAACGCCGACCGACGGGGCCGGTCGGGGGATCCCGCTCGTGCACGCGCCGCGCTTCCTGATCCTGTACGGGTCGCTCCGCGAACGCTCCTTCAGCCGGTTCCTGGCCTACGAGGCCGCGCGGCTCCTGGAGGCGATGGGCGGCGAGGTCCGCATCTACCACGCCGACGGCCTGCCGCTGCCCGACGACGCGACCGCCGACCATCCGAAGGTGCGGGAGATCCGCGCCCTCTCGGCCTGGTCCGAGGGGCAGGTCTGGGTCTCGCCCGAGCGGCACGGCGCGCTCACCGGCGTGATGAAGAGCCAGATCGACTGGCTGCCCCTGTCCGAGGGGAGTCTGCGCCCGACGCAGGGCCGGACCCTCGCGGTGATGCAGGTCTCGGGCGGGTCCCAGAGCTTCAACGCCGTGAACGCCCTGCGCGTCCTCGGCCGCTGGATGCGGATGATCACGATCCCCAACCAGTCCTCGGTGCCGATGGCCTACCGCGAGTTCGACGAGGCGGGCCGTATGAGGCCCGGGCCGCTCTACGACCGGGTCGTCGACGTGTGCGAGGAACTCATGAAGTTCACGCTGCTGACCCGCGGATGCGCCGATTACCTCGTGGACCGCTACAGCGAGCGCAAGGAGCGCGATCCCGACCGGCTCGCCGGTGTCGCGGCCGATATCGACTTCGCGAAGCCCTCACCGCCGGGCGTCTGAGCCCCGCCGGCCCGAGCGCGCCGCCACGCGGTCCGGCCCGGGCCGAAGCTCACTGGAAGCGCCGCATCTCCGGCGCCAGCGAGCGTCCCGCTTCGAGGAGGGCGCGGACCTTGCGGGTCGCGTGCTGGAGGATGTCCGGCCGCGCATCCTCGTAGGACGTCTCCTCGACGAAGCTCCGCAGGGCCTCCGTGATCCGGTCCTCGATCTCGTCCATCAGGGCGAGCCCCTCCGGACCTTCCCGCCGCAGATGCGCGTCTGCGAGCGTCAGGTAGGCGGCGCTCGCCAGCAGGAAGGCGATCCCGTTCGCCTCCTGAGCCGCCGCGGAGCTCGCGTCGCCGCCGTCCATGCCGTCTGCGACGTCGTCGTCCATCGGCTCACATACTCCCCGTTCGTTGCTCACGCTGTGCCGCTCCCGCCGCGTCGCGCCAAGTAGAGAAAAAGGGTCGGTCCCCGTCCCCATTCGGGCGACGTCGGGGCCCGATCCGGACCGCCGGCCCCGCGTCGCCGCCGGGCGCCGGACCGGTCCGCTCGACTCTCCCCGGGCCTCAATGGCCCGGATCGGTGCGGTCCTCGGTCGCGCGCCGCTCGCGCATCCGGAGCAGTGCCCGGCGCCAGGCATCCACCACCGCCGCGCGTGCGCGGGCATCGGTCTCGCGGTCGGACTCCGCCGTCCGGGCCTTGCCGTCGGCCTGCCTGCTCCGGGCTCTCGGATCTCGGTTCATGATCGCCTCCTGTCGTGTCCAGACCGAGAGACACCGGATCCCGGGACGCCGCGGTGAGGCGGCGCACGCGGACCATGGAAATCGCGTGCGGCGGAGCACAGGCGGCCGACGGCCCCGCGACGCGCGCAATTTTTCTGATCGTGGACCGAAGAGTTTTTCAGGAGCGCCGACACTCATTTTCGGAGTACTGTCACGGCGCCGGCATGTGCCCTCGTGCGATGCCGCAAATATTGATGCGGTGCAATAACGATCGTATTCAAAACTCAGCCGATCTCCGGGGCCGAGACGTCCCGGCACCACGGGGGCGGCGCATGGCACAGTCGGAGGCGACGGGCATCACGGCCGGCCGCTCCTCCACGTGCCGGGGAGGATCACGGGCTCCATGAGGAAGAACAAGGTCATCTCGGCGGAGGAGGCGATCGCGCTGATCCGCGAGAACGACGTCGTGACCACCACGGGGTTCGTCCAGAGCTGCATCCCGGAGGCCCTGCACGCCGCCCTCGAGAAGCGGTTCGTCGAGACCGGATCACCCCGCGGCCTCACCCTGATCATGACGGCCGGCGCCGGCGACAGCAAAGGGCTCGGCACCGGCCGCCTGCACCATGACGGCCTCCTCACGCGGGTCATCGCGGCCAATTTCGGCCGCATGCCCAAGGTCGCCAAGGCCGCGCAGGACAACCTGATCCGCGGCTACAACCTGCCCCAGGGCGTGATCTCCCAGCTCTACCGGGCCTGCGCGGCGGGTCAGCCGGGCCTGTTCTCGAAAGTCGGCCTGAAGACCTACGTCGACCCGCGCCACGGCGGCGCCAAGGTCAACGAACTGACCACCGAGGACATCGTCAAGCTCGTCGAGGTCGATGGCGAGGAGTGGCTGTTCTACACGGCGACCAAGATCGACGTGGCCTTCATCCGGGCCACCTCGGCCGATCCGTCGGGCAACCTCTCCTACGAGAAGGAGGCGCTGACCCTGGACTGCCTCGCCCAGGCCATGGCGGCCCGCAACAACGGCGGCATCGTCATCGCCCAGGTCGAGCGCATCGTCGACGACGGCTACCTCCTGCCGAAGGACGTGCGCGTGCCCGGCATCCTCGTCGACTGCGTGGTGGTCGCCGAGCCCGAGATGCACCGGATGAACTACGGCGTGATGCACGACGCGGCGCTCGCCGGCGAGATCCGGGTCCCGGTCACCGGCATCAAGCGGATGGCGCTCAACGAGCGCAAGATCATCGCGCGCCGCGCCGCCTTCGAGCTGCCGCCGAACGGCGTGGTCAATCTCGGCGTCGGCGCGCCCGAGGGCATCTCGTCGGTCGCGAACGAGGAGAAGATCACCCCCTACATCACCCTCACCACCGAGGCGGGCGCGGTCGGCGGGGTGCTGGCGTCCGGTTCGAGCTTCGGCGCGGCCACGAACGCCGACTGCATCATCGACCAGAACCAGATGTTCGACTTCTACGACGGCGGCGGCCTCGACATGACCTGCCTGGGCATGGCCGAGTGCGACGCGGCCGGCAACGTCAACACCTCGCGGTTCGGCGGCAAGCTGAACGGCTGCGGCGGCTTCATCAACATCTCGCAGAACGCCCGCACCGTCGTGTTCGCCGGGACCTTCACGGCCGGCGGTCTCGAGATCGCGGTGTCCGACGGTCAGGTGCGCATCGTGAACGAGGGCAGGGCCCGCAAGTTCGTCACCCAGGTCCAGCAGAACACCTTCTCGGGCCCCTACGCGGTCGAGCGGTCGCAGCCGGTCCTCTACGTGACCGAGCGCTGCGTCTTCCAGCTGACTCCGGAGGGCTTGGAGCTGATCGAGGTCGCGCCGGGGATCGACATCGAGCGCGACATCCTCGCCCACATGGATTTCGCCCCCGTCGTGCGCAATCCGGTGCCGATGGATCCGCGCATCTTCCGCGAGGAGCCGATGGAGCTGATCTCGGATCTGCTCAACCTCGATCTGAAGTCCCGCGTCAGCTACGACGGCGAGCGCAACATCCTCTTCGTCAACCTGGAAGGCTGGTACTGCCGAGTGAAGGGCGACATGGACGAGCTGCGCATGACCATCGTCGAGGCCTGCCGGAAGGCGGGCCAGCGGGTCAACGCCGTGATCAATCACGACGGCTTCCGGCTCAACGAGAACTTGGTCGACGACTACGCCGGCATGGTCCAGTACCTGCAGGCGAACTACTACGCGACCACGACCCGCTACGCGACCAGCGCCTTCCTGCGCCTCAAGATGGAGGAGGCCCTGAACAAGCGCGGGGTCGCGCCGCACGTCTTCGAGCGCAAGGAGGAGGCGCAGGCCTTCGTCAGCAGCACCGAGGACAAGAAGGCCCGCAAGCGCATCTCCCCGGCGGTGGCGTCGGCGGCGTGACGGCTGGCCGGGCCCGCTCCGGGCGCGCCGGGCCCCGCTCGCGCTACGGCGCGGTCGGTGCCGCGGCCTGCCTCAGGCGACCGGCAGGCCGAGGACCCGCCGCGATTCCTCGGACAGCACCGCGTGGCGCGCCGATTCGGGACCGTCATTCGGCGTCCGCGCGGCCGCCTGCGTGACGAGGTCCCGGAACCGCTTCTTGTCGAGGGCGCGGCCGCGCAGGCTTCCGAGCACGGCGTCCAGCACCATGCGGACGGCCCGGGCGCGCTGGCGCTCGCGCTCCAGTTCGGCGGCGAGCAGCGGATCCCCGAACTGGGCCGCGCCGAGCGGCGCCACCAAGACGGCGCCGTCGATGACGGCGGGATCCCGGTCGTCGGTCTCGACCGCAGAATCCGTGCTGCCGTCGAGGATCTTGGTCGCCTCGGTCAGCAGGATCTTGTGCTGGACCGCCGCCGAGAGGTTCCCCGGAACCTTCTGGCTCGCCGCGGCGATCAGGCGCTTGAACTTGGCCCGATCCAGCCCGAAACGGCCGATGCTGGCCCGCAGCGCTGCCAGCACGGTGCGGAGCGCCTCGGTCCGGTAGGTCGCCTTGAGGAGCTGATCCCGCAGCGCCCCCGCCGAGGCCATCTCGACGAAGGACGTCTCGGGCAGTTGCTGCACCTGTTCCGCCAGCTCGACGATGGCGCGCTGCATCAGCGCGGTGCGCTGCTCCCGGATCTCGTCCGGCGCCAGCCGCTGGCGTCCCTTGCGGAGCCACACGAAGAATTCCGTCGCGTCCCGGTCGAGGAAATCCTCGACGCGCAGATCGATGTAGCCGAGCTGCGCCAGCTCCAGGATCATCAGATTGAAGCTCGCCGGCACGAACACCCAGGCATGGGCGTCGGCGTAGTAGGGCAGTTGCGCGGCGCCGAGCCACTGCGGCTCGTCGGTGAGCGGATTCGCGGGAATGGCCGGCCGCGTGTCCTGGCCCGACCAGGCGCCGACCGTGCCGTTGTCCTTCAGCGCCATGTTCAGGGCGTAGTCGATGTGGGTCCGGACGGTGTGCCGGTTCCGCTTCTCCAGGAACGCCGCGACCGCGTCCGCCGTCCCGGTGAGGGAACGGTAGAAATCGAAGCATTTGCGCTTGTCGGGCACGGCCAGGATCACCACGCCGTCCGGCCGAAGCAGCGTCTCGGCGGCGCGCAGGAAGGTCACGATGTCGGTCGTGTGCTCGATGACGTGGCTGGCGATGAACGCGTCGAAGGTGCCGTGCTGGTCGACCGGGACCGCGTCCGCGATCGAGCCGCCTGTCCAGACGAAATCGACCTCCTCGATGCGGTCGACCGTCTGGTCGTGATACTTCTCGATGAGCTCCGCGCGCGGCGCGTGATCGATGACGAACGTGTTCCAGCCGTCGCGCTTCGGCGCGAGCGGGCTGAAGCTCGGGCCAATCTCCACGATGCGGGCGTCCTTGGTCAGCGACCTCAGGAGTTGCTGCGCACGATCCATTGCCACTAAGCTCCGATCAAACGCTTCGCGAATGCGCTGTAGAAGCGCGGTGAAGGCCGCGTTGGCGGGAAGGAACACCGTTGCACAAGAGGCCGCTCGCCGCCGTCACGATGGCCTACAACGAAAAGACCATGCTTCCGCTCTGGCTGAAGCACTACGAGCGACAAGTCGGGGCTGAAAACTGTTATATCCTTGACCACGGTTCCGACGACGGCTCGACGACCGGACTGCGCGCGAACGTCGTCCGGTTGCCGCGGTTGCCCCTGAACGAGTGGGAGCGCGCCCACACGGTCAGGGATTTCTGCGCATCGCTGTTCATCGGCTTCAAATATGTTCTCTATGCGGATAGCGACGAGCTGATCCTCCCCGATCCGGACGTATCGCCAACTCTCTCCGATTACATCGCCGCGCGGCCGCTGCCCCCCATCCTCGATCTGTTCGGGGCCGACGTCATGCACGTCGGGGACGAGACCCCCATCGACGTCGCGGCGCCGATCTCCGGCCAGCGGAGATACATCCGGCCGATATCGACCCTGTGCAAGGCGACCATCGTGTCGGAGCGGGTCGACTGGCACGTCGGCTTCCACTGCCTGATCCAGGATCACCGCCCCGATTTCCGCGACCTGTTCCTGTTCCACCTGGCGTATCTGGACCACGACATCCTCTTCAGGCGTCAGCAGAAGCGGAATGCGGCCGCGCCGATCGGCATCCCGAACTCCCACCACGCCATCGACCCGACGGAGTTCCTGGCCTTCGTGAAGGCCGATATCGGTCGCGTCCCGCGCCGCCCCGTTCAGATGCGTCCGGGTGAGGCCCATTTCGAGACCACGAAGCGGCTGTTCGCCGACGCGATCGAGCGCAAGAGCGCGATCCAGGCGCCCGACCTCTGGACGCTGCCCGAGCGCTTCGTCGGATCCTTCTAGGGCAGGACAGTCGAACCGGCTCGGAGAACGCCGCGTCTGTGCCGGCACGGCCATCCGGTATATCCCGGGCCGCCCGACGCCGCTTCGGCGACGCCGGCGAACCCTTGGGGAGCTTCGACCCTGCGCGACGATCAGAGCCTCATCGCGCCGGGCGCGGACCGGAGCAACGCCGCCGCGCCCTGGGCCGAACGCGTCGCGGATCTCGCGCACGCGGCGCTCATCGGCGAACTGGAGACCTGGCCCAAGCCCGGCCTCGTGAGCCCGGTCGATTCCGGCAGCCACGACGACATGGATGCGGAGACGCTCCGCCGCAGCGCGGCGGCGCTCCGGCCGTTCTTCGCGGAACTGGTCGCGGCGGGCGCCCGCGATGCCGTAATGGCGGAACTCCGGGCAATCGGTCTGGCCGCCGAGACCGCGATGATGCGGGCGACCGGCGGCGTCAACGCGCATCGGGGCGCCATCTTCTCGCTGGGGCTGATCTGTGCCGCCGCGGGAGCGCAGGGCGTGGGGCCCGGTGCAGAGCGCGCGAGCGCCGAAGGGCTGGCGGAGGCGGTCGGCCATCTCTGGGGGACTGCGATCACCCGGGCGCCGGTCTCGGCCGTCAGCCACGGCGGCCGCGCGGCGCGGCGCTTCGGCGTCGGTGGCGCCAGCGCCGAGGCCGCGGCGGGCTTTCCGACCATCCGCGCCGTCGCCCTGCCCGCGCTCCGCTTCGGTCGATCGTGCGCCCCCCACGATGCCGAGGCGGCCCGCGTGCACTGCTTCTTCGCCCTCCTGGCGGTCGTCGACGACACGAACCTCCTGCACCGCGGCGGTGCCGACGGCCTCGTCGGCGCGCGCGCGGCCGCAGCGACCTTTCTCGACGCCGGAGGCATCGCGGCCCCCGACTGGCGGGCGCGCGCGGCGGCGATCCACCGCGCCTTCGTGGCCGCGCGCCTGAGCCCCGGCGGCTGCGCCGATCTCCTCGCCGCGACGCTGCTGCTGGACGCCCTCGCCTCCCCACCCTGACGCGCGCGCAGCCCCGGGGCGCGTCGGTCGCAGTTTCGCGGATGCGGGCGCTACCTACATGCGGATTCTATCCCGCCCTCCCCCCCGGACCGCCCGTGACCCTGTTCAGGATCGCCCTCCTCGCGCTCGCCGCGCTCTTCCTCGTGCCGGTGGCGATCTCCGCCCTGCTCTACGCGACGCGGGCGAGCGGCGACTGGCGTCTGGCGGATCGGTCCAGCGCCGGCCTGCTGCCGCGCGCGGACGCGCATCCCGGCGCCGTGCTGCGCATCTTCTCGGCGCGGACCGTGAGCTGGCGCGGCATCGTGGCCACGCACAGCTGGATCGTCGTCAAGGAGCGCGGCGCCCGCGCCTACAGCCGCTTCGACTACACGGCCTGGGGCCAGCCGATCTGGATCGACCGGTTCGTGCCGGACGGACGCTGGTTCGGGAACCCGCCGACGGTGGTGTTCGCGGCCGACGGCGCCGAGGCGGAGGCGATGCTGCCGCGGATCCGGCAGGCCGTGGCCGAGTACCGGTTCAGCCGGCCCGGCGACTACGTCGTTTGGCCCGGCCCGAACTCGAACACCTTCGTGGCCGCCGTCATGGCGGCGGTGCCGGAGATCCGCGAGAGCCTTCCCACCACCGCGATCGGCAAGGATTTCCCCTATGACGGGCGCTGGATCGGCCTGACGCCGTCGCGGACCGGGATCCGCATCAACCTCGGCGGCTATGCCGGGGTAACCCTCGGCTGGGTCGAGGGCCTGGAGCTGAACCTGCTCGGCGGCGTCGCCGGGATCGACCTGCGCCGGCCCGGTCTCAAGCTGCCGGCCCTGGGTCGGGTCGGGCTCTGAGCGCCGACGCGCTCCCGGGGCGCGCGGCCGTCGGCGCCCCGGGACGCGCCGCTCACGGCGCGAGGTCGTGGACCGGCTGCTTCACCGGCGTGGCGCTGCTGTTCAGCACGGTGCTGCCGGTCGAGACCGGCTTCAGCACGGCCCGGTCGATCTGCGGCGGGGTCGGGAGCTGGAGCTGCGCGCTCGTGTCGGTCCATTCGCGCGCGACGCGGTCGGGATCGTCGTTGAGCTTCGTGCCGTAGCTCGGCACGATCTCCCGGATCTTCGCCTGCCATTCCGGCGTGGCGACCTTCTGGGCGAAGACCTTCTCCAGCACCTGCAGCATGATCGGCGCCGCCGTGGAGGCGCCGGGCGAGGCGCCGAGGAGCGCCGCGATGCTGCCGTCCCTGGCGTTGACGATCTCGGTGCCGAGCTTCAGCACGCCGCCCTTGTTCGGGTCGCGCTTGATGATCTGCACACGCTGCCCCGCCTGCCAGAGGCGCCACTCCTCCTTCCTGGCCTTCGGGAAGTACTCGCGCAGCGCCGCGATCCGGTCGTCGTCCGACAGCATCAGCTGCCCCGCCAGGTACTCGACCAGCGGGAACTCGTCGACGCCGACCTTCATCATCGGCCAGATGTTGCTGGTGGTGGTGGAGCTGAGGAGGTCGAAGTACGAGCCCTCCTTCAGGAACTTGGTCGAGAAGGTCGCGAACGGCCCGAACAGGATCACGCGCTTGCCGTTGATCACGCGGGTGTCGAGATGCGGCACCGACATCGGCGGGGAGCCCACGGACGCCTTGCCGTACGCCTTGGCGAGATGGAGCGTGGCGACGTCGGGATTGTCGTTGATCAGGAACGAGCCGCCCACCGGGAAACCGGCATACTCGTCGCCCTCGGGGATGCCGGATTTCTGCAGGAGGTGCAGGGCACCGCCGCCCGCGCCGATGAACACGAACTTGGCGTCGGTCGTCCGGCGCGTCCCGTCCTTCAGGTTCTTGGCGGTCACCCGCCACGAGCCGTCGCCGTTCTTGGTGATGCTCTCGACCTCGGTCGAGAGCCGGAGGTTGAAGCTCGGCTGCTTCTGCAGGTGAGCGACGTACTGGCGGGTCACCTCGCCCCACTCGCAGTCGGTCCCGAGCGGCGACCAGGTCGCGGCGACCTTCTGCTTCGGATCGCGGCCCTCCATCATCAGGGGCACCCACTTGCGGAGCTGCTCGGGATCCTCCGAGTACTCCATGCCGGCGAAGAGCGGGCTCGCCTTCAGGGCCTCCCAGCGCTTCTTCAGGTAGGCGATGTTGTCGTCGCCCCAGACGAAGCTCATGTGGGGCGTGTAGTTGATGAAGGCGCGCGGGTCCGTCATCACGCCGGTCTTGACCTGATGGGCCAGGAACTGCCGGGTCACCTGGAACGCCTCGTTGATCTCCACCGCCTTGGCGATCTCGATCTGCCCGTTCTTCTTCTCGGGCGTGTAGTTCAGCTCCGCCAGGGCCGAGTGTCCGGTGCCGGCGTTGTTCCAGCCGTTCGAGCTCTCGAGGGCGACCTGATCCAGCCGTTCGACCATCAAGATCGACCAGTTCGGCTCCAGCGCGTTCAGCCAGACGCCCAGCGTCGCGCTCATGATCCCGCCGCCGATCAGCAGCACGTCGACCTTGCTGTCCGCGCCGTCGGCCAGGGCCAGCGCGCCCGGCAGGGCCGCCAGCGCCAGGCCGGTGGCGGCCGTGCCGAGGAGCCGCCGCCGGCTCAGGGGCAGCACGTCCGCGGCCCGGCGGTCGCGCCGGTGTTGGGTCTCGTCGTCGCCACGCATGGGCAGATCCCGCTTTTGCGTACCGCACGGCCCGATCGGCCGCCGCGCGTACGGAAGACACTCGATGCGACGGGCGCGAATCCCGCCCGTCCGGCCTTCCGGATCGTTTCCCCGTTCCCGTCGCGGCACGCTCGCGGTCTCGCTCGACCCGGCACGACGGTCCTGCCCTGGCCCGCATCGCGTCCGTCGTCCCCGAGCCGCACGGATCGTGGGACGACGGGGCGCGCTCGCGCGACGCAGAGGCCTTCCCTCCGCCTAGGCGCGCGATCTCGCCGGAGAACGGATCACCGGTTCAAGACCTCGCTCGCGCGGTGGCGCGATTGCCGGGTGGGCGGGAAGATGCTGGCTGGCTTGGCTCAGCAGATTGATGGTGGCCTCATAGAGGACGGGGCCTGAAAGGACAATTACTGCCAGGGTTGCAATCGCCGCCATCCTGTCAGTCCGTCGCGACGACCGGCGCGCATGGCGGCGACCCGCCGATAGACTGGCCGCGATCGGTCGCCCGATCCGGCGCTCGACGCGACGGCGTGGCGAAGGCGCGCCGCTACGGGATGTGCTTGAACCGGATGATGCTGCGCGACAGGCTGCCGTCATCCCAGTTGGGCATCACGCGCCAGGGGGTCGTGACGTCGGCGTAGTCGCCCTCGATATGGATGGTGCGGCGCTGCTCGGTGCCGACCCATTCGGGCGCCCACGCGGTCTGCACGCTGGTGACCCACTGGTCACCCTCGATCCGGTAGCGGCCGATATAGGCGACGAGGGTCTTCATCAGCGCGGCCCGCTCGGCGTCGGTGGTCGCCGGCGTGCGGGCGCTGCCCTCGAGGTTGAAGGCGACCCAGCCGTCCTTGGTGAAGATGACGCGACCGCGCGGCGTGCCGCCCATGGCGTCGACGAGCGTGCCGGTCTCCTTGTCCTCGACCTTGTAGGAGACGAGTTCCCAGGTGCCGACGATCCGGTCCGCCAAGCGCGCCCCGACCACCGCCGCGCCGACGCGGTCCGTCGCGGAGGCGCTCCAGGCCAAGTCGGCCGCCAGGACACCGGAGAGCGCCAGGAGGGTACGGACGGCCGCGGCGGCCGATCGTTGTGCAGGCATGGTCTGGACCGGGGACTCGCGTGTCGCGGCGCCGGAACGCGCCGCCACCCCGTTCTGCGGGCCGGCACGGCGCGTTCCAAGCGCCGCGCGAGCAGTGCTGGTAGACCGTCTGCGCGCTTGCGGCCGTTGCCGCGGGCGAGCCGTCGTCAGCCGCCGTTGCGGGCCATGCGGGTCGTGACCGTGCCGGCGGCGAGGCTCGGCAGCGGGTCCTGCGTGCCGCTGACGACCACCAGCCGCTGAACCTCGCCGCGCAGGAAGGCCTGGAGGAACCGGTCGTAGTCGCGGAACGACACGCAGCCGTTCGAGTCGCCGCGCGGGCCCAGCATATAGGTGTGTGCCAGCAGGCCGACACGGCCGTAGACCGCCTCGTTGCCGCCGACCGGCGTGAGGCGGATCGCCCGCACGCCGTGGAAAGGCCGTTCGCGCTCGGTGAGATCGTAGGTGCCGGGCGGAGTCGGGCCGCGCATCCGGACGTTGACGAAGCGCGGCTCGTCCAGCCCCTCGCCCAGGCCGGAATGCGCCTCCAGGCGCTCGCCGTTCGGAAGGGTCACGGTCCGGGCTGCGATGTTGTAGACCGCGATGCCGGCCGAGGGGCCCGGATCCCGGGCCGGGGCCAGCGGCGGCGAGACGCGCTGCTGCGGCGGCGCGACGTCGGCCGGCTTGCTCTCGAGCGCCGTGTAGGCCAGCGCCGGTCCGCGCTCGATGCCGAACAGCTTCTCGATGAACGAGCGCTCTTCGGGTTGGGGGATGGGCTGAGCCGCCGGCGGCGACTCGCGGCGCGCCATGCGCCGGTCGGACCGCCGGGCGAGTGCGGTGCCCGCGGGCCCGCGGAACTCGGGCGGACGGGGGATCGGCAGCGGGACCACCATCGCGCTGAGCGGTGTCTCGGCGACCTGCGTTTCGGGCTGCGCGTCGGCGCCGGCATCGGCGCCTTCGGGGACGGGTTCGGGCGTCAGCGAGGGTGGGGCGATCTGATTCCAGGCCCATCGTGACTGCGAGTTGCCGAGGGCGTCGCGACCGGGCTCGGGCGATTCGGCGGCCTCCGGCTCGGCGGCGGCGGTCTCGGCCCTGTCCTCCGCGGACGGTACGGGCACCGGCGCTTCCGTCCGGGCGTTCTCGATGCCGGTTACCGGGACCGGGGCGCGATTCAGGAAGCTGCCCCCGAGGGCGGCGAGCGTCACCGCGCCGGTGAGCACCGTCAGGGGCGCGAGCCACGTGCTGCGCGCGTTCCGGGTCTTGAGGCCGTCCAGCGGCACGGATTCGACAGCCATCGCGGTTGCCCATGCTCCTCGTCGCGAGGCGGGGCTTGCCGGCTGCCGCCCTCCGCACAGGCTGCGGATCCGCGGCGGGCGGACCGGCCCCGCTCAGCGTGAGACAGCGGGGTCGGGCCGGCTTTTCTGGGGCGATGCGATGGTCGATCTTGGCTCGATCGGGACCATTTTCGGGCGCGCCGCCGCAGTCCTCGCAGTACGTCTCGGTCTATTCGAGGCCGAGATACTACTAATTGTTGTCGATCTGGCGCCCGAGAATGGCGATCGCCTTCTCGTAGACCGGCGCCGCGTTCCAGCCCTGGATCGCCGCGAAGTTCGGCTCGCCGGGCTGGTAGCCGGCGCCGGCCCGCCAGCCGTGCGCCTTGAGGAAATTGGCCGTGGACGACAGGGCGGCGCCGACGTTGTTGAGGTCGCCGGTGCCGTAGGCCAGCACGTTCTTCGGCAGGAACTGGGTGTGGCCGACCTCGCCGTGCGCCGCGCCGCGGGTATTCGGCGTCAGGAGCCCGCGATCGACCAGGGTCAGCGCGGCGTAGAGCTGGTCCGTGAAGTATTCGGAACGGCGGCAATCGTAGGCGAGCGTCGCCACCGCGGAGAGCGTGTTGACGTTGCCGCGCACCGCGCCGAAGCCGGTCTCCATGCCCCAGATCGCCAGGAGCGGGCCCGGCGGCACGCCGTAGCGCTGCTCGATCGAGTCGAAGAGGGCCGCGTTCTGCTGCTTAAGGGCGCGGCCCCGCTTGACGATGGTCGGGCCGCCGCGCTTGGCGAGGAACTGCTCCAGCGACAGCTTGAAGCTGTGCTGCCCCCGGTCCGCCGAGATGGTGGCGGTCGAGTAGGTGGTGTTCTGCAGCGCCGCGAGGCTGGCCGCGCTGGCCCGGCCGCGCGCCTCCTCGGCGAATTGCCGCTTCCACGCCTCGAAGCCGGCCGCGGTGTTGCCGCACTGCGCGGCCTGCGCCTGCCCGGCGCTGAGAGCGATCCCGGCGAAGGCCGCGACCGCGATGGTCTGACGCCGCAAATTCTCGATCACGCGAAACACTCCTTCGGCGCGTCGTCGCGCCCTGTCCTGCTGGGGATACCGGGTCACATCTCGTCGATATCAGGGCGAGAAGATGTCGAAGGCGCGACCTGCAGGCTTCCCGCCCTCAAATCATCGCGCATCTCGGGATCTGCGACGAGGCCGCAACGGCAGGGTGTTCGGAGCATCGTGAACACCGCGTGTGCGAGAAGCCGAAGCACGGCCGACGCGCGGTCGAGGCCTTCCGCGCCGGGCAAGATCAGGTGGCTCGAAGGGTCGCATATCACCACTCGTGCATAGATGTGACGCGTATCACATCAGTATTTTGCCAGCAAATGGAATGGCCGTTGGCGTGTTTGACGGATGTGTCACAAGCTTGTCAAACGAACGACATAGCTTTGCCGGCGGAAAGACTTCTGCGGAGAGGCGGCGTGGGGTCGTTGATGATCCGGGCGGCGTGGCATGATCGAGATCCCGCCTCCCTCGCCCATTGTGACCGCTCCCTGCCTTGTCGCGACGACGCTCGGCGCTCTCGGGGCGGACAAGCGCGAGCCCTTGGCCGGATCTTGGTCTGACCAACGGACGCGCGGTGACGCGAGCTGAGCTGGTGAACGCCTGCCTCAGACCTGCAGCCGACGGTCGAGGTGAGCCGTCGGGCCGACCTTGCCGACAACGAGACAGGACACCCATGGCCCTCGGAATGCACGACACCGGTTCCTCGCGCGCGGGCACGCTCGGGCCCGATCTCGACCGCGACGGCGTCGCCAAGGCCTACGGCCGCTGGGCCCCGGTCTACGATCTGGTCTTCGGGCCCGTCTTCGCGCAGGGCCGTACCCTGGCGGCGGCCGCCGCCGAACGGATCGGCGGCCGCATCCTGGAAGTCGGCGTCGGCACCGGCCTGTCGCTGCCGGCCTACAGGCGCGCCCGCAGCATCGTCGGCATCGATATTTCGGCCCCCATGCTCGAGAAGGCGCGTCAGCGCGTGGCGCGGCTGCGTCTGCGCAACGTGGAGCGCCTCGCCGTCATGGACGCCGAGCAGCTCGACTTCCCGGACGCCGCTTTCGACGTGGTGGTGGCGCAGTACGTCGTCACGGCTGTCCCCAATCCCGAGGCGGCGCTGGACGAGTTCGCCCGGGTGCTGCGCCCCGGCGGCGAGATCGTGATCACCACGCGGATCGGCGCCGAGGCCGGCCTGCGGCGCGCGGTGGAGCGCGCCCTCGCTCCGGTGACGAGCCGCCTCGGATGGCGGACCGAGTTCGCCTGGGAGCGCTACGCGGCCTGGGCCGCCGGCGCGCCGGTGGAGATCGTCGAGCGCCGGGCGCTCCCGCCGCTCGGCCACTTCTCCCTGCTGCGCCTGCGCAAGCGCGCCGCCTGAACGCGCATCAGCTTCGACCAACCCACCACAAGCGATCGGGGACCCACATCATGGCGAGTTTTCGGGAGGCACTGCGCGTTCAGCGCTGGGACGACCACCGCTACTATCACCACAACCGCGTCAATCAGAGCTTGCACGTGGTGAGCGCGATCAGCTTCCTGGTCGCCTACGCCCTGGCGTTCAGGGATCCGGCCACGGCGGCCCTGATCGGCTGGCTGGTGGCGATGACCTCGCGGCAGGCCGGCCACCTGTTCTTCGAGCCGAAGGGCTACGACCACGTCAACGACGCGACCCACGAGCACAAGGAGGAGATCAAGGTCGGCTACAACCTGCAGCGGAAGGTCGTGCTCCTGGCGATCTGGGCCCTGTCGCCCCTGCCGCTCTACTTCGACCCGAGCCTGTTCGGCCTGATCGCGCCGCACCAGAGCACCGCGGACCTGATCCGCAACGTCGGCTGGATCTGGCTGTGGCTGGCGCTCGCCGGCCTGCTGTTCCGGATGGTGCAGCTCTTCGTCCAGCGCGACGTCCAGACCGGCCTCGTCTGGGTGACCAAGATCCTCACCGACCCGTTCCACGACATCAAGCTCTACCACAAGGCGCCGCTGGCCCTGCTGCACGGCGAGCTGGTCGAGGAGCGGGAGCCGCACGAGCGCGGCGCCTGAGCATAGGTCGCGCGCCGGGCCCGTCGCCCGGCGCGCCGGATCAGCCCTGATCCGGGGCCCGCAGGCCCAGGCGGGCCCCGAGGCCACCCAGGCGGATGGCCGCGACCTCCCGCAGGATCGACCGGCGGATCGCCCTGTCGCTCGGCGCGCCGCCGTCCCACCAGCCGTCCGCCCGCATGGCCCGCGCCGCCGCCTCGAAGCGCGTCGCCACGGCCTCGAAGGCCGCGTCGTCGTACGCGAGGCTGAAGATCATCCGGCCGGTCCCGACCCACGACAGGGCCAGCCCCTCGGCGCGCAGGTAGAATTGCAGCATCCAGTTGTAGCGCGACGGCTCGGTGTACAGGACCGTCCACACCGTCGACATGTTGGCGACCCGCACCGGCAGGCCGGCCTCCGCCAGCCGGGCATTCAGGTGACGCGCGCGCGCGTCCCAGGTCGCGTCGAGGTCGGCGTAGAGTGCGGTCACCGCCGGGCTGTCCAGCCGGTCGAGGAACGCGCCCATCGCGCCCATCACGTAGGGATGGGCGTTGAAGGTGCCCCGCGCGAAGCAGATGTCGACGGGCCGGTCCTCCCTGTACCGGCGCATCAGGTCGGCGCGCCCGCAGAGGACGCCGACCGGCAGGCCACCCCCCAGGGTCTTGCCGTAGGTGACCAGGTCGGCGCGCACGCCGAAATACGCCTGCGCGCCGCCGCGGGCGAGCCGGAAGCCGAGGAAGACCTCGTCGAGGATCAGCACGATGCCGCGGGCACTGCACACCGCCCGGAGGTCGTGGAGCCATTTGGTGTAGGCGGCGCGGTCGAAGGACGCCCTGCGGCCGCTGTCGACCAACGCGGAATCGGCCGGCGCGCCGGCATTCGGGTGCATCGCCTGGAGCGGGTTGACCAGGACGCAGGCGACGTCGCGGCGGCCGGCGAGCACCCGCAGCGTCCGTTCGGACATGTCGGCCAGGGTGAGCGTGTCGCGGGTCGGGACCGGGTTGCCGATGCCCGGCTGCACCTCGCCCCACCAGCCGTGATAGGCGCCGCACAGGCGGACGATCCGGCGGCGGCCGGTGTGGTAGCGGGCGAGCCGCACGGCCTGCATCACCGCCTCGGTCCCGGACATGTGGAACGAGACCTCGTCGAGGCCCGAGATCGCCTTCAGCCGCGCGACGTTGCCGGTGACGACCGGGTGGAGCGGCCCGAGCACGGGACCGAGGGCCGAGACCCGCGCCGCGCCCTCCTCCAGGCAGGCCCGATAGAAATCGACGCCGAACAGGTTCACGCCGTAGGAGCCGGCGAGGTCGTAGAAGACGTTGCCGTCGAGGTCCGTGACGGTGACGCCGGCGGCGGCGGCCGCGAAGGCGCCGGTGCCAAGATGGGCGCGCACGTGCCGGGCGTACTGGAACGGCACCCGGTAGAGCCCGGTGAACTGGAGATCCGAGAGCCCGTCGCGGACCGCCTCGGTCTCGGCGCGTGTCCGGGCGAAGCGCGCCCGGAACAGGTCGGAGAGCCGCGCGAAGCCGGCCTCGCGCCGGCGCGCCACCGCCTCGTCCGGATCGTCCGACCGGAAGAAGGCGCGCTCCGAGTAGGCGTAGTTCGGGATCAGCCCGGCGACGCGCCGGGCCATGCGGGCGTGGCCGGTGAGCGAGCGATGCTTCGCCCGGGAGAGCTGCAGGCGCTCGGCCGCCCGTGGCAGGGCGAGCACCGCGGCGACGGTGGTGGCGGACAGGGTGACGAGGAGCGCGGACATCGCCCCGCGCCCTACCGGAGGCGGTTCACGGCATGATGACGGTTTCCGGATCCCGGCTGCGGACTGTCCTGGCGCGTGTCGGCGCGCAGGAGGATCTCAACTTCCTGCTGACGAACCGGCTGCCGCGCCGTCTCGCCACCCGCTTCATGGGCTGGTTCAGCCGGATCGAGCAGCCGCTGATCCGCGACCTCTCGATATCGACCTGGCGGCTGTTCTGCGACGTCGACCTCCGCGACGCGCGGGAGACACGCTTCCCCAGCCTCCACGCCGCCTTCGTGCGCGCCCTGCGTCCCGGTGCCCGGCCGATCGCGGCCGATCCGGCCGTGCTCACGAGCCCCAGCGACGCGATCCTCGGGGCCCATGGGCGCATCGAGGCCGGACGCCTGTTCCAGATCAAGGGCCTGTCCTACCCGCTCGCCGACCTGCTCGGCGGGGACGTCGCGCTGGCGCGCGCCCACGAGGGCGGCAGCTACGCCACCCTGCGCCTGACGGCCGGGATGTACCATCGCTTCCACGCGCCGCACGACCTGCGGGTCGAGTCGGTGCGCCATATCTGGGGCGACACCTGGAACGTGAACCCGATCGCCCTGAAACGCGTCGAGGCGCTGTTCTGCCGGAACGAGCGCGCCGTCCTGCGCCTGCGCCTCGCGGAAGGCGGCCACGCGGTGACGCTGGTGCCGGTGGCGGCCATCCTCGTTGCCGGGCTGCGGCTCGGCTTCCTGCCCGAGGGTCTCGCCCTGCGCGAGACGGGCGGACGGACCCTGGCCACCGCGGCGCGCCTCGCGAAGGGCGCCGAGATGGGCTGGTTCGAGCACGGCTCCACCATCGTGGTGCTGACGCCTCCAGGCTTCACGCTCTGCCCCGGGCTCTCCGTCGAATCGATCCTGCGGGTCGGCGAGCCCCTGATGCGGCTGCCACCGCTCCCTGGATCGTCCGGCCGCTGAGCGTGTCGCCTCAGGCGGCCCGCACCGCCGCCAGGTACTCCGCGACCGCCGCGTTCAGGGTCTCCGACTGTCGCGACAGGGTGGTGGCCGCGTCCAGGGCCGCGGCCGCGGTCCGGCCGGTCTCGCCCGCGGCCTGCGTGATGCGCCCGATCGTGACCGTGACCGCATGGGTGCCGTCGGCGGCCTGGCTGACGTTCCGCACGATCTCCTGCGTCACCGCCTCCTGCTCCTCCATCGCGGCCGCGACGCCCGTGGCGATGGTCCGAAGGTCCAGGACAGCGGCGGTGATCGCCTGGATGACGTCGACCGCGCGGTGGGTCTCCTTCTGAATGGTCGCGACCTGCTCGGAGATCGTCTCGGTCGCCCGGACGGTCTGCGCCGCCAGCGCCTTGACCTCTGTGGCGACGACGGCGAAGCCGCGTCCCGCCTCCCCGGCGCGGGCCGCCTCGATGGTGGCATTCAGCGCGAGCAGGTTCGTCTGCGCGGCGATCCCGGCGATCAGGCTGACCACGGTCCCGATCCGCTCGGCGCCGTCGGCGAGGCTCATCACGAGGGTGTTCGTCTCCGACGCCTCAGTGGCCGCGCGCCGGGCCATGTCCGAGGAGCGCGTGATCTGGCCGTTGATGGACCCGATCGACGTAGCCAGTTCCTCGCCGGCCGCCGCGACGGTCTGAACGTTGATCGCTGTCTGCTCGGCCGCCGAGGACACCTGGAGCAGCTGCGTCGCGGTCTCGCCGGCGCTCCGGTTCATCGTCGCGGCGGCGGCTTCCATGGACGAGGCGCTGGCGGACAGCGCCTCGGTCAGGCGATCCATCCGGGCACGGAACGCCGCGGTGGCGCTGTCCAACGTCTCGGCGCGGCGCGCCTTCGCGGCCGCCTCGTTGGCGGCGGCGGCATCCGTCGCGCGCTTCGCGACGAGCGCGTCCTTGAAGACCTGGACAGCCTTGAGCATCGCGCCGATCTCGTCGCCGCGGTCCGCACCGTCGATCCGCACGTCGAGGTCGCCCGCGGCGAGACGGGTCATCGTCGCCGTGGTCCGCGCGATCGGGCGGGTGACTTGGACGAGGATCACGCGGATGCCGTACCCGACCGCGAGCGCGGCCCCGGCGAGTGTCGCGAAGAGCAGGATTCGCAGGCGCCGCGCCATCGCGTCCGCGCGTTCGAACTCGGCGCGGGCCTCGCGGACCTGCAGGTCGGACAACTCGCCGATGGCCGCCGTCGTCGGACCCATCGCGCGGAGCAGATCGATCCGGGTCGCGGTCACAGCGTTGAGGTCCCCCTTCGTCAAGGCGCGGACGAGGTCGGTGACGATCGCCACGTCCCGATCGAATCGCGTCGTCAGGCTCGCGACGAGCTGTGCCTCCTCGGGCGTGAGGTACGTGGTCAGGTAGGCGGACCAGGCTTCCTTCGCCCGTGCCAGCTGGCGATCGAGGATCGTCACGGCTTCGGACGCCTGAATCGCGTGGAACTCGAAATCCCGCGTCGCGGTCAGCATGGCATCGAAGGCATCGCGCATCGCGCCGAACTGGCTGAGCGGCATGACCCTGTCGGCGTAGATCGATTCGAGGCCCCGGAAATCTTTGTAGAGCGCGTAATTGCTGAGCGCTGCTGATCCTACGAGGAGTGTACCCAGCACCCCGAGAAGCGCGAAAAGCCTACCTTTGATCGTGTGAATCATCGATGGCGACCGTATCGTAGTCGGAGTGTCGAGCGACGATGGCGGTCTAACATTCCGGATGAGCGTTTCAAGAATTTTCGTGTACTTCAAGACGGCGATACCGTGGAGATTTCACGCCGTTGGATCTGGTTTTTTGAGGAAAACGACAGTTTTATTGAGATAATGACTTGTTCATTGTTCCGATCGTGCGAGCAATGCTAATTCTGTTCCTCGGATGGACGTTGAAGCCCGGGCGCTCAGGTAATGCGTCCAGTTCGATGCCGGCGGCTCCGTGAACGCCGCGCAGCACCACAGCTACGACTCGCGCGCAGCGCCGTCGGTTCTGCGGAACGGTGTCCTGCTGTAGCCCGGCGTACAGACCTTCGGGTGGCGGGGCCGCGTTCGACGACGAAGCCTGCCGCTCAGCGCTGCACGGCCTCGATGTCATCCTCGTAGATCGAGTCCGGCTGGCAGGCGTGCCATTCCTTCTTCTCGTCCGCCTGCCCCTTGCGGCCCCAGCAATAGCCCGCCTGCGCCAGGCGTCCGCTCAGCCGATCGCGCAACCGACACTGCTCCCGCGTGATAGCGGGATCGCCGGTGCTCTCGCAGGCGCGTGCGGCGTTCGCCTCGGCCGTCAGCAATTCCGGAACGGTCGGAAGCTGCTGCTGGGCGCGCGCGCCCGTGGCGGCGAAGACCAGAGCGAGGACGGCGAGATCGGCGCGCATGGGTGCACGATAATCGAGCTCCGGCGTTCCGCAACCGCGGGCCAATCGACGCCGGCGCCTTCGGGGCCGTGGCCGCCGAGGTCGGCTCGTTGCTTCGGCCATCGATCGATCGCTCGTAGACTCTCCGCGAGCCGGTCATCACCCTGTGGCGGCCGCGCGGACATGCGCGAACAGGCCGCTCCCGCCGCGCTCGATGTCCTCGCGCACGGCATCCCGGGCCGCCTCCGGGTCACCGCGGCGCAGGGCGTCGATGATGCGGCGATGGGGGTGCGGCTCCCAGTCGGGGACGCCGTCATCGTAGAGGTGCGACAGGATCGGGCCGCAGCGCACCCACAGCAACTCCACGATCTCGTACAGGATCGGCATCTGTCCGAGCCTGCACAGCGTCAGGTGAAACTCGGTGTTGAGGTTCACTGCCCGCGCGAAGTCGCGGCTCGCGTGACAGTGCGAGATCTGCGCGTGGATCGCCTCGAGGTCGTCGACCTCGGCCGCGCGGCTAGCTGCCCCAGCGGCGGCGGCACGCCCCTCGAGATCCGTGCGGATCGCCCGGATCTCCAGGAGCTGATCCAAGGTCAGGCGGGGCACGACGACGCTGCCGCGCGCGTCGAGGGCGAGGGCCTTCTCGGCGACGAGCCTGAGAAGGGCCTCGCGCATAGGGGTCGCGCTGATGCCGAACCGGGCCGACATCGGCCGGAGCCTCAGGCGCGTGTCGGGTCGCAACTGCCCGCGCATCAGCGCGACGCGCAGCTCGCGGTAGGCCCGCTCGCTCAGGCTCTCCTTGACGATCGGGCGGACCCAGTCCGGCACGATATCGCCTGTTTCCGGTTCGGACGCCGAAGCGCTTGACATATTGCTCCCCTTCGTCCGATGTTTGTTATAACAAATTACGCCTAGCGTCGACGGCACGTGCCGCGAGGCAGGCCGCCGGGCCGGCGGGCTCGGCGGGAGACAGGGGACGGAAATGCTTGCGTTGCGCAAGGCGACCGCCGCCTTCGGGGCGGACCTCGTCCACGTCGATGCGCCCGCTGCCCCGGGCACGGGACGCGTCACCGTCGCGGTCGCCGCGGCCGGCATCTGCGGCAGCGACATCCACGCCTTCGAGTGGACCCCGGGCTACGGGTTCATGACCGCGTTCATGCCGGTCACTCTCGGTCACGAGTTCTCCGGCACGGTCCGGGCGGTGGGGGACGGCGTGACCGCGCTCGCGGTCGGCGACCGGGTCACCTGCTGGCCGACGGTGCCGTGCGGCGCCTGCGCGGCCTGCGCCGCCGCGCGGCCGCAGGATTGCCAGGGCCGCCGCATCGTCGGCCTGCACGCCGACGGGGCCTTCGCCGATCAGGTCGTCGTCCCGGCCGACAATTGCCGCCGCCTGCCGGTCGGGTTGCCGCTGACCGTCGCGGCCCTGGCCGAGCCGCTGGCGGTCGCGGTCAACGCGGTGGACGTCGCGGAGGTCGGTCCCGGCGACCGCGTGGCGGTGCTCGGGCCGGGCCCGATCGGCCTCTGCATCGCCTTCGTGGCACAGCAGCGGGGCGCGGACGTGCTGCTCGCCGGGCTCGACGACGCCGCGCGCCTCGACCTCGCCCGGCGGATCGGCATCCGCCGCACGGTCGATCTCGCCGGCATCGGCCTGGACGACGCCGTCCGGCGCGCCTTCGACGGGGAGGTCGACCGGGTGGTCGAGGCGACCGGTTCCGCCCGGTCGGTCAGTGACGGGTTGGCCGTCCTGCGCTCGGGCGGCGTGATGGTGGTGGCCGGCATCCATTCCGGCTCCCTCGACCTCGACCTGACGGGTTTCGTGCGCAGCAAGAAGCAGCTGCGCGCGGCCCACGACACGACGGCGCGCGCCTTCGACGCCGCGCTCGCGCTCCTCGCGGCGCATGCCGGGACGCTGGCGGCGCTGATCACCCACCGCCGCCCCCTCGCGGAAGCCGGGGCGGCGTTCGAGCTGGCGCGCAGCCGGCAGGCCATGAAGGTGCTGCTTCTCCCGGAAGCGGCGGCGAGCCGGGAAACGGAGCGATGAGCATGGGCATGCGAGCCGTGATCGCCGACGGACAGGGCGGTCCCGAGGTCCTCCGGATCGTCGAGCGTCCGCGCCCGGAGCCGGGCCAGGGCCAAGTGCTCGTGCGCGTCGAGGCCGCGGGCATCAACCGTCCGGACGTGATGCAGCGCGAGGGCCGCTACCCGCCGCCCCCCGGCGCCTCGGACGTGCTCGGCCTCGAACTCGCCGGGATCGTCGAGGCGCTCGGGCCCGGCGCGGGCCGCTTCCGGACCGGGGACCGAGTGATGGCGCTGGTCCATAGCGGCGCCTACGCCGAGTGGGCCGTCGTCGACGAGGCGGTCGCTCTGCCCGTGCCGGAGGGCCTCCCGGCGGTCGAGGCGGGGGCGATCCCCGAGACCTACTTCACCGTCTGGAGCAACGTGTTCGAGCGCGCCCGGCTGCAGGCGGGCGAGAGCCTCCTGATCCACGGCGGCTCCTCGGGTATCGGCACCACGGCGATCCTGCTGGCGAAGGCCCGGGGCGCCCGGGTGATCGTCACCGCGGGCTCGCCCGAGAAATGCGCGGCCTGCCTGACGCTCGGCGCGGACGCGGCCATCGATTATCGGCGGGAGGATTTCGTCGCCGCGGCCAGGGCCGCCACCGGCGGGAGCGGGCCCGACGTGATCCTCGACATGGTCGGCGGCCCCTACATCGCCCGCAACCTCGACGCCGTGGCGGTCGACGGGCGCATCGCGCAGATCGCGTTCCAGCAGGGCTCGCGGGTGGCGGAGATCGACTTCCAGCCGCTGCTGATGAAGCGGGTGACGCTCACGGGCTCGACGCTGCGCGCCCGGCCGGTGGCCCTGAAGGCGCGCCTCGCCGAAGCCCTCGCCGAGCATGTCCTGCCGCTGCTCGCGGCGGGCCGCGCGCGGCCGCCGATCGATTCCGTGTTCCCGTTCGAGCGGGTCGCGGAGGCCCATGCCCGCATGGATGCGGGCCAGCATATCGGGAAGATCGTCCTGTCGATGGGCGACGCCGCGCAGGGGAGCCGCTGATGTCCGAGATGTCCGAGCGCGCCAACATGACCGGTGCCCACGCCCTCGCGGCCGCGCTCCACCGGCACGGCGTCCGCGACGTGTTCGGCCAGAGCATCCCCTCGGCACTGTTCCTGGCCGCGCCGCATCACGGCATCCGCCAGATCGGCTACCGCACCGAGAACGCGGGCGCCGCCATGGCCGACGCCTACGCGCGGATTTCCGGCCGGGTCGCGGTGGTCGCGGCCCAGAACGGGCCCGCCGCGACCCTGCTGGTGCCGGGCCTCGCGGAAGCCCTGAAGGCCTCGATTCCGGTCGTGGCGATCGTCCAGGACGTCCACCGCCGCTTCACCGACCGGAACGCCTTCCAGGAACTGGACCACCTCGCCCTGTTCGCGGGCGTCGCCAAGTGGGTCCGCCGGGTCGCGGTCGCCGAGCGCATCGACGACTACGTCGACATGGCCTTCGCGGCCGCGGCCTCCGGGCGGCCCGGGCCGGCGGTGCTGCTGGTGCCCCTGGACCTCCTCGACGAGCGGCCGGACTTCGAGGCCGCCGCGCCGCGCCGGTCGGCGAGCCTGGGCACCTACCCCCTCGACCGCACGGTCGCCGACCCGGCCCGGATCGCCGAGGCCGCGGACCTGATCGCCGGCGCGCGGCGTCCCCTCGTGATCGCGGGCGGCGGCGTCCATTCCTCCGGGGCCTACCCGGAACTCGCCGCCCTGCAGGGTCTCGGACTGCCGGTCGCCACCACGGTGATGGGCAAGGGGGCCGTCGCCGAGACCGACCCGCTCTCCGTCGGCGTCGTCGGGTACTTCATGGCGCCGCGGGCGCGCTCGTCCCACCTGCGCAGCCTCGTCACGGAGGCCGACGTCGTCCTCCTCGTCGGAAACCGCACCAACCAGAACGGCACCGACAGCTGGTCGCTCTACCCGGCGGACGCCCGCTTCATCCATCTCGACGTCGACGGGGGCGAGGTCGGCCGCAACTACGAGGCCCTGCGCCTCGTCGGCGACGCCAAGCTGACCCTCGCCGCCCTCGCCGAGGCGCTCCGGCAGCGCGACCTCGCGGGATTGGAGGGCCGCCGCGCGACGCTCGCCGACACGATCGCCCGCGCCCGCGAGGCCCACGCCGGCGACATGGCCCGCCTCGTCGACATGGAGGCCGCGCCGATCCGGCCGGAGCGGATCATGGCGGAGATCGACGCGGTGACGACCGCCGAGACCGTCGTCGTCGCCGATGCGAGCTACGCCTCGATCTGGATCGCCAATTTCCTGACGGCGCGGGAGGCCGGCCAGCGCTTCCTGACGCCGCGCGGCATCGCGGGCCTCGGCTGGGGCCTGCCCTTCGCCCTCGGCGCCAAGGCCGCCCGCCCGGACGCGCCCGTGATCTGCGTGACCGGCGACGGCGGCTTCGGCCACGTCTGGTCGGAGCTGGAGACGGCGCGGCGGATGCGGCTGCCGGTCATCGTCGTCGTCCTGAACAACCAGATCCTCGGTTACCAGAAGCACGCGGAGCTGAGCCTGTTCGGCGACTTCACCGACGTCTGCGACTTCGAGGCGGTCGACCACGCCGCCATCGCGCGGGCCTGCGGCTGTGCCGGGACGCGGGTCGAGCGCCCCGAGGATCTCGCACCGGCGCTGCGCGACGCGCTCGCGGGCGGCGCCGTGACGGTGATCGACGTGATCACCGACCAGCGCGCCTACCCGCCGATCACCAGTTTCGAGGGCAAGGACGCCCTCGTCTACTGACGCCGACGATTGACCCGACCGAAAGGCGCGCGAAGCGCCGGGTCGGCGACTGACACGGGAGGAAACGATGAGAGTTCTGGCGCGTGCACTCGCCGCCGCCCTCGTGCTGGGCGCCGCGGCCCAGGCGGCGGGACCGACGACGGCCCGAGCCGCCGACGTGAAGTTCGGCGCGCTCTTCCCGTTCAGCGGGCAGCTCGCCCTGCTCGGCGAGGAGAGCGCCCGCGGCGTCGAGATCGCCGTCGACGAGATCAACGCCGCCGGCGGCGTCCAGGGGCAGAAGGTGGTGCTCGCCCGCGGCGACGCCGTCGACAACAACCAGGCGATCGGCGAGGCACGCCGCCTCATCTCCCTGGAGAAGGTGGCGGCGATCTTCGGCTCCTACTCGTCCGCCCGCTCCATCGCCGCGAGCCAGGTGGCCGAGCTGTCCGGCATCCCGTATTTCGAGCTCGGCGCGGTGGCCGAGGAGGTCACCGGGCGCGGGCTCCAGTACCTCTACCGCACCAACCCGACGGCCGAGGACATGGCCAAGCTGGCGGTGGAGATGATCGTCAACAAGGCCGCCGCCGGGCTCGGCAAGAAGCCCGAGGACCTGAAGATCGGCATCATCTACGAGGATTCGAGCTACGGCACCTCGGTGGCGGGCTTCCAGAAGAAGTTCGCCGCCCAGGCCAAGCTCAACGTCGTGACCGCGCAGGGCTACCCCGCCTCGACGGTCGACATGTCCTCCCTCGTCCTCGACCTGAAGGGGCGCGGCATCGACGTCCTGCTCCAGACGTCCTACCAGAACGATTCCGTGCTGTTCCTGCAGCAGGCCAACGAGGCGGGCTTCAAGCCGGGCGCCATCATCGGCGGCGGCGGCGGCTACTCGATGCAGCCCACCGCCGACGCGGTCGGCCACAAGGTCATCGAGGGCGTGCTCGACACGGATTTCACACAGTACCTCGTCAACACGAAGTACACGCCCGGTATCGAGAACTTCGTCGCGGCCTATCAGAAGAAGTACGGGAGCGCCCCGCGCTCCGGGCACTCCCTGAACAACTACGTCGGCGCCAAGCTCATCCTCGAGGCCATCGGCAAGGCGAAGGGCTTCGAGCCCGAAACCATCGTCAAGGCCGTCCAGGCCATCGACGTGAAGGACGGCGTCACAGCGGTCGGCTACGGGTTCAAGTTCGGCAAGAACAACCAGAACGAGCGCGCCGCGATGATGGGCATGCAGTGGCAGGGCGGCAAGCTCGTCACGGTCTATCCCGACAGCGCCGCCGTCGCGCCCATGGAGATGCGCAAGTAACCGCAGGTCTCCGAAGGTAACAGCGCCGCCGTCACGCAGGTCCACGGAGATCGGGGATGGACGTCTTCCTCCAAGTGCTCGCCAACGGGGTGATGCTCGGCGGCCTGTTCGCGATCGTCAGCGTCGGGCTGACCCTGATCTTCGGCATCGTGAAGGTCGTGAACTTCGCCCACGGCGAGTTCCTGATGGTCGGGATGTACCTGACCTATCTCGCGGTGACCGGGCTCGGGCTGCACCCCTTCGCGGCGGTGATCCTCGTCGTGCCGGTCCTGTTCCTGCTGGGCGCCCTCACCCAGCGGTTCCTGATCCAGCCCCTGCTCGCCGCGGGCGACCATCACATCCAGATCTTCGCCACGGTGGGCCTGTCGACGGTGCTGATCAACCTCGCCCTCCTCGTCTTCGGGGCCGACATCGCCAACACGCCGCCGTCGGGCCTGCGCCAGCCGCTGGAGATCGGCCCGGTCCGGGTGCTGCTCGGGCAGGTGGTGATCCTCGGGTCCGCGATCGTGCTGGTGGCGGGGCTCCAGATGTTCCTGGCGCGCACCCGCACGGGCCGGGCGATCCGCGCGGTCGCTCAGAACCGCGCGGCGGCCGAGCTGATGGGCATCGACGTCGACCGGATCTACGCCCTGACCTTCGGCATCGGCGCGGCCTGCGTCGGGGTGGCGGCGGTGCTGATCGCGCCGCTCTACCCGACCTCGCCCAACAGCGGCACCTATTTCGTGCTGATCGCCTTCGTGGTCGTCGTGCTCGGCGGCCTCGGCTCCATCCGCGGCGCCTTCGT
This sequence comes from Methylobacterium sp. D48H, assembly GCF_053345715.1. Classification (NCBI taxonomy): domain Bacteria; kingdom Pseudomonadati; phylum Pseudomonadota; class Alphaproteobacteria; order Hyphomicrobiales; family Methylobacteriaceae; genus Methylobacterium; species Methylobacterium sp. D48H. Next base: position 444,173 of record NZ_JBKFAP010000001.1, read on the forward strand.
CGGGGCGATCCTGATCGGCCTGATCGACAGCGTCACGGGCTTCTACGTCGGGGCCGACATGCGCGAGGTCGCGGTCTTCGGCGTGTTCCTGGCGATCCTGATCCTGAAGCCCTCGGGCCTCTTCGGGCGGCAGCTGCGGCTGTCCCACGTCTCGCCGTGAGGGAGCCCGCGATGACCGATATCCCGCTCGCCGCAGCACCGTCCGCGGCCCCGACAGCCGCACCGTCCGCCGCATCGTCCGCCTTCCCGCGCCGGGGCGCGGCAGCGCTGGCGCTCGTCCTCGCGGCCCTGGTGGCGGTGCCGGTCGCGGTCGGCAACCCGTTCATCTACCACGTCTTCATCACGATCTGCGTCTTCGCCGCGCTCTCGACCGCCTGGAACATCGTCGGCGGCTACGCCGGCCAGCTCTCCCTCGGCCACGGCATCTTCTACGGTCTCGGCGCCTATTGCGGGATGCTGCTCGTCGGCGCCGGGATCAGCCCGTGGATCGGCATAGTGGCCGGCGCCGCCCTCGCCGTGCTGGTGGCGCTGGCGATCAGCTACCCGTGCTTCCGGCTGCACGGGCCGTTCTTCTCGCTGGCGACCATCGCCTTCCTCGAAGTCTTCCGCGTCCTGGCGCTGCATTTCCGGGACCTGACCGGCGGCGCCACCGGTCTGATGATCCCGCTGAAGTTCGGCTGGACGTGGATGGTGTTCCGGGACCGCTGGCCGCCGCTGGCCATCGCCTTCGGGCTCCTCCTGCTGACCCTGGCGGTCGCGTGGTGGATGCGCAGCCACCGGATCGGCTTCTACCTCGTCGCCACCCGCGAGCGGGAATCGGCCGCGCGCGCCGCGGGCGTGCGCACGGTGCGGGTGCGGCTCGTCGCCGTGGCGGTGTCGGGGGCGCTCACCGCGATGGTCGGCACCTTCCACGCCATGTACCTGACCTTCATCGAGCCGGCGGCGATGTTCTCGCTGACCCTGTCGATCCAGATCGCGATGTTCGCGCTGATCGGCGGACTCGGCACGGTGTTCGGGCCGCTCCTCGGCGCGCTGCTCCTCGTGCCGATCACCGAGCTGGCCCGCGGCTGGCTCGGCGCCAAGGCCCTGGGGCTCCACGGCCTGGTCTACGGCCTCGTTCTGGTCCTCGTCGTCCTGTTCCTGCCCAACGGGCTGATGGGCCTCGTGTCCCGCTTCGCGCGGGCCCGCGCGGGCGGCCGCGGCGCGCAGGCGGCGTCGGTTCCGGCCGTTCCGCGGGTCCCGGAGCGGCCGCCGGTCGGCGCGGACCTGATCCGGGTCGAGGGCCTGCAGAAGCGCTTCGGCGGCCTGCACGTCACCAACGATGTCGGCTTCACGCTCCGGGAGGGCGAGATCCTCGGCCTGATCGGCCCCAACGGGGCCGGCAAGACCACCGTCTTCAACATGATCTCGGGCTTCCTCAAGCCCGATGCCGGCACGGTGAGCGTCCGCGCGCCGGACGGGACGTGGCACCGGCCGGGCCGGCCGTCGGATTTCGCGACGCTCGGCGTCGGCCGCACCTTCCAGATCGTGCAGCCCTTCGCGGCCATGACGGTCGAGGAGAACATCATGGTCGGCGCGTTCCACCGCCACGGCGACGTCCGCGAGGCCCGGGCGGTCGCGCGCGAGACCGCCGAGCGGATGGGGCTCGCGCCCTGGCTCGGGAGCGAGGCGCGCGGCCTCACCATCGGGGGCCTCAAGCGGCTCGAGGTCGCCCGCGTGATGGCGATGCGCCCGCGCGTGCTGCTGCTCGACGAGGTCATGGCCGGCATCAACCAGACCGACGTGCGCCGCGCCATCGACCTGATGCTGTCGATCCGCGACACCGGCGTCAGCATCATCGCGATCGAGCATGTCATGCAGGCGGTGATGGCGCTCTCCGACCGGGTGATCGTCCTGAGTTCCGGGCAGATCATCGCCCAGGGCAGCCCGCAGGACGTGGTGCGCGACCCCGCCGTGATCGAGGCGTATCTCGGCAAGGAGTTCGCCCATGCTCACGCTTGAGCGCGTGGATGCTGGTTACGGCGCGACCAGCATCCTGCACGCCGTCTCGCTCGAGGTGCGCGCCGGCGAGGTGGTGACGATCGTCGGCGCCAACGGGGCCGGCAAGACGACGACGCTGCGGACCATCGCGGGCCTGGTGAAGCCCACCCGCGGCCGGATCCTGTTCGAGGACGAGGACGTCACCCGGCTCTCGGGCCACGAGATGGTGGCGCGCGGCGTCACCCTGATCCCGGAGGGGCGCCAGCTCTTCCCCGAGATGACGGTGCGGGAGAACCTGCTGATGGGCGCCTACCGCCGCGCGGCGCGCGAGCGCCAGTCGGAGACGCTCGCGGACGTGCTCGACCTGTTCCCGCGGGTGCGCGAGCGCCTCGACCAGAATGCCGGCTCCCTCTCGGGCGGCGAGCAGCAGATGGTGGCCATCGCCCGCGGGATGATGGCCCGTCCCAAGCTCCTGATGTTCGACGAGCCCTCGCTGGGCCTCGCGCCGATCGTGGTGGCGCAGGTCTTCGCGGTGGTCGACCGGATCGTGAAGACCGGCGCCACCGTCCTGATCGTCGAGCAGAACGTGTTCCACACGCTGCAGGTGGCCGACCGGGGCTACGTTCTGGAGAACGGCGAGATCGTCCTCGCCGACGCGTCCGCGGCCCTGCTCGACAACGACCACGTCCGACGCGCCTATCTGGGGATCTAAGATGACCGAGCGGCAGACGAACGCCGAGGCGATCGCGCGGCGCCCGAGCCACGCCGGACGGCGCGTCGTCGTCACCGGGGCCGGCCGCGGGATCGGCCGGGCGATCGCGGAAGGGTTCGGCGCGCGGGGCGCCCTGGTGGGCGTGGCCGACGTGAACCCGGACGACGTCGCGGCGACCGTCGCGGCGATCGAGGGCGGAGGCGGTCGAGCCCTGCCGCTGCGCCTCGACGTCGCCGACTACGCGGCCGTCGAGGCGGCCCTGTCGGAGGCCGCCGCCGCGATGGGCGGCGCGTTCGACACGGTGGTCAACAACGCCGGCATCTCGCCCAAGCACGACGGGGCGGCCCACCGGGTCTGGGAGATGGATCCGGCGGAGTGGAGCCGCGTCGTCGCGGTCAACCTGACAGGGGCGTTCAACACCGTCCGCGCGCTGGCGCCCGCGATGTGCGCGGCCGGGCGGGGCTGGATCGTCAACATGTCGTCGGTGGCCGGCAAGACCCACTCGCCGATCGTCGCCTGCCACTACGCGGCCTCGAAGGCCGGGCTGATCGGGCTCACCAAGCACCTCGCGGCCGAGCTCGGCCCGTTCGGCATCCGCGTCAACGCGATCGCGCCGGGTCGGATCGAGACCCCGATGGTCCGGGCGGTGGGCCGCGCCGTCAACGACGAGCAGGTGCGCCTGACCCCGATGGGCCGGCTCGGCGCCCCCGAGGAGGTCGCGGATCTCGCCCTCTACCTGACCTCCGCCGAGGCCAGCTTCGTCACCGGCCAGACCGTCGACGTCGCCGGCGGCCTCTACATGACGTGAGCCGGGACCGGTCGGACAGGCGATGGACGGGAGGACGGCCATGAGCAGTGCGGTCACCGCGACCGGGATCACCGGGCGGACCCGGGTCTACGGGATCCTGGCGGACCCGATCTACCACGTGAAGGCGCCCGAGGTGATGGGGGCGCTCTTCGCCCGCCACGGCGTGGACGGCGTCCTCGTCCCGCTGCACGTGACGGCGGACGGCCTCGCCGCCGTGATGGACGGGCTGCGGCACCTGCGCAATTTCGGCGGCTTCATCGCCACGGTCCCGCACAAGACCGCGATGACCGGCCTGTGCGACGCGCTCACCCGGGAGGCCGAGCAGATCGGAGCGGTCAACTGCGTCCGGCGGGAGGCGGACGGGCGCATGGTCGGCACGATGCTCGACGGGATCGGCTTCGTCGAGGCGCTGCGCGCCTCGGGCCTGGAGCCGCGCGGCCGGAGCGCGGCGCTGGCGGGGGCCGGCGGCGCGGCGAGCGCCATCGCCTTCGCGCTCGCCGGGGCCGGTGTCGCCCGCCTGACGATCCTGAACCGCACCGCGGACCGCGCCCAAGCGCTGGCGCAGCGCCTGCGCGCCGCGTATCCCGGGCTGGCGGTCGCGGCCGAAGGCGTCCAGGCGGAGCACGATCTCCTCGTCAACGGCACGTCGCTCGGGATGCGCCCGCAGGACGCCGCCCCCTTCGACCTGGGCGCCCTCCACGCCGGCCAGTTCGTCGCCGAGGCGATCATGGATCCGGAGATTACGCCGCTGCTCGCCGCCGCGCTGAGGGCGGGCTGCCGCGTCCAGAAGGGCCTGCCGATGCTGGAGTGTCAGATCGCCCTGATGGCCCGCCACATGGGCGCCCTCTGAGGCGGGAACTGGGGACTGAGCTTGGGGCGCACCGTGGGACCGACCGACATCGACGCCGTCGCGGCCGGCGCGTTCGACTACGTGATCGTGGGCGGCGGCACCGCGGGCTGCGTCCTGGCCAGCCGCCTGACCGAGTCCGGGACGCACCGGGTCCTGCTCCTCGAGGCGGGGGGACGGGCGCGCAGCCCCTGGGTCGCGATCCCGGCGGGCTTCAGCCGCCTGCTCCAGCACCCATCCTACAACTGGCGGTTCCGGACCGAGCCCGAGGCGGCGACCGGCGGCCGGGTGATCGCGGTCCCGCGGGGCAAGGGCCTCGGCGGGTCGACGCTGATCAACGGCATGATCTACGTGCGCGGACAGCCGCAGGATTACGATGCCTGGGCGCAGGCCGGGTGCCGCGGCTGGGGATTCTCGGACGTGCTCCCCTATTTCCGCAGGCTCGAGGATTACGAGGGCGGCCGCGAACCGTTGCGCGCCCGCGGCGGTCCGCTGCCGCTGACGGAAGTGGCCGAGCGTCCTGCGATCGCGGAGGCCTTCATCGCCGCCGCGCAGGCGGCAGGCTACCCGCGCAATCCCGACTACAACGCGGAGAGCCAGGACGGCTTCGGCTACTACCAGGTGAACCAGCGGCGCGGCCGGCGGGTCAGCGCCGCCGATGCCTATCTGCGGCCGGCCCTGGCCCGCCCGAACCTCGCCGTCGTGACCGACGCGCACGTCCTGCGGCTGACCTTCGACGCGGGTCGGGCGAGCGGCGTCGCCGCTCTGGTCGGCGGCCGCGAGCGGCTCTTCCGCTGCCGCGGGGAAGTGATCCTCGCCGCGGGGGCGGCCCAGACCCCGCAGATCCTGGAACTGTCCGGCCTCGGCGATCCGGCGATCCTCGGAGGGCTCGGCGTCGCCGTGCGGCGCGCCCTCCCCGGCGTCGGCGCCAACTACATGGACCATTACTGCACGCGCATGAACTGGCGCGTGCGCCTGCCGGTGACGCTGAACGAGCAGACCCGCGGCCTGCGCCTCGGCCTCGCGGCGGCGCGCTACCTCGCGACGCGGCAGGGCATCCTGGCGCTGGGGACCGGTCTCGCCCACGGCTTCGTGCGCACCCGGCCGGGGCTCGACGGGCCCGACGTGCAGTACTTCTTCATGCACGCGAGCTACGCCAACGCCGCCGAGCGCAAGCTCGACCGCCTGCCGGGCATGACGATCGGCGTCACGCAGTTGCGACCGGAATCGCGCGGGACGATCCACGCCGCTTCGCCCGACCCGCTCGCGCCGCCCGCCATCCGCCCGAACTTCCTCGCCACCGCGGAGGATCGCCGGGCGATGGTCGAGGGCATGAAGATCGCCCGCGCCATCGTCGCGCAGGCGCCGATGGAGCGCTTCCGCGGGGCCGAGCTCAACCCCGGTCCGGACTGCCGGACCGACGCGGACTGGCTCGATTTCGCGCGCCGCGACGGCCAGACGATCTACCACATCTGCGGCACGTGCCGCATGGGCGACGATCCGGATTCGGTGACGGATCCCAGCCTGCGCGTGCGCGGCGTGGCCGGCCTTCGGGTGGCCGACGCCTCGATCATGCCGCGCATCGTCTCCGGCAACACGCAGGCCGCGGTGTTCATGATCGCCGAGAAGGCCGCCGACCTGATCCGGGCCGATGCCTGATCCGGTCTGGCCATCGGGCGCCGCGGCGCGTACGGCAGCCCCGCGCCGGTCTCGGCCGCGTCTCGGCGTCGTGTCGGCGTCGTGTCGGCGTCGTGTCGGCGTCGTGTCGGCGTCGTGTCGGCGTCGTGTCGGCGTCGTCCGGCGCTTCGCGACGCAGCAGACCGCAGGTCAAACGCCCCGGAACGACCGGCGGCAGAGGTTCGACGTCATGCTCTACATGGTCCACATGCAGGTCAACATTCCGGCGTCCCTCCCGAAGGAGGAGGCGGCTCGCCTGAAGGCCGAGGAGAAGGCCTACGCCCAGAAGCTCCAGCAAGATGGCCGATGGCGGCATCTCTGGCGCATCGCCGGGCAGTACGCCAATTACAGTGTCTTCGACGTGGCTGGAAACGATGAACTTCACGAAGTCCTGAGTTCGCTGCCGCTCTACCCGTATATGGCGATCAGCGTGACGCCGCTGGCGCAGCATCCCTCCGCGATCGCGGCCAACTGACGGGACCACCGCCATGCCTTACATGATCGAGACCTTCGACAAGGCCGGGAGCCTGGACGTCCGCAGGGCGAACCGCGCGGAGCATCTCGTCTACCTCGACCGGATCAAGGACCGGCTCCTGGCCTGCGGCGCGAAGCTGAACGACGACGGGAGCGACGCCGGCGGCGGCCTCTACGTCGTCGACGTCGAGACCCGCGCGGAGGCCGAGGCGCTCATCCACGCGGACCCGTTCTACAAGGTCGGGCTCTTCGAGCGCGTCGAGATCCGGCGCTGGCGCAAGGCCTACCTGGACGGCCGCAGCTATCTCTGAAACCGAGGAAACGCGGTTTCGAAGGACAGGCGGCCTTCCGGTACGGGGCAGCCGCTGAAGAACAAGAGATTGGGGAGGAAACAATGATCCGTCGTCCTTGGGTGGCGGCCGCCGCGTTCGGCGCCGCTGCCCTCACCGCCCTGCCCGCCTCCGCGCAGTACGCGGATGGCGGCATCAAGATCGGCATCCTGACCGACATGTCCGGCGGATACTCGGATCTGGCCGGCCGCGGCTCGGTGACGGCCGCGCAGCTCGCGGTCGAGGATTTCGGGCGCCCGATCAACGGTCGGAAGGTCGAGCTCGTCTTCGCCGATCACCAGAACAAGGCGGACATCGCCTCGTCGATCGCGCGCCGGTGGTTCGATACCGAGGGCGTCGACGCCATCTTCGACACCAATTCCTCGGTCGCCGGGCTGGCGGTGCGCGAGGTCGCGCGCAGCAAGGGCAAGATCGACATCAACTCCGGCGCCGGCTCCATGGCGCTGACCAACGCCGCGTGTTCGCCGACCGGTGCCCACTGGTCGTGGGATACCCACTCGCTCGCGGCCGGCACCGCCGCGGCGCTGGCGGACGATCCGAAGAACACGTGGTTCTTCATCACGGCCGACTACACCTTCGGGCACGATCTTGAGGCGCAGGTCACCCGGGTCGTGAAGGCCAAGGGCGGCACGGTGCTCGGGTCGGTCAAGCACCCGTTCCCCAATCCCGATTTCTCATCCTACCTGCTGCAGGCACAGGCGTCGGGCGCGAAGATCATCGGCATGGCCAACGCCGGCGCCGACACGATCAACACCATCAAGCAGGCGAGCGAGTTCGGCATCCTGCAGGGCGGCCAGAGGCTGGGCGGGCTCAACATCTTCCTGACCGACATCTACTCTGTCGGATTGCCGGCGGCGCAGGGCATGATCCTGACGACGGGCTTCTACTGGGACATGGACGACCAGACGCGCGCCTTCGCGCGGCGCTTCGGCGAGCGGATGGGCGGGCGGATGCCGACCATGGTCCAGGCCGGCGACTACTCGGCGGTGCTCCACTTCCTGAAGGCGGCCGAAGCCGCCGGCACGGATGACGGCCTTAAGGTGATGGCCAAGATGCGCGAGCTGCCGATCCAGGATTTCTTCGCCCGCAACGCCACGCTGCGCCCGGACGGCCGCATGGTCCACGACATGTACCTCGCCCAGGTGAAATCCCCGGCGGAATCGACGGGGCCCTGGGACTTCTACAAGATCCTGAAGACGATCCCGGGGGACCAGGCGTTCCAGCCGCTCTCCGAGAGCACGTGCAAGCTGGTGAAGGGCTGACGCGCGCCCTCGCGGCTCGTCGCTCACAGGGGGGCGCGGGCCGTGCACCCCTGTCTCCACCGGGGTCGCCGCTCGCGACGGCCCTAGTGGGACGTGCTCTCGACCGCGGCGGCGAAGACGTAGCCGACCCCGCGCTCGGTCACGATCAGCTTCGGGTCGCTGGGCCTGCGCTCGATCTTCCGGCGCAGCCGCAGGATCTGCACGTCGATGCAGCGATCGAAGACGTCGTCCTGGACGCGGGTGACCTGGAGCAGGTACTCGCGGCTGAGCGGACGCTGAGGTGCGTCGAGGAACGCCGCCAGGAGCGCGTAGTCGCGCTTGCCCAGGACGACCTCTTCCCCGTCGGGATTGATCAGACGCCGGCGTCGACGGTTCAGGACCCAGCCGTCGAAGCGCCGGCACGGCGCCTCCGCCGGTCGGGACGAGGCCTGCGCCGCGACGCGGCGGAGGACGACGCGCACGCGCGCCAGGAATTCGCGCAGGCCGTAGGGTTTGACGATGTAGTCGTCGGCGCCGAGTTCGAGGCCGAGCACGCGGTCGAACTCCTCGCAGCGATGGGCCGTCGTCAGGATGATGGGAACATCGCTCACCGCGCGCAGGTCCCGCAGCAGGTCGAGGCCGTTCTCCGCGCCCGGGCGAAGATTGAGCACCACGAGGTTGAACTGCGACGGATCCGCGAGCTCTCCGCGCGCCTCGGCCCGCGTCGACGCCGGGACGACGTCGACCCCGTGCCCGTCGAGGTATCCGGAGACGACACGCTGAACCTCCGCGTCATCGTCGACGAGCAGAATGCGCAGGCCGTGATGATGCATGAGCGATGCTCCTCCGGAGTCCCGACTGGCGCGATCATCGGAGCAGCGGTCCGAGGGTGTCCGGCCGTCCCGGGGCGGCCGGATGCGCGTCGTCATCCCGTCGCCTGCCGATCGGCCTGGCCGCTGCTTCCACGGCGTGACGGTTCAGCGGCAGACCCGCTCGTAGCGGCCCCACACCGGGCTGAAGAACAGGCGACAGTCGCCGAAAAAGCCGCCCGCGGCGTATCCGCCCGCCGGGCTCCACCAGCCATGGCCGCCGAAGCGGTGATGGAAGCCGTGATGGAACCCCCCGTGGTGGAAGCCGTGATGGAAGCCGCCATGGTGCCCGAAGCTTCCGTGCCCGAACCCGCGCGCTTCGGCTCGTCCGGGCACGGTCGCCAGGGCGGCGAGGGCGAGACAGGACAGGATCGCGGTCTTCGTCGAGGTGATCGTCATGAGATGTCTCCCGTTGCGATACGGGGACGATGCACCGGAGAGCCCGGGGGGACTGTGACCCGGGTCACAGTTTCAGTGTGATCCTCCGGTCGGTCAGCGACGCGCTCGGGGGAGCGGCTAGGACGTCGTCGCGCGCGGATGGCGCAGCCAGACCTCGAGGGGCTGGCTGCGGCCGCGGATCGCCGCGGTCCGGCTCTCGAAAGCGCCCTCCGACCGCTCGAGCCCGGCCGCCTGCGCCAGCTCGGCGCTGAGTGCCAGGCGAGCGTGGGCGTCCGCCGCGACCGTCAGCAGGCGGCTCGCCACGTTGACCGTGTCGCCCGTCGCGGTGATGTGCTGGTTGGTGTCGCTGCCGAGGCGCGAGAGGATCACCGGCCCGTAATGTGCGCCGATGCGCAGATCGAGGGCCGGCCCGGCCCCGTGCAGGACCGGGCTGTCCGCGATCCAGGCGCGCGTGCGGACGATGAGTTCCTCCGCGGCCTGGACGGCGTGCGCCGCCTGGTCCGGGTCCGGATCGAGGGCGCCGAACAGGATCATGGCGCCGTCGCCCATGAAGTTCACCACGACGCCCCCGCGCAGGGTCACCGCTTCGTCCACGAGATCGTGGAACGTCTTGAGCATCGCCCGCGTCCGCGCCGGGCCGAGCTGCTCGCTCCGGCGCGTGAAGCCGGTGAGGTCGACGAACAGCACGGGGATGTCGCGCGCGACCGGCTCGGCGAGATAACCCGGATCGCGCGCGAGCCGCTCGGCCAGGGCGGCAGGCTGCATCCGCCGCAGCACCTGCTCGGACCGCGCCACGCGCGCGCTCTGGCGTCGCTCGAGTGTCTGGCGGCCGACCGCGCAGACCAGCGCCGGCAGTCCCACGGCCGCGAGCGGCAGGGCGGCGCTCAGCCAGATGCCGTGGGCGAACGCGACGGCGCCCGCGGCGAGCCAGCCTGCCGTCGCGAGCAGGACCAGGATCAGGCCCGGGCCCGGCGGCAGCAGCGCGATGGCGAGCGCGGACCCGACCGCCAGGAGGACCGAGGCCGCGGCGTCTCGCTGCCGCACGCCGGCGTCCCGGACGAGGGCGTCCCCCGTGGTGAGGTGGGCGATGCCGGTGGCGAGGAGCTCGACGCCGGGCAAGACGGGATCGAACGCGGTGGCGAAGGTGTCGCCGCCGCCGAGCGCGGTAACGCCGATCACGACGATGCCGTCCGAGAGCGCCGCGGCCGGCGCCGTCCCGTCGAGGAGGGCGGCCGCGCTCACCGTCGCGATCGTGCGTCGCGGACCGTAGGGGCGCAGCGGGAGGTGGTAGCCAAGGTCCAGCGACAGGGCGCGGTCGCCGATCTGCACGCGCCCCTTGCTGAGCACGGGGTCGTTGCGCGCCGCCAGGGCGGCCGCGCGCAGCACGAAGGACGCGGCGACGCCGTCGGCCGTGCGCACGACCAGGGGGAGATGGCGGGGTACGCCGGACGCGTCCTCGGCGACGTTGACGACGCCGGACGCGACGTCTTCGCCGAGCTTCGGCGACGGCCGGTGGAGCGCAGTGGCGAACGGGATGCCGTCCTCGCTGGCGCTCCCGTCGAAGACCGCAGCTGAAGCCAGGATCGCTGTGGTCTTCCCGAGGGCGACGGCGAGCGCGCTGTCCGCCTCCGGCTGCCGCCCCGCCTCGAGGAAGAGCACATCGACGGCGATCACGCGCGGGCGGGCCTCCGCCACCCGCTCGACGATCCGCGCCATCGTGGTCCGCGAGACCGGGAAGCCGCCTTCGCGCCGCACCGTCGCGTCGTCGATCGCCACTACGGTGAGGTTGGCGGGCGGCGTGCGCGGCCCGGCGAGCCGCAGGCGCAGGTCCGTGAGGGCGGATTCCAGGCGATCGAGGGGCGTCGCGCGCCCGGCGATATGGAGATGGCCGAGCCAGGCGCCCCAGGCGAGTGCGCCGAGCGACGCGGCGAGCAGGAAGACGCGCCGCGCCAGCCGGAAGGTCCGGTCGGGCGTCGGAGCCGCCGGCCGACCGGCCTCGCTCAACGCCCGAACCGCTCGAGCAGGCTCCTGACGCGCTCCTGGGGCCAGCGCCGGACCTCCAGAGGGTCGCGGCCGTCATCGACGTCGACCCCCTCGCCCGGCCCGAGCGTGACGGCGACCTGTGGGTCGGTGCGCCGGGCGACGTCGACCCGTCCCTGCGCCACGAAGACGGAGGTGCGCGCCCGCGTCACGTCGACGGCGTAGACCGTGCCCCGCACCGAGGCCACCGCGTGGGGGGTGAGGATCTGGAAGCCGTCTCGGCGGACGCGGCGGCTCGCCGGGATGGTGACGAAGACCGCGTTGCCGCCGATCTCGGCGCCCTTAAGATGTCCGTCACCGTCGGGTCCCACGGGGCGCAGGCTGCCCGCGCGCTCGGTTTCGAGCGTCAGGCCGTCGGCGCAGTGCAGGATCCGCAAGGGCGGATCGAAGCGCGTCGTCTCCGTACATCGCGTCTGCGCTGCGGCGCTCGACGCCGCGAGGGTGAGGGCGGCCGTGGCTGCCAGGCGCGCTGTCGTTCTCATGCGGTGAAGCCCTGTCGCCTCGATCATGTCTGCGCCCGCGCGCCCAGCGCGACGAGCCGGTGTGAGACCCGCACGGTCACGCGCGCGCGGCCGAGATCGATGAGGCCCGATCTCTGCCAGTCCTGCAGGACGCGGTTCACGCTCTCCCGCGCCGCGCCGACGAAGGCCGCGAGTTCCTGCTGCGTCACCTGGATCTCGGCGCCGTAATCCTCCGACAGCATGATCAGGCGCCGGGCGAGGCGCATGTCGAGCGGCAGCAGCGTCGCCTCTTCCATGCGCGCGCTCATCCAGCGCAGGCGCTGGCACAGCAGGCCGATGATCCGGACCGCCAGGGCGGGATCGCCGTGGAGGAGCTTGAGGAAGGCCCGCCCCTCGACGACGAACAGGTCGGCTGGCTCGAGCGCCACGGCCTCGGCGGTCCGTGGATGGCCGTCGAGGAAGGCGATCTCGCCGAAGACGTCGCCCGGGCCGAGCAGGTTGAGGGTGACCGCGCGCCCGTCGTCGGAGCCGGCCCCGATCCGGATCTGCCCGCGCCGCACGGCGTAGAGGGCATCGCCCGGATCGCCCTTCTGGAAGAGGATCTCGTGTCGCGCGAGGCTGCGCGTCGTGCAGAGCCCGGCAATGGTCTCGATCGCCTCCGGACCAAGCTCAGCGAAGAACGCGTTGGCCTTCAGAAACCGAACGAGCGTGTGCGGCGTGCTCACGACTGCATCTCTCCGGCCGTCGAGCTGGGGCTTATGCGCGTGTCGAGGGCCGATTAGCAAGGCTTACACTGCGAGAGCGGAGGATGATCATGGGCTCCGCCCGCGGGCGTGCTCACGGCGGCGACGATTGTTACAGGCCGCGGGCCCGCTCCAGCTTCCCGGTGGCCCATTCGCCGATCACCGCGCACGGCGCCTGGCTGTCGCCGGCGGCCGCGCGGGGCAGGACCGAGGCGTCCAAGACCGTCCGAACGTCGCGGTCCGCTCGGGCGGTGCAGCCCAGGAACCGGTCGGTGACCGCGGCAGCGCGGATTCAGTCCGCCCTCGCCGCGCCGGACGGGCGGAACCCCCGCGCGCTGCCGCGGGCGCGGCAGAGGTCGGCGCGGGCCGCGGTCGCCGTCACGTCGGCCGGGTGGGACAGGTCGCTCGCCTCGATGAACGGCGGCGTCGCCATGTCGGCGCGCCGCGCGCGATCAGGCCTCTCGAGAGCGTCTGCGGCGGGTCGGAGCGACTGTCGCGCGCGGATCGTACCCCCGTGAACGATCACTTGTCCGAGCGCGTCTTCCTCGGATCGTCGGAGGGATTGATGTAGTCGAGCCCGAAGGGCCCTGTTCCCGAGACCTGGATCACGGCCGGGTCGCGCGTCGTCCAGAGCGCGTGGGGCATCTTGGCCGGCAGATACAGGAAGGCACCCGGCCGGAGAGACTGACCCCGGCTCGCGTCGATCGTCTTACCCATGTCGTGGACGAGTGTGCCGGACAGCAAGGTCACGCTCTCGTCGGTCGCGTGCGTGTGCGGAGCGATGACGTAGTTCGGCGGGAACCGGAGCCTGAGCGTGAACGGTCCGGGCTTGTCCGGATCGCCGGCGATGATGCTGATCTCGCTGCCCTTCGGGAGGGAGGGCGGCGCAGCGCGCCACTGGACGGCGTCGTCACCGGTGACCATGACCATCTCGCCCGCGCGCGCGTCCGGCGCGAGGCATGCGAGGAAGAGAACGAGACAGCAGCTCTGGCGCAAACGCATCGACAATCTCCAGATCGGCACTGGGGCGAGCCCGGATCGAACCTGTCCGCTGACGCCGAGCCCACTCTACTGTCGGCGGCGCTCGCGACAGGGTCCGTCCTGTTAGACCGCGCGCCTTCGGACCCGCTACGGCAGAACGCCCGTACCGACCCGGGCAAATCGCACGACCTTGCCGGGGACCCTTCCAAGACGGTCGCGGGCTCGCGTACTCTCGGCCTTTCGGGAGAACACGGGTGACGCCCATCAGGCTCAAGCAGGTCCTGGCCGTCTGGGACGCGCGCGAGCTGGATCTCAAATGGGCCCTCGTCGGACGCATCGCGCTGATCGCGATCCTCTGCGCTGCCGGAGCGGCCGCCTACGCGATGCACGACGTCGCGGCGAAGACCCGACAGCGGAACGCCGAAACGGCCGATGAGGTGCACAAGCAGCTCCGCCTCCAGCTCCTGCGAATCGAGCGGGCGGCCGACATTCCCCAACGCTTCCCGGATTGGGAGATCATCACCCGGTACGCTCTGCAACCGGGCCAGTGCGTGCAGCTGATCCCGGCGGAGGCCGGTCCGACACGGTCGAGCTGCTTGGGCGTCGAGGCGCACGCGCGCGCCGCACCCGACTGGTTCGCGACGCTCTACCGGTTCCTCTTCTTCGCCGGATCCACCGTCAGCCTGCCCCTCGAGCATCAGGGATCGCGGATCGGGATCGTCGAAGCGGACATCGATCCCGACGCGGTCGTCGGGTCAGCGTGGATCGTGCTGAGACAGGTGTCCGGCGCACTCGCGGCCATGACCGTCGTCCTGTGCGTGCTGGTCTACGGCGCGGTGGCACACGCGCTGCGTCCCGCCAACGAGATCCTGGTCGGTATCGATCGCGTCGCGAAGGGCGACCTCGCGTGGCGTCTGCCGAGCCTCCGCCTGCGCGAGCTCCGCCGCATCGCGACGGTCTTCAATCAGCTTGCCAGCCACCTCCAAGTCGCCACGCGGGAACGTGCCGAGCTCGCGCGCCGGCTGATCGATGCCCAGGAGCAGGAGCGGCGGTGGCTGTCGCTCGAACTGCACGACGACGTCGCGCAGCGTCTGACGGCGTTGAGCCTTCTCGCCCGGTCGATCCAGGAGGGCGCGCGCTCCTCGTCGCCTTCGGTCGTGGCCGAGAGTGCCGAACTCGCCACCATGGCGTCGGACGCCGTGCGCGCGCTCCGGAGCACCCTCGCCGCACTCAGGCCGCCCGAGATCGACGATCTCGGGCTGCGGGTCGCGCTCCGGAGTCTGATCGCCGCCCAGGCGCAGCGCGCCGGGGGCCGGATCCACGTCACGCTCGCGGCCGACGCGCAGGCCGATCGCCTGCCCTGCAACGCGGCGGCCCATATCTACCGGATCGTCCAGGAAGGCCTCACCAACGCCGTCCGCCACGCGGCCGCGCGCACCGTCGCGATCGCGCTGAACGTCGCGGAGACCGACGGCGGCGCCGAGGTCCAGCTGATCCTCACGGACGACGGGAGCGGCGCCCCCGTGGAGGCGCTGGAGCGCCCGCATTCCGGTCTCGGCCTGCTCGGCATGCGCGATCGCGTCCACGCGCTCGGCGGGCAGATCGTGACGGAAACGTCCCCGGGCGGCGGGTTCCGCCTGCGGGTCCGCTTTCACGCCGCGCTCGCGGCCGATGAGGTGTCATGACCAAACGGCGCATACGCGTGATGCTCGTCGACGATCACGCCGTCGTGCGGGAGGGCTATCGGCGGCTCCTGGAGCGGCAGCCCGACATGGAGGTCGCCGCCGAGGCCGGGGACGGCGCGGAGGCCTATCGCGCCTACCGCATGGTGGAGCCGGACGTCGTCATCATGGACATCAGCATGCCCGGCCGCGGTGGGATCGACGCCATCCGTCAGATCCGGCAGGTGGATCCGAGCGCCCGCATCCTCGTCTTCAGCGTTCATGCCGCGGTGAGCTACGCGCTCCAGGCCATACGCGCCGGCGCCCGCGGCTACATCACCAAGAGCAGCGCTTCGGATCTCCTCATCGAAGCGGTGCGAAGCGTTTTCAACAACAAGCTGACCCTGTGCGCGGAGATCTCGCACCTGCTGGCCGCGAGCCGGCTGGCGGAGGAGACGTCCCCGATCGACCAGCTGTCGCCTCGGGAATTCGAGATCCTGCGGATGATCCTCGACGCACGGCACACGGACGCGATCGCGGCCGATCTCAGCCTCTCGCCCAAGACCGTCGCGAACTATCACTACGCCATCAAATCGAAGCTCGGCGTCAGCTCGGACGTGGAACTCGTCTACTGCTGCATCCGGTGCGGGCTGATCGATCCCTTCGCGGTCGTCGGAGCGGACTAGAACGCGCGGGCGCGCGGCCCGCAGCGGTGCGCGTCACACGTCCAGGTTCGCGACGCTCAGCGCGTTCTCCTGGATGAACTCGCGCCGCGGCTCGACCACGTCGCCCATCAGCTTCACGAACAGGTCGTCGGCATCGGTGACGTCCTTGACCTTGACCTGCAGCAGCGAGCGCACGTCGCGGTCGAGCGTGGTCTCCCAGAGCTGCTGGGCGGTCATCTCGCCGAGGCCCTTGTACCGCTGGAGCTGAAGGCCCTTGCGGCCGAAGGCCATCACCGCCTCGAAGAGCGCCACGGGCCCGTGGAGCACCGTCTCGTCGGACTTCCGCATCAGCGTGGCCGGCTCGCCGTAGATCTCCCGGAAGGCGTCGGCCCGCTCGGAGAGGCGCCGGGCCTCCTGCGAGGTGATCAGCCCGGCGTCGAGGGTCGAGACTTGGCGAACGCCCCGGAGCGTCCGGCTGAGGCGATAGCCGTCCTCGAACGACTCGCCCTGCCAGCCCCGCTCGATCTCGTCGGCGATCGCGTCGAGCCGGCGGGCGGTCATGTCGGCCAGGACCTCGGCCTCACCCGCCCGCGACGCCGCCTCGGCATCGAAGGCGCCGGCCAGCACCGCCTGCTCGACCACGGAGCGGTCGTAGCGCGTGTGCAGGCCCTGCAGGATGCTCCGGAAGGTCCGGGCCTCCTCGACGAGGCTCTTGAGCTGCGCCCCGGCGAATTCCGCGCCGGTGGAGAGCCGCAGGATCGCGCCGTCGGTGCCCTGGTCGATCAGGTAATCCTCGAGGGCGCGCTCGTCCTTCAGGTAGATCGCCCGGCGGCCGCGCTCGGCTTTGTAGAGCGGCGGCTGCGCGATGAAGAGGTGGCCGCGCTCGATCAGCTCCGGCATCTGCCGGAAGAAGAAGGTGAGCAGGAGCGTGCGGATGTGCGAGCCGTCCACGTCCGCGTCGGTCATGATGATGATGCGGTGGTAGCGCAGCTTCTCCGGGTTGAAGCCCTCCCGGTCCGTGGAGGAGCGCCCGATCCCGGCGCCCAGCGCCGTGATCAGGGTGCCGATCTCCGCGGAGGACAGCATCCGGTCCGCGCGCACGCGCTCGACGTTGAGGATCTTGCCGCGCAGGGGCAACACGGCCTGGAAGGTCCGGTCGCGGCCCTGCTTGGCCGAGCCGCCGGCGGAATCGCCCTCCACCAGCAGGATCTCGCACTTGGTCGGGTCGCGCTCCTGGCAGTCGGCGAGCTTGCCGGGCAGCGAGGCAATGTCGAGCGCACCCTTGCGGGTCACGGTCTCGCGCGCCTTGCGGGCGGCCTCGCGGGCTGAGGCCGCCAGCACCACCTTGCCCATCACCGATCGGGCCTGGCTCGGATTCTCCTCGAGCCACGTGGACAGGCCCTCGTTGAGGACGTTCTCCACCGCCGGGCGCACCTCGGACGAGACGAGCTTGTCCTTGGTCTGCGACGAGAATTTGGGGTCCGGCACCTGCACCGAGATGACCGCGGTGAGACCCTCGCGGCAATCCTCGCCGGTGAGCGAGACCTTCTCCTTCTTGGCGATGCCCGACGATTCGGCGTAGCCGGTGACCTGCCGGGTCAGGGCCGCCCGGAAGCCGGCCATGTGGGTGCCGCCGTCGCGCTGCGGGATGTTGTTGGTGAAGGGCAGGACCGTCTCGTTGAACGAGTCGTTCCACCAGAACGCGACCTCGACGCGAATTCCATCGCGCTCGGAGCTGACGACGACGGGGCTCGTCATCCCGTCGATCGGCTTGCGGGAGCGGTCGAGGTACCGGACGAAGGCCTCGATGCCGCCCTCGTAGTACAGCTCCTCGCGCTTCTTCTCGGCGTGGCGGGCATCGGTCAGGACGATGCGGACGCCGGAATTGAGGAAGGCGAGCTCGCGCAGGCGCTTCTCCAGCGTCCCGTAGTCGAACTCGATCATCGTGAAGGTGTCGGTCGACGGTAGGAAGGTGACTTCCGTGCCGCGCCTTCCGTTTCCGGGCCCGATGATCTCCAGGGGCGCCACGGCGTCGCCGTGGCGGAACTCCATCGCGTGCTCGTTGTCGTTGCGCCAGATGCGCAGGCGCAGCCAGGACGACAGGGCGTTCACCACCGAGACGCCCACGCCGTGCAGGCCGCCGGAGACCTTGTACGAATTCTGGTCGAACTTACCGCCGGCATGCAGCTGGGTCATGATGACCTCGGCCGCCGAGACGCCCTCCTCCTTGTGGATGTCCACCGGGATGCCGCGCCCGTTGTCGGAGACCGTGCAGGAACCGTCGGCGTTGAGCGTCACGGTGACGAGGTCGGCGTGGCCGGCCAGGGCCTCGTCGATGGCGTTGTCCACGACCTCGTACACCATGTGGTGGAGGCCGGAGCCGTCGTCGGTGTCGCCGATATACATGCCGGGCCGCTTGCGGACGGCGTCGAGGCCCTTCAGCACGCGGATGGACTCCGCGCCGTAATCGGCGGGCTCGGTCTGGGGGGTGTCGGCCATGAACTTCCTCGGCAGGCGGGCCTGATCGCGTCGGTGGCAGATGCGCCCTCGGGCGCCCGCGCCTGAACTCTCGCTTGGTCCGCCTGATATAGGGGTTCCGCGTTGAGATTGCACGATTTTACGGGTCCGCGGCGGGCCCGTCCCGTCGCTTTTGTGACGCCCGTCGCTTAACGCTGCGTTAGCCCTCGATGCCGCCCGCGCTCGCCGCATCCAGGCGGTCGATCACCCCGGGTGCGAGGGTCAGCCGGACGGCGCCGAGCAGCTCGTCGAGCTGCGCCACGGAGGTCGCGCTCGCGATGGGCGCGGTGATGCCGGGGCGGGCGATGATCCAGGCGAGCGCGACCTGGGCCGGACTCGCGCCGTGGGCCTGCGCGACCGAATCGAGGACGTCGAGCAGCGCGAGGCCGCGGGGGTTCAGGTACTTGGCGACCCGGTTCTCCCGCGGGCGTCCCGCCGCGTCGTCGGCACT
Source organism: Methylobacterium sp. D48H (assembly GCF_053345715.1). Lineage (NCBI taxonomy): Bacteria > Pseudomonadati > Pseudomonadota > Alphaproteobacteria > Hyphomicrobiales > Methylobacteriaceae > Methylobacterium > Methylobacterium sp. D48H. The sequence continues at coordinate 463,049 of NZ_JBKFAP010000001.1, forward strand.
GCGGTACTTGCCGGTCAGGAAGCCGGCCGCCAGGGAGAAGTAGCCGATCACGCCGATCTGCTCGGCCCGGCAGAGCGGCTCAAGCTCGGCCTCGTAGCCGCGCTGGGCGAGGCTGTAATCGGGCTGCAAGCACTCGTAGCGCGGCAGGCCCGCGGAGGCCGAGACCGCCAGCGCCTCCGCGAGCCGGGCCGCGGTGTAGTTCGAGGCGCCGATCGCCCGGACCTTGCCGGCCGCGATCAGGCGCTCGTGCGCCCTCAGGGTCTCTTCGAGGGGCACCGCCGCGTCGTCGAGATGCGACTGGTACAGGTCGATCCGGTCGACCCCGAGGCGCCGCAGCGAGGCCTCGCAGGCCCGCTCGATATGGGCCGCCGAGAGGCCCTGGCCGGCCTCGCCGAGGTCCATGCCGACCTTGGTCGCCAGGACGATCCGGTCGCGCGCGCCCGGACGGGCCGCGAGCCACTTGCCGATCACCGTCTCGGATTCCCCGCCGACATGGCCGGGAGCCCAGCGCGAGTAGACGTCGGCGGTGTCGATGAAGTCGAAGCCGCTCTCCACGAACCGGTCGAGGATCGCGAAGGACGCGGCCTCGTCGGCCGTCCAGCCGAAGACGTTGCCGCCGAGGCAGAACGGCGCGACCGTCAGGTTGGAGCGGCCGATGCGGCGCCTGTCCATGCGCGTCAATCCTGCAGGAAGGGGTTGGACACGCGCTCCGCACCGAGGGTGCTGGTCGGTCCGTGGCCGGGGATGAAGGCGACGTCGTCGCCCAGCGGCAGGACCTTGTCCTTGATGGCGCGGATGAGCTGCTCGTGGTTGCCGCCGGGCAGGTCGGTGCGGCCGACCGAGCCCTTGAACACCACGTCGCCGACGAGGGCGAAGCGCGCGTCCCGGCTCACGAACACGACGCTGCCGGGCGAGTGGCCGGGGCAGTGGAGGATGTCGAAGCCGAGCCCGCCGACCGTCACGGCGTCGCCCTCGTCGAGCCACCGGTCGGGCGTGACCGGCCGGGCGGCGCCGAGGCCGTAATTGGCCGCCGTCTCGGGCAGGGAATCGAGCAGGAACTTGTCGGCCTGATGCGGGCCCTCGATCGGCACGCCGAGGCGCTCGCGCAGCTCGTCGGCGCCGGCGGCGTGGTCGACGTGCCCGTGGGTCAGCAGGATCTTCTCGACGGTGACGCCCTGCTCGCGGATCGCCGCCTCGATCCGGTCGAGGTCGCCGCCGGGATCGACGACGGCGCCGACCTTGGTGGCGTCATCCCAGATCAGGGTGCAATTCTGCTGGAAGGGCGTGACCGGGATGATCCCGGCGCGTGGCGTACCTGGCATGTCGTCCCGTGTGTTGCTGGCGCCGCTCCGGACGCCCTCCGCCCCAGTTTAGCGTAGAACGCCGGTGGGCGGCACCCTGCGCGGCCCGCTCAGGCCGCGTCGCCCCTGGGGCGGCGCAGGTTGTCGTGAAGCGCCAGCATCTCGGCCATGCCGAGCGCCCGCGAGCTCCAGCGGGTCTCCGCGGCGTTGACCTGCGTGAACCGGTCGTGGGACCGCCCGCCATAGGCGCCGAACACGGCTCTGCCCGCCTCGACGGCACCGTCGCCGGGCGCCGTCACGTCCGGCCGGTCGATCCGGTAGGACGGCGTCGGGGAACGGCCGGTCACGCCGATCCGCACCCAGGCGTCGCCGTGATGCTTCTGGCACATCCGCATGGTGCTCAGGACCTGGCGCAGGTAGGCCTCGCCGTCGGCGAGATCCGGCAGGACGTCGGCGATCGTCGCGTCCGGGGGATGATGCTTCGTCCGGGCCATGTCCCACCTCGCTCCGGCCTGTCCTACCGTGTCGGCCGGCCGAGGGCGAGCCGGGCCCCGGTATTCCTCACGTCGGCCGCCGCTTCAGCAGCGCGTCGAGCCCGCCGACGCGGAACCAGTGGTAGCCGTATCCCTCCAGGAACAGGCAGTGGCGCCCGTCGTCCTTCACTTCGCTGCGGGCGCCGGTGAGCAGGTCGACGAGGATGTCGTGCTCGCGATCCTCGGATCCCGACGCCATCGCGACCTCCACGGGCTCCGGCGCCAGGTTGTGGACGCACAGGATGGCATTGCCGCGCCACGCGTAGCGCAGCGCCAGGACCGACGGGCGCCCGGTCTCCATCGCGACGACGTCGCCCCAGCCGATCTCCGGCGCCTCCTTGCGCTGCCGGATCATGCTCTGCATCCAGTTGAGCAGCGAGCCCTCCTCGTGGCGCTGGTCGGCGACGTTCACGTGCGCGTAGCCGTAGGGGCCGTGGTCGATCAGCGGCAGGACGGTGCGCTCGGCCGTCGAGAACCCGCCCTGGTGCTCGCTCGTCCACTGCATCGGCGTGCGGGCGCAGTCGCGCTCCGGCAGAGCCAGCTCGTCGCCCATGCCGATCTCGTCGCCGTAGCGCAGCACCGGCGTTCCCGGGAGGGTGAACATCAGCGAGTAGGCGAGGCGGATCCGGCGGGGATCGCCCGCCAGCATCGGCGCGAAGCGGCGGCGGATGCCGCGGTCGTAGAGCTGCATCCCCTTCTCGGGTCCGAAGGCGTCGAACACGCTCTGGCGCTGCTTGTCGGTGAGGCGTCCCAGATCGAGCTCGTCGTGGTTCCGCAGGAAGATGCCCCACTGGCAGGAGAGCGGGCGCGGCTTCGTCCGCTCGATCGCCTTGACGAGGGGCCGCGCATCGTGGGCCGCCAGGGCGTAGAAGGTCGCCTGATTGACCTGGAAGTTGAACATCATGTGCATGCGGTCGGCATCGTCGCCGAAATAGTCGAGGTCCTGCTTCGGCAGGATGTTGGCCTCGGCCAGGATGATCGCGTCGCCCTGGCGCCACTGCAGGAACTCGCGCAGGTCGCGCAGCATCTCGAACTGCTCGCGGGGCTTGCCGCCGACATCGGCGCCCTTCTCGGCGATGACGAACGGCACCGCGTCCATGCGGAAGCCGGAGACGCCGAGCTGGATCCAGAAGCCCATGATCTTCAGGATCTCGGCCAGCACCTCCGGATTGGCGGTGTTGAGATCCGGCTGGAAGTTGAAGAAGCGGTGGAAGTACCAGGCCTTGGCCTTGGTGTCGTAGGTCCAGGTGGTCTCCTGAACGCCCGGGAAGACCATGCCCTCGTCGGCGGTTGCGGGGCGCTCCTTCGACCAGACGTACCAGTCGCGGTAGGGCGATCTGGGGTCGGACCGGGCCGACTGGAACCACGGGTGCTGGTCCGAGGTGTGGTTGACGACGAGGTCGATGAGGACGCGCAGGCCCCGCTGCTTTGCGGCGTGCGTGAAGGCGACGAAGTCCCCGAGCGAGCCGTAATCCGGATCGACGCCGTAATAGTCGGCGATGTCGTAGCCGCCGTCCTTCTTGGGCGAGGGCTGGAACGGCATCAGCCAGACCGCGGTGGCGCCCAGGCCCTGGATGTAGTCCAGCCGGCGTTCAAGGCCGGCGAAGTCGCCGATGCCGTCGCCGTTGGCGTCCATGAACGTGCCGACGGACAGGCAGTAGATGATCGCGTTCTTGTACCACAGGTCGTTGATCATGGGCCCCCCGGCGTCGTCGCGCCTCACGAACGTGGGAGTCGGCCAAAGCGTTGCCGTGCGGCGTCTCCTTAAATCAGCCGCGTTGTGCACGCCCTGTTCAGGCGCGCTCCCGAAAGGTCCGCGCTCGCCCCGTCGCGTCCCCCGAACCCGGCCCGTATGAACGCCATCCTGATCAAGCTGTTCGCGACCGCCCTGACGCTCAGCCAGGTCACGACACGGCCGGACGCGGTCCGGACGCAGTTCGATCCCGCGACCGACGGCCCGGAGGTGGTGCGCCTTCTGCGCGACGGCTGCGCCCACATGCGCAAGGCCTTCGACATCGAGGACATCAATCTCGACGAGTTGATCACCACCGCGATGGAGGATCCGTCCACGGTCGCCGGTCCGGCCGCGCCGAAGATCCTGCACGGTCTCGACCTGACCGAGCTGAACACGAGCTACAAGCAGTTCTGCAAGGGCGAGAACCCGGCGAACTCGCCCTTCGACGCGAAGGCGGTGATCGAGTTCTACGACAACGCCACCAAGGATCTGCCCAGCGCCGAGGCCCTGCGCGACAAGGCCCTGCCGGGGATGACCCGGATCCTCGACGGCGCCGGCAAGCCCTTCGCCGAGGCGTCGGAGCCGAACGGCCGCCGCATCGTGGTGCCGATCACGGCGGTCCCGAACCTCGTCCAGAAGGCGTTCATCGCCGCCGAGGACAAGCGCTTCGAGACCCATCACGGGATCGACGAGCGCGGGGTGATCCGCGCCTTCATCGCCAACCTCGCCTCGCCGGGGCGGCCGGCGGGCGGCTCGACCATCACCCAGCAGGTGGTCAAGAACCTCTCGGTCGGCGACGACGTCACCTACGAGCGCAAGATCCGCGAGATGATCGTCGCGTCGCGGCTGGAGCGCATCCTGACGAAGCCGCAGATCCTGGGGCTCTACCTCAACGGCATCTATCTCGGCCGCGGCGCCTACGGCATCGAGATGGCCGCGCAGAGCTATTTCGGGAAGCCGGTGGGGCAGCTGACCCTGCCGGAAGCGGCGCTCCTCGCCGGCATGCCCAAGGGGCCGAACTTCTACAGCCCGGACAAGTACCCCGACCGCGCGCGGGAGCGGCGCGCCTACGTGCTCGCCCGCCTCAAGGAAGAGGGCACGATCACCGAGGCCGAGATGAGCGCGGCGATCAAGTCCGATCTCGGTCTGAAGCCGATCGAGACCGCGCGCCGCGATTCCGGCTTCTACGTCGTGGATTTCCTCAATCGCGAGGCCCGCACCTTCGCGGGCGTGGATTCGTTGACCTCCGGCTCGCTGACCGTCCGTTCGACGATCAACGCGGGGCTGCAGCGCGCCGTCGAGGACGCCCTTCAGGACGGCCTCGCCAATTACGAGCGCGCCACCGGCCGTCAGGCCTTCACGGGGCCGGAACTCAACCTCGCCGACAGCGTCCGGCGTATCCAGGCGGCGACGCCGGCACCGGAGGGCTCCGCCTCGGCCGCGCCCGCCGTCACCGGCGCGCGGCCGGAGGCCGCGAAATCCGACGCCAGACCGGAGGCCGGGCCGGCCGCGAAACCGCGCCGCGGCGAGAGGGTCGCGGCCGTGCCGCAGAAGAAGCCGGCGTGGCTGCTGGCGCTCGAGAGCGCCCGCCCGGTCCTCTACGACGTTCACTGGCCGATGGCGGTGGTGCTGGAGACCGGCCGCGGCGGCGTGAAGGTGGGCCTCGCCGACGGCCGCACCGCCTCCCTCGACCCCGGCATCGCCCGCGGCAAGCTGCAGCTCTACGACGTGATCCGCGTGAAGGTCAGCGCCGGCAAGGGCGGCCCGCGCGCGCAGCTCCGCGTCCGGCCGACCGTCCAGGGCGCGGCCCTGGTATTGGAGAACCAGACCGGCCGGATCCTCGCGATGGCCGGCGGCTTCTCCTACCCGCTGAGCCAGCTCAACCGGGTCACCCAGACGGTGCGCCAGCCCGGCTCGACGCTGAAGCCGTTGACTTACCTCGCCGCGCTCAACGCCGGCCTGCAGCCGAACACCCTGGTGATGGATTCCGCCGTGACCCTGCCGCCCATCGGCGGGGCCGGCGATTCCTGGTCGCCGAAGAACTACGAGGGCGGCGGCTCGGGACCGACGACCCTGCGGCGCGGCCTGGAATTCTCCAAGAACCTCGTCACCGCCCGGCTCCTCCAGGGCGGGATCGCCCCGAAGGCGCCGGCGAGCCTGAAGCGGGTCTGCGACATCGCCCTCGAGGCGCAGATCTACGCCGAGTGCGAGCCCTACTACCCCTTCGTCCTCGGCGCGCAGCCGGTGCGGATGCTCGACCTCGCGGGCTTCTACGCGGCGGTGGCCAACGAGGGGGCCCGCCCGGCGCCCTACGCGCTCGAATCGGTCGAGCGGGACGGCAAACCGCTCTACGCGCACGCCGCCAAGGAGCCGATGCGGATCGCCTCGGCGGACCGCGTGGCCTTCTACCAGCTGAAGACCATGCTGCAGGGCGTGACGCAGCACGGCACGGCCGCGGCGCTCGCGAAGGTCTCGGCCTACGTCGCGGGCAAGACCGGCACCTCGGAGAACGAGAACGACGCGTGGTTCGCCGGACTGACCAACGAGATCAGCGTGGTTGTCTGGGTCGGCTACGACAACGCCGACGGCACCCGCAAGACGCTCGGCCGTGGCCAGACCGGCGGCCACGTCTCGGTGCCGATCGCCTCGGCGATCTTGCAGGCGGCCTGGGCGAATGGCGTTGCCAAGACGCCGCTTCGGGGCCCCTCCCCCGAGGCGCGCCCGTTCATCGCCGACCTGCCGATCGACCCGCGCAGCGGCGTACGGGTCGCGGGCGGCGGTTTCCTCGAGCATTTCCGCACCAGCGGCGACGGGCGCATGGCGGACACCCAGTACCGCCTCGTGCCCCGCGAGACGCTCTACGCCATGCGGCCGGACGCGCAGGACGGCGACCTTGCCGGCGACGACGGCGCGAGCGTCGCGGGCGACTACTACGGCAACATGACCGGCGAGCGGCCGCGATCCGATTTCCTCGACCCGTTCGGCGAGCGTCCCGCGCCGCGCAGCCGCCGCGCGCAGGGCGACGTGGATCTCTACGGTCAGGATCCCTACAAGCCCTGGCCGGGCCAGACGAATCGCTCGCCCTTCGGCGGGGATGACGACGCGCGCCGCCCGCGCCGCCGCGATCCCGACTACCTGTTCGGCGAAGACCCCGGTTACTGACAGCCCTCCCCGACAGACGAGAATCCCGTTGCGCCAGCAGCTTCCCGCGGCCCTGGCGGCCGCCCTCACGGCCGCGCTCCCGGCCCTCCCGGCGCGCGCCCAGACGCCCGCCGCCAACACCGCCCCGGCGCCGGGGCCCGAGCGGATCAAGGAGGTGCCCTCGGTCACGGCCGTCGATCCGGCCGCGATCAAGCCCGGCCAGATCCTGTTCACCGACCATCGCGACAACCCGTCGGCGCCGGAGAACGGCCTGATCCCGTATCTCGACTGGCTGAAGGCGCGGCCGGCCGAGGCGGCGGCGCTCGCCCCGTATCCGGGCTACAAGGAGCCGGACTACACGGTCACGGTGAACGGCGTGACCAAGCCGCGGCACGAGACCCTGAAGGTCTACGTCGCCGAGGGGCGCTTCGTCGTCCCGCGGCCGCCCGAGGCGATCGACCTCCAGGCCTTCGCCAACCTCGCCTTCGTCCAGAAGATGGACCCGGCGATCAAGCACCGCACCCTGGCGGTCGCCGACGTGACGCCCAACAAGGACCCGGCCGCCGCCTTCGCCAAGCGTCCCGATCGTCCGTGGTGCGAGGGCGCCGGCGCCTGCATCGAGTCGCGCTACGACCTCGAGGGCAAGCTGCCACTCGGCGTGAAGCTCGCCAACAAGCTCGAGGAAGGCTCGACCAAGAAGATCGCCGAGTTCGTCTCGTTCCAGAGCGAGTTGCGGGTGCTCGGGCCGGACCAGGGCGACCGGCTCAAGGCGCTGACCAAGATCGACACCGCGGTGACCGGCGGCCTGGAGCAGACGATCTTCTGGGTCAACCAGATCCTGCGCTTCGGCAAGTTCCTGGCCGTGTTCCAGCCGATGCCGAACGACCCGACCAAGACGGTGGTCACGACCTACATGGCGCTGGCGATCAAGGGCGATGTCCTCGACCGCAAGGCCGAGTACGCCCGCGTGCCGGTACTCAAGAATCTGCTGCCCGCGCAGGTGCTGATGGGTAATTCCAGCTTCAACACCGGCAACTCGATCAGCGCCGGCCTGCCGGTCTACGCCCGCAACCGGATTGCCACCTTCGCGGACGCGCTCACCAAGCGGTGACGCGCCGCGCGCGCCTCACATCCCGCGGTTGCCGATCGTCGGCAGCGTCGGCTGGGTGTAGGCGCGGTTCACGTCGCGGCGGGTCTGGGTGCCGTTGGTGTTACCCGAGGCCCGGTAGTTGTCGAGGTTGAAGGTCTCGGCGAGGCCGCTGCGGGAATCCGGGCCGTCGCTGGTGCTGCAGGCGCAGAGGCCGCCGAGCGTCAGCGCGGAGAGGGCGAGAAGGGTCAAGCGCATCGCGTATCCTGAAAGCGGGCCGTGGCCGGCCCGCGACCGGCCACGGCCGGAGCGGCCCTCACGGGACGTCTCGCGGCATGGTCAGCGCGGAGGCGCCTCCGTCAAGGTCGCGCGCAAGATGTAAATCCGTTCTGCCGCCTCCGATGCGCGCCGGCCACGGAAAATCCACCACAGACCGGGATTGCGGCGGATAGGGCCGGCCAATCGTGTTGAGTTCGGCCCCCTCCCCCTGGCGAATCCCGGTCGTTTCGGGCGACAACCCTCCGCGATGAGCAACGTCTTGCCCTTCCGTCCGCGCCCGACCGTCACCCGCCTCGCTCGCTGCGAAGTTGTGACCGTGGCCGGTGATCTCCTCGCCCTGCTGGAGCAGCTCGAGGATGTGAGCGCCCGCGCCGCCGCGATGGGGCGTCCGGCGATCGAGGTCGAGCGCACCGTCCAGCATCTCCTGGATGCCGTGAGCGCCGTGGAGCGCGCCCTCGACTGCATCGGCGAGGGCGAGCAGTCGGCGCCGGGCTAGACCGCGTCCCTGCGCGCTCGGGCGCGCCGGGCTCCTGACCGCGGGGACGTCGAATCCCGCGCCGGTGGGTCGCCGCGGGGCGTTCCTAAGCAGACTCTTAATCATCCGGAACCCTCCAGTACGCCTTGCGGTTGAGGGTCGGATGCTCGTGTCGGGCGTCGCTTCCGGAGGGTGCTATGAGGCTTCGCACGAGCAGCTTGCTGGCCGTCATGGCGGCCGGCGGTCTCCTCGCCGGGTCGGCGCTGCGCGCCCAGGCCGCCGAGGTCGGTTTCCTCGAGATGCTGTTCGGCGCCCGGCCGGCCCCGCAGCAGGCCCAGCCGGCCCCTGCCCCGGCCCCCGCCTTCGACGGACGCGCCTTCGGCCGCCACGCGACCCCGCGGCTCGGGGCGGCGCGCCGCCGCTTCCAGACCCGCTACGCGGCGCTCCCGCTCAAGATCCGCGTCAAGGAGCGGGAGATCAGCGAGCGCCAGACCCCCATCGACATGAAGGGCGGCGCGACGGCGGCACTGCTCAAGGACGAGACGCTGCGGCCGGGCGACATCGTGGTGCTGAATTCCGGCGCCCGGGTGTTCACCGGGAATCCCGACAAGCGCCACGCGATCCGGGATTTCGAGCCGGTTCAGAACTCGCGCTTCGTGAGCCGGGGCACGCGGAAGGTCCTGGCCGGGCTGTTCACGCCGGTCGGCGCCGTGCCCGCGCAGGAGGCGCGGCGGATGATGGCCCGCGCCCGGCAGCCGATGCCCGAGGCGGCGACGCCGATCCCCGCGCAGAAGACCGCCATGCGGGTGATCAACCCGTGGCAGGGCGGGCAGTGACCGGCGCGGCGCCGCTCAGAAGAAGCGTTCCTTGATGACGATCGTGTCGCCCGGCCGGACCGCGTAGGTCATCGGCACGATCCCGGAGATCAGCGAGCCGCCGGCGTCGCGGGTCAGGACGGCGTAATCGCGCGCTGCCCTCGGGCCGAAACCGGCCGCGATCGCCACCGCCGTCTCCACGGTCATGCCGTTGACGAACGGGTACTGACCGGAGGTGGTGACTTCGCCGAGGATGTAGAACGGTCGGTAGGCGTCCACTTCCACGGTGACGTGCGGCTCGCGCACGTATCCGGAGGCCAGCTTGGCCTCGATCGCCTTCGCCGCCTGCGCGGTCGTCTGGCCGCCCACCTGCACGGTCCCGATCAGCGGCATGGCGATGCGCCCCGCGCCGTCAACCGCGTATATGTTGGACAGGTTGTCCTGGCCGAACACGATCACCCGCAGCTTGTCGCCCGCCGCCAGCGTGTACCGCGCGGCGATCGAGCCGGTGCCGGTGGCATCGAGCTGGTCGGTGCGGAAGCTCGGCCGCAGGCAGCCGCCGAGCGCCAGAGTCGAGCCGAGTGCGAGGAGCAGAGCGCGCCGGTTCATCACCATCGCCGTCATGGATGCAGTTGCGGGGTGATGTAGGCCGTTAAGGTTAATGAAACTTGATCACCGCCGGCCGGAGGCGGCGCCGTCACCGGCCCGCGCGGCCCTTAACTCTTGAGCAACCTTAACATCCACTAATGGCCGCGGGACGGCAGTAATGCCTGCCCGGCCTGTCTCCGCGTTCAGAGCGTCCGCATGTCCACGATCCGTCAACGCTCGACCTACGCCGTGCCCGGATCCCAGCCGCGCGCCGAGGAAGGCCTCGGCCTCGCGCAGCTGCCGCGGATCCTGCGGCGCTCGATCGGCTGGATCGTCGGGCCGACCCTGGTGGTCGCCCTGGGCGCGAGCGTCTTCGTCAACGTGGTCAGCCCCCGCTACACCGGCGAGGCGAAGGTGCTGCTCGAGAGCCGCGACCCGGCCTTCGCCCGCACCGCGCAGGAGCGCGGCGACCAGCTCGCGCCGATCGACGAGCAGGCGGTGGCGAGCCAGGTGCAGGTCGTGATGTCCCGCGATCTCGCCCGCGAGGCGATCCGCCGGCTCAAGCTCGTCGGCAACGCCGAGTTCGATCCCGGCGCGGGCAGCATCGGCGCCGTGCAGCGCGTGCTGATGATGCTCGGCATCGGTCCCAATCCCCTGGACCGCCCCGCCGAGGACCGGGTCCTCGACGCCTACTTCGACCACCTCCTGGTCTTCCCTGCCGGCAAGTCGCGCATCCTGACGATCGAGTTCCGCGCGAAGGACCCGAAGCTCGCGGCCGAGGCCGCCAACACCATCGCCAAGCTCTACATCGGCTCGCTGGAGGCCGATAAGGTCGACACCGCCCGCTACGCCTCCACCTGGCTCGGCGGCAACATCGACGGGCTGCGCAAGCGCGTCGCCGAGGCGGAGGCCAAGGTCGAGGCGTTCCGCGCCAAGAACGGCCTCGTAGGCAGCACCGGCCTGGCCGGGCGGCCGCTCAACGCCCAGCAGCTCGGCGAGCTGTCGAGCCAACTCTCCGCGGCGCGGAGCCTGAAGGCCGACCTCGACGGCAAGGTGAAGGCCATCAAGGACCTGATCAAGGACGGGCGCGCCTTCGAGATTCCCGACGTCGCGAACAACGAGGTCATCCGCCGGATCGTCGAGAACCGGATCTCCGTGCGCGCCCAGCTCGCCCTCGAGTCGCGGACCCTCCTGCCGGCTCACCCGCGGATCAAGGAGCTGCACGCCCAGCTCGAGGACCTCGACGCCCAGATCAAGGCCTCGGCCGAGCGCGTCGTGCGCACGATGGAGAACGACGCCAAGATCGCCGGCGCCCGGGTCGAGAGCCTTCAGGCCGCCGTCGACGGCCAGCAGGACGTCGTCGTCCGCGGCAACGCCAGCGAGATCCAGCTCCGCGCGCTGGAGCGCGAGGCCAAGGCGCAGCGCGAGCAGCTCGAATCCTATCTCGGCCGCTACCGCGAGGCGGCGGCGCGCGACGGCGAGGCCGCGACCCCCGCCGACGCCCGCATCGTGTCCCGCGCGGTGACGCCCGAGGTTCCGTCCTTCCCGAAGAAGCTGCCGATCGTCGCCTTCGCGACGCTGCTGACGCTGATGCTCTCGGTCGGCGGGGTCATCGCCAGCGCGCTGCTCGCCGAGTCCGGCCGCGCCGCCGGCGACCGCGACGGCGATCCGGCAGACGATCGGCGGCGCCGCGAGCCGGTGCTGGATCGGCCGTCCTTCACCTTCCCGGAGGCGACGCCGGCCTCCCGCTGGTCCGAGGCGTCGGGCGCGGCTGCCGCCGCGTCGGCGGCGCCCGCCGCGGCCACGGCGATCCGCTCCCCCGACACGTTCGATCTCGCGCCGCTCGTCGCGCGCATCGCGGCGGCGCCCCGCGCACCGGAGGCGCAGGCGGGTCGCCGCGTCCTGATCGTCGAGACCGAAGCCCGTCGCGGCGTCCCGACGCTGCCCGAGGCCCTGACCCGCGCCCTCGGTCGCGAGGGGAGCCTCGTCGCCGTCGACCTGAACCTGCCGAACGACGGCACGGCGCGGCTCGGCTTCGCCGACCTCATCGCCGGCGAGGCCGCGTTCCTCGACGTGATCCAGGCACGCCGGGACGGCGGCCAGCATCGGATCGAGGCGGGGCTGCTGGAGTCGACCGTCCTGTTCGACGAGCCCGATGCCCTGGCTCTTACCTTCGAGGCCATGGCCGAGGCCTACGACTGGGTGGTCTTCCGGCTCCACGCCGCGCCGGGAGCCGTCGACCTCCTCGAGCTCGTGGCCGGCTTCATGGACAGCGTCGTCATCGCGTCGAACGCCGATGCCGAGGATCCGGCGCTGGCCGACCTCTACGCCCTCGCCGAGGAGGCCGGCGCGGGGCAGATCCTGGTCGCGCAGGATCGCCCGGCCGCGTCCGATGTCGAGGAGGCGCGGGCGGAGCTGCGCCTCAACGCCGCCTAGGCCGCGCGCCGATCAGGACCGGCGCAAGGTGCGGAGCCGCTTGAGGGCGGCGTAGAGGCGCGGGTCGCGCTTGATCCGCCGTTTCGTCCGCGTCAGGCCCCGGCGCAGGGCGCCGTAGGCCCGGCCCCGCAGGGTGACCGGGATGATCGTCTCGACGAGGCTGATCGTCTCGTCGCAGATGCTGGCCTTGTAGCGCGCCTCGCCGACGCCGAGATCGAAGCCCTGCCGGCCGCGGGCGGTCTGGTCGCGCACGAGATGCTGCAGGAGAAGGTCGCCGGGACTGTAACGGGCGATCTCGGGGTCGCCGTCGAACGCCGTCATCATGCCGCTGAAGCGTCGGTCGCTGACGGCACCGCCGAAGGTGGCGAGAACGCGGCCGCTCTCGGCGAGACACAGGGCGTACAGCTCCACGGCGGGCTCTGCGCCGGTCGACGCGGCCGTCAGGAAGGACCGGATCGCGGGATCGGCGTAAGGGTCGGCCACGCCCATGCCGGCGAAGCGGGCCGATTTCTGCGCGAAGAACGCCGCCAGCAGGCACGCCGCCTCGTCGGCGGTCTCGGCGCGGCGGTAGACGATCGCGCCGTGCGCCTCCACGAGGCGCTTCTCCTTGGAGCGCAGCTTCTTGCGGGCGTCCGCGCTGAAAACCCGGCGCACGGTCGCCTCCGGATCCGGCCCGAGCATGAGGCCGTAGCCGTCGCTGGCCTCCGCCTCGCCGGGCGCGGCGAGCGGGTTCGCCGCCCCGTCCCACATCCGGGGCTGGTGCTTGAGCGCGAAGGCGTCGATACCCTCAGCGCGGCCGGCGCGGATCAGCGCCGCGACGATGCTGCCGGGCCCGACGGCCGCCGCGTCGCGGGTGGCGAAGAGCGGCATGTGATAGTTGGCGTGCGTGCCGCCGACCGTGCGCGCGAGGCGCAGCCCGTGCTCCCGGCTCAGGGTGAACGGGACGAGGATGCGCGGCCGTCCGTCGGCATCCCGCAGGACCGCGACGCGCGCGCGCTCGGCCTGTCCCGTCGCCCGCAGATAGGCGCTGATCCAGTCGAACCGCTGGTAGGGCGTGCCGAGGCTCGCCGGATCGGCATCCAGGCGCCGCCACAGCGCCTCCGCGGCGGCCAGATCGGGGATGATCTCCGCGACGAGCCCCCCGGCGCTGCGCGAATCGACCATGTCCGTTCCCGCTACGTGGACACCGACCGCCATGACCCGATCTCCCGGGGACCGCGCGCGATCCCGTGCCGCGCGCACCCTGACGGCAAGCGGCTGAACAGCCCGTCACTCCGATCGATGATGGCGCGATACCGGCGCCGGACGGTCCGTCAAAGAACAGTCGTGGCTAATGATAGCTTGCTTTCGCCGCGGCCGCGCATGCTTTCGGCTTTGTTTACCCGGGCGAGCCAAGGCTGTGCCGAGCTGGGCCGCGGGCCCGAACGGTTCAGGGCCATGCTGTCGTCGCGTGCCAAGCATCGGGTCTTCGCGTCCGGGTTCCGCGCGATCCAGGCGCTCGGGGCGGACCGCTGGCTCAGCCCCGCGGCGCGCGGCCTCGGCGTGATCCTCACTTTCCATCACGTCAGCCCCGACCCGGTCCCGGCCTTCGCGCCGAACCGCCTGCTCGGCATCACCCCCGAGTTCCTTGATCTCACCCTGCGCGAGCTCGATGCCCGCGGCTTCGAGATCATCGGTCTCGATTCGGTGCCGGAGCGGCTGGCCGAACCGGATTACGGGCCGCCCTTCGCGGTCCTGACCTTCGACGACGGCTACCGCGACAACGTCGAGCACGCCCGTCCCGTGCTGGCCCGCCACGGCGCGCCGTGGACCCTGTTCGTCACCAGCGGCTTCGCCGACCAGGCCGGGCGGCTCTGGTGGATCGAGCTGGAGCAGGCGATCGCGCGCCTGGACCGGGTGCGCATCGACGTCGGTGCGCGGAGTCTCGACCTTCCGGCGCGCAGCCCGCAGGAGAAGGCGCTGGCCTTCGAAGCCCTGTACCGCGACCTGCGGCGCGGGGACGAGGCGGACCTCCTCGACCGGATCGCGGCCCTCTGCCGGCAGGCCGGCTTCCCGCCCGGGCGCCTCGCCGCCGACCTGTGCCTGTCCTGGGCTGAGCTGCGCGCCCTCGCCGCCGACCCGGCCGTCACCGTCGGCGCCCACACGGTCAGCCATCCGATGCTCGCCAAGCACGCTCCCGCGATCGCGGCGCGCGAGATCGCCGAGGGGCGCGCGCGGATCGAGACGGAACTCGGGCGGCCGGTGCGGCACCTCTCCTACCCGGTCGGGGATCCGACCTCCGCCGGCCCGCGGGAATTCGCCCTGGCGCGGGAGATGGGCTTCGCGACGGCCGTGACCACGCGGCCCGGCCACCTCTTCGCCGAGCACGCCGCGCACCTCCAGGCCCTGCCCCGGGTGTCGGTGAACGGTTGCCACCAGACGCGCGCGGCGCTCGCCGGTCTGCTCTCCGGCGTCCCGTTCCTGGCGTGGAATCGCGGGCGACGGCTCAACGTCGCCTGAGGCGACGACGCGCCCGCGAGCGGCGTCAGCGGAACAGCGCGTCGAACAGGTTCTGCGGCTGCTGCTGCGGCGGCGGGGCCGGCGCCGGCCCCTCGTTCGACGGGAAGAACTTCCGCGAGGGCTTCTGGCGGGGCTGCACCGGCACGCCGCGCGGCGCCTCCACGTCCACCTGCCCGTTGGCATTGAGCTGCTGGGCGGTCTTGGTCGCATCCTTGCCGGGGCGCTTCGCCTTCTCGGGCTTGGCCGCCACGGCCGGGACGTCCTCCTGCTCCTTGGCCTCGGCGATCACGTCGCTGCCGCCCTTACAGTCGACCAGCCACACGTCGTAGATCGGGTGCTCGATCGCGTGCAGGCCGGGGCTCGACGCGAACATCCACCCGGTGAAGATCCGGCGGTACTTGTTGTCGAGGGTGACCTCGTCGACCTCGAGGAACGCCGTGGTCTTGGCGCTCTCGGTTGGCGGGCGCGTGTAGCAGACCCGCGGGGTGAGTTGCAGGGCGCCGAACTGCACGGTCTCGTCGACCGCAACCTCGAAATTGACGATCCGGCCGGTGATCTTGTCGAGGCCGGAGAACACCGCGGTCGGGTTCTTGATCTTGTCGGCGGCGGCGGGGCCGGCGCAGACGAGGAGCGCGAGGCCGGGGGCGAGCGCGCGGCGTGCGAGGGCGGTGATGCGGCTCAAGACTCGGACCCCTGGACGAGGGTGACCGGCCGCGCCAACGGGTGCGCGGCGGGCGATCGGGATTGACCCGTCATGAACACCGGAACGGTGGCGGCAAAAGGGCGCCGGCTCCGCGAAGCGTCGCGGCTCTACTCGCCCGGCGTCCAGGACACGTAGTCGCCCGTCGCGGCCGGCCGCTGGCCCCAGGAGAGCTGCGAGCCCGCCGGCCGGTACGCGTTCGCGGTGCCGGTCTGGTTCTCGATATGGGGCTTCTGCCACGCCTTCGGCTGATAGGTCTCCTCGCTCGGCGCGACGTCGACGTTGTGGCAGAGCCAGCCGCGCCAGCCGGGGGGCACCTTCGAGGCGTCGGCATAGCCGTTGTAGACGACCCAGCGGCGCTCCGAGCCCACCGAGCGGTCGATCAGCGCGCCCTCCGCCTTGTAGTACTTGTTCCCGAACTCGTCCTCGCCGACGAAGATGCCGGTGCGCGCGGTCTGGAGCGCGACGGAGACGGTCTGGCCGTTCCACCACGTGAAGATGCGCAGCAAAGTGTCCTTCAGCGCCATCGCCGGTCCCGGAATCGTGGCGCGCCGCGAGGGCGCTCGTGGGCGCCGTTATGGTGACCGCGCGCGTTTGAGTCCAGCCGCATGACGGAAGTGTCGCCCCGGGGCAACGCTCGGCCCGCGCTTTCGGCCTCCGGTTCCGGCCATCCGCTGGTTCCGCTCCCTAGGGTTGTGAATCTAAAATTTTCCCGATCCGATTCCCGAAAGCCGGAAGGACACTTATCCCGGCCCGGGACGATATCCACAGGCTTTTGGGAGCCGGCACAACATCTAGCGGGGAACAAGGCCGTCGAACACCACTTGTTGACGTGAGAGTGAAGGCGGCGGTAATCTCCCTGCATCGGTCGCGCCCCGCGGAAGTGGTGCGTTGGGCAGGGGCGGCCGTTCCTAATTTTCGTTCGCGGGACCGAGGCACGTCTCTCAGCCGGGCTTGGTCGGCCGCGAATCCCACTATCGGGCTAGACCCCGCGTCGCGCGGGGCCGGGACCGTCGTGTCCCGACGGGAGAGGTGTGTTTCATGCGGTTCGAGCGTCGCTACACCACGGCCGGACAATCGCCCTACGCCGGGATCCCCTTCCGCAAGGCCTTGAGCGAGATCCGCAACCCGGACGGCTCGGTCGTGTTCCGCCTCGACGGCATCGACGTGCCGGAGAGCTGGAGCCAGGTCGCGAGCGACGTTCTCGCGCAGAAATACTTCCGCAAGGCGGGCGTTCCGGCGCGGCTGCGCAAGGTCGAGGAAAACGCGGTCCCCTCGTTCCTCTGGCGCTCGGTGCCGGACGACGCGGCCCTGGCCGAGATCCCCGAGGACGAGCGCTTCGTCTCCGAAGCCTCCGCCACGCAGGTCTTCGACCGGCTCGCCGGCTGCTGGACCTACTGGGGCTGGAAGGGCGGCTACTTCTCGTCGGAGGAGGACGCCTCGGCCTTCATGGACGAGCTGCGCTTCATGCTGGCCCGCCAGATGGTGGCGCCGAACTCGCCGCAATGGTTCAACACCGGCCTGCACTGGGCCTATGGCATCGATGGCCCGAGCCAGGGCCACTACTATTGCGACCCGCAGACCGGCGTGCTGACCAAGTCGGCCTCGGCCTACGAGCACCCGCAGCCGCACGCCTGCTTCATCCAGTCGGTCCAGGACGACCTCGTCAACGACGGCGGCATCATGGACCTGTGGGTGCGTGAGGCGCGCCTGTTCAAGTACGGCTCCGGCACCGGCTCGAACTTCTCGATGCTGCGCTCGGAGAACGAGAAGCTCGGCGGCGGCGGCAAGTCCTCGGGCCTGATGAGCTTCCTGAAGATCGGCGACCGCGCGGCCGGCGCGATCAAGTCGGGCGGCACCACGCGGCGCGCCGCCAAGATGGTGATCGTCGACATCGACCACCCGGATATCGAGGCCTTCATCGACTGGAAGGTGAAGGAGGAGCAGAAGGTCGCCGCCCTGGTGACGGGCTCGAAGGTCGTCTCCAAGCACCTGACCCTGGTGATGAAGGCCTGCACGCAGTGCGAGGCCGAGGGCGATGCCTGCTTCGATCCGGAGCGCAACCCGGCGCTCAAGCGCGAGATCAAGGCCGCCCGCCGCGCTTCCGTGCCGGATTCCTACATCAAGCGCGTCGTGCAGTTCGCCCGCCAGGGCTTCACCAAGATCGAGTTCCCCGTCTACGACACCGACTGGGATTCGGAGGCCTACCTCACGGTCGCCGGCCAGAACTCCAACAACTCGGTCTCGCTGACCGACGACTTCCTGCGCGCCGTCGAGGCGGATGCCGACTGGCAGCTGACCGCCCGCACCACCGGCAAGGTCACCAAGACCCTGAAGGCCCGCGACCTGTGGGAGCGGATCGGCGAGGCCGCCTGGGCCTCCGCGGACCCGGGCCTGCACTTCAACACCACGATGAACGACTGGCACACCTGCCCGGCGGGCGGGCGGATCCGGGCCTCGAACCCGTGCTCCGAGTACATGTTCCTCGACGACACCGCCTGCAATCTCGCCTCGGCGAACCTGCTGACGATGTATGACCGGGATACCAAGCGCTTCGACGTGGAGGCCTTCGAGCACCTCAACCGCCTCTGGACGGTGGTGCTCGAGATCTCGGTGATGATGGCGCAGTTCCCGTCCAAGGAGATCGCGGAACTCTCCTACCGCTACCGGACGCTGGGTCTCGGCTACGCCAATATCGGCGGCCTGCTGATGACCATGGGCCTTCCTTACGATTCCGACGCGGGCCGGGCGCTCGCCGGTGCCCTCACCGCCATCATGACCGGCGTCGCCTACGCCACCTCGGCCGAGATGGCCGCGGAACTCGGCACCTTCCCGGCCTACGACGAGAATGCCGACGCGATGCTGCGGGTCATCCGCAACCATCGCCGGGCCGCCCACGGCGAGGCCGGTGGCTACGAGTTCCTGAACGTCGCGCCGGTCGCCCTCGACCACGCAAACATCCCGCAGGCGGATCTGGGCGACCATGCCCGCGCCGCCTGGGACCGGGCGCTGAAGCTCGGCGAGGAGCACGGCTACCGCAACGCCCAGGCCACCGTGATCGCGCCAACCGGCACGATCGGCCTCGTGATGGATTGCGACACGACCGGCATCGAGCCCGACTTCGCCCTGGTGAAGTTCAAGAAGCTCGCCGGCGGCGGCTACTTCAAGATCATCAACCAGGCCGCTCCGGACGCCCTGCGGGCTCTGGGCTACCGCGAATCCGAGATCGCCGAGATCGAGGCCTACGCGGTCGGCCACGGCTCGATGGGCCAGGCGCCGGGCATCAACCCGACGACGCTCCGCGCCAAGGGCTTCACCGACGAGAAGATCGCGGCGGTGGAGAAAGGCCTGAAGTCGGCCTTCGACATAAAGTTCGTGTTCAACCGCTGGACGCTCGGCGACGACTTCCTCACCCAGGCCCTGAAGGTGCCCGCGGAGAAGCTGTCGGACCCGACCTTCGAGCTGCTGCCGTTCCTCGGCTTCACCAAGAAGGAGATCGAGGCCGCCAACACCCACATCTGCGGGGCGATGACCCTGGAGGGCGCGCCGGGCCTGAAGCTCGAGCATTACCCGGTCTTCGACTGCGCCAACCCGTGCGGCCGGATCGGCAAGCGCTACCTCTCGGTCGAGAGCCACATCCGCATGATGGCGGCGGCGCAGCCCTTCATCTCGGGGGCGATCTCCAAGACCATCAACATGCCGAACGACGCCACGGTCGAGGATTGCAAGGCGGCCTACCTGCTGTCCTGGCGCCTCGCCCTCAAGGCGAACGCTCTCTATCGCGACGGCTCGAAGCTGTCGCAGCCGCTCAACTCGGCGCTCATCTCGGATGACGACGACGAGGCCGATGAGGGGATCGACGCCCTGATCCAGGCGCCGGCCGCCGCCAAGGCCGCCGCCGCCGCGGAGAAGATCGTCGAGCGCGTGATCGAGCGCGTCGAGCGGATCCGCTCCCGCGAGAAGCTGCCGGCCCGTCGGAAGGGCTACACCCAGAAGGCGGTGGTGGGCGGCCACAAGGTCTACCTGCGCACCGGCGAGTACGACGACGGCCGCCTCGGCGAGATCTTCATCGACATGCACAAGGAAGGCGCGACCTTCCGGAGCCTGATGAACAACTTCGCCATCGCGATCTCGCTGGGCCTCCAGTACGGCGTGCCGCTCGAGGAATACGTGGAGGCCTTCACCTTCACGCGGTTCGAGCCGGCGGGCTTCGTCCAGGGTAACGACGCGATCAAGAACGCGACCTCGCTCCTCGACTACGTGTTCCGCGAGCTGGCGGTCTCGTATCTCGGCCGCGCCGACCTCGCCCATGTCAGCCCCGCCGAGATCGGCGGCACGGTGATCGGCGGCGGCGAGAGCGGCGACACGACCCGCGAGGGCCCGAAGCCCGCGCCGGCTTCCTCGGTCGTGTCCCGCGGCCTGCTGCGCGGCTCGGCCGACCGGCTCACCCTGATCCAGGGTGGCCCGGCCGGTGCCAGCCTCGGGGTCGGTGCGGCGAGCGCCGGCCAGTCGGCCCCGGCCGGCGGCACGGTCCACGCGCTCCGCGGCAGCACGGCGCTGAAGGCGGAGCCTGCGGTGGCCGGTCAGGCCGAGACGATCGCCGACACCCTCCCCTTCGCCAAGGCGGAGAGGAGCGTCGCCGACCGGCGGGCCGAGGCGAAGATGAAGGGCTACGTCGGCGAGGCCTGCCCGGAATGCGCGAACTTCACGCTGGTCCGCAACGGCACCTGCCTGAAGTGCGATACCTGCGGTTCGACGACAGGGTGCTCCTGATACGCCGACGGCTCGTACGATAAAGAAGGCCTAAGTGGCTTGCCGCTCTGAGTTAAACTGGCTGAGATTTCAGCGAGATATATCTCAGAGTGGCATTCGACCGGGTGCGTCCGAGAGGGGCGCCGATCAGCGGACGATATCCACGCTCGCTGTACCGGTCGGCGATCCCCCGAACATGTCGAGCATGTTCGGGGGAAGCTGTGCTTAGACGGACCAATGGTCTCTGCGCTGCGCGTGCGACGAGATCGAGACCTGTTCGCGATGAGCCTGTAGCGCCTGCGTTGGCATGGATCAGGCCTTTGCCCTGACCGGAGGTTGGAAGGGCGCGCGCGGCGACCCGTTATCGCGGCTGCCAAGCGGCCAGAGGGCGCCTATGTATCGGGCGAGGCAACGCCAGCCATCGAACCGGGCTGGTCTCCACTGAAGTTAGCCGATCCGCGCGCCCGCCGAGACGACGTCGCCATGACCTCATCGACTTCGACCAGCGCGGTCGTGATCGGCGCCTCCGGCGGCATCGGCCGAGCCCTTGTCTCCGGACTGGCCGCGAGCGGAGCCTATGCTTCGATCTTCGCCCTCTCGCGCTCGCAGCCATCGTTCCCGCACGGCATCCGCAGCCACGCGATCGACCTCGCCGACGAGGCGTCGATCGCTGCGGCCGCGGTCGCGGTCGCGGAGGCCGGACCGGTCGGTCTGGTCATCGTCGCGACCGGCATCCTCCATCAGGACGGCGTCGCGCCCGAGAAGGCGCTGAAGGCGCTCGATCCCGGCGCGATGGCCGCCGTGTTCTCCATCAACGCGATCGGCCCCGCCCTCGTCGCCAAGCATTTCGTCCCGCTGCTGGCACGAGAGGGACGTTGCGTGTTCGCAGCGTTGTCGGCACGGGTCGGATCGATCGAGGATAATCGCTCGGGCGGATGGTACGCCTACCGTGCCTCGAAGGCGGCTCTGAACCAGATCCTGCGGACCCTATCGATCGAGGTGGCCCGCAGCCGCCCGGACGCGATCGTCGTCGGCCTCCATCCGGGCACGGTCGCTTCCAACCTGTCGCGGCCCTTCCGCCCAGATCCGGCTGCCCCCGGCGTCTTTCGACCCGACGAGAGCGCCGCTCATCTTCTGCGCGTGCTCGGCGAGCTCGACGTGGCGGACACCGGAAGCGTCTTCGCCTGGGACGGCGCGCGCGTCCCGGCCTAGGGCTCGGAACCGGTCAGCGCGAGGCGGCGGTCCCGCCAGGCAGATCGCGTTGCCCCGGACGGATCAATCCGCGTCGTCCTGGACGTAGGACGCCAGGCCGTTGCCGAAGGACCACTCGTCGCGCGCGTTCGGCGACAGGACGATGAGCACGTCTTCCGGACGAAGACCGGGATCGGCGACGAGGTTGTCGGTGATCGCTCTGTAGAGAGCCTTCTTCTTCGCCGTGTCCCGCCAATTGCCCGCGACGATGTTGATGATCACCAGGTCGTCGGTGCGGTGAAGCCCGAGATAGTCGGAATCGTAGATCAGCTCGTCCGGCGCGTGCTGATGGATCAGGTGAAAGCGGTCGTCTGCGGGCACGCCGTAGGCGTCGCGCAGGCCGCGATGAATGCCGTCCGAGATGGCTCTGATATGGGCCGGTGACTTGCCCTTGAGGAGCGAGATGCGAACGAGGGGCATGGCTTGCAGTCTCCTGAGACGTCGAGCGGCTGGCCGCCTTGACGCTCCCCGTTTACGCCCCCAGGATCGTCCGGAAAATTTGAAACACCTGAATAAAGACTTTCCAGAAATCGAACCATGGCGACCCGCACCAACCTCGACATGGACGTGCTCCGCACCTTCGTGACCGGGTTCGAGCTCGGCAGTTTCGCCCGCGCGGCCGAGCGACTGGGGCGGTCGCAATCGGCTGTCAGCACGCAGCTCCGGAAGCTGGAGGAACAGGTTGGTCAGCCGCTCGTGCAGAAGGCGGGACGCGGTCTCGCGCTGACCGCCGCCGGTGAGAGCATGCTCGGCTACGCGAAGCGGCTCTTGGAACTCAACGACGAGGCGGTCGACCGGCTGCGCGGACCCGAGCTCGAGGGCTGGGCGCGGCTGGGCCTCGCGCAGGATTTCGCCGAGGGCTGGCTGCCGGCGGTGCTCAAGCGGTTCTCGCGGGCCTATCCGCGTGTGCGTATCGAGGTTCAGGTCGGGCTCGGCGCGCAGCTCGTCGAGAAGACCCTGAAGGGCGAGCTCGACGTCGCGCTGGTCTGGGGGGACGGCAGCGGTGCCCCTCACGCGCACCGGGTCGCCGAAGTGCCGATCCACTGGATCGGACCCCCGAACTGGCCGGGTCTCGCGGACCCGGTCCGGGAACCCGTCCCGTTCGCGGCCTTCACGCCGCCGTGCACGTTCCGGTCCGCGGCCGTGTCTGCCTTGGACGGTCGCGGCTTGCCCTGGCGGCTCGTCTTCACCAGCCCCAGCCTCTCGGGACTCTGGGCCGCCGCCGAAGGTGGCCTGGGTGTCACCGCGCGCACCGCCGTCGGCCTGCCGAAAACGCTGAGCGTTCTCGATCCGGCCGCGACCGGCCTGCCGCCTCTTCCGAGCGCGTCACTGACACTCCACCAGGCCGAAGCCGAATTGGCGCCGGCCGTCGCGCGGCTCACCGATATTCTTCTCGAGACCATAAGGGAGCACGTCGCGTAAGGGCGCGATGGCCAGTGACGGGCTCTCGGCGCGCCGCAGACACCCCGGCCATCGAACATCAGTCCTCTCGGTCTCTGCCCGCGCGCGAACGGTGACCGATCGCCCTGGCCAGGACTTCTCGAGGAGAGACCGCGAGAGGCACCCGACCGCTGTTCGGACCTTGCCCTGTCCGCGTCGCGAGGCTCGATCACGGGGCGGCGGAGCCGAGGGTGACGTGGCTCGCGCCAGCGGAGATGAGGCCGCATCATTCGTTTTTGTCGAACATAGAGTAGCGAACTTTCAAATTATCCGAACTCTCAAGGTCACGTAACCCTTCGTCCGTTGGCCGCTGCGGCGGTCGCGAAGCCACGGACCGACGACCATGCCCTTCATCAATGTCAAAGTCGCGGGCACGCCCCTCGCACCCGAGCAGATCACGGCGATCCAGGCGGGCATCACCCGGCTGATGGCCACCGTCCTGCACAAGGTCGCGCCTCAGGTCGGCGTACTGGTCGAGGCGGTGCCTGCCGCGGGATGGAGCGTCGGTGCCGAGCCGATCGCCCGCGCCGCGCACGTGGATGCCATCATCAGCGCGGACACGAACACGCCCGATGAGAAATCGCGCTTCATCGCTGAAGTAAACCAGCTCCTGAAGACCGTCCTCGGGGCCGGACTGGTGGAGGTGTCCTACATCGTCATCCACGAGGTGCCGAAGGACAGCTGGGGTTACGACGGCCTGACCCAGGCGGAGCGCGGGCGCCGCCGCGCATAGCTCTCAGCGTTCCGCAAATGGGCGCGCCGGATCATGTGTCGGCCGACCGGCGCGGCTGGCCTGGCACGAACGCGCCCGGCGCTTAATCCGACTGCCGGCACCAACGACGTGAAATTGTGGTGCCTGCAGCTTTTACGACATGTGGAACGGACAATCTGTATTAATCGTCTGGGATCGCCCAAAATCTCAGCTTGACGGCTCGACCCGTCTCGGGAGATCTCCCTTCCAGAGTGCCACGGTGAATGGCACACCGCGCACGCGGAATCTTGGAGAGGAAACGATGGTCTTCGCAGGTCGCGCTGCAGCCGCGGTGCTGTTATTGACGATGGTGTCGGCCCCGGCGCGGGCCGCGGGCCCGATCAAGATCGGGCTGAGCGGGCCCTATACGGGCGGCTCGTCTTCGATGGGTGTCTCGATGCGGGACGGCGCCAAGCTCGCCGCCGCCGAGATCAACAAGGCCGGCGGCGTTCTCGGCCGGCCGATCCAGCTGATCGAGCGCGACGACGAGGCCAAGAACGAGGTCGGCGCGCAGGTCGCGCAGGAACTGATCAACAAGGAGAAAGTCGTCGCGAGCGTCGGCTTCATCAATACCGGCGTGGCTCTGGCCGCCCAGCGCTTCTACCAGGAGGCCGAGATCCCGGTCTTCAACAACGTCGCGACCGGGACGATCATCACCAACCAGTTCAAGGAGCCGGACTACGACGCCAACTATGTCTTCCGGAACTCCGCCTACGACGTGCTTCAGGCCGGCCTGATGGTCGACGAGGCCCTCGCCCAGGGTCACAAGAAGATCGCGGTCCTGGCGGACTCGACCAATTACGGGCAGCTCGGGCGCGAGGACATCGAGAAGTATCTCGCGACGAAGAACGTGAAGCCCGTCGCGGTCGAGAAGTTCAACATCAAGGACGTCGATATGACGGCCCAGCTGCTGAAGGCGCAGCAGGCCGGCGCCGAGGTGATCCTGGCCTACGGCATCGGGCCGGAACTGGCCCAGATCGCCAACGGCATGGCCAAGCTCGGCTGGAAAGTTCCGATGATCACGAGCTGGCCGTCCTCGATGCAGAGCTTCATCGACATCGCCGGCACGAACGGCAACGGCGTGATCATGCCCCAGACCTTCATCGAGGATCAGACCCTGCCGAAGCGCAAGGCGTTCCTTGAGAACTACTACAAGACCTACGGCGTCACGAAGATCCCGACCCCCGTGGCCGGCGCCCAGGGCTACGACTCGATCTACCTCCTCGCCGCGGCGATCAAGCAGGCCGGCGGCACCGACGGCGCGAAGATCCGCGCCGCCCTGGAGAACCTGAACGAGAAGGTCGAGGGCGTAGTCACGACCTACGACAAGCCCTTCACGGCGAAGGACCACAACGCCATCTCGCGCAACATGGTGGTGTTCGGGAAGGTGCAGGACGGCAAGATCGTCTACGCCAAGGACGAGGACGCCAAGAACGCCGGCGTGGTTCGCCTGAAGGAGAAGTCCTCGAACTGAGGATCCGGACGCTGCGCCCGCGACGGGCGCGGCGTCTCCCTAAGGGCCGGCGGCGTCACAGCCCGCCGGCGCTCAGCACAGCGGTCCCGCGGCGCCCGCCGCGCGACCGGACGTCACTCCGGCGACAGCGATCCCATGGAAATCCTGCTCCAGCTCATCGCGTCCGGCGTCGCGGTCGGCATGATCTACGCCGCCATCGCGTTCGGCTATCAGCTGACCTTCGCGACCTCGAAGACCCTCAATTTCGGCCAGGGCGAGGCGCTGGCCCTCGGGGCCCTGTTCGGCCTGACCCTGGTGCCGTTCGTCGGCTACTGGCTGATGATCCCGCTGGTCCTGGTCTTCGGCTTCGCCCTCGGAGCCGTGGTCGAGCGCCTCGGCGTGCGCCCGGCCGTGAAGATCAAGTCCGAGTACGGGTGGATCATGGCCACCATCGCGCTCGGCATCATCTTCAAGAACGTCGCCGAGAACGTCTGGGGACGTGACGACCTCAAATTCCCCTCCCCGCTGCCCGAGACGGCGCTCCAGGTCGGGGGCGTGCGCGTCCTGCCGATGGAACTGCTGATCGTCGCGGGCGCGCTGCTGATGATGCTGGCGGTGGAGATCTTCAATCGCAAGTCGATCTGGGGGAAGGCGGTCGTCGCCACCTCCAACGACATCGACGCCGCCGGGCTGATGGGCATCAACACCCAGAAGGTCATCACCCTCTCCTACTCGATCAGCGCCATGACGGCGGCCTTCGCGGGCGTGCTGGTGGCGCCCGTCACCCTGACCGGTGCGACGATGGGCTCCGTGCTGGCGCTCAAGGCCTTCGCGGTGGCGATCATCGGCGGCCTCGAATCCGGCCTCGGCGTCATCGTCGGCGGCCTGATCCTCGGCGTCGCGGAGACGCTGACCGGCTTCTACATCTCGACCGGCTACAAGGACGTGCCGGGCCTGATCCTGCTCCTCGTCGTCCTCTCCATCCGCCCGGTCGGCCTGTTCGGCAAGGCCGTCATCAAGAAGGTCTGAGCGTGACCTCCCGCGCAATTCTCACGGCAGCCTGAGCCATGGCGCAGACCCTCGCCCCCACCGAAGCGCCCGCCCCGGCGGCCGCCCCCAGCCTGTCGCGCCACGTCGGCATCCTCGGCGCCGTGCTGCTGGTCGTCGGCCTCGCGGTCTTCCCGCACGTGGTCACGAGCTCGTACTACATCCACCTGATGATCGTGATCGCGATCTACGCGATCCTGATCCTCGGGCTCGACATCGTGGTCGGCTATACTGGGCAGGTGAGCCTCGGCCATGCCGGCCTGTTCGGCGTCGGCGCCTACTCGGCGGCGGTGCTGTTCCTGCACTTCAAGCTCGGGATCTGGTGGGGCATCCTGGCCGGGATCGGGGTGACCTCCGCCTTCGGCGTGCTGCTCGCGGTGCCGGCCCTGCGGGTGACCGGCCCCTACCTCGCCATGGTGACGCTGGCCTTCGGCACCATCGTCCAGATCTTCATCAACGAGCTGACGCCGCTGACCAACGGTCCCCTCGGCATCACCCTGCCGCCGGCCCGGGTCCTCGACTTCTCGCTGCTGGGCCTCCAGGCCCCCTGGGGCGCGGCCGGCCGCAAACTCGAGTTCTACTACCTGGTCTGTCTGGCGCTCCTGGCCACGATCCTGGTCGTCAACCGGGTGGTGCGCTCGCCCTACGGCCGCGCCTTCGAGGCGCTGCGCGACTCGCCGATCGCCTGCGATTGCATGGGCGTCAGCGTCTACCGCTACAAGGTCTACGCCTTCGTGATCTCAGCGGCGTTGGCCGGCCTCGCCGGCGCGCTGTTCGCCTGGTCGGAGCGCTACGTGGCGCCGAACTCCTACGGGTTCGAGCTCACCGTGCTGTTCCTCCTCGCCGTCACGATGGGCGGCCGCAAGTCGCGGGCGGGGCCGATCATCGGCTCGGCGATCATCGTGATGATGCCGAACGTGCTCGCCGATATCGGCCTGGTGCGGATCATGGCGGGGATCATCGCCGCCGCGGCACTGGTCGTGGGCGCTCTCGCCTTCCTGCGCCGCCGGGAGAACCGGTTCGCCCTGCTGGTGCCGGTCGCGCTCTGCCTCGCCTTCTTCCCGGCCACGCTCGCGCTCGAATCGGTCACCGACTTCCGGCTGACCGTGTTCGGCCTGATGATCCTGTTCGTGGTGTATTACCTGCCGGACGGGATCGTGGGCTTCCTCCGCGAGAAGATCCCCGCCCTGCGCCCGGCCCACACGGCCGAGGGCAAGAGCCTCCACGCCGAGGGCGCGGCCCTCAGCGTGCAGAGCGGCGACCGGGGCGCCGACCCGCTCCTCTCCGTCGATCAGGCGCTGATGCAGTTCGGCGGCCTCAAGGCGCTGGCCGGCGTCGATCTCACGGTGCGGCCAGGCACGATCCACGGGCTGATCGGTCCCAACGGATCCGGCAAGAGCACGATGATGAACGTGCTCACCGGCATCTACAAACCGACCGGCGGCAGCGTGACCCTCGCGCGCGGCCAGGGGAAGAAGCGCCTCGACGGGCGCACCCCGTCGGAGATCGCCGCTGCCGGCGTGGCCCGCACCTTCCAGAACGTGCAGCTCTTCCGCGAGATGACCGCGCTCGAGAACGTGCTGGTCGGCCTGCACCACAGCTTCCGCGGCACCCTGTTCGACGCGATCCTCGGCACGCCGCGCCGGCGCCGGGAGGAGCGCGAGCAGCGCGCCCGCGCCATGGCGATCCTCGACTTCGTGGGCCTCGGCGCCCTGGCGCAGGTGGAGGCCCGCAACCTGCCCTACGGCAAGCAGCGGCTCCTCGAGATCGGTCGCGCGCTCGCCCTCGACCCGGTCCTGCTGCTCCTCGACGAGCCGGCCGCGGGCCTCACTGCCCCCGACATTGCCGAGCTGACGGCGATCATCCGCAAGATCCGCGACGCCGGCATCACGGTGATCCTGATCGAGCACCACATGGACGTGGTCATGGGCCTGTGCGACCGCGTCAGCGTCCTCGATTTCGGCCACAAGATCGCCGAGGGCAGCGCCCGCGAGGTCCAGGCCGACCCGAAGGTGGTCGAGGCCTATCTCGGCAGCCCCGTCGCTGACGAGGAGATGACCCATGCTTGAGGTCACGGGTCTGTCGGCCGGCTACGGCCAGGTGGAGGTTCTGCACGGCCTCGATTTCCAGGTTCCGAAGGGCCAGGTCGTGGCGCTGATCGGCTCCAACGGGGCCGGCAAGACCACCACGATGCGCGCCCTGTCGGGCATGATCCGGCCGCGGGCCGGCTCGATCCGCCTCAACGGACAGGAGATCGGCGGCCTCGACAGCCACGACGTCGCCCGGTTCGGCCTCGCGCACTCGCCGGAGGGCCGGCGCGTCTTCCCGACGCTCTCGGTCGAGGATAACCTGACCCTCGGCGCCTTCCCGCGGCTGACCGGCTCGCGCCCGAAGGGCGACGTCGCGGCCGACCGCGAGCGGGCCTTCGAGATGTTCCCGCGGCTCAAGGAGCGGCGCGCCCAGCTCGCCGGCACGCTCTCGGGCGGCGAGCAGCAGATGCTCGCCATGGGCCGGGCGCTGATGCTGCGGCCCGAGATTCTCCTGCTCGACGAGCCCTCGATGGGCCTCGCTCCCAAGCTGGTGGAGGAGGTCTTCCGGATCATCCGGCTGCTCAAGGCCGAGCAGGTGACGATGCTGCTCGTCGAGCAGTTCGCCATGGCGGCGCTCGGCGTCGCCGACCACGCCTACGTGCTGGAGAACGGCCGGATCCGCTTCCAGGGCCCGGCGCAGCAGATGCGCAACGATCCGGCCGTGCGGGCGGCGTATCTCGGCGGCAGCCACTGACATCCGACCGCGGATCGGTGCCGCGCGTGGCCTGGGATGTCCCCCAGTCCCGGCGCCCGGCATGACCCTGTCCCGCAGGGGCCGGCGGATCACGCCCGGGGCACCGTCGTCGGCGCGGCTCGCGAATGCCTGACGGTCGGCGCATCACCCTCGCGGACAAGCGCCCGCGCTCGCGAACGCCCTACAGGATTGTCCGACGCCGGGCGCGGGCGGCCCGGTGTTTGCTGAGGTTCGCCGGGGACAACGCTGAGGCCGGTCGGGCACTGATGCCCGTAGGCCGCGCCGCCGCTCTCCTGTAGAGACCGTCGGGACGCGGCCGGCGCGACGGCCACACGGGAGGTGTCGATTTTGGACGACGGTTGGGCGACTGCCTTAGGGTTGTTTGCCGTCCTCGCCCTGGTTCTGGCGAACGGCTTCTTCGTCGCAGCGGAGTTCGCCCTGGTCGCGGTGCGCAGGAGTCGCGTCGCCGAACTCGTCGCCGAGCGGCGCGTGAACGCGAAGGCGCTGCTCTGGGCCACGGACCACCTCGACGCCCACCTCGCGGCGACGCAGCTCGGCATCACCATCTCGTCCCTGGCGCTCGGCTGGGTCGGCGAGCCGGCGCTGGCCCACCTGATCTTGCCCACACTGACGTGGCTGCCGGACATGCTCTCGACGGCGGCCGCCCACACGGTCGCCGTGGTGATCTCGTTCGTCATCATGACGGCGCTGCACATCGTGCTGGGCGAGTTGGCGCCGAAGAGCCTCGCGCTCCAGCGCAGCGAGCGCACGGCCCTGGCGGTGATCCGTCCGCTCAGCGTGTTCCTGTTCGTGTTCCGCCCGGCCATCCTGTTTCTCAACGGGCTCGGCAACGGCGTCCTGCGCCTGTGCGGATTGCAGCCCGGCCACGGCGAGGGCGGCCACCACTCGACGTCCGAGCTCAACCTCCTGGTCGAGGCGAGCCGCGAGGCAGGCCTCATCCGCGAGGCCCAGCAGGAAGCGGTCGAGCGCATCTTCCGGCTGGGAGACCGCCGGGTCCGCGAGATCATGACGCCGCGCCACGAGGTCGAGTGGGTCGACCTCGACGGATCGCCCGAGGAGATCACGCGGGCGGTCCGCGCCTGCAGCCACGCCCATGTCGTCGTGAGCCGCGGCGGCATCGACGAGGTCGTCGGCGTGCTGCGCAAGCAGGACCTGCTCGATCAGATCCTCGACGGGCGAGCCCTCGATATCGCCACCGCCATGCGGCCGCCGAACGTCGTCCACGAGGGCATGACGGTTCTCACGGCGCTGGAGAGCTTCCAGCGCAACCCCGTGCAGCTGGCGGTGATCGTCGACGAGTACGGCAGCCTGGAAGGCATCGTCACGCAGACGGATCTTCTCGAGGCCATTGCGGGCGACATACCCGAGGTCGGTGAGGACCCGGCGGTCGTCGAGCGCGAGGACGGCTCGTTGCTCATCGACGGCATGATGCCGGCTGAGGACGCGTTCGAGCGTCTCGCCTTCAACGATCCGCCGGGCACGGACGACTACACGACTTTGGCCGGCTACGTGATCTTCCAGCTCGGCCGCATTCCGGCGGCGGGGGACGCGTTCGTGGCGGAGGGGTGGCGTCTCGAGGTGGTCGACATGGACGGCCGTCGCATCGACAAGGTTCTGGCCACCCGCTTGCCGGCGCGGGCGCCGGTCGGAGGGGCGTGAGCGCGTCGCCGGGCCATCAATCGGCGCATATCCAATCGGCGCATATGCCTGCGAGAATCGCGGGCGCGTCGTCTCGCGCGGCGGTAGCCGTCGACCGCGCGAGTTCGGAGCGATATCGCGACCGTCAGTAGCGATCGTAGCGATAGCCACCGTAACGTCGCCCTTCGTAGAAGCGCGCGTCCCTGCGTCCGTAGCCACCGAACTCACGGTGGCGGCGATAGCCGTGCGCGGGCGCCCAGGGTGGCGGGCCGCCGTGACGGAAGCCCCGCTCTCCGCGGGCCCAGGGCGGATCGGCGAAGGCGGCCGAGGTCGATCCGAGGATGCCTCCGGCCAGTGTCAGTGTGCCGAGCAGGATCAGCGTTGGCGTGCGGATCATGGATGCCTTCCTCACTGCGGGGGCGTCCCGCGTCGCCCCAGTTACGGTGCTCCGCGGCAAACCGTTCCCCGCCGTCGCGAAGGCACGAGGTTGGTCAGTTCGGAGCCTCTCCGAATAACCGCGCGGTCTTCAGGATCGCGCTGGTCCGAGAATAAGCACTGGTGGCGATGGAACGGCACAGGTTCCGGTGGAACAGGCGTTCACAGCGTGATCGTGCGCCGTCACGACGTCGATAGCGGCACGAATTGTCGGAACGGTCCCGGAGATCCTGCCGTTTAGGGGCTCCAAAACAGGAGACGCTCCATGACACGCTTGCCGATTATCGTCCTCGCCACCCTCGCACTCGGGGGCAGCGCCGTCGCCGCCGAGCAGGGGGCCTCGTCCAAGACTCCAGGCCACGAGATGCAGGATCGCGGGAGCCAGGCCGGGAGCCCGGGCGCGTCCGGTTACGCGCCGGGCCACGAGATGAAGTCCGGCGGGACGGACTCGACCGGTTCGACGTCGCGAAGCGGCGGAAGCACGACGGGCACCACCGGCACCAGCTCGACCGGCACCCGTCGCTGACACGACCGTCGCCCCGTCCGGCTATTTTGCCCGACGGGACGAACGAACTGCAAGTTGCGTAATGCTGATCAATAAGGATCCGGGCTCGGTTCCGGCTCGTGAGGCGCGGATCGCCGAAGATGAATTGTTGATGAACGGCAGAATTGATTAATTTCGCGAGCCGTGGAACGCGATGATCGGCGACTGCATTTCTCGTTTCAGTTCGATGAACGAGGTTGGAGTATGAAGAAGCTTATCACGACCCTGGTCGCCGGCACCGCGCTACTGGGTGCAGCCTCTGCCGCTCAGGCCCATGAGTGGGGTGGGGGCTATGGCTACGGCTACGGTCCGGGTCACGGCCATTCTCGCGTGATCGTGCGCGAAGGCTACGGCGACGGCTATCGCGGCGTTCGCTTCGGCCACCGTGACTGGGATCGTCCGGATGTTCGCGTGATCGAGCGTCGCGGATACGGTCATCGTTACCTTGACGACGATTGGGACGATTGAACCGACCTGGAATCATACGGAGCAGAGAGGTGCCCGGCCGGGCGCCTCTTTTTTTATTTCCGATCATCGGCGCACCGCATGCAACGGTTTGGCGCCCGTCCGGCTTTCTGAGCGGTTCATCGACACGAGGAACAGCATCGCTATGCCGGTACGTCTGATCACGACTGCTCTGCTTCTGTCCGCGGGGGCCACGGCCGCGCTCGCCGCGCCCATGTCGGCCGACGACAAGGCGGCGCTCCAGCAGCAATGCATGGGCGATTTCACGACCTTCTGCGGTGGCATGCCGCCCGACGATGGGCCCGAGACTCAAGCCTGTTTCGAGAAGAATATGGCCAAGCTGTCGCCGGGCTGCCAGGGCGCCATCCAGAGCTACAAGCAGGGCAAGAAGGGCTGATCCAACCCGGCTGTCGTCTCCCGAGATCGGACGCGATCAGCCTCGCCATCGGTCCCGCGCGGGTCTGACCGCACAGGCAATACATCGGATCGAAGACCGTAGACGCGGGGGCGGCCCGAGCCGCCCCCGCCGGTGTTCAGTAGCTGTAGGACCGGCGCGGGTAGGCCTGGGGCGCGCCGTAGCCGGTGTCGCGCGGCTGGACCCGCGACCCGTACTCGATCTCCTTGCGCCGCGCCTGCCGGTTGGCGAGGTAGCGGCCGCCCAGGCAGCCTGCGACGGCGCCGACGACGCCGCGCTCGGCGAGGTAATGGCCCGCCAGACCGCCGATGATCGCGCCCTTGATACAGCCCTTCGCCTCAGCCGCACCGACGCTCATGAGTGTCACGAGAGCGATGGCGGATGCTTGTCCCACGATGCGCATGCTGATGCTCCTCTTCGATCCGGAAGAGAATGCACCTGCGTCACGACCGTTCCGGACGTCGGAAAAGGGGTCGGCGCCCCCTTGTTCGTCGCCGCGGAGGTCCGACTGTTTCGCGCGCGTCGCGTCGTCCTGATGTCGGCGCCGATCCTGTGGCGCCGCGACCGACGATCGTGCCGGACGGAGCCGTCGCCGTCGGAGGTCGTC
The DNA here is from genome assembly GCF_053345715.1 of Methylobacterium sp. D48H. Taxonomy (NCBI): domain Bacteria; kingdom Pseudomonadati; phylum Pseudomonadota; class Alphaproteobacteria; order Hyphomicrobiales; family Methylobacteriaceae; genus Methylobacterium; species Methylobacterium sp. D48H. The sequence goes on from NZ_JBKFAP010000001.1 coordinate 496,241, forward strand.
CTCCGGAAGCAGTGGCCCGTTCCAGAGCTGCGGTGCGCGTGCGGAGCGGCGGTTGCCACATCGCTTGACTCCAATACTTAGGACTCCTAATTATCGATCCATGGACCACGCGGCCGACCCAGATCCCGTCCTGATCCGCCTGCGCGAGGGCTTCGAGCGCGTCGCCCTCGTGCTGCGGGCCGATCTGTGGGCGGCCGCGGGCGACGCGGGCCTGAATCCGACACAGGCGCAGGTGCTGGCGCTGCTCGCGGGACGCCCGGCCGGCCTGAGGGCGAAGGAGATCGCCGCGCAGCTGGCCGTCTCGGCACCGAGCATGGCCGACACGCTCGCCGCGCTCGCCCGCAAGGCCCTGCTGACGCGCGCGCCCGATCCCACGGATGCCCGCGCGGTGATCGTGCGCCTGACCGACGAAGGCCGCGCGCTCGGGCGCGCCCTCGCCGCGGCCACGTCACAGGTGATGTCGGCTCTGGCGCGGCTGACGCCGCCTGAGCAGGCGGATCTCCTCCTGACCCAGATCAAGCTCATCCGGACCCTGCAGCAGGCGGGTGCCATCCCCGTGCAGCGGATGTGCGTCAGCTGCCGCCATTTCAGGCCGAACGCCCATCCGGCCGAGGCCCAGCCCCACCATTGTGCCTTCGTGAACGCCGCGATCGGGACCCGGGATCTCCGGCTCGATTGCGGCGAGCATGAAGCGGCCGATCCCGACGTCCAGGCTGCCACCTGGACGTCCTTCGCGAATGGATCGCCGCCCCTCCGAGCACCACGAGAGACCTGAAAGGACACATCGTCATGACGAGGATCAAGGCACGGGGCGTCGGCCTCGTGGCGGCGGCTCTGTGCGCGCTCTCCACCGGCGCCTCGGCCGGGCCCATCCGGGCGCAGCCGAGTCCCGCTGTCCTGGCGTCGTTCGACATCGTCGAGACGACGATCGCGACCAGGGGCGACACCGCCGTCTTCACCACCCGGGTCCGGGGCGAGGCGGGCAAGGACAAGCCGGATGCCACCGGCAAGTTCGAGGGCTCGAGCGTCTACGCCTACGTCTGGCCGACGACCCTCGACAGCGACGCGATCGGCTTCGACAAGGCTCAGGGTATCGTGGCGCTCGCCGTCACCTTCCACCCCGATTTCGACGACGCGGCCTACGGTGCCAGGAACCGCCATGTCTGGCACCCGCACTGGGTGGTGCTCGCCAAGGACGCGGCCTGCGGCGGCGGCCTGAAGGTCGTCGATATCCCGGACGGCGCGAAGCCGAAGGTTCCGCCGACCTGGCCGAAGGTCCCGCTCCTGATCGACAGCCCGGACTATCCGACCACCTTCCGGGGCGACACGGTTCAGGTCGAGATCCCGGTCTCGCTCATCACCGGCATCAAGGGTGCCTCGTTCGACGGGGTGACGTCCGGCCTCAAGGTGAACGGCAACCTGCACGCGCCGCTGCTCTGCGTCAGCGACGTCTTCAAGGTCGCCTCGGGCAACCTGTCGCTGCCGGGCAAGGTGACCCCTCAGAAGTAGGACGCGCGACAGGAAGCGGTTCGGCGACTGCCATCGCCGAACCGCCGGAAGATCCCCCTCCGAGCATCAGAGAAGGACGAATCACCATGGCATATGCCCGCCTCGACGATCCACCCCCGGCCGCGGCCGGGCCCTCGCCGCGCGCAGACGTGATCGATCGCGGACCCGTGAGGGCGCCGACCGCGCCGAGGATCGCGGCGCTGGCACGCCTCGGCGGGATCCTTCTCGCGCTCCTCGCGCCGCCGACAGGGGCGATCGCCGCCGATGCCCAGGACCTGGTGGAGGCTCTGCGCACAGTCGCCGGCAGTCGGCCCGGCGTGCGCCCGACCTTCGCCAAAGGGCAGTGCGTCCGCGGCACCTACACCCCTGCGGCCGAAGTGGGACAGGTGACGCGGTCGATCAGTTTCACGCGGCCCTGGCCTCTCGTCGGGCGGTTCTCGGTCGGCGGCGGCAACCCGTCGGTGCCGGACGCGACCAGGACCGTCTTGCGCGGCTTCTCGATCAAGCTCCTGTCGGACGGTGGCGAGACCCACCTGCTGTTCGAGAACGCGCCGGTCCACTTCGCGCGGACCGTCGACCAGATGCTCGCGTTCCTGCAGGTCCGCGTTCCCGGCTCCGACGGCAAGCCGAATCCGGAGGCCATCGCGGCCTTCGCGAAGGCCAATCCGGAGACGACGCGCCAGGCGGCCTTCGTCGCCGGCAAGCCTGTCCCGGGCAGCTATGCCGGCCTCGTCTATTGGGGCGTGCACACGTTCACGGGGCTCAACGCGGACGGCCGTGCCGTGCCCTTCAAGTTCAAGATCGTGCCCCGAGCCGGCGAGATCACCCTCAGCGACGAGGAGGCGAAGGGCAAGCCTGCACACTTCCTGGCCGACGCGCTGCGGGAAGAGCTGTCGAAGGGCCCGGCGGGGTTCGACGTCGTGGCCCTGCTCGCCGGGCCCAACGACGATCTCGGCAGCGACATCACCCAGCGGTGGCCCAACGAGGACGACCGGAAGGCGGTCACCCTCGGCACGATCGCCGTGACCGGCATCGAGCCGAACGAGACCTGCGACCAGGGTATCTTCGACCCGGGACAGCTGGCGGACGGCATCGACGCGCCGAAGGACGAGATCTTCGCGGCGCGCCGCACCGCCTACGGGATCTCGTTCGGCCTCCGCTCCCAGTGAGCCTCCTCGGCCCGGCGGCTGCCACCGCCCGGCCGCCACACCCGCGGGCCGCGCCTCGACAGGGCGCCGCGCGGCCAGCGGCCGATGCGACCAGACGGCCGCCCGTCAACGACGACTGGAGATCCGGAGAAGCGGCATGACCATCCTGGCCCCTGAACTCCTGACCGGTCGCTGGTTCAACACGCCCGCGCCGCTCTCCCTCGCAGCGCTGCGCGGCACGGTCGTCGTGCTGCACGCGTTCCAGATGCTGTGCCCCGGCTGCGTGGCGCACGGCACGCCGCAGGCCGAGAAGCTGCACCGGATGTTTGCCGGCAACGGCGCGGTCGCGGTGGTCGGCCTGCACGCGGTGTTCGAGCATCATGCCGCCATGACCGAAGTCGCCCTCGAAGCCTTCATCCACGAGTACCGTCTGACCCTGCCGATCGCCGTCGACCTCCGCGAGGACGACGGTCCGATCCCGCAGACGATGCGGCGCTACGGTATGCGCGGAACGCCGACCACGATCGTCATCGACCGCGACGGACGCGTCCGGGAACACGCCTTCGGGCAGGTCGACGACCTCGCGCTCGGGATCCTCGTGGGCTCGCTGATCGCGGGACCGGGCACGGGATCGATGCGCGGGGAGTTGGCACCGGACGGGTGCGACGAAGCCGGCTGTAGGATCACGGAGAAAACGCGGCCATGACGGCGCCTCTTCTCCCACCCGTCCTCCCGCTCGTCCTCGCCGGCCCGGTCGCGCCGCTGGGACCGGACGGTCCGCCGAGCGGCATCGTCAAGAACCCCGTTCCCGCGCCGTGGCGGATCACGGCGACCGGTCTCGTGGGCGATGCCCAGGCCGATCTCCGGTACCACGGCGGTCCCGAGAAGGCGCTCCACCAGTATCCGCAGGACCATTACACCGCCTGGGCCACCGAGATCGGCGATCATCCGCTGCTCTCCGCACCGGGCGCCTTCGGTGAGAATCTCGCCACGACGGGCTGGACGGAGCGCGACGTCTGCGTCGGCGACGTCGCCCGCTTCGGCTCGGCGCTGCTACAGGTCAGCCAGGGGCGCCAGCCCTGCTTCAAGCTCGACCGACGCTTCGGACGATCCGGGATGGCGCTCGCCGTGCAGAGAACGGGGCGGACGGGCTGGTACTGGCGGGTCCTCGAGGACGGCGTCGCCGAGCCGGGCGACAGGATCGAGCTCCGCGCCCGTCCGCGGCCGGACTGGTCGCTCGCGCGCCTGATCCACCTCCTCTACGTCGACACGCACAACCGGTCCGAGCTGCAGGCCGCGAGCGCGATCCCGGAACTGGCGGAGAGCTGGCGCCTGCTCCTGCGCCGACGCTTGCGGACCGGCGCGGTCGAGGACTGGTCGAAGCGCGTCACCGGACGGGATGGCGGGCCGGGCGCCTGAACGCGGGCGCGTCGATGCGGTTGGGCCTCGGACGAGGGGCCGGGCTGCCGGTCGGATGCCGGCCACGGCACGCGCTCATTGCGGAAAGGCCGACGGGAACAGGCGCCGGAGATGCGCGTGCAGGCCGGGCTCGCGCCACGTCCGGCCGCGCCAGGCGAGGTGGCCGTCCGGCCGGATCAGGCAGGCCATGGTCCCCGCGCCGTAAGCCCGACCGAAGGCCCCCGTCGGATCCGCGAGCGTCGGCACGCCCGGGATGGGCACCTCGCTGCCGATGACGACGACCCGGACGCGGGAACGGTGCTGGCGGGCCCAGATCGGCAGATCGGGGCCGGCCACGGCGTCCGATACCCCGGCAGCGTGGATGAGGAGGACGTGCTCGGTGCCGCGGAGGGCGTCGAAGAGCCGCGTCGGGAAGCCGAGTCCGTCGCGGACCAGCCCGTTGACGTCGGGCGCCCGGTCGCCGGCCCTCGGGCCGGCCTCCGTCGGCTCCGTCGCGTCGTCGGCGATCCAGGCCGTGTTCCGGTAGCTGACGAGGACCTGCGTGTCGGCGAGGCGGTCCGGCGCGCCGCCGCGCTCCCGACCGTATCCCTCGCTCGCCGTCCGGGTCCGCGCGATCACGTCCGCGCCCACCGGGCGCCGCTCCCCCTCGTAGCTGTCGAGGAGAGCCTCGGGGCTGGCGCCCCGAAGAACCAGGGCGAGCTTCCAGGCCAGATTGTAGGCGTCCTGGATCCCGGTATTCATCCCCTGCCCGCCGGTCGGCGGGTGGATGTGGGCGGCATCGCCCGCCAGGAAGCAGCGGCCGCGCCGATAGGCGGCGGCGAGGCGCATGCTGATGCGGTACACCGACGACCAGCGCAGGTCCGCCAGGCGCGAGCCGTCCGGCAGGAGATCGTCGGCCACGGCCTGCAGGTCGGCCAGCGACGGGCCTTGAAGCTCGGCCTGGATCCCGTGGTCCGACCCGCCCGCCGGCACCAGATGCTGCGGCGCGAGCATCGAGACGCGGTAGCGGCCCGGCTCGGGGAGCGGGATGGCGATGAACATGTCGGGCGGGGCGTCCTCGTTCAGTCGCAGCGCCCGGACCGCGAGGCCGTAGGGTACATCCCAGGCGATGTGCACGTCACCGAGCATGAACGGCCAGGGATAGGCCTCGCCCTCGAACGCGATGCCGAGCTGGCGCCGGACCGTGCTGTGGGCACCGTCGCAGCCGACGACGTAGCGGAAGTGCGCCTCCGCGACCGCACCGTCCGCCTCCTGCAGGTGCGCGCAAATTCCGGCGGCGTCCTGCTCCAGGGCCGTCAGGCGCAGGCCGCGCTCGACCCGGGCTCCGAAGCGCTCCAACTGACGGTTCAGGACGCGCTCGGTCTCGAATTGGGGCAGACCGAGCGACGCGTAGGGCAGATCGAGCGGTGGACTGACCGCGTCGATTGGCGGCTGGCCGTGCAGGATCGTGCGCAGGCCCGTGAGCCAGAGACCCGCGTCGATCATCTCGCGGGCGAGGCCCATGTCCTCCCAGACTTCCAGCGTGCGCGGGGTAACCCCGATCGCGCGGCAATAGGGCGACGGCCGCGCCGCAGCGTCGACGACCCGGCAGCGCGCCCCGTGCCGGGCGAGTTCGCAGGCGAGCGTCAGACCGACCGGACCGGCTCCCACGATCAGTACATCCGCCATCGCACCCTCCCCGGACCGATCCCGAATCGTCCCAGCGCCCGCACCTATCTGAAATGGCTTGGCCGGAATCACGCCGTCGACGCGCGGACTATAGATTTCGTTCGAAGGATCCGCCGCAGGCACGGCTCGGGATGCGCCGCTCCCGACCGACAACGATGCGCCGATCCCGCGACAGCGGCTCAGCGCGCGTTCCGGAGAGCCGACGGCTGAGGGCGCGCCACGACCTCCCCAAGTCGATTGATTTCGTCGACTGTGTTTCGCGCAGACATTGCATTGATGCCGCGATTTGGGGTGCGCCCGAAAAGTCAATGCTTCTCGGGAAAGACATCATTGTATATGGAGCTGACCAGTATGGGGGCCGTGTCCTGGCGCCCCGGGGTCGCGAGAGATGTCGAGTTTCGACGAGTCGGTCGCGCGCCAGCAGCGGTTCATGGGACCGCTCCTGGTGGCGGCGATCCTGTTCGGCCTGGCCGGGCTGCCGGTCGCGGTCTGGCTCGACCTGCGCGGCCTGTCCGAGCGCATGCTCGCCACGCAGGCGATCGAGACCGGCCGGATCATCGACCAGATGCGCAGCTTCTACGCCAGCGACGTCGTCCAGGCGGTCAACGCCGCGACCGGCCGGGTCGAGACGCGTCACGACTACAAGGGGGTGCCGAACGCGATCCCGATCCCCGCGACGCTCTCCCTGGAACTCGGCGAGCGGATCAGCGGCGGCGACGGCGCGGTGAAGTACCGCTTCGTCTCCGATCTCCCGTTCAAGGACCGCAAGCCGCACGATCTCGACAGCTTCGAGACCCAGGCCCTGGCGGACCTCCGGGCGCACCCCAAGACCGGCTTCGTCAGCGAGACGACGGGGTCCATCTTCGACCGGCAGGTGCGCATCGCGGCGCCGATCCGCATGGAATCCGCCTGCGTGCGCTGCCACAACGCCCATCCCCTGAGCCCGAAGACCGACTGGAAGGTCGGCGACGTCCGCGGCATCCAGGAGATCGTCCTGCACCAGCCGATCGCCGCCAACGTCTTCGCCTTCAAGTATCTGCTCGGCTACTTCATCCTGGCGGCGCTCGCCGGCACCACTTTCCTGCTGCTGCAGGCGCGCCAGTCCCGCCTCATCGACCGGATGAACAGGGAGCTGACCGAGTCGAACGGGTTCCTGGCGGCGGTCTCGGTGCAGATCGCCAAGTACATCTCGCCCCAGGTCTACAAGAGCATCTTCAGCGGCGAGCGGGACGTGTCGGTGGCGACCGAGCGCAAGAAGCTGACGATCTTCTTCTCCGACATCAAGGACTTCACCGCGACCACCGAGCGCCTGCAGCCCGAGGAGCTGACCGCGCTGCTGAACGAGTACCTGACCGAGATGACCGCCATCGCGGTCAAGCACGGCGGCACGGTGGACAAGTATATCGGCGACGCGATGCTGGTCTTCTTCGGCGACCCGGAGAGCCGGGGCGTCCGCGAAGACGCGCAGGCCTGCGTCCGAATGGCGATCGAGATGCAGAAGCGCCTGGGCCAGCTCAACGCCCGCTGGCGGCGATCCGGCATCGAGCGCCCGTTCCAGGCCCGGATCGGCATCAACACGGGCTACTGCAACGTCGGCAATTTCGGCAGCGACGAGCGGATGGACTACACGATCATCGGCGCGGAGGCGAACCTCGCCGCCCGCCTCCAGGCGGCCGCTGTCCCGGGCGGCATCACCCTGAGCTACGAGACCTACGCGCTGGTGAGCGACATCGTCCAGGCGAGCCCGCAGGAGCCGATCCGCATGAAGGGCATCAGCCGCGAGATCGTCCCCTACGCCATCGAGGGCGACCTCACCGCCGAGGCCCCGGAGACGATCTTCTCCGAACACGCCCGGGGGATCGACTTCTACGTCGACGTCGACGCCCTGGAGATGGAGGGCGCGGCGCGTCTCCGGAAGCGCCTGCTCGACACGCTCGCCGCTGTCGACCGCCGGATGACCGGGGCGGGCACCCCCTCGGATGACGGCACGCGGCCCTCCGCGGCCGGCTGAGGTCCGGGCGACCGCGTCAGAGCGGCAGGGCCGACATCGCCAGGGCGCCGTGGTGGCGGAGCGCGTTCGTGGCCGCCACCTGCCGCTCGAAAGCCGTCATCAGCCTGGGCGAAACGCCCTGGCTGTCGGGCAGGCGGATCGTCATCGGGTCGAGGAAGCGCCCGTTGACGCTCACCTCGTAGTGGACGTGGGGGCCCGTCGAGAGGCCGGTCGAGCCCATGTAGGCGATGACCTGCCCCTGATGGACGGTCGCTCCGACCTGAACGCCGTGCGCGAGCCGCTGCAGGTGATTGTAGGCCGTCACGTAGCCGTTCGCGTGGTGGATCTCGACGCGATTGCCGTACCCGCCGCGCGGGCCCGCATACGCCACCGTCCCGTCGCCCGTCGCCATGATCGGCGTGCCGGCCTTGTTGGCCCAATCGACGCCGTTGTGGAAGCGGGCGTAGTGGAGGATCGGATGGACGCGCGTGCCGAAGGGCGAGGTGATCCGCCCGTCGGCGATCGGCATGCGCATCAGGAACTTGCGGAGCGAGCTGCCTGTCTCGCTGAAGTAGCTCGCCGTCCCGGCCTCGGGCGCCTCGAAGCGGTAGGCGCGGTGCTTCACCCCGCCGAGCGTCAGGGCGACGTAGCGCACCTCCGGCGGGCCGCCCGCCTTCTCGCTCGGGCTGAACAGCACCTCCAGCCGGTCGGACGGGGCGATCCGGCGCTGCATGTCCAGGCCGAACGCGAAGATGCCGACGATGCGCTCGGCCAGGATGCCGGGCAGGCCGTTGCGCAGGACCGCCTCGTAGATGCTCCTGTAGAGGCTGGTGCCCGAGCCCTCTCCGTCGCCGTCGTCGCCGGAACGCGACGCCGCGACCTGGGCCGACGGCGGCGCCACCGTGACGAAGCCGCCGGAATCCCGTTCCGCGACGATCTCCTCGACGCCCCCCGCGCCGTAGAGCGTCACCCGGGCGATCCGGCGCGCGGCCTCGCCGGCGCGCGACCGGACGAGGAGCAGGTCAACGTGCTGCCCCTCGGCCAGCCCGGTGCGGGCATGCTCGCTGAAGGCGGCCAGGATGGCGGTCACGCGCGCCGGCTCGGCACCGTTCGCCGCCAGCGCGTCGGCCAGAGTCTCGCCGCGCTTCAGCACGACGTCGCGCGTCTCAGTTAGGCTTAGGCCGGAGGCGGGCTGGGTCTCGGCGAGGTCGGTGATGTTCTCCGGGACGACCCGCACTTCGATCGCGTGGAACGGGTCGCGGCCCGTATCGGCGCCGGCGGCCGTCGCGGCGGCTTCGGCCGGCGCGGCGACCAGGATCTGCGAGAGCAGCCGCTGCGGCGCGAGCGGCACGGCGATCCGCGGCCCCGTCTCGCGCGCCTCATCCGACTGCCTCTCCACGAGGGCCGTGACGTCCTCGTCGCTCAGGCCGGGCGCGTCGTCGGGAACCGGTGTGCCCGCGAGCGCGGAGCGCGTGATCGTGACCGTGGTCCCGGACGGATCGTCCACCGGCTCGTCTGCGACAGGGGCGACCTCTCCGTCCGCGGCGAGCTGGCGCGTCGGATCGAAGGGTGGGATCTGCCCGTCGACCGCGTCGCCGGAGGACAGGCTCGTGACCAGTCGCACGAAGGGCTGGGTCCGGATGATCTCGCGCGCGCCGACCTGGTGGGTCACCGGCGCGGAGAACTCCTCCCGGTCCGAGGCGACGAGTTGGCGCCGCACGAGGCGGTCGCCGCGCTGTCCGACCACCCCTTGCCCCTCCGCGACCTGGGCGGGCCCCTGGCGGAATGTCGGCTTGGCTGGCGCGAGATCGGTGTCGACGGACATGCGGAGCGCCGCCCCCATGAGGGCCGCGCCGCAGGTGGCGATCAGGCAGCTGGCGCAGAGCCAGCGCAGGTTCAGCCGTCGCCGGTCGAGCGGCGTCGTCACTCCGTGGGTCGGGGCCGCGACCGCGCTGCGCGACAGGGACCTGTGCAGAATGGGCAGCCCGCCGCGCGGTGCTCGTCCGCCCTCGTTCATCCGGTCCCCTCACGCTCAAGCTCGCCGCTTCGGCGGTGAGTGCGGCCTGAATGAGGCTGCGACTTGCGCCTGGCGCGACGCTCGTCCGCTCAAGGAGCGCACGTGTCGAGCGCGGTACCGGCGGGCAGGACGGGGCATTCGTCGACCGCCCACGATCGTTTCGACCGGACTCCGCCACGGAGCCGGGGAACGCCCGGCGCAGATCGCTGTTGCCCCAGTCGCCGAAGAGGGATCGGGGTCCGACCGCCGCGACTTCGGCACCTTGCCGCGATACATTCGGAGAACATGGTCATGGTCGACACGGACAGGATCACGGGTGCCGCGCGCACGCTCGGCGGGAAGGTGCAGGGCGCGGTCGGCGACGCCGTCGGCTCGGACCGTCACGCGCTCGAGGGGCGTCTCCGGGAGGCGCAGGGGACCGCCGAGAACCTCTACGGCCAAGCCAAGGACGCCGTGCGGCACGCGGCCGACGAGGTCTCGGACCACGCCGCCGAGGCCTACGACCGGAGCCGCCACGTCGCCTGGGAAGGTCATCAGAAATCCGTCGAGTGGCCGCACGCCTCCCTGATCGTGGCCGGTCTCGTCGGCTTCGGTCTCGGTTTCCTCGTCAGCCGACTCTGACACGGATCGCCGCGTGCCGCCGTCGGCCTCACGTCGACGGGATCGCGGGGCCGCGAGCGCCGTGCGCGATTAACTCGGCACGGAGGCCAGGGCCGAGCCCGTGCCGCGGGAGGCGCGGGCCCCCTCTCCCGCGCGAGAGGAGGATGGCGCCGGTTCTCGACCGGGAACCGCCGTCCTAATCGAACCATCGCATATCGGTCGGAAGCGACCCGAGCGGGTTCAGGCACATGCCGCACGCAGCCGCCACGCCCGTCGGAAGCCCATCGGCGCTGCCTGGTCGATCCTTGCGGCACAGAGGGTGTCGGCGACCTGCGAGGGTCCACGCCCGAGTCCGGGAATGAGCCTCCAGTATCCATCCGTTGGTAATTTGTGTTCCGTTATGGAACAGAGTCCTTGGCTCTATTCTCGCTCTAGACACCGCTGAGAGGTGTCTAATGCATCAGTTCATCGGCCTATTTGCCATCTTCGTCACGCTGGCCGGCGTGCTCCACACCTGGGGTGCGCCGCGCTGGGCGATCGCCGGCCTCTGCCTGATCGGTCTCCTCGGCGCGTCGCCCACCGTCGTTGGCATTCAGCCAAAAGTGGCCCCGTCGCCGGTGTCCCAGGTGCAGTCGCTCAACGATGCGATGCAGCCCGTCTTCGAAGGCGTCTGGGACCCGCTGCGGCCCGGCCGGCTGCTGACGACGTCCCGGTAGCGTCTCCGGTCCGCGCGGCCTCCGCCGCGGGCCGCGGGTCCCGTCAGACAGCCCGCGCCGTACCCTAGAAGGTCGAGCGCGCCTCGATGCTGGAATAGTACCCGGAGCCCTGCACCCGATCCCGGACGTAGCCGGCGGCCACCGACATCTGGACGGGTCCGAAGCGGACGCCGGTCAGGTGGGCGCCGATCCGGTACTGGCGGAAGAAGTCGTCGCCGAGGAACAGCGCCTCGGGTCCGATATAGACGCCGTCGGCAAGCATGTAGCCGACGCGCAGGCGCGAGTAGTAGGCGTTGAACTTCGTCGAGTACGAGCCGTAGGCCGAGACCATGGTCCGGTCGGTCGGCGTCGCGTAGAAATTGCCCGCGACCTTCAGCCCGACGCCCGTACCGACGACCGGGTTGCCCGGATCGGGAATCGACAGCTGGTTGCTGCGGACGTTGAAGCCGATGAACCCTGCGAGGGCCGCGTCCTTCCAGACCCACTCGTAACCCGCCTGCAGGGCGCCTTCCTGCTGGTAGCCGGTGACCCGCGTCGCGACGGACCGGCCGGGATACGAGTAGGTGCCACCGATGGCGTCCACGCGGACCCGCAGGCCGTCCCGGGTGGGTGAGCCGTTCGGCGCGGCGGTCACCGTCACGGAGCCGAAGGCCGAGCTGTTCGACGTGACGCTGGTGGATCCGTCGACCGCGACGGCCCAGCTGTCGTCGACCGCCTGCTGCGAGGCGCCCGTGTACCAGTCGGCGCCGGCGCTGCGCGCCGGGAGGTCGGCGGCGGCGGCCTGCGTGGCGGAGGCCGCCGCGCAGGCGCACGAGAGGGCCAGAACGGTCGTGAACGGAGTGCGAGGACGTCGGGCAGCTGGTTCCGCAGTCCCGCCCATATTCGAAAGCTCCGTTAAGGTACGATTTACGCTTTAACCAACACTCGTCGACAATAGTTAACATCCACTTTTGGAAGGACTGCGTTTCGAGCAAGGCGTCCGCGCCGAGAGCGAGCGCGAGAACCGCGCGGTCGCTGCGTCGGGCGGAACGCGCGGCGATCAGGCCGCGCGCGCGCGGACCGCGGCGTCGAGGACGACCTGCAGGTCCTCGTTGCGGAAAGGCTTGTCGATCCGCAGGAAGGCGTCGGCCGAGCGCGGCAGCTGGCCGTGTGGGCTGGCGAGGATGACCCGAATCTGCGGGTACCGCTCGACCACGGTGGCGGCGAGCTGGAGGCCCGCCATCACCGGCATCGATTGATCGACGATCATCGCGTCGAAGGCGGCGTCGCGGGCGAGGATCTCGAGGGCGTGCGCCCCGGAGGCGGCCTGGACCACCGCGTGGCCGAGATCGGCGAGCACCTCTGCGACGCTGGCCCGCACGAGGCCGTCGCTCTCCACGAGCAGGATCTTCAGCCCCGCCGCGCGGATCGGAGGGAGCGTGGCGACAGCCGGGGGCGCGGCGGGCAGCCAGAACTCGGCCAGGAACGGCTCGGCGCCGGTCCCGTCGCGGATCAGGCGCCAGTGGCCGCCGGTCTCGGTCACGAGCGCCGCGGCCGCCGCGAGGGTCGGGCCTGCTGCCGTCGGCAGCGGCGCGGCCTCGGGTCGGCGACCGCTGCTGACGAGCACGCGCACGTAGGCCGCAACTTCCGCCGCGGCGCCTATGTCCTCGGGGGTGCCCTCGACGGCCGCGATGGCGAAGCCGGCGAGGCCGGCGTCGCGAATATGGAAGGCCAGGTTGAGGAGCAGCAGCTCCAGCACGCGCTCGCTGCACAGGACGGGCGGCAACCCGGCGGGGATGCGATTGAGGACCGGCATCTCGCCGAGGGCGTTCGCGGCCAGGAACGGCAGGTAGCCCTCGAAGGTGGTGGCGAGGTCGGTCTCGGCGAGGGTGATGCCGGTCTCGTCGCCGCGCACGAGGTGCAGCATCCGACGGGTGAGCGCCGCGCCCCGGCGCGCGCCGGCCGTCGCCCGCCCGACCAGCCGTTCCTGGTCGTCCCCGAGGGGGTGGCGCCGCGCCAGCAGCGTGAGATTCGTCAGGACGACGGTCAGGACGTCGTTGAACTCGTGGACGATGCCGTCGGTCACCCGCCGCAGGACGAGGTTGCGACGCGGCTCGACGGGCTGCGGCAGGGTCGCCCCCTCGCCGCCCGGCAGCTTCCGCATCAGGGCGAAGAGCCGCCGGTCGCCCCTGGCGTCGGCGAGGCACAGCAGCCTCACCTGGACCTGCTGCTCCGGCCAGTCGCGGAGGTGCAGGGTCACGTCGTGCGGGCCGTCGGCCGCGAGGGCGGCGTCGCGCGCCCGGTCGAGCACGGGCCGGTCCTCGGCGACGAAGCAGGCGGCGAACGGGGCGGCGACGGGGGCCCCGTCTTCGCCGGCCGCGCTCCGCGAATCCAAGAGGGTCCGGCCGGTGTCCGGATCGATCTCGCAGCAGGCCCAGCCGGAGACCGCCTCGAAGGTGGTCAGCCGCGCCTTGAGGCGCGCGACCTCGGACCCGGCGCCGGCCATCTGCAACCCGGCGCTGCGGCGATGCCCCGCGAAGACGTCCGAGAGCGCCGCGAACTCGCCGATCCACGTGCGGGGCGCTTCGGTCTCGCCGGCGGTCTCGCCCTCACCCCCCAGGAGGCGGCGCAGCGGTCGCGTCAGCCGCTCTCCCGCGACGAAGCCGAGCGCCGCCGCGCAGAGGACCAGGGCGAGCCCGGCGCCCAGCATCCGCCAGTCCGGCGACGCGGCGAGCGCCGCGCCGGAGGGCACGGCCTGCGCCGTCACCAGCCATCCCGGCGAGCCGATCTCGGCCGCGAGACGCATCGGCGTCGTGATCGAGACGGCCGTCGTCCGGAACGGGCTCGGGGTCCCCGACAGGACCCGGCTGTCCGGGGTGGCGACGAGGAAGCCGAGGGTCTCGGGCAGCGCCGCGGCGCGCCGCACCTCCTCCTCGACCTTGGTGAGATAGCTCGGGTCGGCGTCGAGGCGCAGCAGGCCGTCCTGACCGCGCTCGCCCAGCGCGACGGCGGTCCCGAACGGCGAGTCGGCCTCCGCCCCGTCGCTGACCACGATGACCCCGGCCGCGCGGCCGCGCAGGAACCAGGTCTGCCGCGCGACGCTGCTGCCGACGCGGCGCTCGTCCCGGGCCGCCAGCACGGTACCGTCGGGCGCGACGAGGACGGCGTCCCGGTAGACCGGGTTGAGGTCGAGCCACCCGCGCAGGCGCGCGGCGCGCTGGTCGGCGGAGAGCAGGCCCTCGTCGTCGCGGAGCATCAGGGCGGCGTTGCGCGCATCGACCACGGTCTGCCGCAGCCGCGCCGCGATGGCGGCGACGTAGGCGCGCGAGGCCGAACCGACCATCTCCTGCGGGGACGCCGCGGGTCCGGGCCGCGCGGCCGGGACGACGATCAGGACGGCGGCCGCGAACCCCGCCGCCGCGGCGATCGCCACCTGCAGCGCGTTGAGCAATCCGAGGGAGATCTGCAGCGGCTTCGCGGTCATCCGTACGCCCGGGGGTCGGTCCCGAGCGAGGCGCGATTTTCGTTAAGGGTCGATTAAGCCCCGCGGCGCAACCCGGCCGTACCACCCGACGCGGGCGCGGTCCGCCGGGCGGGTCGTTCCGACTATCCGTGGCGCTCTGCGTCGCCTGCGCCGCACCGAAGCCGGTTATAGCGAAGCTTTAGAACGGAATATTAATGTAGTCGGCGCAACTGCGCGTCCCGATCCCGCTCTCGCAGCCCGATCGACTTCGCCGTGCCGGGCATCATCTGGGTTGCCCGCATTCCTAAGTTAACTGTAATTTCCGGCGAAGTGGAGTGGGCTGGATATTACGAATGGGTTTGTTCATTGACCATCATCGCTGTACAAACCCGGCGGTAGAGGCGTTGCACCTCGATCCGAGGGATTTTTGGCCCGGGAGGCTGTAGCGTGAGGCAGGCGTTGCGTTGGCTGGCCTGGGTTGGGGCGACAGTCGCCAGCCTCGCCCTGCTCAGCCAGCCGGTCGGGACGCAGGCCCAGCTCGCCATGAGCCTCGCCGCCATGGCGGTGATGATCGTGCTGTGGGCCGTGCTCGACGGGCCGCGCACGCGGTTCGTCTTCATGGCGCTCGGCAGCCTCGTGGTGCTGCGCTACATCCTGTGGCGGCTCACCAACACGCTGCCCTCGCCGGGCGACCCGGTCAGCTTCGGCTTCGGCCTGATCCTGCTGGTGGCCGAGCTCTACTGCGTCTTCATCCTGTTCGTCAGCCTGATCATCAACGCGGACCCGCTGCGGCGCGAGCCGCCGCCGGCTGCCCCGGCCGCCGACCTGCCCACGGTCGACGTGTTCGTCCCGAGCTACAACGAGGATGCCGCGATCCTCGCCATGACCCTGGCGGCGGCGCGACAGCTGAACTACCCGCCCGAGAAGCTCACGGTGTGGCTGCTCGACGACGGCGGCACCGACCAGAAGTGCAGCGATGCCGACCCGGCCAAGGCCGCGGCGGCGCGCGCCCGTCGGGGCGAGCTGCAGGCGCTCTGCGACGAGCTCGGCGCCCGCTACCTCACCCGCGCCCGGAACGAGCACGCGAAGGCGGGCAACCTCAACAACGGTCTCGCCCATGCCCGGGGGGACCTCGTGGCGGTGCTGGACGCCGACCACGTCCCGTTCCGCTCGTTCCTGACCGAGACCGTCGGCTATTTCGCGCAGGATCCGCGCCTGTTCCTCGTGCAGACGCCGCACGCGTTCCTCAACCCCGACCCGGTCGAGCGCAATCTGCGGACCTTCGAGCGCATGCCCTCGGAGAACGAGATGTTCTACGCGGTCACGCAGCGCGGCCTCGACAAGTGGAACGGCTCGTTCTTCTGCGGCTCGGCGGCCCTTCTGCGCCGCACCGCCCTCGACGAGGCCGGCGGCTTCTCGGGCATCACCATCACGGAGGATTGCGAGACCGCCTTCGAGCTGCACTCGCGCAACTGGAACAGCGCCTACGTCGACAAGCCGCTGATCGCCGGCCTGCAGCCCGACACACTGGCGGACTTCATCGGCCAGCGCTCCCGCTGGTGCCAGGGGATGTTCCAGATCCTGCTGCTGAAGAACCCGGCCTTTCAGAAGGGGCTCAAGCCCATTCAGAAGATCGCCTACCTCTCCAGCATGACCTTCTGGTTCTTCCCGATCCCCCGGCTGATCTTCATGTTCGCGCCGCTGCTGCACATCTTCTTCGACCTGAAGATCTTCGTGGCCAGCGTGGACGAGTCGATCGCCTACACGCTGACCTACATCATCATCAACTTGATGATCCAGAACTACATCTACGGCAAATTCCGCTGGCCGTTCGTGTCGGAGCTCTACGAGTACATCCAGGGCGTCTACCTGGCCAAGGCGATCGTCTCGGTCATCGCGTCGCCCCGCAAGCCGACCTTCAACGTCACCAACAAGGGTGCGACCCTCGACCACGACCACATCTCGTCGCTCGCCCTTCCGTTCTTCCTGATCTACCTGCTCCTGATGCTCGGCTGCGCCGTCGCGGCATGGCGCTACCTGTACGAGCCCGGCGTGACCAACCTCATGCTGGTGGTCGGGCTGTGGAACTTCTTCAACCTGCTCACCGCGGGCGCGTCCCTCGGGGTCTGTGCCGAGCGGCGCCAGCTCGAGCGCACGCCCTCCCTGGCGATCGATCGCCGGGGCGTCCTCACGGTCGCCGGGCACAGCGTCGACGTCTCGATCGAGCGCGTCTCCGCCGAAGCCTGCACCCTGCGCCTCCTCGGCGGCGCCCTCGATCCGGGGCTCACGCGCCCGCCGCTGCGGGGGACGCTCAACGTCGAGCCGACGGCCGGCGCGCGCCGGACCGCGCCGCTGCCGGTGCACCTGGACCAAGCGACGCGCGACGGACAGGAACTCGTCATGCGGGTGAACTTCGGCACGCTGGCCATCCGCGACTACCCCGCGCTCGCGGGACTCATGTACGGGGACGCCGAGGCGATGCGGCGCTTCCAGCTGCGGCGGCGGCGGCACAAGGATATTCCCACCGGCACGCTGCAATTCGCGTGGTGGGGCTTGGTCGAGCCGTTCCGCGCGCTCCGCTATCTTCTCGCGAGCCGGCGCCCCAGGCCCGTCGAGATCGAGGAGGCGCCGATCTACGACGCACCGCACGACGCCGCGGCGCCGGTGCCGGCTCCGGTGCCGTCCGTCCCGGCACCGGCGGCCCCCGTTGCGGCGCCGTCGCTGCCCGCGACCGCTAAACCCACCGACATCGAGAGCGGGGACGACTGGGTCCGCTTGATGATGGATTACGAGAACGAGCGCACCCTGGCCGAGCTTCGCGGCCGGCGCACGAGCGCGGCGTGACGGCGATGGGTGCTCGGCTCCGCCTCCCCGTGCTGGGACTGCTGCTCGGTCTCGCGAGCGTTCCTGCCCTGGCCCAGAGCTTCCTGGGCTCGGGGCCGGCGGAACGGCTGACGGTCCCGCCGAGCGGCAACGCCCTGCGCGCGCCGTCCGAGGACGGGGCGGGCCCCGCGCGCCGGCCGGACGCGTCGGCGACGGAGACGCGGCCGACCGCGCGCCCGTCCGAGCCGCCCCGGACCGCCGCGCCTCAGACGGTGCCGCGCGCGGCGATCCAAGCGACCATCGCGCCGGCGCGCCGGCTTCCGTCCGGCCCGCGCGGCTTCCGCCTGACCGGGGAAGAGGATTCTCTGCGCTACCCCGTCTACCTCACCGAGGCGCAGACGCGGGGACCGGCACGGCTGCGCCTCTCCTACCTGTCGGCGATCTCGGTGGCGCCGGAGAGTTCCGAACTCGCTGCCTTCGTCAACGGGACGAAGGTCGGCTGGACCCGCATCCAGGCGCCTGGTGCCGTGAAGGTGGTGGAGTTCGCCATCGGCGACGGCGTGCTGAAGCCCGGCTACAACGCCGTCACCTTCACCGCCAGCCAGCGCCACCGCGTCGACTGCTCGGTCGGCGCGACCTACGAATTGTGGACGCAGATCGATCCGTCGCGATCCGGCCTCGTGGTCCCGACGGCGACCGACATGGACGTCCGGTCCCTCGCCGCGGCGGAGCCGGACGAGAGCGGCGCCCTGCCGATCCAGGTCATCCTGAACGAGCGTCCGAACCTGGCCCGCCTGGAGCGGATGATCGAGGCGGTGCAGGCTTTCGCCCTCGTGGGGCGGGTCGCCCGTCCGACCGTGACCTTCGGCCCTCCCCTGCAGGGCCGGAACGGCATCAACCTCGTCGTCGGTACCGCCTCCGAGATCGCCGGCGTCGAGGGCGTTCCCGAGCTGGGCCCGATCAGCGGGCCGCGCCTCGCCATCCTGCCGTCGCGGCCGAACACACCGCCGACCCTGGTGGTCACCGGCGCCCGCGACGAGGACGTCCGTCAGGCCATCACCAACCTCGCCGTTCCGGCCGACACCGGGACGCCGGGCGGGCTCAAGGCTGTCCAGCTCTTCCGCGGCTACATGGTGCACGGCGGCGAGAACCTGACGCTCGACCGCCTCGGCGTGACGTCCCGCGAGTTCTCGGGGCGCCTGCTCCATGTCGGCTTCGCCCTCCGCTTTCCCGGGGATTTCGTCCCGGCCGATTACGGCAAGGTGATGCTCCACCTGGCCGGGGCCTACGTGGCCGGGCTCTCCTCGGAGGCCCGCATCGTCATCGACATCAACGGGCGCAACGCGGCCAGCGTCCCGCTGCCCGACGGGCGCGGCGAGGTGTTCGACGACAGCGCGATCCCCCTGCCCTTCAGCCTCTGGCGCCCGGGGGTGAACCACGTCGAGATCTCGGCGCAGTTGCCGAACGCCGCCGATCAGGTCTGTGACACCCTCAGCCCGGCGGCCAAGCAGGCGCGCTTCCTGTTCCTCGACCGCTCGCGGATCGAGATCCCGCATTTCGCCCGGGCGGCGCGCAGCCCCGACCTCGCGGCGATCAAGGGGGGCGCCGTACCGTTCGTCGTCCCTGGGCAGCGCGCGCGCCTCGTGCTGCCGACGCCCGACCGCGACAGCGCCGACGCGGCCGCGACCCTCGCCGCCCGACTGGCGATGGCGGCCGAGCGCGTCATCGATTTCGAGGTCGTGACCCAACAGCAGGTCGTGTCCGACACGAGCCAGCTCGTGGTCGCGCCCGCCCGCGCCCTCGACCCGGCGCTCCTGGAATCGGTCGGTTTCGATCCGCAGCAGGTCCAGCGGGTCTGGGAAGGCCGCGCCGACATGGTCGCCACCCCGGGTCAGTTCGGTCCCGAGGGCGTGCTCACCCTCGATCGCCTGCGCCGCAACCTGCCGATGCGCTGCGCCCTGCCGACGCTGATCCCGCAGGTGCGCCCGGCGCAGCCCGCCCCAGCCCAGCAGGCGCCGCAATCCCAGGGCCCGACGAGCGCCGGGGCCGCCCCGACGCCGCCGCCGGCCACCCCTCCGGGCTCCGCGTCGGACCGCGAGCTCATCGACCGCTGGGAGGCGTCGACACGCGGCTCGCGCCAGATCTGGGCGGCCCTGGACAGCGTCTGGAACGAGATCACCGGCACGGTGCGCTCCCTGCGCCAGACGATCACGGCGCAGGTGAAGCCGGACGAGACGGTCGAGGTTCCGGCCACGGCCTCGCTGCTCATCGCCGAGGGACCCCCGGTCCAGGCGAGCAACACCGTGATCGTGACCGCGCCGAACGCGTCGCTGCTGAAGGCGTCCGTCTCCTGCCTCGTCGACCCGGTGGTCTGGGCGAGGCTCGGCGGCAGCGCCGCCTTCCTCGACGCGTCGAACGGCACGCTGGTGACGTCCCGGCCCGAGCGGATCGAGATCGTCGAGACGCAGCCGCGATCTCTGCCGAACCTGCGCCTCGTGTCCGCGGCCTGGCTGTCGATCAACACGGAATACTACGTGGGCATGACCCTCGCGATGGCTCTCTGCCTCGGCCTGGCCACCACGAGCCTCGTGCGCAACGTCGGCAGGAAGAATCCATGAGCCGCCGCGCCCGCACCCCCCTCGCCGCAGCTTTCCTCGCCGCGGCGATCCTGCCCGCGGCGGCCGCCTCGCCCCAGGACGAGCCCGCCGTGCCTCCGAGTACCGCGCAGCCGGGCACGCCGCCCGCGCAGGCGCCCCGGACCGCGACCCAGGGGCTCGCCGGCAAGCTCGGCAACGACGCCGCGTGGCGGGCCTACCGCGCGCGGTTCATCACCGACCAGGGGCGCGTGGTCGACACCGCGAACGGTCAGATCAGCCACAGCGAGGGCCAGGGCTACGGCATGCTGCTCGCCGTGGCGGCCGGTGATCGGGTCAGCTTCGAGCGGATCTGGGGCTGGACCCGGGCCAACCTGATGGTCCGCGGCGACGAGTTGCTGGCGTGGCGCTGGTCACCCGACAAGCGTCCGGCGGTGAGCGACATGAACAACGCCACCGACGGCGACATCCTGATCGCCTGGGCGCTCACCGAGGCGGCCGAGGCCTGGAACGAGCCGAGCTACCGGACCGCCGCGCGCCGGATCGCCATCGAGTTCGGGCGCAAGACCATCCTGTTCCGGGACGCGCACGGGGCGCTGCTGCTCCCCGCGGTCTCGGGCTTCTCGGCGCGGGAGCGCCCGGACGGTCCGCTGATCAACCTCTCCTACTGGATCTTCCCCGCGTTCCCGCGCCTCGCCCTCGTCGCGCCGGAATACGACTGGGCGGCCCTGACGCGCAGCGGCCTCGCCCTGCTGCGGCAGTCGCGCTTCGGTCCGAGCAACCTGCCCACCGAGTGGATCTCCGCCAAGGAGGCGCCGCGTCCCGCGAACGGCTTCCCGCCGCTGTTCTCCTACAACGCCATCCGGATCCCGCTCTACCTCGTCTGGGCGGGGCTGGTGCGGCCCGACGACCTCGCGCCGTTCCAGGCCCTGTGGTCGGGCGCCGATCGGGAACGGCTGCCGATCGTCGACACCGGCGACGGGCGGAAGGTCGAGTGGCTCACCGAGGCCGGCTACATGGGGCTCCCGGCCCTGGTGGCCTGCGCCCTCGACGGGACGCCCTTCCCCGAGGATGCACGCGGCGACATCGGCAACCAGAACTACTACCCGGCCACTCTGAGCCTCCTCGCCCTGACCGCGGCCCGCATGCGTTACCCGTCATGCCTGAAGTCCTGACCGGTCGTCCGCCGGCACGCCTCCGACCGGCCGCGCCCTGCCTCCTGATGCTGGCGCTGACCGCCGCGCCGGCCGCCGCGCAGGTCGACGCGCGACCCGGTCCCGCGCCGCAGTCTCCCGCCGCGCCGACACGGTCCGAGCCCCGCATCGTCTACGGCGACGGCCCGCGCGCGCCGGCGATCCTGGCCGACCCGGCCACGTCGCGCACGACCGACATGGTCGACGAGAGCGCGCTGCGCTACTACGCGGCCCAGAAGCAGACGGCTCGGATGAAGGCCGAGATCGCCCGCCTGAAGCGGCTCTATCCCGGCTGGAACGAGCCGCCGGACCTCAACGCACTGCAGCCGAGCCCGCCCGAAGAGGCGCCCCTGTGGGACCTCTTCACCGCGGGGCGGTTCGACGACCTCCGCGCGGCGATCGTCGCGCGCAGGTCGATCGACCCCGCGTGGCAGCCCTCCGAGGAGCTCGCGCGCAAGCTCCGCCGGGCCGAGTTCCGGTCCCGGATCACGGCGCTCACCGGCAAGGACGCCGACGCGATCATCGACCTCTACCGCGCCGATTCCGGCGCCCTCGACCCGCTCGACGTCCAGAGCGTCTGGATGGTCGCCGACGCCCTGGGCGATACCGGCTCGGGCGACGAGGCCTTCGAGCTCTACAAGTCGATCCTCGACGGCAACGCCGATTCCGGCGTGCGCCTCGCCACCATCCAGAAGGCGATGGCGCATCTGCGCATGGCGCAGGCGGAGCGCCTGATCGAGATGGGGCATCGGGGCGCGAACGGGGCGTCGGAATTCGACGCGATCCGCCTCGACATCACCCGTGCCCGGATCGCGGCCTTCCTGCACGAGGAGAGCGCCGAGACCCCGACCCCCGCCGATCTCGCGGCCTTCCAGGCCGTCGCCCGCAAGAGCGGCGATCCCACCCAGACGAGCCTCCTCGGCTGGTACGCCTACAAGCGCCGCCAGTTCCGGGAGGCGCTCGAATGGTTCAAGCAGGCGATCGCCCGGGGCGGCGACGCGATGGTCGCCCACGGGCTCGCTCTGACCCTTCGCCAGCTCGACATGGCGCGCGAGGCCGAGGAGGTCGCCTACGCGTGGCGCGACAAGTTCGTGGGCAATGAACTGCTCTACATCGACATCCTGGAGCAGAAGCTGACGCTGCCCCGCCCGCCCGCGATCGAGCCCGCGCGCATCGCCCGCTACGCCCAGGTCGTGACGGCCTCCACCTCGGGCGAAGGCGCCCAGGGGCTGGCGTGGTACGCCTACAATTCCTGCCAGTTCGACACGGCGCTGGAGTGGTTCCAGCGGGCCGTCGCCTGGATGCCGAGCGAGGGGACCGTCTTCGGCTACGCCCTCACGCTGCAGCGTCTGAAGCGGCAGCGTCCGTACCTCGAGGTCGTGAACCGCTACGACGGCCTCTTCGCGAAGGTGGTCGACCTGCTGTTCCGCGAGAATGCCGGCGGGTCGCCGCTGCCCTGCGACCCCGTGCCCGCCGCCACCGGGCCCGCACCCGGGCGGCACGCCGCGCCCGCGGCGCGGGTCGAGACGCCGCCGATCAACCGGGTGCCGCGGCCGGACCTGCCGCCGGCCGGCGCGGACGCCAAGCCCCTCGCCGTGCAGCGCAACGAGTTCCCTCTGGCGGTCTCCATGGAGAACGCGCTCCGCTACCCGCCGCCGGGGCTCGTGCGAGTCCTGGCCGAACCCGTTCCCGCGGGGACCTACGCCCGCGAGCCCGCGACCCCGGCGCCGCCCCTGGTGGCCCGGCGCGTGCCCGGCGCGGGCCCGATGCCCTACGAGCGGTTCGGCTACGCCCTGCTCCCGGACTATCGCGGCGTCGACAAGCCCGAATTCCTGTCGCCGCCCGCCGCCGGGACCCTGTGGCAGGACCACCAGGCCGAGCGCGGGCGACCCGAGAATTCCGAGGCGAAGCGGTTCCAGCTGCCCGCGCGCTCGGCCTACGACACCTCCGCCACGACCGAGCGGACCACCCCGTGAGGCGCGCGGCGATCCGTACGGCCCGGCTCTGCGCCCTGGCGTGTCTCCTGCTGCCCGCCGTCGCGCGGGCGCAGACGGTCCCGGTCCTGACCCTGCCCGGCGCCGGGACGCTGACCGCGGTGATCGAGACGCGCGAGCGCGACGGGTTCGACCAGCGGCTGCGCTATGCCGGCGGCGACGGTCGCAACCACGCCGAGATCGCCCTGCGCCGGGAGACCGCCGACCTGCTCCTCGCCTTCCCGCCGCGGCTGGCCAAGCCCAGCGAGTTCGGGATCGCGGGGGAGATCGCCGTCCGGTTTCCCGGGCAGGCGATGACGGTGCGGCCGCCGCTGCGGAACGCCTACGGCCCGGTGGGCATCGCGCTCGGCGCCGACTGCCTCTACGCGTGGCAGTGGATCGAGGCCGGACGCGGCGCCGCGTCCGCCGGCGGGCAGCCGCCCGCTCTGTTCCAGGCGGAGCCGCTCGCGCGCCGCGCGATCTCCCTGCGGATCCGGCTGTGCCGCACCGCCGAGGCCAGCCTCGGCGACCTCGTGCGGGCGGTGGAGGGCCTCAGGATCGCCCTGCCCGGCACCCGCCCCCCGCCGGTTGTCGCGCGCGTCCCGCCGCGTCGGGTCGCGCCGCGGGCCGCCGTCCGCCGCCCGAGCCGGCCGGCCGCGGCCGAGGCACGCCGAGACGAGGTTCCGCCGGTGCGGACGCCGGCCGCGTCACCGCCGCAGGTGCCCGTGGCGTCGCCCGTCGCGCCACCCGCGGCGCCGCCCGTCGCGCCGCCGGCACCGTCCCCGAGCGCCGGGGCGCCGGATCAGAAGCGCTACATCGTGCCGCCGACCCCCCAGACCCCCGCGCCGGTGCTGCCGGAGCCGGGCGGCCAGCGCTACATCACCGAGGGGAGCGGCAGCGGGATCGCACCGAAGCCGGCGCCGGGGCAGGCCCCCGGCGAGACCTTCTTCCGCGACCTGCCGCCGGAGGCCTATCGGCCGCCGAACTGAGTTCAGGTCCCAGCGCCCGCCTCGGATCTGAGCCGTCAGAGCACGAAACGCCCGAGCTCGTTCGCCGGGAAGGTTCGGAAGCGCCGGTATCCGCCCTGCACGGCCTGGGCGAGGGACGCGACGCCCGCGAGATCGCCCGCCTCGGCCCTGCGGGAATCCGCCTCGGTCAGGACGAGGCCCACCGTGATCGAGACCGCGCTGATCGCGACCGGCACGGCGAGAACGTGTCGGCCGGTCAGCCCGTCGGAGGCGACCACGTCGACCGCGTAGAGGCTGAACAGGTAGGTGCGCTCCGCGATCAGCGTCCGCGCCTCCGCCAGGACGTAGCGCGGCTCCTCCCCCGGCAGCCGGCGATATCGGGAGATGTCCGGTGCCATCGCTCCCCCGAGCGGCGAGCCTTGGCGGATTCAGGCGGCGATCAGGCGGCGATCCGCTCCGGCTTATCCTCGCTCGCGGCCGGCTCCGGCCCGGCGGGGTCCCGGCTGGCGCGGAATTGATCGAGGATGCTGTCGCCCAGACCGTCGAGCACGAGGTCGGTCGCGGCCTGGACCTCCGGGTCGACCTCCTCGGGCCGGTACCAGGCCAGGATCTGCTCGGGCAGCGCGTCGAGGATCGCGCCCACCGGGTTGACCGGCTCGGCCTCGGCAGGCCCGTCCGCGGCGTCGGCGATCGCCACGACGACCGGGGTCGCCGTATCGGTCTCCTCCGCGAAGGCGGTCCGGCGCTGGCTCTCCAGGGCGGCGCGCCACGCGGCGTCGGCGGCCTCGGCCTCCCGGCGGGCGGTCTCGCGCGCCAGCGCCTGGGCGGCGATGGCGCGGGCCACCTCGCGCGCCTCGTCGCGGGCCGCCTCGGCCTCGTAGCGGTTGAGCAGCGTGATGACCGGGTGCATGTCCGGATCCGACAGGTCGCCGCAGGCTCCGATGGCGGATTCGATGAGGCGCCGCGACAGGCCGGTGCCCCGGACCGGGGCCGCCGCGCGGGCGAGTTCCTGCCAGGCGGAGAGCGCCGCCTGCATCGCCGGCAGGAGCGCTTCGGGCAGCCCGGCGCGGTCGTGCAGGTCCGCGAACAGGCGCGGGTCGCGCATGGCCCGGGAGACCCCGGCATGATCCTGCCCCGACAGGTCGGCCAGGGCGGCGAGCGCGAAGTCCGTCCGGCCCGAGAGCACGGCGCGCAGGATCAGGCCCGCGGTCAGCTGCCGGGTCGCGCGCAGATGGGTCACCAGCCGCGTCACGGCGGCCGCGCCGAAGCCCTCGCAGGCCTCGAGCGCGACGCGCTCGCCGGCCTCGCGGCTCATCCGGTCCAAGCGCTCGGCGCCGAGCCAAGCGCGGTCAGTGACGAAGTCGGTGAGCGCCCGCGCCACCGCGATCCCGAGGGCATGGCGCACCTCCGGCGGCAGGTCGGCGCGGGCGAGGAGCGCCTCGCGCAGGGCGGCCTCGCCGCCGCGGCGCTCGATCATGCGCAGCATCCGGCCCGCGGTGATCTTCGCCGTCGGATTGGCCGCGAGTACGACGAGCGTGTCGGTCTCGCCGATCTCCGCCAGGGCGCCCGCGACCGCGTGCGAGAGGTGGTGCCGGGCGGCGATCACCGCGCGGGTGGCCTCGTCGCCGAGGGCGGCCGCGTCCACGAGGTCGGCGTCGGTGAGGACCGGCGAGCGGGCGAGCACCGGCCGCGCCACCTCGGGAACGTCGGAGGACAGAGCGACGACCAGCGGGCGCGGCGCCCGCGCCGAGGCCGCGCAGGTCTCGGCGAGCGCCCGGCGCACGAGCGGCGACGGGTCGTCGAGGAGCGCGAGCAGCGCTGTCTTGGCCTCCCAGGCCGCGTCGGCGCCCAGGTCGCCGTAGAGGTAGGTCCGGGCCAGCGTCGCGGTCGCCTCGGCCCGGCGCTCGGCCGAGGCGTCCTGCGTCCAGGCCAGAAAGTCGCGGATGATCATCGACCGCTCCGGGGGGCGAACAGGCTGGTCCTGCTGCCGGACATGGACGCCGCGGCCGCGAGGTCCGCGGGTCGGCGGGGCGGCAGCGGCGGATTGAGGAGGGCGGCGCCCGGCGGCGTCGCCGCCGGTCCGGCCGCTGCGCCCGTGACGGCACCCGTGATGGCACCCGTGACGGCGGGCTCCGCGACGGCGACGCGCGGTGGCGGCTCGGCGTCGGAGCGCGGGAAATAGGTCGGCGCCGCGTGCTGCACCGGCGCGGCGCTGTTGCGCGCCTGCCAGAGACGGGCCGCGGCGTCGGAGGCCGCGCCGCGCTGGTCCGTCTGGAACAGGCTGCGCAGGTCCGAGGTCCCGCCGAACGCGGTCGCCGCGCTGGCGTAGGCCGAGACGGCCTGCGGCGCCGCGGCGCCGTCCTGGCGCAGGCCGGTCAGGTCGGTGGCGGCGGCGCCCTGGGCCGCCGCCGAGAGGCTGGCATAGAGTTCGGCGGCGCTCCGCGGCCGGCCGGCGCGGTCGTAGAACAGCGCCCGGTTGGCACCGGCCGCCTCCGGCAGGTCGAGGGCGGCGGCGCGCTCGGGGAAGGCGCGGGCGGTCGAGATCAGGGCGGCCGCGCCCTTCGCGCCCAGCACGTGGGCCGCGTAGAGATCGCCCGCGGTCGGCTCGCGACCGAGGGCGCCCGTGAGGGCGTCGGCGTTCTGCTGGGTCAGCGCGCCGGCCAGCGTCGCGGAGATCTTGGGATCGCGGCGCAGGTCGAGGATCGCCTGCCGCTGGCTGGCGTCGGGAACCGTGTAGGTGCCGTCCGACTGCCGGGTGATCGCGTCGGCCTGCGCCTGCAGGCCGAGCCGCGGCCCGGCATTCTTCATCACGCCGAGCCAGGTCTGCTCGATGAACTGGAACAGGCCGGTGGCCGAGGAGGTGCCGGCCTTGGCGGCGGGATCGAGGGCGGATTCGCGCCGCGCCGTCGCCAGGAGATAGTCGAAGCCGACGCCGCTCGCCGTCGCTCCGTCGCGGATGGCCTGGACCACCGGCCCGGAGGCGGGCGTGCCCGGCAGCGCCCGCGCCTGGGGCGGCGGGTTCTCCGGTGGGCTCGACGGCGTGGTGAACAGGAACATCCGGGCGGGCACGGTGCTGGAGACCGCCCGAACCTGCGCCCGCTATGGTAAACAAGTCCTCAATCGGCCGCGCGCGACCGGTTCCTGTTTCAGGACCCGGTGAACTCCCCCGCGCCCTTCGGCCGGCGCATCTGGAAGCGCGTGTCGGCGGTGGCGTGGAAGTAGTCGAAGTACCCGCCGCGCATGATCGGGTGCATCGCCGCCGTATCGACCGTTCCATCCGCGACGTACCGCTCGTCGACGTAGATCGACACCACCTGCCCGATCACCAGGAAGTTCTCCGCCTCCCCGCCCGAGAGGGGCACCAGCGGCAAGGTCTGGAGCCACCGGCACTCCAGGGCCGCCGGCGAGGCGGCCACGCGCGGCGGCCGCACCTTCTGCGAGGGCGCGGTCTCCAGGTTGGCGAAGGCGAACTCGCTCGTTCCGCGCGGCAGCGGCGCCGAGGAATCGTTCATCCCGTCGCGCAGGTCCCAGGTGGCGAGACTGCAGACGAACTCCCGGCCCTCCTCGGCGAAGGTCATCGCGTCCTTCCGGCCCGAGGAGGAGAACGCGACCATGTTGTCGGCCACGGCGTTGAAGAACGAGTAGGGCGCGAGGTTGAGCGCGCCCGCGCGGTTCATGGCGCTGATCCAGCCGATCGGTCGCGGCGCGACGATGGCCTTCAGCGGGTTGTGCGGGAGGGCGCGCGACTCGCGCGGCAGGTCGAGGTCGTAGTGCACGGCCGGTCCCTTCACAGGTAGGTGACGATCTCGTCGAGGGCCGGCCGCGGCCGGTCGGAGGGCACCTCGCGCGCCCGGCCGATATGGACGAAGCCGGCGAGCTTCTCGGTGGGCGCGAGGCCGAGGGCGTCGAGCACGCGGCGGTCGTAGGCGAACCACTCGGTCAGCCACGACGTGGCGAAGCCGGCGGCGTTCGCGGCGATCACGAGATTCATGGTGGCGGCACCGGCGGAGAGCACCTGCTCCCAGTCCGGGATCTTCACGTGCGGACCCGCCCGCGAGACCACCGCGACGACGACCGGCGCGTGGGTCAGGCGGGCGCGTTCCTGCGCGAGCCGCTCGGGCGTCGCGTCGGGATTGTCGGCCGCGAAGGTCGCCGCGATGACCTCGCCCACCTTCGCCCGGGCCTCGCCGGCGATGACGATGAAGCGCCAGGGCGCGAGCTTGCCGTGGTCGGGCACCCGCGACGCGGCCGTCAGGATGGTGTCCAGCTGCACCCTGTCGGGCCCGGGCTCGTCCAGCAGCGCCGGCGGCACCGAGCGTCGGGTCTTCAGGAGATCGAGGGTGGCGGTCATGCGCTCCGTCCCGGTATCGCGTCCCGACCGGGATGTGGCATGCGCGGGCCGCCGGTGGAAGAGCGGCCTTGCCGCCGCCACTGTCGGGAGTCAGAGGCAGGCCCGGACGATCCGGTGCCGCGACCGGCGAGACGAGCAGAGAAGGGCTGACCGATGCGCATGAGGCTTGCAGCGACCGCGCTGGCGATGCTCGCCGCCGGCCCGCCGGCCGCGCTCGCGCAGCAGGACCCGTTCCAGAACCGGCTCGGCGGCGCCCTGCCCTCACCGTCGATCACGACCCCGAACCTGCCGCCGTCCCTGCCCCCGGCCGAGCCGGACGCGCAGCTGTCCCTGTCGGCGCTCCTGTCGGGACCGGGCACGGCCCTGCGCCAGGGGCTCGCGTGGCGGATCTACGAGGATCGCGGCGACGGCACGCGGCCGTCGATCGTCGCCCGCTCGACCGAGGCCGAGCCGCATTTCACCCTCGCGCCGGGCGCCTACGTGGCGACCGTGACGTACGGCTTCGCCAGCGCCTCGAAGCGGATCGTGATGGGCGGGCAGCCGACGACCGACACGCTGCGGGTGGCCGCCGGCGCCCTGAAGCTCGCGGGCGCCGTGGGCGATCAGAAGATCCCGCCCGGTCAGGTGATGTTCTCGGTCTTCGTCCCGGTGGGGACCAATTCCGAGGGCCGGCTCGTGCGCGCCGGCATCAAGACCGGCGAGCTGCTGCGCCTGCCGGAGGGCACGTACCACGTCGTCTCGACCTACGGAGAATCGAACGCGATCCAGCGCGCGGACCTGCGCGTCGAGAACGGCAAGGTCACGGAGGCGACACTCAACCACCGCGCCGCGACGGTGACCCTGAAGCTCGTCGCCGCCCCCGGTGCCGAGGCCTTCGCGGGCACCGCCTTCTCGGTCCTGACCCCCGGCGGCGACACGATCCGCGAGGCGATCGGCGCCTTCCCGCAGGTCACCCTGGCGGAGGGCGACTACGTGCTGATCGCCCGCCACGACGGGCAGGTCTACACCCGGGAGTTCAAGGTCGAGAGCGGGCTCGACCGCGACATCGAGGTCGTGGCGAAGTCCGGCTGACGCTCCCGGGCCGACAACTCCGCGCCGTTCTCAGGCGAAGCGCCGCGCCAGCGCCACGCAGGCGGCCACGGCCAGGGCGGCGGCGATCATGGCGGGCTCGATGTGCTCGCCGAGGACCAGCGCGGCCACGCCGAGGCCCAGGAACGGCTGCAGCAGCTGCAGCTGGCCGACCGACGCGATGCCGCCACGCGCCAGGGCGCGGTACCAGAACACGAAGCCGATGAGCATGCTGAACAGCGCGACGTAGCCGAGTCCCGCCCAGGCCGGCAGCGGGATCGCCGCCAGCTCGGCCGGCCGGAGCAGCAGCGCGAGGGGCAGGCTCACGGGCAGCGACAGGACGGTGGCCCAGGCGATCACCTGCCAGCCGCCCAACCGGCGGGCCAGGACGCCGCCCTCGGCGTAGCCGAGCCCGCAGAGCAGGATCGCGGCCAGCATGAAGGCGTCGCCGTGACCCGGCGGACCGTCGAGCCCCCGCGCGGCGAAGCCGACCGTGACCAGCGCGCCGGTGATCGAGAGCAGCCAGAAGACCGGTGACGGTCGCTCGCCGGAGCGCAGCGCGCCGAACAGGGCGGTGGCGAGGGGCAGCAGGCCGACGAAGACGGTGCCGTGCGCGGCGCCGACCGTGCGCAGGGCCAGGGCGGTGAGGAGCGGGAAGCCGACCACGACGCCCGCCGCCACGATGGCGAGCGCCGGGAGATCGGTCCGGCGCGGGCGCGCCTGCCGGAGCGCCAGCAGGGCGGCCGCGCCGGCGAGGCCGGCGAGCGCCGCCCGGGCCGCGCTGAGAAACAGGGCGTCCATGCCGGTCAGCGCGAGGCGCGTCGCGACCAGCGACGCGCTGAAGATCGCGACCCCGATGAGGCCGTCCACCCAGGCGCCGGTCGCCGGTCCGCGCGTCGTCTCGATCACTCCCCCCGCCACGGATGTCCCCTCCCGATAGGTGCGGGTCCCGGCATGCCGTGCCGGGGCGCGGTCGGCCAGGAACGGTCGGGGCGCGGCCGGGCAATCTGTCCCGGTCGATCTTCGATACAGTTGGCCACCCCGTTCACCGCGCCGGAGCCTCGTGAGGGGCCTCGCCGCGCGGGTCGCGCGCCGGCCGAAGGTTCCATGTTCCGCGCATTAACATTTCCGTGCAGTCGCGGAACGATGCGCCCGAGGCGGCCATTTCAGACCACCCATACCGGGCCACTGGAGTACACCATGCGCCGCCTCGTCATCGCCGCCTTCGCCGCCGCCGCCCTCGCCGGGCCCGCGCTCGCCGCCAACGAGGCGCCGCAGACGGTCGCGCCCAAATTCGAGACCGTGCCGCAGGACGCGGTGCTCAGCTACAACCTCATCGGTCTCAACGTGACCGACGCGCAGAACAACACAGTCGGCGAGATCAAGGACCTCGTGATCGATCACGGGAAGCTGGCCGGTTACATCGTCTCGGTGGGCGGCTTCCTCGGCCTGGGCGAGCGCTACGTCGCGGTCTCGCCGAGCTCGATCGCGCTCGGCTACGACGCCGACGCGAAGAAGTGGAAGGCCATCATCGGCGCCAGCAAGGACCAGCTGAAGGCGGCGCCGGAGTTCAAGTACGAGGGCAAGTTCAAGCGCTGAGGCGCACCGCCGCGGCCGGGCCCAGCGCCCGGCCGACCCGGCGCCCCGCACTCAGACGGAGGCGTCGAGGGCCTGTCGCGCCAGGCGGGCGACGAGGGCCTCCCGCTTGGCTTGGCGCAGCACGATCCGCGCCGCGGCCCGCGCGTTGGACGCGCGCAGCTCGGCCCGCGGGCCGCCATCGCGCAGGGCGCGCCACGCCAGCGCGCGGAACCAGCGGACGTTGGCCAGCGCCGCCGCCCTGCGGCTCAGCGGCCCGCCGACATCCAGCGGCTTCTCGAGTGTTCCGGACGTCATGGTCTCGATCCTGAAGCGCGACTCGCCGCTTGTCCGATTATGGAACAACAGGTGGCGATTCCACGGGAGCTGAGCAATAGTGTTGCCAACGTGAACTTTTGAATCGAGCGCGAAGACTGCGCATCCACGAAATGAGGTAGTCCCGCCCCGGGACGGCACCGGGCGACGGGGCACCGCGCGGCGGGCGATCCTGCGGGAACGCCGCGGCGGGGACCCGACTTCCCGCAACGGGAAGCCGGTGCGGCGCCGATCCGGGCCGGTCGATCTGGAGAGCCGGTCGCGTGCCGACGATTTTCGATGCCCATACCTTCGCCCTCACGGCGCATGCGGGTCAGCTCGACAAGGGCGGCGAGCCGTGCATGCGGCACCTGGAACGCGTCGCGAACGCCGCCCAGACCCGGGCCGGTCACGCCCGACTCATCGACGGGCTCGACATCGACCCGATGCGAGTCATGCAGGCGGCGCTCCTGCACGATGTGCTGGAGGACACGCCGCGCACGGCGGCGGACCTCCGCGCCGCCGGCTTCGAGGCCGACATCGTCGAGACGGTGACGCTTCTCACGAAGCCGCGGAGTCGGATCGCGTATTCCGAGCGGATCACCACCCTGATCGCGGCCGGCAACCTCGCCGCGCTGCTGATCAAGATGTCCGATACCGAGGACAACCTCTGCCCGACCCGGATCCCGCCCAACGCCGCGTTCCTGCGCGAGCGCTACGCGACGGCGTTCGAGCGCCTGAAGGCGGCGGCGGCGACGCGCGGGTACACGGGCCGCTGAGCACCAACCCAGGCGGGGAACATTCGCGCGAGCGTCCGGTAGATCCTGAAACGCCCGGGCTGTCTGCTGAGGTTCCGGACCCGGGGATGTGAGTGCCGGAGAAGCGCCGATGACACCGTCGACCCGTTCACCCGCCGCGATCAGCGACGAGGGGCGCCACGCCCGCGACCGCGGCGATCCGATCACCGCCAACCCCTATCCGGCGGATTCGGAATCCTGGGCCACCTGGGATCGCGGCTACCGGATGCCCGACGAGCAGGCGCGCGCCGCCACCCCGGCTGCGGTCCGGGAGGACGCGCCACCGGAAGCATCGTGATCCGGGACCCGTGCCGGCCGGTCGGCGACGCGGTCGGAACAGCGGCGGTGGCGCGGGGTTGCCCGCACGACCGGTAACGGCTCCGCGAGCGCGATTGCCGGACCGAGAGGGAGATCCGCCATGAAGGTCACGAGTCTCGCCATCGCCGCCCTCCTCGCGGCCGCGATTCCCGCCACGGCAGCCGAGAATGCCGGCAGCGCGACCAGCCGGTCGGGCACGGCAAACAGCACCGGCCCGAGCGACGCGGGGTCCGGCTCGACACCCGGCGCCGCCGGGAGCGGCCCGTCGACCGGCTCGATGAGCCGCTCCGGCACGACGAACAGCACCGGTCCGAACGATGCCGGATCCGGCTCCAAGCCGCCGGCCGGCGGCCGCTGACGGGACCGCGTCGCGCAGCGAGCGGCGCGGAGATCCTGTTTGGCGATATCGCCAAACAGGATCTCCGCGCCCTCACACGCCAAAGGGAGGATCCATGCCGCTAGGCACCCGCATCGCACTCGCCGCCCTTCTGCTGCTCGGCCTCGCCGCCTGCGACGACAAGCAGGCGCAGAACAACACGCCGACGAAACCCGACTCCACCAAGATGGAGCCGCAGACCGACCAATCGGCGCCGAACACGCAGAAGCGCTAGAGCCATTCCCGAACGGGGCGGGTGCGGACGGGGACGCTCGCCGAGCCGCCGCTGTTCGTGGCGCGGGTCCGTTCTCTCTGTGGCGGAGGCCACACGTCTCTGCGGCCGAACTGGGGAAACCGGTCATCCCGACCGTCGCGACACCTCCGGGGTCGGCACCGGCGACGGCCGGGCACCCCGGGCGGTCAAGTCCGGTTCGGCGAGGGACTTGTCTCGGATTGGCCGGTGGTTGCGCCGGTCGGCGGATCGCCGGACGGGTCGGCGATCAGCGGGACGGCGGCGCCGAAGCCGAGAGCCGCCTCGACGAGGATATCGTCGAGCGCGTCCGCGACCCACACGGCGCCGTCGAGGACGGATGTCAGGATTCGAGTCATCGGCACCTCCCTCCCGCATCCCGGGTCGCCGCCGCCGGACGGCGGCGACCCGGGATGCGGTCTTCAACCGGTTCGCACCCGCCGTCTCAGACGAAGTGCATCGGGAGGGCGCGGTCCAGGATCTCGACGTAGGTCCCGGCGAGAACCGCGACGGTGGCGGCGGCGACGGCCGTGGCGAGGGCGAAGCGGGCAACGAGGGTCATGGAAGTCTCCATCAGGTCCGCGACTGTGTTCGCGGTGTAACCCTGATGTAAGCTCAAGCTTTCCCCGCCGAGGTGCTGCGGCACACCCCGGCGATGAACTGGCCGGAGCGGCCTATATCGCCGGGCTCCTCAGTCGGCGCGTCAGGCGGCGCGCACGGTCGCGAGGAACCGACCGACCTCGGCGGACAGGTGCTCGGACTGGCGCGACAGCTCCGAGGCCGCGCCGAGAACCTGGCTCGCCGCCGCGCCGGTCTCCTCCGCGGCGCCGGCCACGCCGGCGATGTTGCTGGTCACCTCGCCGGTGCCCTGCGCGGCCTGGGTGACATTGCGGACGATCTCCTGCGTCGCCGCGCCCTGCTCCTCGACGGCGGCCGCGATCGAGGTGGCGACGCTGTTGATCTCGCGGATGCGCCCGGTGATCGTCCCGATGGCGGAGACCGCCTGACCGGTCAC
The DNA here is from genome assembly GCF_053345715.1 of Methylobacterium sp. D48H. Taxonomy (NCBI): domain Bacteria; kingdom Pseudomonadati; phylum Pseudomonadota; class Alphaproteobacteria; order Hyphomicrobiales; family Methylobacteriaceae; genus Methylobacterium; species Methylobacterium sp. D48H. The sequence continues at coordinate 530,366 of NZ_JBKFAP010000001.1, forward strand.
GCCCTGGATCCGGCCGATCTGACTGGAGATCTCCCCGGTCGCGCGGGCGGTCTGTTCCGCCAGCGCCTTCACCTCGGAGGCGACGACCGCGAAGCCGCGGCCCGCCGCGCCCGCGCGGGCGGCCTCGATCGTGGCGTTCAGCGCCAGGAGGTTGGTCTGACCGGCGATCGAGGAGATCAGGCCCACCACGTCGCCGATCTTGGCGACGGCGCCGCTGAGTTCCTGGACGAGGGCGCCGGTCTCGTCCGCCTCGCCGGCGGCGGAGCGGGCCAGCTCGGCCGAACCCTGGACCTGGCGCCCGATCTCCTGGACGGAGGCGCCGAGTTCCTCGGCGGCGGCCGCGACGGTGCTGACGTTCGAGGCAGCCTCCTCGGCGGCGGCCGCGACCGCCCCCGACTGCGCCGAGGTCTGGCCTGCCATGGCCGACATGGAGCCGGCGGTGGCCTGCAGCTCGGTCGCGGAGGCCGAGACCTGCCCGACGATGCCGCCGACCGCCGCCTCGAAGCTGTCGGCCATCTGGCGCATGCCGATCCGGCGCTGCTCCTCGGCGGCGAGGCGCGCCTGCGCGGTCTCGGCCTCCAGCGCCTTCATCTGGATAAGGCCCTGCTTGAACACCGCGACGGCCGACGCGATGGTGCCGATCTCGGTCTTCTCGCCCTGATGCGGGATCTCGGCCGACAGGTCGCCGGCGATCAGCGCCTGCATCGGCCGCACCACCGCGGCGATGCCGCGGGTGACGCCGAGGACGATGATCACGCCCGACAGAGCGGAGACCGCCACGGCGAGAGCGATCGCGACGAGGCTCACCGTCCAGGTCTCGTTGAAGACGGCGGTGCCCTGGGCCTGCGCGGCATCGGCGCCGGCGTTGTTGATGGCGATCAGCTTCTCGAGGGCCTTGGAGGCGGCGCGGCGCGGGATGAGGCCCTTCGTCTCGTAGAGCTGATAGGCCTCGGTCTTCTTCCCGGCCCGCGAGAGCTCGACGACGTCGTTGCGCACCGCCTTGAAGGTCTGCGACTCCTGGTTGAACGCGTCGAAGAGCGACCGCTCTTCGGGCGAGCTGAGCAGGCCCTTGTAGACCGCGACCCGGTCGGCCAGCTTCCGGTCGAAGCTGTCCATGTCCTTCTCGATGCTGGCGAGCAGCGCCGGATCGGTCGCCTGCGTGTGCCGCAGGAGAAGGCCGCTGCTGCGGGCGGTCAGCGTGTCGATCTCGCCCAGCGCCCGAATGCTCGGCAGCCAGTTCGTATCGATCTCGACCGCCTGCTCACGCAATTTGCGCGTACTCACGAGCCCGAGCACGCCGAGCCCGATCACGAAAACGGTCAGGACCGAGAAGGCCACGACCAGCTTTGTACGAATGGAGACACTCTGTAGCGACACGGCGGCCTCGACGCAGCCGAATAGAACAATTTCGCAGCCGCACGGCGCATGATTAGCGAAATGTATTTAATATCCGCTAATCAGACCTTCCCCTGCCTCGCGGGCTGTCGCTCGCCGTCTCACGGAGGGATGCCGGTTTCGCGGCATGGATCTCCGCGGCGGCGCCCGGGGGCGACGCGGGGCGGCACCCGACGGGCTCGCCCGCGCCCGAGGCGCCTGCCGGTGTGCCTATCGGGCCGCCGGCTGGGGCATCTTCACGATCTTGCCGTCGGGCAGGATGATGTCGCCCGGGCTCTGTCCGGCCGCGCAGGGACCGATGTAGGTGGCGTCGATCACCATCTGGCGTCGCACGGGCTCCTTGGCGTTCGGCATGCCGGTCAGCGTCGTATCCACCTCCATGTGGATCTTGCTGTTGAAGTCGCCGCCGATCTCGGTCGTGCCCGCGGCCGAGATCGGGCCGAGCTTGCACTCGGTCTCGCCCTTGTAGCCGGTGCTCGTCTTGACGATGGTGCGCTTCGCGCAGTTCTGGCCGCCCCCGAACGCGGCCTGCGCGATCTGATCGGTCTTCTCGTCGATGCATTGACGCGCGGTCGTGTTGCCGTCGGGCGACGTGGTCTTGCTCTCCCACAGGCCGGCCTTGCGTGCCGGCAACGTCTCGGCGGAGGCCACACTGGTCATCACGGACAGAATCGCCGCAATCCCGATACCGACGGTACGTGCTCGCATGGATGATCCCTGGCTCTGACGCGACTCAGGCGCCGCAACGGGGCGTGGCTAACCGATGCGATACAGGCGAACAAGTCGATCCTGGACCAGCGTTCGCTCCGAAACACTGGAAGGGATCGGCACTTCGGCCGCGGATACCCGGCGTGAGCGGTCCGAATGTCGCGATGACTGAGGGGAGGTTTCGCCCGGGTTCGACCGGATGATGATCCGGCTCACACCGCCCGCTTCAGGCCGACCGCACCGGCGCCGAGGCGCGCCTCGATCACCTGCACGATGTACTCGGCGTCGCGGCCGACCGCGCCGAAGCGGCCCGAGCCCCACGTGTTCAGCCAGGGCAGGCCGATGAAGGAGATGCCCGCCTCGGCCGTGACGCCGCGCCTGTGCTTCGGCTGGCCGGCGCCGTTGAACACGGACGCGTCGAGCCACCGGAAATCCGGCGCGAAGCCGATGCACCAGACCACGCTGGCGATGCCGGACCCTTCGAGGGGGAGCGCGGTGACCGGCTCGCCCGGCTCCCAGACCGGCGCGTAGCGCGCCTGGACCGGCGCCGCGATGCCGGCCGCGTCGATGTGGGCATCGATGGCCGCGTTGATGCCGTTGTAGGTCCGGTCGGCCTGGTCGAGCGCGGGCCGGAGGTTGTCACGGAAGCGGAGGGCGCCCCCGGCGTAGTCCTCGAGGACGCCGTAGAGCGCCATGCCCTCCAGGGCGAAGCGGCGCAGGTCGATGTCCCGGCCGCCGTCGCGGCCGGTCACGTAGTGGTTGGTGTTGTCCCGGACGCCGTCGCGCAGCGGATGATCGTCGACAGTCTTCTCGTAGTAGCCCATGTCGGCGAGCCACGCGACGACGTCGCGGCCGCGGTAGAAGCGGGCGCAGCGGGGCGCGTCGCCAACGGCGAGGTGTACCTGCCGTCCGGCGAGATGCAGGTCCTCGGCGATCTGCGCGCCGGACTGCCCCGAGCCGACGACCAGGACCGCGCCGTCGGGCAGCTGCGCCGGGTTTCGGTACTGGTTCGAGTGGATCTGGGTGATCGCGGGCGGCAGCTTCTCGGCCATGCGCGGGACGATCGGCGTGTGGTAGCCGCCAGAGGCCACCACGATCTCGTTCGCGGTGTAGTCGCCCTCCGAGGTCCGGACCGCGAACACGCCGTCGTCGCGCCGCGCCACGCGCGTGACCGCCACGCCCTCGCGGAGCGGCGGCCGCACCTTGGCGACGAAGGCCTTCAGGTAGGCGACGATCTCGTCCTTCCTCATGAACCCGTCCGGGTCCGGCCCGTCGTAGGGGTGGCCCGGCAGGTCGCACTGCCAGTTCGGGGTGACGAGGCAGAACGTGTCCCAGCGCTGCGTCGCCCAGGTGTGCGCGGCCGTGTGCTTCTCGAAGACGAGGTGCGCGATGCCGCGCTGCTTCAGGTGGTAGCTGACCGAGAGGCCGGCCTGGCCGCCGCCGACGACGGCGACGGGGACGTGACGGGTCGTTGTCGTCATGGCTGCAACTCCGTGAAGGCTGACGCGCCGCGGGCGCAGGCGGCGTAGGCGGCGCGGTGGCGCGTCGCGCAGGCGCGCCAGGAATGGGCGGCCGCGCGCGCGAGCCCCGCCGCCCGCAGGCGGGCGCGGGTCCGCGGTTCCAGCGCCGCCGCCATGGCGGCGGCGATGCCGTCGGGGTCGGCGGGATCGACGAACAGCGCGTCGGCCAGCGTCAGGTACTCGCTGAAGGGCGGTCGGTCGGAGACGATCGCCGGCGTTCCGCAGGCCATGGCCTCCAGAACGCAGAGGCCGAACCCCTCGGTCCAGGACGGGAAGGCCAGCAGGTCCGCGGCCCGGTAGAGCGCCGGCATGTCGGCCTGCGGGACGGGCCCCGTCTCGATGACGGCCGCGCCGCGGCCCACCTCCAGACCCGCGGCGACGAGGGCCGCGCGGCAGCGTTCGCGGTAGCCGGCGTGGTCGAGGAGCGAGGCGCCGCCCGCGACGACGAGTTGGGCAGGCGGGTGGCGCGTCCGCAGGCGCGCGAACCCCGCGATGATGCCGAGGCTGTTCTTGCGCTCCTCGAGGCCGCCGACGCTGAGGACGATCGGCCCCGCGCCGAGCCCCCAGCGCGCCCGCAGAGCCGCGTCGCCCTCCGCGGCCGCGGGGCGATAGACCGACAGGTCGACCCCGTTGCCGACGATCCCGGCCTCGGCGCCGATCGCGTCCCGGATCCAATCGGCCCACAGGCGGCTGACGCAGAGCAGCCGGCCGGCCTCGCGGATCGCGCGGTCCTGCCAGCCCGCGAGGACGGGGTCGGCGAAGCTGTCGACGTGGTGGACGGTCCGGACGAAGCCCGGGATCAGGCGCCGGTGCTTCAGGGTCGCGAGGGCGTTGCCGCCGATGCCGTCATGGGCGTGGAACACGTCGAAGTCGCGGGCCGCCGGGCTCGCGAAGTGGCGCAGGTAGTCGTGGATGCGGGCCCGCACGAGGTCGGTCGTCCCGCCCGCGACCGGCTCGGCGGCGACCGCCACGGTCGCGCAGGACGCGTCCCGGAAGAACCCGCGGCCGGACGGGTCGGGCGCGTGGACCACTGCCGCGTGACCGAGTTCGCACAGGGCCTCGGCGAGGGCGAGGCAATGGGCGACCCCGCCGCGCGGGTTGGTGGAGTGGGTCAGGAGGGCGACGCGCAGCGGCTTCACGGCGTCGCCCCCGGGCCGTCCCTGCCGCAGCCGATCAGTGGGCCGGCGGCGAAGTCCCACACGACGGCCTCGGCGCCCGAGGCGTCCCGCACCCGGACGGCCCGGCCGGCGTCGAGGCCCCCGATCCGGGCCGCCGCGATGCCGCGCTCGGCGAAGCGCGCGGTGACGGCCGCCGTGCGGTCGGGGCGGGCGCTGACGAGGTAGCCGAAGCTCGGGAACGCCGTCAGCCAGCGCGCGAGCGGGACGTGGTCGGGCCGCGGGATCGCGTCGAGGTCGATGACGCCGCCGACGGCGGAGCATTCGAGCAGCATCAGGGCCGTGCCGACGACCCCCGCCATGCTGATGTCCTTGGCGGCGCCGGCCAGGCCGTCCTCGGCGAGGCCCGGCAGCAGGGCGAGGTCGCCGCGCAGCCGCGCGCCCGGCGCGCCGGTGGAGGCGTCCCAGTAGGGGTGCGGGTCGCGGAAGCGCCCGCGCAGGTCGATGGCGGCGACGAGGTCGTCGCCGGGCGCGGCGTCGAAGCTCGTCAGCAGGCGCGGTCCCGCCCGGCCGAGCACCGCGACCGCGAGGTTGCCGGCGGCCGCGCGGGTGTTGGTGTGGCCGCCGACCACCGGGACGCCGTAGAGCGCGGCGGCGTCGGACAGGCCGGCCAGGATCGGGTCGGCGGCCCCGGCCTCCCGAGCCCAGAGGGCGTCGACGACGGCGAGCGGGCGCCCGCCCATGGCGGCGACGTCGCTCAGGTTGACCATGATCCCGCAATAGCCCGCGAAGTACGGATCGTCGGCCACGAAGCTGTCGAGGAAGCCCTCGATGGCCAGCAGCAGGTGCCCGTCGCCGTCGGGGATCGCCGCGCAATCGTCGCCGACCGGCACGGCCGCGTGCCGGCTCCCGAGCCCGAGCCGCCGCACCACCGCGTCGATGTCGCGCTTGTGGCCGACCCCGCGGGCCTCGCGGATCTGGCGGGCCAGCGCCCGGACGTCGATCCCGGCGGTCACGCGGCCCTGCGGAAGGTGAGGAGGCCGTGCTCGGGATCGTGCATCGGCGGGTAGGCCGCGAGGTTCGCCTCCATCAGGCGGTGGGGCCGCCCGTGCAGGTCCAGCGCGTCGAGGCTCTCCCAGTGCAGGGCCTCGAACAGCGCGACGTTGCCCTCCTGGACATGCGCGAGGAAGCGGGTGCAGCCCCGCGCGTGGGCCGAGGACACCGCGACCCGGATGAGGCCGGTGCCGAGGGCGGCGGCGCTGCGGAAGGGCTTGGCGACGGCGAGGCGCGAGCCCCACCACGTTCCCGGGCGCGCGCCGTCTTCATGGATCCGCACGGTGCCGACGACGGCGTCCGCGTCGCCGCCGAGCGTCGAGAGGGCGCAGACCGGGATGGCGTGCGCGTCGATCGCGTCGCGATCGTCCGCCCTGAAGATCCCCTGCTCCGCGCAGAAGACCTGCCGCCGCAGGGCGGCGCAGGCGCGCCGCTCCCAGGGCGCGACCGCGAATTTCACCCGGAAGTGGCTGGGCCGGTACGGCGGAACGGGGTCGAACATCAGGCCGCCTCCCCGGCGCGCTCGTAGGTGGAGAGCGCCGAGCAGGCACCGCACCGGCCGCAGCCGGCCTTGATGTCGGTGGAGCGCAGGTTCGCCCGCCCCAGCATCTCCGCGAGCGGCTTCAGGACGGCGTGCATGAAGTCGGGCCCGGGGGCCGGATGGCTCTCCAGCGGCGTGCCGGAGATCGGCACGAAGGGCACCACGAACGGGTAGACGCCCATCCCGATCAGCCGGTCGGCCATCGCGAGGATCGCTTCCGGCGCGTCGCCGAGGCCGGCGAGGATGTAGGTGGAGACCTGGCCGCGCCCGAAGACCGGGACAGCGGCCGCGAAGGCGTCGTAGTACCGCTCCAGCGGCACGCCCGCCTTGCCGGGCATGATCCGCGCCCGCACCTCGGGCGTGACGGCCTCCAGATGCATGCCCAGCGCGTCGATGCCCGAGGCCTTCATCCGCTCGAACCAGCGGTCGTCGTCGGGCGGCTCGCACTGGGCCTGGATCGGCAGGTCGACGGCCGCCTTCACCGCGAAGGCGCTCTCGCACAGGATCGCGGCGCCGCGGTCGGTGGCGTTCGGCGTGCCGGTGGTCATGACCATGTGCTTCACGCCGTCGAGCAGCACGGCGGCGCGGGCGACCTCGGCGAGCTGCTCGGGTGTCTTGCGGGCCACCGTGCGGCCGGCCGCCAGCGACTGGCCGATCGAGCAGAACTGGCAGGTCTTCGCGCGGCTCTGGTAGCGGATGCAGGTTTGCAGCACCGTGGTGGCCAGCACGTCGCGCCCGTGCAGGACGGCGATTTTCGCGTAGGGCACACCGTCGAAGGTGGAGAGGGCGTAGAAGCGCGGGCGGCCCGGGAAGGTGACGTGGCCGACCACGACGCCCGCGTGCTCGATCACCGCGATCCCGTCCGCGTCCGGCGGGCGCACGAGGAAGGGCGAGTCGAAGGCGGCCTCGGTGTGGACCGGCACCATCACGGTGCGGCCCGCGATGGTCATCGCCTTGTGGTCCGAGGGGCCGGCGCCGCCGCGGCGGCTCGGCGCGCCGGCGCGGCTGTCGGCGAGCCTAACGCCGCAGGATTGCAACGCGTTGATCAGGCGCTCCGTCGGCATCCCGATCGGGGCCGGCGGGGCCGGCGGTGACGTGGGACGGCGCGTCGGAAGCGGGCTGCTGCTCATGGTCGGGGCTCCGGGGGGCGGTCTGCGAACGGGCCGGCCGCTGCACGAAGGCGGCCGGACGGTCGTCGTGGAGCAGGCTGAGGAGCTCCGGCCGCGCGTAGTGGCCGACCGAGTCCATCATCCGCTTGCGCTTGGTCACCAGCGCGAGATCCATGTCGGCGATCAGGATGCCCTCGCCCGGTCCCAGGGGATCGGCGAGGTGCTTGCCCTCGGGCGACACGATGGCGGTGCAGTTCCCGCCGCGGCAGGCGCCGCGCAGGCGCTCGTCCGGGCAGACCTGCGCGACCTGCGCGTCGGTGAGCCAGCCGGTGGCGTTGACCACGAAGCAGGCCGCTTCCAGGGCGTGGTGGCGGATCGTCACCTCCATCTGGTCGGCGAAGATCTGGCCGACGAGGGAGCCCGGGAATTGCGCGGCGTGGATCTCCTCGTGGCGCGCCATCAGGGCGTAGCGGGCGAGCGGGTTGTAGTGCTCCCAGCAGGCGAGCGCCCCCACGCGGCCGACCGCCGTCTCCACCACGGCGAGGCCGGCGCCGTCGCCCTGCCCCCAGATCATGCGCTCGTGGTAGGTCGGCGTGATCTTCCGGCGCTTGAGCTTCAGGGCGCCGTCCGCGTCGAAGATCAGCTGCGCGTTGTAGAGCGATCCGTGATCGCGCTCGTTGACCCCGACCACGATCACGGCCCCGTGGCGCCGTGCGGCCGCGGAGACCGCCTGCGTCACCGGACCCGGCACGGCGACCGCGCGCTCGTAGAGGCGCAGGTGCTCGGGCCCCTGGAGCGCGGGCGGGAGAACGAACGAGAAGTACGGATAGTAGGGCACGAAGGTCTCGGGGAAGACCATGAAGCGCGCGCCCTTGGCGGCGGCCTCGTCGACGGCGTTGAGCACGCGCTCCAGGGTGCCGTCCGGGCGGTCGAGGTCCGGCGCGATCTGGATCGCGGCAGCCCGCACGATCCGGGTCTCTGACATGGGTGGTCCTCCGGCTGAGCCAGCGGCTGCGCGCGTCGCGCGCGGCCGCCGGGGGCGTTGGCGCGGTCGTCAGACGGTCCAGGTGTCGATGATCACCGCGTTGTCGCGCTTGTGCAGGAGGATGCAGTCGAGCACGTCGAGGGGGTTGATCATGCGAATACCCTCGATGAAGGCCGCCTCGCTGTGTCCGTACAGGGCCTGTGTCGAGAAGCGGCAGGCGTAGACCTTGCCGCCCTCGGCCATGAACTTCTCGAGCTGGTTGTTGAAGTTGAGATGGCCCGGGAACGCCTCGTCGCCGAGCCGGGGGAACCCGCGCTGGACCCCGAGGGTGATGCCCGGGCCGTAGAGCAGGATCGAGGTCTCGAAGCCCTTGCGCTGCAGGCGGGTGGCCTGGAGCAGGTTGACGAGGCCGATCGAGCCCTCGAACGCCACGGTGTGGAAGGTGACGAGGGCCTTCTGGCCGGGTTCGGCCTTCACGTCCTCGAAGACCTTCTCCTCGTAGTCGACCAGGACGTCGCCCTTCTTGTGCGGCTCGCGGTTCACGGCAGGCATTGCTCACGCTCCTCGATGGTCTGACCCGCGGCAGGGGGTGCTGCGCACGTTCAGACAGTCGGATGGCAAGCCATGTGCCAGATCGGAGACGTCAGGAATGCATTCAATAACGCGCCTTGCGATGCATACAATGATACGATCAATTGAGCGAAGTCGACCCGCCCAGTTCTACTCGACGACGCACAATTCATCATCAGGATTTGCGCACGTCGTCGCCAGATGACGCGCGCTTCGGCGACGAGTATTGTACGCATTGCACGCATCGATCGCGCCGTGATAGGCCGTCACGCGCCCGGTACGGCGCTTGCAAGCCATACAATCGATCATTGATCGGTTTTCAGGTCGCGGGTGCTGGACGGATGAAGGCTGGCGGGCGGGGAGGACGGTTGGTCGACCGGGGCGACGCGGCCGGCATCTGGACGCCGGACCTCAGGCGCTGGGGCAAGCCCCATTACCTGGCCATCGCGGACGCGCTGGCGGACGACATCCGGACCGGCCACCTGCTTCCGGGCACGCGCCTGCCGACCCAGCGCGCGCTCGCCGCCACGCTCGACCTCAACTTCACGACCGTGTCCCGCGGCTACGTCGAGGCCCACAGGCGCGGCCTGATCGAGGGCCGGGTCGGTCGGGGCACCTTCGTGGTGGACCCGGCGGACGCCGCCCGCACCGCTGGGCCAGCCCTTCCCCGGCGGCCGGGACCGGTCGACTTCACCATGAACCTGCCCCCGGAACCCGACCTGCCCGGCCTGCGGGCCCGCATGCGGTCGTCCTTCGCGGAGCTCTCGGGCGATCTCGCCGACCTCCTGCGCTACCAGGGCTTCGGCGGGACGGAGGCGGACAAGGAGGCCGCGCTGCGCTGGCTCGCGGGTCGCGGGATCGCGGCGGCGCGCGAGCGCCTGCTGATCTGCCCCGGCGCGCACAGCGCCCTGTCCAGCATCCTGGGACAGGTCGCGCAGGCGGGCGACACGATCTGCGCCGAGCGAATCACCTATCCGGGTATCCGGACCCTCGCGGCGCACCGGGGCCTGCGCCTCGTCGGCCTGCCGATGGACCGCCACGGGCTCGACCCCGACGCCTTCGCGGCCGCCTGCACGCGGGGGGCGCCGAAGGCGCTCTACCTCAATCCCCTGCTGCAGAACCCGACCACCGCGACCCTGTCCCGCGCGCGGCGCGAGGCCGTCATCGCGACGGCCCGCCGCTACGCGGTCACCATCATCGAGGACGACGCCTACGCGCGCATTTGCCCGGCACCGCCGCCGAGCTTCGCCGAACTGGCGCCCGAGATCACCTATTACGTGGCGGGCGTCGCGAAGTGCCTGGGCGCCGGCCTTCGCCTCGCCTTCCTGATCGCCCCGAACGCGCGGGCCGCCCTGCCCCTCGGCGACGCCCTGCGCGCCGCCACCGTGATGGCGTCGCCGATCTCGACCGCGCTGACGACGCGCTGGATCACGGACGGGACGGCGGACGCCATCGTGGATTTCGTCCGCGCCGAGTCGGCCGCGCGCCAGAGCCTCGCGGCCGCGCTGCTGCCCGCCGAGTCCTACGTTGCGGACCCGCACGCCTTCCATGTCTGGATCACCCTGCCGGCGGGATGGACGCGCTCGGCCTTCGCCAGCCAGGGCCGCGCGGCGGGTCTCGGGGTGGTCGGCAGCGACCCCTTCTGCGTCGCGGGGACGCCGCCCGAGGCCGTCCGCCTCTGCCTCGGCGGCCCTTCGACCCGGCAGCAGATCGCCCACGGGCTGGAGAGGCTGGCCCACGCCCTGGACGGCTCGCCGGCGCTGGCCTCGACCTACATCTGACGGAGCCGGCCGCGTCCCTTCGACCGCGGGCGTCAGGTCGGTCGAATCGTGCCGGCGCGTGGCATCCAGCCGCATCGCGGCGCGGTGCGCCGATCCGGCAGCGAAGACCAGAAATCTTATTCTACGTTAGCATATGAACCTCCGTGCAACCTGAGAGCATGACGGCGCTGGATCTCGGCGTCGAAATCCGTACCGTCGATTGTATAGTTTACGGGCACTGATATCGAAGATTGCGTAAAAATTCACTGCTCTGGTAGTTTTGCACTATCCCAGACCCTCTCTATCTTGAACTATTGTGCCGTTCAGATTTAAGTCATCGTTCACGATTGTGCGCAATCATTATGCGAGGCCGTCATGCCGTGACAGTAAATCAGCGGCAGATCCCAAGCAGAACCGCGTGTTCGCACTCGGGATCCCCGGCAATGACAAGAGGGGATGGGATCATGCTCGGCGCCCTGCGCGGTCGTGAAGGTCTGGCGGCGAAATTCGATGCCCTCGACCGCTCACAGGCCGTCATCGAGTTCGAGCCGGACGGCACCATCATCACGGCCAACGCCAATTTCCTGACGATGATGGGCTATGCCCTGCCCGACATCCGGGGCCAGCGCCACGCCCTGTTCGTGGAGGCGGCGCACCGGGACAGCCCGGCGTATCACGCCTTCTGGGACGCCCTGCGGCAGGGCACCTGCCAGGTGGCCGAGTTCAAGCGGATCGCCCAGGGCGGCCGCCACGTCTGGGTGCAGGCGAGCTACAACCCGGTGCTCGACCGCGCGGGCCGCGTCGTGAAGGTCGTCAAGTTCGCCTCGGACATCACGGCGCAGAAGCTGCTGATGCTCGACTACGCCGGTCAGATCGCGGCGCTGCACCGGTCGCAGGCCGTGATCGCCTTCGATCCGACCGGCACGATCCTGGAGGCCAACGGCAACTTCCTCGAGACGATGGGCTATCGCCTGGAGGAGATCCGGGGCCAGCACCACGGCGTGTTCGTCGACCCGGCCGAGCGGTCGAGTGCCGGCTACCGCGCGTTCTGGGAGGGCCTTGGCCGGGGTGAGTTCGCGGGCGGCGAGTTCCGCCGCATCGCGAAGGGCGGCCGTGACGTCTGGATCCAGGCGACCTACAACCCGATCCTCGACGCCAGCGGCTGCGTCCTGAAGGTGGTCAAGTTCGCCGCCGACATCACCGCGCAGGTCCAGGAGCGCCACCGGCGCGTCGCGGCGCAGCGGGCGATCGGCGCCGACCTCGACGCGATCGGCACGGCGGTCGAGGGCACCGGCCGACGGACCGCGGAGGCCGTCGAACTCGCCGGGCGGGTGTCCGGCGACATCCAGAGCGTGGCCTCCGGCGCCGAGGAGCTGTCGGCCTCGGTGGGGGAGATCAGCCAGCAGGTCAGCCACGCGGCGCGGATGGCCGGCGAGGCCGTCGAGCAGGCCCGACACACCAGCACCATCGTCGAGGGCCTGAGCGGCCAGGCGGCGCAGATCGGCGACGTCGTGACCATGATCCAGGGCATCGCGGCCCAGACCAACCTGCTCGCGCTCAACGCCACGATCGAGGCGGCCCGGGCGGGCCTCGCCGGCAAGGGCTTCGCGGTCGTGGCGTCGGAGGTGAAGGCGCTCGCCGAGCAGACCGCCAAGGCCACGGATCAGATCCGCGACCAGATCACCACGACGCAGGCCACCACGCGCGAGGCGGTGGCGGCGATCGGCTCGATCCAGGGCACGATCCGGGCGCTCGACGAGATCTCGGCGGCGATCGCGGCGGCCGTGGAGGAGCAGTCGGCGGTGACCCAGGAGATCTCCGGCAGCATGCACACGGCCTCCCGCGGGGTCGGGACCATCGCGGGCGGCATGGCGGCGATCGCGCGGGCCAACGAGCAGGTCGACGCGGCCACCCGCCAGGTTCGGGAAGCCGCGCGCGCCGTCGGCTGAGGTCGCCCGCCCCGGTTCCGGGGGGGCACCGGCGCTCGCGGGTCGCCGCGACCGGTTTCAGACGGCCGGATTCGCCAGCCGGGTGCTTTGGCCCGGACAGGCCGCGCATGATAGCGAGGGCGCGGCTCCGATGCCGGCCCGGGTCGGCGGCGCGACGCGCGGGAAACGACCTTGGCGGCGATTTGGCTGACGGCCCTGATCCGGGCGCTGACCTCCGGGACCGTGGTGGTGCTCGCCTCCGTCCTGGCCGAGTGGCTGGGACCGGTCTGGGGCGCGCTCGTCGTCAGCCTGCCGGTCTCCGCCGGGCCGGCCTACGTGTTCATGGCGATGGAGCACGACGCCGCCTTCGTGGCCGGGGCGGCCCTGAACGGCTTCGCGGCGAACGCCGCGACGGGCCTGTTCCTGATCGTCTACGCCCACCGGGCGGCCGGCCGGGACATGACCGCCACCCTCGGGCCGGCGATCCTCGCGTGGCTCGCGGCGGCCCTGCCGGTCTCGGCACTCACGTGGACGCCGACGACGGCGTTCCTGCTCAACGCCCTGGTCTACGGGGCCGGCGCGCTCTTGACCCGGCTCGTCGTGCGCGCGACCCTCGTGCGGAGCTCCGTCGTCGCGCGGCCGCGCCCGCTGGATCTGCTGATCCGCGCGAGCGCCGTCGCGCTGTTCGTCGCGGCCCTCCTGGCGCTGAGTACGGCGCTGGGCCCGGCCAGGACCGGGGTCATCGCCGCCTTCCCGGTCACGATGACGAGCGCCTTCGTCATCCTCCATCGCCGGATCGGCGGGGCGGCGATGGCGCGGCTGGCGAGCGTCGCGATCCGCGGGGTGTTCGGCTTCGGCCTGACCCTGCTGACACTCCACCTGATGATCCAGCCCTACGGTGCCGCGCTCGCGCTGACCGTCGCGCTCCTCGTCTCGCTGATCTACTCGGCGGGACTCCTCGTGGTGCAGCCCCGTCCCGGTCGGCAGGAGCCCGGCATCGTCACGCGCTGATGCGCGCCGTCCGACAGCCACCTCCCCGCCCCTCGTCCGGGCGCCGCCGACCAAGCGCCGCGACAACTCCGATGCGCCTCAGACGCGATCGTCCTCCCGCTGCAAGGCCCGCTTGCGCCAGGCCGTGAGCAGGCTGGCGAGCGCGTCGGGATCCAGCCCATAGCTGTCCGGCAGACCCGCGTTGCGCCCGATCAGGTGCCGGTTCATCGCCCCGAGGCGCGTCGCGCCGGCGCTCGCGTCGTCGAACGTGACGAGGCGTTGTCCCGAACCCGGCAGGGGGACCGGCTCGAACACGCTCACGTCACGCCACCGGACGCGCCGCGCGCGGCCCAGCTGCACGACGGTGAAGCCCGTCTCGTCGAGGTGCAGCGCCGAGCCGCGGATCGCCGTGAGGATGAGGAACGGGACGCCTCCGAGGAAGAGCGCGACGCCCGGCCAGAGCAGCAATTGCATCGCCGTGGAAGGCGCCTCGTGCAGCACCATCCAGAGCGTCACGCCGCCGAAGCCGGCGGCCATCAGCGCCAGGAACAGGAGTTTCCGCACCGAGGCGCGCAGGATCACGGGGCCGGGGAACTGCGCCGCCAGCGACCCCGCCGACCGGCTCTCGGATTCGAGCAGGTCCGGCCGCAGCTGCCACACGGCGACGGCCGCGCACACGCCGAAGAACACCGTCGTCGTGACGCCGCCATCCGCGCCGGTGGCGATCATCCCGAGGCCGGCGGCGACGAAGAGGAGGCTGATGCCGAGCAGCAGGACGTTCCGGCCACGGTCGCCGCGCGCGAGTTTCAACACGATCGCCCCGCCCTCCCGCGACGCCGATGGCCGGTGTGGCCACCCGATTCCGAGACGCGACCATACAGGCCGCGCCGCGAGGCGGCGATCACGCGCGCCGCGCCGTGTGGCCGCTCTCACCCAGCATCGCCAGCACCTGCGCGGCCCCCTCCTCCGGCGCGATGCGGGACGTGTCGAGGAGCGGCACCCGCAGCTCCTCCGCGAGCGTGCGATAGCTGGCGATCCGGGCCTCGGTCATGTGCTCCGACGGGTTCGGGACGCCGCGCGCGACCATGCGGGCGATGGTGGTGGGACGGTCCGCCCAGCACATGACGGTGAACGGGCGCGGCTCCCAACCCGGACGGAAGGCCGGCGAGAGGAGCTGCGAGGCGGTGAACCAGTGCCGGTCGAACACGACCGGTCCCGGCGGGGCGTTGGCGATCGCCGCCGCCACGGCCGCGTGCGCCACGTCGTCGGCCAGCGCGTGCTGCCCCGTCCGGGCGAGGTGGACCAGGATGGCGCCGACCGGACCGCTGAACGGGTTGAGCACCGTCGCGCCGAGCGCCTCGGCGACGTACCGCGCGATACTCGACTTGCCGGAGCCGTCGAGCCCGTCGACCGCGAGCGCGATCCGCGCGGCCTGGGCGGCCTTCTGCTGGGCCCGCGTCAGGTTCGAGGGGTAGATGCGGCCCTCGCGACGGCCGTGCTCGAGGTAGTGCAGCTGCCCCTGCCACGCGTGCTCGAACAGCGCCGCGAGGTCGGCGTGCAGCCGGATATAGCCGAGGGCGTCGAAATCCTCCGGCAGGGGCCCGTCCCGGCTCGCGAGGTCGGCGAGGCGCAGCGCGGTCTCGCGCGGCGGGCCGGACGGGCGCGCCGCATCGGTCCGGCCCGCCCGCAGCGCGATCGCCTCCGCGACGACGGCGAGCAGGCCGTCCGCGTAGGTGTCCCAGTCGAGCGCCCGGATCCGCGCCCGTCCCGCCTCGGCCCGGGACGCGGCACCGGCCGGATCGGTCGCGATCCTGTCCACGGCCTCCGCGATGGCCGCGCCCAGCGCCGCGTCCGGACCGTCCGGCACCACCAGGGCCGTGACGCCGTCCTCGGCGAAAGCCAGCGTGCCGTGCACGGTCGCGACGAGCGGCGTGCCGCAGGCCATCGCTTCCGCGGCCGGGTTGCACCAGCCGGCATGCGCCTCCGCGCTGCAGAACGCGTCGAGCCCGTGATACCACGCGGGCAGGTCGGACTCGGGCAGCGGCCCGTGCACGACGAGGCGGCCCGACGCCACCAGATCGGCGCGCGCGCCCACCAGCCCCCAGTCCGGCCGTCCGAACCAGTGCAGGGCCCACGCGTCGCCGAGCCTGTCGAGCGCCGCGAGCTGCGCGGCGGGGCGCTTGTTGGCGATGCCGCCGAGCCGGCGCCGCGCGCCGCGCGCGGGCGGCGAGACGGGCGGCGCGAACAGCCCGCTATCGACCGCACCGACGAGGCGCCGCCACGGCAGGCCGAGGGCCTGGAGGGCGGCGTCGTCCCAGTGGTCGTTGTTCGCCACGACGAGGTCTGGCGCGAGGGTCCGCGTGACGCGCGCGTAGGCGTCGCGCCGCACCGGCGCGTTGAGGAGGTGCTGGATCCGGGCGCCGAAGTTCGGGGCCCGGAGGTCCGCGAATCCCTCGATCGTGGCATCCGGGAATCCGCCGCCGGGCACCATGACGGCGTCCCAGCTCGCGCGCGCGGCTTCCTCGCGGTGCAGGACGGGCAGCCGCGTCTCGAACCCGTCCTCGCCGGTGCCCAGGGTCAGGTACGCGAACGCGTGACCGCGACGCGCGAGCACCCGTCCGACCCGCTCGAACCGGAGCAGGCCGCCCGTCAGCGCCAGGTGGTCACAGGCGACGAGCAGCCGCATCACGGGGTTCCTCTGATGAGACGCAGGAGGCGTAGGGACAGGCGGCTGCCGTCGCCGGCCGAAGCGCGGCGGGCGTCGAGGGTGTCCTGAAGGTGGTCGCGCGCGCGGTGCATCTCGGCCGCGTAGGCGATCACGCGGTCGGTGCGGCGGACGCTCTCGCGCGCGGCGGCCTCGTGCGCGGCGGCGTCGGCGGCGCGCGCGGCGCGCAGGGCCGCGTTCTCCTCGAGCAGCCGCGCGATCTCCGCGGAGGCCTCCGCGAGCGCCGCGCGCGGATCCGCGTCGATCCGGGTCTCTTCGCCGACCGGCAGGCGCGTCGCCGCCGCCCAGTCCAGGCCGCGCTCCGTCACCCGGTCGCTGACGATCGCCTGGAAACGGCTTTCCCGGCCCAGCCGGTCGGCGAGCTGCGCATCGTCCAGAGCCAGCCCGAGCCGCGGCAGCAGGGCGCGCAGGGCGTCCAGAAGGGTCAGCGTGGACGGCCCGCCGGGACGCCAGTCTCGCGCATCGGTCAGCGCGTTGACGAGGCCCCGCACGGCGAGGTGGCCAGCGTCCAGAGGGACCCCGAGCTCCCATTCCAGGTCTATGAACGTGCCGTCGGCGCCCGAGACGAGATTCTTCGGGATGGCGTCGAGGGCCGGTCCCGGGAGGATCGTCTGGGTCTCGAGCGGCGCTCCCGCCGCGAAGCGGCGCGAGACGGCTTGAAGCCACGTTCCGGCCCAGGCGGCGACGGCGTCCGGGCACCAGCCTTCCCGCGCCAGCCGCGCCTCGAGAACTTCAGACCAGAGGGAGCCCGGCACGTAGGTCTCCGACGGCAACAGGTTCGTGACGCCTCGAACCGCGGCGGGAAGGTCGGGATACGCGCGGGCGCGGCGCACCGCGATCTGCGACCCGGCCTCCGCGAAGGTCACCAGCCGCTCGAATTCCGGCCGGCGGCGCAAACCCGCGTGGATCGCCAGCCGGTCGTCCGGCGGCAGCGGCTCCGCCGATGCCGCGATCACGAAGGCGGGCGCCAGATCGCCGATGAGCCCCTGATCCGCCACCGTCGCCCAGGCGCGCCGCGGCGAGAACAGCGCGCCCGCGCGGGCTGCCGGATCCGGCCCGGCCGCGCCGATGGCGAGCATTCCGGGATCGAACCCGCCCGGCCGATCGAGGCTCCGCTCGGCGATGAAGCTCACGGGCTCCTCCCGCCCCGGGAACGGGAACCACCATTCCTGATAGGCCAGGCCGCGGGCCTGCAGGGACCGTTTAAGGCCTTCCCGCGTGGGCAGCCGGAGGCCGTCCGACCTGAGGCGTCCCTCGAGGCTCGGGAAGCCGCGCTGCCCCACCGTCTCGGAGCCCGCAGCGAGTCCGTGGAGCGAGAGGGCGTTGTCGATGACGAGGATCAGCCGGCCGCCGGGCCGCAGCCGTTCCTGGGCCCAGGCGATCGTCGCGTCGAGCGCGTCCCGGCCCCCGTCGTCGCGACAGGACAGCAGCCCCGTCAGCACGACGCCATCGAAGAGCGTGGAAGCCGGCAGGTCGGCGCCATCCGCCGTGGTGACGAGGGTGCCGTCGGAAGCCCAGCGCGCGCGGCTCCCCGCGTCGGGCTTCGGGCCCAGCAGCAGGAGCGTGCCGGTCAACCACGGCAGGAAGGGGCGCAACACCTCGGCGCAGGGCTCGCGCGGCGGATGCGGCGCGCCTGTTGCCACTTCATCCCGTGCCATACTTCCTGATTGCCAACATTGAATTGCCCGAAATTACCCAATCGCCAAGTGGTTGGGGGAAATTAATCGACGAAATGGACATGCGACAGTTGCGTGTCTACTTACAATTGGCATTAACCTGCAATTAAAACTGGCCCGTCTCGCCGAGGTCACGAGGGATGAATTTCGTCAGCGCGATCTCGTTGGCCGGGCCGCACGTCCTGGTCACGAGCACCTTCCCCGATGCGCTCAACAGGAATCCCGGGATCCGGAGCGATCTGGCCGAGGGCTTCGCCGAACTGCTCGGCGCCGAGCGCGTCAGACACACCCCTCTGGAACTGGCGGTCGGGGCGGTCCGGGCGACCCGGCCGGATGTCGTGATCGCGGTCGGAAGTCTCGTGCCTGACTTGGCGGATCTGCGCGCGCTTCGGCGCGCCGCGGACGCCGTGGGTGCCGTCCTGATCTTCTGGCTGACGGACGACCCGTACGAGTTCGACTACGCCTTCAAGGCGGAACTCTTCGCCGACATCGTCGTGAGCAACGATTCCTGGGCGGCGCAGCACTACCGGCACCCCGACGTCCACCACCTGCCGCTGGCCGCGGCGCCCGACCGGCATTTCCGGCCGATCGCCCCGGTGGCGGAGCGGGAGACAGTCCTGTTCTTCTGCGGCGTCGCCTACCCGAACCGCGTCGCCCTGATGCGCCGGATCGACGATCTCCTGTGCCGGCACGTCGTGGAGATCCTGGGCGCCGAGTGGCCGGACACGCTCCGATGCGCGGTGAACCGCCGCCTCACGCCGGCGCAGATGGCCGACTACGCCGCGGCGGCGCGGCTGACGCTCAACATCGGCCGCGACCTTGACGTGGCCAATCGACGGCTGTCGCTCCCGCAGGCGACGCCGGGACCGCGCACCTTCGAGGTCGCCCTGTCGGGCTCGGCGCAGCTGTTCTTCGTCACCGGCCTGGAAATCTGCGCGCATTTCGAGCCGGACACGGAGATCCTGCTGGTGGACGGCGCGGCCGATATCGCGCGCGCCATCGAGCGGTCGCTCGACGAGCCCGCCGCGATCGAGGCGATCGCGCGCCGGGCGCAGGCGCGGGCGCTCCGCGAGCACACCTACCGGCATCGCGCGGCGCGCCTGCTCGATCTGAGCCGCCTGACGGTCCCGGCCTGATCACGCCGCCGCTGAGACGGACGAGACCGCGCATGTCCGACCTGTCGATCCTGCTGCTCGACACCGAGCCGCAAACCCACAACCGCTACCTCGTGCTCGCCATCGCGGACGCGCTGCGCCGGCACCCCGCGGTCGGCCGGGTCCATGTCGGCGGGCACGGCGATGCCCTGGCCACCTTCGTCGAGCAGGGTCTCGACACGCTGATCGCTTTCGGCGGCGCGCGGGCGCACGCGCCGCTGGTCGGCCGGCTCGCGGCGCTCGCCCGGACCAGCGTGCTCTGGACCACGGAGGATCCGTACGAGCGCGAGGCGAACGTGCGCGGGTCGGGGGTCTTCGATCTGGTCTTCACGAACGACCTTGCCACGGTCCCGGCCTACGGGGGCCGGGCGCACCACCTCGCCCTCGGCGCCTCGTCGCTCTTCCACGATCTCCCGGTGCTCGAGGACGACGCGCGCTACCGCTACGATCTGCTCTTCATCGGAACGGCGTGGCCGAACAGGGTCGCGACCCTGAACGCGCTCTCGGCCAAGCTGCCGCGGGACGTGAAGTTCAAGCTGGCGCTGCCGTGGAACGCGCATATCGGTCCGCCGGAGCTGGAGGACGAGGCGCTCGTCACGGACTGGCGCTGCGGGAACCGCGACTTCGCCCTCCTGGCGAACCGCAGTCGCGTCGTGCTCACCCTGCCCCGGATCTTCTCGGCGGCGCGCGCCGATCAGGCGACTGGTTCGACGCCGCCGCCGCGGCTGTTCGAGACGGCGCTGGCCGGCGGCTACCAGGTCGTGGTGTCGCCCGAGCCGGAGACGGCCGCCTACTACACGCCGGACGCCGAGATCGCGCTCTGCGACGACGAGGCCGGTGCGGTCGAGGCGATCCTGACGGCCCTGACCGAACCGGAGGCCCGCATCGCGCGCGCGCGCGCCGCGCAGGCGCGGACCCGCGCCGAACACCTCTACGACCATCGCGTGGCGACGATCCTGGACGCGGTGATCGACCGGCGCCGGACGCAGACGCGCCGGCCGCCCCTCGCCCCGTCAGCGCCCCGCACGGTCCTGATGCTCACCCACAACCGGATGGGGCATCGTCCCGGCGGCGGCGTGGAGGTCTATCAGGAACTGCTGACCGAGCTCGGCGAGCCGTACCGCGCCCTGTTCCTCTTCCCCGTCTTCGGCGACGGGCGCTGGTCGCTCCGGCTCGAGGGCCCCGGGATCTCGGAGAGCTTCGCCTGCGGTCCCGTCACGCCGCCGCTCTCGACGGACCCGTTCGTGGAGGGGATCTTCCAGAGGCTGCTGTTCGAGCATCAGGTCGACCTCGTCCACATCCATCACCTGATGCACGTCCCGCTGTCGCTGCCGCTGATCGCGCGGGCCTGCGGCATACCCACCGTCTACCACCTGCACGATCATTTCCTGATCTGCGAGCGCTGGCTGCTGCTCGATCACACCGGCCGGTTCTGCGACGTCGTCAATCGCGGGGCGGACCAGTGCGACGCCTGCCTGGTCTCGGGAAACCAGTATCCGCCCGGCTCCAAGGCGCGCCGCGACGGCATGATGACCCTGGTGACCGACGCGATCGACGCCTTCGTCACGAGCACGCCCGCCACGGCGGGGTACCTCCGGCGCTACTTCCCCGGCATCCCCGCCGACCGGATCGTCGAGATCCCGATGGTGGCGCCGAACACCGCGCCGGCCGGGGCGCGGCCGGTATCCAAGCGCAGGCGCGACGGCGATCGGCTGACCGTGGCGATCCTGGGCAATCTCGCGGCCCACAAGGGCGGCCAGCAGGCGATCAACCTGATCCGGAGCTGCGAGGCCTATCCCATCCATTTCAAGGTGATCGGCCGCATCGACGACCCGTACCGCGAGGCGGTCGCGGGCTTCGGACCGGATCAGGTCACCGTGACGGGCGCCTACGAGCAGCACGCGATCGGCGGCCTGCTGGCCGGCTGCGATGTCTCGCTGCACCTCTCGACCTGGCCCGAGACGTTCGTCATCGCGCTGACGGAGGCGTGGCAGGCGGGCCTGGTCCCGATCGTCGCCGATATCGGGGCCCTGGCCGAGCGCGTCGAGGACGGGATCGACGGGTTCAAGGTCCCGCCGGACGATGCCGGTGCCGTCCGCGCGCGCCTCATCGCGCTGCACTACGATCGCGCCCGCCTCGCCCGGATGCAGGCCTCCATCGGCCGGAAATCCTTCCCCGACACCGACGGCCACCTCGGGTCGGTCCGCGCCCTCTACGAGCGCCTGATCGGGGCGCGGCCGCTGCGCCACGGACGCGTTCCCAGCCACCTGCGCCATGGTTTCGACCTGCGGCTCGAGACCCTGGGATACCGGACGAACGCCGCCTCCTGGACCAGCGCGGCGATCGCTTGGGACGAGGCGGCCCGCGCGCCGGAGGCGTCGCCCACCGTGATGGCGGCGGCGCGCGCGCGCCCGGTGCCGGAGCTGCCCGACGCGTTCCGTCGCCTGACGCTGAGGCCGGTCCGGCGCAGCGAGTGCGGCTGGAGCCTCGACGTGCTGCGCACGGACGAGCGCCTGAACCGGAGCCTGGATCTCTCGTCGGTCGTCGCGCGGGCCTCCGTGTTCCTGCGCGGCTGGCTGCACGTCTCGGGGCCGGCGCCGAAGGCGATCTACCTGCGGCTGACGGGTCGCACCGGGACATCGTGGGTCGCCCTGCAGAGCGATCTCCGTCCGGACGTGGCCAAGTGGTACGGTGAACCCGCCGCCGCGACGTCCGGCTTCACCGGCCAGATCGACGTCGCGGGGATGTCCTTCGGACGCTACGCGCTCGCGATCGTCCAGATCGCCGACGGTAGCCTGCGCATCCTCGAAGACGTCGCCTCGATCTTCATCGCCCCCGACACCGAGCCGCCGGCGCGCTTCGTTCCGGAGCCGCGCCATCTCGTCAGCGGCCCGCCGCACGTCCCGGATCTGCACCACAGCCTGCCGGATGCCGGCGACGCGCTCCGCGTGTCGCCGGGGCAGCTCTGGGCCGCGGAAGTCGCGTTCCCCGGGACCGCGCCCCGGCTCGGCAAGGACACGCTGGCGGTGTTCCGCGGCACCAACGGTCAGACGTGGCGGGCGCCCGTCCTCAAGATCGACGAGCGGACGGTGCGCATCACCGCCTCCGTCCCGAATATCGATCCGGGCGCCTACACGGTGTCCCTGGCCGAGCCGCACAACAGGACGTTGCGGACCCTCGCGACGCTGTTCCGCACGCAGGTGGCGCGTTCGGAGTGACGGGGATCACCGGCAGGCCCGGTCTCGATCCCCCGAGCCGATCGCGGACGCGGGTCTACCACGCCTCGACCCGTTCACCGCCGAAGATGCGCGAAGTCGGCAGCTCGAAGATGAAGTAGGGATTGAGTTGCGGCGGAGCCCCGGCCTCATCCAGGCGGGACTGCTGCTCGGGCGTCAGGACGACCTCGAGGGCGGCAATGTTCTGCGCCAGCTGCTCCGGGCGGCTCGCCCCGACCAGGACTGAGGCGATGCCGGGGCGCCGCGCGACCCAGGCCAGCGCCACCTGCGCCATCGGTCGGCCGACGTCCGCGGCGACCGCCCGCAGCACGTCCACCACCGCGAAGTTCGCCTCGGTGAACAGCATGCCGCCGAAGGGATTGTCGCCGTTGAGCCGGCCGTCGCTGCCGCCCTCGGCCGCGTCGCCGGCCCGGTCCGGGAGCGAGCCTGCCGGACCGGCCAGAGCGAGCTTCTCGCGCCCGTACTTGCCGGTCAGCAGGCCGGCCGCCAGCGGGCTCCAGGGCACCAGCCCGAGCCCGAGGGCGCGGCCCGCGGGCAGCACGTCGAGTTCCACGCCCCGGTCGAGCAGCGAGTAGGCGTATTGCAGGCCGATGGGTTCCGGGAGGCCGTGGGCACGGGCCAGCGCGGCGATCTGCGCGGCGTACCAAGCGGGCGCGTTCGAGAATCCGTAATACAGGATGTCGCCGCGCGCGACGGCGTCGGTCAGCGCCCGGAGGACTTCCTCCGGCGGCGTGGTCCGGTCCCAGACATGGGTCCAGTACAGGTCGATCCAGCCGGTCCTGAGACGGCGCAGGGAGCTCTCGAGACCGGAGCGGATGTTCCGCGCGCTGTTGCCTCCGGCGAGCGGCGTCCCCTGCGCGCGCGGAAAGCCGGACTTCGTCGCGACGACCAGGCGGTCGCGCAGACCGCGCGCCGCGATCAGGTCGCCGAGCATCGTCTCGCTCGCGCCGCCCGCGTAGACGTCGGCCGTATCGAGGAAGTTGCCGCCCGCTTCGACGTAACGGTCGAAGATGGCCGCCGAGACCGTCGCGTCGCTGCCCCAGCGGGCGGCGCCGAAGGTCATGGTCCCGAGCGCCAGGGGGCTCACGGCCAGACCCGAGCGTCCCAGGGTTCGATAGTGCCTCAGATCCATCGCCGCACCTCACTGTTGAGGGCTTGGACGTAGTCCGGCGTGGGGATCGGGATTAGCCGTGGTATTCCGCATGCGTCTGTGAGCAGAATTCAGGAATGCGGCGCGGCACCCTCGACGATCTGGCGGCTTTCGCGGCGGTGGCGCGCCATCGCAGCTTCACGCGGGCGGCCGCGGAGATGGGGCTGTCGCCCTCCGCGCTCAGCCACACGATGCGGGCTCTGGAGGCGCGTTACGGCGTGCGCCTGCTGGCCCGCACCACCCGCAGCGTCGCGCTCACTCCGGCCGGCGAGCGGCTGCTGCGGTCGGTCGGCCCCGCGCTCGAGGACGTCGCGCGCGGGCTCGACGCGCTGGCCGAGTGGCGCGGCGCGCCGTCGGGGCGGCTGCGGCTGACGACCTTCGCGTACGCCGCGCGGGCGATCCTCGAGCCCAGACTGCCCGCCTTCCTGATCGATCACCCAGCCGTCTCGGTTGAGGTGATCGTGGACGACCCCCTGACCGACATCGTCGCCGCCGGCTTCGACGCCGGGATCCGCTTCGGCGAGACGGTCGAGCGCGACATGGTGGCGGTCCGGGTCGGACCCGACCTGCGCACGGTGGTCGTCGCGACCCCGGACTACTTCGCCCGTCACCCGCGCCCGGAGAGCCCGGCTGACCTGGAAGCGCATCGCTGCGTGAACTACCGGCTCGTCGGCGGCGGCGGGTTGCTGCCCTGGGAGTTCGCCCGCGACGGCCGCGAGATCCGGGTGCGCGCGGCCGGCCAGCTCGTCGTGAACGATGGCCGGCTCGCGGCCGCCGCGATCCGGGCCGGTGCCGGGCTCGGCTACATGCTGGAAGACGAGGCGGCCGACGACCTGGCCGCGGGACGTCTCGTCCAGGCGCTGGACGCGTGGTGTCCGTCGTTTCCCGGCTGCCACCTCTACTACCCCGACCGGCAGGTCACGCCCGCCCTGCGCAGCCTGATCGACGCGCTGCGGTGGCGGGAGGCGCCGTCGCCTCCCGGCCCGTGAGACCGTGCCCGCGTGACAGTGCCTGCGAGACCGTACCCGCGGGGCCTCCCCGCTCAGGCGCCCCGCCAGTCGCGGGCGACCTCGCCCGCGAAGTCGCGGTAGCTCCGCGGCCTGCGGCCGAGGAGCCTCGCGAAGTCCGCAACCTCGGCCTCGGCCGCCACGGCGCCGTCCTCCTGGTAGCGGCGCATCATCACCCGAAGGTCATAGGCGAGCCAGGCGGGAGCGAAGCTCCGGAGCCGCTGCTCCAGCGCGTCGAGATCGTCGCCTCCGTAGCGGACCGCGCGCCCGAGGGCCCTGGACCAGATCTCCGCCAGGGCGTCGCCCGTCAGGGCGTCCGGGCCGACGACGTCGTAGGTCTCGGCCGGAAGACGGTCGGCCGCGCGCTCGCGGCGCAGCAGCGCGTTGGCCGCCGCCTCGGCGATATCGCGCACGTCGACCATCGAGACGCCGGCCTGCCCGAGGGGCACGGCATACAGGCCGGCCCCGAGGAGCGGCTCCTTCTGGGCGAGGTCGTTCTGCATGAAGTAGGAGGGCCGCAGCACCGTGGCGGGCAGGTCGAGGGCCGCGATCATCCGCTCGACGGCGTGCTTGCCGGTGAAGTGCGGGGCATCGACGAAGGCCTCGCTCTTGAAGACCGAGAGATAGACGATGCCGCGCACGCCCGCGTCGCGGGCGAGGCTGAGCGTCGTGATCGCCTGGGTCAGCTCGTCCGGCGCGTTGGCGACGAGCAGGAACAGGGTGTCGACCCCGACCAGCGCCGCGCGCATCGCGTCGATGTCGGCGGGATCGCCGCGGACGGCCTCGACGCCGGAGGGGAATCGCGCCTTCTCGGGCGAGCGGGTCAGAGCGCGCACGGCGGCCCCCGCGGCGACAAGATGATCGATGACGGCGGAGCCGATGCGGCCCGTGGAACCGGTGACGAGGATGGTCATGGCGGATCTCCTGGATGCGGGGCGGCCCCGAGCGGGCCGCCGATGAACCGAAGATGCGCCGTTCCTTTTCTGAGCCATAGTCGGCAAGATCGGGACTGGGTGTCCCGGATCTGGAACAGCACATGGACCTCGCGGCGCTCGCCGACTTCAATCTCGTCGCCGGCCACGGCGGCTTCGGCCGCGCCGCCCGGGCGAGCGGGCGGCCGAAGGCGACGCTGTCGCGGCGCGTCGCCGAGCTCGAGGCGAGCCTCGGGACGCGGCTGATCGAGCGGGGTGAGCGCAGCCTGCGCCTGACAGAGGCGGGGGCGCTCCTCCACGCCCGGACGGGGCCGCTGCTCAGCGAGATCGCGGAGGCCGGCGCCGTCGTCGGTGGCGGCCTCGACCGACCCCGTGGGCGGCTCCGGGTGAGTGCGCCGCTGCTCCTGTCCGACACGCAGCTCGGCCGCGTCGCCGCGGACTTCGCCCGCGCCTATCCCGAGGTCGAGCTGGAGATCTCCGCCGAGGACCGGTTCGTCGACCCGATCGAGGAGGGTTTCGACGTGATCATCCGGGTCAATCCGAAGCCGGACGAGCGCCTCGTCGGGCGCTGTGTCCTGCGGGACGAGCTCTGGCTGGTGGCGCCGCCCGAGGTCCCGCGTCCCGAACCGTCGGCCGCGACCGACGCGGCGACCGTGCCGGCGGCGGTGCGCTGGACGCCGCGTCAGGACGAGACGTGGCAGGTCCATGACGGCCGGACGCGCCGGTCCTACGCGCCCGTGCCGGTCCTGCGCCTGTCCTCGCTGCCGATGCTGCGCGACGCCGTGGTGGCGGGCGCCGGCGCGGCGCTGCTCCCGCGCTCGCTGGTCGGGGGCGACGTGGCGGCCGGACGCCTCGCCTGCTGGGGCTGGCTGGAGGGGCCGCCGACGGAGCTGTGGGCGCTCCACACGTCCCGGCGCTTGGTCAGTCCCAAGGTGAACGCCTTCGTCGCCTATCTGGCAGCCGCGCTGTCGACGGATCGACCCGCCCGGCGGTAGAGCGAGCGTTCGAACCGAGGGGCGCCGAGCGCGGCGCGCGCGGGACGGTGCCCTATCCGCATTCCACCGCACCGTCCCGACGCGGCGCCTCGGGCGAGCCCGGCGGACCCGCCATCGTCCGGCCGAGCCAGTCCACGAAGGCCGCCGCCGGCCCCGCGGGTGGCAGGGCACGCACGAGAACGAAGTACCGGAGCCCGTTCATGACAGCTTCGTCGCAAGCCGGCACGAGGCGCCCGTCGGCGCGATAGGGCGCGACGATCAGCGATCGCCCCAGGGCGATGCCCGAGCCGCCGAGCGAGGCGCGCAGCGCCAGTTGCGCGAGGTTGAAGTAGAGATTCTGGACGCGGCCGCCCCAAGGCGCCCCGTGGACGCGTATCCAGCGATCCCACTCCTCCGAGACGCTCGCGGCCGCCTCCCACGGCGTCGCGTCGTGGAGCAGGACGACGGCCCCGCCGGGATCCGCCGCATCCCGGTAGGCCGGGGCGCAGACCGGGTAGACCAGCTCGGGATGGTCGAAGACGACCGTCGCACCGGGAGGCGGCGCCGGGCCGTAGCGGATCGCGACGTCGATGCCGGACTGCGCCATGCGTCCCGGATCCAGGTCGTGCGTCTCCCCGAAGACGGCGACGTCGATGTCGGGATGCGTGTCGCTGAAGGCCTTCAGCCTTGGCGCGAGCCATTCCGAGGCCAGGGAGGGGACGCAACTGATCCGCAGCGTCGCGCGGCCCTCGCGTCGTTCCGCCCGGAGCAGGGCCTCGCCCATCCCGTCGAAGCCGCTCCGCGCCGCGGCGAACAGGTCGTGACCCGCGGCGGTGAGCCGGATCTCGCGGGCGCCCCGCTCGAGCAGCGGGTAACCGAGGCGCCGCTCCAGCCGCTGGATCCGCTGCGTGACCGCGCTCTGCGTGACGGCGAGGCGGTCGCCCGCACGGGCGAAGCCGCCCGCCTCGACCAGGGCGCGGAAGAAGAACAGGTCGCCGGCCAGGCGCGCGTCGAGCCTCACGGGCATGCCCGATCATAAGCGGGCCTAATAGACCGCACCAGAGAATATAATTGGCCGCATGAGCGCCGCTCGCGCAGGGTCGGCGCGGACAAACCGGGCAGGATCGGGAGCGCCATGGCAGCCGTCGGCGGGATGGAGACTCGACTATCGGGCGACCGGATTCCGGAGGCGGTCAGGCGCGCCAGCCCCACGGTCTGGATGAACCCGGCGCTGGACGCCACCGCGTCCGTCCTGCCCGGACTCGCGACCGGCCGGGCCGACGTGGACGCGGCCGTGGCGCGCTGGCAGCGGTTCGCGCCGCTCCTGGCGCGCCTCTTCCCCGAAGAGGGCGCCGGTCGGATCGACTCGCCGCTCGTCCCGCTGGAAGAGCGCCTGTCCCGTGACGTTCTGGACGGCGCCGACAGGCGCGTGCTGGTGAAGGCCGACCACGCGCTGCCGGTGACCGGTTGCATCAAGGCGCGCGGCGGCGTCTACGAGGTCCTGGCCTATGCCGAGGACCTGGCCGCGCGGGCCGGGCTGCTCACCGAGGGGCGATCCTACGCGGCCTTCGCCGACCCGGACTTCCGCGCCCTGTTCGCCCGCCACGTGATCGCGGTCGGCAGCACCGGCAATCTCGGCTTCAGCGTCGGCCTGATGGGGCGCTCGCTCGGCTTCGCGGTCGAGGTCCACATGTCCCACGACGCCAAGGCGTGGAAGAAGCAGCGCCTGCGCGAACTCGGCGCCCGCGTCGTCGAGCATCGCGGCGATTACGGGGCGGCGGTCGCGGCGGCCCGCGGCGCGTTCGCCGGCCGCGCGGACGCCCATTTCGTCGACGACGAGGATTCCGTCGACCTGTTTCTCGGCTACGCGGCCGCGGCCCTCGACCTTCAGCGCCAGCTCGCGGAGGCCGGGATCGCCGTGGGGCCGGCGCAACCCCTGTTCGTCTACCTGCCCTGCGGCGTGGGCGGCGCGCCGGGCGGCGTCGCCTTCGGCCTGAAGCTCTTGTTCGGTGACGCCGTGCACCCGGTCTTCGTCGAGCCGGTCGCGTCCCCGTGCATGCTGGTCCAGCTCGCGGCCGGTCTCGACCGCCCGGTCAGCGTCTACGATGTCGGCCTCGACAACCGCACCGCGGCGGACGGGTTGGCCTGCGCCTCCGCGTCGATGCTGGTGGCCCGGACGCTCGAGAAGCTGGTGGCCGCCGTGGTCACGGTGCCCGACGACGCGCTGTACCGCTGGCTCAGGGTGATGTGGACCGAGGCGGGCCTGCGCCTGGAGCCCTCGGCGGCGGCGGGCTTCGCGGCGGCCGGGCGCTTCGCCGCCACGCTGCCCGCGGCGGTCGGCGCCGCGGCCACCCACGTGATCTGGACGACCGGCGGCGCGCACCTCCCGGCCGAGGAATTCGAGGCGGCCCTCGCCCGCGGTTGAGGCGCGCTGGACGCCGGATCAAAAGCCGAGACCGCGCGGCCGCGGCTCCTCGATCGTGTCCGATCGCCAGGCGATCCGGGGCCGATCTGGAGCGAGGGCCAGATTCGGCTTTCGGTCACTCCATCAGGTCGGTCAGGGCCCCGATCTCGTCGGCGTTCTTCCAGACCGTCTCGCAGCCGATCACCGTGTCGGTGGCGTCGATCGTCAGCGTGAACGCGGGGGGCACCCGCTCGGTCCCGACGAGGCGGAGGCGAACACCCCACCGCGACATGTCGTGCACCACGCAGGGGATGGCGGGATGGCCGGCCACCGAGATGCATCCGCTCAGGTTGACGGAGACGCGTCGGGCGTTGCGCTGGTTGTCCATAAGTACTCCGCGCTAGAGCGCCGGAGCATAAGCGGCGACCGATCAAGGGCCGGTTTACGAACTGAACTCAATTGCGCCTAAAATTCGCGTCGAGGTGGCTAATACCGAAGTCTCGACCTACCGGTTGGGAAGCCACCGGGAGACGAAGGTCAGCGGCCGCGACGTGCCGGCCCGGCCGTCGGCATCCGCACGCGCGTCCTCGTCCGGCAGCAGCGACCCGATCAGGCGGAGCAGCTTCTCCCGCTCCTCCCCGGTGAACAGCACGAGGAACGAACCGAGATCCAGTTGGACCTCCGGCGCGTCATCGCCCGGGGAGTGAGAGACGTAGGGCTGTCCGGTCTGGAGGTCGCGCATCAGGGCCCAGCGGTCGCCGCCGACGCCGACATGGAATTCGCGCGCTATCCGTGGACCCTGTTCAATCATTGCTCATCCCGCACGCGGTCAACGTGCAATTTTCAACGGGATAGAGCGCGCAAACGCCTTGCGATATAACCTGGCTCAAGAATTCACAGGTATCGTCGACTGCAGCCCCACCGGCGCGAGCCGCCGGTGGCGGGATATCGGCGCGGTCTCGGGCGAGAGGTTGGTGCACTTGCGGCGCAGGATCGCGGACGATCCGACGGCGGACTGACATGCCCCATCTCCGCGCGGCAGAGGGCGCGTTCTCGGACCGAGAAGGGCGAGCGCTCCGCTCTCGCCCGGTCGGCGCCGGCCCTAGCGATACGCGTGGGGGCGTGAGCGCTCGAAGGCGGCCGCGCAGGCCGTGTCGAAGAGCTTGCAGGGCGGCGGGGCGTCGCCCGGTTCGACGAGCATCGGCTGTCCGCGGATGTCTCCGGTGGCGTGAGCCTGCGAGTACCGTGACCGCGGGTCGAAGTAAGGATCCGAAGTGTAACTGCTCATGAAGGCGCCTCCTGCCGGCATCTCGTTCTCGGACAGCGCCACGCCGGTCTGCAGCGCCAGTGAGAGCACCGAGACCAGGAGCAGCAGACATCGTCTGGTCATAGGCCCGCGCCTCCTCGCGCGCACGAGATCGGCAGCGCGGACGCCGCGCTCCGGATGTCCTGGATGTGTCCGACGAGACCGCCGCGGGGGTCAGCGGCCGGTCTCTGCGGGCAGGCCCGCCACAACGCGTGCGCGCTTCGGAACAGCCGCCCGACGGGATCACCGCGTGGCCGCGACGCGCTGCCTTCAGCGACGTTGGCGGGTCAGCCCATCTCGACATCCGGAAGATGGCGCAAGCCGACCGCGCACCGCAATCAAATAGGCTTTTCAGCAGTGAAAACGGAATTGATTTGAGAAATTTTCTTCAAAATTCGATGCGCGCCCGTCCGGCCGCGGCCTGGGACGGAGACAGTGCAAGCATCGGATTCGTGACGCACTTTAGAGATCCGCTGCCGCGTTAAGTTTCTTAAAAGCGCTTTATTTTGTCGTGCCGAATTCATTCGAAGAGTGTCTTTGCCAGGACTATAACTTCGGCGTGCCGGGCATTCGCCCTGCCTTCTCTTCGCACACGAGGCTTGATCGGCTCCCAGTTCACGCGGGCACCCCGCGGGAATGGGAGCCGGGTCACGGCGGGACACCCGACTGATCACATGGAACTCGTCCGGTTCGCTCTGAAGTTTCGCAAGAGCTTCTATGTTCTTGCCGTCCTCATGTTCCTCGCGGGGCTCGGCTCGATCACCGTCGCGCCGAAGGACGTGCTGCCCGCCGTCGATATCCCGGTGGTGGTGGTGGTGTGGACCTATAACGGTCTCGACGCGACCGACATGGTCCAGCGCATCACGAACTACAGCGAGTTCTCGCTGTCGAGCAACGTGAACAACATCCGCCGGATCGAGTCGACGTCGATCCAGGGCACGGTGACCGAGCGGATCTACTTCGATTCCGCGGTCAGCATCGATCTGGCGATGACCCAGGTCGACTCGGCGATGAACGCGATCCGCTCGCGCATGCCGCCGGGCGTGCAGCCCCCCGTCATCATGCGTTTCTCCGCCTCGTCGGTGCCCGTCATTCAGATGGCCCTGTCGTCCTCGAAGCTGCCGCTCACCAAGGTCTTCGACTACGCGCAGTACCGGACCCGTCGCCGGCTCGCCGAGGTGCCGGGCTCGACCCTGCCCTCGCCCTACGGCGGCGCGCCGCGTCAGGTCATGGTCGATCTCGACCCCGGCAAGCTGCGCGCGATCGGCATGACGCCGCTCGATGTCCTGAACGCGGTCCTCAAGCAGAACCTCGTCGTGCCCTCGGGCCTCGCGAAGATCGGGACGCAGCAATACACGGTGCGGCTCAACTCGAGCCCGCAGCTGGTCGATCAGCTCAACCGCATTCCGATCAAGGTCGAGAACAACCAGCCGGTCCTGCTGCGCGACGTCGCCCATGTCCGGGACGGCTCGCCCCCGCAGATCAACATCGTCCGCGCCGACGGCCACCACTCCGTCCTGTTGCAGGTCCTCAAGAACGGCGCAGCCTCGACCCTGGACGTCGTGAACGCCGTCAAGGCCGCCCTGCCGGACATCCACGCGGCCGCGCCGAAGGGCATGACCATCACGCCGCTGTTCGATCAGTCGGTCTTCGTCTCGGACGCCATCTCCGACGTGGTGCGCGAGGCGGTGATCGCGGCGGGGCTCACCGGTCTCGCCATCCTGCTGTTCCTCGGCTCCTGGCGCTCGACCATCGTGGTGCTGGTCTCCATCCCGCTCTGCATCCTGACCTCCCTGTCGATCCTGGTTGCTCTGGGCCAGACCATCAACGTGATGACCCTGGGCGGCCTCGCCCTGGCCGTCGGCATCCTCGTGGACGACGCGACGGTCGCGATCGAGAACACCTACCGGATGTTCGAGGAAGGCTTCTCCTTCCGGCGCTCGGTGGTCGAGGGCGTGGCCGGCATCGCCAAGCCGGCCCTGATCTCCACGCTGGCGATCTGCTCGGCCTTCTCGGCGGTCTTCTTCCTCACGGACGCGCCCCGCTACCTCTTCGTCCCGCAGGCCGAGGCGGTGGTCTTCGCGATGCTGACCTCCTACCTCCTGTCGCGGACGCTGGTGGCGATCCTCATCGACGTCCTGGTCGCCCCGGAATACGCCCGGCATCACGGCCCGGCCGCCGAGGTCGATGGGGCGTCACCACCCCGCCGCCGCTCCGTCCTCGGCCGGATTCTCCGCGCGCCGACACGGCCCCTCGCCTGGCTGCTTCAATATCCGCTGCGCGGCGCCCTCGCCTTCCGCAACGCGTTCGAGCGCGGGTTCGCGCGCTTCCACGCGGGCTATGTCGGCCTCCTGTCCGCGGTGCTCGGCCACCCGGCCCTCGCGCTGTCCGGCGCGCTCGCCGTGTTCGCGGTGACGGCCGCGATCTTCCCCTTCGTCGGTCAGGACTACTTCCCGCAGATCGAATCCAGCCAGATGACCCTGCATATCCGCACGCGTCCGGGCGAGCGGATCGAGCAGGCGGAGAAGACCTTCGCGCAGGTCGAGGACGTCGTCCGGCAGGTCGTCCCGAAGGACGAGCTGGGGCTCATCCTGGACAACATCGGCCTCCCCGCCTCGAACTACAACTTCGCCTTCATGGATGCGTCGTTCGTCGCCTACAATGACGGGCAGATGCTCATCAACCTGAAGGGTGAGCATAAGCCGATCTCGTTCTACGAGAAGCGGCTGCGCCAGGTCCTGCACCAGGCCTTCCCCGACGACACCTTCTACTTCCAGCCGTCCGACATCATCACGCAGATCCTGAATTTCGGGACCGTCGCGCAGATCGACGTGCAGGTCTCCGGGCGGCACGATGCCGAGGACCTCGCCGTGGCGCAGGACCTCGTCCGCCGCATCGCGGCGGTCCGCGGTGCCGTCGACGTCCACCTGCACCAGATCGTCGACGCCCCGCAGATGTACGTGAACGTCGACCGCAGGCTGGCCTCCGAGATGGGCGTCAGCGAGCAGTCCATCGCGCAGAACCTGAACGTCTCGCTCTCCGGCTCCTTCCAGGTCAGCCCGAACTTCTGGGCCGATCCCAAGTCCGGCATGCCGTACCAGCTCTGGGTCCAGACGCCGGAGTGGCGCAACGCCGACATCACACAGCTGATGAACACGCCGGTCTCGGTGCACACGGACGCGGGTGACAGGCCCGGCATCCCGATCCTGCTGTCGAACATCGCCACGATGCAGCGGCAGCCGGAGCAGACCGTGATCAACCACGTCAACCAGCAGCCGACCTTCGACATCCTCGCCAACGTCCAGAACGCGGATCTCGGCAGCGTCCGAAACGCCGTGGACCGGATCGTCGCCGAGGAGCAGGTCAAGCTCCCGGCCCCGGACAAGATCCTCGTCCGCGGCCAGATCGAGAGCATGGAGAGCGCCTTCTCGCGCATCGAGCTCGGGCTCGGGATCGCGCTGGTGGCGGTCTACCTGCTGCTCGTCCTGAACTACCAGACGTGGGTCGACCCCTTCGTGGTCATCGCCGCCCTGCCGCTGGCCTTCTGCGGCATCGTGATGAGCCTGTTCATCACCAGCACGGCGTTCTCGATCCCCGCCCTGTTCGGCGCGATCATGTCGGTCGGCGTGGCGAGCGCGAACTCGATCCTGCTCGTCACCTTCGCCAAGGAGCACCGCGAGGCCACCGGCTGCTCTGCCCGCGAGGCCGCCCTGATGGCCGGCCATACCCGCCTCCGGCCGGTGCTCATGACCGCCTCCGCGATGTTCCTGGGCCTGATCCCCATGGCGATCGGGTCCGGCGAAGGCGCCGAGCAGAACGCCGCCCTCGCCCGCGCGGTGATGGGCGGGATCGGGATGGGCACCGTCTCGACCCTGCTCTTCGTCCCCCTTCTCTACACCCTGCTCCGCCGCAACCCGATCAAGCCCCTCGAGGATTATTGATGACCCGTTTCAACGACGCCCCCGGGAGCGGCGCCGAGGCTGCCGCGCGGGCGCACCAGCACGCGGTCGAGATCGACCCGCTGCGGCAGGACGGGGCCGGCGAGGCCCTCGTCCACGCGGTGCCGCCGCCGCCGCGCAAGCGCCCGTTCCTCGTGGCGTTCCTCGCGCTCGGCAGCGCCCTCGGGCTCGGCGCCTGGCACCATTGGGAGACCTACCAGGCCTCCCTGGTGACGCAGGCCGAGGCCGTGAACTTCGTTCCGACGGTCCGCACCGGGCCGGCGCAGGTGGATGACGGGCCCATGACGCTGACCCTGCCGGGCCAGACCGAGGCCTTCGACCATGCCGACATCTTCGCCCGCGCCACCGGCTACATCGCCGAGCGCCGGGTCGACATCGGGTCGCGGGTCAAGAAGGGCGACCTGCTGGTCCGGATCGCCGCGCCCGACCTCGACCAGCAGGCCCGGCAGGCCGAGGCCCAGCTCGGCCAGTTCAAGGCGCAGCTCGCCGTCGCGCAGGCGGATGTGGAGCAGGCCAAGGCCAATGTGACGCTCGCGAACGTGACCGACGCCCGCACCGCGACCCTGGCCGGACAAGGCTGGGCCTCGAAGCAGAACGCCGACCAGACCCGCGCGGGGATGCTGACCGCCACCGCGACCCTCGCCGCCGCGCAGGCGAAGGTGAAGGTCGCGGAAGCCAACATCACCGCCCAGCAGGCGACCGTCAACCGGCTCCGCACGCTGACCACCTTCGAGAGCGTCGTCGCGCCGTTCGACGGCATCGTGACCGCCCGCAAGGTCGATGTCGGCGACCTCGTCCACGGCGATGCCGGCTCCGGGACGCCGCTCTTCACGGTCGACAGCACCGATGTCCTGCGGGTCGCGGTGCAGGTGCCGCAATCGGCCGCCGTGGGTATCCGCGACGGGGTGAAGGCGCGGGTCCAGGTCGCGCAGATCGCGGACCGGACCTTCGACGGCACGGTCTCGCGCAGCTCGGTGGCTCTCCAATCCTCGGTGCGGACGCTGGACACGGAGGTCGACGTCGCCAATCCCGACGGAATCCTGCGGCCGGGCCTCTACGTCGCCGTCACTTTCGCGGTGCCGCGCACGCATCCGCGGGTGATCGTGCCGTCCGAGGCGCTCATCTTCGACGCGGAGGGGACGCGCGTGGCCGTGGTCGGGGCGGACGACACCGTCCGGCTCCGGCCGATCACGATCGCGCGCGATCTCGGCACGCGCCTCGAGCTGCGCAGCGGCCTCGACAGCGGCGAGACCGTCGTCCTCAACCCGCCCGCCGGCCTTCAGGACGGCAGCCGCGTCGTCCCCCGCGGCTCCGTCGCCTCCCAGGTCCCGACAGCCAAGCTCTCCGAGCAGGCGAGCGCGGAGTGAGGCGCATGGTCCAGATCCCTCGCTCCCTTGTAAGCTTCGCCGGCGGGATGACGCAGGTCGGCCGCCGCGACCGAACCGCATTTGACTCCGGCTCCGAAGAGGATAATTCCACCTCTCCCTCCGAGCCGCAGGAGACCAGACAGGGCCGGCGAATACAAAATAAGAAGGAAAAACGAATGGCCAGCGTATTGGTAGTCGAGGACGACCGGCGGGTCGCCGCGGAGATCGGTTCGGCCCTCACGGAATACGGTTTTCAGGTCGACGAAGCCCCCAGTGGCAGCATCGGACTACGCAAGGCCCTGGACGGTAACTTTGACGTGATCGTGCTCGACCGGATGCTCCCGGAGATCGACGGCCTGTCGCTGCTGACCGAGCTGCGCGCCGCGAAGATCTCGACGCCGGTCCTGATCCTCAGCGCCCTGTCGGCCGTCAACGAGCGCGTCGACGGGCTGCGCGCCGGCGGCGACGACTACTTGGCCAAGCCGTTCGAGTTCATCGAGCTCACCGCCCGCGTCGACGCGCTGGCGCGGCGCAAGATGGCGGCCGAGGCGGTGAACGAACTCGTCGTCGGCGACCTGCGCCTCGACCTGATCGAGCGCGTCCTCCATTGCGGGAACCGGGAAATTGAGCTCCTGCCCAAGGAATTCGCGATCATCGAGTTCCTGATGCAGAACGCCGGCACGCTGGTGAGCCGGAAGATGATCTTCGAATCCGTCTGGGGCTACAGCTTCAATCACCAGTCCAGCGTCATCGACGTCCACATCGGCAAGATCCGCAAGAAGCTCGATCCCGACGGGCTGAACCCGCGGATCCACACGGTGCGCAACACGGGCTTCATCCTCCGTGCGCCTTCTTGAGGTCCGGCGCACCAGCGGCTTCCGGGTCGCGTGCCTGTTCTTCGCGACCTTCGGGACCGCCTCGCTGGCGCTCTCGGGCTTCCTCTACGTCGACACGCGCAGCTACGGCCGCAAGGCCGCGTTCGAGTGGGTCGAGTGGGAATCGAAGCACCTCCTGAACCTGTCGCCGCGCGCGCTGCGCGAGCGGATCGACGCGTCCGAGGATTTCGCCGAGGGCGGCCGCCCGCTCGTCCTGTTCGGGCCCGACCACGTGCGGCGGGCCGGCGCGCCGATCGCCTTCCCCGACAGGGCACCGATCGGGAAGCCGTTCATCCTGGCGCAGCCGCTGGATCACCGCAGCCGCACGCTCTTCAGCCAGCTCACCGAGCTTCCGAGCGGCGAGTACGTGCTGGTCAGCCGCTCGGCCCAGGATCTCCAGTCCCTCGAGAAGGCGCTGGTCGAGACCTTTGTCTGGGGCATGGCCGCCACCATCGTGATCGGCCTGATCGGTGCCGTCGTGTTCGGCGCCGGCTCGCTGCGGCAGAACGATGCGATCACCAAGGCGGTCGAGCGCATCATGCGCGGCGACCTGAGCGAGCGCCTGCCGACGCGCGGCGTCTCGGCCGACCTCGCTCACCTCACGCGCGTCGTGAACGACATGCTCGACCAGCTCGAGCGGCTGATGCTGGAGATCAAGGGCGTCAACGAGAACATCGCCCACGACCTGCGCACCCCGCTGACCCGGGTGGTCGGCACGCTGGAGCGGTCGCTGCGCAAAGCCGACAGCGTCGCGGCCTTCCGCGCCTTCAACGAGGACGTCCTGGCCGAGGTCAAGAGCATCGTCGTCCGGTTCTCGGCCCTGCTGCGCATCTCCGAGATGGAGGACCGCCTGCGCCGATCGGGCTTCACCCAAGTCGATCTCGGCCGGCTGCTCGAGGATGCGGTGGAGTACTACGAGCCCCTGGCGATCGAGCGCGACATCCGACTTCTCTGGGAGCGGCCGGACGGCCCGTGCGCGATCGAGGGCGACCGCAGCCTGATCTTCGAGGCGGTGAGCAACCTGATCGACAACGCCCTGAAGTTCACGCCGGCCGGCGGGCAGGTGACGGTCGCGCTGCTCCGGAATCCGACGGGGATCCAGGTCACCGATACGGGCTGCGGCATCCCCGCGGAGGAGCTGAGCGCCGTGCGCGCCCGGTACCGCCGCGGCGCGCTGAAGACCGACAAGAGCGGCTTCGGGATCGGCCTGAGCCTCGTCGATTCCATCGCGCGGCTGCACAGCGCCACCTTCGACATCGTCTCCGACGGGAGCGGCTGCCGCGTGACCCTCAGCTGGACCCACAGCGTCGCGGGGCACCCGTCGATCGACCTCCTGCCGGCCGCATCCCTCTGACGCCGTCGTCACGCCGTCGCGCCCGGCCGGTCCCGCATCGCGGGGCGTGCCGGGCGCGGGGCCGAACCGGGTGGGCGCTCAGTAGGCGGGCTGGCCGCGGCGGCGCTCGCGGCTGTTGAGATGGCTCCACTGGCGATTGGCCGGGACGGTCTCGACCGCGCTGGGCCGCTGGATCGCGGCGCTGTAGCCGGTCGCTCCCTCCCACATGCCGCCCGCCTTGTCGTTGCCCTCGGAGGCGGACCACGCGTCGAGGCCGCTGCCGTTGGTCCGGACGATGAGGCTGGGATCGATGGTCGCGCCACCGTCCTGAGCGAGAGCAGGTCCCGCAATCAGCATCGCGCCCATCGAGCAGGCGAGGACGATGTTCTTCATGATGATCTCCCGTTACACAAGCTGTCGCTCACCGGCGACGTGGTAGTAAGATGCTGCAATACGCATTTAAACTCTATATTTTATTGCGGAATAATTCTTTCGCTCTTTGGGCAGGCTTCAATCTTGAAACGATTTTTGAATTTCTCGTGGTGGCTGACCTCAGGTCCGCCACATCCCGGTCACCGGGATCGGGGCTTGTGTCGCCCGGGCCTGGCGGACAATCCTGCCCGGCTTGCGCCGGCAGGGCGCACGAAAAAGCCGACCGGTTGCCCGGTCGGCGAAGTCGTATGGGTCTGAAGCTCTGGGTCAGACCGGCCCTGCCCTGGTACCCGGGCCAGCCGCTCTGAAACCATAGCATCCGCTCGGTCGGCGGCGAAGCAAGCCGCTGAAGAGCTGACTCTCTTGTAGATGATTTTGCGACAATCGCAAGCAAAAGATCTTTTATTTGTTGAATATGGCCCAATTTACGAGATAACTTACTTGGCGCGCCAAATAGAGAAGCCCGGCCTTGCGGCCGGGCTCGAGACTGGACGTTGCGCCCGCGAAGGCGCGTCGGATCGGTTCAGAAATCCCGCTGCACGCGGAACCGGAATTGGGCCGCATCCTGCGAATTGACGTAGCGCAGCGCGTTCTTCGAGATGTCCGGCGTGACGCCGCTGTTGAGCGCCGTGCGGATGTACTCGCCCTCGACGCCAATATCGAGATCCTTCACGGGGGTCCAGATCAGGCTGGCGCCGGTGATCATCTGGTTGTTGCCCCGCAGGATGGGACTCGTGGCGAAGGCCAGGGCATTCGACGCACTGGCGCCAGCCGGGGCGAAGCCGAAGCCGAGGAGGCCCAGAGCGTTGCGCCCCTTGGAGTTGTAGTCGATCTGCGCGTAGCTGCCGAAGAAGGCCGAGCGCCAGGCGGGCGACCAGTAATGGAGCAGGGAGGCGACAGCGGAGAACGAGGTCGACAGTTCGAGGCGGCCGGTCGCGGGATTCAGCACCGCGTCCGCGTAGTATTGCGCGAACGAGCCGCCGCCGACCGGCGCCGCGCCGAGGGCGTCGTACGGCGCCGTGTAGTTGGAGATGCCCGTATAGGCGATGGCACCCTGCCCGTAGGCGCCCTGGAGGTAGAGCGTGTCGCCCGTCGCGATGAACGGCAGGTTGACCTTCAGGCCGCCCTGGACCGCCCAGCCGTAGGCGTTCGAGGCGCGTCCCGTCGGCGAGATGCCCAGGCCGGTCGTGGCGGTGGTGATGCCCGCGACCGTGCTGCCGGCATCGCCGGCATTGATCTCGTGGACGGCGGCCGAGAGCTGCGCCGAGCCCCAGGCCTGGTCGATGCGGGCCGCGCCGACGAAGTCCGGCATGCGGCTCTTCTGGGTGACATCGACGAAGGCGACATTGCCGGGACCGACGACGATCGGCGCCAGCCAGGTCGAGGGGGTGAACGGGTTGAAGGCGTTGCTGTAGCCCGCGAAGCCGCCACCGGCCGTGAAGGCCCCGACTGCCGAGCCGGTGCCGAAGATCGGGAAGCGCCGGTAGGTCGGATCTTCCATCGAGGCGGTCAGCGTGATGCCGTTCCCGAGGATCGCCGAGTAGGCGAGCAGGTTCGTGCTGAACGTATCGGAGCCGGCCGTGCCGCCGATCAGCTCGAAGTCGTGCGCGTAGAAGTCGAAGAAGGAAGACGCGCGGCCCGCGGTGAGCCCGGCGAACTGAATGAAGGCCTTATCGGCGTTGACGTAGGTCTGCGTGCGCCCGAAGGCGTCGGCGCCGAGGCCCGCGATGGCCAAGCTCTCGCGCTGCCGAGATCCCGAGGTCAGGAACGGGCCGCTGCGGTTGGCGACATCGATGCGCAGGAAGGCGCGCAGGGTTCCGTAATCGGTCTGGGTCCGCGAATCGAGGTTCAGACGCATCAGGCCGAGATAGCCGGTGAGGTCGCCGCCGCCGCCCGTGCGAACCTTGCTGGTCTGATACAGGAAGTCATACCGCGCCCGTCCGGACAGACGAATGCAGGTATCGGTCCCGGGGATGTAGAAGAAGCCGGCGCCGTAGGCGTTGCAAACGCGTACGAACTCGACCGGCGCAGCCTTGAACGTCGGGAGATCGGCAGCGTACGCACCGCCGATCGGGATCATCAGGGCCGAGGAGCCCAGTAACAGCGCCTTGATTCTGGTCATCATATCCCCGCATCCGACGCCGTGGTCGTGCCACTGCCAGCGTCAACCCAATGATCCGCGTTCACGCACGTGTACGGGTCCCGACACGGTGCGGCGTCGCAGTATTTTTCGAGAATTGGCCGCTCTATCGCTCGGCAGCTTGACCGTATCCGTCAAGATTTGATTTTACAAATAAATTGCGATTGCGTTTTTCAACCGGAATTGACTTCCTGAAATTTGTTTTTGTATCCAAATTGATCACGGAAATGGGAGTGCGCGGGCGAGGCGAGCTGCGGATCGCGGCCGCGTCGGCTCAGCGAGGCTGGTTGATGGCGCGGTCCATCGCGTGGACTCCGCCGACCGAGACCTCGAGTTCTGCGCCGTGGATGTCGCTAGCAGCGATGAAGAGGCATCTGCCGCCCTATCAGGCCTGCTCCCCGAGATCCGGCGACAGATCCCGTGCCGTCGCTAGGAGATCCTGTCTCCGAGCATTCCTGACTGAGCGCTCCGTCGTGACAGGTGCTTGAGGTGCCGCTCTGAGGCCGTGCCCTATCGGCCGCGTCCGCCTCTCGTCGACGCGCGACCCGAACCGGTTTGCGCCGCGGCGGGGCGGAGCCACGGCATGGCCTGCTGATCGACCGGGCCGAGACCGCCGTTAAGCATATCTTTCAAGAGTTATAGATTGCAAAGCTCGGCTATATCCAACGGCCGGCATCATGATTTACAAAGTTCTAACGTAGCGCGTCCAATTTGCGGCGACGGTGCGGAGGATCGAATGTCGGAACCGCTGACCCTCGCGCCGCATCCGCCCGGCGGAGCCGAGACCGCCCCCGGGTGGCGCAGTACAGCCGCCGCGCAGGTCGACCGGCATCCCCGCTCCGATGTCGGGACGATCGTGATCCACTGGGTGGTCGCCATCGCCATGGTGGCGAGCCTGCTCACGGGCCTGCGCATCTCGGCCGACGCGCCCGTGGCGCGGACCGCGAAGTTCCTGGCGCCCCTGCTTCCGCAAGGTGAAGTCTGGACCGTCCACTTCGTGGCCGGCCTGACCCTATTCTTCGGAATCACCGCCTATCTGGTCTACCTCGTGCGCGGGCGTCTCACGGATCGCAACGGCCTGTCGCGGCTCCGCGCCCTCCGTGTCAGCGGGCGAAGCAAGGCCGCCCGGAAGGCACGGTGGGGCGGCATCAACGTCGCGCTGCACTGGCTGATCTACGCCGTCACGCTCGTCCTGACAGGCACCGGGGTCGCGCTCTACCTCGGCTATGGCGGCTGGGTGGTCTGGCTGCACGCCACCTGCGCGCTGGTCGCCCTGGCCTACATCGCGGTCCATACCCTCGCGCACTTCATGTACGGCGGCCTGTGGCAGCTCCTGCGGTTGTTCCGCCCGGCGGCCCTGGCGGACGGTGCGGCGCGGCGGCGACGCCCACTTCTGGCCGCCGCCATCATCGGCCTCCCCGTCGTCGGCGGCCTCGCCTTCGCGGACGTGAAGGGCCGGTCCACGCTGGTGATCGACAAGGTGTCGGCCGGGCCCGACCTGTCGAAGCTCCTCGAAGACCCGGTCTGGCGCACCGCGCGCCCGGTCTCGGTCCGGACGATGCAGGGGGCCAATTTCGGCGGGACCGGTGAGACCACCGTCGAGATCCGCGCCGTGCGCGACGCGACGAATGTGTATTTCGCCTTCCGCTGGTGGGACCCGTCGCGCTCGCTGAAGCGCGTCCCGATGATCAAGAAGGCGGACGGCTGGCACCTCCTCGACGCGGACGCGGCGCGCGCGGACGTGACCGCCTACTACGAGGACAAGCTGGCGGTGATCTTCTCGCGGTCCGACGCGTTCGGCAGCGGCGGGTCGACCCATCTCGGCGCCCGGCCGCTGCCCGACGCCCCCGCCCCGCTCAACGGCCGCGGCTACCACTACACCACCGACGGCAGCTACATCGATATGTGGCAGTGGAAGGCGGCCCGCGGCGGCATGCTCGGCGTCGTCGAGGACATGCATATCGGCCCGCCCACAGACCCCACCGACGCCGAGCGGGCCGTGAAGGGCCGCTACCAGGCCGGCTACTGGGGCGATCCCGGCACCAGCGCGTACCGCTACAACTTCAAGTTCGAGGGGCCCGGCGGCTACGCGGGCGCGGTCGAGCCGCTGCGGCTTCCCAAGGACTGGCAGGCGACGGTGGCCAAGCTCGGCACCGTGGATCTGGACTTCGATGCCAGCACGTCGCCGGGCTCGGCGTGGTGGATGGTCGAGAAGACCGAGACGGTGCCGTACTCGGCTGCCGCCGACGCGGAGATCCCGGTCGGCACCGTGATGCCGGGCGTGCTCATGACCGACGGCTACACGGGGGACCGCGCCGGGATCTCGGCGGCCGCCGACTGGGCCGACGACCACTGGACCCTCGTCGCCGCGCGCAAGATCGCGACCGGCAGCAAGTACGACGTCGATTTCCTGCCCGGCAACACCTTCTACCTGTACGTCTCGGCCTTCGATCACACGCAGACGCGGCACACGCGGCACATGCGGCCGGTCGAAGTCCTTCTGCGCTGAGCCGGGAGCGCGCCGTGGCCGATCGCGTCAGCCTCGTCATCAACGGAAGGCGGGTCAGCGCCAGCGCCGGCCAGACCCTGCTCGACGCGGGTCTGGCGGCCGGCCAGGCGATCCCGCACGACTGCGCCACCGGGCAGTGCGACACCTGCCGCGTCCGGATCCATGCGGGCGCGGTCGACGATGCGGGGACGCGCATCGGCGAGACCGTGCAGGCCTGCCGGGCCCGCCTGACCACCGACGCGGTCATCGAGTTCGACGAGGTTCCGGAAACCGTCCGGCGGGCCGGCATCGTGGACCGCGTCGTCGATCTCACCGCCGAGATCGTCGAGGTGACGGTCGCGCTGCGCAAGCGGCTGACCTACCTGCCCGGCCAGTATGTCCGGGTCTCCTTCGCCGGGCTGCCCGCGCGGGACTACAGCCCGACCCTGCGCGCGGACGGATCGGGCGAACTGAACGAGTTGATCTTCCAGATCCGCCGCCAGCCCGACGGCGCGGTCTCGCCGCTGCTCGGCGGCAGGATCGGACCGGGAACCGCGGTGAAGGTCGAGGGCCCGTTCGGGACCGCCTTCCACCGGCTCGGGCGCGGCCGTCTCGTGATCGTCTCATCGGGCGTCGGCTGGGCGCCCGCCTGGGCGGTCGCCCGCGCGAGCCGGATGCGTGAGCCGGAGCGCGACCTGCTCGTCGTGGCCGGCGCGCGGCACCCGCAGAACCTCTACATGCGCCCGGCGCTCGACTGGCTGCGCGAGCGGGGGGCG
This sequence comes from Methylobacterium sp. D48H, assembly GCF_053345715.1. Taxonomy (NCBI): domain Bacteria; kingdom Pseudomonadati; phylum Pseudomonadota; class Alphaproteobacteria; order Hyphomicrobiales; family Methylobacteriaceae; genus Methylobacterium; species Methylobacterium sp. D48H. The sequence goes on from NZ_JBKFAP010000001.1 coordinate 573,974, forward strand.
ACGACGATCCTGACCTGCAGCGGCGGCAACCCGCCTCCGGATGCCCGGCCCGGGCGGCCGACGCTCCACATGCCGATGCTCACGCGCGACGACACCGTCCTCGCGGCGGGCGCCCCCGAGATGGTCGCGGCTGTCCAGTTCCTCGCCGCGGCGACCGGGGCGACCTGCTACGCCGATCCATTCTACGCGGCCGCGCGCGGCGCGGACGGGAAACCGCCGTCCGACACGAACTTCCTGCAGCGCTTCCTCCAGCGCGTCGCGGGTCATCGGACCGCTAAAACGGAGCCTGTCGCCTAGCAGATCGTCAACCACAACTTCGGTGTACGGTATCCGGTGACCTCGGGTTAAGCACTCGAGGCGCATTCTCGGGTTATGGCACTGTTATTCACGTCTCTTCGGCGCATCATCGCGGGTGGAATCATCCTCCTGGCCCTGCCGGCCGCCGCGCGCGCGGACGACCTCGCGGTCGTCGGCACGGGCGACGGGATCGAGATGCTCCAGGCCGTGGCGGCCGCCTACAATGCCGAGAGCGGCGACGCGCGCGTGTCGGTGCCGCCGAGCATCGGTTCCGGCGGCGCTGTCGCGGCCGTGGGCGGCGAGCGGCAGAGGCTCGGGCGGGTCGCGCGCCCGCTGACCGAGGCCGAGAAGGCCCAGGGACTCGTGGAGGTGCCGCTCGCCCGCATCCCCTCGGCGATCTTCGTCCATCAGGGCGTCGGCGTCACCAATCTGACCAGCGCGCAGACCGCCGCGATCTTCGCCGGCACGGTCGACAATTGGAGCGCCCTCGGCGGCCCCGATCTGAAGATCCGCGTCGTCCGGCGCGAGGACACGGACAGCACGCTCACGGTCCTGCGGGCCACCATGCCGGGCTGGCGAGACCTCGTCCTGACCAGCCGCTCGAAGACCGCGACCACGACCCAGGACGCGATCGCCACGGTGCGAGAGACGCCCGGCGCGATCGGCTTCGGTCCGTACTCGCCGGCGCTCGCGGGCGATCTCGCGGTCCTGACGATCGACGGCCGGGCCCCGCGCGATCCGACCTATCCGAGCGCCGTGACCCTCGCGCTGATCTACAAGGCCGCCACGCGCGACGCCGCGGCGTCGGCGTTCCTCGCTTTCGCGACCTCCGACCGCGCGGGACAGGTCATGGCGGAGCGGGGCGGCGCCCCGCTCAGGCCGTGACGGGCACCGTCTTCTCGCGTTCCCTGCGCGCGCGCCTCGTCGGCGCCACGCTCTCGACGGCCGCGATCGCGCTGGCGGCGTTGGTTTTCCTCGTGGTTCTGCGCTCCGGCCAGACGCTCCGCGAGCAGGCGCAGGAGGTCTCGACCTGGTCCGAGGCCCAGCTCTCCGACCGCCTGCTCAGCGACGCCAAGCTCGCCGCGGCGCGGCTCCAGATGCAGCGCGAGGACGTCGAGCGGCGCTTCGCCACCATGTCCAAGCGCTGGGACGTCGCGAAGGCGGTCTTCTCCGGCAACACGGTGGCGGCCTCGGAGCTTCTGCGGCCGGCTCTCGCCCTCGCCGATCTCGACGGCGCCATCGCCTTCGACCTCAATCTCCGCGCCCTGACCGCCGACCGCGTCGAGGCGGACCTCCTCGCCGCCAACGCGGCGTTCCGGACGTCGCCCGTCGCGGCGTCCCTGCGGGCCGTGCTCGCCCGCAACGATCGGGAGCACGCGGACGGGTTCGTGCTGTCGCTGCGCTGGGACGACGCGCTCGCGCGGGCGCTCGCCGCCACCGAGAGCGGCACGGTCGCCGACATCTTCGGCGAGCCGCTGTTCGACGATTTCGGCGAGGTGATCGGCGGCCTCGTCGGGTACCGGGTCCTGCGCGCGCACGAGCCGACCCTGACGGCGTTCGCGTCCCTCAGCAACCGCGACGTCCTGATCCTCGCCGACCAGAACCTCCTCTCCTCGGCGGGCTCGGAGGTCTCCAAAGCCCAGCTCGGACCCGCGTCGGGCGCTGAGCTGCACGCCGTGCTCGGCGCCGAGAAGGTCGCGCGCTGCATCCCGCAGCCGCCCGACATACGCCTCTGCGTCGCGGCGCCGCTGCGGGAGCTGCAGCAACTCACCGGCAAGGTCGTGGGCATCGGCGAGGAGAGCTCGCGCGCGCTGCTGCGGACGCTCAGCGTCGTCGCCGGTCTGACGCTGTGCCTCGTCGCCGTCGTCATGCTCTTCCTGTCGAGCCGGATCACCCGTCCCCTGGTGCGCATCACCCAGACGGTCTCCGAGGTCGCGCGCGGCAACTGGCATGTCAGCGTGCCCGATATCGACCGTGCCGACGAGGTCGGCGATATCGCGCGGGCCGTCGTCGTGCTCGAGCATTCCCTCTCGGAGCGCGATCAGCTGCGCGACGACGTGTTCCGGCAGAACACGGTCCTGACGGAGCGCGAGCGGCAGCTGCAGGAGCAGAACGAGCGCTTCGACGCCGCCCTGAACAACATGTCCCAGGGTCTGTGCATGTTCGGCGTCCACGGCCGGCTCAAGGTCTACAATTCCCAGTTCTGCCGGATCTACGGGATCGCTCCGGGCGCGCTGGATCTCGAACCGACACAGGATGAGGTTCACCGGCTCGCCGGTCTCACGGACTGGTCGGCCGCGGAGAGCGGACCGATCCGCCGGACCCTCACCCGGACGCTCGCCGACGGCCGCTGCATCGAGATCACGGTCGAGCCGATGGCCGATGGCGGCTGGGTGGAGACCCACGAGGACGTCACCGCGAGCGTCACCGCGCAGGCGCGGATCGCGCATCTCGCGACCCACGACGCGCTGACCGGCCTCTCGAATCGAGCGCTCCTGGCCGACCGTCTGGCCGCCGCCTTCGCGGACCATGCGGTCGGCGGCCGGGCGGTGACCGTCATCTGTCTCGACCTCGACGACTTCAAGGGCATCAACGACACCCTCGGACATCCGGCCGGCGACGAACTCCTCCGGCAGGTCGGCCGCCGCCTCACCGGACTGTGCCCGTCCGGCGGCACGGTGGCGCGCCTCGGCGGCGACGAGTTCGCGATGGTCCTCTTCGAGGCAGACCTGCCGGACGGCGTCCTCGCCCTGGCGGAGCAGATCCTGATCCAGCTCAGGCGGCCGTTCTTCCTGGCCGGCCAGTTCGTGTCCGTCGACGGGAGTCTCGGCATCGCCGTCTCCGGCGCGGAGGATGCCGACGGCGACGATCTCCTGCGCCGCGCCGACGTCGCCCTCTACGCCGCGAAGGCCGAAGGCGGTCGGCGCGTCCGCGTCTTCGAGCAGGAGATGGAGGAGCGCCAGAACCAGCGGCGCTGGCTGGAACGCGAGCTGCGGCTGGCGATCGGCACCGCGCAGATCGAGCTGCACTATCAACCGCTGTTCGACCTGGCGACGAACGCGGTGACGAGCTTCGAGGCCCTCGCGCGGTGGCACCACCCGGAACGCGGGATGATCTCGCCCGGCGAGTTCATCCCGGTCGCCGAGGCGACGGGGCTGATCGACGCCCTCGGCGCCTACGTGCTCGAACGGGCCTGCGCCGATGCCATGACGTGGCCCGGCTCCCTGCGGGTCGCCGTCAACATCTCGCCGATCCAGTTCCGCGAAGGCAATCTCGACCGGTTCGTCGAGGAGGTCCTGCTGAAGACCGAGCTGCCGAGCCACCGTCTCGAGCTGGAGATCACCGAGTCGGTGATCCTGAGCCAGGATCAGGCGAGCTTCGAGATGCTGAGCCGCCTGCGCTCCCTAGGCGTGCGGTTCTCGATGGACGATTTCGGGACCGGCTACTCGTCCCTCTCCTCCCTGAACACCTTCCGATTCGACAAGATCAAGCTGGACCAGTCCTTCGTCCGGAACCTCCTGGAGAAGGACGAGGCGGCGGCGATCGTCCACGTCGTCGCCGAACTCGGCCGCAGCCTGAAGATCACGACGACGGCCGAGGGCGTCGAGACCCCGGAGCAGCTGGCCCGGCTGCGGGCGAGCGGGTTCTCGGAGGTCCAGGGCTACCTGCTGAGCAGGCCGATCCCGGCCGCCGGCGTGGCGGCCTTCATCAACGCGCAGGAGCACATCCACGTGGCGGCCTGACCGGGCCCCGCAAAGGCCCGTTGGGCGATTCGGTGGCTCGCGCTCAGTCGGCGACGCGCTCCACGCGGGACAGGAGGCACCCGGGCCGCGCCGTGTGGATGTTGACGAAGCGGGTGCGCGGATCGTCGAGGGCGCGGCGGAGCGGAACCTCGGCCTCGCTCCCGGGACAGACCTGCCCGAGATCGTAGAGGCAGAGATGGTCCGCGTCGTAGGCACGGACCGAGACCAACGTGTTCGCGCGGACGATCGGCGCGAGGCCGTCGGCCGCCTCGGCGCGCGGGCACTCGTCCGCGTGCAGGAAGATCGGACTGGGTGTCCAGTAGATCCCGCGCGGCTCGGGCAGATCGTAGGATCCGAGCAGCATGGTCTCGCCAGGCCGGCCGAGCTGCAGGCAGTGTCGGCAGGGAAAGCCGCCATCCGCCGTCGCGACGACCCGACGGACCGGGTTGTCCCGGTCGTCGAGGCCGGTGGTACGGAAGCGATCGGCGGTCTCCGTCGGGATCGGAACGCAGCGATAACGGGTCATGGTGCACCTCCGGGACGGGCCCTAAGCTCCGTCCCGGCGCGCCGCATCCCGCTTCTTGCTGCGCAATCCGGAACGCTCCGCGGCCGCCGCGGGCGTCTCAGGCCGGGGTCGCGTCGCCGGCCGCGAGGGCGTGGCAGTACACGTCGACCGCGCCCTTGCCCTTCAGCGTCACCGGGCCGATCGGCCGGACGTCGCGCGGGTCCGGCAGGCGCGCGAAGGCCTCACGCGACAGGTGCAGCGCGCACCCGTCGCCGAGGCCCGCGAGCCGGGCGGCGACGTTCACGGTGTCGCCCCACAGGTCGAAGGTGAACTTCGTCCGGCCGACGATGCCGCCGACGACCGGCCCGATGTGGATGCCGCCGCGGATCCGCCAGCCCGGCTCGCCCTCGGCCGCGATCGCCACCATGTCGGCGGCGCAGCGGATGGCGGCGGAGACCGGGTCGTCGTGCGGCCGCAGCAGGTTGGCCGTGGCCATGAAGGCGTCGCCGATCGTCTTGATGTTCTCCAGGCCGCGCGCCTGCGCGACCACCTCGAAGGCCTCCGCGAGGCGCTGGATCTCCGCGACGACGACGTCCGGGCTCTGGTCGTGGCACCACGTGGTGAAGCCGACGAGGTCGATGAACAGGACCGCGACGTCGCCGAACAGCCGCGGCTTGACCTGCCCGGTCTCCATCAGCTCCGCGACCGCCGAGACCGGCAGGATGGCGTGCAGGAGCTCATCGGCGCGCTTGCGCTCGCGCTCGATGGTCCGCAGATGCGCCACCTCGCGGTCGTGCGCCCGCTTCCGCTCCAGGCAGGACCGGATGCGCGCCTCCAGGATCACGGGCTCGAAGGGCTTCGGCAGGTAGTCGAAGGCGCCGAGCTCGATGCACCGGACGATGCTGCCGATCTCCATGAGGGCGGAGATCATCACGACGGGCGTGTGGCGCCACGCCTCGTGGGCCTTCATCCGCTCGAGCACGGCGTAGCCGTCCAGGGCCGGCATCATCACGTCGAGGAGCACGAGGTCGAACGGCTCCTCGCTCAGCCGGTCGAGGGCCGCCCGCCCGTTCGCCGCCCGCACGCTGGCGTGGCCGAGGAGCTCCAGCTCCTGCTCCAGCAGGTCGAGGTTGAAGGGCTCATCGTCGACGATGAGGATGCGGGCTGGCTCCACGGGTCCTCCCTTCCTGGCGTGAGACGGCCGCGCTCAGCCGAGCCAGTGCTGCAGCTTGGCGAAGAGCAGGTCCTCGTCGACGGGCTTCGTCATGAAGTCGTCGCAGCCGGCGGCCCGCGCGCGGTCCTCGTCGCCGGTCATCGCGTTGGCGGTGATCGCCATCACCGGGATGGCGGCGGTCGTCGCGTCGGCCTTGATCCGGCGCGTCGCCTCCCAGCCGTCGACGAGCGGCAGCGACAGGTCCATGAGGATGAGATCCGGCCGGTGCGCGATCGCCATGTCCACGCCGGCGGCCCCGTCGACGGCGATCAGGATCTCGTACTCGTCCTCGAGCAGCTGGGTCAGCAGATCGCGGTTGAGCGCGACGTCCTCGACGATGAGAATCCGCTTCATGGGCGGATCCCGGACGAAGCGGGCCGCCGCGAACGTGGCGTCTCAGACCTCATCGGTCACCGTCGGCGGTCTCGGTCTCCAGGACCGGGAGCACGCGGCGGACCTCCCGGACCAGGGCGGCGCGATCGAGCCCACCCTTGTCGATCAGTCCGAGCACCCGTTCCCGGAGCATGCCGCGCTCGGCGGGATCCAGGGACGCGGCGGTCAGGACCACGACGGGGATCGACCGGGCGGCGGGATCCGCCTGCAGGGCGTCCAGGAAGGCGAGGCCGTCCATCCGCGGCATGAGCAGGTCGAGGAGGATGACGCTCGGGCGGGCCTGCGCGATGCGCTCCAGTCCGGCCGCGCCGTCGGCCACCCAGTCGACGGTGCAGTGCTCCGAGTCGAGCAGCTGCCGCACGAGGTCCGGCACGTTGGGATCGTCGTCGATCACGAGGACGCGCTCGTTGTCGGGGGCGATCCGCGCGAGGGCGCCGATCAGGGCCTCCCGCTCGAACGGCTTCACGATGTAGTCGGTCGCGCCGAGCCGGAAGCCGAGCTCCTTCTGGTCGACGATGGAGATCAAGACGACCGGGATGTCCCGGGTCAGCGGATCGGTCTTCAGCGCGTGCAGCACCTGCCAGCCGTCGGTGCCGGGCATCATGATGTCGAGGGTGATGGCCCGCGGCTGCAGCTCCCGGGCCTTGACCAGCCCTTCCTGGCCGCTCGCCGCCCCGACCACCGTGTAGCCGGCATCGGCGAGGTTCTCCTTCAGCAGGTAGACGACGTTGGGATCGTCGTCGATCGCGAGCACGACCTTGGCGCCCGAGCGCGGCGCGGTGACGGCGGCGGGTGCCGGCTTCGGGGGCGGCGGCACCTCGGCGCCGCCGGCGATCCGCGGCGGGATGGTGAGCGTGAAGGTCGATCCCTCGCCCTCGCGGCTCTCGACGCCGATCCGGCCGCCGAGCAGGCGCGCGAGCCGGTGGCTGATCGCGAGCCCGAGCCCGGTGCCGCTGTGGGACCGGGTCGCGCTGTTGTCGACCTGATGGAACTCCTCGAAGATCGCGCTCAGGGCGCCCGCCGGGATGCCGATGCCGGTGTCCATCACGGCGAACTCGATGCCCTCATCGACCGAGCGGACGCGGAGCGTGACTGACCCGGCCTCGGTGAACTTGATGGCGTTGCTGAGCAGGTTGATCAGGATCTGCCGCAGCTTCTCCTCGTCCGTGCGCAGCATCGGGGGCGGGTCCCGGACGTCCCGGACGAGGCGCACGCCCTCGTTCTTGACGAGGGGCTCGACGGTGCGGAGGCACAGGTCGAGGACCGGCTCCAGGGCGAAGTCCGAGGGTTTCACCTCCATGCGCCCCGCCTCGACCTTGGCGAGGTCGAGGATGCTGTTGATCAGCGAGAGCAGGTGCTCGGAACTCGCCAGGATCTTCTCGAGATTCTCGAACTGCTTGACCGGCAGGACATCCTTCGCCCGCCGCATCACCAGCCGGGTGAAGCCGATGATCGCGTTGAGCGGGGTCCGCAATTCGTGGCTCATGTTGGCGAGGAAGCTGCTCTTGGCGCGGCTCGCCTCCTCGGCCGCCTCCTTCGCCTGACGCAGGCTCTCCTCGGCCTGCTTGCGCTCGATCACGCGGCCGAGCTGCGCGCCGATATTGCTCATGACCCGGAGCAGCGAGGCGTCCGGCGGGGACGCGTCACGGGCGAAGAACTCCAGCACCGCGACGACGTCGCGCCCGACCGTCACCGGAAAGCCGAACCCCGCCCGGATGCCGTGCTCGACCGCCGCCGGCGCGCGCGGGTCCGCGGCCAGCGTCGGGTCCCCGACGCTCCATTCCGGCGCGCCCGAGACCAGAACGCGGCCGGCCAGGCCCGATCCGGCGGCCAGCGACGTGGCGGCCGTGGCGGCCTGGAATCGCGCGACATCCGCGCCGGGGTCGCAGTGCCAGATGCCGGTCGGGAGCAGCGTCCGCGTCCCGTCTCGGGCCAGGATATGGGCGTGACCGACGGGCCAGCCGGCGTGCTGCGCGACGCGCTCGAGGCAGAAGCGCAGGGCGTCCTCGACCGTCGGGGCCTCGTTGGCGGCCGCGGCGGCGGCCTGGAGCAGCTCGACGAAGGCGGTCTGCTTCTGCAGCGCCAGCTCGGCTTCCTTGCGCTCGGTGATGTCGCTCCAGGACTCGACCACCTCGACGGGCTGGCCCGTCGCGTCCCGCAGGAGGCGCTGCTCGTCCCGGACCCAGCGATAGGTGCCGTTCGCGTGCCGGAACCGGTACTCGATGACGTTGTGCCCGTCCGCGAGCAGGTTCGGGAACTCGGCGAGAACGCGGTCGCGGTCGTCGGGATGGAGCCGCTCCAGCCAGAATTCCGGCCCCGACAGGTAGTCGCCCGGCTCGTAGCCGAGGAGATCGCGCACGTTCTCGCTGATGAAGGTCGGCGCGTTGCGCCCTCCGACCTCGAAGCTGCAGATCATCGACGGGGACGCGGTGAGCAGGTAGGTCAGCCGCCCCTGCGTCGCCTGGAGCACCTGCTCGGCGCGCTTGATCTCGGTCACGTCGGTGTAGACCGCGACGACGCCGCCGTCGTTGGTCTTGCGCTCGTTGACCTGGACCCAGCGGCCGTCGACGCGCTGCTGGAGGAGCGGACCGCGCGGCGCGCGGTAATGGGCGATGCGCTCGGCGACCCAGGCCTCGACGCTCATCCCGTCCGGCCGTACGACGCAGGTCTCCGCGACGGCGTTGGCGATGGCCTCGAAGGTCACGCCGGGCACGATGATGGCCGACAGGCCGGGATGGAAATCCTGGAAGTGCCCGTTGCACAGGACGAGGCGATCGTCCGGGTCGAACAGCGCGAAGCCCTCCGAGCTGCTCTCGATCGCCTCGACGAGCTTCTGCTTGGCGACCCCGGCCTCGTCGAGAGGCCCGGCGCTCCGGCTAGGGCCGGCGTCGGCGGCCCGACCTGTCTCGCTGGGTGATCCGGCCGGCGCGTGGGACATACCTCGAACCACTCCGACACCGACGCGCCAGGGGTGACGCCTTGCCCTGCCAAGCCTGATCTGCGCGATGCCCGCGGGCGCGCAATTCATTATTCGGCACCGTCGCATGGTCTATTTTGCGGATCAAGCTGTACGGGAATCGCTGTCCCGCCCCAGTCACGGGCTCGCCGTTCGTCGCCCGGTTCGTCGCCCGTCTGCCGGCTTCTCGCTTCCAATCCCGTCCGGAACGCATCGGTGCCATGTCTCGGCGCGGCGTGGCGGCACGCCGAGAAGGTGTATCTTCCGTGAAAACGGAGGAAACGATGGCTTACAAGATCACTTTTCGCCGCGGAAAACGCGAGAGCTTCACCAAGCTGTGGCCGTGCGACCTCGAGGCGGCGACGGCCTACGCGCTCGCGCAGCTCCCCCTGCAGCAGCGCGAGAACGGGGCGACCTCTGTCACCGTGGTCTGCGAGCGGACCGGCGAGGTCGTGTTCAACTCGACCGAGCAGCCCGAGGCCGCGACGGTCTAGGGCGTCGCCCGCCCGCGGACCGGACGCTCCCGGAGTGGCCGCGTCGTGCCACCAGATTCCCTCCGTGCGCCCGAGCCCGTCCCGGCCTCGGTGGGCTGCGCCGACCCGGGATCCGGCTCCCACGACTCACCGCCCCGCGTCCTGCACGCGCTCGATCCGCCCTTTCTGGCGCTGACGGGCGCGCCGGCCGCCCATCCTCATGACATCCCTATGCCGGACGCCCCGCACGCGTCTTGGTCCCTCACGGCCGATGCGGACGTGGTCGCGCCATCGGGCATCAGCCCGGATGGAGCCTCCGCATGCCGATCGTCCGTTACATCCTCGCCGAGTGCAGGGCCGACCGCGTCTTCGCGCTGATGGTCGTCGCGCTCGGCGGGTGGTCCGCCGTGTCCCTCGCGCTGCTCGCGCTGAACGTCTTCGAACCCCTGCGGGTCCAGTGAGCGCCGGAGCCGCGCCGCCCTGTCGCGGCGACGCCGCGTCGCCGTCCGGCACGGCACCCCCGGGGTTATCCATCCAGCCGCTGGCGGGCCGCTGCCGCGTCTGCGGCCTCGCCTACGGCGGCATCCTCGGCCGCGAGGCGGGGGTGATCCGGCTCGATCGCGCCCGGTGGCGCCGTCTCTGCCCGGGCGCGGCGTGGCTGACCGTGCCGGCCGCCTGCGCGGGTCTCCGGGCCAGCTTCGGCGGGAACGCCGGATCCTAACGCGGCCCTTATAAACTCCCGCCCGGTCCTCGCTCGAACCCTAACGCGGTTCCCGGCGACACTGCTGGTCGGCCAAGGCCGGCCGCGGAGCCTCCGCGGCCGGTCCGCCGAACCGGACCCGACCACCATGCTCGACATCGTCTTCCTCGCAGGGGGCCTCGCCTTCTTCGCCGCGGCGGCCGGCTACGCGGCCGCCTGCGACCGGCTCTGAGAGAGGCCGCCATGACCCTCGATCTCGCCCTCGGCGCCTGCGTGACCGCCGGCCTCCTCGTCTACCTCACCTACGCCCTCGTCCGCCCCGAGCGGTTCTGAGCGGCCCTGACGGATCTCCCCCATGACCCTCAACGGCTGGATCCAGATCGCGCTGTACGGCGCGATCGTTCTGGCGCTCGTGAAGCCCCTCGGGTCGTACATGACCCGCGTCTTCACCGGAGAGCGCACCCTCCTCTCGCCCGTGCTCGGACCGATCGAGCGCGGGCTCTACCGCGTGTCCGGCATCGATGATCGCCAGGAGCAGCACTGGCTGGCCTATACGGGCGCGGTCATCCTGTTCCACGTGCTGGGCTTCGCGGCGCTCTACGCGATCCTGCGCCTGCAGGCGGTACTGCCGCTGAATCCGGCCGATCAGAGCGCGGTGGCGCCGGATCTCGCGTTCAACACGTCGACCAGCTTCATCACCAACACCAACTGGCAGTCCTACGGCGGCGAGACCACGCTGTCGTACCTGTCCCAGATGCTGGGCCTGACGCACCAGAACTTCCTGTCGGCGGCGACCGGCATCGCGGTCGCGGTGGCGCTGATCCGCGGGTTCGCCCGCGCCTCCAGCGGCACGATCGGCTCGTTCTGGGTCGATGTGACCCGCGCGACCCTCTACGTGCTGCTGCCGATCTGCATACCCTACACGCTGTTCCTGGTCTGGCAGGGCATGCCGCAGACGCTCAGCGCCTACGCGGACGCCACGACGCTGGAGGGCGCCAAGCAGACCATCGCGCTGGGCCCGGTCGCGAGCCAGGTGGCGATCAAGATGCTCGGCACCAACGGCGGCGGCTTCTTCAACGCCAACGCCGCGCACCCCTTCGAGAACCCCACCGCCCTGTCGAATTTCGTCCAGATGGTCTCGATCTTCGCGATCGGCGCCGCGCTGACCAACGTCTTCGGCCGCATGGTCGGTGACGAGCGTCAGGGCTGGGCGATCCTTGGCGCCATGGGAATCCTGTTCCTGGCCGGCGTCGCCGTGACCTACTGGGCCGAGGCCAACGGCAGCTCGGTGCTCAGCAGCTTCGGGCTGACCGGCGGCAACATGGAGGGCAAGGAGGTCCGCTTCGGGATCAGCGCCTCGGCGCTGTTCGCGGTCATCACAACGGCGGCCTCCTGCGGCGCGGTGAACGCCATGCACGACTCGTTCACGGCGCTCGGCGGCCTGATCCCGCTGCTCAACATGCAGCTCGGCGAGGTCATCATCGGCGGCGTCGGCGCCGGCCTCTACGGCATGCTGATCTTCGTCATCGTGGCGATCTTCGTGGCGGGCCTGATGGTCGGCCGCACCCCCGAATACCTCGGCAAGAAGATCGAGGCGAAGGAGGTGAAGATGGCCATGCTCGGCATCCTCTGCCTGCCGCTGATGATGCTGGGCTTCACCGCCCTGGCGACGGTGGTGCCGGCGGGCCTCGCCGGCCCGGCCAATGCCGGCCCGCACGGCTTCTCGGAGATCCTCTACGCCTACACGTCGGCGGCGGCCAACAATGGCTCGGCCTTCGGCGGGCTGACGGCCAACACGCTGTTCTACAACAGCACGCTCGCCGTCGGCATGCTGGTCGGCCGGTTCTTCGTGAAGATCCCGGTGCTCGCCATCGCGGGCTCGCTCGCGGCCAAGAAGACGGTCCCGGCCTCCGCGGGCACGTTCCCCACCCACGGTGGCCTGTTCGTCGGGCTGCTGGTCGGCGTCGTGCTGATCATGGGCGGCCTGACCTTCTTCCCGTCGCTGGCGCTCGGCCCGATCGTGGAGCACTTCGCGGGCGCGGCCGGCCAGACCTTCGCGACGGGGGGCTGAGATGCCGCGCGCTTTCCCCGCCCGGCGCGTCCCGCGCCACCACCTCGCGCTGCACCGCCCTCCTCTGCGGCTTGACCGCGGCGGCGCCCAGCCCCTGCGGACCTCCGACCTCATCCTGGCGCTCCTCGGCGTCGTGATGCTCGGCGGCTTCGCCCTGCTGGCCGCCTACGCGCTGACCCTCGGCGCCGGGGGCTGAGCCTCCGCAACGGTGAACGCGCGCGCAGCGGAGCGCGGCCCTGGGTTGCTTCGCTCCGCTCGCAAGGACGGCAGCCTCACTCCAATCTCTCCTCCGGACATCTCCCATGTCGCGTCAGACATCATCCCTGTTCAGCGCCGCCCTGATCGGGCCGGCCCTCCTCGGCTCGGTACGAAAACTCGATCCGCGGGCCATGATCCGAAACCCGGTCATGTTCGTGGTCGAGGTCGTGGCGCTCCTCACCACCGTGCTGTTCGTCCGCGACCTCGTCACCGGCGGCAGCGACCTGCTCTTCTCGGGCCAGATCATCCTCTGGCTGTGGTTCACCCTGATCTTCGCCAACTTCGCCGAGGCCCTCGCGGAGGGTCGCGGCAAGGCCCAGGCCGACAGCCTGCGGCGCACCCGCACCGAGATGACCGCCAAGCGCCTCATTGGGCAGGGCCGGGCCTTCGAGACGGTGCCGGGCACCTCGCTCAAGGTCGGCGACGTCGTCCTGGTCGAGGCCGGAGACCTGATCCCGTCCGACGGCGAGGTGATCGAGGGCGTCGCCTCCGTGAACGAGGCGGCCATCACGGGCGAATCCGCCCCGGTGATCCGAGAATCCGGCGGCGACCGCTCGGCGGTGACCGGCGGCACGCAGGTCCTCTCGGACGAGATCAAGGTCCGCATCACCGCCGCGGCCGGCTCGACCTTCGTCGACCGGATGATCGCCCTCGTGGAGGGCGCCTCGCGGCAGAAGACGCCGAACGAGATCGCCCTGAACATCCTGCTCGCCGGCCTCACCCTCGTGTTCGTCTTCGCGGTGGCCTCGATCCCGAGCTTCGCGAGCTACGCGGGCGGGTCGATCCCCGTGATCGTGCTGGTCGCCCTGTTCGTCACGCTGATCCCGACGACGATCGGCGCGCTGCTCTCGGCGATCGGCATCGCCGGCATGGACCGGCTGGTCCGCTTCAACGTGCTCGCGATGTCGGGCCGCGCCGTGGAGGCGGCGGGCGACGTCGACACGCTGCTCCTCGACAAGACCGGCACGATCACCCTCGGCAACCGTCAGGCGACCGAGTTCCGCCCCGTCCGCGGCGTCAGCGAGCAGGATCTCGCCGACGCCGCGCAGCTCGCCTCGCTCGCCGACGAGACGCCGGAGGGCCGCTCCATCGTGGTGCTGGCCAAGGAGAAGTACGGCATCCGCGCCCGGGACATGGGCGGCCTCAACGCCACCTTCGTGCCGTTCACCGCGCAGTCGCGGATGTCGGGGGTGGATCTGCAGGGCACGTCGATCCGCAAGGGCGCCGTCGATGCCGTCATCGCCTCGGTCTCGGGCCAGCCCATCGCCTCGCGCGGCTCCAACGTCGCCCTGGCCGTCCGCCCCGAGGCCGAGACCGGCGTCGTGACCGAGATCCGCGCCATCGCGGAGGAGATCGCCAAGGCCGGCGGTACGCCGCTCGCCGTCGCCAGGGACGGCCGCCTGCTGGGCGTGGTCTACCTCAAGGACATCGTGAAGGGCGGCATCCGCGAGCGCTTCGCCGAGCTGCGCCAGATGGGCATCCGCACGGTGATGATCACCGGCGACAACCCGATGACCGCGGCGGCGATCGCCGCCGAGGCCGGCGTCGACGACTTCCTCGCCCAAGCGACTCCGGAGGACAAGCTCGCGCTGATCCGCAAGGAGCAGGCGGACGGCAAGCTCGTCGCCATGTGCGGTGACGGCACCAACGACGCCCCGGCGCTGGCCCAGGCCGATGTCGGCGTCGCCATGAACACCGGCACCGTCGCGGCCCGCGAGGCGGGCAACATGGTCGACCTCGACAGCGACCCCACGAAGCTCATCGAGATCGTCGGCATCGGCAAGCAGCTGCTGATGACCCGCGGCGCGCTGACGACCTTCTCGATCGCGAACGACGTGGCCAAGTACTTCGCCATCATCCCGGCGATGTTCCTCACGCTCTACCCGCAGCTCCAGGCGCTGAACGTCATGGGCCTGGCCTCGCCGCAGAGCGCGATCCTGTCGGCGATCATCTTCAATGCGCTCATCATCGTCGCGCTGATCCCGCTGGCCCTGCGCGGCGTCACCTACCGGGCCGTCGGCGCGGCCGCGCTGCTGCGCCGGAACCTCCTGATCTACGGCCTCGGCGGCGTCCTGGTGCCCTTCGTTGGCATCAAGGCCATCGACCTCGCCGTCAGCGCCCTCCACCTCGCCTGAACCGGTCCCCGGAGACCTGCCATGCTCAACCAGCTTCGCCCCGCCCTGGTCCTGCTCACCGCCCTGACGGCGATCACCGGCCTCGCCTACCCCCTCGCGATGACGGGCCTCGCCGGCGCCATCTTCCCCGCGAAGGCCGCCGGCAGCCTGATCGCGCGCGACGGCACGGTCGTCGGCTCCAGCCTGATCGGCCAGAACTTCACGGGTGCCGGCTACTTCCACGGCCGGCCCTCGGCGACGACGGCGCCGGACCCGTCCGACGCCGCGAAGACGGTGCCGATGCCCTACAACGCGGCGAACTCCTCGGGCTCGAATCTCGGCCCGACCAGCGCCGCCCTCGCCGAGCGGGTGAAGGGCGATCTCGACGCGCTCAGGGCCGAGAACCCGGATGCGCCCGTCCCGGTCGACCTCGTCACGACCAGCGGCTCGGGCCTCGACCCGGACATCTCGCCCGAGGCCGCCTACTTCCAGGTTCCCCGCGTCGCCAAGGCCCGCAACATCCCGGCGGACAAGCTGCGCGCTCTGGTGTCGTCCCGCATCGAGGCGCGCACCCTCGGCCTCCTGGGTGAGCCGCGCGTCAACGTGCTGGCGCTGAACCTCGCGGTCGACGATCTCGCCCGTCGCTGAGGCGCGCCCAGCAGCAGGGGGGACCCCGAAGCTGCGCTGCGGATCCCGCTTCGTCTTCGCGAGCGAAGCGAAGCAATCCAGCCGCGCCACGCTCACCGGCGTCAGCTGCCCTGGGTTGCTTCGCTCCGCTCGCGATGACGCGACGATCCCGCGTTGTCCGCGGGGTTTTGCTAAGATGGCGATCATGCCCGAGACCGGCCGCGACCCGACCCGCCCCTCCCCCGACGCCCTGCTCGAAGCGGCGCGCCGGGAGGAGCGGACGCGCGGCCGGCTCAAGGTGTTCCTCGGCGCCGCCCCCGGGGTCGGCAAGACCTACGAGATGCTGACCGTCGGGCGGGCCCGGCTGAAGGCAGGGCTCGACGTCGTGGTCGGCGTCGTCGAGACGCACGGCCGCGCCGAGACCGAGGCCCTGCTCGACGGGTTCGAGACGATCCCCCGCCGTTCCGTTCCGTATCACGGCACCGTCCTGCAGGAGATGGACCTCGACGCCCTGCTGGCGCGCCGGCCGGCCCTCGCCTTGGTCGACGAGCTCGCCCACACCAACGCCCCGGGCTCGCGCCACCCGAAGCGCTACCAGGATGTCGAGGAGCTGCTCGATGCCGGCATCGACGTCCTGACGACGCTCAACATCCAGCACGTCGAGAGCCTCAACGACGTGGTCGCGTCGATCACCCGCATCCGGGTGCGCGAGACGGTGCCGGACGGCGTCCTCGACCGGGCCGACGATATCGAGGTGGTGGACCTCAACCCCGACGACCTGATCCAGCGCCTGAAGGACGGCAAGGTCTACGTCCCGACGCACGCCGAGCGCGCGCTCAAGCACTACTTCTCGCGCGGCAACCTCACGGCGCTCCGCGAGCTGGCGCTCCGGCGCACCGCCGACCGGGTCGACGACGAGCTGCTCGGCCACATGCGGGCCAACGCGATCGCCGGTCCCTGGGCGGCGGGCGAGCGCGTGCTGGTCTGCGTGAACGAGGATCCCCGCTCCGCCGGCCTCGTGCGCCACGCCAAGCGTCTGGCCGACCGCCTGCACGCCCCCTGGACGGCGCTCTCCATCGAGGGCGCGCGGGCGGCGGCCCTGAGCGAGGCCGAGCGCGACCGCATCGCCGAGGCCCTGCGGCTCGCCGACCGCCTCGGCGGCGACGCCGTCACCCTGCCGGGCGGGCGCCGGATCGCCGACGACGTGCTCGACTACGCGCGCTCGGCCAACGTGAACCACATCGTCGTCGGCAAGGCGAACCGCTCGTGGCTCTTCGAGCTGGTCAACGGCTCGGTGGTGTACGACCTCGTGCGGCACAGCGGCGCCATCAGCGTGCACGTCGTCCCCGGCGAGGCCGTCCCGGACGAGAAGCCGGCGCGCCGCGCCGTGGCGGTGAGCGCGCCGCGCCCGGGGCGCGACGCGCGGCCCTACGCGATCGCGCTGGCGGCGATCGCCGCGGGCCTCGGCGCGGCCATCGTCGCGGAACCCTACGCGGGCGTCGAGAACGCCGACCTGTTCCTGCTGACCGCGGTCGTGGCGGTGGCGGTGCGCTGGGGCCTCGGGCCGTCCCTCGTCTCGGTTGTGGCGGCCTCGCTCGCCTACAATTTCTTCTTCCTGCCGCCGGTCTACACCCTCACCATCGCCGATCCGACCAACGTCGCGGCGTTCCTGCTCTTCACCCTGGTGGCCGTCCTCGTCTCGAACCTCGCCTCCCGCGCGCGTCGCGTCGCGGTGGTCAGCCAGGGCCGGGCGCGGGCCACGGAGCGGCTGTTCGGCTTCTCGCGGAAGCTCGCCGCCTGCGGCACCCTCGACGACGTGCTCTGGGCCACCTGCGCCCAGGTCGCCGCGATGCTGAAGGTGCGCGTCGTTCTCCTGCTGCCCGACGGCCAGGCCGTCACGGTGCGGACGGGCTACCCGCCCGAGGACATGCTGGACGAGGCCGATCTCGCGGCCGCGCAGTGGGCCTTCGACAACGACCGGCCCGCGGGCCGGGGCGCCGACACGCTGCCGGGCGCCAAGCGCCTGTTCCTGCCGATGCGGACCGGACGCGGGACGATCGGGGTGATCGGCCTCGATTCCGACGGCATCGGGCCGATCCTGTCGCCTGAGGGCCGCCGCCTCCTCGACGCCCTGGCCGACATGGGCGCCCTAGCCATCGAGCGGGTCCGGCTCGTGGAGGATCTCGACCGGGCCGAGCGCGCGGCCGAGACCGACCGCCTGCGCCAGGCGCTGCTCACCTCGATCAGCCACGACCTGCGCACGCCGCTCGCCTCGGTCCTGGGCGCGGCCAGCACGCTGCGCGACCTCGAGGCGGCGCTGCCCGCGGACGCCAAGGCGGAATTGCTGGCGACGATCATCGAGGAGTCGGAGCGGCTCAACCGCTTCATCGCGAACCTCCTCGACATGACCCGGCTGGAGGCCGGCGCGGTGGCGCCGAACCTCTCCGCGCAGGACGTGGCCGAGACGGTCGACACCGCCCTGCGCCGCACCCAGAAGATCCTTGCCGAACACCGCGTCGCCGTGGACGTCGAGGCCGACCTGCCGCCGCTGGCGCTCGACCCGGTCCTGTTCGAGCAGGTCCTGGTCAACCTCCTCGACAACGCCGCCAAGTACGCGCCCGAGGGCTCGACCGTGACGGTGCGCGCGCGCCGCGCGGACGACCGCGTCCGCATCGCCGTGCTGGACGAGGGCGACGGCCTGCCCGAGGCGGATGTCGAGCGGGTTTTCGACAAGTTCTACCGTGTCCGGAAGGGCGACCGTGTCCGGGCCGGTACCGGGCTGGGCCTCGCCATCTCCCGGGGCTTCGTCGAGGCGATGGGCGGCACCGTCACGGCCGAGAACCGCCCCGACCGCGGCGGCGCCTGCTTCACCGTCAGCCTGCCGATTCCGGCCCGGAACGCGCCCAGGGACATCGCCGCATGAGCCCCACGATCCTGGTCGTCGACGACGAGCCGCCGATCCGCAAGCTCCTCCGCATGGGCCTGGCCACGCAGGGCTACGCGATCCTGGAGGCGCCCGATGCCCGGACCGCCCTGGCGCTGCTCGGCCGGGAGGGCGTCGACCTCGTGATCCTCGATCTCGGCCTGCCCGACATGCGCGGCCACGACCTGCTGCGGTCGGTTCGATCGAGCCATCCCGACCTCCCGGTCGTCGTGCTTTCGAGCCGCGACGACGAGAGCGGCAAGGTCGAGGCGCTCGATCTCGGCGCCAACGACTACGTGACCAAGCCGTTCGGCATGGCGGAGCTGCTGGCACGCCTGCGGGCCGCCATGCGCCACCAGCTCGCCGCGCGCGGCGAGCGGCCGATCTTCCGCGTCGACACCCTGTCGGTCGATCTGGTCCGCCGGATCGTGAAGGTCGACGAGGCCGAGGTGAAGCTGACGCCGCGCGAGTACGACTTCCTGCGCGTCCTGGTCCTGCATGCCGGCAAGGTGCTCACCCACGCGCAGCTGATGCGCTCCGTGCCGTCCTCGTCCGACCCGCAATACCTGCGCGTCTACGTGCGCCAGCTCCGCCAGAAGCTGGAGGTGGATCCCGAGCGGCCGCGGATCTTGCTCACCGAGACCGGCGTCGGCTACCGCCTGCGCGCGCCCGACGACGAGCCGACCCCGCCGCACCGCGGCGTCGGCGGCGCGATCGCCCACTGATCCCGAGGACGACCCGATGTGTCCCAGCGCCCGCGATCCCGCGCGATGAGTGTGGACCGGATCCTCGCGCCCTCCGACGCGCTCGTCGGCCTGCGCGCCGCCGGCAAGGGGGCGCTGCTCGAGGAGCTGGCGCGCCGCGCCGCCAACGCCCTCGGCCTCGCCGCGGAGACGATCTTCCCGGCGCTGATCCGGCGCGAGAGCCTGGGCTCGACCGGGGTCGGCGACGGCATCGCCCTGCCGCACGCGCGCCTCGAGGGCATCGCGCGCCCCTACGGGATCCTGGCCCGGCTCCGCGACCCGATCGATTTCGACGCGGTCGACGATCGGCCGGTGGACCTCGTCGTCCTGCTGCTGCTCCCGG
The DNA here is from genome assembly GCF_053345715.1 of Methylobacterium sp. D48H. NCBI lineage: Bacteria > Pseudomonadati > Pseudomonadota > Alphaproteobacteria > Hyphomicrobiales > Methylobacteriaceae > Methylobacterium > Methylobacterium sp. D48H. The sequence goes on from NZ_JBKFAP010000001.1 coordinate 593,333, forward strand.
TCGCCGCCGAGGGCGAGACGCTGAACGCGCTGGCCTGCGTGGCGCGGCGCCTGCGCGACCCCGGGGCCGCCGCGGCGATGCGCGCCGCGCGGGACGCGGCGGCGCTCTACGCGGCCGCGACGGGCCGGTAAGGGCGCCGCGCGGCCGTCAGTGCGCGCCGCCGGTCTCGACGAACTTGAACAGGAAGACCGCGGCGATCACCCAGACGATCGGCTTCACCTCCCGGGCGCGGCCCGCCAGCAGCTTCAGCGCCGCGTAGGTGATGAACCCGCAGGAGACGCCGGTGGCGATCGAGTAGGTGAAGGGCATCAGCAGGGCCGTGACGCAGGCCGGCACGACCTCGGTGATATCGTCCCAGTCGAGTTCGACCAGCTCGCGCAGCATCAGGCAGGCGACGTAGAACAGCGCCGGCGCCGTGGCGTAGGCGGGCACCGCGCCCGCGAGCGGCGCGAAGAACAGGCAGGCGAGGAACAGCACCGCCACGGTGGCGGCCGTGAGCCCGGTGCGGCCGCCCTCCTCGACGCCGGAGGCGCTCTCCAGATAGGCCGTCGTGCTCGACGTGCCGAGGAGCGAGCCCGCGAAGACCGAGACGGAATCGGCCATCAGCGCCCGGTCGAGGCGGCGCATCTTCCCATTGGTCAGGAGTCCGGCCCGGCTCGCCACGCCCATCAGCGTGCCCGTGGCGTCGAACAGCTCCACCAGGAACAGGACCAGGATGACGTGGAGCAGGCCCGCCGAGAGGGCACCCGGGATGTCGAGGGCGAACAGGGTCGGGGCGATCGACGGCGGCAGGGAGACGATTCCCTGGAAGGTGTTGCCCGCGAAGACGAAGCTCAGCGCCGTGACGGCGAGGATGCTCGACAGCAGTGCCGCCCGCACCTTCCGGGCGGAGAGGACGGCCACCATCAGGAAGCCCAGCACCGCCAGGATCGCCTCCGGCTTGTGCAGGTCGCCGAGGGTGACGAAGGTCGCCGGGCTCGCCGCGACGAGGCCGGCGTTCTTGAGCGCGATGATCGCCAGGAACAGGCCGATCCCGACCGTGATGGCGATCCGCATGGAGCGCGGGATCCCCTCGACGATCAGCGCGCGCAGGCCTGTCAGCGTGACGATCAGGAAGCACACGCCCGAGATGAACACCGCGCCGAGGGCGGCCTGCCAGCTGAAGCCGAGCTGCTGGACCACCACGTAGGTGAAGTAGGCGTTGAGCCCCATGCCGGGCGCGAGGGCGATCGGGTAATTGGCCCAGAGCGCCATGATCATCGAGCCGAGCGCCGCCACGAGGCAGGTCGCCACGAAAACCGCGCCCCGGGGCATGCCGGCATCCCCGAGGATGCTCGGGTTGATGAAGACGATGTAGGCCATCGTCAGGAAGGTGGTCAGCCCCGCGAGCACCTCCGTGCGTACGCTGGTGCCGTGCTCGGCGAGGCGGAAGGTGCGTTCCAGGAGGCCGGGCCTCGCCGCCGGCACCGCGTCCCGCGCGCGATCCATCACGCGAGCCCCGCCCGGCCGGCCGCCACGGCCCGGTAGATCCTGTCCGGCGCGAAGGGGGTCGCGGTCAGGCGAGCCCCGGTCGCGTCCCGGATGGCGTTGCCGAGCGCCGCCGCCACCGGGTTGAACGGCGACTCGCTCATCGACTTGGCGCCGAGCGGGCCGACGCTGTCGTGCGTGTCGGCGAACAGGACCTCGGTGTCGGGCACGTCGGCGCAGGCGGGGATGTGGTAGTCGCGGAACGTCTGCGTGATGAGGCTCCCGTCCGCGGCGACTTGGACGTCCTCGTAGAGCGCCGCGCCGAGCGCCTGCGCGATACCGCCCTCGACCTGACCGCGGCACTGCATCGGGTTGATCACCCGCCCGGCATCGGCGGCGTGGACGCTCCTGAGGATCCGCACCGCGCCGCTCACCGGGTCGACCGCCACCCGGAAGGCGTGGACGTTGAACGCCACCGAGCGCGGGCTGCCGTCGGCCCGGCCGGTCGCGTCCAGGGGACCGATCGCCGCCAGCGTGACCGGTCCGGCCGGCGTCTCGACCTGCTCCCCGTCGAGGCGGCAGGATTCCGGGGTCGCGCCCGCGATCTCGGCGGCCCGCGCGCGGATCCGGAGCGCGAGCGCCTCGGCGGCGCGCATCGTCGCCAGGCCCGCCACCACCGTGCCGGTGCTCCCGTAGGCGCCGGTGTCGTGCCCGACGATATCCGTGTCCGCGCCCGCGACGCGGACACGCTCCGGCGCGGCGCCGAGCGCCGAGGCCGCGATCTGCCGATGCACCGTGCTGGTGCCGTTGCCGAACTCGGCCGTCCCGACGCGCACGGTGAAGTGCCCGTCGGCGTCCAGGCTGACCCGCGCGTCGGCGTGGTGGCCGCGCGGCGGGATCGTGTCGATCATCGCCATCGCCATGCCGGTCCCGGCGCGCCAGCCGGGCTCGGGCTCGGGCCCCGGATCGGACCGCAGCGCGTCCTCGACCAGGGTGAGGCACTGGTCGAGCCCGTAGCTGCCGAAGATCACGTCGTGCGGTTCCAGGCTGTTCGACACCATGGCGTCGCCCGGCTTGACGGCGTTGCGCCGCCTCAGGGCGAACGGGTCAATGCCGAGTTCGCGGGCGACCTCGTCCAGGGCGGATTCCAGCGCGAAGATCGTCTGGCTCAACCCGTAGCCGCGGAAGGCCCCCGCCGGCACCGTGTGGGTGTAGACGGCGCGGCCGCTCACCTGCTTGTTCGGGCAGACATAGGCGGCCAGCACCTCGTGGCAGGCGTGGTGGATCACGCCGCCCGCGTGGTTCCCGTAGGCGCCGGTGTCGGACAGGACGTCGAGGCTCAGCGCCGTGAGGGTGCCGTCGCGGCGGGCGCCGACCTTCACGTCCACCCGCATCGGGTGGCGCGTCGTCGTCCCGACGAACTGCTCCCGGCGGGTCAGCTCCCAGCGCACCGGCCGCCCCGTGTGCAGGACCGCCAGGGCCACGAGATCCTCGGTCAGCATCTCCTGCTTGCCGCCGAAGCCGCCCCCGACCCGCGCGCAGACGACGCGCACCGCGTCCTTCTCGAGGCCGAACAGGTCCGCCAGCGCGTCCCGGGTCAGGAACGGCACCTGGGTGCTGGTGCGCAGCGTCAGGCGGCCGTCCTCGGCGCGCCAGCCGATGCAGCCGTGGGTCTCCATGGCGGCGTGCTGGACGCGCTGCGACCGGAACGTCCCGGCGTAGACGAAATCGGCCTCGGCGAGGCCCGCCGCCACGTCGCCGACCGCGCCGTGCACCTCGCCGGCGAGGTTGGGGTGCTGTTCGAGGGGCGGCGCGTCCTCACCCGGGCAGTCACGGGGATCGTGGACGCGGGGTGCGTCGGAGTCGAGGGCGCGCTCCGGATCGAGGAGCGCCGGGCGCACCTGGTAGGTCACCCGCAGGGCGCGGCATCCGGCCTCGGCGGCGGCCTCCGTCTCCGCCACCACGGCGGCGACGCGCTGCCCGACGAACCGCAGGGTCGGGTCGAGGACCCGCGTGTCGGAGGCGTCGTCGCGCGGGTCCTCGTGGCGCGCGGTCGAGAATCGGCGCGTCGGCGCGTCGGCGTGGGTCAGCACGGCCACGACGCCCGGGACGGCGCGGGCGGCCGTCGCGTCGATCGCGACGATCCGGGCATGGGCGTGCGGCGAGCGCAGCACCTTGAGGTGGAGCGTGTCGCCGAGCGGCGCGTCCATCGTGAAGCGGGCGCGTCCGGACACGACCAGCGGCGCGGCCAGTGCCGCGAGGTTGCGGCCCACGGGATCGCCGCAGCCGCAGCTGTCGACCGAGCGTGCGCTGGCCGCGATGGCCTCGCGCACGGCGCGGTAGCCGGTGCAGCGGCAGAGATTGCCCTTGAGGGCGGCGCCGAGATCCTGCTTCTGACCCTGGTCGAGGCTCGCCGCGGTCATGATCATGCCGGGCGTGCAGAAGCCGCACTGGAAGCCCTGGGCCGCCAGGAAGGCTTCCTGCATCGGGTGGAACGCCGCCGGCTCGGCCGCGTCGGCGCGGCAGGGACCGGCCAGCCCCTCGATCGTGGTCACGCTCCGTCCCTCGGCGCGGAAGGCCGGTACTAGGCAGCTGTGCACGGGCTCGCCGTCGAGATGGACCGTGCAGGCGCCGCAATCGCCGGCGTCGCAGCCCTTCTTGACGCCGAACCAGCCGGCCTCGCGCAAGTAGGTCCGGAGGCACTGCCCGGCTCTCGGCGCGCCCTCGTGCGCGGCACCGTTGATCGTGAGCTTCATGACGCGGCTCCCGGCGACGGCGCCGCGTCGAGCGACCCGCGGATCTCCTCGGCGAAGTGCCGGGTCATGTGGCGGCGCCAGTCGGGCCGCCCGTGGACATCGTCGTGGTAGAGCGCGTCCGGGATCGCCTCGTCCAGCGCCCGCATCAGCGCGGCCGGATCCGGCAGACCGTCGAAGGCGAGGCGGAGCGGGCGTTTGACGGAGGCCGTGACCGTGAGCGCGAAGGCGCCGTCCGCGCCGCGCGTCCCGATCAGCAGCGCGCCGGAGCGCCCGTTCGGGCTGAGGCTGATGCGGCGGAAGGCCGTGCGACGCGCGAGCGCCGCGGCCGGCATCGACAGGCTCCGCAGGATCTCGCCCGGTGCCAGGGCGTTCCGCTGCGGCGCGAGGACGAAGTCGAGGATCGGGAGTTCCCGCTCGGCCCCGTCGGCGGACCAGATCGTGCAGGTCGCGTCGAGGGCCGTCGCGAGGGCGATCATCGGCCCGGCCGGGAGGGCGAGGCAGACGTTGCCGCCGACCGTGGCCACGTTCCAGATCTTGAAGGAGCCGAGCAGCGCGCGGCAGCACTGGCCGACCAGCGGCGCCGCGTTCCATCCCGGCGGCAGTTCCAGCCGGTCGAGCTGGGCGATGGTGCAGGTCGCCGCGAGGGTCAGGCCCTCCGCGTCGACCGCGTGCGGTGGCCATCCGAGCGCCGCGAGGTCGACGAGGCGCCGCATCCCGACCTGCGGCTCGGAGAACAGCCACGTCCCGCCTCCCAGGCAGGCATCGCCGTCCGCCCAGGCGGGAAGCTCGGTCCGACTCTGCGGCCGGACGACGGTCTCGATCGTGTTGAGGTCCATGCCCGCTCGCCGGTCCGAGGCCGGTTCGACCCGGCCCGACACTATGCCGGTTCTAATCGGGCCCCGGTCAAGCCGCGCCGGCAACTTCGAACCTTGGCGCCCCCACGTGCGTCGGCCTAGGATGAATCAGATTTGCGTGAGATGGCCGGCGGCGGTCCGGATCGGAGATCCCCATGGCCCTGACGGCATCGCGGTACGGCAAGGAACGGGTTCGCGTGCTGCGCCTCGCCCGCGACGGCGACCACCACACGCCGCGCGAGCTGACCCTGTCGGTGATGCTGACCGGGCGCTTCGAGGCGGCCTGGACAGAAGGTGACAACCGCGCCTCCATCGCCACGGACAGCATCCGGAACATCGTCAACGTGACGGCGGCGCGGCATCTCGGGCTCGACGCCGAGGGGTTCGTCGCCGCGGTCGCGCGGGTGCTGCTCGAGACCTACCCGCAGGTCGAGACCGTCACGATCGACGCGGAGGAAGTCCGCTGGCTCCGCCACGCGATCGCCGACGCGCCGCACGGCCACACCTTCACGCGCGACGGGAACGGCGCCGGCTACGTGGGGCTCACCGCCGACCGGACCCGGTCGACCCTGCGCTCCGGATTGCGCGGCTACACCTTCATGAAGACCACGCAATCGGGCTGGACGGGGTTCGTGGCGGACCAGTACCGGACCCTGCCCGACACGACCGACCGCATCGCCGCGACCAGCATGGACGCGACCTGGACCTGGGCCTCGGCGCCGCACGATTACGCCGGAACCAACGCTCGCATTCTCGCGACGCTGTTGACCGTCTTCGGCACCACCTACAGCCGCGGGATCCAGGACAGCATGTACCGGATGGGCGAGGCCGCCCTGGCCGCCGTCCAGGAACTGGCCGAGATCGGCTTCGTCATGCCCAACAAGCACTACCTGCCGATCGACCTGACACCGTTCGGCCTCGACAACCCGGGCGTTGTCTTTCTGCCGACCGACGAGCCCTACGGCCGGATCGAGGCGACCATCGGCCGGACAGGCTGATCAGTCCGCGCCGCGACGCCCTTCCCAGATTCCCCACGCATCATCGCGCGCCGCGTCGATCGGTGGGCTGTGGATCAGCGGTGCAATCCTACAACCGCAGGCTGGCAAGGGGCGGGCAAACGCGGGCGACGCACAACGCAAGATAGTCTCGCCCTTGATCTATGCTGTCCCATGGCTTTTCATTAAGTGGGACTGTGCATTTAGTGGCTCACCGCGAATATCTCGAGCAAAGCGAACCATTTTAACCGCCGCGCAACGGCATCCCATTATCGAAGCCCGCGCTAGAGCCGGGCATCGACAGATTTATGATGTCGCCCGTCGCAATAAAAATTGATCTCGATCAAGAAATTCTTGATCCGACCGGCTCGGTGCGCGCTTCGGCCGCACCCTCATCCCAGAATGCGGAGAAATCGATGTTCGAGGGCGTTCTGGCTGGGAGGGATCACGCGGCCAAACTCGCGGCGTTGAGCCGGTCCCTCGCCACCATCGAGTTCGCGCTGGACGGCACGATCCTCGACGCCAATCCGAACTTCCTGGAAGCCATGGGCTACGCGCTCGAGGAGATCCGCGGCCGGCATCACAGCCTGTTCGTCCCGCCGGCCGAGCGGGAGAGCGAGGCCTATAGGGAATTCTGGGACAAGCTGCGGCGCGGCACCTTCGCCAGCGCCGAGTACAAGCGGCTCGCCAAGGGCGGGCGGGAGGTCTGGATCCAGGCCTCCTACAACCCGGTGCTCGACGCGCGCGGCGGACCGGTCAAGATCGTCAAGTTCGCCACCGACATCACCGCCCAGAAGCTCCGCGCCCTCGATCTGGAAGGGCAGATCAGCGCGCTACACCGCTCGCAGGCGGTGATCGCCTTCGCGCTCGACGGCACGATCCTCACCGCCAACGCGAACTTCCTCGACGCGGTGGGCTATCGGCTCGACGAGATCGTGGGGCGGCATCACAGCCTGTTCGTCGGCGAGGCGGAGCGCGCCAGCGAGGCTTACCGGCTGTTCTGGGCCGCCCTGGCGCGCGGGGAGTATCAGTCCGGCGTGTTCAGCCGCACCGGCAAGGGCGGCCGGGAAGTCTGGATCCAGGCGACCTACAATCCGATCACGGACGCGGATGGACGGCCCGTCCGGGTCGTCAAGTTCGCCACCGACATCACCGCCCAGGTCCACGAGCGGCAGCAGCGCGCCGCCGCGCAGAGCGCCATCGGCGCCGAGCTGGACGCCATCGGCGACGCCGTGGCGGATGTGACGCGCCAGGCCGACGCGGCGGTCACGCGCGTGCACCGCGTGTCCGGCGACATCCGCTCGGTGGCCACCGGCGCGGAGCAGCTGTCGGCTTCGGTGGATGAGATCAGCCAGCAGGTGAGCCACGCCGCCGAGATGGCCGGGCAGGCCGTGGAGCAGGCACAGCGCACCGGCCGGATCGTGACCGGCCTCAGCGACCAGGCCGCGCAGATCGGCGCGGTGCTGAGCCTCATCGCCGGCATCGCCGCGCAGACCAACCTGCTCGCGCTCAACGCCACCATCGAGGCGGCCCGTGCCGGCGAGGCCGGTCGCGGCTTCGCGGTGGTGGCGTCGGAGGTGAAGACCCTGGCCGCGCAGACGGGGCGCGCGACGGAACAGATCCGCCAGCAAATCGCCTCGACGCAGGCGGCGACCCGGGAGGCCGTCGACGCCATCGACACGATCCAGGGCACGATCCGGGCCCTGGACGCGGCCTCGTCGACCATCGCGGCGGCCGTGGAGGAGCAATCCGCGGTGATGCGCGAGATGTCGGGCACCATGCAGACCGCCGCACAGGACGTCTCCGCGATCTCCGGCGGGATGACCACGATCGCGCGGGCGAGCGGCCGTGCCGACCGCGCGACGCGGCAGGTCCGGGAGACCGCGCGGGCTTTCGGCTGAGGCGATCCGGGCGGTCGCCGCCGGGTCAGCCCGGATCGCCGCCTTCGTCCGCGCGCTCGTCTTCGACCAAGCGCCCGATCCGGGGGATCAGCGGGCAGGTGACCGTGCAGCGCAGGCCGTCGGGCTCGAAGGCGAGCGCGACGGTTGCCCGCAGCTCGTAGCTCAGCATCTCGGTGAGCACCTGCATGCCGAAGCCGCGCCGGCTCGGCTGCGCGACGCCTGACCCTCCCGATTCCTTCCAGACGAGCGTCATGTCGCCGGGCGGGCTCGCCCCGGCGCCGGCGACGACCCAGGTGACGTCGACACCGCCCTTCGAGAGACCGAAGGCACCGTGCTCGATCGCGTTGCTGCAGAGTTCGTGGACCGCGAGGGCCATGAGTTGCGCGGCCTTCGGCCGGAGGCGCACGGTCGGCCCCGCCAGCGTCGCCTGCTCGCCTTCGCGGATCAGGTGGATCATCAGCTCGTCGGAGATGAGCGTGTGCAGGCTGACCTCGCCGAACGTGTCTGCCGCGACCCGCACGCGCGCGATGGCGTCCAGCCGACCTTCGAGATGCGTCGCGTAGCCGTCGACGGTCTCGGCGGTCTCGGCCGAGAGACGCAGGACCGCCCGCAGCATCGCCAGCGTGTCGCGCAAGCCGTGACGCAGACCGTCCGGTGTCCCGGACTCGTCTAGGAGGCGGCGAAGACGGGCGTTGTCCGCTTCGAGGTGCGCGACGCGCGCGGCCATTGCTTGAGGCTCTGCCATGTTCGCTCTCTCAGCGCCGAAAGCCGGGAGGTTCCGTTCAGCTCACATAACGTATCGCGGACCTGCGCCAGCATCACAGACCGGAGATTTTCGCTGTACCGGGCGGGAAGTGCCGGCTCGTGCCCGTCTGACCTGAACACGCCCCACCGCGGAGCGATCATCGAGTTCCGAGATGCTGTCAGCCAATACCGGCGATCATTCGTCCAGGATTCAGGCTACGTTCTGACCAGAGGCCGATCTTCGACGAAGCACCTCCGAGCCGCACGCAAAGCTTCGGCCTTGATCACCCCGAGCGACAATCCGGCCGCGTCGACGTTCGCGATCATCCCGAGCCGGCCGAATGCCGGATGGCGGTTTCGGCAGGATCCGAGCGTCGTCGGGCCCGGTTCGACCTGCACCATCCGCCGGCGATCCGGAAAACGCCAACGGTAGGGCGGCGGACGCGCCCGCCCAGGGGGCCTCGCATACGCCCCACGCCGGGCCGGAGTCCGACCCTTGTTTCGGTTCGGCTAACCATCCCTGCCCCGGTCGCCTACCCGTGGCCGGACTTCGATGTGCGGGAGACGGATGCGTGGCGGGACAAAGCTTGCGGAAGGCAGGACGGCTGAAGCGGCTCTGGCCCGGGCGCGCGGCTACCCTTCCGCCGGCACCGCGTTCGCCGGGACTGGCCGACCTGCCTGAACCGCCGCCGCCGCGCGGTCTCACGGCCTCCGAGCTGATTGCCATGGCGCGCCAAGCCCGGGCCATGTCCGATCAGAGGGATCCGGCAAAAACCACGAGCGTTTCCTGAGGTCCGCCGCACGCTGTCGGGAGGTCGTCATGGGGCTGGTCGCCTTCATCGTCTTCGTCTGTCCCTGGATGGGCATCGCCGGCCTGCTGTGGATGCGGGCACGGCAGGCCAAGCCGCTCTGACCGAGGCTCCGTCGCCGCGTCGCCCGGCGATCGTCTCGGCTGCGATATGCCCTCCGAGCAGCCCGCCCGGAGGCGAGCCATGGCCCGCGCGTCGGCCTGTATCGAGCCGGTCCTGAAGCTCACTGACGGGCGCGGCCGCGCGACTCTCCGGCAGCGACAGAATCGGACGCCTAGCAGCTTCCCCTACAATAATGCATCGCCATCTCGCTCGCCATTCCGATATTTGTCTTATATAGTTTGCTCGTGCAAATTATAAGTCTGCCGATATAAGCATATGATCCAGCTTAACCGAGGTTCGAATCGAAATTTCAAAAATTTTGACGCATTTTTTGGCCCATTGAAGGCAATTGATTTTTCCCGGTCCGTAAAATAGACGCACCCTGGTGATCCTTCCTAGGGTCAGGATTGTGGTGCCATTCATTATTCGAACAACCCATCGCTGCACCCTGCGTTTCAGAACGATCGTGATCGTCTTCGCAGGGTCGATGACCTCGCTCACATTTGGAATTGTCTACGTCCTGCTATTGCAGGTCGGCGCGATCGACGCTGCCAGCCGCACTCTGGCTCAGGAGATCGGGGCTGTCCGGGCTCTCGGCACCATGAAGCAGCGGACACAGGAGCTCGGTGCGTCGGAACGTCCCGCGCGCGCCGTATCGTCCGAGGCTGGCCCTCAGCAGGACATCGATTGGACAACCGCGGCGCACGAGGCATTCCTCAAGACCTGGACCACCTATGTGCCGACGATCAGGACGGCGGACGAGCGGGAGCGCGCTCGCGGTCTGTGGGACGCGTGGCAGCATTTCCTCGCCGTGGAGGCGGAGGCGGCCGCCCTCGAGAGGGCTGGGGAACGCGATCTCGCCGACAGGGTGCGGACGTCGGCTCTTCCGGCCGACGCGGCAGCCGTCGCACGCGGTATCGACGCGCTGCTGACCGACCGCGACGCCGCGGTCACCGGGCAACTCGGAGCTGTCGACGCCGCCGGCTCGACCTTGCGCCCGAGCCTCGTGGCCGGCTTGTCCGCCGCTGCGCTGGCTGCCCTGGTCCTGGTGCACGCCCTCCTGCGCGGCGTCGGGCAGCCGATGACAGCGCTGGCCTCCGCCATGCAGCGACTGACCGACCACGATCTCACCGTCGCGGTCCCGGCGGCAGCGGGCTGCACCGAACTCGGCGTCATGGCGGCAGCGACGAGAGCTGTTCAGGAAACGCTGCGGCAGGCCGTGTTGCGGGACGCGGAGGCCGATCGGTCGCGCGCTCAGAGCGAGCAGCGCCGCGCCGTGATCGAGCACGCGACCGAGCGGGTCGAGACCACGATCGGTGGCATGGTCGAGGCCGTGTCTTCGACCGCCGCGGCACTGCGCGTCACCGCCGACGACGTCGGCCAAGCGATCCGCGATCGAGCGGTTCGATCGACCACGTTGGGCGCCGCGCTCGCGCAGACGCGATCAAAGGTCCGGCAGATCACCGTCTCTGCCGAGACGATCGGCGCGGCGGTCGAAGAGGTCGGGGCGCAGGCCGAGGCCACCGCGACCCTGGCCGGAAGCGCCGCGGCGGACGCGGCCCGGACGACCGCCCGCGTTCAGGCGCTGAGCAGCGCCGTCGACCGGATCGGCGACGCGGTCCGCCTCATCGCCAAAATCGCCGCACAGACGAACCTGCTGGCCCTCAACGCCACGATCGAGGCCGCCCGGGCCGGCGACGCGGGCCGCGGCTTCGCGGTGGTCGCCTCAGAAGTGAAGGCCCTGGCCGCGCAGACCAGGGAAGCCACCGAGATCATCGGCCAGCACGTCTCCGAGATCCGAGGCTCGACCGACGCGGCGGTGTCGGCGATCGCGGGCATCACGGCGCGGGTCGAGGACATGAGCCGCGCGGCGAACGCCATCGTCGAGTCCGTGGAGCGGCAGGGTGCGACCGCGCGGGAGATCGTGACGGCCATCGCGGAGGCGACCGACGGTACCGAGGGGTTCGACGCGGAGGGCGCGGGCGTCGCCGAGATTCCCGGGGCGGCCGAGCCCACGACGACGGCCGTGTTGACCGCGGCCGACGGCCTGACCCAGGACGCCGCCCGTCTCGGCGAGGCGCTCGCTGGCCTCCTGGAGAGCCTCCGTGCGGCGTGAGGCGGGGCCCGCTGAGAGCGGGACGGAACTGGCCGCATGAACTGGATCGAGTGGGCACGCTGCCGCTCGATCGGCGGGTCGCTCCGGAGGGGATCCCTCGTCCTCGCTCTCGCTGCTTGGGCGCTGCCGGCCTCGGCCACCACCATCGCGTTCCTGACACCGGCAGGCGTCGCCCGGCGCCTGCACGACGGCCTCGACGAGCAGGCGCGCGCGCGGGGCGTCGCGACTCGCTTCGCCTACGCGCCCGACGGTGCGGGCGACGAGCAGATCGCGCAGGCGCGGCGGCTGATCGCCGAGAGAGCCGACGCCCTCGTGGTCGTGCCGGTCGACTCCGCGGCGCGCGAGGAGATCATCCGGCTGGCCCTGGAAGCCGACGTACCGCTCGTCCTCATCGGCCACGGCGCACGGACCGACTGGTTTGCCGGACGCGTCACCCAGGTCGTGCCGAGCGATCTCGTCGCCGGGCGGCTGCAGATGCGCAAGCTCGCTCAGATGTCGGGTGGGGCCGGACGCGTCGCGATCCTCGCGGGCAGCGCCACCGATCCCGCCTCGGCGCTCCGCAGCAGGGGTGCCCGAGAGGTGCTGGCGGAGAGCCCGCGCCTCCGCCTCGTCGCGGAGGCCGCGACGGATGCGAGCCGCGCGACGGCGCGGGCCATCGTCGCCGGTTGGCTCGCCCGAGGCATCGGCATCGACGCGATCGCCGCGACCAGCGACGAGATGGCGCTCGGCGCCGCCGAGGCGGTCGAGGCTGCCGGGATTCCGGCGGGCCGGATCCGCATCGGCGGGGTGGATGCGACCGCCGAGGGCATGCAGGCGATGCAGGACCTGCGCCTCGCCGTGACGGTCTTCCAGGACGCGGGCGTCCAGGGCCGGCGCGCGGTCGACGACGCCCTGGCGCTGATCCGTCGCGAGCCGGTTCCGCCCAGCGACTGGGTCCCGTCCGAGCTGATCACGGACCGCATGTCGACCACGCACTTCTCGCGCTAGACCGCGCCGGCGGGCAAACGCCAGTCGTCCCGGCGCCGGTTCGGCCCGTCAGTGCGCCATGAGGCAGCAGAGGGTGCTCGCCTGCAGGATGTCGCGGGTTGCGCCGCCGAAGGCCCATTCCCGGAGGCGCGAGTGGCCGTAGGCACCCATGACGATCAGGTCGGCCTGCCGGTCGCGCGCGAACCGCAGGATCTCCTCCCCGTCGGACACCGCCGTGGTCAGCAGATGGGTCGTGACCGCCGCGCCGTGGAGCCTGAGATGATCCGCGACCTCCTCAGCCCCCTCGAGGCGGGCCCCCTGACCGGTCGTGACGATGAAGACCTCATCGGCGGAGCGCAGGAACGGCAGGGCGCCCGACACCGCCCGCCGCGCCTCCGGTGTATCCTTCCAGGCCACCACGATGCGGTGGCCCGGCTCCCCGACGTTCTGCTGTGGGACAACGAGGACGGGACGCCCCGCCTCCATCAGGACGGGCACGACCGCCACGCCGAACGGGCTCGGATCGATCTCGGTCGCGGCGGCGCCGCCCACCACGATCAGGTCGGCGGCGCGGCCCCTCTCGACGAGATGGGCGAAGGGCCGGTCCGTGCCGCCCCGCCACGCGGTGCGGGGTGCCGCGCCGGCGCAGCGGGCGAAGACGGCCTCCGCGCGCTCGACTTCCTGCAGGATCTTCGCCTTCGCGCGCTCGTACTGGGCCTGCGCGTCGCGGATGTCGTGGGCGAAGAGCGGTGCCGGCACCTCGGCGGCCGCGGCGCCAGTGAGCCTCGCATCGAAGCGGCCTGCCAGCGCGGCAGCGAGACGGACACGCTCGGGCGTCGACTCGGCGAAATCCACGGATACCAGGATGTTGGCGTAGGACATGGCGATCTCCTCGTGAGCCGTGACCGGCCCCCGCGCCAAAGTCTCGCCCGACGCGCGGGCGAGGGCCTTGATCCAGCGCAATCGCGCCGACGCCCTCAGATTCACGGCACCGGCCTTGAGCTGAATCAACGCGTCGCGATCCGGGCCAGGGCAGAGCTGCCGCGTTCGTCCCCTGGAGACCGCGATGTCCGCCCTCGAACTGCCGAGTGCAGTCAATCTCGCGCGAGCCCAATTCGCGCTCACCGTCGTCTGGCACTTCCTGTTCCCGGCCTTCACCATCGGGCTCGCGAGCTATCTCGCCGTGCTCGAAGGCTTCTGGCTGCGCACCGGGAAGGCCGTCTATCTGGACACCTACCGCTACTGGCTCCGCATCTTCGCGGTCGCCTTCGCGATGGGCGTCGTGTCCGGCCTGGTCATGAGCTACCAGTTCGGCACGAACTGGTCGGTCTTCGCCGACCGGACGGCGCCGGTGCTCGGGCCGCTTCTCGGCTACGAGGTGCTCACGGCCTTCTTCCTGGAGGCGGGCTTCCTCGGCGTCATGCTGTTCGGCCTCGAGCGGGTCGGCAAGGGGCTCCACTTCCTGGCGACCTGCCTCGTCGCCGTCGGCACCCTGACCTCCGCGTTCTGGATCCTGTCGGCCAATTCCTGGATGCAGACACCCACCGGCTACGTCGTCGCGCCGGACGGCCGCTTCAACCCGGCCGACTGGTGGGCGATCGTCTTCAACCCGTCCTTCCCCTACCGCTTCGCCCACACGGTCACCGGCGCCTACCTCACCACCGCGATGATCGTCGGCGCCGTGGGCGCGTGGCACCTGCTGCGGGACCGGGCCAATCCCCGGGCCCGGCTGATGTTCTCGATGGCCATGTGGATGGCCGCCGCTGTGGCTCCGGCCCAGCTGGTGATCGGCGACCTGCACGGCGGCAATTCCTACGCGCACCAGCCCGCCAAGGTCGCCGCCATGGAGGGTCATTTCCGGACGGAGCGCCGGGCCCCCGCGATCCTGTTCGGGTGGCCGGACGCGGAGGCGGGCACGGTGCAGGGCCGGATCGAGATTCCCGGCCTCGCCAGCCTCTACCTGACCCACGATCTCGACGGTGAGGTCCGCGGGCTCAACGACATGCCGCGCGACCTCTGGCCGACCAACCTCCCCCTGGTGTTCTGGTCGTTCCGGATCATGGTCGGCCTCGGCCTGCTGATGATCGCCCTCGGTCTCGCCGCGCTCTGGCTGCGCCACCGCGGGCGGCTCTACGACGCGCCCTGGCTGCACCGCTTCGCGGTCGGCATGGGGCCGTCCGGCCTGATCGCCGTCACGGCCGGCTGGACGGTGACCGAGGCGGGGCGTCAGCCCTTCACCGTCTACGGCGCGCTGCGCACCGTCGACAGCGTGTCACCGGTGGCGGCCCCGGCCGTCGCCGCCTCGCTGGCGGCCTTCGCGGCGGTCTACCTCGCGGTGTTCGGCGCGGGCATCTGGTACCTCCTGCACCTGTTCAATCAGGCGCCGCACGCCCACGAGCCCGGCCCGCCGCCCGGACAGCCGATCCGCACCGCCGGCATCACGCCCGCCCCCGCCCTCGTCGCCGGCGCTCCGACTGCCGGCCGCCCCCTCGCGCAGCCCGCGGAGTAGCCCGATGCCCCTCGATCTCACGCTCATCTGGGCGCTCCTCATCGCCACGGCGGTCTTCCTCTACGTGGTGATGGACGGCTTCGACCTCGGGGTCGGCATCCTCTTCCCGGCGGTGCGCGGCAAGGCGGACCGGGACGTCATGGTCAACACCGTGGCGCCGGTCTGGGACGGAAACGAGACCTGGCTCATCCTCGGCGGCGGCGGGCTGTTCGCGGTGTTCCCGCTGGCCTACGCCACGATCCTGCCGGCGCTCTACATGCCGCTGATCCTGATGCTCCTCGCGCTGGTCTTCCGCGGCGTCGCCTTCGAGATGCGGTTCCGCGCGGCCTCGCCCGCGAGCCAGCGGACCTGGGACCGGTCCTTCTCGTGGGGCAGCTACGTGGCGACTTTCTGCCAGGGCATCTGCCTCGGGGCCCTGGTCCAGGGCATCCGTGTCGAGGGTCGCGCCTACGCGGGCGGCTGGTGGGACTGGCTGACGCCGTTCTCGGTGCTGACCGGGGCCGCCCTGGTCGCCGGCTACGGTCTGCTCGGCGCCTGCTGGCTGATCTGGAAGACTGAGGGCGAGCTCCAACTCCGGGCCTACCGGCTCGCGCGCCGGCTCGGCCTCGTCACGCTGGCGGCCATCGTGGTCGTCTCGGCGGCGATGCCGATCCTCAGCGACGCGTTCCGCGCGCGGTGGCTGTCCTGGCCGAATCTCGCCCTGGCCGCGCCGGTGCCGGCGCTCGTCGCGCTGCTGGCGTGGCGCTTCTTCGTCGCGCTCGATCGGCGGGCCGAAGTGACGCCGTTCCTCTGCGCCCTGGGCCTGTTCCTCATGTCGTATGTCGGGCTCGGCATCAGTCTGTGGCCGATGATCGTCCCGCCGGTGGTCACGATCTGGGACGCGGCGACCCACCCGAGCAGCCAGGCGTTCCTACTGGCCGGCGCGGTGATCCTGGTCCCGATGATCCTGGCTTACACCGGCTACGTCTACTGGCTGTTCCGCGGCAAGGTCGCGGCGGGCGCGCCGGGCTATCACTGAGACCCGCGGCCCGTCGAATGGGGACGCAGGGATCGGCGCGCCGCGCCGGTCCCTGCCCTCGCGCGCTCGGCCTCACGGGCCGGCACGGGCGCCCTTGACGAAACGTGCGACGTCGTCCGCGACCGAGTACCGGAGACTGAACGGGACGCTCATCGCGTGGACGATCTGCCCGTGCCCGAGACCCGGGTAGATCTTCATCGTCTCCCTGCCGTCAAAGCCGCGCAGCGCCCGGTCGAGCGACAGGGTTCCGGCGGGGTTGACGTCGAGATCCGCCGCGCCGGTGGCCAGCAGCATCGCCGGATGGGGATCCGCGGCGTGGTTGATCGGCTGCAGGGCCGGATCGCTGTCCGCGAACACCTGGCGATCCAGCGGATCGGTCAGCGCCGAAGTCGCGTAGGGTCCGGCCAGCCCGACGATCCCGGCGAGCTTGGCGGGACTGGAGCCGGCCCGCTCGAGCCAAGTCGCGTCGAGGCCCAGCATCGCGGCGGCCCAGGCCCCCGAGGAATGCCCCACGACGGTGACGCGGGCGGGATCGCCGCCGTACTCGGCCGCGTGCGCGAGGGTCCAGGCGACGGCGGCGGCGTTGTCCGCGAGGATGTCCTGGAGGCTCGCCGCCGGCACGTGGCGGTACTCGGGGATGACCGCGACGACGCCCCGCCGCGCGAAGGCCGCGCCCACGTAGGCAACCTCGTCCTTCGATCCGGTCCGCCACCCGCCGCCGTACAGGAACACGGCGACCGGACGCGGCTTCCCGGCGGCTGGCCGGTAGATGTCGGCGCGGTGCGCGCTCCCGTCGGCATAGGGGACGCCCTTGTCCACGTGGACTTCGAGCGGCGCCAGCGCGTTCAGGACCGCGAGGGTCAGGCCGACGATCGTGTCACCCAGGTAGCTCAGCATGGATCAGGCCTCCGCGAGAATCGGAGATCGGGCGCGTCACGGAACGACTCCGTCGGCGGCGACCCTAGGTGAGCTCGACAACGCCGAGGCGGTCCGTGACCGGGACCGGCACCCGCCTGTCCGCGGGAAGCTCCACCACGCTCACGGCGCCGTCGTCGTCGAAGCGATGGAGGCGCACCCGCCGGGGCTGCCGTGACAGCCGGAGCTCGGCGGTTCGCGCCGGCAGATCCGGCCGGGCGGCCCGGCTGCGCCGGTCCCAGCCATCGAGGCCGAGCCAGATCGGGACGAGGGTCGCCCCGTCCCGCCGCGCGAACCGCGCGGTGACGAGATCGGGAACGGGGTTGCCGAGCGTGACGTCGCGGTCGGCCGGAACGGCGGCGATCTCGCCAATTGGGGCGCCGAACAGCCGGACGAGGTTGCGCACCGCCGCGAAGGCGGGTGTGGCGCGACCGTCGTGGGCGAGAAGGCCGAAGCGGCTCTCTGGATCGGCGTCGCCGCGGTCGAAGCTGGAGATCAGCTCGTACAGGTAGGTCCGCCGCACGCCCTGGAGGTAGCTCCAGAGCAGCATCCGCGGGAGGTAGCGGGCGCGCAGCCCCGGTGAGATCGGCAGGTGGGCACTCCCGGTGGCGAGCGCCGTGTGGTAGCCGTTCTCGGTCGCGATCACGGGCGCGTCGCCGAAGACCGGGCGCGCGGCCGCGACGAAGCGCGCGAGGCTGCCGCCGCCGTCGGTTTCCGGGTGCTCGGCCCCGGGATAGGCGTGGATGTTGGCGAGGTCGACGACCGCCGCGAGGTTCTGCGCCGCCGCGACGTTACTCTGAATGTAGCTCGGTCCGGCCACACGCACGGCCTCGGCCCGCCTGTCCGCCCTCACCGCGCGGAACAGGGCCGCCTGATGATCGGCCGAGAGCCGCGCGAGGCCCGGCCGCGCCGCGACCGGCGGCTCGTTGCCGCCCTCCGCCACGATGAGCCCGTCGCCGGCCCAGCCGGCGATCTCGGCGAAGCGCTCCGGCGGCACCCGCGGCCCCGGCGTGAGCCCGTCGTAGAAGATCAGGCTGAAACGGTAGCCCCGGTCGGCCAGATCGGCGATGCGCTCGAACTGCCCGGCCGGCTCGTCGCCGACGAGCACGATGTCGTCGCGCAGGTGCCGGATCCCGAGTTCGTCGAGCGCCTGGGCGCAGGCGGCGAAGCGGTCGACGTAGGGGGTGCCGCGATGGCCGAGATGCACGTTGACGCCGATCGAGTCGATCAGCGCCTCGCAGCGGTGCAGCGGCTCGGCCGCGGCGGCCCGACCGGCCGCGAGGGCGCCCGCCGCCAGGGCGAGGGCCGACCGGCGCGTGAGACGGGTCACGTTCGGCCCGCCAGGGTGAGACCGCTTTCCGGCGCGGCGGCCTTCGCCGCGACGGTGCGCGTCGCGTGAGCGCGGCGGACGGCGCGCAGGAGGTCCTGCAGCGCCTCCGCGACCCGGGCCTGGGCCACGCGGGAGCCGAAATTGTGGTCCACGCCCGGCACCACCGTCACGGGCGCTCCGACACGGCGGTCGGCCGGTCCGGGCGAGCGTCCCAGATGGCGGCGGACGGCCGCGAGGCCCGGATCGCCCGCGCTGTAGAGCAGACGGATCTCCGCGCCCCGCCGATGGAGGGCCGCGACCCGCCGGGCGGGCGAGCCCCCGAGCGGACCGGGGCGGAGAGCCCGGCGCAGGCGGCGGATCCCGGCCTCGATGCCGCGCCGGGCGAGGACCGAGGCGATGGCGGCGATCCGGATCTCGCCGCGAATCAGCCGGCGCCAGGTCGCGCTCCGCTTGAGCAGGGCCGCGTAGGTGGACGCGCTCCCGAAGGTCTGCCGGATGACCTGGTCGAGGTCCTGATCCGGATCCCAGTCGAAGCAGTAGAGGTTGAGCAGGAGCGCGCCGTCGATCCGGCGGTCCCGGCAGAGCGCGTGGAAGGCCGCGTAGGCGCCGCTGCACCCGCCCACCAACAGGATCGGGCCGCCCGCGCCGGCGATCAGGTCGACCGCCGCCGTGACGTCGGCGAAGCCGTCCCCGGCGAAGAGGGGCTTGCGGCCGTCCGGCCGCTCGTCGCTGTCGCCGATGCCGCGCAGGTCGAACCGGACCGACGCGATCCCCTCCGCGGCGAGGCGCCGGGCGAGATCCGTGGTCTGGCGCCCCCATCCGGAATGCACGCTCATGCCCGTCGAGACGAACAGGATCGTCGGCGCCGCGCTTTCCGCCCGGTCGGGCTGGCAGCGGATGCCGATCAGGCCGCGCCCGAAGCGGACCGGCGCCTCCGCCCAGCCCGGTCCGGTCAGCCCGTTCCGGCGCCCGTCGATGGCGATGCCGCCGGGTCGCGGCCCGGCGGCCGCCATCCCGTCGGTCGCGAAGCCGATGACGCGGGCGAAATCCGCGGTCGGGACATCCGAGAAGATCGGATCGGCGACGAGCGCCGCGAGACCCGGGAACGCTCCCGTCGCCACGTCGCAGCCGAGAGCGCCGAGGTGCGCGGCCAGCGCCTTGGTCTCGGGTGCGAGGAGCAGCGCGTGGCGGGCCGGCGCCCGCGCAAGCCGCGCGAGGTTCAGGTCGGCGAGATCGGTGAGGAACGCCGCCTCCATCCGGAAGCCGCCCACGGTGAGGCTGTCCGGGTCCTGCGCCGGAGCGGACCCGTCCGGCAGGCGGCCGATCGTCTGCGCCCGCAGCCGCATCTCGCGCAGATACGCGCGCCCGGTCGTGACCGGCGCCAGCAGGACGAGGCGGTCGACGGCCTCCGCCTCGCCGGCCAGAGCCGCGAAGGTCGCGCCGAGCCGCAGGCCGACGACGACGATCTCCGCGACGCCGGTCGTCGCGCGCAGGTACGCGATGGCCCCACGCACCGCAGCGACGCAGCCAGCGACCCGCGCCTCGTCCAGATCGGCCGAGTCGCCCTCGCCCGGATAGTCGAAGCGCAGCGTCGGGCAGCCCGCCGCGGCGAGGCCCTCGGCCAGGGAGCGCCAGGGCCGATGCGCGGCCATCTGCTCGAAACCGTAGGCCCCACAGAGGACGACGCCCCGCGTCCCGGCCGCCGGATGAAGCCACCCGAACAGCCCGTCGAAGGTCACCGGCACCGACACCGCGGCCTCGGACCAGACTTCACCCGTCATGACCGAATTCCACGATCTCGTCGCTGTTGATGGCCCGCACGCGCCCGCGCGGGAGCCGGGCGGCCTCCGCGAAGGTGATGATCCGGCTCGACCCCGGGGCGAGGTGGAAGCCGCTGTCGGTCGGCCGTGCCCCCGGGGCCAGCACCTGGATGCCGCGGGCGAAGCGCTCGGTGCTGATCCGCAGACCCGGCCCCGCCTCGGTCGCGACAGCTTCGGCGCGGAGGCCGACGGCCGACCGGTCGAGCGGCCCCGCGCTCAGGACGTGGAAGCTCTCGGCGATCACGCGCCCGTCGGCGTCGGTCAGCCGCGCGTGCGCGAGATCGTGGGTCCGGGGCCCGAATCGGTAGCTGTCGGTGGCGTCGAAGAAGCGCCCGAGAAGGGTCGCGGAGGTGAACGTGAGCGCCGCCCGCGGGCCGGCCACGAGATCGCGCTCGGCGCGCGCCGCGACGCGGCCCGCCACAGCGCAGAAGATCAGGGACAGCGTTAGCGCCTGGGCCGTCGCCGTCTCGTTGAGGACGTGGACATGGAGGCCGTCGAGGCCCTCATCGGTGAGGAGGACTTGGACCGGGCGGAAGGCGCGCCTCAGCGCGTACCAGGCCGATTTCGGGCGCTGCGTCCAGTCGATCACGCCCCAGCCGGCTCCGGGCGCGAGGTCGCGCATCATCAGGACGAGGCCGCCGGCCGTCGGCGAGCGCGGCCGGCGCCACTCGGAGAAAGTCGCCTCCATGACCTCGGCCACCGCGGCGCGGCCGAGCTCGAGGTAGCGGTCCGGGTCTTCGGCGCGCAGGGTCGCCGGATCGACGCCGTAGAGCGCGCCGACGTAGTGGTCGCGCACCGTCTCGAAGTCCCAGTCGGCGCCTCGGTCCTGCGGGATGCCGGCCTGCCAGAGCGGGTCGGCCGGTCCGGTCGGGCCCGGCGTGCCGGGTTCGGGCGGGTTGGCGAAGGCGAGGCACTCGCTGGCGAAGCCGACCTCGGCCCGGCGGGCATCTTCCAGGGGCCGTCGATAGGCGCCGACGCCGAAATAGTGCGTGCAACCCCCGCGCGGCGGGAACGGCAGGTCGCCGCCGGAGGGCGAGTTCGGCACGACGACGAGATCGGGCCGCCGCGCTGCCACCCGCTCCGCCAGCGTGTCCGCGCAGTAGGCGTCGGCCCAGACGGCGCGCGGTGCCCCGAGCATCGCCGCCTGCTGCCAGACCTCGCTGCCGCCGCAGACCACGCAGAGCGACGGCGCGGTCTGCGTGCGGTCGAGGAATCCGGTCAACTCGCGGTCGAGCGCGGCCGCGAAGGCGGGTTCGGCGTGCGGGTAGTCGAAGTTGGCGAGCATCAGGTCCTGCCAGACCAGGATGCCGAGCTCGTCGCAGAAATCGTAGAAGTCCGGGGCCGGATAGAGCGTCGTCCCGGGCACGCGCAGCATGTTCATGCCGGCCTCGCGCGCCAGCTCGAGCAAGGCGCGGGTGCCGTCCGAGCCCAGCCCGACGAGGTCCGGCGGCGTCCAGATGGCGCCCCGGCAGAAGAGCGGCACGCCGTTCACGGCCAGCGCGAGCCCCTCCGCGAACGGCCGCGTGAGCGACAGGGTCCGGAAGCCGACGCGGCCCAGGTCGATTTGCGCCCCGTCGACGCGGACTTCGACCGGGTGAAGGTTCGGTGCGCCGTGGGTATGCGGCCACCAGGGCGCGATGCCGGGCAGCGCCAGCGCGCCCGCGAACAGGCCCGGCTCGACCTCCGCGAGTGGGGCTTCGCCGCCGCCGCACCGGAGGAGGACGGTGCCGACCGGACCGTCGACCCGCAGGCGCAAGGCCACCCGGCCGACGTCGCCGTCGAGGGTCGTACGCACATCCGCGGCGCTCGCGCGGGGGCCGACCGGCTCGACGGTTATCGGGCGGTAGGGCCCGACGAGGTCGATCTCGGGACACCAGCCCGGCATGAAGCCGAGGACGCTGGTACGCACGTGGCGCAGCGACCCGGGCGTGATCATCCGCGGCCGCCAGCGCCCGCGCTTGGCCGGGCGTTCGAGTTCCGCCCGAAGCGCGCGGAAGCACAGCGCGAGGTCGGAGGTGCCGCCAAGGTCCACGTCGACGACGTGCTCCTCGAACATCGCGCGGGCGCACAGGACCGGGACGCCGTCGAGCCAGACCTCGGCGAGGGTGGCGAGGCCCCCGAAGCGCAGCCGGGCAGGCCCGGAACCGGTAATGCGTGTCCGATACCAGACGTCGCGGTCGTGGATCGGCTCCGGCGCCGCCTCGCTCCAGCGTCCGGCGGCTCGAAGGGCGCCGGCGGCGGTGCCCGGAACCTCGGCGACGATCCAGTCGGTGACCCCGTCCAGATCGCCGGGACCCGCGCAGGCGCCCGCCGGCGTCGCGGCGAGCCGCCAGGGCCCGAATCGGACCTCCGGCGCGCGGTCGTCGACGCTGCGGATGCGGGCCATGACGCCTCTCAGCGGTCCAGCGCGCGGTCGAGATCCGCGAAGACGCGGTCGTAGGTCGCCGCGAGGCGGTCGAGGCGCGGCGCCAGGCCCTCGGCCGAGCGGCGATGGAACGCGCGGGCGAGCTGGAACTGGAAGGCCTTGGCCTCGCGGCTCAGGTCCGCGGCGGCCGCGGCGGCAGGCCCGAATCCGCCGGCTTCCCGGGCCTCGAGCCACGTGAGATGGCTGGCGAGCATCTCGAAATTGCCGCCGAGCTGGCGCGTCGTGTTGAAGGCGTAGGCGTGGAACACGCTGAGCGGCCGGACGACCAGCTCGGCGGCCGTCGCCGCGAGGGTGTCGCGGAACGCCAGGACGGGGTTGCGCCGGGGCGCCCGGGCGCGATGCCGGACGAGCAGTTCGCGCGCGACCGCCGGCAGATCCGCCGGGCCAAGCGACGGTGCGACGGTCTTCACGAACTCGGCGTAGGGCGGCAGCGTCGCCGGCCCGAAGATCCCGGCGTAATCCTTCCCGGCGAGGCGGAAGCGACCCGCATTGTGCAGGTAATCGAGCTCCTGCGCGGCCGGATCGATGGCCAGGATCCCGATCGTGGTCTTGCCGTGCTCGCGTCCGTAGGTGGTCCCCTGGGTGTCCGGCAGGTAGATCGCGTCGACCTCGACCAGCACCGGCCGGCCGGCCGCGGCCTGGATCACGGCGTGGTTCTCAAGGCCGCCGTAGACCGCGAGTTCCAGCACCTCCAGACCGTAGAGGCGCTCGATATCGCCGGTCGGCGGTTTGAAGAAGGTGAACTGGTCGCCCTCGAAATCCTGCCTCACGGTGAAGCCCAGCATCGCCTCCGGCACGAGGCCGCGTCCGTGCAGGAGCTCGATCCAGAGGTCGACGTAGCAGTTCGTCTCCGGCCAGTCGCGGCCGGAATCGTGGAGCGAGTGCGGGACGTAGGGTCCCGCGGCTCCGAGACCCTCCGGCAGGCGCAGCGCGACGGTCACCGCCTCAGCCCCACAGCTCGGCGCGCACGGCGGCCGGCCACGCGGCGAGATCGAGCCCGTGGTGGCGCAGGAGCGCCAGCGTGATCCGCTCCAGGCCGAAACCGACGCAGGCCGTGTGGGCGACCTCGCCGTCGGCCTGGCGCAGCTCCCAGGTGCTGCCGAAATGGTCCTGGTGATAGTTGAAGCTGAGGCAGGCCGTCGGCTTGTCGACGCTGTTGACCGGGACGTTCAGCTCGAATTTCAGTCCCTGCGCCCGCTGGTTGTTGGCGAGCATCCGGCCGGCGCGGCCGAAGAACGGGTCGTTGGCCGCGTCGATCGCGAGGGGGAGACCGAGGGCGCGGATCATGGCCGTGCCGCGCTCGAGCCAGGCTTCGCGGAAGGCCAGGACCTGCTCGGGGCTACCCATGCGCACGTATTCGCGCATCCGGAACAGCTGCATCCGGGTCGGCTCGAGCGAGGGCTCGCGCCGGAAGCAGTAGGATTGCAGGTCGAACAGGCGGCCCTCGGCCGGCAGCGCGCCCCGCGCGGCGGCGACCGGGTAGACCGGGTAGCAGGCCGCGGGCGTCAGCACGATGTCGGTGGCCTCCTGCTGCCCGGTCCAGTCGGTCCCGGCCTCGAGGCAGGCGAGGATCTCGGCGTGGCCGCGCGCGTCGCCGCAGAAGCTGTGTACGGTGCCGGCGAGGTTCGGGAAGCCCTTCAGGTAGCCGCTGCGCTCGAAGGCCGGGCGGCTCATGGCCGGCGGGAAGCGCAGCACCTCGGCCTCCTCAACGGCCCCGAGTCGCGTGATCATCCGGTCGAGGGCGTCGACGACGCTCTCGAAGCCGCCGCTGCGGCCGTAGAGGCCGTCGATGCCGGTCCGGACGAGCAGGCCGTGATCGAACAGGCGGTCGAGGAAGGTGGGACCGCCGGCCGGCTCGTCCTCGAGCAGCACGTCGACGGGGGCAGAGGAGATCGATTCCATCACGCACTCATGAGCTGGCCGCTGCCCTTCTGCACGAGCAGGAGCTTGGCGGTGTTGGCGAGGATGCGGTCGTTGCCGATCATCAGCGGCGCGGAGAGGACGTCGCGCAGCGGCCGCCCCAGGCTGAAGGGCGTGTCGTTGCGGTAGCCGGCGAGGCCGACGATCGCGAGCGCCCGCCGGACGATGTCGACCGCCATGTCGGAGACGGTGATCTTCAGGTTGTTGAGCATCACGCAGAAGCCGACCGAGCCGATCGTGTCGGCGTCCCCGTGTGCCTCCTCGAAGCGGCGCAGGGCCGACACGATGGTGCCGCGCATGGCCTGATGCGCGCTGGAGACCTCGGCGAGGCGCGTCGCGGTCGGCGGGACCTGCCCGGGCCGGCGCCGCGCCTCAGCCTGCACGAAGGCGCGGGCGCGGTCGACCGCGTAGGTCGCGATCCCGTACCAGACGCTGCTCCACAGCAGGTGCGAGGAGGCCAGCATCGACTGGGCGGCGATCTCCGCGAAAGGCTTCGGCAGGATCTGCTCGACCGGGACATTCCGCGCCTCCAGGCGGAAGCCGTCGCTGCAGGTCCCGCGCATCCCGAGCGTGTCCCAGTCGCCCGTTCGCGCGAGCGAGATCTGGTCGGCCATCAGCGCGACGAGGACCTGATCGGACGTCGCGGCGTCCGGATGGCGCCGGGCCGTGGCGAGGATCAGGTCGGCCTGTGCGCCGTAGGAGATCACCGACGCGTCCTTGCCGAGGGCGAAGACCTCGCCGGTCGTCTCCACGGCGCAGAGGCTGTTGCGCAGGTCGCCGCCGATGCCCGCCTCCGTGGTCGAGGAGGCGACCAGCAGCTGCTCGCGCGCGATGCGCTCCATCAGGCGCCCGTGCCACGGGCTGTCGAGGCCGTGGGTCACGAGGCTGGACACCTTGATGTGGTGCATCGCGAAGACCATCGCGGCCGCGCTGCAGGCCTGACCGAGCGTGCTGCACAGCTCGGCGATCTGCGTCAGCCCGGCGCCCTCGCCGCCGAACTGGCCGGGGATCTGGAGGCCGAGCAACTGCTCGGACCTCATCGCGGCCACGGCCTCCTCGGGAAAGCGGCCTTCGCGGTCGACGGCGTCGGCGTGGCGGGCCGCGACCGCCGCGGCCCGCTCGGCGCGCGCGGCGAGCGTGCTCATGCGGCTTCCTGCTGGATCAGGGTGGAGACGGCCTCGCGGATCGCGCGGATCGACGAGAACGACTTGCGGTTCAGGAGCTCGTCGGGGAACTCGATGCTGAAACGCTCCTCGAGGCCCAGCATCAGCTGGACGGAACCGAACGAGTCCAGCCCGAGATCGAACAGGCTGTCATCCTCGGAGAGCTGGTCGGCCTTCCCGGCGAAGGCTTCGTTCGCCCCGAGAATCTCACGGATGTCTTGAGCGATGTTCAAGGCGGAACTCCTTATTCCAGTTATCGCGACGCTATTGAACGGATCGGCTCGGCGTCAAATTATCTATTGATTAATAGTAAATAGCGGTCCGTAGAGGGCGGCATAGGGTTGCGCGCCGTGCAAACAGGAACCGGATGTGGCCGGCGGCCTACATTCGGCGACGCGACCTTTACGATCACTTTCCAGCTCTTGCTTTCGTGATCGTCCGTCCAGAGATTTCGCGGATTTAGCAACTCATGCGTGTAAATGCCCCGCCTGATCTTCAATTCGAGACGCGGGCCATTTAGGACGTTTCCGGACTCGTCGTGACGCGGCGGGGCCATCTCGGCCATAAGGGCGCGACGTCGCCCGTCCCGGGCGGGCCCAGCGATCAGCCGGCGCGCGATGATCTACAACCTCCAAATCCTGCGCGCCGTCGCCTCGTACCTCGTCTTCCTCACGCATTTCGGCCTCTACATCGGCCCCGTGCTGCCGAGGCCGGATCTGTTCGCCTTCGGCGCGAGCGGGGTCGACGTGTTCTTCGTGCTCTCCGGGTTCATCATGTTCGTGAGCACGAGCGGGCGCCGCGAGAGCCCGGGCGAGTTCCTGCTCCGCCGCGCGTCGCGCGTTGTCCCGGTCTACTGGCTCGTCACGCTCGCCCTGGCGCTCATCGCGCTGACGGGCCTGAAGCCCATCGGGATCGTGGAGATCCGGCCAGATTACGTCGTCCAGTCCCTGCTGTTCCTGCCGTTCTCCCGCGGCGGCTTCGTCGAGCCGCTCAACTCCGTGGGCTGGACACTCAATTACGAGATGTTCTTCTACGTGGTCTTCGCGGCGCTGCTCGTGGTGCCGAGACCCGCCTTCCGGGCGTTCGGTGCGGCCGCGATCTTCCTGGCGCTGATCCTGCTCGGATTGCTGCCCGCGTCGAATCTCTACTGGGCGTACTACACGAAGCCGATCCTGATCGAGTTCGCCGCCGGCATCGGGCTGGGATACGCCTACCTGCGGCTCCGGGCGCCGGCCGCGGGCTTCCCGGTCCGGCGCGTGGCGTGCGCGGCCGTCGCGGCCGCTCTTCTGCTCATCCTCGGCGGCCAGATCGTGACCGACGCGCTCGGCGTCAGCCCCGAGCTGTCCGGGTTCGCGCGCCCGCTGATCTGGGGGTCAGCGGCCGTCCTGATCGTCGGTGCGATGCTGCTGCTGGAGCGGGGCGGCATCGCCCTGAAGTCGCGCTGGCTGCTGTCGCAGGGCAATGCCAGCTATTCCTTCTACCTGGTCCACAACCTGCTGCTGCACAGCGCCGCCAAGATCGCGGCGCTCGTCGTCGCGCCCGGCTTCGCGCGCGCCGCCCTGATCTTCGCGATCGCGTTCCCGGCGGCGGTCGCCGCCGGCGAGTTGCTGTTCCGGTATGTCGAGACGCCGGTGATCGCGGCCCTGCGGCGCCGGCTCGACCGGCGGCCCTCGCCCGATCCCCTGCCCGTTCCGGCCGCTTCGTAGGCCGCGCAGCCGGGCCCCCGCCGCAGGTGTGCCCACCCGGCGCAGCGGGCACCCACGGGGAGTCATGCCGAAGATTGCAGGTCTCAGAACACCCTTCGCTTAACGTTAATTATTGGCAAAAATTAAGTTTACACGCCGCGTCTCGCGTCTAAACAGGCGCTATTTTCGACTGTTGCTGCGGCGGTGACCCCTTTTTTACAGATCACGCTGCTATTACCCTCTCGTGTGTGCCTTGGCCCGCTGTCACCGGCGGGACCGGCGGGACGGAATGCATGGTCCAGCGTCCGGCGCACCGACGAGGAAGCTGTGATGCGTGTCGCGATCGTTCACGACTGGTTGTACATCGTCGGTGGCGCCGAGCGTGTCCTCGAGCAGCTGCTGCGGATCTATCCGGACGCGGATGTTTTCGCGCTCTTCGACTTCCTGCCTGAAGCAGACCGGGCGCGGCTGGGCTACACCCAGGCGCATACGAGCTTCATCCAGCGCATGCCCTTCGCGCGGACGCGGCACCGCAACTACCTGCCGCTGATGCCGCTCGCGATCGAGCAGTTCGACCTGTCGGCCTACGATCTCGTCATCTCGAGCAGCTACGCGGTGGCGAAGGGCGTCCTAACCGGGCCCGACCAGCTCCACGTCTCCTACATCCACTCGCCCATGCGCTACGCCTGGGACATGCAGCACACCTACCTGCGGGAGAGCGGCTGCGACGCGGGCATGAAGAGCGTGCTCGCCCGGCTGATCCTGCACCGGATGCGCGTCTGGGATTTTCGCACGGCGGCCGGCCCCAACGCGATCGTGGCCAACTCGGCCTTCGTCGCCCGCCGCATCCACAAGGTCTACGGCCGCACCGCCGAGGTCATCCACCCGCCGATCACGCTGCCGAGCCAGCGGTATGACGGGGCGCGCGGCAACCACTTCCTCGTGGCCAGCCGGCTGGTGCCGTACAAGAACGTCGAGGCGGTGATCCGCGCGTTCGCGCTGCTCCCAGACCTCGAACTCGTGGTGGCGGGCACCGGGCCCGATGCCGCGCGGCTGCGCGAGATCGCGGGGCCGAACGTGTCGTTCTCCGGCTTCGTGCCCGACGCGGAGCTACGCCACCTCATGGCCACGGCCCGCGCCTTCATCTTCGCGGCCGAGGAGGATTTCGGGATCATCGTGGTCGAGGCCACGTCGGAGGGCACGCCGGTCCTCGCGCTGGGCCGCGGGGGCGCCCGCGAGACGGTCCAGACCCGCGGCCCGCAGCGCACCGGGATGTTCTTCGACACGCCCGAGCCCGTGGCCATCGCCGAGTGCGTCCAGCGCTTCCTGCTGCAGGAGAGCCACTTCACCCGCGAGGCCTGCTGGGCGCAGGCCGAGATGTTCTCGGCCGAGCTGTTCCGCAGCCGGTTCTCGACCTTCGTCGACGACCAGATGGCGATGCACCGGGCCGCCTGCGAGACGCGTCCGCGGATCCTGCCGCGCCTCGAAGCCGTCGGCTGAGGACGCGCCGCATGTCCTTCCTGACTGTCGATCTGGCCGACCGGACGCCGGTTCGCGCCCTCGCCCAGGAGCCGGCGCGCGGCGGGCCGCTGGCCGCGGCCCTCGCCCGGATCTGGCATCGCCGGTACCTGTTCGCGGCGGTGTTCGCCACCGTCCTCGGCCTCGCCGTGACCGCGCTGCTGATGATCCAGCGGCAATACGTGGCGAGCGGCTCGGTCATCGTGGCCGAGGCGGAACCGGGCGCCAACAACGCCTCGATGGCCTGGATCCAGAAGATCGGCGACCCGGCCGATATCGAGAGCCAGATCCTGGTGATCCGCTCGCCGCGGCTCCTGCGCCTCGCGATCGACGACAACCTCGTCGCCGCGGTGCTGGCCGAGTGCCGATACGCGGCCTCGGGCGGGCATCCCGACCGGATCAGCGAGAAGAAGGATGCCGCCTGCACGAAGCTCACGACCGACCGCAACGCGTTCGTCGAGTACCTGCAGCAGCGCTACACGGTCCTGAGCTCCGGCCGCTCGCGCATCATCACCATCGGCTACAAGTCGCCGCTGCCCGAGACGGCGCAGACGATGGCCAACGGCCTGATCAACGCCTTCCTGGACGACCAGCGCGAGGCACAGGCCTCGAGCCGCAAGGCGGCGGCCGACTGGCTGCACACCGAGATCAGCCAGCTGGACGCCTCGATTCGGGCCGACGAGACCCGCATCCAGACCTTCCGGCGCCGCAAGGGCCTGCTGAAGGGCTCGCTCGCCCCGATCAGCGCGGAGCGGCTCACCAGCATCAGCCAGCAGCTCGCCGCGGCCGAGACCGCCAAGGCGGACGCGGCCGCGCGGCTCTCCGAGATCGAGGCCAAGGGTGCCCGCGGCGCCGACAGCGCCCCGGCCGTCCTGGCAAGCCCGACCATCGTCTCGCTGAAGCAGCAGCTCAGCGGCGTCAGCGCGCAGCTCGCCAACCAGAGCACACTGCTGGGCGCGAACCACCCGGTGATCCGGGCGCTCGAGACCGAGCAGGCGAGCCTTCGCGCGCGGATCGAGCAGGAGATCGGCAACGTCGCCAAGGGTCTGCGCAAGTCCTACGAGGCTTCGAACGCCCTGGCCAAGTCGCTGCGCGCCCAGCTCGAGACGGCGAAGACCGACGCCGCCGCCGCCATGGACGACGAAGCGTCGATCGAGGGCATGGTGCGCAACGCCGAGATCAAGCGCACCCGCTACGCCGACTTGGTCAAGCGGGCGGGCGAGTTGGAGACCGAGCGGCGCATCCTCACCGGCAGCACGCGGCTCGTCAGCCTCGCCGAGCTGCCGCAGGAGCCGTTCTCGCCCAAGGCCGTGCCGTTCCTGGCGGGCGGCGTCGTGCTGGCGGGCGTGCTCGCGGCCGCCGCCGCGCTGCTGCGCGACTACACCGACCGGCGCGTGCGCACCTCGGCGCAGCTCATGGCCGGCACCGGCGCCCCGGTCTTCGCGCAGCTGCCGAGCCTGGAGCCCGCCGGACTTGTCGGCCGCTTCTCCGAGCGGCAGCGCGAGCTCGACCTCGCGGAGGCCCTGTCGCGGGCGCGGGTCGACCCGGTGATGCAGAACGTCCTGCGCAACCTGCACGCCCATCTCGTGCTGGCGGGCGCCGGCAAGTCCCGCGTCATCCTGGTGACTTCGGCGAAGCCGCGGGAGGGCAAGTCGTTCACGGCCTTCGCGCTGGCGGGCATCGGCGCAGCGAGCGGCCGCCGGGTGCTGGTGGTCGAGTGCGACCTGCGGCGGCCGAACTTCGAGGCCTCCCTCGGGCTCGGCCGCGGCCCCGGCCTCGGCGGCGTGCTCCGCGGCGAGATCGACCCGGCCGACGCGGTGATCCAGGCCGGACGCTTCGACGTCATCCCCGCGGGAACGCCGACGGCCGACTCGACCGAGCTCCTGATGGGCGACCGGATGGCCGACTTCCTCAAGTGGAGCCGCCGCTACGACCTCGTCCTCCTGGACACCCCGCCGACCAGCCTCCTGATGGATGCGGCGATGCTGGCCCGCCACGTCGACGGCGTGCTCTGCTGCGCCCGCTACGGCCGCTCGCAGCTCTCCGATACGGTCGAGACCGTGGCGAACCTGCGCCGCGCCGGCGGACACGTCCTCGGGATCGCCATGACGATGGTCCGCCCGGGCATCCAGTCGACCTACGACGTGATGCCGCTGCCCAATCCCCGCACGGCCGCGAGCGCGCGATGACCGAAGTGCTCCCCGCCGACGCGCTCGCGAAGCGCGGCCTCCTGGACCGGGCGCAGGCCGCGCGGTCGGTTGTCGCCGCGCGGCCGCGGGTCCTGTTCGTGAGCCATACCGGCACGATGTCGGGTGCCGAGCTGGTGCTCCGCGACGCCGTCCGGCCTTGGGCGGGCTCCAGCGCCTTCCTGTTCGAGGACGGCGCGCTGACCGCGGCCCTCCGCGACGCGGGTCTGGAGATCCGTCTCGCGCGCCGCCGGTCCGCCCTGGCAGGCCTCCGGCGGGATGTGTCCCCGCTTAGCGCGCTCCCGGTCCTGGGACAGCTCGGTTCCCTGGCGCTGGAGATCGCCCGATCGGCCCGGTCCTGCGACGTGGTCTACGCCAACTCGCAGAAGGCCTTCCTGCTCTCGTCTCTGGCCGCGCGCGCCGCCGGGCGCCCCCTGATCTGGCACCTCCACGACATCCTCGACGGGGCGCATTTCGGCCGGGCGCAGCGCATCCTGCAGATCCGGCTCGCCAATCTCTGCGCCGCCCGGGTGATCGTTCCCTCCGAGGCCGCCGCGCGGGCCTTCGTCCAGGCCGGCGGCCGCCGGTCGCTGATCCGCGTCGTGCCGAACGGCCTCGACGTCGATCCGGCACCCTGCTCCGCCGCCGTTCTGCGCGCGGAACTCGGCCTGCCGGACGGCCCCCTCGTCGGCGTCTTCAGCCGCCTCGCGCCGTGGAAGGGGCAGGACGTTCTGATCGAGGCGCTGGCGACCCTGTCCGGCCTCCGCTGCGTCGTGGTCGGGGCGCCGCTCTTCGGCGAGGATGCCTACGCGGCGCACCTGCGCGACCTCGCGGCGCGGCGCGGCCTCTCGGACCGGGTGCTGTTCCTCGGACAGCGCGACGACGTCCCCCGGCTGATGCAGGCGGTCGACGCGGTCGTGCACCCCTCGGTCGATCCCGAACCGTTCGGTCGCACTCTGGTCGAGGCAATGCTGGTCGGCGTGCCGGTGATCGCCACCGACGCCGGCGCCTCCGCCGAGATCCTCGACGGCGGCGCGGCCGGGACGCTGGTGCCGCCGCGTCGGCCGGATCGCCTCGCGGCGGCCCTCTCGGCGCTGTTCGCCGATCCCGAAGCCTTCGGCGCACGCACAGAGCGCGCGCGCGAGCGGGCGCTGTCCCGCTACGGCGCGGAGCGCATGCAGCGCGATCTCGCCGCCATCATCCTCCAGGTCGCCGGCCGGGCCTGACGGGCCGGCGATCCCCCTTCCCGTTCGGAGCCGTCAGACCCGCCATGCCGCGCGTCCTCGTCAACATGCCGAGCCAGCATCCCGGTCGGCCGTCGGGCGTCGCGCTCGTCGCCTTCCGGGTGATCGCCGGCCTGGTCGCGCGCGGCACCTTCGCGGTGGTGCTCCGATCCCCGTGGCGCCGCGACCAGCTGCCGGCGTCGATCCGCGACCGCGTCGAGGTCGTGACGGTGCCGCGGCCGCGGATCATGCTGCTCGACGTCCTGCGCCAGTGCCTCGCCGTCCCGCGGCTGTGCCGCGCCCGCGCCGTCGACGTGGTGCTGAACATCGACCCGTACGGGGCGGCCTTCGGCGGCCGCGCCCGCGTCAGCGTGGTGCACGACCTCTATTTCCGCACCCTGCCCGAGCGCATCCGCTCCCGCGAGGCCTTGACCACCGACCCGATCTTCCGCCTGGTCCTCGGCAACAGCGCCCGGGTAATCGCCGTCTCGGAGGCGACACGGCGCGATCTGGAGTACCATTACCCGCGGCTCCGCGGCCGGACGCAGACCGTGCCGTCCGCGGCCATGCTCGACCCCTCGGCGGGCGGATCCGCCGCCGGTGTCCCAGCGGCGCCCTACGTGCTGGCCGTCGGCAACGCCCTCTACAACAAGAACTTCGCGACCCTTGCGCGCGCCGTGGTCGCGCTCGGGAGGCCGGGGATCGGGATCGTCCACGTCGGCGAGGATTCCGCCGAGGCCGTCGCCGCCGCACTCGGCAACGCGCTGGTCCCCCTGACCCGCCTGTCGGGCATCGGCGACGACAGGCTGGCGGCCCTCTATCGCGGCGCGCTGTGCTTGTGCGTCCCGTCCTTCGCCGAGGGATTCTGCCTGCCCGTTCTGGAGGCGCAGGCCCTCGACTGTCCGGTGATCTGCTCGGACCGCTCCGCGACGCCCGAGATCGCGGGAGCCGGCGCCCTCACCTTCGATCCCGCCGACGCGGCGGCGCTGACCGAGTGCCTGCGCCGCCTGCTCGACGAGCCCAATCTCAGGGACGCGCTGATCGCCCGCGGCCGCGACAATGTCCGGCGCTACGACTGGGCCGAGACCGCCCGCCGCTACGAGACGCTGCTGCTCGACGCGCTGCAAGACGGCGCGGCGGCGCGGTCCGCCCGGGAGGTGCCGCATGCGCATCCTGCACCTTAGCTCCCTCTACGCACCCGAGCAGGTCGGTGGCGCCGAACTGATGGTCGAGACGCTCGCCCGGACCCAGGCGCATCTCGGCCACAGCGTCGCCGTTGCCTGCGCGGCGCGGACCGAAGGCGGACCGGTCCTGCAGGACGGCGTCACGGTTTACCGGACCGGCTACGGGACGCCGTTCCACATCCTCGACTGGCCGCAGCGCGGGCGGGTCGAGCGCCTCCGCTACAAGGTCGCGGCGCAGTGGAACCGCCACGCCGTCGACCGGATGGCGCGGGCGGTCCGGGACTTCGCCCCCGACCTCGTGAACACGCATTCCATCTCCGAGCTACCGCCGGCGCTCTGGCCGATGCTCCGGCGGCTCCGGGTGCCGGTCGTGCACACGCTGCACGACTTCACCAGCCTCTGCACCAACGGCGCGATGGTGCGCCACGGGCGTCCCTGCGCCCGGCAGCATCTCAAGTGCCGCCTCTACGCCGCGCCGCACCGGCGCTGCCAGCGCGCCGTGACGGCCGTCGCCGCCGTGGGCTCGGACATCCTCGACCGCCACCTCGCGGCCGGCCTCTTCACCCACGTGCCGCCGGCGCTGCGCCGGGTGATCTGGAACCCGATCCCGCCCGGCTCGCCGGTGACGCGGGCGAAGCGGGCGCCCGGCGCGCCGGTCCGGTTCGGCTATCTGGGCCGGATCGAGGGTGCGAAGGGCCTCGACATCCTCCTCGAGGCCTGCCGGCGCCTGCCGGAGGCGGGCTGGCGCCTCGCCGTCGCGGGTCGCGCCGTGGACGGACTGGACCGCTTTCGAGCCCTGGCCGAGGGCCTGCCCGTGACCTTCCCGGGCTACGCCGAGCGCGACGCCTTCCTGGACGATCTCGACTGCCTCGTGGTCCCGCCGATCTGGCCCGAGCCCTTCGGCCGGACGGTGGCGGAGGCCTACGGGCGCGGCGTCCCGGTGATCGGCACCGCGACCGGCGGCATCGGCGAGCAGGTCGGGTCCGGCCCCTGGCTGGTCCCGCCCGGCGACGCGCCGGCGCTCGCCGCCGCGATGGCCCGGATCATCGCGGAGCCGGCCCGTCTCGCCGAGGGGCTCGCCAGCGCCGCACGCATCCGCGTTGGCACCGATCCGGTCGCTGTGGCGACCGCCTATCTCGATCTCTACGCCGCGACCCGCGACGCGGCCTCCATCGAACCGCTTCCCGAGCCTTCCGCCCGCGCGGAGCGCCCGCACCTCAGCGAGTGCCGTTCATGATGACCCCCACCCTGTCGTCGAGCTTCGCCCGGGTCCTCTCGGAGGAACCCCGCGCCCAGGACCGGGACCGCCCGAGGGATCAGGCGGCCGCACGCGCGGTGACCGGCCCCCTGCGGATCCTGCATCTCAGCGCCCTCTACCCGCCCTACATCGTGGGCGGCGCCGAGCGCTCGGTGGAGCACCTCGCCGAGGAACTCGTCGCGGCCGGCCACACGGTGGCGGCGGCCTGCATCGCCCGGGAGCCCGAGCCCAAGAGCGTGCGCGGCGGCGTCACTGTCTACCGCATGGCCCACCACAACGATTTCTGGCTCGAGGACTGGCCCCAGGCGAGCCGCTTCGGCCGCGCCTGGGCGAAGCTCAAGCAGCAGTGGAATTTCGCCGTCGCGGCCGAGTTCGGCCGCGTCCTCGACGATTTCCGGCCCGACATCGTGAACACGCACTCGCTGCTCGACGTCTCGACTCTCGTCTGGCGCGAGGCGGCCAAGCGCGGGATCCCGATCGTCCACACGGTCTGCGAGTACGACCTGATCTGCGGCAACGCCGCGATGTTCAGGGACGGCAAGCCGTGCGACCGCTGGCATCTGGGCTGCAAGGTGGTCAACGCCGCCAAGCAGATCACGAACCGGTCGGTCGGCGCCGTCGTCAGCGTCGGGACCGAGATCCTCAAGACCCATGTCGACCACGGGTTGTTCGCGCATCTCGCGCCCGAGCGGCGCCGGGTGATCTTCTATTCCTGCACCGTCCCAGAGGGCGACCCGGAGGCCAGGCGCCGGATCGACCGGACCGGCCAGCCGATGACCTTCGGCTATCTCGGCCGGATCAACACCGAGAAGGGGGTCGGCACGATGATCGACGCCTTCCGGCGGATCGGTCCCGGCGATTGGCGCTGCCTCGTCGCCGGCCACGCGATGGACGACTCGATCGAGCGGTTCAAGGCGCAGGCCGAGGGCCTGCCCATCGACTTCGTCGGCTGGGCGGAACCCGCCGAGTTCCTCAGCGCGATCGACGTGCTCATCGTCCCGTCGTTCTGGGCCGAGCCGTCGCCGCGGACGATCTACGAGGCCTACACGATGGGCGTTCCGGTGATCGGGGCGGGCTCGGGCGGCATCCCCGAGCTGATCGGCGAGGACAACGCCGACTGGCTGTTCACGCCGGGCGACGACGCCGACCTCGCCGCACGGCTGCGGACCGTGATCGCCCGCGGCCGCGGTGACCTGCCGGACGAGCGCGCCTTCCAGCACGTCATCCGCGAATCGACCTCGGAGCGCGTCGCCGAGAAGTACCTCGATCTCTACGCCGAACTCGTTGCCGAGCGTCGGGCGAGCCGCCCGTGAGCGCCGCCGCGCCGGTCCTGTCGGAGGCGGCCGCCGCCGAGGAGGAGCCGGGGCTCGCCTCCGGCGCCGCGGTGACGCGGCGCTCGTTCGACGCCGCGCGCTGGGTGGCGGTGGCCTCGGTCGGCAACGTGGTCCTCAGCTTCGGGGTGTTCCTCGTGCTCGCCCGCCTCATCGGGCCCGCCGAGTTCGGGATGGTGGCGATCGCCGCGGTCTTCATCGACATCCTGCAGATCGTCGCCCGCTGCGGCCTGCCCGACGCGGTGGTCCAGCGCGCCGACCTCGACGAAGACTTCGCCGCCACCGCCTTCTGGGTGATGCTCGCCGCGGGTGTCCTGTGCGCCGTGGGCCTCGTGGCCCTGGCCGGCCCGATCGCCTGGATCTTCGACCTGCCGGCGCTGCGGCCGGTCCTGTGCGCGCTCTCCGCCTGTTTCGTCATCACCGCCGCGGGCGCGATCCACGAAGCGCGGCTCCAGCGGAGCTTCGGCTTCCGCAAGCTCGCCCTGCGGGCGCTCGGCGCCAACGTGCTCGGCGGCGCCGCGGCCCTCGTGCTGGCCCTCGACGGCTACGGCGTCTGGAGCCTGGTGGTGCAGCGGCTCGTCGCCGCGACCGCGACCACGCTCCTGACCTGGGCGGCGGCCCGCTGGATTCCGCCGCTGCGGCTGCACCTCGCCTCCGTGCGCGAGCAGATCGCGTTCGGCTCGCGGCTGTTCTGCACCTATCTGCTGCTCGTCGCCTCGATCCGGAGCCAGGAGGTCATCGCGGCCTACTTCCTGTCCGCCACCGATGTCGGCTACCTGCGCCTCGCGTGGCGCTGCATCGACCTCGTGAGCCAGGTCGCGGTCATCCCGCTGACCACGGTCGGGCTGACCACCTACGCGCGGCTCCAGGACCGGCCGGGCGAGCTGGCCGCGGCCTTCCACGGCTTCACCCAGGCCTCGGCCTTCCTGGCCGTGCCGGCCTTCTTCGGCATGGCGGCCGTCGCCCCGA
This sequence comes from Methylobacterium sp. D48H, assembly GCF_053345715.1. NCBI lineage: Bacteria > Pseudomonadati > Pseudomonadota > Alphaproteobacteria > Hyphomicrobiales > Methylobacteriaceae > Methylobacterium > Methylobacterium sp. D48H. Next base: position 630,497 of record NZ_JBKFAP010000001.1, read on the forward strand.
CCCTCATCCCGTTCCTGTTCGGCGACCAGTGGCACGACGCGGCGCCGGTGCTGCGGACGCTCGCGCTCCTCGCCCCGGAATTCGTCGCCACCTCGATGCTGTGGATGATCTTCACGGCCCTGGGCCGCAACGGCACGGCCCTGCGGCTCGCCGGCGCGCAGTTCGGCCTCGGCGCCGCGGCGGCCCTCGTCACCGCGCCCTTCGGCCTCGCCGCCCTGGTCGCCGGGCACGTGGCGCGGGCCTACCTGTTCACGCCCGCGATCGTCGCCAGCGCCGGGCGCGTCGTCCCGGTCACGAACGGGCGGCTCGTGCGGCTCCTCGCGCCGATCACGCTCTGCGCCGGCGCGATGGCCGGGCTGGTGCTGGTCGTCCAGGGGCCGATCCACGCCAACCTCGGGGACCGGGTCGGCCTGTTCGCGGCGGTCGGACTCGGGATCGCGGCCTATCTGGGCCTCGCCTGGATCTTCATGCGCGGCACGCTCCGCACGGCCGTCGGCCTGTTCCTGAGACGCTCCGCCTGATCTGCACCCTCCGCCAACCTTTGTGGGCGACACTGCCCGCTAGAGGCCGCGGCCGGCGGAGGGTTCATCGGCGGCCGATACGCGGGGACGGTGCAGGGTGATGGCGGGACAGGCGTTGCCGATCGAGACGCGCGCGCCGGCCGCGTCCCTCCTCACGGACCGCGTCGCCGTGTTCCTGCTCGGCGCCGCCCTGAACTTCAACGTCCTGACCTCGACCTTCGGGCTGCCGTTCCAGCGATTGTCCGACCTGCTGCCGTTCCTGCTCATCCCCTGGTTGGGCCTGCGCCGCGCCGTCGTGGCGGAGGCACTGCGGCAGGCCGCGCCCCTCGCCGGCATCCTGGCGCTGATCGCGGCCTCGCTGGTGCTGAAGGCGCACAAGCAGGCGGGCGACGTCTACCTGACCCTCGTCCTGCTGCTCTACGTGGTCCAGGCGTTCATCCTGCTGGTGATGTTCCGCGACCGGCGCGTCGAGGAAGCGTTCTGCGTCGGCCTGCTCGCCGGGATGCTCGCCTCCCTCGCGGTCCTGCTGCTCGCCGCCTCCGGCATGCCGCTCGACCGGTTCGGACTCGCCGTTCCCACGGACGGGCTCGACGAGGAGCTGAAGCTGTTCGTGCAGGAAAAGCAGGGCGGCCTCTGGGCCTCCGGTAACGAGACCGGCCACGTCTTCGCCCTGGCGGGGGCCGCGGCCCTGCTACTCAGCCTGCGCTATCGCCTGAAGATCGTCTATCTCGCCTACTTCGCGGGCCTCCTGGCGAGCTTCCCGTTCACCAACAACCGCGCCGGCCTGTTCATGCCGGTCCTGTTCCTGGGCCTGCTGATGCGGCGGAACCTCAAGGCGCCCGCGGTGCTGGCCGCGCTCGGCGTCCTGGGCGTCCTGCTCGTGGCCTGGGCGGTGACGGGGGAGATCCCGCTGCCGGGGACGCTGTCCCAGGCGATCGAGCGGCGCTTCGCCGAGGACCACAACGTCACGGGCAATTTCGACGAGCGGTTCCTGTCCGGCGTGACCGCGCTCCAGCTGGTCCTCGAGTACCCGTTCGGCGTCGGCGAGGTCGCCCGCCGGGAGGAGCTGCAGGCCCTGACCGGGCTCGTGACACCACACAACGGCTTCGTGTCGCTGGCACTCCAGAGCGGCATCGCCGCGGCGCTGCTGCTCGTCGCCGGCCTCGGGCGGATCCTGCTGGCGCCCGCCGCCTTCGGGCCGTTCCTGACCTACAGCGCGGTGTTCCTGATCCCGTCGCTCATGTTCGAGGAACTGTCGGTCAACCAGTACTTCCTCTTCTTCATGGGCTTCGTCCTGGCATCCCTCGCGCTGCCGCCGGACCGCGCCCAATCGGCCCCGGATTAGGGACCGCGCCGCCACGGATCGCGGCGCGGCCCGCGGGCTCAGCGCATGACGAAGGGGTTCTCCGGCGCGTCGCGGCTCGTGGAGATCCACACGCTCTTGGTCTCCAGGTACTCGCGGATCGACTCGATGCCGCTCTCGCGGCCGATGCCCGAGCGCTTCATGCCGCCGAAGGGCATCATGTAGCTCACCGCCCGGTAGGTGTTCACCCAGACGGTGCCGGCTCGCAGCCCCTTCGACATCCGCATCGCGCGGCCGATATCCTGGGTCCAGACGCCGGCCGCGAGCCCGTAGATCACGTCGTTGCCGACTCTCAGCGCCTCGGCCTCGTCCTCGAATCCGATGATCGACAGCACCGGGCCGAACACCTCCTCCTGGGCGATGCGCATGTCGTTGGTGACGCCCGTGAAGATGGTCGGCTCGACGAACTGGCCGCCGAGCACGCCGGGACCGTAGGCGGGGTTGCCGCCGAAGACGCAGCGCGCGCCCTCGCTCTTGGCGAGCGCGATGTAGTCGAGAACCTTCGTGTACTGGGGCGGCGTCGTGATCGGCCCGATATTGGTGTCGGCCTGCATCGGGTCGCCGAGCTTGGCGGTACGGGCGAGTTCGACGAGCCGCTCGGTGAATTCCTGGCGGATGCTGTTCTGGACCAGCAGGCGCGAGCCGGCGATGCAGGTCTGCCCGGTGGCCGCGAAGATGCCCGAGATCGCCCCCGCGGCAGCGGACTTCAGGTCGGCGTCGGCGAAGACGATGTTGGGCGACTTCCCGCCGAGCTCCAGGGAGACGCGCTTGATCTGCCGCGCGGCGGCCTCGTAGACCTTCGCTCCGGTGACGTCGGAGCCCGTGAAGGTGATCTTGGCGACGTCGGGATGCTCGACGATGGCGGTGCCGGCCTCGCCGCCGTAGCCGGTGACGACGTTGAACATGCCGTCGGGCAGCCCTGCCTCCTTGGTCAGGCGGGCGAATTCCAGCGTGCTCGCGGAGGCGAACTCGGACGGCTTCACCACGACCGCGCAGCCCGCCGCGAGCGCGGGCGCGCATTTCCAGGCGACGAACAGGAGCGGCGAGTTCCACGCCGTCAGCGCCCCGACCACGCCTACGGGCTCGTGCCGAGTGAACGCGAAGGTCTCGGGCTTGTCGATCGGCACCTGCGCGCCCTCGACCTTGTCGGCGAGCCCCGCGTAGTACCACCACCATTCCGGCTGGTAGCGGGTCTGGCCGTACATCTCGGCGAAGAGCTTGCCGTTGTCGCGGACCTCGATCTCGGCCAGCGCCTTGGCCTCGCGCTCGACGAGATCGCCGATCCGGCGCAGGACCTTGCCGCGGGCCGAGGCCGTCATGATCGCCCAGGGTCCGTCCCACATGGCGCGCTTGGCCGCGGCTACCGCCCGGTCGACGTCGGCGCGCCCAGCGCGCGGGATCCGCGCCCAGGGCTCGCCGCGATAGGGGTCGATGGACTCGAATCACGAGCCCTCGACCGGATCGACGGACTGGCCGTCGATGTAGAGCTGGTAGGTCTTCACGGCGCGCCTCTCCGTCCGGGGATGCGCGCCATATGGATCCGGAGCCCGCTCGCGGCGAGCCCGACGGCTCAGGCGTTGGCGCTGAGGCGCTTGATGTCGGCGTCGACCATCTCGGTGATCAGCGCCTCGAGGCTGGTCTCGGCCTCCCAGCCGAAGGTCGCCTTGGCCTTGGCCGGGTTGCCCAGCAGCACCTCGACCTCCGCCGGCCGGAACAGCGCCGGGTCGACGATCAGGTGGTCGTCCACCGTCAGGCCGACATGCTTGAACGCGATTTCGCACATGTCCCGCACGGTCGTGGTCCGGCCGGTGGCGATCACGTAATCGTCCGGGCGGTCCTGCTGCAGCATCAGCCACATCGCCTTCACGTAGTCCCGGGCGTGGCCCCAGTCGCGCTTGGCGTCGATGTTGCCCAGCCGCAGCTCCCTCTGCTGGCCGAGCTTGATCCGCGCCACCGCGTCGGTGACCTTGCGGGTCACGAACTCGACGCCGCGCAGCGGGCTCTCGTGGTTGAACAGGATCCCGTTCGACGCGTGCAGCCCGAAGCTCTCGCGGTAGTTGATGGTCATCCAGTGCGCGTAGAGCTTGGCCACGCCGTAGGGCGAGCGCGGGTAGAAGGGCGTCGACTCGCTCTGCTTGGCCTCCTGGATCAGGCCGAACATCTCCGAGGTCGAGGCTTGGTAGTAGCGCGCCTGGGGCGCCGCCGAGCGCAGGCATTCCAGCATGTGCACCGCGCCGAGGCCGGTCACCTGCCCGGTGAGCAGCGGCTGCTGCCAGGACGAGGTCACGAACGACTGGGCGGCGAGGTTGTAGATCTCGTCGGGCTTCGTGGCCTGGACGATGCGCAGCAGGGCGGACTGGTCGAGCAGGTTGCCGTCGACCAACTCGACGTCGTCGGTGATGCCGAGCCACTTCAACCGGTGGTCGAAGACGCCGGCGTGGCTGGAGCGCCGCACGATGCCGGTGACGGCGTAGCCCTTCTGCAGGAGCAGCTGCGCCAGATACGCGCCGTCCTGGCCCGTCACACCCGTGATCAGCGCTCGCTTGGCCGTCATGAACCCGTCCCGTCCCGAAGATGCCCGGCTGCTACGACCGCAACGGGCCGCGCGTCAAGGCGATGTGTCGACATCAGTATTGCGCCAAGCAAGCGGAGCCGGACCGGCACATCGCCAGACTAGCGTCGCAACTCGACAGCCATCTGCAATGGTTATGCGGCCCCAGTGCGGCACGGCTAAGGTCGCGCGAGCCAGTCCGCCACGCCGTCGAGCGAGCGGAATTCCTCGACGGCGTGGACGCGCGCCGCCGGGAGGGCGGCCCGGGCCATGGTGGCGAGGGCGTGGCCCGGCCCGAGCTCGAGGACGCGGTCCGCGCCGTACTCGCGGCACGCCTCCAGGCAGGCGGCCCAGTCGATCGTGCGCGAGATCTGGAGGGCCAGCTTCCCGCGACCCTCGGCATCCCGAAACACCGTGCTCCCGTCCAGCCCGCTGAGCAGCCGGGGCGCTCCGGGCGGCGGGCGGCGCGGCGGCACCGCGGCGAGCGCGTCCCGGAATGCGACCGTCGCGGCGTCGAGCAGGGGCGTGTGCGACGGCGTGTGAACGGGCAGGACCACGGCGCGCTGCGCGCCCGCGCCGGTCGCCTCCCGGCACAGCACCTCCAGCGCCGCGCGCGGACCGCCGACGACGCCGCTGTCGGCCGCGTTGCGGATGGCGAGGTGACAGCCGTGGCGCGCCGCGAGATCCGCGAGCGCGTCGAGGCTCAGGCCGCGGATCCCCGCCAGGCCGAACCCCGCGCCGGACGCGGCGTCCATGGCCTCCGCCCGTCTTGCCGCAAGGGCCAGCACGTCGGCGGGGTCGAGGCGCCCGGCGACGCCCCAGGCCGCGAGATCGCCGATGCTGTAGCCGGCCACGATCGACCGGTCCGGTGCCGCCTCGGCCAGCGCCCGCCACTCCGCCAGGGCGGCGACGCAGCACAGGATCTGGCCGGTCCGATTAGCGTGCAGGTTGTCGCCGCCGGCCCGGGCCAAGTCGCGCGGGTCGGCGCCGCCGAGGAGCGGTCTGGCGGCCGCGAACGCGTCCTGAGCCGCCGGACGATCGGCCGTCAGGTCGAACATCGCCGGGTGCTGACCACCCTGGCCGGAGAGGAGGATCGCGAGGGTCATGCCGCGCCCGGGCCGCGCAGGCCCGCGACCGGCCGCAGAAGCAGCTGATCCAGGCTCTTGGCGAGCACCGAGCGGTCCTCCGGCGCGTCGCGCAGCTCGCGCCAGTGCAGACCGGCGCCGTCCGGCAACTGGATCTCGCCGTCGATGCCCATCGGCGCCGTCTCCGCCACGGCGGCGATGCCGTCGAGAAGGTCGACCGGCACCGGTGGTGGGCACGGCCAGAGCAGGTCGAGGTCGGAGGTGGCGCTGAGGTAGGTCAGGCCCGTGACCGCCTGCCAGAGGAGGCTGCCGAAGGGGCGCGGCACGAGGCCGTGCCGTCGGCCGAGCGCCGTCAGCGCGTCGAGGGTCGGGCCCCAGGCCGCCGGCGCGCAAGTGGCGGCCTGGGCGAGGGTCACCACCGGTGCGGGCGCCAGCGCCGATGCCGGCAGCGCTAGCCCGATCCGCCGCTTGCCATCCGCGGGCGGCAGCGGCAGGCCGAGCGGCACCGCGTCGCCGGTCTCTCCGGGGACGCGGCGGCGGACGATCAGCGGCCGGCCCGCAGCGGCCCAGCCGTCGAGATGGGGGACGGCGCCGAGGTCGGGCCGGTCCGCGCGCCACGCCGCCCAGGCCGCCGGATCGACCCGGACGAGGTCGTGGCGTCGGAACGGCTCAGCCAAGACGGGCTTGGTCGGCCACGGCCGCCGCGACGGTGCGGGCGACCGGGCGACCGCCCCGCTCGGCGCCCAGCCGGTCGCGGATATCCTCCGCCGGCAGGGTTCCCATCACATCGCGGATCTGACCCTCCAGGGGCAGGTCCGGGTTCAGAACCACGTGGACGGCGCCGGTCGCCACCATGTTGTCGAGGCCGGGCGCGAAGACGGGCGTCGACTTCGCCATGTCCTTCAGCGTGTCGAGCGGCAGCTTGGTCACCCGGGCGACGGACGGCAGGTCCATCACGCTCGGGTTCGCCCCGGGCAGCGCCGCGAGGACCCGCGTCGCGAGCGCCGTGGCGATGAAGGCGCCGGCGGCCGAGTGGCCGTAGATCAGCCCGATCGTGGGATGGCCCGACCGGTCGGCCAGGAGCAGCGCCTTGGCGAGATGCGCGAGGCACTCGTTGAGACCCAGCAACTCGTCGCGGCGGCTCATGCGCTGGCTGTCGGAATCCACCGCCACGAGGATCGGCGCGCGGTCGCCAACCCGGACGGCGTCGAGCACGGCGCGCGACAGGACCAGCGCCCCGTCGACGCCCAGTGGCGTATCGCCGTCGATGCCGACCACGTGGATCCGGCCGTCCGCGAAGGGGCCGGTCCCGGTCACGAGGCCGTCGCGCACCGCCACCGCGTGTCCTCGCGGGAACAGGGAGGCGAGGATCTCAGCGAGCGTCATGGTCGGCCTCCGGGCTCCGGGTCACGGTCTCGTCGAAGGCGGGCGTGTCCATCGCCGGCACCGCGTCGGGATCGTTCACGCCGAGGCGCGCCCAGACCTCGGTGGCGTCGCGGCAATCGCCGAACCGCTCGATCCGGGCCTCCAGGCGCGCCTGCTCGGCGTCCAGGGTCGCCAGATCGAAGGCCGGCGCGCGGCCGACGAGGTCGCTGGCGGCCGCGCGGAAGGCCGCGACCGTGTCGGCGCAGAAGGCGTCGGCGCCCCCGATCAGGCGACGGTGCTTGCCACCCATGGTCCGCCAGACCAGAGCGCGGTCGCGGGAATCGAACTCCTCGGCGCCTTTGTTGGTCTCGATCACCTCGGGGCCGGAGACCGAGATGCGCCCGCTCTCCGACACGGCGAGCCGCGAGCAGGTGCCGGCGATGAGGCCGCCGCCGCCGTAGCAGCCGGCCCGCCCGCCGATCAGCCCGACGACCGGGATGCCGGCCGCGCGGACGTCGACGATGGCCCGCATGGTCTCGGCGATGGCCGTCTCGCCGGCATTGGCCTCCTGGAGGCGGACGCCGCCGGTATCGAACAAAATAAGGACCGCCTTCGGCTTCAGCTCCAGGGCCGCGCGGAGCAGGCCGACCAGCTTGCCGCCGTGCACCTCGCCGAAGGCGCCGCCCATGAAGCGGCCCTCCTGGGCGGCGACCAGGACCGGGTCGCCGTCGAGGCGCGCACTCCCGACCACGATGCCGTCGTCGAAGGCGCGGGGCAGGTCGAAGAGCGGCAGGTGCGGGCTCATCCGCCGCTCGGTCGGCGGCAGGAACTCGCGGAAGCTTCCCGGATCGGTGAGCGCCAGTACGCGCTGGCGGGCGGTGGCCTCGTACCAGCTCAGGGCGTCCGGATCGAAGCGCGCGGCGCGGTCGGCAGCCATGGTCAGGCCTCCATCAGCCGCGCGCCCTGGAGCAGGCGCAGCGACACGGTGTCGGGGCGGGCGCCGCCGTCGTTGATGCTGATGCGGAGGCCGCCCGGCTGCGCCCGGGCAACGAAATCGGCCACCACCGCCTCCCAGACGTCGCCGTAGCCGGCGATCGGGGTCTCGATGGCCACCTCGCAGGCATCCGGCGGCAGCACCCGCTCCAGCAGGATCTCCAGGTTGCCGGAGGCGACGACGCCGGTGATCGCGCTCGGCGCCGAGCCGGCCAGCGGCTTCCTGGTGGTGTGGCGGAAGGTCAGGGATTCCATCGCCGGCTCCTCGGGTGCGGATACGTCATCGCGCGACGCTACCAGTTCCGGAAGCGGGCGGGCGGCTCGTAGAGCCCGCCGGACCAGTGCACGAGATCCTTGATCGACTTCGCGGCGAGCAGTGCGCGGTCGGCGTCGAGCGGCTCGATGCCCAGATCCTCCGGGCGTCGGATGACGCCCCGGGCGCGCAGCTCCTCGACCTTCGCCCGGTCTCGACCGCGACCGACCTCGGTGTAGCCGGCCACGCCCCGGATCGCCTGCTCGCGCTCGTCGGCGTCGCGGCAGAGCAGGAGGTTGGCGATGCCTTCCTCGGTGACGATGTGAGTGACGTCGTCCGCGTAGATCATGACCGGCGCCAGCTCGAGGCCGATCTTTTTGGCCAGTTCGAGGGCGTCGAGCTTCTCCACGAAGGTCGGCACCAGCTTGTCGCCGAAGGTCTCGACCAGCTGCACGACGAGCTTGCGCCCGCGCATCAGTGCCGGATCGCCGACGATCTGGCCCTCGCGGCCGGCCTTCATCCAGGCGTCGGAGGGGTGGCGTCGTCCGTGCGGGTCCGACCCCATGTTGGGCGCCCCGCCGAAGCCCGCCACCCGCGACTGGGTGATGGTCGAGGAATGGCCCATCAGGTCGATCTGCAGGGTCGCGCCGATGAACATGTCGCAGGCGTAGAGGCCGGCGGTCTGGCAGAAGGCCCGGTTCGAGCGCAGGCTCCCGTCGGCGCCGGTAAAGAAGACGTCCGGCCGCTCGCGGATGTAGCGGTCCATCCCGACCTCGGAGCCGAAGCAGTGGACCTGCTTGACCCATCCGGACTCGATCGCCGGGATCAGGGTCGGGTGCGGATTCAGCGCCCAGTGCGTGGCGATCTTGCCCTTGAGGCCGAGCTTCTCGCCGTAGGTCGGCAGCAGCAGCTCGATCGCCGCCGTGCCGAACCCGATGCCGTGGTTGAGCCGCTTGATGCCGTACTCGGCGTAGATGCCCTTGATCGCCATCATGGCGATAAGGATCTGCGTCTCGGTCATCGCCGCCGGGTCGCGGGTGAAGAGCGGCTCCACGTAGAAGGGCCTGTCGGCCTCGACCACGAAGTCGATCCGGTCGCCCGGGATGTCGACCCGCGGGACCGCGTCGACGATCTCGTTGACCTGCGCGACCACGACGCCGTTCTTGAAGGCGGTCGCCTCCACGACGGTCGGCGTGTCCTCGGTGTTCGGCCCCGTATACAGGTTGCCGTTCCGGTCGGCCGAGACGCCGGCGATCAGCGCCACGTTGGGCGTGAGGTCGACGAAGTAGCGGGCGAACAGCTCCAGGTAGGTGTGCACCGCCCCGAGCTCGATCTGGCCGCCGTAGAGCATCTTGGCGATGCGGGCGCCCTGCGGGCCCGAATACGAGTAGTCGAGCCGCTTCGCGATCCCGGTCTCGAACACGTCGAGGTGCTCGGGCAGCACGATCCCCGACTGGACCATGTGCAGGTCGTGGATCTTCCCGGGATCGCAGGCGCTCAAGCCGCGGGCGAGGCAGTCGGCCTGCTTCTGGTTGTCGCCCTCGAGGCAGACGCGGTCGCCGGGCCGCAGGATGGCCTCCAAGAGGTCGACCACGGCTCCGGCCGGCACGACCTTGCCGTCCGCGTGGGCGCGCCCCGCCGCGATCCGCGCGTCGCGCGCCTGCCTCTCACCGCGCCACTCGCCCATCCGCGTGCTCCCACCGGTGTACCGAACGTCATATAGCGGGCACTCTGGTATTCTCAAACCCTTCTCTATCACAGTTTCGTATACGGGATTGCGCACCTGTCAATATCTTGCATACTTTCACCAACGGCCTCCGAGGCCGACCCGGGAGGGCAATGCGCCATGTCGCACGCGTCCATACGGCCGTCGGATGCGGCCGGAAGAGCCGCTTCCTCGAAGGGGCAACGCCGATGATCGTCCTCGGTGTCGCCCTGCTCGCCGCCTGCACGCTGGTCGGCGTGTATCTCGGCGATCTCCTCGGCCTGGCCCTCGGCGTGAAGGCCAATGTCGGCGGCGTCGGCATCGCCATGATCCTGCTCATCGCCGCGCGCCTGTGGCTGTCCCGCCGGGGCCGCCTGACGAAGGGCGTCCAGTTCGGCGTCGAGTTCTGGGCGGGGATGTACATCCCGATCGTGGTTGCCATGGCGGCCCAGCAGAACGTCGTCGCCGCGGTGAGCGGCGGCCCGATCGTGCTGATCGCCGCGACCGGCTCCCTGGTCCTGTGCTTCGGCGCGGTCGCCCTGCTGAGCCGGATCGGCCGGCGCGATCCCGGCAGCGGCCCCGTCGAGCACGGCGGATCCGTGATCGGCGGCGACGCCGAACCCGTCGCCAGGAAGGGGTGATCGCCATGGGACACGACATCTGGCACGGCATCGAGCACGTCTTCGTCGAGCAGAGCCTCGTGGCCGCCTTCGCGGTGGTCGGCGCGCTGATCCTGGTCTCGAACTTCGCCGCCAAGCACCTGACCAACGGCCGGGTCCACGGCTCCGCGATCGCGATCGTGCTCGGTCTGGTGCTCGCCTATGTCGGCGGGCTCTACACGGGCGGGAAGAAGGGCCTCGCCGACATCCCGGCGCTCGCCGGGATCGGCCTCATGGGCGGGGCGATGCTGCGCGACTTCGCCATCGTCGCCACCGCCTTCGAGGTCGACGTGATCGAGGCGCGGCGCGCGGGCTTACTGGGTGTCCTGGCGCTGGCGCTGGGCACGATCCTGCCGTTCATCGTCGGCACCCTGACCGCCGTGGCTTTCGGCTATCACGACGCGGTCTCGATCACGACGATCGGCGCCGGGGCGATCACCTACATCGTCGGGCCCGTCACCGGCGCGGCGATCGGCGCGGATTCCACCGTGATGGCGCTGTCCATCGCCACCGGAGTGACCAAGGCGGTGATGGTGATGGTCGGAACGCCCCTGGTCGCCCGGCTGATCGGCCTCGACAACCCGCGCTCGGCCATGGCGTATGGCGGCCTGATGGGTACGGTCAGCGGAGTCGCCGGGGGCCTCGCGGCGACGGATCCGAAGCTCGTCCCCTACGGCGCACTGACGGCGACGTTCCACACCGGCATCGGCTGCCTCGTCGGACCCTCGATCCTGTTCCTGACGGTGCGGGCCCTGGTCGGCTGACGCGTCGGCTCACCGGCTTCCCGGCCGAAAAGCGGATCCGCACGCGCGGATTAGGGTATGGTCCCGCATCGTCTTCCCGAGGACGGGCAGGCGCCGCTCAGGGGACGCTCGAGGAACGGCGCATGCACGGAGACTTCCAGAAGATCGACAGCGGGCTGCTCTCGGACCGGATCCGCGACGCGCTCACCGACGCCATCGCGTCGGGGACGATCGCGGCCGGTACGGCCCTCGACGAGCAGAACCTCGCCGATCGCTACGGCGCATCGCGCACACCCGTCCGTGAGGCGCTGCGCCAGCTCGCGGCCTCGGGCCTCGTGGAGATCCGGCCCCGGCGGGGCGTGGTGGTGGCGCGCCTGACGCCGCAGCGGATCGCCGACATGTTCGAGACGACCGCCGAGATCGAGGCGATGTGCGCCCGGCTCGCCACCTACCGGATGACGCCCCTCGAGCGCGGGGAGCTGATGGAGCTCCACGAGGAATCCGCCAAGGCGGTCGAGGCGGGCGACGTCGACGCCTACGACCGATTCAACCGCGCCTTCCACGAGGCACTCTACACGGCGACGCACAACGGCTTCATGGCCGAGCAGGCTCTGGCGATACGCGAGCGGCTGGCCGCGTTCCGGCGCACGCAGCTCCGCCACGCCGACCGGATCCGCCGCTCGCGGGAGGAGCACGGCGAGATCCTGTCGGCTATCGCAGAGGGGGACGGCGAGACGGCCGCCCGTCGCATGCGCGCCCACATGCTCAGGGCGGCGGCGGCGCTGGGGCGCTACATCGCCGAGACGGAGTGACGGGCCGGCGCGGCTTCAGAGCCGCGCGACGGCGTCGCGCACCGTGGACCGGTAGGGCGTCGTCGGCCTGCCGATCAGCGCGCTCAGCTGACGCGTGTCGTCGTTGAGGGCGCCGCGGGCCGCGGCCGCGTCCGAGTCGGCGAGCAGCGCCGCGAAGTCCGCCGGCATCCCGGCGCCGACCAGCGCCGCGCGGTATTCGGCCTGCGGCAGATCGCGGTACACGACCGGCCTGCCCGCGGCGGCGGCGATCGCAGCGGCGAACTCGGCCAGCGTGTAGGCCTCGTCGCCCGCCAGCTCGTAGACGCGGCCACCCTGCCCGTCGGCGGTGAGGACCGAGGCCGCCGCCGCGGCGTAGTCGGCCCGCGCGGCCGAGGCGATGCGCCCGTCGCCCGCGCAGCCGAGGACTGCGCCGTGGGCGAGCGCCGGCGCGATACCCGCGGCGTAGTTCTCCGTGTACCAGCCGTTGCGCAGCAGGACGAACGGCACGCCGGAGGCTTCGAGCAGCCGCTCGGTCCGGCGATGCTCCTCGGCCAGGGCGAGTGCCGACGTGTCGGCGCGCAAAACACTCGTGTAAGCGATCAGGCCGACACCGGCCCGCTTTGCGCTGTCGATGACGTTGCGATGCTGCGCCACGCGCCGGCCGATCTCGCTCGATGAGATCAGCAGGAGACGCTGGATGCCCTCGAGCGCCGCGTCCAGGCTCGTCGGGTCCGCGTAGTCGGCCCGTCGGACCGCGACGCCGAGCCTTCGCAGGCTCTGTGCAGCCTCGCCCTCGGTGTCGCGCGCACCGGCCACCACCGCGCTGGCCGGTACGCGCTGCAGGAGCGCCGCGACGACTTGGCGGCCGAGTTGGCCCGTGGCGCCGGTCACGAAGTAGGTCGGCTGACTGGTCGGGCTCATGCTCGCTCCTCATGGTTCAATATCGGAGCAAGGTCACTAGATGAGACCGCCAGCGCGGTGAAGGAGGCAGGATTTTGGGACCAGGTTACTCGGAGGAAACCGCGGTGCCGCTCGCCCGCGCCGAGCTGGCGGCCAAGTACGCGGCCTGGCAGGCCGGAACCCTCGATCCGGCGGCGTGCCCGGTGCGGGACGTGCTGGATCGGGTCGGCGACAAGTGGTCGATGCTGCTCCTGATCGCCCTGGCCGACGGGCCGCACCGGTTCAGCGCCCTCCTCCGGACGCTGCCCGACATCTCGAAGCGGATGCTGACGCAGACGCTCCGGGACCTGGAGCGGGACGGTTTCGTCGCGCGGACGGTGTTCCCGACGAAGCCGCCCAGCGTCGAGTACCGGCTCACGGATCTCGGGGCCGCCTTGCTCGAGCCGCTGGCGCGCCTCGTGCAATGGGCGGAGGAGCGTCACGGCGCAATCCGGGCGGCGCGGACCCGGTTCGACGCGGAGCCCTTCTAGGAGCGTCGCGCGCGGCCTGCCACGGCTTCTTCAGGACGTCGGGCCTCGCGCTGTCCGCCCGCGCGAAGAGGGTCAAGCCCGCGTCGCCGATCCGCCGAGGGCGTCGGCGAGCCGCCCGATATGCTCGGCCGCCCGACCGATCCCGAACGCCGCCCGCTCGGCATCGTCGACCCGCCCACGCTCGGCGGTCTCGGCGGCGGCGCGCAGCTCCGCCACGCTGCTCTCCAGCGACGACATCCGCGACCGCAGTTCCGCGAGTTCGTCGGCGATGGTCAGCGCCGCCATGACCTGCAGGCGCATGTCGCCGATCTCGCCGAAGCTCTTGCGCATCTCGCCGATGCGCCCGTCGAGGAGGGCGGCGAGACCGGTGAGATGCGCCTCCTCACCCTCGCCGCAGGCCATGCGGTAGCTGCGGCCGTCGATGGTCACGTTGATCTGCGGCAAGGATCGCTCCGGTGATCGCTCCGACAGGCTTGGGCGGTGGTGTCAGGCGCGTCCGAGTACATCCTGAACGGTCTCGATGGCCCGGTCGAGCCGGTGGCCGACCTCCCCGGTCGTCGCCGAGACCGTGGCGAGGCGGGCGCTCGCCGCGTCCAGGGCGGCGGCGAGCCGGGCCCGGTCCTCGTCCATCAGGGCGAGTTCCGCGTCCCGGTCGTCGGGCTGCGCGTCGGTCTCGAGGCGATGCTGGACGACGGCGTCGAGGCGGTTGATCGCCGCTTCGAGCCGGTTGAGGGCGTCGTCGATGGAACGGGTCTCGGTCTCGTCGGCCATGGTTCTTCGTCTATCCCGACGCGAAGCTTTCCGTCGAATGCAGGCGAAATTCCAGCGCGAAAACGCGTTTGATCCCCGATCCGGTCGCTGACCGAATGGATCGTCGCGATCCCTGTTTATTGGTCGGTGGATCGAAGGTCTTTGTCACAACCACGCGTTTGACAGGTCGAGGCTCCATGCTAGACAGCCGCGCGATCCCGAGAGGGACCGCGCGAGACATGCCGGAGGGCCGGTCCGCGACAGTTCCGAGGCCTCAGCCAGCACCGTCCGAATTGACGGTCACGGGCGTGGAAGCCCGGCCTCTCCCGGTCCGGTTCATCGCAGGTTCAAACCCGCCCGCCCAGATCCCGCCCGGCCCGGCCCGGACGGTATGGCGGGCCGCCGAGACCGCTCCGCGGACCGCCCCCCTGAGGTCCGGCGCGCGGCGAGCCGCATCAGGAAGGAGTCACGCCGTGACGAAGGTTGCCATCAACGGGTTCGGACGCATCGGCCGCAACGTCCTGCGCGCGATCGCGGAAGCCGGCCGCAGCGACATCGAGGTCGTGGCGATCAACGATCTCGGCCCGGTGGAGACCAACGCCCACCTGCTCCGCTACGATTCCGTGCACGGCCGCTTCCCCGGCGAGGTCGCGGTCGACGGCGAGTTCCTGGTGGTCAACGGCAAGCGCATCAAGGTCACGGCCGTGCGCAACCCGGCCGAGCTGCCGCACCGCGACCTCGGCGTCGACATCGCCCTGGAATGCACCGGCATCTTCACCTCGAAGGACAAGGCGAAGGCCCATCTCGACGCCGGCGCCAAGCGCGTTCTCGTCTCGGCCCCGGCCGACGGCGCCGACCTGACGGTGGTCTACGGCGTCAATCACGACAAGCTCACGGGCGAGCACCACGTCGTCTCGAACGCCTCCTGCACCACGAATTGCCTCGCCCCGGTGGCGAAGGTGCTGGACGAGGCCGTCGGCATCGAGCGCGGCTTCATGACCACGATCCACTCCTACACCAACGACCAGCCCTCGCTGGACCAGATGCACAAGGATCTGTACCGGGCCCGCGCCGCGGCGCTCTCGATGATCCCGACCTCGACCGGCGCGGCCAAGGCCGTCGGCCTCGTGCTCCCGGAGCTCAAGGGCAAGCTCGACGGCACCGCGATCCGCGTGCCGACCCCGAACGTCTCGGCGGTCGACCTCGTGTTCACGGCCAAGCGCGCCACCACGGTTCAGGAGATCAACGACGCCATCAAGGCGGCCGCCTCCGGCCCGCTCAAGGGCGTCCTCGGCGTCACCGACCGGCCGAACGTCTCGATCGACTTCAACCACGATCCGCACTCGTCGACCTTCCACCTCGACCAGACCAAGGTCATGGACGGCGTGCTGGTGCGCATCCTGACCTGGTACGACAACGAGTGGGGCTTCTCGAACCGCATGGCCGACACGGCCGTGGCGATGGCCAAGCTCATCTGAGCCGGACTGCAGCGGTCGCCGCCTCCCTTGAGGCCGGCGGCCGCACCTCTCTT
The DNA here is from genome assembly GCF_053345715.1 of Methylobacterium sp. D48H. Taxonomy (NCBI): domain Bacteria; kingdom Pseudomonadati; phylum Pseudomonadota; class Alphaproteobacteria; order Hyphomicrobiales; family Methylobacteriaceae; genus Methylobacterium; species Methylobacterium sp. D48H. The sequence goes on from NZ_JBKFAP010000001.1 coordinate 646,237, forward strand.
CGGACGGCCTTTCTTCGAACCAGGGACTCTCCAGGGATGACCGACGCTTCGCAGGGCACGTCGAGCGGGCCGGCTGCCGTGCCGCCCGCCCCCAGGCCGGCTCCGCCGCCGCCCACCACCCAGACCGCACCACCTCCCGTGGCACCCGCCGCCTCCGCGCTCCCGTCCCACGCGCTCCCGGCCAACCAGCTTTTCGATCAGCTCGCGCGCATCGAGGACAAGTGCTCGCGCATCGAGGACAAGTACGCCCGCTCAGAGGCGCTGCTGTCCCGCGTCGAGGACAAGGTCGAGAATGCCGCGAACCGGATGAACGAGTCCGCGCGCCAGTCCGACCTCGCGGCGCTCCGCACGGAAATGCGCGGCCTCGCCGAGCGCACCCGGCGCCTGCCCGGAACCGGCGCCCTCGTCCTCACCGCCGTGATCACCGCCATCCTGACCGTGGTCCTGATGGTCGCCGTCCAGCGGCTCAACCTCGACCGCCTGCTGCCGCAGCGGGCCACCATCGGCACCACCGCGCAGTAACCGCCCCGCCCCGAACAGGACCGCACCAGACCGCATGAGCGCCTTCCGCACCCTCGACGATGCCGGCTCCCTCAAGGGCAAGCGGGTCCTCATGCGCGTCGACCTGAACGTGCCCATGGAGAACGGGCGGGTGACCGACGCGACCCGCATCGAGCGCGTCGCGCCGACGATCCGCGAGGTCGCCGAGCAGGGTGCCAAGGTGATCCTGCTCGCCCATTTCGGCCGCCCGAAGGGCAAGCGCGAGCCGAAGGATTCGCTGGAGCCGGTGGTCCACGCCCTCGGCGCGGCCCTGGGGCGCAGCGTCGCGTTCGCGGCGGACTGCGTCGGCGACGCGGCCGCGCAGGCGGTGGCGGCCCTGAAGGACGGCGATGTCCTCCTGCTCGAGAACACCCGCTACCACGCGGGCGAGGAGAAGAACGACGCGGCCTTCGCGGACGCCCTGGCGGCGAACGGCGACGTCTACGTCAACGAGGCCTTCTCGGCGGCTCACCGCGCCCACGCCTCCACCGAGGGTCTGGCGCACCGGCTGCCGGCCTACGCGGGCCGCGAGATGCAGGCCGAACTCGACGCGCTGACCAAGGGCCTGGAATCGCCCCAGCGCCCGGTGATCGCGCTGGTCGGGGGCGCCAAGGTCTCCTCAAAGATCGACCTCCTCGAGAACCTCGTCGCCAAGGTCGACATGCTGGTGATCGGCGGCGGCATGGCCAACACCTTCCTGCACGCGCAGGGCAAGGCGGTGGGCAAGTCCCTCTGCGAGAAGGATCTCGCCGAGACCGCCACGCGCATCCTGGCGGCGGCCGAGAAGGCCGGCTGCCGGATCATCCTGCCGGTCGATGCCGTCGCCGCGACCGAATTCAAGGCGCAGGCCCCGCATGAGACCGTGCCGGTCGATGCCGTGCCGGACGCGAGCATGATCCTCGACGCCGGTCCGCGCTCGGTCGCCGAGATCAACGCCGCCATCGACGGGGCAAAGACTCTGGTGTGGAACGGCCCGCTGGGCGCCTTCGAGCTCGCTCCGTTCGACGCCGCGACCGTAGCCGCCGCCAAGCACGCGGCGTCCCGGACCGAGGCCGGCCAGCTCGTCTCGGTGGCGGGCGGCGGCGACACGGTGGCCGCACTTAACCACGCCGGCGTGGCGCAAGACTTCACCTACGTCTCGACCGCCGGCGGTGCCTTCCTCGAGTGGCTGGAAGGCAAGGCCCTCCCGGGCGTCGAGGCGCTGCGGGCGAAGGGCTGAGACGGCCGCCTTGCTCTCCTCCCCCTTCGACCGAGCCCTATCTACGGGACCGGCCTCCATCGGCTGGGGGGCCGAGTCGATCGGTGACGACGTGGCGAACGCGACCTTCGAGATCCTGAAGGGCATCCGGGCGCGCGTGGCCACGCCGGCTATGGCGGGCGGCTTCGACGCGCGTGTCAGCGCGATCGCGGAGGCCGTCGTTGCCCTGGAGAACCGGTCCGGGTGCCGATCATCCGCCGAAAGAATGCCCTGCGCCGCGTCGGAGATTGACCGAAAGCAAGGCACTCGGCAGAGCGACACGATACAGCTCAGCTGAGTGCCTGACGGCAACTCCGGCGATCGGGCGGACGACGAAACGGGAAACGGGAAGACACGCACGATGGCACGCATCACCCTCCGGCAGCTCCTCGATCACGCCGCTGAGTACGAGTACGGCGTGCCCGCCTTCAACCTGAACAACATGGAGCAGGGGCTCGCCATCATGGCGGCCGCCGACGCCACCGACTCGCCGGTGATCCTCCAGGCGAGCCGCGGCGCCCGCGCGTACGCCAACGACGTCGTGCTCGCGAAGCTGATCGACGGCCTCGTCGAGATCTACCCGCACATCCCGGTCTGCATGCATCTCGACCACGGCAACAACGAAGCCACCTGCGCCACCGCCATCCAGTACGGCTTCACCTCGGTGATGATGGACGGCTCGCTGAAGGCCGACGGCAAGACCCCGGCCGATTACAACTACAACGTCGAGATCACCCGCAACGTCACCAAGATGGCCCACTGGGCCGGCGTCTCGGTCGAGGGCGAGCTGGGCGTGCTCGGCTCTCTGGAGAGCGGCCAGGGCGAGGCCGAGGACGGCCACGGCGCCGAGGGCACCCTCAGCCACGACCAGCTCCTGACCGACCCGGACGAGGCCGTGAAGTTTGTCGAGGCGACCAAGGTGGACGCGCTGGCAGTAGCCATGGGCACGAGCCACGGCGCCTACAAGTTCACCCGCAAGCCCGACGGCGAGGTGCTGGCGATGAACGTGATCGAGGAGATCCACCGCCGCCTGCCGACGACGCACCTCGTCATGCACGGCTCCTCCTCAGTGCCGCAGGACCTACAGGACATCATCAACCAGTACGGCGGCCAGATGAAGCCGACCTGGGGCGTCCCGGTCGAGGAGATCCAGCGCGGCATCAAGCACGGTGTGCGCAAGATCAACATCGACACCGACAACCGCATGGCGATGACCGGCCAGATCCGGAAGGTACTCACCGAGAACCCCTCCGAGTTCGACCCGCGCAAGTACCTGAAGCCCGCCATGGAGGCGATGACGAAGCTCTGCAAGCAGCGCTTCGAGGAGTTCAACACCGCCGGGAAAGGCTCGAAGCTCCGCCCGATCTCCGTCGCCGAGATGGCCAAGCGCTACGCCAGCGGCGCCCTCGACCCGAAGATCGGCCCGCAGTAGGGCGCGGATTGTCGGCCGCGATGAGCAACAGCGCCCGCCTCGCCCTGCTCGGACCGCACGGTCTCGACGCGGAGGGCATCGCGGACTTCGTGACGGTCCTGAAGGCCGCCTGCGAAGCCGGCGATGTCGCCGCCGTGATCCTGCGGCTCGCCGCCACCGACGAGCGCGGGCTGACGGCCCGCGTCAAGTCGGTCGCTTCGATCGTGCAGGAGCGCGGCGCGGCGCTGGTCGTCGCCTGCCCGGGCTTCGCCGGTGACCTTGCCACGGTGGCGATCCGCGGCGGGGCCGACGGCATCCACGTCGACAAGCCGCGCGACTTGAAGGACCTGCGCGGCCGGCTCCGGGACGGCCGCATTCTCGGCGCGGGCGGCCTCGAGACCAAGCACGGCGCGATGGAGGCCGGCGAAGCCGGCATCGACTACCTGATGTTCGGCGGCCTCTACCCGGACGGCGTCGCGCCTGATGCGGAGACGGTCCGGGCCCGCGCCGCGTGGTGGGCCGAGATCTTCGAGACGCCGTGCATCGCGGTGGCGGCCGCCGCCGACGAGATCGCGTCGCTCGCCGCGACGGGTGCGGAGTTCGTCGGCCTCGAGAGCGGCCTCTGGCTGCAGGATTCGGGCGCGGTCGAGCGGGCCCAGTGCGCCGTCCGGGAGATCGAGGCGTGAGGGGCCGCGACGTTCGTCTGGCAGCTCTCGCCGGCGCCGCGCTGCTGGCGGTGCCGACCTGGGCGGCCTCGGGACCGGCCGACCCGGCCCGGACCGCGGCGCCCGGCTCGCTCGGGCCCGCGGCGCAGACCGGCAAGGCGTCGATGCCGGAGCTGCCGAGCCCTTACACGCCGAACTACGCCCGGGGCGCCGTGCCGCCGCCGGGGAGCCAGCCGCCGGATTTCGCCTACGGCGCCTACCAGAAGGGTCAGTACGTCACCGCCTTCCGCGAGGCGACGAAGCGCATCGAGGCGAATCCCAAGGACGCCGCCGCCATGACGCTGCTCGGGGAGCTGTACAATCAGGGCCTCGGCGTGAAGCAGGATCCGGTGAAGGCGGCCGACTGGTATCGCCTGGCCGCGGCGCAGAACGACGCCTCCGCCATGGCGTCCCTCGGGTTGATGGCCCTCGACGGCCGCGGCATGCCGAAGGACCCGAAGGGCGGGCGGCGCTGGCTCGAGCAGGCGACGGCCCAAGGTTCGCCAACCGCGGCCTACAATCTCGGACTGATCCTGATCGGCACCGGCGCGACCGCCGACGAGGCGGCGGCGGCTTCACAGTTCCGCAAGGCGGCCGACGCCGAGATCGGCCCGGCCCAGCACGACCTCGGCGTGCTCTACCTGCAGGGCCGCGGTGTGCCCAAGGACCCGTCGAAGGCCGCGGAGCTGTTCCGGCGCGGCGCCGACAACGGCGACCTCGCCAGCGAGGTCGAGTACGCGATCCTGCTGTTCAACGGCACCGGCGTCACCAAGGACGAGCGGGCGGCCGCACGGTACTTCCTCCACGCGGCCTCGCGCGGCAACGCCATCGCGCAGAACCGCGTCGCGCGGCTCTACGCCGTGGGTCGCGGCGTCGCCAAGAATCCCGTGGAGGCGGCCGCCTGGAACCTCGCGGCGGCCGGACAGGGCCTGTCCGACGCGTGGCTGGATCAGACCCTCTCCGGTCTCTCGGCCGACGAGCGCACCCGGGCGGAGCGTCTCGCCAACGAGCGGATCGAGCAGCGCTGAGCCGCTAGACCTCGGCCTTCGACCAGTCGACGCCGGCCTCGAGATGCGGCAGCAGGACGACGCTCTCCTGCTCGTTCGGGTCCGTCCTGGCGATCACCGCGGTGACGGGCTCCGTCTGGCTGCGGTTGTAGGGCAGGTGCGGCACGTCGGCGGCGATGTAGACGAACTCGCCGGCGCCCGCGATCGCGTGGTTCTCCAGCCGCTCGCCCCAGAAGCAGCCGGACACGCCCGACAGCACGTAGATCGCCGTCTCGTGGGATTCGTGCTTGTGAGCGTGGGCGCGCTCCCCGGGCGGGATCTCCAGGAGCTGCATGTGCAGCGCCTTCGAATCCACGGACTCGGCCGAGACGGCCGGTCGGTAGATGTGCCCCTGCTTGCCGCGGAACGGCGCACTCTCGTGCACCACCCGGAACCCCTGCTTGTCCGTGCCGGACGCGGAACTCATGGATCTTCCTCCACTCTGAAGGCGGGATCGACGGGGATCTGCATGCCGTTGACCAGCGCGTTCGTCTGGTTGGCCATCCCGACGACCGCCAGGAACTCGCCGTGCTGGGCCTCCGTCAAGCCCTTGGCCCGCGCCGCCGCGGTGTGGGAATGGATGCAATAGGGGCAGCCATTCGCGATCGAGACCGTGATGTAGACCAGTTCCTTGGTCAGGGGATCGAGGGTACCCGGTCCCATGACGGTCTTGAGCGTCGACCAGGTCCGCTCCAGCAGTGCCGGATCGTTGGCCAGGCCCCGCCAGAAATTGTTGACGAAGTCGGATCCGCGGGTCGCCCGGATGTCGGCGAAGACCGCGCGGACGCGCGGGTCGGCCTCGACCTCGGGATCGGACCAGAGTTTCACGGTCGCCATCGCAGTCCCTTCCTCGAAGCTCGCGCCGTCAGAGCCTGCACGCCTCCTCGAGCGCCCGGTTCTCCGCCTCGGAGAACAGGCGCGAGCGGATGTGGAAGCGCTTCTCCCGACCGTTCTCCAGCGAGAACATGCCACCGCGGCCCGGCACCACGTCGAGGATCAGGTGCGTGTGCTTCCAGACCTCGAACTGCGACCGGCTGATGTAGAAGTCCGCGCCGCCGACGGTGCCGAGATGGACGTCGCCGTCGCTCACCAGGAAATCGCCGACGGGATAGCACATGGGAGACGAGCCGTCGCAGCAGCCACCCGACTGGTGGAACATGACCGGACCGTACTCGCCCCGCAGCTCGTCGATCAGCGCGAGGGCCGCCGGGGTTGCGGTGACCCGCAGCGGCGTCCCGTCGGCGCCGGCCTGCTCGGCGACATTGGCGTCCACACTCTGCTCCGAACTCATGCGATCCTCCCGGTCGATGCCTGAATATGCGTGCGCGCCGGCCGGTTTCCACTGCGGCGCCCTCCGGAGCGCGGAGTGCATGGTCACCGGGTCCGGGATCGAAAAAGCCCCGGCCTTGCGGCCGGGGCTGAAGTTGTCTCGGGGGTTGACCCGGGAAGAAACTCAGAAGAACCCGAGCTTCTTGGCCGAGTAGCTGACCAGCATGTTCTTGGTCTGCTGGTAGTGATCGAGCATCATCTTGTGGGTCTCGCGGCCGATGCCGGACTGCTTGTAGCCGCCGAAGGCCGCGTGGGCCGGGTAGGCGTGGTAGCAGTTCGTCCAGACGCGGCCGGCCTGGATCGCCCGGCCGAAGCGGTAGGCGCGGGTCCCGTCGCGGGTCCAGACGCCGGCGCCGAGGCCGTAGAGCGTGTCGTTGGCGATGGAGAGCGCCTCGGCATCGTCCTTGAAGGTCGTGACCGACAGGACCGGACCGAAGATCTCCTCCTGGAAGATGCGCATCTTGTTGTGGCCGCGGAACACGGTCGGCTTCACGTAGAAGCCCTCGGCGAACTCGCCGTCCTTGACGTTCCGCTCGCCGCCCGTGAGCAGCTGCGCGCCCTCCTGCCGGCCGATATCGATGTAGGAGAGGATCTTCTCCATCTGCTCGCCCGAGGCCTGGGCGCCGATCATCGTGGCCGGATCCAGCGGCGAGCCCTGGGTGATCGCCTCGACGCGCTTCACCGCGCGCTCCATGAACCGGTCGTAGATCGACTCGTGCACGAGCGCGCGGCTCGGGCAGGTGCAGACCTCGCCCTGGTTGAGGGCGAACATCGTGAAGCCCTCGAGGGCCTTGTCGAGGAAGTCGTCGTCCTCGTTCGCCACGTCGGCGAAGAAGATGTTCGGCGACTTGCCGCCGAGCTCCAGCGTCACCGGGATCAGGTTCTGCGACGCGTACTGCATGATGAGGCGGCCGGTGGTCGTCTCACCCGTGAAGGCGATCTTGGCGATCCGCGGCGACGAGGCGAGCGGCTTGCCGGCCTCGAGGCCGAAGCCGTTGACGATGTTCAGCACGCCCGGGGGCAGCAGGTCGCCGACGATCTCGGCCAGCACCAGCACCGAGGCGGGGGTCTGCTCGGCGGGCTTCAGGACCACGCAGTTGCCAGCGGCGAGCGCCGGGGCGAGCTTCCACACCGCCATCAGGATCGGGAAGTTCCACGGGATGATCTGGCCGACGACGCCCAGCGGCTCGTGGAAGTGGTAGGCGACCGTGTCGTGGTCGATCTCGGAGATCGAGCCTTCCTGCGCCCGCACGCAGCCGGCGAAGTAGCGGAAATGGTCGATCGCCAGCGGGATGTCCGCGTGGGTCGTCTCGCGGATCGGCTTGCCGTTGTCCCAGGTCTCCGCCAGGGCGAGCAGATCGAGGTTCTCCTCCATCCGGTCGGCCATCTTGAGGAGGATGCGGGCGCGCTCGGCCGGCGCCGTCTGGCCCCAAGCCTCCCGGGCGGCGTGGGCGGCGTCGAGGGCCTTCTCGACGTCCTGGGCGTCGGAGCGGGCGACCTCGCACACCACCTTGCCGGTGATCGGCGAGGTGTTCTCGAAGTAGCGGCCGGCCGCGGGGGCGACCCACTGGCCGCCGATGAAGTTGTCGTAGCGGGCCGAGAAGGGCGACTTGACCTTCGAGTCGCCGAGGAATTCCGGCTTGTTCATCGCTGTGTTCCCTCCGTGGGCCCCGGCCTCGCGAACCGCGGCTCTTGGGCTTAAGCTGGCGCTCGGGCGACCGATCCTGGGGGCCGCATCCGCTTCCGCTCTGTTCGCAGCCAATGGCTTTTGGCCTGCCGAATCAAGGTGGACTTTTGGCCAGTGCGCGAGTGCGCCGATCCTACGCGCTTCCCGGCATCATCGCGAGCGGGCAAAAGAGCCTCGTCTCCGGCACCGTCCGGCCGGCCGCCGCGCGACGATCGGCCAGACCCGGCGACCGGCCGAATCGATGATGTGCCGAATCGGCGCGCTGTTCCTCAGCCGAGCAGGGCCAGCGGAACGGACGCCGCCGCGAGCGGAAGCGCCGCCAGGGCCGCGTTCCGCAGCCACGTGGGCCGGTACGCGACGATCGCCACCACGGCGAGGGCGGAGCCCGTCAACGATCCGACCCACTGCACTGGGCCGAAATTCCAGCCCCCCGCCGCGACGGCCGCCGCGAACGAGAGGCCGAGCCCGCACCAGCCCGCCATCCGCAGGCTGCCGACCCGCGCCTTCGGCACGCCGACGCGGTAGGCGGCCCGGTGGTGCCGGTCGAGGCTGAGGGCCAGGGCCGCGAAGCCCGAGAAGCTCAGGAGCAGGCTGAGGATCAGCGCGGCGGCTGTCATGCTTCGACCGTCCGGGACAGGGTTACCTTGGCCGGACGGGCCGCGGCCACGCCCCGCCGCGTGGCCAGCCGGGCCGCGAGGCCGAGCGCGAGGCCGACGGCCGCCATGGCGGCGTCGAAGGCGAGGAAGCGCTGCTGGCCGATGAGGATCACGTCCACCAGCGGGATCGCCAGGAAGGCGCAGGCCGGCACCGCCAGGGCGAGCGACCATGCGCGCCTACGCGGGTACAGGGACGCCGCGAGGGCGGCCACGAGCCAGGCGGCGAAGAAGGCGCGCACCTCCCAGTCCGCCCGGGCCCCGAGCCCGTCGGGCAGCAGACGGTTCGCCAGGAAATACGCGGCGAGGCCCACCGGCAGACCCGCGATGGTGCCGAGGTTGAGGAACCGCACGAGACGCAGGCCGAAACCCTCGGGATCCGCGCCCTTCGGCGCCCGGGCCACGGTCCAGAGCACGAGGCCGCTGGCGACCGTGGCGGCACCCATCACGCCGCAGAGGAAGAACAGGAGGCGCAGGGGCGCGGCGGCGAAGTGCGCCTCGTGCAGCCCCACCATCACGGCCCCGGTCCGGGTCGCCGCGCCGGCCTCGCCGACCCGGGCGATCTCCGAACCGGTATCGGCCGCATAGGCGATCTGCGGGTGCAGGTGCGCGAGCCCGTGCGGCTCCTCGAAATACGCCGTCACGGTGGCGCCGGCGTCGCCCGGCCGCGTGACCAGCACCACCTCGGGCACCTCGCCCCCGGCGGCCGTCGCGCGGGCGACGATCTCGCCGAGCGGCAGCGGCGTGCCGGGGCGCCCGACCGGGGCCGCGCCCGGGATCGCCAGGCCGGCCTCGGCGTAGTAGCGCAGCATGTCGTCGCCGTAGACGGCCTTCATGCCCCAGGGCATCAGCATCGCCGACAGGGTGACGAGGCCCGTGTAGACGATCATCAGGTGGAACGGCAGCGCCAGGACGCCGACCACGTTGTGGGCGTCGAGCCAGCCGCGCTGCGCAGAGCGGTCGCGCCGGAAGGTGAAGAAGTCGGCGAAGATGCGCCGGTGCGTCACGATCCCGGAGATCAGCGCGATCAGCAGGACCATGGCGCAGGCCGAGACGATCCAGCGACCCCAGATCGGCGGCAGGCTCAGCTCAAAGTGGAATCGGTAGAGGAAGTCGCCGCCGCGCGTGTCGCGGATGCGCGCGGGCTCGCCCGTGGCGGGATCGAGGAGCGCGTGGTGGAACGGGCCACCCGGACGCGGCCACCAGTAGACCTCGACGGCCGGGGTCTCGGCATTCGGCAGCTTGACCGACCATCCGGCCGCGTCCGGCATGATCCGGCGCAGGAACGCCCCGGCCCGCGTCGCCGCTGCGGCGGGATCCGGTGCGGTCGCGGACAGTTCGGGCCGCATCCAGTGCGAGATGTCGGTGCGGTAATAGCTGGCGGTGCCGGTGACGAAGATCGCGAACAGCACCCAGCCGACCACGAGGCCGGACCACGTGTGCAGCCACGCCATCGCCTGGCGGACACTCCGCGCCGGGCTCACGCGGCCGCCCCGTGCGCGAAGGCGCCGGCGAGCCACAGGGCCCCGGTCAGCAGGAGCGCCGTCAGCCCCAGGACGAGGGTCGCCCGGCCGAGCGTGCGGGCCGCGAACACCCAGATCGCCGCCCCCGCCATGATGGCGAAGCTCGCCAGCGTCCCGGCCGAGACCGCCTCGGCCCGCGGGAACGGAAGAACCAGGGCCAGCAGCGCGCTCGACAGGGCGGCGACCGCGTAGCCGCCGAGGATCGCGAGCAAGACCCGGCCGGCGACCGCCGCGCGGTCGGCCAGCGTCGGCATGGCGCGGGCGCTCATGGCGCCATCCCTCGTTCCCGTGAGCCCATGGCGCGACGTACCAGCGGTCCGGGCCGCCGCGCAACGCCTATGTTCCGGAACGATTCCAGTGTGAAAAGAGGCGTTTAGGACGCCGGAAAGCGGCGCGTCCCGAGGTCGGATCCGACGCTCGCCGCCCCGCGCTACGGGCCGGCGGTTCCCGACGCGCCGTCGCGGCTCGGCCTGCGGATCGCCACGGCCGCATTCCGCGCGCTCGGCGGCAGATCGGCCCCGGGGTCGGGTTTGCTGAACGCCGCGGCCGATCCGGGCACAGGGCCGGCCGCGCGGCCGGCGCGCGTGTCCCCAGCCGTAGCCGGCGTTGACCCCGCGTAGAAGCCCGTGAAGTCCTCCGCTCGCGCAGTTCCCGCGAGCAGCACCAGGGCCGTGGACAGCACAAGGCGGCGCATCGATCGTCCCCGAACGAGAAAGGCGGCGGCCCCGCTCGGAGCCGCCGCCTCATGATCTTCGCGGAACGCCGCGGCAAAGAGACCGCCGCGGGATCCTCAATCCTCGACGTTGATGCTCTGGGCCTCACGGCCCTTCTGGCCCTCGACCACGCCGAGCGTGACCTGCTGGCCCTCGGCGAGCGAATCGAGACCGGCGCGGGACAGCGCGGAGCGGTGCACGAACACGTCCTTGCCGCCGTCGTTGACCGAGACGAAGCCGAAGCCCTTGGCGGGATCGTACCACTTCACGGTGCCGCTCATCTCGACCGACGGGCCGCTGGCGAAACGGCCACCGCCGCCACCACCGCCGCCGCCGTAGCCGCCGCCGCCACCGTAACCACCGCGATCGCGGTCGCCGTAGCCGCCGCCGGCCCCGAAGCCGCCGGTGCGCGGACGGAACTCACGCCGGGGCGCGGGCGCCTCGGCCGTGGAGGTGTCGACGCTGGTGACGCTCGTGACCTGCGGGCCTTTCTGACCCTGGGCCGTCGTGACCGTCAGCCGGGTGCCCGGCATCAGATCGTCGTGGCCGGCCGCCTCGACAGCGCGGATGTGGAGGAAGGCATCGCCCGAACCGTCGCCGAGTTCGACGAAGCCGAAGCCCTTCTCCTTGTTGAACCACTTGACCGTCGCATCGCGCTCCGGTCCGGACGCGACGGGAGCCGCGCCACGCGACGGGCCGCGATCGAAACCGCCCCCGCCGAAACCACCGCCGCCACCGCCGAAACCGCCGCCGCCGTATCCGCCGCTGGGGGGAGCCTGATCAGGCCATCTCGGCTCGCCACTCTCGTCGAAGCCGCGCTTCTGCGGCCCTCTGAAATCACGACCACGTCCCATAGAAAGCTCGCAAAAACCGTCCGCCGCCCTTGTCTCGAATACCGCGTGCGCGCCATCCCAGACAGCCCACGCCCCGCACTATCATTACCCCAGGTCGCGGTAACCAAGAATAACGCCCCAGTCCTGACGCAATCGGGCCTTGACCGCAAGGACCTTCTTGGCTCAGAGGCGCCCGTTTCGTTACTTTCTTGCGGCAAACAACGGAGTCCGCCCTCGCTCCCGGGCCGGCCCTTTCTCATTCGAGGGAAGGCGTTAGCGAAACGCAAAGGCTGTCCGGCTAGGCTCTGCCCCGCGCCCCGCAGAACCGGCCGGCCATGATCGCGACACCGACTTTCCCCGATCTCTCCGCTCTTGTGGTCGACGAGAGTCTCTACATCCGCCGAATCGTGCGCGACATGCTGATGCGCGTGGGCATCAAGCGCGTGCTGGAGGCGCCGGACGGGGCCGAGGCGCTGGGCGTGCTCGCCGAGAGCAAGCCCGACATCAGCATCATCGACTGGGACCTGTCGATCCTGTCGGGCGAGGAGTTCATCCGGCTCGCGCGGACCCCGACCACCTCCCCCTGCCCCACGATCCCGATCATCCTGATGCTGGCCCAGCCCCGCCGGAACGTGGTCGACCGGGCGGTGGCGCTCGGCGTCAACGAGATCATCGCCAAGCCGTTCTCGCCCAAGACCCTGTGGTCGCGGCTGGACGAGGTGATCAACCGGCCCCGCCCCTACTCGCAGGTGAAGAGCCTCCTGCGGCCGATCCCGCGCCGGGCCAGCGCGATGAAGGCCGTCGCCTGAGCGCGACCGCGATGGGGCGTTGCAGTTCCCCACCGAGCCTGTAGGGTCGCAGTTCAACAGAGTCCGAGCGCGCTGCTCAGGGCCGACCCGAAGGATCGACGGCCGCGCCGATGAGGGACGAGACCGCCGCGGCCGCGCCGTCCCGAATCCAGACCGGCGCGGTGCCGCTCCAGACGCAAGCCCCCGTGCCGGGCCGCGAGCGTCGCCGCGCCGCCTACGCGGCGCTCGACCTCGGCACCAACAATTGCCGCCTGCTGGTCGCGGAGCCGACCTTCAGCGGCTTCCGCGTGATCGACGCGTTCTCGCGGATCGTGCGCCTCGGCGAGGGCCTCGGCACGTCCGACCGCCTGAGCGAGGCGGCGATCGAGCGGACCGTGGAGGCCCTGCGGATCTGCCGGGCCAAGATGCAGGCCCGCGGGGTGCAGCGGGCCAAGATCATCGCCACGGAGGCCTGCCGCCTCGCGGTGAACGGCGCCGCCTTCGTGGAGCGCGTCCGCCGCGGCGTGGGTCTCGACCTCGAGATCGTCGACCGGCAGACGGAGGCGTATCTCGCGGTCACCGGCTGCGCGGCGCTCGCGGACCCGCTGGCCGAATCGGTCATCATCTTCGACATCGGCGGCGGCTCGACCGAAATCGCGTGGCTTGACGGGGCGGCCGCCAACCCGTCGACCGACCCGACGCTTCGGATCCGGGCCTGGGATTCGCTGCCGGTCGGCGTGGTCACGCTCGCCGAGCGCCACGGCGGCGCCGAGGTCACCCGGCGTATGTTCGAGGGCATGGTCGAGGAGGTGGCCGAGAAGCTCTCGGCCTTCGCGCTCCGCGCCGCGCCCGCGGCGACGGCGCCGCATTTCCATCTGCTCGGCACGTCCGGCACCGTGACGACCATCGCGGCGATGCATCTGCGCCTCGCCCGCTACGAGCGTCGGCGGGTCGACGGGCTGTGGATGAGCGACGACGCGGTCTCGACCGCGATCGACGACCTGCTCGACACGCGCCTGGAGCAGCGCGCCGACAACCCCTGCATCGGCCGCGACCGCGCCGATCTTGTGCTCGCGGGCTGCGCGATCCTCGAGGCGATCCGCAGGGCGTTCCCCTCGGAGCGCCTGCGCATCGCCGACCGCGGCCTGCGCGAAGGATTGCTGATGAACATGATGCGGGAGGACGGGGTCTGGAACCGGAAGGCGGTCCGATGAGGGCGGCGCGATGAGCGACCGGCGCGGCGGCGCGAGTTCCGGCGGCGGTGTCCGGGGCGAACTGAAGCAGCGGGTGAAGACCGGCCGCGGACGGACCCTGTCCCAGAAGCGCTGGCTCGAGCGCCAGCTCAACGATCCCTACGTGGCCCGCGCCAAGCGCGAGGGCTACCGGTCGCGGGCGGCCTACAAGCTCCTGGAGATCGACGAGCGCTACAAGCTCCTGCGGCCCGGCCAGAAGATCGTGGACCTCGGCGCCGCGCCGGGGGGCTGGTCGCAGGTGGCCGCGCGGGTGGTCGGGCCGACGGGCCGCGTCGTAGGCATCGATCTCCTGGAGATCGAGCCGATGGCCGGGGTCGAGTTCATCACCCTGGACTTCCTCGACCCCGAGGCGCCTGTCCGGCTGACCGGCATGCTCGGCGGCCCCGCCGACCTCGTCATGTCCGACATGGCCGCCAACGCCACCGGCCACAAGAAGACCGACCACCTGCGGATCATCGGCCTCGCCGAGACGGCGGCGGAGTTCGCCCGCGAGATCCTGGGCCCCGGGGGCGCCTACCTCGCCAAGGTGCTCCAGGGCGGCACCGAGGGCGCGCTGCTCACCGACCTGAAGCGCGACTTCGCCACGGTCCGGCACGTCAAGCCGGCCGCGAGCCGGGCCGATTCGAGCGAGCTCTACGTCCTCGCGACCGGTTACCGGGGTGCGCCGGGCCGGGCCGCGTCCGCCGACGAGGGCTGAGCCGCCCGGCGATGCTCCTCGCCTGGGCCCTGTCCGTCCTCAACCCGGCGCCGCTGCCCCTGCGCCGGCTCGGCTATGTCCGCCAGAGCGGCCTGCTCCACGCCCGCTCGCGCCGCTGCCGGGCGGCCTGGGCGCCGCACCTCGCGCGGGCCCGATCCGTGATCGCGGCGGCGGCCGAAGCGACCCGGCAGCGCCGGCACGCGGTGGTGCTGGGCTCGGGCCTGCTCGACGACGTACCGCTCGACGCGCTCGCGCGACTGTTCGACCGGGTCAGCCTCGTGGACGCCGTCCATCCCTGGCCGGCGCGCCTCGCCGCCCGCCGCGTCCCGAACGTCGCGCTGGCGACCGCGGAGATCAGCGCCGGTCTCGCGGGGGCCTGGGCCGACCTCTGCGCGGACGCCGACCTGATCGTCTCGGCGAATCTGCTGTCGCAGATCCCGCTCCTCCCGATCGAGGCCCACGAGACCCGGGGCCGCGAGGCCCCCCCGCGACTCGGCGCGCACCTCGTCGAGACTCACCTGGCGGCGCTCGACGCGCTCGCCGGGCGCGTCGAGCGCGTCTGCCTGATCACCGACACGGTGCAGCGCGAGGAGGATTGGGCGGGCCGGACCGTCGACAGCGCCGACCTGCTGTTCGGGATCACGCTGCCGCCCGCGCCGGAAGCCTGGGACTGGGAGATCGCACCGTTCGGCGAGATCGGCCGGCGTCGCCGCCTGATCCACCGCATGCACGCCTACCCGGACTGGAAGGCCGCGCGGCGGTCTGCGCGCTGAGCCGCGAAAGAAGAAGGCCGCCCCGGTTTCCCGGGACGGCCTCGCTTCAACGTCATCCGCGATGTCGGATCACTCGGTCGGCACGTCCGCCGCCGGCGAGGTCGCGCCGCCCTCGTCCGCGGCGCTCTCGAAGCGCGGGCGCCGACGGCGGCGGGGCTTGGCGGCCGGAGCCTCGTCGGCCGCCGCCTCGGGCTCGGGAGCGCTCGACGGCTCGACCGCGGGCGCGGGGCGCGCGGGCGCCATCAGGAAGGCCGGCAGGCCCGTGGGCTCCTCGGCCTCCGCGGCGGGCGCGGTCTCGCGGCGGCGCTCGCGGCGCGGCGCGGCCTCGGCGCGGGGGGCCCGCTCCGGGCGAGCCTCGGGACGGGCCTCCTGCCGGGCCTCGGCGCGCGGGGCATCGCCGCGCCCGTTCTCGTAGCGGCCCTGGTCGCCGCGATTGTCCTGACGGTTGTCCGGACGCGTGTCCTGGCGGCCATCCTGCCGATTGTCCGGACGGTCCTGGCGATCCGGCCGGCCCTCGTGCCGCTCCTGGCGGTAGTCCGGACGGCCGTAATCCTGGCGGTCCTGACGATCCTGCCGGTTCTCCTGGCGATAATCCTGACGCTGGTAGTCCTGGCGCTGATAATCCTGACGTGGCTGGTCCTGGCGCCGGTAGTCCTGACGGCCGTTGTTGTCGAACCGGCGCTGATCGCGGTTCTGGAACCGGTCGCGGCCCTGGCGGCCGTCCTGATTCCCGTCCGGACGGCTCTCGTAGGGCTGCGGCTGCTGGCCGGGATCATTGTCGTCGTAGCCGTTATAGGCATGACCGTTCTGCGACCCGCCATTGCCCTGAGCGTCGTCGTCGCCCTCGTCCATGTCGTCGTCGTAGGGACGACTGGCATAGCCACCGGTGTTAGCCGGTCGATTCTGGTCCTGCGCACCGGAGACAATACGGAAGTAGTGCTCGCCGTGCTGAAAGTAGTTTTCGGCGGCGACCGGATCGCCGGCGGCAAGGGCATCCCGCGCGAGCTGCGCGTACTTGTCGGCGATGTGCTGCGCGGTGCCGCGGATTTTGACGTCGGGACCGTTGGATTCGTAGGAGCGCGTCAGCGGATTCGGACCCTTCGGCCGGTTCCGGCCGCGCATCCGTCGATTCTGGTTTGGTCTCATCGGTCTGTTATGACCCTCGTTCACGCAAACGACTGTCTACGGAGGCGCCCGGGCGGATCTCGTGGCGCGAACCGGCCAAGCGCATCCGGCGGCGCCGCGCGTGGGACCGCTCTTCGGTCCGCGCGTCTGCCTGACCACCCCTCGAACCGGGCGCCCGGTGAAGGCCGCCGATCCTCAGTCGATTGTCAGGTTCGAATGTGTCGTCCCGCCGCGCTGGCACCGGCGCGTTCTGGTTCGACGGGTTAGGGGGATCAGCGAACCAATCGGTGACCCATGGTCACCACCGACCTTACAGCCGTCCGTCTTAACGGACGGTTCGCGATCTTCAAGCCGACTCTAGCGTTCCCCGGTTGATGCAACAAGCAATTTTTCGGTGCCGGGATGGTCGACCCAGACTTAGGCATCCCTGTGGCCGGATAAAAGACCCTCCGGCCGGTCGAAACACAGGACTCGGTCATGACCGGCAAGATCGCGGGTCAGCCCGCGCTCGCGATAGCCGGCGGCGCGCGCGAGCTCCGTGACGGCCGCCGCCTGATCGTAGCCGATCTCGAGCACGAGCAGGCCGCCCGGGGCGAGACGCGCGCCCGCGCCGTCCAGGATCCGCCGGTAGGCGTCGAGTCCGTCGGTGCCGCCGTCGAGGGCGGCCTCCGGGTCGTGGCCGCGGACCTCGCGCGCCAGGGTCGCGATCACGGCGCGGGCGATGTAGGGCGGGTTCGAGACCACGAGGTCGAAGCGGCCGCGCAGGGCGTCGCACCAGTCGCCGGCGACGAAGCGCGCCCGGTCGTCGACGGCGTTCAAGACGGCGTTGTCCCGGGCGACGCGCAGGGCGCCCTCGGAGCGGTCGAGCCCGACGCCGGTGGCCCGCGGCCGCTCGGACAGGAGGGCCGTCAGGATGCAGCCCGTCCCGGTCCCGAGGTCCAGGCAGCGGAGCGGAGCGGCGCGCTCGGGCCGCGCCGCCAGCGCGACCTCGACCAGGATCTCCGTGTCCGGGCGCGGCACGAGCGTGTCGGGGCCCAGCCGGAACGGCAGGCCCCAGAACTCCCAGGCGCCGAGGATGCGGGCGACCGGCTCGCCGGCGAGCCGCCGGGCCAGCGCCGCCGCGAGGGCGGCCGCACCCGCCGCGCCGACGCGGCGATCTCCCTCGATCAGCAGGTCGCGGGTCTCCAGGTCGAGGAGGCCGAGCAGCAGGAACCGGGCGTCGCCCGCCGCCTCGGCGACGCCACCGGCGTGCAGGCGCGCCGTCAGCGCGCGCAGCGCCTCGCGGCGGGTCAGGTCCTGCATCGCGTCCGGCGTCACGGCGCGGATCAGGCCATGCCCTCGGCGGCCAGCAATTCCGCCTGGTGCTCGGTGATGAGGGCGTCCACCACCTCGTCGAGGGCGGTCCCGGCCATCACCTCCTCGAGCTTGTAGAGGGTCAGGTTGATCCGGTGGTCGGTCACGCGGCCCTGCGGGAAGTTGTAGGTCCGGATCCGCTCGCTGCGGTCGCCGGAGCCGACCTGCGCCTTGCGGTCGGCCGCCCGGGCCGAATCCTTGGCGCTGCGCTCGGCGTCGTAGAGCCGCGCCCGCAGGAGCGCCATGGCACGGGCCCGGTTCTTGTGCTGCGACCGCTCCTCCTGGACAAAGACCACGATGCCGGTCGGCAGGTGCGTGATCCGGATCGCCGATTCCGTCTTGTTGACGTGCTGGCCGCCCGCGCCCTGGGCCCGCATCGTGTCGATCTTCAGGTCCGCGTCGTTGACGTGGATGTCGACCTCCTCGGCCTCCGGGAGCACCGCGACGGTGGCGGCGGAGGTGTGGATCCGGCCCTGCGTCTCGGTGTCGGGCACACGCTGGACGCGGTGGGCGCCGCTCTCGAACTTGAGGCGGGCGAACACGCCCCGGCCCTTCACCTCGGCCACGACCTCGCGGAAGCCGCCGACCGTGCCCTCGCTCTCGGAGATCACTTCGACCCGCCAGCCCTTCGACTCGGCGTACTTCGCGTACATCCGGAACAGGTCGCCGGCGAACAGCGCGGCCTCGTCGCCGCCGGTCCCGGCGCGGACCTCCAGGATCGCGCTCTTCTCGTCGGCGGCGTCCTTGGGCAGGAGCAGCAGCTGGAGGTCCCGGTGGGCGGCCTCGAGCGCCTCCTGCGCCTCCGGCTTCTCCTCGGCGGCGAGGGCCCGCATCTCCGGATCCGTGCCGGGCTCGTCGATCAGGGCCTCGACGCCCGCGAGGTTCTCCAGGGCGGCGCGGTAGGCGCGGATCGCCGCCACGACCGGGTCGAGGTCGGACAGCTCGCGGGAGAGCTGGACCACCGTCTCGGGATCGATCTCGCCGGAGGCGAGCTGCGCGGTGACGATGTCGTGCCGCGCCAGGATGGCGTCGAGGCGCTCGGTGGGAAAGGGGATCATCGCCCGTGTTTCTGCAGGTCTGCGCGTGCGGTTCCGGGCCGGGCGCGCGTCTCGTCCTGCGGGACGGAGCTGCGTGGCTTGGAGGGTTTAGGACCCGGCAGGACGTCCCCCAAATCCACGCCTCGTCCGTCCGAGAGCGGAAGCCGCGGCGCGTCGACCGAAATCGTCGTGGCGTTGCCGTACAACCCCGGCCGAATGTTCGGCAAGGGTCGCGTTCGCGCTTAGATAGGGATGCCGTGCGCGTGCGCGAAGGCCGTCAGCGCCGGGCGCAGGGAATCGCCGTCGTGCATCCGCGCCATCTCGGCGTCGATCAGCGCGGCGATCGCGGCCGCGTCGAGGCTCAGCACCATCGCCTTGACCGGGCCTATGGCGGCCGGCGACATCGACAGCTGTCGGTAGCCGAGGCCGATCAGCGCCATGGCGTCGAGGGGCCGGCCGCCGATCTCGCCGCACACCGTCACCGGGCAGGAGGCCGCGTTGGCCCGCTCGGCGATCAGACGGAACGCGCGCAGCGCCGCGACGCTCAGCGGATCGAACCGGTCGGCGACCCGCCGGTTCTCGCGGTCCACCGCGAACAGGAACTGCATCAGGTCGTTCGAGCCGACCGAGAGGAAGTCGGCCTCCTTGGCGATCTCGTCGATCTGGAACAGGAGCGAGGGCACCTCGATCATCGCGCCGAGGCGGCAATCGGTCGGGAGCCGGTAGCCGTGGCGCTTGAGGTAGGCCTTCTCGCGCTCGACGATGCCGCGGGCGCGCACGAACTCGTCCACCGTGGCGACCATCGGGAACATGATCTTGAGCGGGTCGCCGTCGGCGGCCTTCAGGAGGGCGCGCAGCTGCATGCGCAGCAGCGCCGGCCGGTCGAGGCCGATGCGGATCGCCCGCCAGCCCAGCGCCGGGTTCTCCTCCTCGAGCTTGGCCATGTAGGGCAGGATCTTGTCGCCGCCGATGTCGAGGGTGCGGACCGTGACGGACTTGCCGGCCGAGGCCGCGAAGACCTTGCGGTACAGCTCCTCCTGCTCGGCCGCCGACGGCATGCGCTGCGCCACCATGAACTGCAGCTCGGTGCGGAACAGGCCGACGCCCTCGGCCCCCGTCTCCTGCAGGTGGCTGAAATCCACCAGCAGGCCGGCGTTGAGGTGCAGGCCGACGCGCACGCCGTCGCGGGTCTGGGCCGGGACGTCGCGCAGCGCCCGGTACTGCTCCTGCCGGCGGGCGCGCAGGCGCACCATCTCGGCGTAGGCGGCCTCGACCTCGGGACCGGGCCGGACATGGATCTCGCCGGCCACGCCGTCGACGATGATCGCGTCGCCGGCGTCGCACAGGGCGGTGGCGTTCTCGACCTCGCCCACAGCCGGGATGCCGAGCGCCCGGGCGACGATGGCGACGTGGCTGGTCGGACCGCCCTCCTCCAGGACGATGCCGCGCAGGGTCGAGGCCTCGTAGTCGAGGAGCGCCGCCGGCCCCATGGTGCGCGCCACCAGGATGGCGTTCTCGGGCAGCACCAGGGCGCCGGCCGCCTCGGGGCCGATCAGCGTGCGCAGGACGCGGTTGGCGAGGTCGTCGAGATCGTGCAGCCGCTCGCGCAGGTACGGATCCGATTGCCGCATCATCCGGGCGCGGTTGTCCGACTGGACCCGCTCGACCGCGGCCTCCGCGGTCAGGCCCGAGCCCACGGCCTCGCGCATCCGGCGGAGCCAGCCCTTGTCGTGGGCGAACATCCGGACGGTCTCGAGGACTTCGCGGGACTCCGCCGTGCCGATCCGGTCGCCGCGCTCCACCAGGGCGTCGATCGCCGAGCGGACCTCCTCGATCGCCGCGTCGAGGCGCGCGACCTCGCGCTCGACGTTCTCGGCGATCAGCGTCTTCACCACGACGCGGGGCTCGTGCAGCACCACGTAGCCGAGGCCGATGCCGTCCGCGAGGGCGATGCCCCGGGCCAGGACCGGGCGGCGGGCCGCGGTGCCGGCGTCCGGCGCGAGCCCCTCCAGCTCGCCCGACGCGATCATCTCCGAGAGCACCATGGCGGTGGTCTGGAGCGCCTCGATCTCCTCCTCGGAGTAGACGCGGTAGGTCTTGTTCTGGACCGTCAGGACGCCGAGCGTGTTGCCGGCGCGCAGCAGCG
Source organism: Methylobacterium sp. D48H (assembly GCF_053345715.1). Classification (NCBI taxonomy): domain Bacteria; kingdom Pseudomonadati; phylum Pseudomonadota; class Alphaproteobacteria; order Hyphomicrobiales; family Methylobacteriaceae; genus Methylobacterium; species Methylobacterium sp. D48H. The sequence goes on from NZ_JBKFAP010000001.1 coordinate 667,085, forward strand.
GCACGCCCAGGAAGGCGTGGTAGGCCTCCTCGCCCGTCTCAGGCCGGTACGAGAAGGCCGGGTGGTTCTGGGCGTCCGAGAGGGAGAGCGGCTCCGCCGTGCGCGCGATGAGGCCGACGAGGCCCTCGTCGGTGCGCATGCGGGTCTGGTGCACCGCCTCGCGGTTCAGACCTTCCGTGGCGAACAGCTCGAGGGTGTTGTCGTCGCGCAGCACGTAGACCGAGCAGACCTCGGCCACCACGTTGGCGGCGATCAGGACGACGATGCGGTCGAGGCGCGCCTGGGGGCTGACCGGCTCCGCCATCGCTTCGCGGAGGCGGCGCAGCAGCAGGCGCGGGCCTCCGGGCGCAGCGGGCATCGGTTCGTCGTTCCAGCGTCGGTGAGCGGCCTTGGCGTCGACCACCCTGCAACCTTGGCGCCAGACCCGGGACGGCCGGCGCCGGATGGACCGGGTCGCTGGTCCCAGAGGCGTTCTGGGATCGGCGGATCGGCCCGTGACTGTTCAGTTCACACCACGCGCCCCGCTCGAACCCGCGTCCCAGGCTCAGGCCTGATCCAGGCCGTATAGCGAGTGAAGCGTGCGCACGGCAAGCTCCGTATAGGCGGCGTCGATCAGCACGGAGAACTTGATCTCCGAGGTGGTGATCGCGCGGATGTTGATGCCCTTCTCGGCGAGCGCCCGGAACGCCTTGGCGGCGACGCCCGCGTGGCTGCGCATCCCGACGCCGATCGCCGACACCTTCACCACGTCGGTGGCGCCCTCGATCTGCGCGTAGCCGATCTGCGCGCGGGCCTCGTCGAGGATCTTCCGGGCCCGCTCGTACTCGGCGGACGGCACCGTGAAGGTCATGTCGGTGGTCGACTGGTCGCCCGACACGGTCTGGATGATCATGTCCACGTTGATGTTGGCATCCGCCAGCGGCCCGAAGATCGCGGCGGCGACGCCCGGGCTGTCCTTGACCTTGCGCAGGGTGATCTGCGCCTCGTCCCGGGAGAAGGCGATCCCGGTGATGATCTGCTGTTCCACGATGTCGTCCTCGTCGCAGATGAGGGTGCCCGGGCGCGCGGCGTCCGGCGGATCGAAGGAGGACCGGACCGTGGTCGGCACCCGGTGGACCATGGCGAGCTCCACCGAGCGGACCTGCAGCACCTTGGCGCCCAGTGAGGCCATCTCCAGCATCTCCTCGAAGGTGACCCGCTCCATGCGACGGGCCTTCGGGACGATGCGCGGATCGGTGGTGTAGACGCCGTCGACGTCCGTGTAGATGTCGCAGCGCTCGGCCCCGATCGCGGCCGCCACGGCCACCGCGGAGGTGTCGGAGCCGCCGCGGCCGAGCGTCGTGACGCGGCCGGTCTCGTCGTGGACACCCTGGAAGCCGGCGATGACCGCGACCTCGCCCTTGGCGAAGCCCGCCTCGAGATTCTTCGGGTCGATGTCGGCGATGCGGGCCGAGCCGTGCGCGTCCGACGTCACGACCGGGATCTGCCAGCCCTGCCAGGAGCGGGCCTTGAGCCCGTCCTTCTGGAGGGCGATCGCCAGGAGGCCGGCGGTGACGAGCTCGCCGGACGCCACGACGGCGTCGTACTCGCGCGGATCGTAGATCGGGTTCGCGTCCTTGACCCAGTCGACCAGTTCGTTGGTCTTGCCCGACATGGCGGACACGATCACGGCGACGTCGTAGCCGGCCGCCACCTCGCGGGCGACGTGGCGCGCCACGTTGCGGATGCGGTCGACGTTGGCGACGGAGGTGCCGCCGAATTTCATCACCAGACGGGGCATGGTCTCTCGGTCGCGGGTTCCCGGTGGCGATTGGACGGGCCGCTGCAGCCCCGTCCGGACGGTGCCCGGCGGGTACAAGCGGCTCGTAGGAGTGTCAACAACCGGCCAAGCATGGCGCCCGCGCGCCGCGGCGACTTCCGGGCGATCGCCGTGCTAGAGCGCGGGCACGACGCGGCCAAGACGCCGCGCGGCGGATCCCACCCGCCGGCATGAGGACGGAACACGCATGGACAGGTCAGCCACGGACCGGGTCACGGAAGGGTTCGTCGACCGCGGCGAGGTCGCGCGCTTCGACGCGCTCGCCGCCACGTGGTGGGACGAGACCGGCCCGATGCGCGTCCTGCACCGGTTCAATCCGGTGCGGCTCACCTACATCCGCGACGCCCTCTGCCGCAGGTTCGGCCGCGACCCGAAGGCGCCCTTCCCCCTCGACGGGCTGACGATCTGCGACGTCGGCTGCGGCGGCGGCGTCCTCTCGGAGCCGCTGGCCCGGCTCGGCGCCCGGGTCACCGGCCTCGACCCGGCCGAGCAGAACGTCGCGGTGGCCCGGGCCCACGCCGAGTCGGCCGGGGTGCCGGTGGATTACCGCGGGCAGACCATCGAGGCGGTGGTCGCCGGCGGCGAGAGCTTCGACGCGGTGCTGATCATGGAGGTCGTCGAGCACGTCTCCGACATGCCGGCCTTCGTGCGGACCGCCTGCGCGGCGGTGAAGCCCGGCGGACTGCTGTTCGGAGCCACCCTCAACCGCACGCTGCGCTCCTTCGCGCTCGCCATCGTCGGTGCCGAGTACGTGCTCGGCTGGCTGCCGCGCGGCACGCACGACTGGGAGAAGTTCGTGACGCCGGACGAGCTCGCCCGCGCGATCCGGGCCGGCGGTCTCGACGTCACCGACACGGTCGGCGTCGTCTACAACCCGCTGACGGACGGGTGGCGCACCAGCCGCGACAAGGCGGTGAACTACATGGTCGCGGCCGAGCGGTCGGCGTGAACGGGTCGCGTCCTCCGCCGTTGCCATCGCGGCGGAGGAGGCGGCGATGCTCGAGAAGATTCCCGGTGTGCTCGGCGAGGCGCTGTCGGGGCTGAAGGCGGGCCTGGAGAAGACGACGACCCGCGCGGACTTCCCCGACGTGCCCGAGACCGTGACGCTGTCGAGCCCGGCCTTCGCCGACGGGGCGGAGCTGCCCGCGCGCTTCACGGCCGACGGCGCGGGCGTGTCGCCGCCCCTCGCCTGGAGCGGGCTGCCGGCGGGTACCGCCGCCCTCGTCCTCCTCGTGGAGGATGCGGGCAGCCCGACGCCCCAGCCGCTGGTCCATCTCATCGCCTGGTCGGTCCCGCCGGAGCCCGCCGGTCTGCCGGAGGGCGCGCTGCCGGGGCCCGGCCACGCGGGCACCTTGGAGGCCGTGGGCCGGAACAGCTTCCTGCGCGCGGAGTGGCTGCCGCCGGACCCGCCCACCGGCCACGGGCCTCACCCGTACCTCTTCCAGATCTACGCGCTGCGTCAGCCCCTCGCCCTCGCCGAGGCGCCGGGCCGCGGCGCGCTGATCGAGGCCATGCGCGGTCAGGTCCTCGCGAAGGGGATATTGACCGGCGTTTACCATCGTCCCTGATCCGACCTATACCGGTGCGATACAGCTCAGCCCTGCAGAACTCGCGCGTTGTGCCGCATTCGTGATCTCAGTATTGTGTCGACCAACGAAGCGGTCTGGGCAGACCGCCTGAAAATGGCTGGAGATCGAGCCTGTGGGCGTCGGCGTGCGCACGAAGCGGCGGGGCGGCAGCAGTGTGGCGCGCGCGCTCGCTGTGTCGGATGTCGGGACTTGGACCTGGCACATCGCCGACGATGTTCTGCGGTGTGACCCCGTCGCCGCGACCATGCTGGGCTTGCCCAGGACGAGAAGCGGCAGCGGCACGACCTTCGGAAGCTTCCTGGACCGCATCCACCCGGAGGATCAGCGTCGGATCGCGTCGACCCTCGATGAACTCCGCCGGCAGGGCGGCCTGTACATCGCGCAGTACCGGACCGTCCCGGAGCCGGGCGAGGTCCGGTGGATCCTCGCGCGCGGCCGCTTCATCCTCGACGCGCAGGGCGGCGTCAGCGAGGCCCACGGGATCGTCATCGACGTGACCGAGTGCGGCCGCGACGGCTTCCTCGACGAATCCGCCTTCTGCGCGACCGACGTGGCGGCCGGCGGCATCGACCGGGTCGCCGAGATGGCCCTGGCCCTCTACAACGCCGCCGAGGACGGCCTGCCCCAGCCGGGGTTCGAGCGCCTGAAGCCGCTGCTCGACGTGCTGCTGCACGAGATCGGCCGGCAGCTCGTGCTGGCACCGGCGGTGCCGGATCTCGACAGGGTTCACTGAGCCGCCCCCTCCGCTCGATGCCCGGCGCGCCTTGCCTTCCGGGGGCGAATCCTGATATGGCCGCGCCATCCCGCGATGCGTGAGCCGTGATCGCCGGACGCGACCCCGCGTCCAGCCTCGTGACCACGTTCCCGACACCCTACACAACGGACGGCCCTCCGGGCTCGAGAGACCCATGAAGATCCGCAACTCCCTCAAGTCCCTGCGTGGCCGCCACCGCGACAACCAGCTCGTGCGCCGCAAGGGCCGGGTCTACGTGATCAACAAGACCCAGAAGCGCTTCAAGGCCCGCCAGGGCTGAGGCCGCTCCGCCCGGTCAGGCCGGGTCGGACGACGATCGACGTTGGGACGGCCGTACCCGAAGGGGCGCGGCCGTTTCCGCATGCGCGCGGCACCGCGGCACGTTGACGGATCCCGGGCCGGCGCACAGTCTGGCCGCATGACGCCGACCCGCCTCCTCGCCGCCCTGGTCTGCCTGTCGGCCCTCGCCCTGGACATCCCGGCGGCGCGGGCGGCCCCGGAGGCCGGGCGTTCCGGCCGCGCCGCGCCCGAGGGGAAGCCGGCGCCCAAGCCGCCGAGCCTGGACGACCTGTTCGCCCGCCTGCGCGCCAGCGAGGACCCGGCCGAGGCCAAGGGCATCGCCCGGCTGATCGAGCGGCGCATGGCCGGGTCGGGCAGCCCGACCGCCGACCTCCTCACCGACCGCGCCCGTCAGGCGGTCACCGCACACGACTTCCCCCTGGCGGCCGAGCTGATGGACCGCGTCACCGCCCTCGAACCGAACTGGTCGGAGGGCTGGAACCGGCGCGCGACGGTGTTCTGGCTCCTGTCCGACAAGGACGACGCCCTGGCGGACCTGCAGCGGGCCCTGGTGCTGGAGCCGCGCCATTTCGAGGCCTGGGCCGCGATGGGCCGGATCTACGAATCGCTCGACGACAAGGCGCGGGCGCTCGCCGCCTTCCGGCGGGCGCGGTCGCTCTACCCGCAGATGGAGAAGATCGGCGAGGCGATCAACCGCCTCACTCCGGAGGTCGACGGCCGCGACCTGTGAGCCGGGTGACCGCCGTCCTCCTCACCCTCCTGGCCCTGCCCCTCGCCCTCGCAGGGCTCGTCCTCGCGGCCGGCGCGCTCGCGACGCTAATCATCACCCTGCGGGTCGGCGCAGCCAACCCGCCGGCCGGCCCGTTCGTGGCGGTGACCGGCGGCCGCCTCGCGACCCTGCAGGACGGACCGGCCGACGGGCCGCCCGTCGTGCTCCTGCACGGCGCTTCGGCCAACGCGTCGGATCCCATGGAGGGGATCGGCCGCCGGCTCGCGGCGCGGGGTTTCCGGGTCATCGCGTTCGACCGGCCGGGCTTCGGCTGGAGCGACCGGATCGGCGGCGGCGACACCGCGTCCCCCGCGGCGCAGGCCGCCCTGATCGCCGAAGCGCTGGAGCGGATGGGTGTCGGCCCGGCGCTCGTCTTCGGCCATTCCTGGGCCGGCGCCCTCGCCCTGGCCCTGGCCCTGGACCACCCGGACAGGGTCTCGGCCCTCGCCCTCGCGGCGCCGGTAGCGATGCCCATGCCGAACCAGATGCCCGATCTGCCCTGGTACTGGCGGCTCGCCGTGACCCCGCCGGTGGCGTGGCTGCTCAGCCGGACGGTCGGGCCGCCCATCGCGCGACACTTCCTGCCCGAGGCGGCGCGCCGGGTCTTCCAGCCGCAACCGCCGCGGGCGGATTACCCGGACTTGGCGCGGTCGGACCTGGTCCTGCGGCCCGGAACGCTCCTCGCCAACGTCCAGGACCTGCTCGGCCTGCCGCGCGCCCTCGCGGCGCAGAGCCCGCGCTACGGCGCGATCCGCGTGCCCACCCTGGTGATCTCCGGCGAGGCGGACCCGATCGTCCGCGCCGACACGCAGGCGGTGCCGCTGGCCCGCGCGATCCCCGGCGCGCGGCTGGTACTGCTGCCGGGCATCGGCCACATGCTCCAGTACGTCGCCGCCGATCGGGTCGCCGAGGAGGTCGCCCGGCTGGCCGGCGCGACGGGCGCGGCCGGTCCGGAGCCGGCCGTCGCGCACTGACGCGCCGGCCGGTCCCGCTCTCCTAGCCGGGTGCGGTCACGCCTTCTCGGCGTGCTCGCGGGTGATGAAGGTCAGCCGCACGAGGTTGGTGGCGCCCGGCGTGCCGAACGGCAGGCCGGCCACGACGATCACCCGGTCCCCCACGGCAGCGAACTTCTCGCGCACCGCGAACTTGGCGGCGCGGAACGACATGTCGTCCACGTCGCTCGCGTCCTTGGTGACGATCGGGTGCGTGCCCCAGGCCAGGGCGAGGCGGCGGGCGGTCTCGCGCCGCGGCGTCAGCGCGATCACGGTGGCATTCGGGCGCTCGCGCGACAGGCGCAGGGCCGTCGAGCCGGAATTGGTCCAGGCCATGATCGCGTCGAGGCTCAGTGCGTCGACCATCTGGTGCGCCGCCGCCGCGATGGCGTCGGCGGCCGTCTCGTCGGGGGTCGCGCTCTGCGCCCGGATGATCGACCAGTAGATCGCGTCCCGCTCCACCTGCTCGGCGATGCGGTTCATGGTCTCCACGGCCCCGATCGGGTGGGCGCCCGAGGCGCTCTCCGCGGAGAGCATCACGGCGTCCGCCCCTTCGTAGACCGCCGTGGCGACGTCGGAGACCTCGGCCCGGGTCGGCACCGGCGCGGTGATCATCGATTCGAGCATCTGGGTGGCGACGACCACCGGCTTGCCGTAGCGCCGGGCGCCGCGGGTGATGCGCTTCTGCACGCCCGGCACCTGCTCCAGGGGCATCTCCACGCCGAGGTCGCCGCGGGCGACCATCAGCCCGTCGGAGATCTCGATGATCTCGTCGAGGCGCGCCAGCGCCTGCGGCTTCTCGATCTTGGCCATCACCAGGGCGCGGCCGGCGCAGACCTTCTTCACCTCGGCCACGTCCTCGGGCCGCTGGACGAACGAGACGGCGATCCAGTCGGCGCCGGCGTTCAGGCCGGCATCGAGGTCGGCCCGGTCCTTGTCGGTCATCGCCGGCACCGGGATCACGGTGTGCGGCAGGGACACGCCCTTCCGGTTCGAGATCCGGCCGCCGACCTCGACGCGGGTCACGGCCCGGTTGTGCGCCGTCTCGAGCACGGTCAGCCGCAGCTTGCCGTCGTCGACCAGGATGGCGTGGCCCGGCTCCAGCGCCTCGAGGATCTCCGGATGCGGCAGGTGGCAGCGCGCGACGTCGCCGGGCGTCGGGTCGCCGTCGAGCACGAAGGTGGCACCGGCCTCGATCATCGCGGCGCCCTCCGCGAAGGTGCCGAGCCGCAGCTTGGGTCCCTGCAGGTCGACCAGGATGCCGATCGGCCGCTTGGCCTCGCGCTCGATGGTGCGGATCGCCTCCACCTTCTCGGGCAGCTTCTCGCGCGGAAGGTGGCTCATGTTGAGCCGGAATACGTCGACGCCCGCGCGGAACAGCCGCTCGATCATCTCCGGCGAATCGGAGGCCGGACCGAGGGTGGCGACGATCTTCGTGCGGCGGGACCGTTTCAAGCGTATTTCCTCCGTGTTCTCGTTGCCGCGCGGCGTCGAGCGCCGGCGGTTGAAAGATCTGGCTCAGGGAGCGCAGATCGGCTGTGAGCATCTCGGGCCGGACAGCGTCAAGACCGCAGTCTCGGCCGCCGCCTTCACATTACGGTTTCGCCGGCGCGTCCGGCCGGTTCGGATCCGTGAGCTGGATGGTCCAGCTCTTCTGCTCGCCGGTGTCGACTTCGAAGAAGCCGTTGCGGTCGTAGCCGCGGGCGAGACAATCCTCGATGCCGCGAATCGTGAACTCCGAATCGCGGGTGCACATCAGCGAACGGCCGCTCCACTCGCCGCCGCGCGTGTAGTCGACCGCGAAGACGTAGTAGAACCGCGCCGCCAGCGCGCCCTTGAGCAGCGTCTCGCAGGCCTTCGGCGCCAGATCCCACCAGCCCTCCGTCACCCAGCCCTGGGGATCGCGGTAGCCCAGCGAGATCCCGACCTTGCTAGCGGTCTGGTTGCACAGGCGCAGGTCCGCCCGGGCGGGGCTCGCGCCGAGGAGCGCGAGGCCGAGGACCGTGACTGCCGGGAGGAGCTGAGCCGCCGAGACGCGAGAGCTAATTGACGAGGATGATGCGGCAGTCGTTGACATTGGTACAGGTCGGACCGGGGTTCACGAGGTCGCCGAGGGCCGCGAAGAAGGCGGTGGAGTCGTTCTGCTCCAGCATCGCGGCCGGGTCGAGGCCGGCGGCCCGGGCCCGTTCGAGGGTCGTGGGGTCGACGAGGCCGCCCGCCGGGTCGGTGGCGAGGCCCCGCCCGCCGTCGGTCCCGTCGGTGTCGGCGCTGATGCCGAAGATGCCGGGCTCGCCGTCGAGCGCGACCGCCAGCGCCAGGGCGTATTCCTGGTTCGGGCCGCCATGGCCCTCGCCGCGGATGGTGACGGTGAGCTCGCCGCCGGAGATCAGCGCGACGCGCTTGCCGGCCGCCTTGTGGCGCTTGGCCTCGGCCGCGTGCTCGGCCGCGACCTCGCGGGCCTCGCCCTCCAGGTCGGCGCCCAGGAGGATCGGCTCGTAGCCGGCCGCGTGGGCCGCCTCGGCGGCGGCGTTCAGGGCGTCGATCGGCCGGGCGATGATGCGGTACTCGGCGCGGGCGAAGGCGGGATCGCCGGCCTTCGGCGTCTCGTTGTTGGGGTCGTTCAGGAGGCGCACCGCCTCCTCGGGCAGCGGGATGCCGCGCTTCTCGCAGATGGCCCGGGCATCGGCCAGGGTCGACGGATCGGGCACGGTCGGCCCGGAGGCGATGACCGCCGGATCGTCGAAGGGCACGTCGGAGATCGCCAGCGTCAGGACGCGCCGGGCATTGCGGGCCGCGAGGGCCAGGCGGCCGCCCTTGATCCGCGAGATGTGCTTGCGCACCGTGTTGATCTCGCCGATCGGCGCGCCGGACCGGAGCATCGCCCGGGTGATCGCCTGCTTCTCGATCAGCGTGAGGTCGCCGGCGGGGGCGATCCAGTTGGCCGAGCCGCCGCCCGAGAGCAGCACCAGGACCTCGTCGTCGGGCCCGGCCTCGGTGGCGAGCCGCAGCGCTTCGCGGGTCGCCGAGATGCCGGCCTCATCGGGGACCGGGTGGCCCGCCTCGACCATGTGGATCCCCGGCGCCTCCTGCCCGTAGCCGTGCCGCGCCACCGCGAGGCCGACGATCCGGTCGTCACCGAGCCCGTGCTTCTGCCGGTAGAAGCGGCTCGCCACGGCGCTCATGCTGCCCGCGGCCTTGCCGGCGGCCAGGATGATCAGGCGGCCCGGGCTCGGCTCCGGCAGGTGCGGCGGCAGGCAGAGATCCGGATGGGCGGCGCGGATCGCGGCCGTGAGGATCGAATCGAGGAGCGCGCGCTGGTCCCGGGTGGCCGCGTCGGTGACGGGCGGAACGGTGTCGGTCATGACGTCGAACGGGCTCCTCTCTCCATTGTGTCGCGCGATCCCCGCCCGTTTCTTCCCTGGGCGGCGGGCCCGTTTCTTGCCGTGAGCGCACGATCCTTGATAGGTGATCTGCCCGAGCGGCCGCGCGACGGCAAGCGCCATCGGTGCCCTCGCACAGATCTGAAGACCTCTCTGAAGACCTCGGAGCCCCGTGACCCGTCCGGAGACAGAATCGGCCGTCCCGCCCGCGCATCCCTGCGAGATCATTCCCGGCGACCCCGCCTGCGGCCTCGTCATCGCCTGCGACCACGCCTCGAACTTCGTGCCGCCGGACATCGCGCTCGGCGTGCCCGCGTCGGAATACGCCCGGCACATCGCCTACGACATCGGCGCGGCGGCGGTGACGCGGAGCCTCGCGGCGCAGCTCGGCGCCCCGGCGATCCTGACGAACTTCTCCCGCCTCATCATCGACCCGAATCGCGGGCGCGCCGATCCGACCCTGGTGATGCGCCTGTCCGACGGCGCCGTCGTGCCGGGCAATGCCCGGATCGACGAGGCCGGGAAACAGGCCCGGATCGCGCGGTTCTACGCGCCGTTCGACGCGGCCATCGACGAGGCGATCGCCGCCGCCCAGGCTGCGGGCCGGCCGCCCGTGCTCCTGACCATGCACAGCTTCACGCCCTACTGGCGCGGAATCGCGCGGCCCTGGCAGGTCGGGATCCTGTACGACCGGGACGACCGCTTCGCCCGCCCGCTGATCCGCGCGCTGGAGTCCGATCCGGCCGGGCTCACCGTCGGCGACAACGCGCCCTACGGCGGCGGCCTGCCGGGCGACACGATCGACCGCCACGCCACCGCGCGCGGCCTCGCGAACGCGCTGGTGGAGATCCGCCAGGACCTGATCGCCGGCGCGGACGGCCAGGCGGAGTGGGCGGCGCGCTTCGCCCGCGTGCTGCGCCCGCTGCTCGCGGCTTGATCTCCGCCGGGCCGACCCCGAAATCGGGTGTGGCCCGCCCGACCCGAAGAGAGTTGCGACCGATGAGCGAGATCGATCCCAGGACCCAGACGGAACTCGAGGCCGCGGTCTTCCGCCGCCTCGTCGCGCATCTGCGCAACCGGACGGATGTGCAGAACATCGACCTGATGAACCTGGCGGGCTTCTGCCGGAACTGTCTGTCGAACTGGCTGAAGGACGCCGCCGACGAGACGGGCGTCGCGCTGACCAAGGACGCGAGCCGCGAGGCGGTCTACGGGATGCCCTACGCCGAGTGGAAGGCGCGCTTCCAGACGGAGGCGAGTGCGGAGCAGCAGGCGGGCTTCTCGGCCGCGCAGGCCAAGGACCATTGATCAAGGACCATTGATGCGGCGGCCGGACGGCGACGAATCGGCTAAGCTTCCGGTAAGGCGGGCCCGTTAACCACGGGTCCAGGGCGCAACCGCGCCGTGCATTCGGGAGAGCCCCATGAACGCCCATTCGATGCCCACCGCCGCGCAGCGGCCCGGCGGCGACGTCTCGTCGGCCGAGGGCGTGGCCGCGGACGAGCTGAAGCAGTTCATCGAGCGCCTGGAGCGCCTCGAGGAGGAGAAGGCCGGCATCATGGGCGACATCAAGGAGGTGTTCGCCGAACTGAAGGGCCGGGGCTTCGACGCGAAGGCCGTCCGGACGATCCTGCGCATCCGCAAGCAGGACCACAGCGAGCGCCAGGAGCAGGAGGCGATCCTCGAGCTCTACATGCAAGCCCTCGGCATGGCGTAGCCGGAACGGGCGGCGAGAAGTCCGCCCGGTCCGCGCCTGCCGCATCCGACGGAGCCGCACAGCGGTGTTCGACGAGGCGACGGTCGGTAACAGCGATCGGGCGTCGGTGAACCGTCCCCCGGCCCGCTTCGGGCCGTCGATGACCGGGATGGTCGCGGCGCTCAAGGGGCTGCCGCGAAGCCTCTCGGCGATGAAGAGCCGGACCGAGCACGCAGTGCGGACACGCCGCGGACGGGAGGTCCGCGCCACCGATCCGCGTCACGATCCGGAGCCGTGACGGACGCGTGACGGATCCTCGGGACCGTGTCCCGAGGATCCGCCGGACAGAGCCCCCTCCGCCAGCGGGAGAGGAAACAGTCTCAGGCGGCGCGCTTGGCGCGGTTCAGCAGCTTGCGATTGACCAGCACCTCGGCGATCTGGATCGCGTTGAGGGCCGCGCCCTTGCGCAGGTTGTCCGAGACGCACCAGAAGTTCAGGCCGTTCTCCACCGTCGCGTCCTCGCGGATGCGCGAGATGTAGGTCGCGTCCTCGCCGGCCGCCTCGTGGGGGGTCATGTAGCCGCCGTTCTCGCGCTTATCGATCACCAGCACGCCGGGGGCGGCGCGCAGGATCTCGGTCGCCTTCTCGGCCGTGATCGGCTGCTCGAACTCGACGTTCACCGATTCCGCGTGACCGATGAAGACCGGCACGCGGACGGCGGTCGCCGTCAGCTTGATCTTCGGGTCGAGCATCTTCTTGGTCTCGGCGACCATCTTCCACTCTTCCTTCGTGTAGCCATCCTCCATGAACACGTCGATGTGGGGGATGACGTTGAAGGCGATGCGCTTCGTGAACTTGCCGCCCTGCTTGATCTCGCCGGCGGTGAACACGGCGCGGGTCTGATTGAACAGCTCGTCCATCGCCTCCTTGCCCGCGCCGGAGACCGACTGGTAGGTCGACACGACGACGCGCTTGATCGTGGCCGCCTCGTGGAGGGGCTTCAGCGCGACGACCAGCTGCGCGGTCGAGCAGTTCGGGTTGGCGATGATGTTGCGCTTGGTGAAGCCCACCACCGCGTCGGCGTTCACCTCGGGCACGATCAGCGGCACGTCGGCGTCGTAGCGGAACGCCGACGAGTTATCGATGACCACGCAGCCCAGCTGGCCGATGCGGGGCGACCACTCCTTCGACGCCTCGCCGCCGGCCGACATCAGGCAGATGTCGGTGTCGGAGAAGTCGTACGTGTCCAGCGTTTTGACCTTGAGCGTCTTGTCGCCGTAGGAGACTTCCTGACCCTGGCTGCGGCGCGAGGCCAGCGCCACGACCTCGTCGGCGGGGAAAGCCCGCTCGGCCAGGATATCGAGCATCTCGCGGCCCACGTTGCCCGTGGCGCCGACGACGGCGACCTTGTAACCCATCTCTCGTCTCCGCGCGGAAAACCCCGACCGATCCGGGTGCCGCGCCTGTGCCAGTACAATCGGCCGAAGGATCGTTCGTGCCGGACACGCCCGCCAAACGGGCGCGGCCGCAGACCCCGTCCTCCGCGGAGGTGGGGGCGACGGCCGGGTCGAGCAAGGCGCGCAAGGGCGCGCGCTGTCAAGGCCGCCGACGGCGCAACACTCGATTCACCCTGTCTCCGGAAGCCCGGTGACGGTCTCGGGCCGGCAGAGGGAATTCAATCCTTCGGCGCGACGCTGGCGTCCACCCCGCGGCCTCCCGCCGCCACGGAGCACGCCCCTGACCGGAACAGCGCCCCTCGTCGATCGGATCGGGCTCGGCGTGCCGGGCGGCCGGGCCGCGCGCGCGCCGGACGCCCCGGTCTCCCCGGGATCTCTCGGCCTGCGCATTGCCCTCGCCGCGGCGGCGATTGCCCTCCTGTGGGCCCTCCCCCGCTGGCCCGGCGAGACCTCGACCTCCGCGCCCGCGCCGCCGCCGGCCGCGGAGACCGCCTTCGTCCCGTCGGTCCAGGCCTCGCCGGCGCCGCCCGCGGCCTCGGTCGCCCAGTTCGGGCTCGCGGAACCCGGGCTCGATCCGGTGCGCGTGTCCGCCCGCGTCGATCCGCGGACCGGGCTGCGCGAGGACACCCTCATCCGGGGCGACGTCGCGGCGATCGAGGCGCCGGCCCTGCGGGTCCAGCTCACCCGCGGGCCCCGCTCGGGCGCACCGCCGACGCTCTTCGTGCTCATGGCCCGGCGCGCCGCGAACGGTCCGGCCCTCGACCGGCCGGCCCTGGCGGTGGCCCGGACCGGCGCCCGCGATCAGATCCGCACGAAGTTCGGTGCGGTCGAGACCCTGGAGGTGACCTTCGCCGGCCCCGCGCAGCGGACCTGCACCGGCTTCGTCACGCGCGACACGGCTTTCCAGCTCGACGGATGGCTCTGCGCGCCCCTCGCGCGCCCGCCGGAGCCGCAGGCCCTCGGCTGCTTGCTCGACGCGCTGAGCCTCGTCGACCTCGCCGATGCCGCCACGACGGCGGCCTTCTCGGTCGCGCCCGATCCGGCGGGCGCGTGCCCGGCATCGGCCGTGACAGAGCCTCCCGGGAGGGTCGGATCGTTAATCCGGCGGCCGCAAAATAAAAAATGAGGCCGGAGTGTGGCAAAACGCACAAGCTCAGCCATAAGGGCGGAACAACAGCCTCGCCCAAGCGTCTTATCGTCAAAGGCGGCGAACTGTTAAGCTTCGGTCGCCATACTGATGGCACTCAAGGACAAGGTTGGCCATGCGCTCGCTCAAGATCGCCCTTCTCGGCGTCGTCGCCGCCACCGGCCTCGGCGCTCTGGCCTCCGCGCCCGCCCAGGCTCAGGATGGCTACGTCCCCGGCCCGATCTACCGGGTCAGCCGGCCGCTCCCGATCCGCGTGCGCCCGCGCAGCTGGCTCGATGCCGGCAACGTGCCGCTGACCTCGAACGTTCCGGGCGCCGGCGGCTCGCGCAACCCGGCCCTGAACCCCTACCTGATCGCGGCGTCCAACCAGCTGACCCCGCCCTACGGCCCGACGGACCGCTTCGGCCGCGGCATCCTGCCGGATCCGATCACCAACGGGCCGTTCATCGGCGCCCGCTCCTCGGCGATCCGCAACGTCGACCTCTCCTTCGTCGACCGGCTGGACCCGACCTCGCCGCTCTACGGCCGCCCCTACTGAGCGGCCCGACAAGGCAGCATCACGTTCACGAAGCGCGGGTCCTCGGGCCCGCGTTTTTCGTTGGCGGGCATGCCCGGCCACGCCTTCACCGGGGCTGGATATCCTGTATGCCAAGTGCCGCGGGAGCGCGTGGGCTGCCGAGACCGGGAACTGAGCGATGAAGCCGTTCGACTGGGTGACCGGGTATCCGTCGCTGCGGATGCCGATGTTCGGGCGCAACTGCGTGGCGACCTCGCACGCGCTGGCGGCGCAGGCCGGCATCCAGATGCTCCAGGCCGGCGGCAACGCGGTCGACGCCGCGATCGCCACGGCGGCCGCCAAGACCGTCACCGAGCCGTGCAGCAACGGTCTCGGCTCCGACGCCTTCTGCATCCTGTGGGACGGGAAGGCGCTGCACGGCCTCAACGCTTCCGGCGGGGCGCCGGCCGCCTGGAGCCGGGACTACTTCCTGAAGAAGTACGGCGCCGGCGAGCGGCCGCCGATGCGCGGCTGGGACTCGGTCACCGTGCCGGGCGCGGTCGCCGCCTGGGCGGCGCTGAGCGAGCGCTTCGGCCGCCTCCCCTTCGCCGACCTGATGCAGCCCGCGATCCGCATCGCCGAGCGGGGC
This sequence comes from Methylobacterium sp. D48H, assembly GCF_053345715.1. Lineage (NCBI taxonomy): Bacteria > Pseudomonadati > Pseudomonadota > Alphaproteobacteria > Hyphomicrobiales > Methylobacteriaceae > Methylobacterium > Methylobacterium sp. D48H. Next base: position 682,133 of record NZ_JBKFAP010000001.1, read on the forward strand.
TACCTCGCGCCGGTGGTGGTCCAGCAGAAATGGGCGGCCGCGGCCCGGATCGAGGCGATCACCCGCCAGCCGGGCTTCTCGGAGTTCTTCCTGCCGCGGGGCCGGGCGCCGGATGTCGGCGAGCTGGTGACCTTCCCGGGCGCCGAGAAGACCCTTCGGCTGATCGGCGAGACCAAGGGCGAGGCCTTCTACCGGGGCGAGATCGCCGAGGCGATCGCCGCGCACGCGCGGGCCAACGGCGGCGCGATGACCGCCGCCGACCTCGCGGCGTTCCGCCCCGAATGGGTCACGCCGACCGCGAAGGACTATCACGGCTACACGCTGCACGAGATCCCGCCGAACGGCCAGGGTATTGCGGCGCAGATCGCGCTGGGCCTCCTCGAGCAGTTCGACCTCGGCGGCCTGCCGGTCGATGGGCCGGAGTCGCAGCACCTGCAGATCGAGGCGATGAAGCTCGCCTTCAGCGACACCTACCGGTACGTCGCCGACCCCCGCGGGATGGAGGTGACGCCGGAGGCCATGCTCGACCGCGCCTACCTCGCGGAGCGCGCCAAGCTGATCGACCGGAACCGCGCCCAGGTCTTCGGGCCGGGCAAGCCGCCCGCGGGCGGCACGATCTACCTCACCGCGGCCGACGAGTCCGGCATGATGGTGAGCTTCATCCAGTCGAACTTCATGGGCTTCGGCTCCGGCGTGGTCGTCCCGGGCTGGGGCATCTCCCTGCAGAATCGCGGCTACGGCTTCGTGCTCGATCCGGAGAGCCCCAACGTGGTGGCGCCCGGCAAGCGCCCGTTCCACACCATCATCCCGGGCTTCCTCACGAAGGACGGAGCCCCGGTGATGAGCTTCGGCGTGATGGGCGGCAACATGCAGCCGCAGGGGCACGTCCAGACCCTGGTGCGGATGATCGACCACGGCCAGAACCCACAGGCGGCCTGCGACGCGCCGCGGTGGCGGGTGAACGAGGGCCTCGACATCAACGTCGAGGCGGCGATGCCGCGCGCGACCCTGGAGCGCCTGAAGGCCCTCGGCCACGAACTCGAGGTGATCGAGGACAGCTACCAGGATTTCGGCGCCGGCCAGTTCATCTGGCGGATGGGCGATCCCGCCGTCGAGGGCTACGTGGCCGCGAGCGACCCGCGCCGCGATGGGCAGGCCGTCGTCTGGTGACGCGCTACTTGACCTGAACGCTGTCCACCACCTGGCGGAATTTGGCGAGGACGCCGTCGCGCTGATCCTGCCGCACGACGCCGAGGGCGCGGACGTAGCCGTCCGGTGCGAACCGGATGGTCTGCATGACCACAACGGGCTGGTTGGTCGGCTGATCGAGGGCGCGGGCCACGATCTCGTGCCAGTCGACGCCGTTCGAGCGGTAGCTCTGCGCCCGCTCGATGACGAAGTCCTTGAGGGTCTGATTGGACGCCAGGGCGGCGCGGGCGAAGCCGTCCCGCTGCTCGGCCCCGGGCGGCTGCTGCACGGCCTGCGCGAGGACGAGGATCGGCTGTTCCAGATTCTGCATCTGGTCCTTCGGGCCGCTGGTGAGGAGGACCGAGTTGCCGGCCATCACCCGCACGGGCCGGAAGCCCGCCATGTCGGCGATGCGGAAGGGCAGCGCATCGACCTGCTGGGTCAGCGACAGGGCCGGCCGCAGGGTGACGCCGGTCACCATCTTGCGCATCGAGGCCTCGGTCTCGGCGTCGGGCAGCGCCTGGGCGATGATCAGCCCGGTCACGGTCGGCGTTCCGACCACGAGGATCCACTTCCGGATCGCCGGCGCGGACGAGCCGGGATCGGCGGGCTGCTCACCGGTGTAGAGCATGCCCTCGTTGTCGCCGATCTTGACCTCCTCGCGCTTCTCGACCGCGAAGCCCTGGCTGAGCAGGTTGGCGTCGGTGAAGCCGCTGACGAGCTCCGCGAAGGCGTTCGCGGGCAATTCGACGACTGACACGGTCGCGCCACCTTCCTTCCGCTCGAAGCCCGAGAAGCGCCGCGACAGCGACATGTCGGCGGGCGGGTCGAAGCCGAAGCGCGAGCCCGCGGGATAGACGGGATCGCCGGCCCGGGCGGCCGAGCCGAGGCTGGCCGCCAGCGCGGCTGCGCACAGAACCCGTCCGAGACGCAGCGTCAGGTTGCGCATCCGCATCGAAAACCGGTTCTCCTGGTGGACCCAACTTTGGGTTAGTCCGCACCCGATGGGTCTGCCGGGCGACCTGTTCTGTCAAGCCGGCAACGCGGCGCGCCTGCGTTCACGATGAAGGGAAAGCGCGAGCGCGGCGGCGGCGCCGATCCCGACGCCGTAGGCGAGGAGATTCCACGGCGAGAAGATGGAGCCGAGGAGGAGCTGACCCGGCAGGGTCGTCCGGAAGGCGTCGAGGGCCGGCGTGTGGACGAGCCGGCTGCTCTCGATGAGCGCGGCGGCCGCGAAGGCGGCGATCAGGCAGGCACGCAGGCCCCAGCTGCCGGGTCGCAGGCCCGCGACCAGAAGGAACAGCATCGCCCCCCACAGGATCCCGCCGCCGTAATGGTGGATCGCGAGCGGCAGGCCCCAGGGCGGCACGCGCAGCAGCAGGCCGAGGGCGATCACCGCGGCCACGAGGCCGAGATGGGTCGCGCGGGCCATCGGCAGCTCCCGACGCGCGGGCGCGGCCGGCACGGCCGGCCAGGTCGCGATGCCGTTCACCCGCGCGACCAGCGTGTAGGACACGATCATCAGCAGGAACCAGGACGAGAGCTTGGCAACCGGGACGATGGACCAGTGCTGCCGCTGGTTCGGGTAGAGCCACGTGCCGGACAGCGTGCCGAGATTCTCGGCGAACCAGATGAACAGCGCGACGAGCAGCAGGCCAAGCAGGAGCGGCATGGTGCGGTGCTCCCGCCAGACCTTGAAGTACACGGTCGCGGGGGCGAAGGCCGCGACCGCGACCGCGATGAGTCCGAAACGCAGGTCGATGCCGCGATGATCGATGAGGAAATTGACGTAGATCGCCACCGACAAGACCGCGAGAAGGCGCAGGCTCGGGTGCCGCGTGAACCGGAAATCGAACAGGCGCCAGACGCGGGCGAGGTAGCTGCCGACCGCCGCGTACATGAAGCCCGTGAACAGCGGGACGCCGCCGAGCCGGAACAGGTTCGCCTCCGGGTAGACCCAGCTGCCGATCGCGGTCTTGTGGATCTCCATGGCCGTGCCGATGACGTGGAAGACCAGGATCACCCGGGCCTCCGACCACGTCTCCATCCGCAGCCGCAGCATCGCGACCTGGAGCACGAGGGCGGCGAGGAACAGCGCGTCGTACCGGGCGACGGGCGCGTGGGCCGGCCAGACGAGGCGCGTGCCGAGCATGAGCGCCAGGAGCAGGCCGCCGAACAGGCAGGCCCAGCCCTGCTTGAGCCCGAACCGGACGAACTCGTAGAGCCCGGCCGTGACGCGCCCGCGCGCCAGGGCCGCCTCCTGGAGGCGGGCCTCGGCCGCGACGAAGCCGGCGAGCGCCGGCCACTGCGCCGCCGCGCTGACGCGCCCGCCGGGGATCGCCGGCGGCATCGCGGTCGGCACCGGCTCTAGGTCCCGCTCGCGCGTCATGGCGTGTCGCGCATCATGGCGTGGCCGGCACCGTGACGCGTCGCAGGGTGAGATTGCAGCGGCCGCCCGGCGGCAGGAACCCGGGCCCGTCGGCCGCTTCCAGCAGGTCGCCGTCCGGGTAGAGCCGGTCGATGCCGTGGAAGACGAGCCGCGAGGCGCCACCCATCACCAGTGCGTCGCCGGCCTGCAGCCGGACCGAGCGGGTCGGGTCGGACCGGCTCGGGCCGCCGTAGCGGAACAGGGCGGCCGCGCCGAGGGACAGCGACACGACCGGCGCGGCGAGATCCGCCTCGTCGCGGTCCTGGTGGAGGCCCATGCGGGTCCCCGGCGCGTAGATGTTGATGAGGCAGGCTTCCGGCGGAGCCGGATAGGCCGCCAGCGTCTCCCAGGCCGCGCGGGCGGTCGGCGGCAGGGCCGGCCAGGGTCGACCGGTCTCGGGATGGTGCGGCTGGTAGCGGTAGCCCGCGCCGTCGGAGACCCAGCCGAGGGGTCCGGCATTCGACATCCGCACCGAGAACGGCTTGCCGGTGCGGGGCATGCGCGGCGTCACGGGCGGCGCCTCGGCGAGAACCGCGGCGATCTCCGCGGCGAGCCGCGCGCGGGCCGCCGCGTCGAGGAAGCCCGGATGGTGGATCAGGCCCGGTGCGAGTTCCGTCGCCACTCAGCGGTCCGCGTCGACGACCTGCTCCAGCACGGTCTTGGAGGCGACCGTGGTGTCGGTGTTCAGGCGGTAGACCAGCGGCACGCCGGTCCGGATCTGGAGATCGGGCACCTGCGCCTCGGTCAATCCGTCGAGGACCATCACCAGGGCGCGGAGCGAGTTCCCGTGGGCCGCCACCAGGACCCGCTGGCCGGCCATCACGCGCGGCAGGATCGTCGCGACGTAGCAGGGCAGAACCCGCGCGGCCGTGTCCTTCAGGCTCTCGCCGCCGGGCGGCCGCACGTCGTAGCCCCGGCGCCAGGCGTGGACCTGCGCGTCGCCCCAGCGGGCGCGGGCCTCGTCCTTGTTGAGGCCGGAGAGGTCGCCGTAATCGCGCTCGTTGAGGGCGCGCGCGCGCAGGACCGGGATCTCGGACAGGCCCATCTCCTCGAGGATCAGCGCGCAGGTCCGCTGCGCGCGGACCAGCTCGGAGGTGAAGGCCACGTCGAACCTGTAGCCGTCCCTCTTGAGGCCGCGCCCGGCGGCCCGGGCCTCGGCGACGCCGCGCTCGGTGAGGTCCGGGTCGCGCCAGCCGGTGAACAGGTTCTGCAGGTTCCACTCGCTCTGGCCGTGCCGGACGAGGACGAGGAGCCGCTCCATCGCCGTCGCGCCGCCGGTCACAGGCCGAGCACGTCGGTCATGGTGTAGAGCCCCGGCGGCTTGGGATGCGCCCAGAGCGCGGCCTTGACGGCGCCCGTGGCGAACAGGCCCCGGTCGGCCGCGTGGTGACTGATCGTCAGGCTCTCGCCGGTGCCGGCGAAGATCACGCTGTGGTCGCCGACGACGCTGCCGCCCCGCAGGGTGGCGAAGCCGATATCGCCGGGCCGGCGGGCGCCGGTATGCCCGTCCCGGGTCGAGACCCGGACCGCCTTCAGGTCGACGCCGCGGCCGTCCGCGGCGGCCTCGCCGAGCATCAGCGCGGTACCGGAGGGGGCGTCCACCTTCATGCGGTGGTGCATCTCGGCGATCTCGATGTCGAACTCGTCGCCCAGGGCCTTGGCGACCCGCCGGACCAGGGCGGCCATCAGGTTGATGCCGAGCGACATGTTGCCCGACTGCACGATGCGGGCGTGGTACGAGGCCGCCTTCAGCTTGGCGAAATCGTCCTCCGAGAGGCCGGTCGTGCCGACGACGTGGACGATGCGCGCCTGGGCGGCGAGCTCGGCGAAGGCGACCGTGGCGGCCGGCGCGGTGAAGTCGAGGACGCCGTCGGCGCCCGCGAAGGCCGTGAGGGCGTCGTCGGTGACGGGAACGTCGAGGGGCGGCAGCCCGGCGAGGACGCCGGCGTCCTGGCCGAGCGCCGGCGAGCCGTCGCGCTCGATCGCCGCTGAGAGCGTGCAGCCCTCGGCCTGCGCCACCGCGCGGATCAGCATCCGCCCCATGCGCCCGTCGGCGCCGACCACCACGAGCCGCATCCCGTTCCCCAGCTTGCCGTCTCAGGCGGGCAGGAACGCGGCCGCGCCGGCCCCGCCCCTGCCCGCATCGCTGTCCGGGTCCCCGCTCCGCCGCGCGGGCGGCGGGAGCCCGGGCGCTCTCACTCCTTCTCGGGGGCGATCTGCTCGAGGCCGCCGATATGCTTCTGCGCGTAGAGCGGCAGGCCGATCTGCTTGATCAGCTCCAGCTGGGTCTCGAGGAAGTCGATGTGCCCCTCCTCGTCCTCGGCCAGATCCTCGAAGAGGCGCTTCGACACGCGGTCGTTGATCGAATCGCAGTACTTCGCGGCCTCGAGGTAGAGGCTGCGGGCCTCGTTCTCGGCGGCGAGATCGGATTCCAGGATCTCCTGGACGTTCTGGCCGATCCGCAGCGGGTCGAGCTCCTGCAGGTTCGGGAACCCGTCGAGGAACAGGATCCGGTCGATGAACCGGTCGGCGTGGTTCATCTCCTCGATCGATTCCTTGCGCCAGAACTTCGCCAGCTCGACGTAGCCCCAGTCATTGAGCATGCGGAAATGCAGCCAGTACTGGCTGACGGCCGTCAGCTCGCTGCGCAGGCCGCGATTCAGATACTCGATGACCTTGGTGTCGCCCTTCATGCCCCCGTACTCCTTACCGTGCTCTCAGGCGGGGGGTAGAAGCATCAGGCCGCGACTCCCTCATCCGCAGTTTGGAATTTCACCAAACTACAGGCGCTCGCGCAAGCCGTCGTGCAAGCATGGCTGCTCTCCGCCGCCGCGGCCTCGCCCAGCGCGGTCTGCATGATCGCGCGGATCGTGCGGGCACAGCGCCCGCATTTCGGGCTGCAGCCGAGGCAGGCGTAGACCTGCGCGGGCGTGCGCGGGCAGCCGGGTCCGGGGGCCAGGCAGCCGCGCACGGCGCCGTCCGATAAGACGTTACAAGAACAGACGATCATGCGCGCCGCAAATCCCGTCATCCCCGTGCCCGCCGCGGTCGTCGACGACCGTCCCGAGCACCCGCTCCAGTTTAGAAGAGTTGAAAAGTAGCAGGCTTTTCAATGTCTTACTGGTTGCGGTCGACATGGCACCGCGGGTCGCGCAGGTCAAGGGCGCGCGATCTGACTGCGCCCCAACTGTCAGGTCGGGCCGTCAGCGGGCGAGTTCGCGCAGGCCGAGCCGGATGAGCACTTTGGCCTCGGCGCCCTCCCCCGCACCCTTGAGCGCGGCCGCGATGGCGGCGGCGGCCTGGACCTGCGGGTAGCCGAGATTGACCAGGGCCGAGACGGCGTCCGCCACCGGCTGCGGGGCGGCGCCCTCCTCAACGGCGCCCGCGAGGGCGACCAGCGCGGGATCGACGGGCGCGAAGGCCGGGGCCTTGTCCTTGAGCTCGGCGGCGAGCCGGGCGGCGAGGCGCGGCCCGACGCCCGGGGCTCGGCTGATCGAGCCCTTGTCGCCGGTGGCGATGGCGCTCGCCAGCGCCTCGGGCTCCAGCACCGACAGAACGCCGAGCGCCACCCGCGCGCCGACGCCCTGGACGGTCTGGAGCAGGCGGAACCACTCGCGCTCGGCGTCCGAGCGGAAGCCGTAGAGGCGGATCATGTCCTCGCGGACGTGGGTCTCGATCGACAGCGCCGCGGGCTCGCCGACCTTGGGCATGCGCTGCAAAGTCCGCGCCGAGCAGTGAACGATGTAGCCGACCCCCGACACGTCGAGGATCACGAAATCCTCGCCGAACGAGTCCACGACGCCCTTGAGCTTGCCGATCATGCCACGCCTGCCGCTACCTCGGCTTGCCTACAGAACCGCGGCGGCCTTCGCCAGACGTGCTTGAGCGCGCAGGGAGATCATGAAATCACGGGCCCGCGCCGGCCGAGCTTGGCCGGTCACGGGGGGATGACATGCGCGCGCCACTTCTTGTCCTGATCGGCCTGCTCTGCGCCGGCCCGGCCCGGGCGGCGGACAACCCGGCGGCCCCGCCCGCACCGGTCGCGCCGAGCGCGGATCCGACGCAGGTCCGGCCCGGCAGCTACGTCCTCGATCCGGATCACGGCAAGGTCACGTGGTCGGTCTCGCATCTCGGCTACTCGACCTATTACGGCCAGTTCACCGGCCTGAGCGGCACGCTCCAGCTCGACCCGAAGGCGCCCGAGAAGAGCCGCCTCGAGGTGACCGTGCCGCTCGGCGGCGTCATCACCGGCAGCACCCGTCTGAACGAGCACCTCGCGGCCCCGGATTTCTTCGACACGGCCAAGTTCCCGTCCGCCACCTTCACCGCCACCAAGGTCGAGCCCACCAGCCCGACCACCGCGCGGATCACCGGCGACCTCAACCTGCGGGGGACGGTCCGGCCGTTCGCGATCGACGCCACCTTCAACCAGGCCGGCATCCACCCTGTGGACCAGCGCTACACCGTGGGCTTCGACGGGCGCGCGATCGTCAAGCGCTCTGATTTCGGCATCAACGCCTACCTGCCGCAGCTCGGCGACGAGGTGAGCCTGCGCATCGAGGGCGAGTTCAAGGCCGCGCCCTGACGGCCGGTCCGTCTGCCAACCGCGCGCCGACCGCGCGCCGACGCGGCGGGTGACGCCCCGTCGCCGGACGTGTAGTCAGCCGCCGTCGCGGCGTCGCGGCGAGGGGCGCACCCAAGGGAACGCGCGTCTCCCGGTCGGCGCCCCGCATCGTCGCGAAGGTGCGGGCGCGCCACCGCGCCGATCGATGCTTACCCTGGAGGTCTCAGCCGTGTGGCGTGTCGGTGTCCCCACCCTTGCCCTGACGCTAGCCCTGACGCTGAATCTCGCGGGGACGGCCGCCGCGCAGGTGCCCGCCGCGCCGGCCAATCCGGCCGCGCCGGCCTCGGCCCTCGACAATTACGCCTCGGCGGCGGCCACGACCATCATCGCCGAGCAGGCCTGCCCGGGCGTGCAGGTCCGGGCCGGCCAGCTGACGACGCTCCGCCTCGCGGCACGCGTCAATGCCGGGCAGGAGGCGATCCTGGAGGAGAAGCTGCGCACCCGCGCCACGCAGGTGCGCCAGCAGCTCGCCGCCGACGGCCGGGAGACGTGGTGCGCGCAGGCCCTCGCCGCCTTCGGCCCGGCGGGCAGCGTCGCGAAGGGCATCCTGGCGACCGGCGCGCCGATCCGGTGACACCGCCCGGCAGGCCGCCGCGGATTGACACGGCGCCGCCGCGCCCGTACTGACCCCGCATGGCGCGCGGCCTCAGCTGGGGTCCGCGCGTTTCGCGTTGTCCGGGCCGAACGCCCGTTCAATGACTTCAAACAAGAAGCCGGTCCAGGGGCAGCCGCCCCGGAGGCCGTTCGAGAACACGAGAGAACGATGTTCGCAGTCATCAAGACGGGCGGTAAGCAGTACCGCGTCGCCGCCAACGACACCATCACCATCGCCTCCCTGGCGGGCGAGGCCGGCGAGGCCGTGACCTTCGGCGAGGTCCTCCTGTTCGCCGACGGCGCGGGCGCGACCCAGGTCGGCGCCCCGACCCTGTCGGGCATCAGCGTCACGGGCGAGATCGTGCGCCACGGCCGCGACAAGAAGGTCATCGCCTTCAAGAAGCGCCGCCGGCAGAACTCCCGCCGCAAGCGCGGCCATCGCCAGGACCACACGGTCGTGCGCATCACCGGCATTTCGGCCTGACGCACGCCAGACGCTGGGCGCGTACGGTCCTGAGGGACCGATCCGCGACCGCATCCACGCCACTCAGAATTCGGAGCTCATCCCATGGCACACAAGAAGGCTGGCGGCTCGTCCCGCAACGGTCGCGACTCGGAAGGCCGGCGCCTCGGCGTCAAGAAGTTCGGCTCGGAGGCCGTTATTCCGGGCAACATCATCGTGCGTCAGCGCGGCACCAAATGGCATCCCGGCGCCAATGTCGGCATGGGTAAGGACCACACGATCTTCGCGCTGGTACCGGGCCATGTCCGCTTCGAGACGCGCCGCGGGCGCGCCTTCGTAGGTGTTACCCCGCTGGCCGAGGCCGCGGAATAAGAGGCGGGCGCCCTGAGTGGCGAAGCTGGCGTCCCGCCCGGTGTCCCACACCGGACCGGAGACGTCGTTGCCGAGCCCCTGACGGGCCAGGTCGGACGGAACACCGGGGAGGATGGGACGCCATCCTCCCCTTCGTCGTCTTGAGGCGGTGCCCCGGAGCCGGGAACGCCGCCCTGCGAGGGCACGATGTTCCCCGATCTGACCCGTGATGACGTTTTCCGGATCGAGACGCGGCGGCTGTGGCTGCGCTGGCCGACCGCCAAGGACAGGGACGCGATCCTGAAGCTGGCTGGCGACCCGTCGGTCGCCGCGATGCTGGCGCGGGTGCCGCACCCGCTCCCGGCCCCGGAGGTGGACGCGTTCCTACTGCAGGCGCGCTCGCGGAACGCCGCCGGTTCGGCGCTCACGCTCGCCCTCGCGCCCCGGGCGGCGCCGGGCAGCCTCATCGGTGTCGTCAGCATCGAGGGGCGGACCGACGGACCGCCGGAACTCGGCTACTGGCTCGGGCAGCCCTACTGGGGCAGCGGCCTGATGGCCGAGGCCGTGACGGCCCTGTGCCACGCGTTCTTCGCCTATACGGGCGGGACGGAACTCGCCGCCTCGGCCCGCACGGTCAACCCGGCGTCCCGGCGCGTGCTGGAGACCTGCGGCTTCGCGCAGGCCGGCAGCGCGATCCGGCCCTTCCCGGCGCGCGGCGCGGACCTTCCGGTCGATCTCTTCAGCCTCGACCGGCAGCGCTGGCAGACTCCGCCGTCGGAGCCGGCGATGACGCGGGCCGCCTGAGGCGGCCCCGCGGCGCCGGACTGGCCGGCGGCCGCCGACAGGGTGATGGTGCGGGTCGCGAATCCGCACCCGACAAAGGATTCAGGTCGTGAAGTTCCTCGACGAAGCCAAGGTCTATGTCCGCTCCGGTGATGGCGGTCCCGGCTGCGTCTCGTTCCGGCGCGAGAAGTTCATCGAGTTCGGTGGACCGAACGGCGGTGACGGCGGCCGCGGCGGCGACGTCTGGGTCGAGTGTGTCGAGGGTCTCAACACCCTGATCGACTACCGCTACCAGCAGCACTTCAAGGCCAAGAAGGGCGAGCACGGCATGGGCTCGAACTGCCACGGCGCCAACGGCGCCGACACAGTCCTGAAGGTCCCGGCCGGCACGCAGATCTTCTCCGAGGACGGCGAGACGTTGCTCGCCGACCTGACCGAGGTCGGCCAGAAGATCCGCCTCGCCAAGGGCGGCAACGGCGGCTTCGGCAACGCCTACTTCACGACCTCCACGAACCGGGCCCCGAAACACGCCAATCCCGGCCTGGAAGGCCAGGAGATGTGGATCTGGCTGCGGCTCAAGCTGATCGCTGATGCCGGACTCGTCGGGCTCCCGAATGCCGGCAAGTCGACCTTCCTGGCGAGCGTCACCGCGGCGAAGCCGAAGATCGCCGACTACCCGTTCACGACCCTGCATCCCGGCCTCGGCGTGGTTCGCTCGGACGGGCGCGAGTTCGTGCTCGCCGACATCCCGGGCCTGATCGAGGGCGCCCACGAAGGCGTCGGCCTCGGCGACAAGTTCCTCGCCCATGTCGAGCGCTGCCGGGTGCTGCTGCACCTCGTGGACGGCACGAGCGAGCATGCGGGCAAGACCTACAAGCTGGTTCGCGGCGAGATCGAGGCCTACGGCAACGGCCTCGCGGAGAAGCCCGAGGTCGTGGCGCTCTCGAAGGCCGACGCGCTCGACGCCGACACGCTCAAGAGCCAGGTGGCCAAGCTGAAGCGCGCCGCCGGGCGCGCGCCACTTGTCCTGTCCTCGGCGAGCCGCAAGGGCGTCCCCGAGGCGCTGCGCGCGCTGCAGGCCGAGATCGATGCCAGCGCCGAGGCAGAGCGGAAGCCGGCGGCCGCCTGGCAGCCGTAGCCCTCGACCGACTGTTCAAAGGGCGGGTCTTGGTTCACACCCGCCCCGAACGCGCCGTCCCGCAAGAATCATGATCCCTGCCCTCGAAGAATTCCGCCGCGTGGTCATCAAGGTCGGCTCAGCCCTGCTGGTCGACCGCAGTGCCGGCCGCCTCCGCCACGCTTGGCTCGCCGCGCTGGCCGAGGACATCGCGGAGCTGCACGGGCGCGGCGTCGACGTTCTGGTCGTGTCCTCGGGCAGCATCGCCCTCGGCCGGACGGTGCTGGGCCTGCCGCCCGGCGTCCTGCGCCTGGAGGAGAGCCAGGGCGCGGCCTCGGTGGGGCAGATCACGCTGGCGCGCCACTGGGCCGAGGCGCTGGGCCATCACGGCATCGTCGCCGGCCAGATCCTCGTGACGCCGCAGGATACCGAGGAGCGCCGCCGCTACCTCAACGCCCGCGCCACCGTGCTGAAACTCCTGGAGATGCGCGCGGTGCCGGTCGTGAACGAGAACGACACGGTGGCGACCTCGGAGATCCGCTACGGCGACAACGACCGGCTCGCCGCCCGGGTCGCCACCATGATCGACGCCGACGTGCTGGTGCTGTTCTCGGACATCGACGGCCTCTACACGGCGCCGCCCCAGAGCGATCCGGAGGCCCGCCACCTCGCCGTGGTCGACCGGATCACTCCCGAGATCGAGGCGATGGCCGGCGGCCCGGCCTCCGAGCTGTCGCGGGGCGGCATGCGCACCAAGGTCGAGGCCGCCAAGATCGCGGCCTCGGGCGGCACGCACCTGGTCATCGCGGACGGGCGCGGGAAGAACCCGCTGAAGGCCGTGCGGGACGGCGCGCGCTGCACGTGGTTCCTCTCGGGGTCCACGCCCACGGCCGCCCGGAAGACCTGGATCGCCGGCTCGCTGGAGCCGCGCGGCACCCTGACGATCGACGCGGGCGCCGAGCAGGCGCTCCGGAGCGGGGCCAGCCTGCTTCCCGTGGGCGTGCGGGCGATCGAGGGCAGCTTCTCCCGCGGCGACGCCGTGATGATCCGCGATCCTGAGGGCCGGATCCTCGGCCGCGGTCTGGTGGCCTATGACAGCGCCGAGGCCGCGCTGATCATCGGTCATCCGAGCGCGCGCATTCCGGAACTGCTCAATTATCCCGGTCGCGCCTGGATGGTGCACCGCGATGACTTGGCACTATTCTAGAAATCGTCGACACAAGCTAATCTATTTACAATTTTTGTCTCGATGATCGCCACCGTTCCCGGCCCGGCACTCTTGTCGAGACGGCGTTCGATGTGCAAATACGGCGCTCTCCCCCCGTCCGGGCCGCGCGCGCGGCCGTCGACAACCGAGGACGCCAGCGTGCCCGTCCTGAACCTGAGATCGGACTTCGCCGAGGCCGGCGCCCTTCCGGAGCAGATGGCGGCGATCGGCCGCCGCGCCCGGGCGGCGGCGCGGCGCATGGCGCTGGCCTCGGCGCGGACGAAGGACGTCGCGCTCAAGCTGATCGCCGAGCGGATCCGCGCGAGCCGCGACGAGATCCTGGGCGAGAACGCCCGGGACGTGGCCGCCGCCCGGAGCGCGGGCCAGACCGCCGCGCTGATCGACCGTCTCACGCTCGACCCCGGGCGCCTCGCGGCCATCGCGGACGCGGTCGAGAAGGTCGGGTCGCTCGCCGACCCGGTCGGGCGCCAGCTCGCCGCGATCGAGCGGCCGAACGGCCTGCTGATCGAGCGCATCGCGGTGCCGCTCGGCGTCGTCGGCGTCATCTTCGAGGCGCGCCCCAACGTGACGGCGGATGCCGGCGCGCTCTGCCTCAAGGCCGGCAACGCGGCGATCCTCCGGGCCGGCTCGGACAGCCATCGCAGCGCAATGGCGATCGCGAAGGCGATGAGCCGCGGGCTCGCCGATGCGGGCCTGCCGGAGGACGCGATCCAGCTGGTGCCCACCCGCGACCGCGCCGCGGTCGGGCTGATGCTCGCGGGCCTCGACGGCTGCGTCGACGTGATCGTCCCGCGCGGCGGCCGCGGCCTCGTGGAGCGCGTCCAGGCCGAGGCGCGCGTGCCGGTCTTCGCCCATCTCGACGGTATCAACCACGTCTACGTCGCCGCGGCGGCGGACCTCGACATGGCCCGCACCGTGCTGCTCAACAGCAAGATGCGCCGCACCAGCGTCTGCGGCGCCGCCGAGACCCTGCTGGTCGACCGCGCCTGCGCGGCGACGCATCTCGCGCCGCTGGTCCAGGCCCTGCTCGACGCCGGCTGCGCCGTCCGGGGCGATGCCGCGACCCGCGCGGTCGATCCCCGGGTGACGGACGCTTCCGAGCAGGACTGGCACACCGAGTACCTCGACGCGATCATCGCGGTGCGGGTGGTGGACGGGATCGAGGCCGCCATCGAGCACATTGAGACCTACGGCTCGCATCACACCGACGCGATCATCACCGACAACGACGCCGAGGCGACCCGTTTCCTGGCCGAGGTCGACTCGGCGATCGTCACCCACAACGCCTCCACGCAGTTCGCCGACGGCGGCGAGTTCGGCTTCGGGGCCGAGATCGGCATCGCCACGGGGCGGATGCACGCGCGCGGGCCGGTGGGCGTCGAGCAGCTGACCACGTTCAAGTACCGGGTCCACGGCAGCGGCCAGATCCGTCCGTGACGCGCACTGACGGTTCGGCGTGCGGCTGACCCTGCCGCCGAGCGCTCCCGGCATGCGGATCGGCCTCTACGGCGGATCCTTCAATCCCGCCCATCTGGGCCACCGGCACGTGACGCTCGCGGCCCTGCGTCGGCTCGGGCTCGACCGGGTCTGGTGGCTGGTGAGCCCGGGAAACCCGCTCAAGAGCCGGAGCGCCCTGCCCACCGTCGCGGCGCGGTGCGCCCAGGCGCGCGGGGTCGCCCGGCACCCGCGGATCGCCGTGACCGGGATCGAGGCCGCGCTCGGCGTCCGCTTCACCGTGCAGACGCTGCGCTTCCTCACGCGCCGGTGCCCGGGCGTTCACTTCGTCTGGGTCATGGGAGCCGATTCCCTCGGGACCTTCCATCGCTGGAAGGGCTTCGCCGAGATCGCCCGCCTCGTGCCGATCGCCGTCATCGACCGGCCCGGCTTCACCATGACGCCGCTGAATGCCCGCGCGGCACGGCGCCTCGCCGGTGCCCGGGTCCCCGAGGCGGCGGCGTCGACGCTCGCGCTGCGGTCGCCGCCGGCCTGGATGTTCCTGCACGGGCCGCGCTCGACCCTGTCGTCCACGCAGATCCGCGCGCGCACGGGTCGGGGGACGGCGCCGCCGAAGCCTGCGCGGTTGCAATCGCGGCCCGATACCGCCAATTTCACCTGATCCCGCAAGGCCCGACGTCGCCGTGCGGCAGAACGAGGAACCAGGACTCTGCCCGAAACCAGTCACACGGAGACGATCCGAACCCCCGTCCAGGCCCCGGTCGAAGCCGGTCAGGCGCGCTCGGACGACCTAAAGGCGCTCGCCCTCGAATGCCTCGACGACATGAAGGCCGAGGAGACGATCGCGATCGATCTGGCCGGCAAGACCTCGCTCGCCGACACGATGATCATCACGTCGGGTCGCTCGCAGCGTCACGTCGGCTCGATCGCCGACAAGATCATCCAGGAGATGAAGAATCGTGGCTACGGCAACGCCCGGGTCGAGGGCATGCCGGCCTGCGACTGGGTGCTGATCGACGCCGGCGACGTGCTGGTGCACATCTTCCGCCCCGAGGTCCGCGGCTTCTACAACCTCGAGAAGATGTGGGGCGCCGACCGCCCCGTCGGGATCGCGGCCGGCTAGGCCGGATCCGAATCCGTGCGCCTGGTCCTGGCCGCGGTCGGACGGCTGAAAGCCGGGCCGGAGCGCGAACTCGCGTCACGATATCGCGACCGCGCCGCGCAGCTCGGACGCGGCCTCGGCTTCCCGTCCTGCGACAGCGTCGAGATCCCGGAATCCCGCGCCCGTCGCGCCCCGGACCGGTGCGTCGAGGAGGCGGCGGCGCTCGCGACCCATCTGCCCGCGGGCGGTGTCCTCGTCGCCTATGACGAGCGCGGTCGGGCCGATCTCGCCAGCGAGGCCATGGCCGAGCGCGTCGCCGCCTGGCGCGACGCGGCACGGCCGGCCCTGGTCGTGGTGATCGGCGGCCCGGACGGGCTGGACGCCTCAATTCGGACGCGCGCGGAGCTGATCCTGTCGTTCGGGGCCGCCACCCTGCCCCACGGACTCGTTCGCGTGCTCGCCGTCGAACAACTCTATCGCAGCCTCACCATCCTGGCCGGTCACCCGTACCATCGCGGTGAGGCGGGCTGAGCGGCCGTGAGGATGTCCGAGCCCGAGTCGAAGCCTGTGTCGCGGCGCGCGCGCGCGGCACTCGCCCTGCTGGCCGCGCTGTCGATCACTGTCGCCGCGCGCGCCGAGACCCCGAAGCCCACGGATCCCGAGGCGATCCAGCGGGCCAACGAGGAGCGGGAGCGCCGGGCCGAGAACCTGAAGCGCGTGCAGGACGCCCTCGCCGCCAGCGCCGGACAGCGCGCGCAGTTCGAGGCGGAGATCGCGGCGATCGGGTCCGACCGCGCGAAGCTCGACACCGCCCTCCTCGACGCGAATCGACAGGCGCAGGCGACAGAAGACCGCCTCAGCCGCCTGGAGGAGCGCCTGAAGGCGATGAGCGAGAGCGAGGCCGCGATCCGGCACTCGCTGCAGGGTCGGCGCGGCATCGTCGCCGAGATCCTGGCGGCGCTCCAGCGGATGGGCCGCCGCCCGCCGCCGGCGGTGCTGGTGAGCCCCGAGGACGTGCTGGCCGCGATCCGGACCTCGATGCTGCTCGGTGCCGTGGTGCCGGAACTGCGCGGCGAGGTGGACACGCTCGCGGCCGATCTCGCGGAAATGATCAGGCTGCGCGGTTTGATCGCGCAGGACAAGGAAGGCCTCTCGAACGACCTTGCCGGCTGGGCGCGCGAGCAGCAGCGCCTGCAGGCCCTGGTCGCCGCCCGGCGCGCGCGGCAGGCGGAGGTGGAGAGCGGCCTCACGGCCGAGCGGCGCCGCGCCACCGAGCTCGGCGCGCAGGCCAAGAACCTGAAGGACCTGCTCGACCGCACGGAAGCCGAGGTCGCCGCGGCGAAGCGCTCCGCCGAGGAGGCCAAGGCCGCCGCGGAGCGCGAGGTGCGCATCACGCAAGAGCGGTTCGCCGCGGCCGGCTTCCGCGATCCGGCGCGGCTCGCCCCCAAGGTGCATTTCGCCGAGGCGCGGGGCGAAGTGCCGCGGCCGGTGAGCGGACGCGTCGCACGAGGCTTCAACCAGCCCGACGGCAACGGCGGGACGACCCGCGGCGTGTCGTTCACGACCCGCCCGAAGGCGTCGGTCTCGTCCCCGGCCGACGGCTGGGTGCAGTTCGCCGGGCCGTTTCGGTCCTATGGCCAACTCTTGATCATCAACGCGGGCGACGGCTACTATCTTCTGCTCGCGGGGATGGACCAGATCAGCGTCGAGGTCGGTCAGTTCGTGCTCGCGGGCGAACCGGTCGGCAGCATGGGCGACAGGGGTGCGGGTCCCGGCGGGTCCGAGGGTGATCCCACGCTCTACGTCGAGTTCAAGAAGGACGGCGGCTCCATCGATCCGGAGCCGTGGTGGGCGAAGAGCCCGAATAATACGGTACTTGGCGAGAAGGTTCGCGGCTGATGCGCAAGACTTCCCTGATCATGCTCGGCGCCTTCCTCGGTGCCGGAACGTCCATGGTGGCGACCCAGACCGACTTCCTGTCGGGTCCGCGGGCCGTGGCCGCCTCGGCCGAGACCTACCGCCAGCTCAGCCTGTTCGGCGACGTCTTCGAGAAGGTCCGCACCGACTACGTCGAGAAGCCGGACGAGTCGAAGATGATCGAGGCGGCCGTCAACGGCATGCTGACGTCGCTCGACCCGCACTCGAGCTACATGGACGCCAAGGCGTTCCGCGACATGCAGACCACCACCCGCGGCGAGTTCGGCGGCCTCGGCATCGAGGTCACGATGGAGGACGGCCTGATCAAGGTCGTCACGCCGATCGACGACACCCCGGCGGCGAAGGCGGGCCTGCTTGCGAACGACATCATCACGCAGATCGATGACGACCAGGTCCAGGGCCTCACTCTGAACCAGGCGGTCGACAAGATGCGCGGCCCGGTCAACTCGAGCGTCAAGCTCAAGATCAGCCGCAAGGAGTCGAAGGACCCGATCGACGTCACGCTCACCCGCGACGTGATCAAGATCAAGCCGGTGCGCTCGAAGATCGAGGGCGGCGACGTTGCCTACATCCGCCTGACCCAGTTCAACGAGCAAACCTTCGACGGGATGCGGGCCGCCATCGACAAGCTCACGGGCGAGATCGGTGCCGACAAGATCAAGGGCTACATCGTCGACCTGCGCAACAACCCGGGCGGGCTGCTCGATCAGGCCGTGATGGTCTCCGACGCCTTCCTCGATCGCGGCGAGATCGTCTCGACCCGCGGCCGCAACCCAGACGAGACGCAGCGGTTCTCGGCCAAGGCCGGCGATCTGACCAAGGGCAAGCCCATAGTGGTGCTGGTCAACGGCGGTTCCGCCTCGGCCTCCGAGATCGTGGCCGGCGCCCTTCAGGATCACAAGCGCGCGACCATCATGGGCACGCGCTCCTTCGGCAAGGGCTCGGTCCAGTCGATCATCCCCCTCGGCGGCTCCGGCGCCCTCCGGCTCACCACGGCGCGCTACTACACGCCGTCGGGCCGCTCGATCCAGGCCAAGGGCATCGAGCCGGACGTCGAGGTCACGCAGGACGTGCCGGACGAGCTCAAGGGCAAGGACGAGACCAAGGGTGAGGCCGGGCTGAAGGGCCACCTGAAGCAGAAGGACACCGACGAGCGCGGCGGATCCTCCGCCTACGTCCCGCCGGATCCGGCCAAGGACAAGCAGCTGATCTCGGCCGTCGACTTCCTCCACGGCATCCAGAAGGGCGCCGCCAACGGCACGCCCGCGCAGCAGCAGAAGCCGAGCCTGCCGAACTGATCGCGCGCTAAGGCCGCGCCGCTCTGACCCGATCCCGTCCGGCCTCCCGCCGGGCGGGATTTCCCGTTCTGGGACCGGGCATTAGCGGAACCTTAACCATACCCGGCCGCAATGGATGCGAGGGTTGGGACCGCGCCGACCGGCGCAGGAACCGCGATCCCGTATCGAGAGCCGCTTGACCGAGTCCACCGACGATATCCTCACGCGCCCCCTCGGGGTGCCGGAGGCGGCGCCGGAGCAGCCCGCAGGCCGGATCGGACGGCTGATCGCGGCTGCCCGCAGGCCCCGGGTCGCGGCCGCGGCGCTCGCGGCCGGCTTCGCGGTGGCGGCCGGCCTCGTGCTCGCGCTGGGCGACCCCCACGGCGGTGAGCCCCGCGTGCAGGTGGCGATCGCGATGCGCGAACCCGCGGCCCGTCCGGCCGCACAGGCCCCAGTCGCCCAGCAGCCCCAGGTCATCACCACGGCGCCGGGAACGGCGCCCCTCCAGCGCAGCGCCGAGGAGGTCGAGACCGCGTCCGGCGTGACGGTCGTGCGCCCGGCCGGCAGCGGGCCGAGCGAGGCGGTGGTGATCCGCGTGCCGCCGCCGAGCGCCCCCCGTCTCGCCCAGGCTCCCGACCCGCGGATCAGCGAGGCGGGCCGCCACGGTCTCATGCCGAAGCTCGGCGAAGGCCGCATCCGCGCCCTCGACGTCTACGCCCGGACCGAGGAGGCCGGCAGCGGGCCGCGCATCGCGATCGTGGTGACCGGTCTCGGCGTCGGTCAGACCGCGACCGCGGGCGCCACCGCGCGCCTGCCCGCCGCCGTGAGCCTCGCCTTCCTGCCCTACGGGGGCGAGGCCGAGCGCGCCGCGGCGCGCGCGCGGGATGCCGGCCACGAGATCTTCCTGCAACTCCCGATGGAACCCTTCGACTATCCCGACAGCGATCCGGGTCCGCAGACGCTGCTGACCGCGCTGCGGGGACCGGAGAACGCGGACCGCCTCGCCTGGGCGATGAGCCGCTTCCCGGGCTACGTCGGCGCGGTGAACTTCATGGGCTCCAAGCTGATGGCCGACGCGGCTTTCGAGCCGGTCCTGCGCGAGATCGGCGCCCGCGGTCTCGGGTTCCTCGATGACGGCACGGCCCCGAAACCCGCGGCGGCGCCCGCCAACAAGGGCAAGACGCCGGTGGCCCGTGCCGAGATCGTATTGGACGCCACGCCGCGCGCCGACGCGATCGACGCCGCGCTCGCCCAGGCCGAGGCCCGGGCCCGCGCCAACGGCTTCGCCCTGGTCTCGGCGACCGGGACACCGCTGAGCATCGATCGGATCGCCCGCTGGGCGAAGGAGATCGACTCGCGCGGGCTGCGCCTCGTGCCGGCGAGCGTGGCGCTGCGGGGCGCCCGCGACAAGCGGGTCTCGACTGCCGATTGAGCGTGTCCGTGTCCAAAGTCAGCGCAAGTAGATCCGGCGCCTTCCGGGCCGGTGAAGACTTGGTCGACGTTGCCGCCTCGCCTCCCCCTGACCTATGGTCGCCGCGATGGTAACGGATTCCGACCCGGGCATCGCCCTGCCCTACCGCCCCTGCGTGGGCATCGCCCTGATCGCGCCGTCCGGCGGCGTCTTCGTCGGGCGTCGCAGAAAGGATGCCGGTCCCGAGCACGTCGACGGTCCGCACATGTGGCAGATGCCGCAGGGCGGCATCGATCCCGGCGAGGACGCGGAGGCCGCCGCCCGCCGCGAGCTCTACGAGGAAACCAACGTTCCGCCCGAGGCCGTGAAGCTCCTGGCCGAAATTCCGGGCTGGCTCCCCTACGATCTGCCGCCGGCGGTGATGAAGCAGGCTTGGAAGGGCCGCTACCGCGGACAGACGCAGAAATGGTTCGCCTACGGCTTCGTCGGCAGCGAGGATCTGATCGACGTGCTCCGGCCCGGCGGCGGCGCCCACAAGGCGGAGTTCGACGCCTGGCGGTGGGCGCGATTTTCCGAGCTTCCGGACCTGATCGTTCCCTTCAAGCGGCCGGTCTACGAGCGCGTCGTGGCCGCCTTCGCCGGCCTCGATCGATGGGCGGCGCGGTCATGACCGCGCGGACGGGGCGCTGAGGCCGTGCGCTGGCTCGCGGTCCCGGTCGCCCTCGCCCTGGCGTGGCTCGCCTTCACGATGAGCCCGCTCTGGTCGCTCTACGACCTGGCGCAGGCGGTGCGCCGGCACGATGCCGCCTATGTCGAGAGCCACGTGAACTTCCGGACGCTGCGCCTGTCACTCGTCCGGCAGATCACCGCCGCGATGCGCGCGGCGTCCGAGACCGATCCCGACCTCGAGCCCCGCGACCGCCAGCGTCTCAACGACGCCGCCTACGGCCTCGCCCTGGCGCTCGCCGAGACGATGGTGACGCCGGAGACGGTGATGGACCTGCTGGCCAACGGCTGGCCCGACAAGCTCGACCTCGAGCGCCCGGCCGGCACACGGCCGGAGGGGCTGGTCATCCGCGGCCTCGGGCGGCTCATGCCGTACTACGCGGCCCTGGAGATGCGCGGCTTCCGCGCGGTCGTGATCCCGATCCCGCCGGAAGGGTCACGCGCCGAGCGCACGCGGATCCGGCTGCGGCTGCGCGGCCTGAGCTGGCGCCTGGTGGATATCGAGATGGCGGAGATGCTGCGCGCGCAGATCGCCGCCAAGCTCAGCCGCGCCCTGGCACGCGCCAAGATCGGAGCCAGTGCCGGCGAGGAGCGCTGAGGCGGCGCGGCGGCCCGGACGGCGAGGCGCTATTTCGCCTTCGGCCCGCCCGGCGCGTTCTTGGGCTCGCCCGCCGCGGCCTTGGGCTCGCGCGCCTCGATCAGGTCCTCGGCCTTCTCCTCGTCGGTGTCGCCGCTCTGCTCGATGGTCTTGCCTGGATTAGCCAGCAGGGAGCGCACGATCCCCAGCAGGACCTCGCACTCGCCGGGGAACTTGTAGCTCTCGAGGACGATCGCGGCGTCGCGCAGGGTCCGCAGATCGCGCACCAGCTGGGCGTTGGCGTCCTCACGCAGCTCGCTCTTCTTGGCGATCGCCTCCTCGATCTGCGCACCCTTCACGTCGCAGGCGGCCCGGGCCGGCGATGCGGCGACCGCGGCGGCGAGGGCGAGGCCGATTGCGGGAAGAGAGCGCCACATGGCGGGTATCCTCGAAGATCCAGTTCAGAACGTGTGAACGGGCGCGGTGCGCAGGACGTCCTGCGTCAGCGCCACGAGCTGGCTCGGGCGGTACGGCTTCGGCACGAATACCGAGCCCGGAACGGCCTCGCAGCCTGCCAGGGAAGCCCGCCCCCCGGAGGTGTAGACGACCGGGAGGTCGGGCGAGATCTGGCGGGCGCAACGGGCCAGCGAAAGGCCGTCCGTGTTGCGGGCCAGATCGATATCGGTGAAGAGCAGGTCGACGCTCTCCCGGGCCAGGATCGCCTCGGCTTCCCAGGCATCCGCGGCGGTGAGCACCCGGTAGCCCTCTTCGAGGAGCGCCTCGGCGGCCAGCTCGCACACGGTCGGCTCATCCTCGACGACCAGGATCGTGGCGGCGCCCCGGTCCGGAACGGGCAGGGTCGGGCAGACGAACGCGGCGGCGAACGGAACCATGACGCAACTCCCACTCACCCGGCGGGGGCACGGTGTTCCCGAGCCGGATCGCTGGGGCAACGACCCCTTCCGACGCGGCGTTCACCGTGTTTGCATCGAATTGCTCGGGTTTGGTGAGCGGCGCGTTAACCGCGGCCCGTCACCCCTGAACGAAGGCGTCCGAATGGTTAACAGAGCGTTACCGATCTGCGACCGCGGGGCCGAACCGTGAACCGCCCGGCTCAGTTGGGTGTCGGCCTGCTCCTTACCGGTATGGCCGGCTACGTCGACGCCCTCGGCTTCGTACGGCTCGGCGGCCTCTACACATCCTTCATGAGCGGCAACACCACGCAGCTCGCCGTTCTCGGCGCCCAGGTCGAGCTGCACCACATGATACTCCCGGCGATCCTGATCCTGGCGTTCCTGACGGGATCGGTCCTCGGGAGCGGGCTGGCGATCCTGGTGCCGCCGCGCTGGGCGACGCCGGCGGTCCTCGCCTACGAGTCGCTCCTGATCCTCGCCGGTCTGGGGCTCGGACTCCAGTCGCCCGAACTCGGCGTCGCGGCCTTCTTCGTCGCCTTGGCGATGGGATCCCAGAACGCGGTCCTGGCGCAGGTGAAGGGCTTCCGGGCCGGCACCACCTTCGTCACCGGCGCGCTGTTCAGCCTGGGCCAGAAGATCGCGCAGGCCCTGACCCGCACCGGAGATCCGCTCGGCTGGCTCGGCGACGCCTCCGTCTGGATCTCGCTGCTGTTCGGCGCCTACCTGGGCGCGCGGGCCTACGAGCAATTCGGTCTCTACGCGCTGATCGCCCCGGCGGCGATCTCGGGTGGCCTGGCGTTGATTACCGCGATCCTGGTCTTGCGCACCGCGCCGCCGGCCGCAAATGTCCCCCCGACATGAGCAGCCCCGTCAGCAACCCGTCCCTCACCAGTCACGTCGCCGCGCTGGAGCCCGGCGAGCACGTGCTCGCCGCGCATTTCCTGAAGGACGTGCCGGCCCTGGCGCTCAGCGACGGCACGGTCGCGCTGGTGCGGGAGGACGGGATCACCCGCGTCACCGCCCATCCCGACAGCGGGATCCTCGTCGCGGCCGGCGGAGTCGACCGGCTGCTCACCGGGGGCGACGACGGCCGCGTGGTGGCGATCCGCGCCGACGGCGCGATGGAGCAGCTCGGCCTCGCCAAGGGCGGCGCCTGGACCGACGCGCTCGCCGCCCATCCCGACGGCGCGGTGGCGTGGTCGGCCGGCCGGACCGTCGTGGCCCGCGACGCGAAGGGCCGCGAGAAGACCTTCGAGGCGCCGTCCTCCGCCCGCGGCCTCGTCTTCGCGCCCAAGGGCTACCGGCTCGGCGTCGCCCACTACAACGGCGTGAGCCTCTGGTATCCCAATCTGGAGACGCCGGCCGAGGTGATCACCTGGAAGGGCTCGCATATCGACGTTACGTGGTCGCCGGACGGGCGCTTCGTGGTGTCGACCATGCAGGAGAACAGCCTGCACGGCTGGCGCCTCCAGCCGGATCGCGGGCACATGCGGATGTCGGGCTATCCCGGCAAGGTCCGCTCGATGTCGTGGTCGTTCGACGGGAACTGGCTCGCCACCAGCGGGGCCGAGGCGGCGATCGTGTGGCCCTTCGATTCCAAGGAAGGTCCGACCGGCAAGGCCCCGCGGGAATGCGGCGTCCGCCCGGCCCGTGTCTCCCGCGTGGCGTTCCACCCGAAGGCGCCGGTCCTGGCCATGGGCTACGAGGACGGCTGCATCCTGCTCGTCCGCTTCACCGACGCGGCCGAGTTGCTGGTGCGACCGGCCGTCCAGGGGAGCGGCGTCACGGCGCTCGGCTGGGACGCGCGCGGCGGCCGCCTGCTGTTCGGCTGCGCCGACGGCAAGGCCGGCCTCCTCACGCTGCCGGGCTGAGACGCCGGGTCAGGGGTCGTCGCACCCGCGGCTGGAACCACCGCCCCGCGCATGCTCTTTGTCGGGGGTCGATTCCCCCGTCGGAGGCCAGGCATGTTTCGCGTGTTCCGCACCTTCGGCCTCGCCCTCGGCCTGCTCGGAGGCGTGGTCGCCGCGCAGGCCCCGGAATTCGCGCAGCAATACGCGCAGCGCCTTGGGGGGGCCGCGGACGAGCTGCGTCGGCAGGTGGCGGTCCTCGAATCCGACGCGCAGGCGTCCGGGACGACGCGCGAGGGCGCCGTCGACCGGCTGCGCGCCAACCCGGACCAGCTCGTCGCCCGCCGCGGCGAGGCCGCGCGGGCCGACATCGCCCGTCTCGCCCGCCTCAGCGCCCAGCAGCAGGCCCTGAGTGCGGCGACGAGCCCACTCGGGCGCGTGGTGGCGATGCTCCGCGATCCCGACGTGCCGGTGGCCGAGGCCGCCTATCACGACTTCAGGCCGGCTGTGCCCACGAACGCCGACGGCTTGGCCGCGGGTCTGATCGGATTCTTCGTCGCGTGGGGCGGCTGGCGCGTCGCGTCGGATGTCGGCCGGCGGGCCGCACGCCGGCGCCCGCGGGAGACCGCGACCGTCGCCTGAGCGCCGTTCGCGCGGGCCAGACTGTGGCGCAACGTCTACAGCAGCTTGCGCGAGCCTTGCGTATCGAGCAGGGATCCGGCCGTCCCGGTCCGGGAGAAGGCGCAAGATGCCGCGCGCGTCGAACTCCACCACCATCGATCCGGCGCTCGACGCCGCCGCGCTGCTGCGGCGTATCGGCTTCTTCGGCCTCTTCGTGGTTCTCCCCGTCCTCGCGCAGGTCGCCCGCCGCGCCTCGGTGATCCTCGCGCCGATCGCCGTGATCCTCCTGATCATCGCCAGCGTCATCGACCGGCGCCAGCGTCCGGTCCGCCCGGCGACCTACCGCCTCCTAACGGCTCCGGCCTTCCTGGCCGGCATGCTGGTCGTGCTGTGGTCGGCCCTGTCGCTGACCTGGACCCCCTTCCTCGGGCCGGCGCTGGAGCGGCTGGCCAATCTCGGCGCGACCATCGGACTCGCCCTCCTGGGTTACCTCGCCCTCCCCGACAGGATGCGCTCGGCGAACCTCTACCTCCTGCCGCTCGGCGTCGTGGCGGGCGCGATCGTGGCGATCATGCTCGGGCTGTTCGGCGCCCACATCGCGCCGCCCGGCGTCGAGGATGACGGGGCCCTCGATCGCGGTCTCGTCCTGCTCATCCTGCTGCTCTGGCCGGCGCTGGCGTGGCTGCGATCCCGCCGCCGCGACCGGGAGGCGCTGGGCCTCGCGCTGCTCGTCGCCCTGGCGCTCACGGTCCAGCCTGACGGGACACAGATCGCCGCCCTGTCGGTCGGCGCCGTCGCCTTCGCGGTGACGAGCTACCGGCCGCGGCTCGGGGTGACGCTCACCGCTCTCCTCTCGGCCGCCCTGCTGGCGGCGGCACCGCTGCTGCCCTTCCTGGCGCGGCCGGTCGGAGCTGCGCTCCTGGGCCCGGTCGCCCCCGCGGTGCTGTCACTGAAGAGCTGGCAGAAGGTCGTCACCTCCGATCCGGTGCGGCTGATCACCGGGCACGGCTTCGAGACGGCCCTGCGCGGACGCCTGGTCGGCCTCCTGCCGGCCAACGCACCGACCACGGCGCTCTTCGAGTTCTGGTACGAGCTCGGCATCGTCGGCGCGCTGGCAGCCGCCTTCGCCCTCTACGCCTCGATCCGGCGGGCCGGCCGGGACGGCCCGGCCCTCGTTCCCGGCGCGATGGGCTGCTTCGCCGCCGCCTTCACGGTGGCCTGCCTGAGCGTCGGGCTGACTGCCGTCTGGTGGCTCACGACGGTCGCCATCGCGATCGTGGTCTTCGTCGCGGTGGAGCGCGGCCAGTTCCGGACCAGCCGGCCGAAGGTCGCCAAGCTGCATCGCATGCAGACGCGGCGCGAGTGAGCGGTCAGGCGCGCAGGAAACCGTGCAGGCGGATCCAGGCCAGAAACAGGCCCGGCCAGGCCGCCACGGGTGTCCCGGGCGCGCCGAGCCCGAAGCCGTGGCCGCCGCGCTCGAACAGGTGCAGCTCGGCCGGCACCCGCGCCTTGCGCAGCGCCGAGAACATCAGCAGCGGATGATCGGCCACGGCGACGGGGTCGTCGATCGCCTGGACCAGGAAGGTCGGCGGCGTCTCCGGCCCGACCTGCAGATCCACCGAGTAGGTCTTCATCTCGTCGGGGGTGACCTCGTCGCCGACCAGGATGCGGCGGGTCGCGGTCCGGTCGAACGGCTTGCGCATGGTGATGACGGGGTAGATCAGACCGGCCAGCACCGGCCGGGTCGGCTGGGCGTCGGCGGTGTCGACGCCCGCGTACAGGTCCCGGGCGCTCCCGACGGCGGTCTCGCCCATCAGGTGGCCGCCCGCCGAGAAGCCGAGGACGCCGACCCGCGCGGGATCGATGCCGAACTCAGCGCCGCGCGCCCGGACCAGCCGGAGGGCGCGCTGCGCGTCCTGCCGCGGCGCGTCCGGCCCCGAGCCCCAACCCTCCGCGGGCAGGCGGTAGACGAGGAGGAAGACCGTGATGCCGGCGGCGTTCAGGACGCGGCCGACCGGGACGCCCTCGTTGCCGAGGGCGATGAACTCGTAGCCGCCGCCCGCCGCGACGATCATCGCGGCGCCGTTCGGGTTGGCCGGACGCATGACCAGCAGACAGGGCCGCGCGACCCGGGTGATGTCGCCGAAGGTCCCCTCGACGTAGCGGTAGCCGTCCGGGTTCGGCCCGTCACCGCCGCCCGGCGGCGCGCCGGGCCACAGCTCGATCACCTGCAGATCCGCGCCGGGCAGCAAGCGCGGCAGAGCCCGGATCGACTCGTGCGGCGCGGGCTGCGGTGCCGTCTCCGCCGGCCCTTCCGCCCGGGCGTTGCGCAGCCCGAGGACGCTTCCGAGACCGGCGAGCAGGAGACGGCGGTCGAGGCGCAAAGGCATCTCCCGGGTGAGGCCGCGCGCGGGACCGCCCCCCGGCGAGCCCGGCTCCCGCGGGAGCGCGGGGGCAACGCCCAAGGACGCGAGACGGGTTCCGTCGCGGCGGCGCGCCTCAGCTCTTTCGCGCGATGACGGCGACGTAGAAGCCGTCGGTCACGGTCCGCAGCGGGCTCATCTGGATCCCGTGGGCCGTCTTCCGCACGGCTGACCGGAGCGAATCCGGCCCTATTGCCAGCACCTCGTCCGCGGGGACGACGTCGAAGCGGCCGCGCCAGCCCGACAGGAGGCCGGAGACGGCGGCGTCGTTCTCCGCCGAGAGCAGCGAGCAGGTGATGTAGACGATCCGGCCGCCGGGCCTGACGAGCCGCGCCGCCCGATCGAGCACCTGGGCCTGCTCGGCGGTCCGCAGCGCGAGGCTTCCGGGCCGCAGCCGCCATTTGGCATCCGGATTCCGGCGCCACGTGCCGGACCCGGTGCAGGGCGCGTCGACCACCACCCGGTCGACCTTGCCGTCGAGATCCTCCAGGACGTCGGCGCGCGCCTTGCCGCTGCGCGGGGTTCGCACCTCGGCCAGCGCACCGGACCGGCGCAGGCGCTCGTGGATCGGCGCGAGCCGGCGCGGATCGCCGTCGGTGGCGATCAGGCGGGCGCCGTTGCCGGTCTCCGCCGCGAGGGCCAGGGTCTTGCCGCCGCCGCCCGCACAGAGGTCGACGATGGTCTCGCCGGCGCGCGGCGCGGCGAGGAGCGCGGCGAGCTGCGAGCCCTCGTCCTGGATCTCGTACCAGCCCTCCAGGAACTCGGCCTCGACGTGGAGCGCCGGACCGCGCCCGTCGGCGCCGATCGGGACGCGCAGGCCCGCCGGCGCGTGCGGTGTCGGCGCGGCGTCGTAGGCCGCGAGCGCCGGCAGGATCGCGTCGCGGTCGCCGCGCAGGGCGTTCACGCGGATATCGAGGGGCGCGCGCCGCGCCAGCGCCTTCAGCTCCGGAACGAGGTCGTCGCCGAGCGTGGCCGCGAGGTCCGGGAGCACGAAGGCCGGCGCGTCGCCCGCCACCTCCGGCGGCGCATCCTGCAGCGTCCCGCCGTCGAGGCGCGCGCGCTCGTCGTCGCTGAGCGGGGCCGGCGCGAAGCGCTCGCCGGTGAACAGGGCCGCGACCGAAGCCGCCGCGAGCCCCTGCTGCAGGCGCAGTGTGCCGATGAGGACGGCGCGCGGCGTGTCCGCGCCCATGATCCAGGCCGCCGACGCCCGCCGCCGCAGGGCGTCGTAGACGAGGCTGGCGATGCCCGCGCGGTCGCCCGAGCCGGCGAAGCGATGGGCGAGACCCCAGTCCTTCAGGGCGTCGGCGGCCGGCCGACGCCGCTCGGCGATATCGGTGAGGACTTCGATGGCGGCGGAGCAGCGAGCGGCGGGGGTCAGAGTTCGGATCCTTAGGAGTGCGTCAATGACGACGTGAAACGGCCACGCTTGGCCCACGATGCCGCCACGTTACGGCCGAGCTTCCTGCACCTTCGCGGCGCAGACCGTGCTGCGGTCGGTCCGCCGTGCGGGCCGCCGCGTGTCGTATGGCATCCGCCCGCCCCGGACCAGACCGGTCCGTCGCCGGGCGCATCCCGGGAGTACCCCAGCCCATGACGTCCACCGTTCGCGTCGCCCTCGCGGCCCTGGTCACCGCCTCACTCGCCGCCTGCGCGAGCGCGCCCGCCGCCCAGCCGGAGCTGACGCCGGTGCCGCGTCCGCGGGTCGATGCCAAGACGCAGCTCGAATACGGCAACCCGCCCCCGCCGCCGCCCGGCCGCTACTGAAGCGTCCGCGCGGGGCGCGGCTCAGGCCGCCTCCCGCGCCCGGCGGGCCTCGTAGGCCTTGAGGCCGGTATAGACCGCGGCCAGGAGCGGGAACGGCACCTCCGGCGCCAGCCGCTGGCCGCGGGCGATCAGGTCGCCGATCACGTGGTCCGCCTCGATGCGACCCCGGTTCTCGATGTCGCGCAGCATCGAGGCCGTGAAGGTGGACCCGGCCGCCGTCAGCTGCGCCCGCGCCCGCTCCGCCACCACGGCCCGCGGCTCGAAGCCGCTGGCCGCGGCAACGGTCGTGCACTCCGCGTGCAGCGCCGCGATCAGCGCGGCGCCCTCGGGTGCCGCCACGATGTCGCCGACCGCGGCGCGCATCAGCGTGGTCGCCCCGGCGAGCGTCGCCAGGAACACCCACTTCTCCCACATCTCCTGCAGGATCACGTCGCTCAGGCGCGGCTGGAACTTGAGGCCGCGCATCAGCGCGTCGACCGCCTCGATCCGCGCCGAGCGCGACCCGTCCCGCTCGCCGTAGGTGATGCTGCACAGCTCGCTCATGTGGCGGATCGCGCCGTCCGGCGCGAGCGTCGCGGCGATCGCGCACGAACCGCCGAGAACGCGGTCCGTACCGAACCGGGCGTCGAGCACGTCGAGATGCGACACGCCGTTGAGCACGGGCAGGATCGCGGTGTCGGGGCCCACGGCCGGCGCGAGGTCAGCGACGGCGCTGTCGAGGTCATAGGCCTTGCACGACAGCAGGATCAGGTCGAACCGCCCGGCCCCGGCCAGCCTATCGGCCGTGACGGTGGGCGGAGCGGGCAGGTGCAGGTCGCCGAGCGGCGAGCGGACGTTCAGGCCGTCCGCCGCCAGCTTCGCCGCCCGGGCCGGCCGGACCAGGAAGGTGACGTCGGCGCCCGCCTCGGCGAGGCGCGCCCCGTAATAGCCGCCGGTCGCGCCGGCCCCGACGATCAGCGTGCGCATCGATGCCTCAGGTCCGCGACGGGTAGTTCGGGCTCTCGCGGGTGATCGTCACGTCGTGGACGTGGCTCTCGCGCAGGCCGGCATTGGTGATGCGGATGAACTGCGCCCGCTCCTGGAACTCGGGGATCGTGGCGCCGCCGACGTAGCCCATGGCGGCGCGCAGG
Organism: Methylobacterium sp. D48H; assembly: GCF_053345715.1. Classification (NCBI taxonomy): domain Bacteria; kingdom Pseudomonadati; phylum Pseudomonadota; class Alphaproteobacteria; order Hyphomicrobiales; family Methylobacteriaceae; genus Methylobacterium; species Methylobacterium sp. D48H. Next base: position 712,094 of record NZ_JBKFAP010000001.1, read on the forward strand.
CCGCCGGCGAGCTGGTGCAGGACGTTGCCGACCGGGCCCTTGTAGGGGACCTGCCCCTCGATGCCCTCCGGCACGAGCTTGTGCGTGTCGTTCACCTCGGCCTGGAAGTAGCGGTCGGCCGAGCCGCGGGCCATGGCGCCCACCGAGCCCATGCCGCGGTACGACTTGTAGGAGCGGCCCTGGTAGAGGAACACCTCGCCGGGCGCCTCGTCGGTGCCGGCGAGCAGCGAGCCGAGCATCGCCACGGAGGCGCCGGCCGCGATCGCCTTGGCGAGGTCGCCCGAATACTTGATGCCGCCGTCGGCGATGACCGGGACGTCGGCCTCGCCGGCCGCCTCGACCGCCTCCATCAGCGCGGTGAGCTGCGGCACGCCCACGCCCGCCACGATGCGGGTCGTGCAGATCGAGCCCGGGCCGATGCCGACCTTGATGGCGTCGGCGCCGGCATCGATCAGCGCCTTGGCGCCGTCCCGCGTCGCGACGTTGCCGGCGATGACCTGAACGGCGTTCGAGAGCTGCTTCACGCGGGCCACGGCATCGAGCACCTTGATCGAGTGGCCGTGGGCGGTGTCGACCACGATCACGTCGCAGCCGGCGTCGATCAGGCGCTCGGCCCGCTCGAAGCCGCTGTCGCCCGTCGTCGTGGCGGCGGCGACGCGCAGGCGGCCCTGCTCGTCCTTGACGGCGTTCGGGTAGGCGACGCGCTTCTCGATGTCCTTGACGGTGATCAGGCCGATGCAGCGGTAATGGTCGTCGACGACCAGCAGCTTCTCGATCCGGAACTGGTGGAGCAGTCGCTTGGCCTCGTCCTGGGTCACGCCCTCGCGGACCGTGATCAGGCGGTCGCGGGTCATCAGCTCGGCGACCGGCTGGTTGGAGTTCGTCGCGAAGCGGACGTCGCGGTTGGTCAGGATGCCGACTAGCTTGCCCCGCGAGCCGTTGGGGCCGCGCTCGACCACCGGGATGCCGGAGATCCGGTTGAGCTTCATCACCTCGAAGGCGTCGGCGAGCGTCTCGTCGGGGTGGATGGTGATGGGGTTCATCACCATGCCGGACTCGTACTTCTTGACGAGGCGGACCTGCTCGGCCTGCTCCGGCGGCTCGAGGTTGCGGTGGATGACGCCCATGCCGCCGTTGGCCGCCATGGCGATGGCCATCGGCGCCTCGGTGACCGTGTCCATCGCCGAGGCGAGGATCGGCAGGTTCAGCGGAATCGTGCGGGTCAGCCGCGAGGCGACGCTGACCTCGGTCGGCATCACCGAGGAGGCGGCGGGCCGCAGGAGCACGTCGTCGAAGGTGAGTCCCTCGATGATCGATGCGGTTTCTACTCGGGCCATGTGCCAACTTTCCTCGGACGGCAGCGCGCGTGGAGGCCGCGCTGCGGGATCGGGTTGGCAAGTGCCAGTATCACGGGCTCCGCGAAGGCGCCAATGCGCGGTTGATGCGTCGCAGCGCGAAAACGCGCATGGCTCGAGGCTTATCCACGCCCGCTCGACGGGCGCGTCAGTGCCATGAACGGACGTCCGCGGTCAGACGCGGAGTCGGCGCGGGCGCCTCAGCGCATCGCCGGCGTGGCCGGGCCCTTGTCGGTGTATTCGGGCGGCAGGCCGATATAGTCGCCGAGCATGCCGTCGATGCCCGGCGCGCGGCCGAAGGCCTCGCAGTCCGGGTCGAGGGGCGCCTCGCCCAGGGTGGTGATGCGGATCCGGTCCCAGGTCGGGATCGTGTTAGGCGCGGTGAACGGGTCGTCGCCGGTCGCCAGCAGGTAGCCGAAATCCTGGCCGAACTCGCCTGCGAGGTCGTAGGCGTCGCTGGCGCGGGAGAAGCGCGGCTGGCTGGTGAAGGAGTTGGCCGCTCCGCCCCAGACCATGGCGGCCCGCTGCTCGCGGCGCCGGTCCAGAGCCTCGGCCTCGACCGTCAGGCTCCCGAGCCCGATCGGCACGCGCGGGATCGGCACGCGCCCGACACCCTCGGCGAAGCTCAGGCCGAGCTGCGAGGCGACCGTCACGCCCGCCGAGCCCGCGATGGTCGCGCCGGCACCGAGAAGGTCCGTCGGATCGACGCGGGTGACCTGCGCCCGCACGGTCAGGTCGGCGTCGCGGCTGGTGACGATGTCGTACTTCAGCGACAGGTCGTAGCACAGCGCCCGGTCGGCGGCGTTGGCGATGAGCCGCCGCTCGGCGGCCGTCAGCGGGGCGGCGCCGGACACGTCGGCGTGGAACGCCGTCGGGATGATGCGGACGGTGCGGGCCCTCGCTAGGGCCGGCCGGTCGACGTAGATCCGCGAGGCCGAGGCGACCTGATCGCTGGACTTGAGCCGGTCGTAGCGCGTCAGCGAGCCGCGATCGTTGAGCAGGACAGTGCCGCAGGCGGCGACCATCGAGAGAAGGGCGACGCCGGCGGCGATCCGCGCCACGGAGCGGACCTTGCTGGGGCTGGGCTGCATCGAAATCCTCGCGCGCCGGCCCCGGGCCGGCTGGAGCGGCCTCACGGACGCGTGATGGAAACTTAGCCATTGGCGCACCCGCAAAAAAGGTGGCTCCGCGCCGCGGCTCAACCTCTGTTGCACGATGGATACATTCGCGAAACACGAAGGTGCGAGGTGGCCGCGCTGCCGTGCAACCGCGGCGGCGCGACATGCGTCTGCTGTATGATGCCCGCAACCACCCAAAGACCGCTCTGGATCGTCCCCCTGACGGTCGCCACCGCGCTGTTCATGGAGAACACCGATTCCACGGTGATCGCCACGGCGCTCCCCAGCATCGCCGCGAGCCTCCACGAGGACCCGATCGCCCTCAAGCTCGCGCTGACCTCTTACTTGGTCAGCCTCGCGATCTTCATCCCGGTGAGCGGCTGGATGGCGGACCGGTACGGGTCGCGGACGGTGTTCCGCGCGGCCCTCGTGGTGTTCATGGCCGGCTCGCTCGCCTGCGCGGCCGCGAACGGCCTCGCGTGGTTCGTCGCCGCGCGGTTCCTCCAGGGCATGGGGGGCGCCATGATGGTGCCGGTCGGGCGCCTCGTGGTGCTGCGCAGCGTGCCGAAATCGCAGCTCGTGACGGCCCTCGCCTACCTGACCTTCCCGGCGCTGGTCGGCCCGGTGCTCGGTCCGCCGGTCGGCGGCCTGATCACCACGTGGTTCGACTGGCGCTGGATCTTCTTCATCAACCTGCCGATCGGCTGCGCCGGGATCGTGCTGGCGAGCCTGTACTTCGAGGACGTGCGGGAGCCGGAGCGGCCGCCCCTCGACCTGCTCGGCTTCGCGCTGCTCGGGACCGGCCTCGCCGCCCTGATGCTCGGCCTCGCCTCCCTCGGCCGCCACCTGCTGCCGGCGGAAATCTCCTGGGGCTGCCTCGCCGCGGGCGCGGTGCTCCTGCCGCTCTACTGGGCACATGCCCGGCGGGTGCCCTACCCGATCGTCCGCCTCGACCTGATGCGGCGGCCGACCTTCCGGGTCGCGGTGCTCGGCGGCAGCCTGTTCCGGATCGGCACCGGGGCGATCCCGTTCCTGCTGCCGCTGATGCTGCAGGTCGGCTTCGGGCTCGACGCCCTGCAGTCGGGCCTGATCACCTTCGCGGCGGCGGCCGGGGCGATGTTCGTGAAGACCCTGGGGCCGCGGATCCTGCGCCGCACCGGCTTCCGCGCCCTGATGGTCTGGAACGCCCTCCTGGCCTCGGCCTTCCTGGCGGTCAACGGGTTCTACACCGCGCAGACGCCCCACTGGATCATGGTGATCCTGCTGTTCGTCGGCGGCTGCTCGCGCTCTATCCAGTTCACCTGCGTCAACGCCATCGCGTACGCCGACCTCGAATCGAAGGAGATGAGCGCGGCCACGAGCTTCGCCAGCGTCTTCCAGCAGCTGTCGCTCAGCCTCGGCGTCACGCTGGGCGCGCTGGCGCTCGAGGGGAATGCCGGGTTTCACGGCCGAACGGAGATCCAGGCCTCGGATTTCGGGCCGGCCTTCTTCGCCGTCGCCGTGATCTCGGCGGCCTCGGCACTGGCCTTCCGCAACCTGTCGCCGGATGCCGGCGCGGAGATCTCCGGGCGGAAGATGGCTGCCGCGCCGCCCGCCCCGACGACCGAGATGAGGCCGCGGCACGGCTGATCAGGCCGCGGCGCCGGCCGGCGGCCGGCCGGCAGCGCGTTTGCCGGCGTTCCGCGGCACGCTACCCTTGCCGGAACCCTTCGCGGGGGCGGCCTTCGCGCTCGGCGCCGCGGCGCGGGTTCCCGCGCGCCAGCCCTGCCAGCTGAGCGCGCCCGGACCGTTCAGGGCGTACATGAGGAACCCGCCCGCGAGGCCGAGATCGGCCAGCATCAGCGTGCGCTCGGCGACCGCGGCGGGTCCCACATAGTACCAGAACGGGTGGAGCACGCAGGCCGTCACGACGGCGAAGAGCGCGAGCGCCAGCCCGGTGAGCCCCGGCAGGACGCCGAGGATCAGGGCGAGCGGTCCGAACACCTGCACCACCACGGCGGCGGTGGCGACGCCGTTGGGAAACGGCATCCCGGCCCCCGCGAGCGCCAGCGCGAACCCCGACACGTTGAGCGTCCGGGCGATCCCGGTCGGCAGGAGCGCGGCGGCCAGCAGCAGGCGCGCGACGAGGAGGGTTCCGTCCTGGGCGCGGGCGAGCATCGGCGTGTCCGGTCGGGTGGATCAGGACGGCAGTTTTGCAACTTTCCGCTGAAGACCCCGTTAAGGACGCCGCCTCAACCGACGCCTCAACCGCCGACGCCGCCGCGGAACAGCCGGCCGCGCTCGGTCCAGGCGACCACGAGGAGCGACAGGGCGCCGAGACTCGCGTAGCCGATCGCCACGGGGAGCACCGTGCCGTCGAAGGACTGGCCGATCAGGAAGCCGCAGAACGCGCCCAGGATCGTGGTGTAGAAGCCCAGGAACGACGAGGCCGTGCCGGCGATGGCGCCAAGGGGCTCCAGAGCGAGGGCGTTGAAGTTCGGCATCGCGAAGCTGATCAGGAACTGGTTCACCGCGAGGACCGACAGGAACAGGGCCAGCGGCGGGTGGCCGTGATAGGCCAGCCCGACGCCGACCTGCGCGAGGCCGACGAGCGTGAAGGCGATGACGCCGCCGTGCGACATCGCCCGCATCCCGAGCCGCCGGACCACGCGGGCGTTGATCAGGGTCGCCGCGCCCATGGCGCCCGCCACGAGCCCGAAGGCCAGCGGGAAGAGCGGGCCGAGGTGGTACAGGCCGGTATCGAAAACCTGCTGGGCCGAGCCGACGTAGCCCATGATGCAGCCGGTCATCAGTCCGAGCGCGGTGGCGTAACCGACGGCGACGCGGGTCTTCAGCGTCAGGCGGATCGCCTCCCAGGTCGCGGCCGGCGAGAGCGGCCGGCGGTATTCCGGGTGCAGCGTCTCGGGCATCCGCAGCGAGAACCAGATCGTCAGCCAGAAGGCGAGGACCAGCATCGAGACGAAGACGTAGACCCAGGAGCCCAGCGCCAGCATCATGCCGCCGATCGCCGGTGCGATCATCGGGACGATCAGGAACACCATCATGGTGAGCGACATGACGCTCGCCATCTCGCGGCCCGCGAACCGGTCGCGCACGATCGCCACCGACAGCACCCGCCCGCCGGCGGCGCCGATGCCCTGGATGATCCGGGCGGCGAGCAACCAGCCGAAGCTCGGCGCCACCATGGCGAGGAAGCAGCCGATCACGTAGACGGCGAGGCTCGCCAGCAGCACCGGCCGTCGCCCGAGGGCGTCGGAGACCGGCCCGTAGACGATCTGCGCAAAGCCGAAGCCGATCATGTAGACGTAGACGAGGAGCTGCAGCCGGTTGGGGTCGGCCACCGCGAACCGCGCCTCGATGGCCGGGAAGGCGGGCAGCAGGTTGTCGATGGAGATCGCCGTCACCGCCATCATCAGGGCGATGATGGCGACGAACTCGGCGAAGCCCGGCCCCGACCAGGGCCGCGGGGCGCGGACGTCCTGGACCGGCGGCACGGGCCGAATCGCGATGGTCACGGCGGGCTCTCGGGGTGCGCGGGAACGGGCCGATCAGGGCTCGTCCTTCACGGCACAGTTGTGACAACCCTGCCCGCGCCGCGCAGTTCAGGCCGGCAGCGGGCGCAGGGCCGGCGCCTCGGGCTTGCGGCCCACGAAGGCGGCCATCAGGGCGGCGACGAGGCAGAGCAGGCCGGCCGCCACGAAGGCGCCGAGATAGGTGCCGCTCTCGGTCCGGACCATGCCGGCGAGCCACGCCGCGGACGCCGCGCCGATCTGGTGCGCGGCCGCGATCCAGCCGAACATCAGCGCGGCGTTCTCCTCCCCAAAGGATTTGCCCGCGAGCTGAACGGTGGGCGGCACGGTGGCGATCCAGTCGAGGCCGTAGAAGACCGCGAACAGCGACAGGCCGTAGAAGCTGTAGTCGAAGGAATAGGGCAGGAAGATCAGCGAGAGTCCGCGCAGCCCGTAGTACCAGGCCAGGAGCTTGCGCGAGTCGAACCGGTCGGTGAGCCAACCCGACGCCGTAGTGCCAATCAGGTCGCAGATCCCCATCAGCGCCAGCAGGCTGGCGGCCGTGACCTCGGCGATGCCGTGATCGATGCAGGCCGGGATCAGGTGGGTGCCGATCAGGCCGTTGGTCGAGGCGCCGCAGATGAAGAACGTGCCGGCGAGCAGCCAGAAATCCCGGGAGCGCAGGCCGATGCGCAGGCCGCGGAGCGCCCGCACGGCCGGGTTCTCGGTCAGCACCGGCGTCGGCGTCACCGCGTCCTCACCGTAGCGGGGCAGGCCGAGATCCGCAGGCCGGTCGCGCAGGAGCAGGGCCGCCAGCGGGATCAGCGCCAGGGTCGCAGCGGCGACCACCAGGGAGACGGAGCGCCAGCCCTGCCCCACCGCGATCGAGGCCAGCATCGGCAGGAAGACGAGCTGGCCCGTGGCGCTGCTCGCGGTCAGCAGGCCGAGCACGAGACCCCGGCGCTTGGCGAACCAGCGCCCGGCCACGGTGGCGCCGAGCACGTTGGCCACCATGCCGGAGCCGGATCCGACGACGAGGCCCCAGAGCAGGACCATCTGCCAGGGTGCGGTCATCAGGCTCGTGGCGGCGGTGCCGATCGCCAGGATCAGGAGTGCGCCGCAGACCGAGCGCCGCAGGCCGAACCGCTCGATGATCGCCACCGCGAAGGGGCCGATCATCCCGTACAGGAAGATGTTGAGCGCGATGCCGACGCCGATCGTGGCCGCGGTCCAGCCGAATTCCCGCTCCCAGGGGACGATCAGCACGCTCGGCGTGGCGCGGACACCGGCCCCGACGAGCAGGACCAGGAAGGTCACCGCGACGACGATCCAGGCGTAGTGCAGGCGCGACCCGGGGCGCGTCTCTGTCAGGGCGGTCATGGACGGGCTCCGGAAGCGGGGCGGATCGGTCAGGCGGCGGAGATCAGGGACTCCGCCAGGGCGGAGACGGTCGCGGGATCGACCCGGGCGTTGATACGGCTCTGCGCCTCGCGCCAGTAGGGCGTCGCGGCCGCGAGGGCCTCGCGACCCGACGCGGTCAGGGACACGCGGCGCTCGCGCGGATCCGCCGCGCCGGGCGTGACCGAGACGAAGCCGCGGCGCTTGAGCGGGTCGAGGTTGCGGCCCATCGTGGTGCGCTCCAGCGCCGCCTCGGCGGCGAGGCGGGAGACCGGGACCGGTCCGAGCCGGTCCAGCAGCCGCAGGATCGCGAACTGCGTCACGCGGAGCCCGGTCGGCTTCAAGGCGGCGTCGTAGATCGCCGTCAGCGCCCGCGTGGCGCGACGCAGGGCGGAGCAGGTGCACGGCTCGGGTGACGAAGCGCTCATGGTATGGGTGTATATGCACGCATCGGGCGTTCGGCAAGGCGAAGCTGACGGTTTGCAGCGATCGACACCCGTTGGCCCGGAAACGGGCGGGCGCTGTCATCGACACGGCCGGTCACGCTGCTATCGCTTGGGCGAGTGACCCGGTTCGGGAGAAGCGCGATGACACTCGAGACCGCGACGGCGTTGTCCTCCTCGGAGCAGAAGACGGCCCGCACCGGGCTGATTGAGGCGGCCGCCGACATCGTCACCGAGCAGGGCGGACCGGGCGGCTTCGTCCGCGACCTGTTCGGCCGCGTGACTCCGGAGGATCTCGCCCCCTACGACGCCTCCGTCCTGGCGGATCTCGCCGCCCGCGCCCGTGCCTTCCTGTCCGAGCCGCGGAGGCCGGGCGACCCGGCGCGGCTGCGCCTGAGCGACAGCCAGCTGGTGCGCGACGGCCGTGCGCGCGAGACGACGGTCCTGGAGGTGATCAACGACAACCGTCCGTTCCTGCTGGACTCGACCCTGGCCGAACTGACCGAGCAGTGCCTCGCCCCGCAGCTCGTGGCCCACCCGATCCTCGGGGTGGAGCGCGACGGTGCCGGCGGGCTCATCCGGGTGGTCGGGGAGACGACCGCGGACGCGCAGGGCAGTCTCGCGCGCGAGAGCTTCATCCACATCCACCTCGACCCCGTGGCGGCCGAGACCGGCGAGCGGCTCCTGAACGCCCTCGCGACGGTCTACCGGGATGTCGCCTTGGCGAGCGACGACCACGACGCCATGCTGGCGCGCCTCACCGACCTCGCCGCCGATCTCGGGCGCGGGCCGACCCCGATGCCGGAACCGGAGACCGAGGAGGCGCGCGCCTTTCTCGAATGGCTGACCGACGGCCAGTTCCTCATCCTCGGCATGCAGGAGCACGGCATCGCCGGCGACGCCCACCCGCTGGTCGAGGGGTCGAGCCTCGGCGTGCTCCGCGATCCCGGCGCGACGCCCCTGCGCCGCGGCCGGACGCCGGTGGACTACACGCCGGAGATCCTCGCCTTCCTGGAAGAGCCGCAGCCGCTGATCATCACCAAGGCCAGCGTGAAGTCCCGGGTCCACCGCTCGGCCTACCTGGACTATATCGGCGTCAAGCTGTTCTCCGGCCTCGGCAAGCTGTCGGGCGAGGTGCGGATCGTCGGCCTGTTCACCGCCTCCGCCTACACGAGCCCGGCCCGCGAGGTTCCGGTCCTGCGCCGGAAGGTGGAGGCCGTCGTCCAGCGCGCCGGCCTCGATCCGACGAGCCATGCGGGCCGCAGCCTCCTCGCCGTGCTGGAGAGCTACCCGCGGGACGAACTCTTCCAGATCGACGGCGAGCGGCTCTACCGGTTCACCCTGGCCATCGCCGCCCTGGCCGACCGACCGCGGGTCCGCGTGCTGTCCCGGCCCGACCGGTTCGGCCGCTTCGTGTCGCTGCTCGTCTACGTCCCGAAGGACCGCTACGATTCCGCGATCCGGGGACGGATCGGCAGCTACCTCGCCGAGACCTACGGCGGGCGGCTCAGCGCGTCCTACCCCGACTACCCGGAAGGCTCGCTCGCCCGGATCCACTACATCATCGGCCTGCCCGATCAGGGCAGCCCCGAGCACGATCCCGCCTCCCTGGAGGCCGGGATCGTCGCGCTGGTCCGGACCTGGGGCGACGCGCTGCGGGCGGCGCTGGCCGAATCCCAGGGGGGCGACCGCGCGCGGCAACTCGCCGCCCGCTACGGCGACGCGTTCTCGGCCGCCTATCGGGACAATTTTCAGCCTGAGGTCGCCGTCGCCGACGTGACGATCCTCGACAGCCTCGGCGAGACGCAGCCGCGGGCCGTCCATCTCGATCGGCGGCCCAGCGACCCCGCGGCGCAGGTCCGCCTGAAGGCGTTCTCGCGCGGCACGGCGATCGCGCTGTCCGACCGGGTCCCGGCGCTCGAGAATCTCGGCTTCCGTGTCATCAACGAGCGCACGTACCAGATCGCGCCGTCCGGGACGGACGAGGCCGCGCGGGTCTGGCTGCACGACATGCTGATCGAGCGCGCCACCGGCGCCCCGATCGACCTCGCGGCGCTGGAACGCCCGCTGGAGGCCGCGATGCTGGCCATCGCGGACGGCATCGCCGAGTCCGACGGGTACAACCGGCTCGTCCTTGAGGCGGCTCTCCCCTGGCGGGAGGCGGCCCTGCTCCGGGCCCTGGGCCGCTACCTGCGCCAGCTGCGAATCCGCTACGGGCAGGACTACCTCGCGGGCACGCTGAGCCGCCACGCCGGGATCGCGCGCGCGATCGTGGCGCTGTTCCGCGCCCGGTTCGACCCGGCGCTCACCGGTGACCGGACCGCCCAGGAGGCCGGGGTACGCGCCGAGATCGAGACGGCGCTCGCCGAGGTCACGAGCCTCGACGACGACCGGATCCTCCGCCGGTTCGTCAACCTCGTCGAGGCGGCGGTGCGGACGAACTTCTACCAGACAGGCGCCGACGGGCAGCCGCGAGAGACGATCAGCTTCAAGTTCGCCTGCGCCAAGGTGACGGCGATGCCGCTGCCGCGGCCGTTCTTCGAGATCTTCGTCTACTCGCCCCGCGTCGAAGGCGTGCACCTCCGCTTCGGCTACGTGGCCCGCGGCGGCCTGCGCTGGTCCGACCGGCCGGAGGATTTCCGCACCGAGATCCTCGGCCTCGTGAAGGCCCAACAGGTGAAGAACGCCGTGATCGTGCCGGTGGGCGCCAAGGGCGGCTTCTTCCCGAAGAGGCTGCCGCCGGCCTCCGACCGCGCCGCCTGGATCCAAGAGGGGACCGAGAGCTACCGGATCTTCATCCGCACGCTGCTCGAACTGACCGACAACATCGTCGACAACGCCATCGTGCCGCCGCCCGACACGGTGCGGCACGATCCCGACGACGCCTACCTGGTGGTCGCCGCCGACAAGGGCACCGCCACCTTCTCGGACATCGCCAACGCCCTCTCGCTGGAGAAGGGCCACTGGCTCGGCGACGCCTTCGCGTCCGGCGGCAGCCAGGGCTACGACCACAAGGGCATGGGCATCACCGCCCGCGGCGCCTGGGAGGCGGTGCGCCGGCATTTCCGCGAGATCGACGTGGACGTACAGACCGACCCGATCACCACGGTCGGCGTCGGCGACATGTCGGGCGACGTCTTCGGCAACGGCATGCTCCTCTCCGAGAGCATCCGCCTGATCGCGGCCTTCGACCACCGCGACATCTTCCTCGACCCGAACCCGGACGCCGCGGCGAGCTTCGCCGAGCGGCGGCGCCTGTTCGATCTGGGGCGGTCCTCCTGGGCGGATTACGACAAGAGCCTGATCTCGGAGGGCGGCGGCGTGTTCCCGCGCAGCCTGAAGACCGTGCCGCTCTCGGAAGCGATCCAGTCCGCGCTGGGCTTCGACCGGTCCGAGGCGACGCCCACCGAGCTGATGCAGGCGATCCTGAAGGCGCCGGCCGACCTGCTCTGGTTCGGCGGCATCGGCACCTATGTCCGGGCCACCACCGAGACCGACGAGGATGCCGGCGACCGCGCCAACGACGCCCTGCGCATCACTGGGCCGGAGCTGCGCGCGAAGGTCGTCGGCGAGGGCGCCAATCTCGGCCTGACGCAGCGCGGGCGCATCGAGGCGGCGCGCGCGGGCGTCCGCCTCAACACCGACGCGATCGACAACTCGGCCGGCGTGAACACCTCGGACGTCGAGGTGAACATCAAGATCGCGCTGATGACGCCGGAGCGGGACGGCAGGCTCAGCTACGAGGCGCGCAACACCCTGCTCGCTGACATGACCGATGACGTCGGGCGCCTCGTGCTGCGCAACAACGAGTTGCAGACGCTCGCCCTGTCCCTTGCCCAGCGCGGGGGGCTGGGGGAGACCGGCTTCGCCATGCGGACGATGCAGGCACTGGAGGCGGAGGGCCGGCTCGACCGGGCGGTGGAGTTCCTGCCGGACGACGGCACGCTCGCCGAGCGCATGCGCCGGAACGAGGGGCTGACCCGCCCGGAATACGCCGTGCTGCTCGCCTACGCGAAGCTGTCGCTGCACGACGCGATCCTCGAGAGCGCCGTGCCGAACGACCCGTACTTCGACCGGGAGCTGCAGCGCTACTTCCCGAAGGCCCTGCGCGAACGCTTCCCCGACGCCGTCAAGGGACACCGCCTGCGCCGCGAGATCATCGCCACGGCGCTCGCCAACATCATCGTCAACCGGGGCGGCCCGTCGCTGGTGACGCGCCTCGTCGACGGCACCGGCGCGGACGCCGCGACCATCGCCAAGGCCTACGCGGTGACCCGCGACGCCTTCGGCCTGATGGAGCTGAACCTCGCCATCGACGGCCTCGCCGGTCGGGTTCCCGGCCAGGGCCAGCTCGACCTCTACGCCGAGGTGCAGGATCTGCTGACGAACCGGATCGTCTGGTTCATCCGCAACCTCGACCTGGGCGGCGGCCTCGCCCCGGTGGTCGCCCGCTACCGAGACGGCATCGCCGCCGTGGAGGCCGCCCTCCCCAACGTGCTCGGCGACGAGGCGCTGGCGACGATCGGCGCCCGCGCGGCGGAGCTGACCGGGCACGGCATGGCCCCGGCCCAGGCGCGGCGCCTCGCCTCGCTCAGCGCGCTGGTCTCCGCCCCCGACATCGTCCGGGTCGCGGAGGCCAGCGGCCGGCCGGTCGAGGAGGTCGCGGCCACGCATTTCGCCCTGGAGCACGCCTTCCGCCTGGACGACCTCGCCGCCGCGGCGCGGACCGTCCCGGTGGCCGACACGTTCGACCGCGTGGCCCTGGAGCGCGCGGGCGCCGGCATTGCTGCCGCGCACCGCAAGCTGACGGCCGAGGTCGTGGCGGATCTCGGCGCCGGGCCGGACGCGGTTGAGGCCTGGATCCGGGCGCGCGGCACCTCGCTCGCCCGGATCCGCGAGGCCGTAGACGCGATCAGCGCCTCCGGCCTCACGGTCTCCAAGGCGACGGTGGCGGCGAGCCTGCTCGGCGACCTCGTCCGGGCCGACTGATCGATCAGGCCCCGGGCGCGGATGCCGGTATGACGCTCCGGCGTCCGCGGCCGACCGCGGTGAGCACCAGTCCGAGCCCGGCGAGCGACACCGCGGCGGCGATCAGCGGCAGCTGGCCGTAGCCGGCCCCGAGGGTCAGCGCCGTGCCCCCGATCCAGGCGCCGGTGGCGTTGCCGAGGTTGAACGCGCCCTGGTTCAGCGTGGAGGCAAGGTTCGGCGCGTCGCTCGCCGCCTCCACGACCCAGATCTGGAGGGGCGAGACCAGGGCGAAGACCAGGCCCGACCAGAGCACCACGACCGCTACCGTGAGCGCCGGATGGTGCGCGACCGCGGCGAGCACCAGCAGGGCCGCCACGATGCCCAGGAAGCTGCCGACGATGGTGGCCATCGGGCCCCGGTCGGCCAGATGCCCACCAAGGAGATTGCCGACGGTCAGGCCCGTGCCGGCGGCGAACAGCACGCCGGTCACGCCCTGCGGCGTGAAGCCGGTCACGCCGGTCAGGAACGGCGTGATGTAGGTGAACACCGTGAAGAAGCTCACCGAGGACAGCGTCGAGATCAGCATCGGCCGCAGCACCGGCCAGCGCCCGAGCGCGCGAAACTCGCTGACGAGCCGGCCGCGGGTCCCGGGAAGCCCGTCCGGCACGCAGAGCTGGATCGCGAGCCCGGCCGCGAGCCCGATCACGACCACCGCCCAGAAGGTCGAGCGCCAGCCCGCCTCCTGCCCGAGCGCGGTGCCCAGCGGCACGCCGAGCACGTTGGCGAGGGTGAGGCCCGCGAACATCAGCGAGACCGCCTGCGTGCGCTTCTCCCGCGGCACGAGATCCCGCGCCACAACGGCGCCGATGCCGAAGAACGCGCCGTGCGCGAAGGCCGTCAGGATTCGCGCGGCCATGAGCAGGGCGTAACTCGGCGCCAGCGCGCAACCGAGATTGCCGGCCAGGAACACCGCCATCAGCGCCAGCAGCGCGGTCTTGCGCGGCAGGCCCGCGGTCGCGATGGCCACGATCGGCGCGCCCACGACCACGCCCATGGCGTAGCCCGAGACGAGATAGCCGGCCTGGGGAATGGTGACGCCGAAGCTCTGCGCCACCTCCGGGAGCAGGCCCATGATGACGAATTCGGTCGTGCCGATCCCGAACGAGGCGACGGCGAGGGCGAGGATCGGCAGGGGCGGCACGGGGACGTCCTTCGGCGCGGGCTGAGCTCGATGGTGCAGAGCAGCATCGCAGCGCGGTCGCCGATGGATAGCGTCGGAGGCGCGGCGCACAGTTGCGCGGCGCGCAAGGGCCGCGTCGCGGATACGACGCGGCTTAGCCCCCTCTCGGACCTCTCACTCAGCCGGTACCTTCTTCCGCCTCCGCGACTTCGCAGTCGGCGCAGGGGGCGCCTCGATGGTGGCCGCGGCCCCTCCGCGGGTCTTCCGGCGCTGCTGTCCGAGCCCGAGGGCGCGTGCCAGCTCCGATCGCTGCGCCGAATAGCTCGCCGCGGTCATCGGATAGTCCCGGGGCAGGCCCCACTTCTCCCGGTAGGCTTCGGGCGTCAGGCCGCGCAGCGTCAGGTGACGCCGGAGCGTCTTGTACGGCTTCCCGTCCTCGAAGCTGACGATGTGATCATTCGTGACTGATTTGCGGATCTGCGACGGACTGAGCTTCTCGACGCTCGAGTTCGCGGCGCGACCTTGAGTTGTCAAACTGTTCAGCGCCGCGTGGATACCGCCGATCAATCCGGGAAGTTCGGAGACCGGAACGGAGTTGTTCGACACGTAAGCGGCGACGATATCGACCGCGAGCCCGATCGCCGGGCTGAGCTCACTGCCTGCGTTCTCACTCACGGCAAACCTCAGGAGTTACAATCATTCAGGCCGATCAATTCCTCTCGGAGTCGACCGAAGTCTGAACCTATGTAGCATAGTGCATGAAATAGCTCAAACGTATTCGTGATCGACAGGTGAGATCGGATCGATGGGCCGCAAACCTTCCGCCCTTCCGCCCTTCCGCCGTTGACGGGGCATTAACCACGTCGCCGCTAGGGTTCGTTAACCATACCGGCACTGTTTCGGGGTGGTGTGACCTGTAATCTCCGCGCTCTGGTGTCGGGGACTTTGGCGGAGACCGGCATCAGGTGCGGACGGCGGCTGACCGGTGGGAACGGCGGAGGATGCGGCTCGCCGCCGCGGCGCTCGGCGTCACGCTCGCGGCACCGGCGGCAGCCCAGCGGTTCGACGCGACCAGCCCGGTTACCGGCCAGCCCGACAATCCCGGCATCGGCCAGGACACGGGCCCGAACGGCCTGCCCACACTCAAGCGCACCATCCCGGACGGCCTGAGCCGCGACCAGAATCGCGGGGCGCTCGGCGGCGACGCGGCGGGCGGCGAGCAGACCGGCGGTGACAGCCTCCGGTCGCCGCTCTCGCCCCCCCCGCAGACGCAGATCTCGGGTCAGCCCGGCGTGTCCCAGCTCAGCACCCGCGTCACCACAGGGGGACGGCGCACCGGCGGATCTTCGACGGCACCGGCCAATCTCGCGCCGTCGACTCTCCTGCGCACGCGCGCCGCTCCGCCGCGGCGGATCGGCTCGGCGACGCGGCGGGTCACTCAGGACGTTACGCAGATCCCGCCGCCGGCGCTGCGGCTGACGCCGGTGGTCCAGCAGGCGGTCGTCGGGGTCCCGAACCCGCAGATCGTGACGCCGATCCGGCCGATCCTCCCGTTCCAGTCGATCGCGCCGGCCCTCGGCCTCCTGACCCCGGGCTTCATCCTCGGCACCGACCTAGCGCGCGCGATCCCCACCGATCCGGCCTACGCGCCGATCGGCTATCAGGTCGGCACCTTCACGGTCCTGCCCACCTTCGCCCAGAGCGTCGGCTACGATTCGAACCCGGACCAGACCACCCGCCAGATCGCCAAGGGCTCGGTCGCGCTGCGCACCGACGCCACGGTCGACTTCCGGAGCAACTGGTCCTCCAGCTCGCTGCAGGGCTCGCTCCGGGGCTCGTACCTCGAGACCCCGCAGAACGAGGCCGCGAGCCGCCCCGCGGCAGACGGCGTGGTCCGGCTGCGCATCGACGCCAACCGGGACCTGCGCATCGACGCGGAGGGGCGGTTCTTGGTGGACACGCAGCGCACGTCGAGCGCCAACCTCCAGGCTGCCACCGCCACGACACGGCCGCTCCTGGCCGTCTACGGCGGTTCGCTCGGGGCGACGGAGACGTTCAACCGCCTGTCGGTCACCCTGCGCGGGTCCGTCGACCGCTCCGAGTTCGACAATGCGCGTTTGGCGGACGGGACGATCGTCAATCAGTCCGACCGCAACCTGAACCAGTACAGCCTGCAGCTGCGCACGGCCTACGAGATCAACCCGGATTTCAGCCCGTTCATCGACCTGCTCGGCGACACGCGCGTCTACGACCGCCGCTTCGACGCGACGGGCGTCCGGCGCGACTCGGACGGCATCGCGGTCGCCTTCGGGACGAGCATCGGCCTCGCGCGCTCGGTGACGGGCGAGATCTCCGCCGGCATCCAGCATCGGACCTACGTCGATCCGAGCCTGCGCGACATCAACGCGCCGTTGCTCAACGCGGCCCTGGTCTGGGCGGCGAGTCCGCTCACGACCGTCCGTCTCACCGCCGCGACCGGCGTCACCGAGACGACGATCCCGGGCTCCAGCGGCGTGCTCACCGAGGTCGCGACGCTCGAGGTGCAGCACGACCTGCTGCGCAACCTCTCGATCGTCCTCGGCGGATCGTATCTCCGGAACGACTACCAGAGCAGCAGCATCCGCGAGAACGGGTTCTCGGCGACCGCGCGGCTCGACTACCACTTCACCCGCTGGCTGACCCTGCGCGGCACGTACATCTATCAGAAGTTCGACAGCACGGTCGCCGGGTCCAGCTTCCGGGAGAACACCTTCCTGCTCGGCCTGCGCGTGAATCCCTGAGGCGGCCTCAGAACCGCTCCGTCCAGGGACGCAGTTCCAGTTCGGAGGTCCAGGCGCTCCGATCCTGGCGCAGGAGGTCGCGATAGGCCCTGGCGATGGCGTCGGGATCGAGATGGCTGTCGGGGGCCTCCGGCGGCTCGCCGCCGCGGGCCGGATTGCGGATGGCGCCGTCGATCACGATGTGCGCGACGTGGATCCCCTGGGGCTGCAATTCCCGGGCGAGGCTCTGACCCAGTCCCCGCAGCGCGAACTTCCCCATCGCGAACGGGGCCGATCCCGCGAAGCCCTTCACGCTCGCCGAGGCGCCGGTGAGCAGGATCGCGCCGTGGCGATGCGGCAGCATGCGGCGCGCCGCGGCCTGCGCCACGAGGAAACCGCCATACGCGGACACCATCAGCGCCTGGGCAACCGCGTCCGGGTCGAGATCGGCGACCGGGCCGCGGAGACGACCGCTCGCGTTGTAGACGACGACGTTCGGCGGACCGCCGAGCGCCGGCTCCAGGCGAGCGAACAGCGCCTCGACCTCAGCGGGCTGGCTGGCGTCGCAGGTATGGACCGCCGCGCCGGTTTCCGCCGCCAATGCGGCGAGCTTGTCGACGTTCCGGGCGGCGAGGCCGATCGTCATGCCGTCGGCGGCGAGCAGGCGCGCGAGCGACGCGCTGAGGCCGGAGCCCGCCCCGACGATCAGGGCTCTGGAATAGGTCGGGATCATCGTCTCCTCCTCTGCTGACCCGCCCAGGGCCGATGGGAACCTGTCCGCCCGCCCCGCGTCAGTCGCGGCGCTGCACGAAGAACGCCCGGAGCAGATCGGCCGCCTCGCGCTCGCGGAACCCGCCGTAGACCTCCGGCACGTGGTGGCAGGTCGGCTGATCGAAGACGCGCGGCCCGTGCTCGACCCCACCCCCCTTCGGATCGGCCGCGCCGTAGTAGAGCCGCCGGATGCGCGCGAAGGATATCGCGCCCGCGCACATCGGGCACGGCTCCAGGGTGACGTAGAGATCGCAGCCGACGAGGCGCTCGGTGCCGAGGGCCGCGCAGGCCGCGCGGATCGCCAGGATCTCGGCGTGCGCCGTCGGGTCGTGCAATGCGCGCGGCCGATTATGTGCCACCGCCAGGATGGCCCCGTCCCGGACAACCGCGGCGCCGACCGGGACCTCCCCGGCAGCGGCCGCGGCGCGGGCGGCCGCGAAAGCGTGATCGAGCGCGGTCAGCGGTCCGGACGTTTCCGCCCGTGCCGGATGGATCGGATCGGCAGCCAAGCTGTTCTCATCCCACTGACGCGACGGCCCCGGGGCGGCGGGCTGGCCTGACCCAAGTCAATGTTAAGGCCTGGAACATTCCGCCGACCGTGACCGTTTCAGGAACCAGTGCGGCGCCGCCGCAGATCGAACAAGAGGACAACGCCATGAGCAGCACCACCGACAAGATCAAGGGCGTCGCCAACGAGGCCGTCGGCAAGGCCAAGCAGGGCATCGGCGACGTGACCGGTAACGACAAGCTCAAGGCCGAAGGTGCCGCCCAGGAACTCAAGGGCAAGGCCCAGGGCACCGTCGGCGACGCCAAGAGCGCGGTGAAGTCCGCCACCGACAAGCTCTGATCGTCGAGCGCGACCGGAACGGAACCCGCCTCGGGCGGGTTCCCGAACTGAACCGACCCGAATAACGCGAGGATGCCATGATCGGCTGGGCTGTCACGTTTCTCGTCGTCGCTCTCGTGGCGGCGCTCCTCGGTTTCGGCGGCATCGCCGGCACGGCGATGGAGGCGGCCAAGATCGTCTTCTTCGTGGCGATCGCGCTGTTCCTGATCTCCGCCGTGTTCGGCGTGATGCGCGGGCGCTCGCCGAGACTCTGACGAATGCGGGTCTTCGACCCGCCATCCAAGTCTTCGAGGCGGTCCCGACGGGCCGCCTCTTCGCGTTGAGGCGACTCGCACCGGTGCACAACCCGTCTCGCCTGTCGGAACCGGCTCTGATAAGCGGCAGGCATGAGCGACTTGCCGAACGACGATAAGCCGGAGGGGACCGCCCGTCCGGCCCCCGAGTCAGCGCGCACCGAGAGCTGGGCACCGCCCACCGATGCGGGCCGTGCCGATGCCGACACCGAGCGGCCGGCCAGTTCTGCCGCGAAGAAGACGGCGCGGAAGGCCAAGCCGCAGCCCGCCCCGCAGGCGGAGCCTCTGCCAGAGCCGCAGCCGGAGCCAGGCCCCGAGGCGTCCGCGGACGCCGAAGCCCTGATCGAGACGCCGCCCGGCGAGCGCATCGCGAAGGCGATGGCACGGGCCGGCGTCGCCTCGCGGCGCGACGCCGAGACGATGATCCTGGCCGGACGCGTCAGCGTCAACGGCGAGACTCTGACGTCCCCGGCCCGCAACGTCACCGAGAACGACCGGATCCTGATCGACGGCGAGCCGATGCCGTCGCGGGAGCGCAGCCGCCTGTGGATCTTCCACAAGCCGCGGGGCGTAGTGACGACCGCCCGGGACCCGGAGGGCCGCCAGACGGTGTTCGACGTGCTCCCGGAGGATCTGCCCCGGGTCGTGGCGGTCGGACGGCTCGACATCAACACCGAGGGGCTGCTGCTGCTCACCAATGACGGCGGGCTCGCCAAGGTGATCGCGCATCCCGACACGGGCTGGCTGCGCCGCTACCGAGTCCGCGCCCACGGCGACACCGATCAGGCGCAACTCGACCGGCTGTCCAAGGGCGTCACCATCGACGGGATGGAGTACGGCCCCGTCGAGGCGACCCTCGACCGCGTGCAGGGCGACAACGTCTGGCTGACGCTGGGCCTGCGCGAGGGCAAGAATCGCGAGGTGAAGCGCATCCTCGAGCATCTCGGACTGTCCGTGAACCGGCTGATCCGGCTCTCCTTCGGGCCGTTCCAGCTCGGCGACCTGGAGGTCGGCCTGGTCGAGGAGGTGCGGACCCGCGTCCTCAAGGATCAGCTCGGCAAGAGCCTCGCCGAGCAGGCCGGCGTCGATTTCGACAGTCCGGTCCGCGAGCCGATCTCGCCGTTCGGCGGCACCCGCCCGGCGGATCGGGACGCCCAATCGGCGCAACCGGCGCCGTCTAGGCGCAATGCCGCGCGTCCCGCGCCGGCGCCCCGCGTCTCGACCGGAGGCACCGGTCCCGGACCGCGCAACTCCGCGTGGCGCGACGAGGACGCGGCCAAGCCGCGGGGGACGCGCATTCCCCGGCGCGGCGCGGATCCCCGGGCCGCGCAGGCGGCCGCGGCAGAACGCGGCCGCGAGCGCGTCGGCTCGATCCGGGCCGGCGACCGCCGGGTCGTCGTCGAGCGCCTGTCCGCAACGCCGGCGGAGCCCGAGCCCGTCGCCAAGCCGAAGCGCCGCTTCGCCGACCGAGGGATGCCGGAGAGGCAGGAGCGCCCCGCCGGTCGGCGCGATGAGCGCCGCGGCGATGAGCGCCCGCGCCGCGAGAGCGCGCGGAGCGAGGCTCCGCGGGACGAGCGGCGATTCGACGAGCGCGGGGGCAAGCCCGGGGGCCGGCGCGACCGACCGTTCGACGCCGGGCCGGCGGAGGGCGCGTCGCGGAAGCCAGGCGGCTTCCGCGGCCAGAAGCCCGCTGCCGCCGGGGGCAAGCCCGCGTTCGGTGGCCCGAAGACCGGGGGTGCGCGTCCCGGCGGAAGCCGCCCCGGTGGCAAGCCCGGCGGTTTCGCCGGCAAGGGGGCTGGCCAGGGTCGGCGCAACGGACCCGCGGGCGGGTCGGACACGGGCGGTCGTCCCGGTGCTCGTCCCGGTGCGCCGCGCGGGGGCGGCAAGCCCGGCGGCGGCCGGCCGCCGCGCGGGACGCGGTGAGGATCGTCGGCGGCGCGTGGCGAGGCCGCAGGCTCGCCACGCCGCGCACCGACGCCATTCGGCCGACATCGGACCGCCTGCGGGAATCGTTGTTCAACGTGCTCGCCCACGCCTACGACGACGCCGTCGCCGGCGCCCGGGTCCTCGACCTGTTCGCCGGTACGGGTGCCCTCGGCTTCGAGGCGCTCTCGCGGGGCGCCGCCTACGCCCTCCTCGTCGACGAGGGCGCCGAGGCGCGCGCGGTGATCCGCGAGAACATCGAGGCCCTGGGTGCCGAAGGCGTGACGCGCCTGTTTCGGCGGGACGCGACCCGTCTCGGCCCGGCCTCCACGGCGGGCACCTTCTCGCTGGTCTTCTGCGATCCGCCCTACGGCCGTGATCTCGCGCCGCGCGCCCTGAAAAGCGCCGCCGAGGGCGCCTGGCTGGCGCCCGGGGCTCTCATCGTCGTCGAGGAGGTCGAGGCCGCGCAGGTCGTCTGGCCGGCCGGCTTCGCGGAACTGGAGCGGCGCGTCTACGGGGATACGGCCGTGGCGATCGCCCGATTCGCCGCCTGAATCGTGCTTAGTCCCGATCGCGGGAAGCCGGATCCGTAGCGCCGACCTGAGACCCGAAATGGATCGCCAGCCAGACGGTGGGTGAGTCGGTCCACTCCACCCGGTGCCGACGATGCGGCGCGATCAGCACGGCGTCGCCCGCGACGAGGCGACGGGCCTCCGCCTCGTCGGCGAACCGAAGGTCGGCCGCGCCCGTCAGGACGGCGACCCACTCGGCATCCGGCTGGTCGTAGTAGAATCCCGGCGGGCTCGCCTGACCGGTAGAGACGATGCGCTCCACCCGCAGGCCCGGCTCGGAGACCAGGACCGACACGATCTCATCGTCCGCCCGGAGCGGCAGGTCGGCGAGCAGGTGGGTCACGCGCGTCGGGAGAGAGTCCATAATCCCGCCTGCAGGGACCGCACGGCGCCGGATCGGCACCGGGCAATGCCCGGATGTCAGGAATTGCGCGGAGCGCCGCCCGCCTGCGGTGCCGCGCCGTCCGACGTCTTGGTCTGACCGATCCGCGCCGCGGATTTGACGAGGGAGAGCACGTCGCGGCGCATCTGATCGTCGGCGATCTGATTGTAGGCCCGGAGCAGTTCGACGGCGCCGGCGACGCGCAGCAGCGCGGGACCGCTATCCGTCGTCGCCTCGGGCTCGGGCTCGAAGAAGCTCGAGACCGGAACGCCGAGCCGCTCGGCGATCGCCTGCAGGCGGCCGGCACCGACACGGTTCTTGCCGGTCTCGTACTTCTGGACCTGCTGGAAGCTGACGCCCAGCGCGCTGGCCAGCGCGGACTGGCTCAGTCCATTCGCCGCCCGAAGGAACGCGATGCGGCTGCCGACCCCGTGATCGATGGCTGTGGTCTGCTTCGGCTTGGGGGTTGGGTTCGCCATAGTTGGTAGTCCGGATGTTCTTGCTGTCTGCAGGCTTGCTCGCCCGGATCCAGGGCGCCAATCACAACCGACAGGTGCAACATTGCGCGGCCAAGATCCAGACCTGACATCTGTTAGTGCCACAGGTCAGCCGCGCGTGCAACGAATGGTTACGCTCTCGAAATCTTAGGTCCGGAAGACCGCAATTTGGGCCCTCCAGTGCCCGCCGCGAGAACAACTCAAATACCGGGCCCGATCAAATATAAGTGAGCGAGATCAGCTAAGAATTCACTCTCGAACACTGCCGGGCGATATCGGGTTGCCTGCGCCGCGTTGGGCCCGCCGGGCCGATCCCAGGGAAATCCGTACGACAGCAAACGGTCGACTCAGAGCTCGGTGGCGCGCGCCGGCGACGGAATCACGCCGCCGGGCCGAGCCAATCGAGGACGATTCGCAACTGGTCGTCGTCGAGCAACGCGGGCGCGTGGCCGCAATCGGGAATCTCGACGCGGCGCGTCGGCGGTCCCCGGCGCGTCATCTCGTCGGCCGTCGAGGCGAGGAGCAGTTCCGAGTGCTCGCCGCGGAGCAGCAGGACCGGACAGGTGATCGCGTCCCAGTCGCGCCACATGCTCACGCTGTAGACGCGGCCCGGTCGGAAGGCGTCTCCGATGCCGGGATCGTAGTGGGGCCGCCAGCCGCCGTTGGGCTCCTGGAAGAAGCTGTGCTTGGCGATGTGGCGCCACTGCTCGTCGGTGAGCGGCCCGAACGCGCCCAGCACCGTGCGCAGGCGCGATTCGCCCGAGGCGAGGTTATGGTGCAGCCGGGGCGCGTCCCGCAGGCGCGACCCGATCTCGCGGATGGGCGCCCAGGGCAGGAACGGGCCGATATCGTTGATCACCATCCGGCGGATCGGGGTGCGGGCGGCCGCGGCCAGGACCATGCCGGTCAGGCCGCCGAGGGACGTGCCCACCCAGTCGATCTTCCCGGGGACCCGGAGATGGGCGATGAGCGCGGCCATGTCGGCGGCGTATTGCGGCAGGCCGTAAAGTTCCGGGTCCTTCAGCCATCCGCTGAGGCCGCGCCCGGGCAGGTCCGGGCAGATCACCCGGTACCCGAGCTTCGCGAGGCGATAGCCGAGGGCGTCAAAATCGCGGCCCTGGCGGCTGAGACCGTGGACGCAGACGACGACGTGCGGGCTGTCCGGGTCACCCCATTCCACGTAGGCGATGCGGTGGAAGTCGTGGGGCGCGTAGGCCTGGAAATGGCCGGTCCGGAACGGCACGTCGGCGCGGCTCAGGTCGTCGAGCCGCGGCGTCGCCTCAGGTCCGGGAGCGGGCGCCGCGGTGCCGGCCGTCACGGGGTCTCCGTGCGCGCGGCGGCCTCGCGGGCGAGACGGCCGGTCGTCTGATGGAGGTCGACCATCTGGTCGGTCAGCCGGCGCGCCTGCTCCTGCAGGAACGCGATGTTCAGCGCCGCGACCTCGCGGGCATCCGCCGCCTTGGCGACGCGGTCCGCGAAGTCGAGGCTCGCGCGGACATTGAGGTCGGAGGCCACGAGCATCCGGTGGCCGATCTCGCGCATCGCCGCCATGGCGTGGACCGCGTTGTCCTCGAAGGCGTTGTAGAGGCGGGCGCCGGCGGCGTCCCACTGCTCGCGCACCCGGCGGGCGCCGGCCACGTTGCTGTCGGTGAGCTGGTGCGCGGTCTCGCGGCTGGAGCCCATCACCGCGCGCCAGCCCTCGAAGCTCTGCGCCATCGAGGCCTCGAAGGCGTTCAGCGCCATCTCGCCCGCCTCGGCGAAGCGCTCGTACGCCTCGCGCGCCCGGGCGACGCCGCCCTCCATCGCGGCGCGGCCGGTCTCCCCGGAGATCGCCGGCAGGTTGTCGTTCCCCACAATCGTCTCCCGCAGATGAGCCGGTCGCACGCGGTCCCGACGGCGCGTGGTTGGAATACGGGCATCCGCCAGGGGCGATCTCGCGTCAACAGGGCCCTGTAACAGAATCCGCGCGCGGCCCACATTGTCACGGCGGCCGCGATTGACAGGCACGACGGCCGCGAAATCTTCGTCGCGCGGAGCGCACGCCACGCCCGCCGCCCGATCAGAAGGCAGCACGATGACGGACACCCGTCCGACCCAGACCGAGGTCCGCGAGAAGGGCTCTCATCCGTTCGAGGCCGGGCTCGCGCGCCGGCCGGCCAACTACGTCCCGCTGACCCCCGTCAGCCTGTTGGCGCGGGCCGCCGCCGCGGCTGGCGGGCGGATCGCCGTGATCGACGGCCACCGCCGCCTCACCTACGCGGACCTCTACGCGCGTTGCCGGCGCCTCGCTTCGGGCCTCGCGGCCCGGGGGGTCGGGCCACTCGACACCGTGGCGATCCTGGCGCCGAACGTCCCGGAGATGATCGAGGCGCACTTCGCCGTGCCGATGCTCGGCGCGGTGCTGAACCCGCTGAATACGCGCCTCGACGCGGCGACGATCGCGTTCTCGCTGCGGCACGGGGGCGCCCGGGCGCTCCTCGTCGAGGCCGAGTACGCCGCGCTGGCCGCGCGGGCGCTCGCGGAACTCGCCAAGCCGGTCCTCGTCGTGGCGATCGGCGCGACCGGGATCGACGGGGCCCTGCCCTACGAGGATCTGCTGGCCGAGGGCGATCCCGACTACGCCTGGCACGGCCCGGAGGACGAGTGGCAGTCGCTCTGCCTGCTCTACACGTCGGGGACGACCGGCGATCCCAAAGGCGCCGTCTACAGCCATCGCGGCGGCTATCTCCAGGCGCTCGGCAACGCCGTCACGTTCGGCCTGACCGGCGAGAGCGTGTATCTCTGGACGCTGCCGATGTTCCACTGCAGCGGCTGGTCCTACCCATGGGCGAGTGTCGCCGCCTGCGCCACGCAGGTCTGCCTGCGCAAGGTCGAGCCGGCGGCGATCTTCAGGCTGATCGCCGAGCACGGGGTGACGCATCTGTGCGGCGCCCCGATCGTCCTCTCGATGATCGCGCACGCGCCGGCGCAGGACCGTGTGCCGTTCCCCCAGCGCGTGCGCTGCGCGGTCGGCGGCGCGGCGCCGTCCTCGACGATCATCCGCACCATGGAGGAGCTCGGCTTCCAGGTGACGCACCTCTACGGCGCCACCGAGAGCTACGGCCCCGCGACGGTCTGTCTGGCGCAGCCGGACTGGACCGCTCTCCCCGACACCGAGCGACACGCCCGCATGGCCCGCCAGGGCGTGCCGCTGGCCACGCTCGAGGCGGTGAGCGTCGCCGACGTCGCGAGCGACGCGCCGGTGCCGCGGGACGGCACGACGGTCGGCGAGATCCGCCTGCGCGGAAACACGGTGATGAAGGGCTACCTCGGAAACCCGGGCGCGACCGAGGAGGCCCTCGCTGGCGGCTGGTACCGGACCGGCGACCTCGCGGTCTGGCATCCCGACGGGTCGGTGGAGATCAAGGACCGGGCGAAGGACATCATCATCTCGGGCGGCGAGAACATCTCCAGCCTGGAGGTGGAGGAGGTGCTGATGCGCCATCCCGCCGTGATGCTGGCGGCCGTCGTGGCGCGGCCAGATCCGACCTGGGGCGAGAGCCCCTGCGCGTTCCTGGAGGTGAAGCCCGGCGCAGCGGTGCCGAGCGACCAGGAGTTGATCGCGTTCTGTCGCGAGCACATGGCGCGGTTCAAGGTGCCGAAGACGGTGGTGTTCGGGCCGCTGCCGAAGACCTCGACCGGCAAGATCCAGAAATTCGTCCTGCGCGAGCAGGCGCGAACCCTCTGACCCGCGCCGGTCCGTGACGGGAGCCGTTTCGGGCGACCGCTACAGGCCGGAGACGAGATGGCCGCCGTCGACCGCCAGGACGCTGCCGGTCATGTAGGCGCCGGCCTCCGAGGCCAGGAGCAGGAGCGGCCCGTCGAGTTCGGCGGCCTCGCCCAGCCGGCGCTGCGGAATGCGCCTGATCAGCGCCCGGCCGGCATCGGACTCGAAGAAGGCGTCGTTGAGCTCGGTCTTGATGTAGCCCGGCGCGAGGGCGTTCACCCGGATCCCGTAGCGGGCCCACTCGAGCGCGAGGCTCTTGGTGAGCTGGACGACCGCCGCCTTCGAGGTGGCGTAGGGGGCGAGCCCGCCGGTGACCCGCAGCCCGAGGATCGACGCGATGTTGACGATGCTGCCGCCCGCGCCGTGCCGGACCATGCGCCGGCCGGTGGCCTGGGCGAGCTGCCAGACGCCTTTGAGATTCGTGTCGAGCACCGCGTCCCAGTCGGATTCCGCGAGGTCGAGGGCCGGCTTCGTCGCCGTCACGCCGGCATTGTTCACCAGCACCGCCACCGGTCCGAAGCGCTCTTCGGCGGCGTCGAGCGCCCGCTCAACGCTCGCGGCGTCGGTGACGTCCATGACGACGGCGTGGGCCTCACCGCCCGCCGCCGCGACGCGATTGACGGTCTCGGCGAGGGCGTCGGCCCGGCGGGCGCCGAGCGACAGGCGCGCGCCTGCGCGGGCCAGGGTCCCGGCGAAATGGCGGCCGAGACCGCTGGAGGCCCCGGTCACCAAGACGTGGCGGCCGGCGAGGTCAAACGGGCCCGCCATCTCAGCGTACCGACGCGGCGGCGGGTGCCGGGCACGTCGGCCGCGCGGCGGCGCGGCGCGCGCCGAAGTTGTCGAGATCGGTCATGGCTCCGCGCCTCCCATGCGCACTGTCGGTTCGGGACGGCTGGCGCCCCGGTCTTCGAGCCGCAGCGTCACACGCCGTTGTGGACCGGCCCCGCGCGTGCCGCCAGCCGGATCGACGGCGCGGCGCCTCATCGGCGGCCGAACAGCCGCTCGATGTCGGCGAGCTTCAGTTCGATCGAGGTCGGGCGACCGTGGTTGCACTGTCCGGAATTGGGCGTCGCCTCCATCTCGCGCAGCAGGGCGTTCATCTCCTCCGGCCGCAGGCGACGCCCGGCGCGGATCGAGCCGTGGCAGCTCATGCGCGACAGGACCGCGTCGAGACGTCGCCCGAGCGGGCCGCCCTCCGTCGCCGGGACGCCGCCCTCCTCGTCGCCGCTGGCCTCCAGGGCGTCGAGGATGTCGGTGACGAGGTTGCGCGTCGAGGCTCCGATCAGCGCCGCCGGCACCTCGCGCACGAGCACCGCCCCGGGTCCGAACGCCTCGATGGACAGGCCCAGCCGGTCGAGATCGGGAGCGGCCGCGACGAGCCGGTCGGCCTCCTCGGGGCTCATCTCGACCACGTCCGGGATCAGTAGGCCCTGCCGGGCGATGCCGCCGGCCTCCCGCTCGGCCTTCATCCGCTCGTAGACGAGGCGCTCGTGGGCGGCGTGCTGGTCGACGATCACAAGGCCGTCGCGGGTCTGGGCGAGGATGTAGGTCTCGTGGATCTGCGCGCGGGCGGCCCCCAGCGGATGACCGAGCGCCTCCACAGCGTCGGCGGCAACGCGGGTGTCGGCCTGGGGCGGGGCCGCCACGGCTTCGGGCTCGGGCCCGGCCCAGACGGCCTGAGCGGCCTCGCCGAAGCCGGTCGGCTCGACCCGCGCCGGCTGCGGCGCCGGCCTCCACGCCGCCGAGGAACGGTAGCCGGGGGGCGCTGCCACCGAGGGTGCACCGCTCGGGAAGGGGCCCGGCCGCGTCGGCCGGAACAGGCTCGGCGCGGTGGCGCCGCTGTGGGTGGCGAGCGGCGCCCCGGCCGATCGCAGGGCGTCGAGGGTCCGCGCGGCGCCGGTGGTGGCCGAGCGGGCGCCGCCGCGGCGCAGGGCGTCGTGGATCGCGCTCACGATCAGCGCCCGCACGAGGCCCGGCTCGCGGAAGCGCACCTCGGTCTTGGCCGGGTGAACGTTGACGTCGACGAGGCCGGGGTCGCACGCGACGGCGAGGCCGAGCACCGGGTGCCGGTCGGAGGCCAGCGTGTCGGCGTAGGCGCCGCGGATCGCCCCGAGCAGGAGCCGGTCGCGCACGGGGCGGCCGTTGACCGCGAGGTGGATATGGGTCGCCGCACCGCGATGGTAGGTCGGCAGGCCGACATGACCGGCCACCGCGAAGCCCTCCCGGGCCAGGGAGACCGGCAGGGCGTTGGCGAGGAAGTCCTGCCCCAGCACTGCCGCGAGCCGGCGCAGCTCCGCCTCGGCCCCGGTCTCGGCCGGCAGGACCAGGGGCTGCCCAGCATCGGCTCTCAGGGTGAAGCGGATCCCGGGCTGCGTCGCGGCGAGGCGGCGCAGCGTCTCGGCGATCGCGGCGTTCTCGGCCCGGTCCGACTTCAGGAACTTGAGCCGCGCCGGCGTGGCGGCGAAGAGCTCGGTCACCTCGATCCGGGTGCCGCGCTGGGCCGGGGCCGGACGGACCTGCCCCTTCATCCCCGCGTCGACGGTGAGGCTCGCCCCCGCCTCGGCCTCCGGCGTGCGGGTGACGATGGCGAGCCGCGACACCGCGCCGATCGACGGCAGGGCCTCGCCGCGGAATCCCAGGGTGTCGATTGCCGTGAGGTCGCCGCCCGGGAGCTTGGAGGTGGCGTGCCGCTCGACCGCGAGGTCGAGATCGTCCGGCGTCATGCCGCGGCCGTCGTCGACGACCCGGATCAGTCGGCGCCCCCCGGCCTCGACGGTGACCTCGATCGCCCGGGCCCCGGCATCGATCGCGTTCTCGACCAGCTCCTTCACGGCCGAGGCCGGGCGCTCGACCACCTCGCCCGCGGCGATGCGATCGACGAGGACGGGGTCGAGGCGGCGGACGGACGGCGCGGACAGGGAGGACATCGGCGCGCAGGATAGTCCCTGCGCGGCGGCGATCCAATCGGCCGGTCGTGCCGACCCGTCAGGCGCGGCGCTTCGACCCGCCCAGGGAGATGCGGCCGGCGCCCCCGCGCGGTCCGTGGCTCGCCGCCGCCACGGGACGGCGGGACAGGTCGTAGAGGACGTTCCCGACGAGGCCCGCGGTCCGCCGGAGGGTCGGGCCCTCGCAGGTCGCCGCGACGCGGACGCCGATCGCGTGGGTGTGACTGCGGCCGTAGAGCCAGACGGCGAGCCGGGCGCGCGTCGCCTCCGGGATCCCGTCGAGCAGAAGCGCGGCCCCGTCCGGGTCGGCCTTGATCAGGCGGCCGACCACGTCCGGTGCGACCGGGCAGTCGAGGGCCGGGTCGTCGATGCTGAGCGTTCGGTCCTGGGTCATGGTGGCCCTGACAGCGTGGAGCCGTCAGCGTGGGCAGTCTTGGTTAACGAAGGCTCACCACAAGTCGCAGCCCCGATCCGCCATTGCATGTCGCGACGGGGGCGTTGCCGCGCTGCAACCGCCACCCGCCCCGGATCCCGCGTCCTAGAGCGGCCGTCGGATCAGCCGGGCGATCAGGCCGACGATGCCCTCACGGAACAGCAGCACGCAGAGCACGAAGACGCAGCCCTGGATGATCGTCACCCAGGCACCGAACTGCGCCAGGTAGGTCTCCATCGTGACGATCACCAGCGCGCCGACGATCGGCCCGAACACCGTCCCCATGCCGCCGACGAGCGTCATCAGCACCACCTCGCCGGACATCGACCAGTGCACGTCGGTGAGCGAGGCGAGCTGGAACACGATCGCCTTCGTGGAGCCCGCGAGCCCGGCGAGCGTCGCCGAGAGCACGAACACCGCGAGCTTGTACTGGCTGGCGCGGTAGCCGAGCGAGATCGCCCTCGGCTCGTTGTCGCGGATCGCCTTCAGCACCTGCCCGAAGGGCGAGTGGATGATCCGGTAGATCAGCAGCATCCCGGCCATGAAGACCACGGCCACCACCGCGTACATGACCCGGTCGTCGGCGAGGCTGATCGCGCCGAACAGGTTGCCGCGGGGCACCGCCTGGATGCCGTCCTCGCCGCCGGTGAACTTCGCCTGCAGGGAGAAGAAGAACACCATCTGGGCGAGCGCCAGGGTGATCATCGAGAAGTAGATGCCCTGCCGGCGTATCGCCAGGGCGCCGAAGACCAGACCCAGCAGGGCGGCCGTGACCGTGCCGGCGAGGATCGCCAGCTCGGGCGTGAAGCCCAGGCTCTTGGCCGTGTACGCGCAGAGGTAGCTCGCCATGCCGAAATAGGCGGCGTGGCCGAAGGAGAGCAGGCCGCCGTAGCCGAGCAGGAGGTTAAAGGCGAGCGCGAACAGCGCGAAGCACAGCACCTTCATCAGGTAGACGGGGTACAGGACGAGCGGTGCCACGACGAGCAGCACCGCGATGCCCACGAAGATGAGGCGGTGGAGCGCCTTGTCGTCCCGACTCGTCGGCACGGCGGCGGCGATCGGGGCGGCGTCGAGGGCGGCGGTGTCGGCCATGGGGGTGCCTCAGATCGCGATCAGGCCGTGCGCCCGAACAGGCCGGCGGGTTTGACGAGCAGCACCAGCACCATGATCACGAAGATCACGGTGGCGGACGCCTCCGGATAGAACACCTTGGTCAGTCCCTCGACGAGGCCCAGGGCGAAGCCCGTGATCACCGAGCCGATGATCGAGCCCATGCCGCCGATCACCACCACAGCGAAGACCACGATGATGATGTCGGCGCCCATGTTGGGATTGACCGAGTAGATCGGCGCAGCGAGCACCCCGGCGAAACCCGCGAGCGCGACGCCGAACCCGTAGGTCAGCGTCAGGAACAGCGGCACGTTGACCCCGAACGCCTGGACCAGGGTCGGGTTCTCGGTTGCGGCGCGCAGATAGGCGCCGAGCTTGGTCTTCTCGATCACGAGCCACGTCGCGATGCAGACGGTCAGCGAGGCGACCACCACCCAGGCGCGGTAGTTCGGCAGGAACATGAAGGGCAGGCGCTGGCCGCCGGACAGCTCGGCCGGGATCGCGTAGGGCAGGCCCGACACGCCGTACTGGTTGCGGAACAGGCCCTGGATGATCAGCGCGAGACCGAAGGTCAGCAGCAGGCCGTAGAGGTGGTCGAGCTTGTAGAGCCGGGCGATGAGCACCCGCTCCAGCACGATGCCGAAGGCGCCCACCACGAGCGGTGCGAGCCCCAGCGCCCACCAGTAGCCGAGACCGACATAGGTGAGCAGCATCCAGGCCACGAACGCGCCCATCATGTAGAGCGCGCCGTGGGCGAAGTTGATGATGTTCAGGAGCCCGAAGATGATCGCGAGCCCGAGCGACAGGATCGCGTAGAACGAGCCGTTGATCAGGCCGAGCAGGAGCTGACCGAACAGGGCCTGCGTCGGCACACCGAAGATCGTGGTCATGGCCGGTCTCCGCGCCCCGAACCCACTGTCAGCCCTTCACCAGGGGGCAGTTGCCCTCGTTGAGCGGCCGGAAGACCTGGTCGCCCGGGATGGTCTCGAGCTTCTTGTAGAGGTCCCACTCGCCCTTCGATTCGGCGGGCTTCTTGACCTCGAACAGGTACATGTCGTGGATCTTGCGGCCGTCCGCGCGGATCACGCCCTTGCCGAACAGCGGGTCGTCCGTCGGCATCGCCTTCATCTTGGCGACCGTGGCGGCGCCGTCGGCGGTCGACTTCGTCTCGGCCACAGCCTTCAGGTAGTGGAGCACGTCCGAGTAGACGCCCGCATGGTTCGCGGTCGGCTTCGAGCCGTTCTTCATCTGCTTGGCGAACCGGTCCGAGAAGGCGCGGGTCTGGTCGTTCAGGTCCCAGTAGAACGGCTCGGTGAGCACCAGCCCCTGTGCCACCTTGGTGCCCAGCGAGTGCACGTCCGAGGAGAAGACCAGGAGGCCGGCGAGCGCCTGGCCGCCCTCGGTGATGCCGAATTCGCCCGCCTGCTTGATCGCGTTGATCGTGTCGGTGCCGGCATTGGCCAGCCCGATCACCTTGGCGCCCGAGCCCTGCGCCTGCAGCAGGAAGGACGAGAAGTCCGAGGTCGGGAACGGCGTCTTCACCGAGCCGACGACCTTGCCGCCGTTCTTGGTGATGACCGTGCTGGTGTCGCGCTGCAGGGTCTGGCCGAACACGTAGTCGGCCGTGAGGAAGAACCACGTGTTGCCGCCGCGCTTGACCATCGCGCCGCCGGTGCCGTTGGCGAGCGCCACCGTGTCGTAGACCCAGTGGATGGTGTTCGGCGTGCATTGCGGGCCGGTGAGGTCGGCCGTGCCGGCGCCTGTATCGATGAAGACCTTGTTCTTCTCCTTGGTGACCTGGCTGATGGCCAGCGCCACCGAGGAGGTCACCCCGTCGGTGATCATGTCGACGGCGTCGCGGTCGTACCATTGGCGGGCGATGGCCGCGCCGACATCCGGCTTGTTCTGGTGGTCGGCCGAGACGATCTCGACCTTCAGCCCATGCTGCTCGGGCTTGAAATCCTCGACCGCGAGCTTCGCGGCCACGACCGAGCCCTCGCCACTGATGTCCGAGTAGGCGCCCGAGCGGTCGCCCAGGATGCCGATCTTCACGTTCGTCTGCGCGGCTGCGGTGCCCATCATCAGGGCGCCGGCGAGGGCGGCGAGGGTCACGGGCCGGGCGATGCGTCCGAGCATTTTCGTTTCCATCCTCCAGCGGCGCGGCGGATCTCCGCCGGCCGAGTATCGAGTCGCCGCTTTCTGGCGCTTCTACGGTTTTCGCGTGCGAGATTCAGACGCCGAGATAGGCGTGCAGCTTGTCGATATTGGCGTCAAGCTCGGCATTGGGGATCATGTCGACCACCCGCCCCTGCTCGATCACGAAGTGCCGGTCCGCCAAAGTCTGGGCGAAGCGGAAATTCTGCTCCACCAGGACGATGGTGTAGCCCTGAGTCTTCAATTGCTGGATCGTCCGGCCGATCTGCTGGACGATGACCGGCGCGAGACCTTCCGTGGGCTCGTCGAGCAGGATCAGCTTGGCGCCTGTGCGCAGGATGCGCCCGATCGCCAGCATCTGCTGCTCGCCGCCCGAGAGCTTGGTGCCCTGGCTGCCGGCGCGTTCCTTGAGGTTCGGGAACAGCGTGTGGATGTCGGCCACCGACATGCCGCCGGGCTTCACCCGCGGCGGCAGCATCAGGTTCTCGTGGACCGTCAGGCTCGCGAAGATGCCGCGCTCCTCCGGCACGTAGCCGATCCCGAGCCGGGCGATGTTGCGCGAGGCCATCCGGACCGTCTCGACGCCGTCGTAGACGATCGAGCCCGACCGCTTGCCGAGGATCCCGATGATCGCCCGGAGGGTCGTCGTCTTGCCCGCGCCGTTGCGGCCGAGCAGCGTGATCACCTCGCCCGCGCGCACGTCGATGTCGATGCCGTGGAGGACGTGGCTCTCGCCGTACCAGCCCTCGAGGCCGCGGACGGTCAGCAGCGCGTCGGTCGCGGCCGCCGGAGGTGTCTTCAGAGCCGCCTCAGGCATGTCCCGCCCCGATATACGCTTCGACCACGCGCGGATCCTTCGAGACCGTGGCGTAGTCGCCCTCGGCCAGCACCTGCCCGCGAGCTAGCACGGTGATCCGGTCCGACAGGGAGGCGACCACCGAGAGGTTGTGCTCCACCATCAGGATGGTGCGGTCCTTCGAGACCCGGCGGATGAGTTGCGCCGTGCGCTCGACGTCCTCGTGGCCCATACCGGCCATCGGCTCGTCGAGGAGCAGCATCTCCGGATCGAGGGCGAGAGTCGTGGCGATCTCGAGCGCGCGCTTGCGCCCGTAGGACAACTCGACCGCGAGCACGTCGGCGAAGTCGGAGAGGCCTACCGCCTCGACGAGGGCGAGCGCCTCGCCGTTCAGCGCGCGCAGGACCCGCTCGGGCCGCCAGAAGTCGAAGGAATCGCCGCGCCGCCGCCGCTGCAGGGCGATGCGGACATTCTCCATCACCGTGAGGTGCGGGAACACGGCCGAGATCTGGAAGGAGCGCACGAGCCCGAGGCGGGCGACGTCCGCGGCCTTCAGGCCGGTGATGTCGCGGTCCTTGTAGCGGATCGTCCCCGCGGTCGGGATCAGGAACTTCGTCAGGAGGTTGAAGCAAGTGGTCTTGCCGGCTCCGTTCGGCCCGATGAGAGCGTGGATGGTGCCGCGCTCGACCTGCAACGCCACGCCGTTGACGGCCCGGAATCCGCGGAATTCCATCGTCAGGCCATCGGTCGCCAGGATTACATCCCGTGCCAAGCGTGTCCCTCCCGGGTTCGATTTCTTGCCGCCATATCGCCGATCCGCAGCCGTGCAGTCCATCGCAAACGCTCGTGGCGGCGCGACAATCCCCCGGGAGTGATATCAGTCGCCCTCCGTGTCACGACGGCCGCCGGACAGAACTTGACCGCGCCGCGCGCCGCACTTAACTCAGACAATTTTTCGCGTGGCTCTTCTGAGAGGTTTCGGCATGGGCGATCGCCCGGCCTACATCGCCGTCGACTGGGGCACGACGAACCGGAGGGCCTTCGCCGTCTCGGAAGCGGGCGTCATTCTCGACAGCCTGCACGACGAGCGTGGCGTCCTCGCCCTGACGCCCGACGCCTATCCGGCGGAGATCGCGGCCCTGCGCGCGCGACTGGGCGCTGACCTCATCATCGCCGTCGGCATGATCGGCTCCAACCGGGGCTGGCAGGCGGCGCCCTACGTGGCCGCGCCGGCCACCCTCACCGGCCTGGCCGAAGCCTGCCTCGAGCCCGCCCCCGGTGTCCGGATCGTCCCCGGCGTCGCCCTGCGGGGCGGTGGTCGCCCCGACGTGATGCGGGGCGAGGAGATCCAGGTCTTCGGGGCGATCGGAGCGGGCGCGGCGCCGGCGACCGCCCTGTTCTGCCAGCCCGGCACGCACAACAAGTGGATCGAGACCGTCGACGGGTCCATCACGGATTTCACCACCGTGATGACCGGAGAATTCTTCGCCCTCCTGCGGGCACACGGGATCCTGGCCGGGACGCTCGACGGCACGGTCGGGGATGGGGCCCCCTTCCGCGCGGGTGTCCGGCGCGGCCTCGCGTCCCGCAATCTCGCCGCCACCCTGTTCGAGGTCCGCTCCGGCCTCCTGCTCGACCGGCTCGCCCCGGAGGACGCGGCGGCCCATGCCAGCGGGATCCTGATCGGCGCCGATATCGGCACTCGGGACGACCTCCGGAGGCGCCCGGTCCATCTCCTCGGCGGCGGCCGCCTCGGGGCACTCTACGCCGCCGCCATCACCGATGCGGGCGGGGATCCGGTGATCGTGCCGGACGGTTCAACCACGGCCGGTATCCACGCCATCTGGAGTCTGCGGGCATGACCATCCTCGACCGGTTCGAGGCGGCCTTCGCGGCCTGCCCCCTCGTCGCCATCCTGCGGGGGCTCACGCCGGACGAGGCACCCGCCGTGGGGGAGGCGCTGGTCGGAGCCGGGTTCACCCTCGTCGAGGTGCCCCTCAACTCGCCGGACCCGCTCCGGAGCATCGCGACGCTCGCCGAGCGCCTCGCCGGGCGGGCGCTGGTCGG
Source organism: Methylobacterium sp. D48H (assembly GCF_053345715.1). Taxonomy (NCBI): domain Bacteria; kingdom Pseudomonadati; phylum Pseudomonadota; class Alphaproteobacteria; order Hyphomicrobiales; family Methylobacteriaceae; genus Methylobacterium; species Methylobacterium sp. D48H. The sequence continues at coordinate 747,380 of NZ_JBKFAP010000001.1, forward strand.
GGCCGGCACGGTCCTGACGCCGACTCAGGTCGGTGAGGTCGCCGCTGCTGGCGGAACCCTCGTGGTATCGCCAAACGGCGATCCGGCCGTCATCGGCGCCACCGTCGCGGCGGGCCTTGTCTCCCTTCCGGGCTATCAGACGCCCACGGAGGCTTTCGCGTGCCTGGCGGCGGGAGCAACCGCGCTGAAGCTGTTCCCGGCGGATGTCGCGACGCCCCTGGCGCTCCGGGCGCATCGCGCGGTCCTTCCGCCGGACACGCGGGTTCTGGCCGTCGGCGGAGTCTTGCCCGAGACCATCGCGGGCTGGCGGCAGGCGGGCGCCGATGGATTCGGCCTCGGGTCCAATCTTTACCGGCCCGGGAAGGCGGCGGCCGACGTTGCCCGCGACGCCGCGGCCTACGTGGCGGCGTTCGAGCGCTCCGCCTGAAGACACCGACGGCGGGCCGTCCGGTCGGGCCGAGCAGACACGGCAGAGCGTGTCGGCCGCGCCCCCTGACCTTCGCGCGATGCGCGCCTCTGCAGGCGGCCTGACCGCGCCTGTGCGACCGGTTCACAGCGCGATCGCCGCCGCGTCGTCGCGGTCGGCCACGTCACCGGCGAGGCCCGGCCGCGGGTCGCAGGCTGGCGGGGTGTCGCGCTATCGGCGGTTCGCGATCTCGCGGGCCGGCCGGTCGGATCGGTCGACCACCGTCCGGCACGCGCCGCTCAGCGACACCCGCTTCTCGCGGAGGCAGAGTGTGATCGCCCCCGCGTTCGGGATCTGGGCAGCGCACAGGCGCATCACGTCCGGCGTGCAGGCTGCCCGGTCCGCGCCGGTCTCCGCGAGCGCGGGCGCCGTGCCGACGAGAACCGCGAGGAGGGCGAAAGTGGCGGACTTCATCAAGGATGTCTCCTGAGCGGATCGAGGCAGCGAGCGGCCAAGCCTCGGCGTCCGGCGAGAACGCCGAGGCCGGAAAAGATATCCCGTCGTGCTTGTTTCAATCTGACGCAGGTTCGCGGCCGCGGAGTGAGGGGCCGCTGACGTCACGGACGTATCGCCGGTGCGATCGCACCGGTCGTCGCAGGCTCGACCAGAGCCGCGCCGGCGACCGGTTGTGATCTCTGGCGATCGAGCTTGTCCGCCGAGACGAGGGCGGCGGCGATCAGGGCCGACACCGCCAGCGTCGCCTTCACCACGTCCCAGACCCGCGTGAGCATGGTCGATCCCCAACGGCGTCATCGAGTGCGAGCAGCGGATCCGCCTCATCAATCCGCCTGCCCCGCATCCTCGACCGGAGCCCTTCCCAAAACCTTTCCCGTGAACCCGAGGACTGCATATCGACCGTCGCGTGATGCAATCCGGTCTCACCCCGAGAACTCGCGCAGATTTCCCGCGCAGCATCTCACGCGAGCGTCGATCCCGCGGCCGCCTCGGCGGCCAGCGCCTCGAAGACCAGGGCGTGACGGCGCGCCAGGGCCTCGACATCGTGTGTGTACCCGCCGCCGATCACCGTGGCGAGCGCGATCCCACGGGCGCGGGTCTGCGCCACGACGTAGCGATCGCGGGCGAGCAGTCCGTCATCGGTGAGGCAGAGACGGCCGAGACGGTCGTCCCGATGGGGATCGACGCCCGCGTTATAGAAGACGAGATCCGGCGCGAACGCGTCGAGGAGCGTCGGCAGGCGGGCGCGCAGGACCTCAAGATAACCAGCATCATCGAGACGGTCGGGCAGACCGATGTCGAGGTCGCCGGCGATCTTCTGGGCCGGGTAGTTGTTCTCGCAATGGATCGAGAGCGTGAACAAGTCGGGACTGAGGGCGAGGCAGTCCGCGGTCCCGTCGCCCTGATGCACGTCGAGGTCGACCACGAGGACGCGCCGGACCAGACCTTCGGCCTGGAGGGTGCGGGCCGCCACCGCGACATCGTTCAGCACGCAGAAACCGGCGCCCTGCCGGCGCCGCGCGTGGTGGCTGCCGCCGGCGGCGCTGCCCGCGAGGCCTTCCGCGAGGGCGAGGCGCCCGGCCAAGAGGGTGCCGCCCACCGAGGCGCGGGAGCGGCGGACAAGGGCGGCGTCGACCGGCAAGCCGATCGCCCGCTCAATGTCCCGGCCGACATCGCAGGCGAGCACCGCGTCCACGTAGGCCGGATCGTGGGCGCGTAGCAGTATCTCGGCACTGGCGGGCTCCGGCGTGACGAAGCCCAGGGGCGCCAGACCCTTGGCGACCAAGGTCTCGGCGAGCAGGCCGTACTTGCGCATCGGGAACCGGTGGCCTGACGGGAGCGGCGCCTCGTAGGCCGGATGGAAGGCAATCGGCGGGATCACGCGGGCCGGCCCAGATCGGCCAGGAGGCACCGGGCCAGTGCCTGACCGCTGTCGTAGGCCGCCTCGATCCGGGCGCCGAGGCACCAATCCCCGCCTGCCCCGAGACGCAGGTCCGGATCGTACAGGCAGGGTTGCTCCAGGGCGGTCTCGACCTGGGCGTAGCGCCAGCGATGCGCCTCCGCGTGGGACGGCCGGAGCGTGGCGCCGAGGACGTCCTCGGCCGCTCCGAGAAGCGCGGCGATGACCGCCTCGCGCGGGGCCTCGAGATGTCCGCGGGACCAGGCGGGCGTCGCGTGCACCGTGAGCCGCGAGCCCGCAGGCCTCCCGGGCTTCGCGGAATCGTGCGCGATCAGGCCGATCGGATCGGTCCGAGGCTGGACGAGGACATCCCGCGGTCGCGTCTCCGTCGCCACCATGAGCGACCAGCACGGCGCATAGGTGGCGCGCGGGACACCGGGCAACGCGACGCCCGAAGCCTCGAGCAGCGTCGTGACCTGAGGGGCCGGGACGGTGATCGCGACGGCGTCGAACGGGCCATGCACGGTGCCGGCCGCGTCCTCGAGGTGCCAGCGCGCTCCCTGCCGTCGAAGCCGCACGACGGTCGTCGCGCTCGATACCGGAAGGTCCGAGAGCAGGGCGCGGACGGGCTCCGTCATGCCCGGCACGCCGACATGGCGGTCGGAGCCGGCCCAGGGCGCAACGATGCCCAGCCGCGTCCACCGGCCGAGCTCGGCCGCGAAGGCGGGCCCGCGCGCGCGCATGAATTGCGCGCCGTGGTCGAACTGCATCTCACCGACCCGCCGGGTCGCCATGCGTCCCCCGACCCCGCGCCCCTTGTCGAAGATTCGGACGCGGAGGCCCGCCTCGGCCAGCCGGCGCGCGGCGGCCGCGCCTGCCATGCCGGCTCCGAGGACCGCGACAATTCCGTGCTCGTTCACGCCCTTGCCCCGTTCTGAACGACCGGCCCCGCCGCCGCGTGAGGGCGAAGATAGGGGCCGAGCCACGCGGCGTCAGAGCGACGGAATCGCGCTCGTCATGGACGGGACCGGTGTTCGCGGCGCGGATACGGTCAGGCTGTCAGGCGAAGTCCCGCGGCGATCGATGGCGCCGTGGTGCGGGTAGAGGGAATCGAACCCCCACGCCTTGCGGCTGGCGATTTTGAGTCGCCCGCGTCTACCAATTCCGCCATACCCGCGTGCCAGCGCTCTTCGCATAGGTCGGCGGCTCCGGCCAAGTGTTGTTTTGCGTCGGTCGGCGATCTGGCCAAGGCGGGGCGCCTATGCTCAAAGGGCGGCCGATCTCATAATCCGGGACCTTGAATGCTCCGCCGGCTCTACGCGTGGATCCTGGCCCTCAGTGAGCGGCCATCCGCGCCCTACGCGCTCGGTGCTGTGGCCTTCGCCGAAAGCTCCTTCTTTCCGGTTCCACCGGACGTGATGCTCGTCCCGATGGCGGTCGCCCGGCCGGACCGGGTCTGGTTCTACGCCACGATCACGACGGTCGCCTCGGTCCTCGGCGGTCTGGTCGGCTACGCCATCGGAGCCCTGCTGTTCGACTCCGTCGGTGAGTGGCTCATCCGCCTCTACGGCTTGCAGAACTCGGCCGCCACCTTCCAGGACTCCTACGCGCGCTACGGCCACTGGGTGATCCTGCTGAAGGGGCTCACGCCGATCCCCTACAAGCTCGTGACGATCACGTCGGGTTTCGCGCATTACAGCCTGTTCTGGTTCACGATCCTGTCGATCGTGACCCGCGGCGCCCGCTTCTTCATTCTCGCCGGACTGCTCGGCCGCTACGGTGTCCAGATTCGCGGCGTGCTCGACCGGCACCTGAACGCGGTCGCGGCGATCTCCGTCGCCGTCATCGTCCTCGGCTTCCTGCTCTTCAAGGTGATCCTGTAGCGATGAACACGGCGGCTGCCCTGCGCCTCAAGACCGCTGGCCTCTGGCTCGCGATCGCCTCCGCCCTCACCGTCGGGGCCGCGCTCGTCCTCCAGTACGGATACGGCTACGCGCCGTGCAAGCTCTGCCTGACCGAGCGGCTGCCCTACTACGCCGCCGTGCCGCTGGGTCTGCTGGCCCTGTTCCTGCCGGAGCGTTTGGCGCGGATCGCCCTCGGGCTCGCGGCCCTCGGCCTGCTCTACGGGGCCGGGATCGGGGTCTACCACGCCGGCGCGGAATGGGGCTTCTGGCCGGGACCCGCCGATTGCGGCGGCGGCACCGGCGCCAATCCGGGCCAGGTCGGCGACTTCCTCAACAGGCTGCAGACCACGAAGGTGGTCGACTGCTCGGTGGCCGCGCTCCGAGTGCTGGGCGTGTCGCTCGCCGGCTGGAGCGCCGCGATCTCGGCCGTACTGGCCTCCTTCGCGGGGACCGCCGCGCTGCGTCCCTGAAGCGCGCGGACCGGCGAGGCCGATCAGTTCCGGTCGTCGGGCAGGACCGGAATCGCCGCCACCTCGATGCCCTCGTCGATCAGGGCCCGCGCCTCCGCGGGGCTCGCTTCACCGTAGATCGAACGCCCCTCCGCCTCGCCGTAGTGGATCTTGCGCGCCTCCTCGGGGAAGCGCGCCCCGACATGCTCGGCATTCGCCACGACGTGCTCCCGGAGCGCGCGCAGCATCGCCCGCATCTGACGCTCAGGCTCGGCGATCATGGTCACCGGCGCCTCCGCCTTCGGGATCGGTGGCGCCGCGCGCTCCCGATCCGTGCGGGCGACGCTCGGCACCATCAGGGCCTTGCTGACCTTGGCGCTGTCGCAGATCGGGCACGTCACGAGGCCGCGCGTGACCTGCGTGTCGTAGGAATCGGAGGATTGGAACCAGCTCTCGAAGCCGTGCCCGGCATCGCAGACCAGACTGTACCGGATCATTCTGTTGCTTGCTGTGGTGACTACTGCGCGGCCCTGAACCGCGGACCGACGCGTTCGACGGCGAAGGGCCGGCCGTGCTGCAGCGAGGGGATGCGGGCCCGGGCCTCCGCGACCTGCGCGAGGTCGATCTCCGCCAGGATGATCCCCGGCTCGTCCCCGCCGGCATCGGCCAGAACCCGGCCCCAGGGATCGACGATCAGCGAGTGGCCGTAAGTCTCGCGCCCGTCCTCGTGCCGACCGCCCTGCGCAGCCGAGATCACGAAGGCGCCGGTCTCGATGGCCCGAGCTCGCTGCAGGACGTGCCAGTGGGCCTCGCCGGTCTGCCGGGTGAAGCAGGCGGGGGCCGTCAGCACGTCGGCGCCCGCCTCGGCGAGGGCGCGGTACAGCGCGGGGAAGCGGATGTCGTAGCAGATCGTCAGGCCGAGCGTGGCCCAGGGCGTCTCGGCGAGCACCGCGCAGGCGCCACCGGAATAGGTCGCAGATTCCCGCCAGCGCTCGCCGCTCGGCAGGTCGACGTCGAAGAGATGCAGCTTGTCGTAGGAGGCCAGGATCTCCCCGTCGGCGCCGATCAGGTAGGCGCGGTTGGCGATCTTGTCGCCGGCCCTGACCGCGATCGAGCCGATCTGGACGACCGTTCCGGTCTGACGCGCGGCCTCGCGGAGCGCCGCCAGGGTCGGGTCCTGCTCCTCGGTGGTGACGTGGGCGAACAGACGCTCGCGGCTCCGCTCCACCAGGGACGTCATCTCGGGAGTCTGCACGTAGGCCGCGCCCCGCGCCGACGCCTCGCGCACGCCCGCCACGGCCGCGTCGCGATTGGCGGCAGGGTCGCGCCCCGACCGCATCTGCACGCAGGCAGCCGTGAAGCGGGGCTCAGGCATCGGCCGTGTCCTTGAGCAGCGGGTCGAGCTTGCCGGCGCGATCCAGGGCGTACAGGTCGTCGCAGCCGCCGACATGCGTGGCGCCGACGAAGATCTGGGGAACGCTGGTGCGGCCGCCCGCACGCTCGACCATGGTGGACCGGGCGCCCTGCACGCGCTCGACGTCGATCTCCTGGAAGGCGGCGCCCTTCTCCTTCAGCAGGCTCTTGGCCGCCGAGCAGTAAGGACACCAGGCCGTGGTGTAGATTGTGACCGGCTGCATCGCGATCGTCGTCCCGCGCGTGAACTCGGGACATATAGGAGCGCGGGGCGCGCCTTGCCTATGCCCGTGTGGTCACAGGGCAACGCGCGCGCGCCGTCGACGAAGCATCGACAGGATCAGGCGGCCAGGAGCTTCTCGACCTCGTTGACGAGGTCGCGGAGGTGGAAGGGCTTCGACAGGACCTTGGCGTCCTTCGGGGCCTTCGAATCCGGGTTGAGGGCGACCGCCGCGAAGCCGGTGATGAACATCACCTTGATGTCGGGATCGAGCTCGGTGGCGCGGCGGGCCAGCTCGATGCCGTCCATCTCGGGCATCACGATGTCGGTCAGCAGCAGCTCGAACGGCTCCTCGCGCAGCCGGTTATAGGCGGAGAGGCCGTTGTCGAAGGACAGGACATCGTAGCCCGCGTTCTGCAGCGCCTTGGCCAGAAACCGGCGCATGTCGTTGTCGTCTTCCGCCAGCAGGATTTTCATCGGCCGGATCCGAGCCTTCGAGTCGAGAAGTTGATCCCATAAAGGGAGGCGATGGTAAACAAGGTGTTAGGATGGAGCGCGCAGCCGCCGCCGCGTGTCTCCCGGGCGACTGCGTCGGCCGCCGGTGCGGAGTGGACAGGCGATCGATCGCACACCACAGTGAGCGCCTGCCGTCCTCGTTCAACCGCCGGGGTGTCCACCAGCCGATGACTGCAACCGAACCGGTACAGCCAGACGCCTTCGGATTTGCCCCGGCCTTCGCGGTCGACGAGCCCGCGGCGCACACCCTGCCTTTCGTCTTCAATACCGGTCATTCCGGGGCCGTCTACCCCCCCGACTTCATCGCGGCCTCGCGGCTCGACGCGCTGACCCTGCGCCGCTCCGAGGATGCCCACGTCGACCGCCTGTTCGGATCGGTCGTCGGACTGGGCGCGCCGCTCCTGCGGGCCAACTTCCCCCGCGCCTTCCTCGACGTGAACCGGGAGCCCTACGAGCTCGACCCGCGCATGTTCGAGGGGCGCCTGCCGCCCTTCGCCAACACCCGGTCGATGCGCGTCGCGGGCGGTCTCGGGACCGTGCCCCGGGTCGTCGCCGACGGCCAGGAGATCTACGCCCGGCGCCTGCCGGTCGCCGAGGCGACCGCCCGGATCGAGAGCCTGTACAAGCCGTATCATCGCGCGCTGCGCGGACTGGTCCAGCGCACGGCGCGCACCCACGGCCACTGCATGCTCGTCGATTGCCACTCGATGCCGTCCTCGAGCCTCGGCCGCGATCCGGACATGAAAGCCGATGTGGTGCTGGGCGACCGCTACGGCACGGCGTGCGCACCCATCCTGATCGACGGATTCGAGGCCGCGTTCCGGGCCCGGGGTTTCCGCGTGGTCCGCAACAAGCCCTACGCCGGCGGCTTCATCACGGAGCATTACGGCGAGCCGAACCTCGACCGCCACGCGCTCCAGATCGAGCTGAATCGGGGGCTCTACATGAACGAGGCCAGCCTCGCGATGACGGCGGGCTTCCCTGCACTGGTCGAGGCGCTGCGCAGCGTCGTCGCCGATGTCGCCAAGGACCTCGACGATCTCGTCCCCCGCCGGATGGCCGCGGAATAGGGGCGCTGCCCCGACCGTTCACGAAGAAGAGCGGCGGTATGCCGGAAAGAAAAAAGGCCACTCCCGAAGGAGCGGCCCGAAGTCTAGGGAGGAAACGCCCAAGAAGGGCAGCGAGACCGCGACGCCATCGCGATCTCGCAACGCACAAACTAAAGTGCGCCGCACAAGAAGCAAGCGCAATTCGCCCGCCGCGGCCGCTCTGCGCGCATACCTGAAGCGCGTTCGCTGGCCACCGCGCGCGTCGCCGCGTGCAGGCGTAGCTCGGACGAGAGCGAGAACCGATGCGGTCGAACGTGTCGCCTAGCGGGGCGCGGTGATCGGATCCGCGCCCGCAGCGCCGGTCATCCCTGGCTCTTGAGCAGCTTCTCGATCTCGGCCCGCAGGGGTCCTGCGAGATCGTTCCGCTCCAGGGCGTAGGCGAGATTCGCCGTGAGGAAGCCGAGCTTCGAGCCGGTATCGTAGGTCCGGCCCTCGTAGCGCATGCCGTAGAACGCCTGCTTCTCCATCAGGTCGATCATGGCGTCCGTGAGCTGGATCTCGCCGCCCGCGCCCTTCTTGCCGTGCTCGAGGATCCCGAAGATCTCGGGCTGGAGGATGTAGCGCCCGGAGATGATGAAGTTCGACGGCGCCGTGCCCTGCTTAGGCTTCTCGACCATCCCGGTGATCTGGAAGGACTGGCCGTAGGTCTCGCCCACGCTGACGATGCCGTACTGGTGCGTCTCCTCGGGCGCCACCTCCTCGACGGCGATGATGTTGCCGCCGTGGCGATCGTAGGCGGCCAGCATCTGCTGCATACAGCCGCGGCTCAGCATGTCGGGGAGCAGCACCGCGAACGGCTCGTCGCCGACGATCTCGCGGGCGCACCACACCGCGTGGCCGAGGCCGAGCGGCGCCTGCTGGCGGGTGAAGCTGGTCTGGCCGGCCCTCGGCAGGTCCTTCTTCAGCTCCTCGTAGGCGGCCGTCTTCCCGCGCTCCTGAAGGGTGTGGTCGAGCTCGAACGCGATGTCGAAATGGTCCTCGATCACCGCCTTGCCGCGGCCGGTGACGAAGATGAAGTGCTCGATCCCGGCCGCGCGCGCCTCGTCGACGACGTGCTGCACCACCGGCCGGTCGACGACCGTGAGCATCTCCTTCGGGACCGCCTTCGTGGCGGGCAGGAAGCGCGTGCCGAGGCCCGCGACGGGGAGGACGGCCTTGCGGATCGGTTTCATCGAGCGGTAACCCCGGAACTGGATGGAACGACGTGGTCAGCTGTGCGGTCAGTGAGATAGCTTAACGCGAGCCGTCGCAAGCATGTACATCGTTAGTATGAGGCGGCGGGGCGTAAATTTCCCGTCTGCAAAGGCGTAAGCAGTTGCCGGGATGGCGGCAGTGAGGGCGAGATGGCGGTTCTGGTGACGGGGGGTGCCGGCTACATCGGCAGCCACATGGTGCTGGCGCTCCTCGACGCCGGCCATGAGGAGGTCGTCGTCCTCGACGATCTCTCCACCGGCTTCGACTGGGCGGTCCCAGAGGGTGTGAAGCTCGTCGTTGGCGACGTGGCCGACCAGGCCCTCGTGACGCAGACCATCCTGCAGCACCGCATCGATGCCCTGGCCCACTTCGCCGCCAAGATCGTCGTGCCCGAATCCGTAGCCGACCCCCTGGGCTACTACCTCGCCAACACGGTGAAGACCCGCGCGCTGATCGAGGCGTCGGTGCGTGCCGGCGTCAAGAATGTCATCTTCTCCTCGACCGCGGCCGTCTACGGTGAGCCCGAGGCCTCGCCGGTTCCCGAGGACCTGCCGCTGAAGCCGATCAATCCCTACGGCCGCTCAAAGCTGATGAGCGAGTGGATGATCGCCGACGCCGCCGCGGCGCACGGCTTCTCCTACGTGGTCCTGCGCTACTTCAACGTCGCCGGCGCGGATCCGGAGGGACGGTCCGGCCAGTCGACGCCCAACGCCACGCACCTGATCAAGGTGGCCACGCAGGCGGTGCTCGGCCAGCGCGCCCGGCTCGACGTTTTCGGGACCGACTACCCGACCCCGGACGGGTCGTGCCTGCGCGACTACATCCAGGTCTCGGACCTCGCGGAGGCGCATCGCCTCGCCCTCGACCATCTGCGCTCCGGTGGCGAGAGCCTGACGCTGAACTGCGGCTACGGGCGCGGCTACTCGGTCCTCGAGGTCGTCGAGGTCGTGAAGCGGATCTCGGGCCGCGACTTCGAGGTGCGGCTGTGCCCGCGCCGGGCCGGCGATCCGGCCCAAATCGTCGCCGAGGCGGCGCGCATCCGCGATCGCCTGGGCTGGCAGCCCCGGCACGACGACCTCGACGCCATCGTCGGCCAAGCCCTCGCCTGGGAAGAACGCTTGGAGAAGCGCAATCGGATCTGACCGGATGCATTCCCGTCGATGGATCCTGGCCGCGGCGGCGTGCCTCGCGACCGGCCCGGCCCGCGCCGAGGACGCCTTCCGGGCGTTCGTCGAGGCCCTGCGTTTGGACGCGGCGGCGCGGGGCGTCTCCGCCGCGACCTTCGACGCGGCGTTCCGCGGGATCACAGGACCTGATCCCGGAATCCTGGCGCGAACCCGCCGCCAGAGCGAGTTCAGTCGGCCTGTCTGGGAGTACCTCGTCGGCGCGGTCTCGGCCGGCCGCATCGCGCGCGGCCGCGACCGCGCCGCTACCCTCGCGTCGACCCTGACGGCGATCGAGGCCCGCTACGGCGTTCCGGGTCCGGTGGTGATGGCGTTCTGGGGCGTCGAGTCGGATTTCGGAGCGAGTGCGGGCAGCGTCCCGACCGTCCGGGCGCTGGCGACGCTCGCCGAGGCGCGGCACCGCGGCAGCCTGTTCCGCGACGAGCTCCTCGCCGCCCTCACGATCCTGCAGCGCGGCGACATCGCGCCCGACCGGATGAGCGGCAGCTGGGCTGGCGCGATGGGTCAGGTGCAATTCCTGCCCTCCACCTACCTGGCCCACGCGGTCGACTTCGACGGCGACGGCCGGCGCGACATCTGGACCAGCGCGGCGGATTCGCTGGCCTCGATCGCCGCCTATCTCAAGGATCTCGGCTGGAATCCGACCTTCTCCTGGGGCTACGAGGTGCGCCTGCCAAAGGAGTTCGACCTGAGCCGCTACGCGGGCGATCTCGCGAGCTTCGCCGAGCGCGGCGTTCGCCGCACCGACGGGCAGCCGCTGCCGGGGGCCGGGCGCGCCAGCCTGTTCCTGCCCGGAGGCCTCGGCGCGCCGGTCTTCCTGATCACCGACAATTTCGAGGTGGTCCGGGGCTACAACACCTCGGATTCCTACGCGCTGGCAGTGGGTCACCTTGCCGACCGCCTCGCCGGCGGTCCGCCGCTGGCCGCGCCGTGGCCCGCCGGAGCCCGCCTCGACGGGCCGGGCCTCCGCGCCCTGCAGACCGGCCTCGCGGCTTCCGGCTACTACGACGGGCCGACGGATGGACGCGCGGGCCCGAAGCTGCGCGAGGCGGTGCGGCGCTATCAGATCAGCGTCGGATTGCCGGCCGACGGGTACGCGACGCCGGCCCTGCTCGCCCGCGTGGCCGGGAAGGCAGCGCCGCGACGCTGAGCCCGGCGAGAGGTTTAGACCCGCGCGCGGCTTCCACCTATAGTGGCCGCGGTCCGAACGGGCCCGGTTCGGCGTAAAGCGTACGGGATGCGCATGGTCCTCGCTCGTCGGCGTCCTCCGGGACGCCCCCTCATCCTCGGGCTCTCGGTCCTGTTGGGGCTCGCGGAGGTGTCGACCTTCGGGGGCGGTCCGGCCCGCGCGCAGTGGGGCGACAGCTACCAGCAGCAGCAGGGCGGCACCTATTACCAGGCGCCGCCGCGCCGGCGGCCGCGGGACGCCTATTACCGCGACGACGGGACGTCCGGGCGCCAGCCCCGCTACGCGCCGCAGCAGGAGGCGCCGCGCCAGTTCTACTGGCCCTGGGAGGACAGGCCGCAGCCGGTGGCGCCGCAGCCGGAGCGCACCTACCGGGCCCCGCGCCAGCGAACCAATCCCTACGCGACCGGAGAGGCGCAGCGTCCGCCCCCCGCGGTGAAGCGGCGGGTCCGTCCGGCCCGGGCGCCCACACCGCCGAAGCCCGCGGTCGCCAAGACCGAGCCGAACGTCCAGATCGCCGTCTTCGGCGATTCCCTCGCCGACCATCTCGCCAAGGGCCTCGACGACGTGTTCGAGGACAATGCCGACGTCGCCGTGATCGACCGCGCGAAGGGCGACAGCGGTCTGGTGCGCAAGGACGTGGTCGACTGGCCGAAGGTCGCGCAGGATTACCTCCAGAGCAACGCGAAGGTGCGCTACGCCCTGGTGATGTTGGGCGCCAACGATCGGCAGCCGATCCGCGAGGGCGACGAGACGGCCGATCCCCTCACGGACCGCTGGCGCGCCCTCTACCGCGCCCGGGTGGAGGCGCTGGCGAAAGTCTTCACCGACCGCAAGATCCCGCTGATCTGGGTCGGTCTGCCGCCGGTCCAGAGCGAGTCCCTGAGCCGGGACCTCGCTTCCCTGAACGACATCGTCCGGGACACCGTTACCAAGGCCGGCGGGACCTACGTCGATATCTGGCCGGGCTTCGTCGACGACCGAGACCGGTACGCCGCGTCGGGCCCGGATCCGGAAGGCCAGATCGCCAAGCTCCGTACCGCGGACGGTGTCCATTTCACCAAGGCGGGCGATCGGAAGCTGGCCCACTTCGCCGATGTCGAGCTGAAGCGGCTGATGGGCGCGGTGCCGGGCACGGCCGAGCCGTCGCCGACCGCGACAGTGGCGCCGACGGCACCGCCCGCGACACCCGGGCCGAGCCTCGACGGTACAGCAACGGCCACCGATACCGCGGCGATCGATCGTCAGATCACCGCGATGCTGCCGAGCCTGCCGGAGCCGCCCGGCGTGCCGGCGCTCCCGGTGAAGCCCGCGGCCGGCCCCGTGGTACCGTTGAGCCGGAGCGAAGTGTCGCCCGGCGGGGCGCTGCTGAATGGCCGTCCGCGCGATCCGGACAATTCCGGGACCGTGGAGCGGACGCTGCTGCGCGGCAACGCGCCGATGCCGCAGCCCGGCCGAGCCGACGATTTCCGCTGGCCGCCCGGCTGAGCCGGGCGGGCCCTTCGCACGCTCTCAGCAGGCCGTCAGCGCGGCAGGACGCTGGCGCCCATCAGCATCTCGTCGATGGCGCGCGCCGCCTGACGGCCCTCGCGGATCGCCCAGACCACCAGGGACTGGCCGCGCCGCATATCGCCGGCGGCCCAGATCTTCGCGTCCGACGTGCGGTAGTCGTCCTCGTTCGCCTCGACATTGCCACGCTTGTCGACGCCGACCCCGGACTGCTCCAGCAGACCCTTCTGGACCGAGCCCGCGAAGCCGATCGCCATGAAGACGAGGTCGGCCGGCAGCACGAACTCGGTGCCGGCGATCGGCTGGCGCTTGGCATCGACGCGGGCGCAGACCACGCCGGTGAGCTGGCCCTTCTTGTTCCCCTCGAGCCGCAGGGTCGCGGCCTGGAACTCGCGCTCCGCGCCTTCCGCCTGGCTGGACGAGGTCCGCATCTTGGTCGGCCAGTAGGGCCACACGGTGAGCTTGTCCTCCCGCTCCGGCGGGCGCGGGCGGATGTCGAGCTGCGTCACCGACAGGGCCCCCTGGCGGAACGCGGTGCCGACGCAGTCGGAGGCGGTGTCGCCGCCGCCGATGACCACCACGTTCTTGCCCGCGGCCAGGATCGGCTGCTCGCCGTTGCCGCGCATCGGCTCGGCGCTCACGCGCCGGTTCGACTGGACGAGGTAGGGCATCGCGTAGTGGACGCCCTCGAGGTCCTGGCCGGGGAGCTGCGGGTTGCGGGGATCCTCGGCGCCGCCGCAGAACATCACGGCGTCGAACTCGGCCTTGAGCTCGTCGACCGACTTCGTGACGCCGATGTTCTGATTGTAGTGGAAGACGACGCCCTCGGCTTCCATCTGGCGCACGCGCCGGTCGATATGGCGCTTCTCCATCTTAAAGTCCGGGATGCCGTAGCGGAGAAGGCCACCCGCCTTCGGCTCGCGCTCGAACACGTGGACGTCGTGCCCGACGCGGGCGAGCTGCTGCGCCGCCGCCATACCGGCCGGTCCGGAGCCCACGATCGCGACGCGCTTGCCGGTGCGGGTCTGCGCCGGCTCGGGCTTCACCCAGCCCATGTTCCAGGCGCGGTCGGCGATCGCCTGCTCGATCGTCTTGATGGCGACCGGCTGGTTCTCGAGGTTCAGCGTGCACGCCTCCTCGCAGGGCGCGGGGCAGACGCGGCCGGTAAACTCCGGGAAGTTATTCGTGGAGTGGAGGTTGCGGGACGCCTCCTCCCAATCCGACTGGAAGACGAGGTCGTTCCAGTCCGGGATCTGGTTGTGGACCGGGCAGCCCGTCGGCCCGTGGCAGAACGGGATGCCGCAATCCATGCAACGCGCGGCCTGTTTCGTCAGGTCGTGCTCGTCGAGCGGGAGCGTGAACTCGCGGAAGTGCCGGACCCGGTCGGCGGCGAGCTGGTACTTCTGCTCCTGCCGGTCGAACTCGAGGAAGCCTGTGATCTTGCCCATTGGTCAGCCCCTGGGCCGGCCAGTCTCTGACTGCGCTGCCCGCGTCGTCGTCTCGTGTGGGTGCGTGACCGGGCGGGAGCCCGCCCGGTCTCAGGAAGCCGCCTACTCGGCGGCCACCGGCATCCGCGCCATCTCCATCTCGCGCAGCGCCCGGCGGTACTCCACCGGCATCACCTTCACGAACTTGGTGCGGTAGCCGCTCCAGTCGTCGAGGATCGCCTTGGCGCGGGGGCTGCCCGTGTACTTGAGATGGTTGGTGATGAGCTGCGTCAGCCGCTCCTCGTCGTGCCCGGACATGTCGGCCAGGATGTCGACCCGCCCCTTGGTCTCCAGGTCGCCGTCCTGATGGAAGCGACGCATTAGGTCGTCCTCCTCCTCGACCGGCTCCAGGTCGACCATCGACAGGTTGCAGCGCGCCGAGAACGAGCCGTCCTCGTCGAGCACGTAGGCGATGCCGCCCGACATGCCGGCCGCGAAGTTGCGCCCGGTCTCGCCGATCGACACGACCACGCCACCGGTCATGTACTCGCAGCCATGGTCGCCCATGCCCTCGACCACCGTGATCGCGCCGGAATTCCGCACGGCGAAGCGCTCGCCCGCGGAGCCGCGGATGTAACACTCGCCCGCGATCGCCCCGTACAGCACGGTGTTGCCGACCATGATCGTCCGGTCCTGCGGCGACTTCAGCGCGTCGCTCGGCCGGATGATCAGCTTGCCGCCCGACAGGCCCTTGCCGACGTAGTCGTTGCCGTGGCCGGTCAGCTCGACGGTCACGCCGGCCGCCACCCAGGCGCCGAAGCTCTGGCCCGCCGTGCCGGCGAGCTTCACCACGATCGTGTCGTCGGGCAGGCCCTCGTGGCCGTGCGCCTTGGCGACCATGCCGGAGAGCATCGCGCCCGCCGCCCGGTCCGAGTTCCGGATGGTGTCGGCGATGACCACCGGCTCGCCGGTCTCGATCGCGTGCTGCGCCTTCTCGATGAGGCGCCGGTCGAGCACCGTGTCGATCGGGTGGTGCTGCACCTCCACGTGGCGGATCGCCGTGCCCTCGGCCACCTTCGGCCGGTGGAACAGCTTGGTGAAGTCGAGCCCGCGCGCCTTCCAGTGAGCGATGGCCTCGACCTTGTCGAGCACGTCGGACCGGCCGACCGCCTCCTCCAGCTTCGTGAAGCCGAGCGAGGCGAGGATCTCCCGCACCTCCTCGGCCACGAAGAAGAAGTAGTTCACCACGTGCTCCGGCGTGCCCTTGAAGCGCTTGCGCAGCACCGGATCCTGGGTGGCGACGCCCACCGGGCAGGTGTTCAGGTGGCACTTGCGCATCATGATGCAGCCGGCCGCGATCAGCGGGGCCGTCGAGAAGCCCATCTGGTCGGCGCCGAGCAGCGCCGCGATCATCACGTCGCGCCCGGTCCGGATGCCGCCGTCGGCCTGAAGGGCGACGCGGCCGCGCAGACCGTTCAGCACCAGCGTCTGCTGGGTCTCGGCCAGCCCGGTCTCCCAGGGTCCGCCCGCGTGCTTGAGCGAGGTCAGCGGCGCCGCGCCGGTGCCGCCGTCGAAGCCCGAGATCGTGATGTGGTCGGCCCGCGCCTTGGCGACACCGGCCGCGACCGTGCCGACGCCAACCTCGGAGACGAGCTTCACCGACACGTCCGCCGACGGGTTCACGTTCTTCAGGTCGAAGATCAGCTGGGCCAGATCCTCGATCGAGTAGATGTCGTGGTGCGGCGGCGGCGAGATCAGGCCCACCCCCGGGGTGGCGTAGCGGACCTTGGCGATCTTGGCGTCGACCTTGTGGCCGGGCAGCTGGCCGCCCTCGCCGGGCTTGGCGCCCTGCGCGACCTTGATCTGCATCATGTCGGAATTGACGAGGTACTCCGTCGTGACGCCGAAGCGGCCGGAGGCGACCTGCTTGATCGCGGACCGGCGCGAGCGCCCGTCCGGCAGCGGCTTGAACCGCTCGACCTCCTCGCCGCCCTCGCCCGAGTTCGATCGCCCGCCGAACGAGTTCAGCGCGATGGCGAGGGTCTCGTGCGCCTCCTTGGAGATGGAGCCGTACGACATGGCGCCCGTGGCGAAGCGCTTGACGATCTCGGAGGCCGGCTCGACCGAGTCCAGCGGGACCGGCGCGCGACCGAGCTCGGCGGCGGACTTGATGCGGAACAGGCCGCGGAGCGTCTTCAGCTGGTGCTCCTGGCGGTTCACCAGCTCGGCGTATTCGCGGTAGCGCTCCGGCACGTTGAGGCGCACCGCGTGCTGCAGCGTCGCCACCGTGTCGGGCGTCCAGGTGTGGGTCTCGCCGCGCAGGCGGTAGGCGTACTCGCCGCCGACATCCAGGGCGTTCCGGTAGACCGGCGCGTCGCCGAAGGCGTCGCGGTGTCGGCGCGCGGTCTCCTCGGCGATCTCCGCCATGCCGACGCCCTCGATGGTCGTCGCCGTGCCGAAGAAGTCGCGGCCGACGAAGGTCGAGTTCAGGCCGACCGCGTCGAAGATCTGCGCGCCGCAATAGGACTGGTAGGTGGAGATGCCCATTTTGGACATCACCTTCAGCAGGCCCTTATCGATCGCCTTGATGTAGCGGTAGATGATCTCGTCGTCGGTGAGGTCCGGCGGGAACTCGTCCTTCATGTCGAGCAGCGTCTCGAAGGCGAGGTACGGGTTCACCGCCTCGGCGCCGTAGCCGGCGAGACAGGCGAAGTGGTGCACCTCGCGCGGCTCGCCCGACTCGACCACGAGGCCGACCGAGGTCCGGAGCCCCTTGCGGATCAGGTAATTGTGCACGGACGCCGTGGCCAGCAGCGCCGGGATCGGGATCCGATCCGGCCCGACCGCCCGGTCGGTGAGCACGATGATGTTGTAGCCGCCGCGCACCGCCGCCTCGGCGCGGTCGCAGAGGCGGTCGAGCGCCCCGTCCATGGCCGCCGCGCCGGTCTCGGCCGGGTAGGTCATGTCGAGGGTCTTGGTGTCGAACCGATCCTCGAAATGGCCGATCGAGCGGATCTTCTCTAGATCGGCGTTGGTGAGGATCGGCTGGCGGACCTCCAGGCGCTTGCGCCGGGACGCGCCCTCCATGTCGAGCAGGTTCGGCCGCGGCCCGATGAACGAGACGAGGCTCATCACGGCCTCCTCGCGGATCGGGTCGATCGGCGGGTTCGTGACCTGCGCGAAGTTCTGCTTGAAGTAGGTGTAGAGCAGCTTCGACTTCTCGGAGAGGGCCGAGAGCGGCGTGTCCGTGCCCATGGAGCCGACCGCCTCCTGGCCGGTGACGGCCATGGGCTGCATCAGCAGCTTGAGATCCTCCTGCGTGTAGCCGAAGGCCTGCTGGCGATCGAGCAGGCTCACGTCGCCGCGGGACTCGCGCGGCTGAACCGGTCGCAGGTCCTCCAGGACGATCTGGGTGTTCTTCACCCAGTCGGCGTAGGGATGCGCGGCGGCGAGCTCGCCCTTGATCTCCTCGTCGGAGACGATTCGGCCCTTCTGCAGGTCGATCAGCAGCATGCGGCCCGGCTGCAGGCGCCAGGACTGGACGATCTTCTCGTCCGGGATCGGCAGGGTGCCCATCTCGGAGGCGAGCACCACGAGGCCGTCGTCGGTGACGATGTAGCGCGCCGGGCGCAGGCCGTTGCGGTCGAGGGTGGCGCCGATCTGGCGGCCGTCGGTGAAGGCCACGGCGGCGGGACCGTCCCACGGCTCCATGAGTGCGGCGTGGTACTCGTAGAAGGCGCGCCGCTCCTCGCTCATGAGCGGGTTGCCGGCCCAGGCCTCCGGGATGAGCATCATCATCGCGTGGGCCAGCGGGTAGCCGCCCTGCACGAGGAACTCGAGGGCGTTGTCGAAGCAGGCCGTGTCGGATTGGCCCTCGTAGGAGATCGGCCAAAGCTTCGAGATGTCGTTGCCGAACAGGTCGGAATCGACGCTCGCCTGGCGGGCCGCCATCCAGTTGACGTTGCCGCGCAGCGTGTTGATCTCGCCGTTATGCGCGACCATCCGGTAGGGGTGCGAGAGCCGCCAGGTCGGGAAGGTGTTGGTGGCGAAGCGCTGGTGAACGAGGGCGATCGCCGAGACGAAGCGGTCGTCCTTCAGGTCCAGGAAGTAGCCGCCGAGCTGCGTGACCAGCACCATGCCCTTGTAGACGATGGTCCGGGTCGACACGGAGACCGGGTAGAACTCCTTCACCCGCGGATCGTCGAGGCCGTAGACCTTGTTGGAGATCACCTTGCGGGCGACGTAGACCCGGCGCTCGAACGCGTCCTGGTCGGTGACCGAGGCGGGCCGGCCGATGAAGACCTGACGGTGGTGCGGCTCGGTCGCCTTCACGGCGTCGCCGAGATCCTCCGGGTCCACCGGCACGTCGCGCCAGCCGAGGAGCGGCAGGCCCTCGGCCGCCAGGGACGATTCGACGATCTCCTGGATGATCGCCCGCGGCTCCTCCGCCTTCGGCATGAAGAACTGCCCGATGGCGTACGAGCCCGCCGGCGGCAGCTCGAAACCGAGGCGCGAGCACTCCTCGGCGAAGAAGCCGTGCGGGATCTGCGTGAGGATGCCGCAGCCGTCGCCCATCTTGGGATCGGCGCCCACCGCGCCGCGATGATCGAGGTTCTCCAGGATCTTCAGGCCCTGCTCGACGATCGCGTGGGTCCGGCGGTCGTGCATGTCGGCGATGAAGCCGACGCCGCAGGCGTCGCGCTCGCGGGCCGGATCGTAGGAACCCTGGGCTTTCGGAAAGGCGGGGTCGCGCACGATGAGCGGCATCGCGCCGCCGCGGGGGGCGGCAGCCTGGGCCGTGGACGCAGCAAACTCTTCGGCGGGTCTGCGTTGTGACATGCTTCGTCTCGTCCTTCCCTCGAACCCGTCCGCAGCCAAGAACCCGCGAGCATGTTTCATGCCCGCAAGCCGTCGGCGCCACGCGCCCGGCCTCTTGCCGCAGGCCATCCGGCCGGTCCGGGAGGACACGTCCGTCGGCCTGCGTTCATCGAGGACCCGGACCGCTCGGAGAGCGGTGCGCTGGCGCGCCCGTGTCCGTCTGCCGAAACTTCTCGCCCGCGCGCGAGACGGCGACGGCCGGGATGCACGGCCGATGGGACAGTTGTGCTGTCCTAAGTCGCGAAACTGCCAGATTGAAATGTTTTCAGCAAGAGACTGCAGGCCGCGACGGTGTCGCCGCTCTGGATGACGGGCCGCGACCCGCTCCGCGCCTCCGCAATCTCGCCCGAATCGCGGGTTCTACGGGTCGTGCCGAGCACAAGCGGCATGCGGGGCAACGACCTCGCCGGCATGGTCGAGGTCCGGGTCTACCGGCCCGGACCATGCCGGAACCGGACACGAACCGGACACTCTGCCGGGTCTCCAAACCCAGAACGCACAAGAGTGACGATGACGAGCAGAGCCGCTGCGCGCCTTCCACGCCCGATGAGCCGGACGCTTCGCGCCGCGTGCCTGTCGGCGCTCGCTCTCTTGGGCGCATCGGGCGGGGCGCGCGCGCAATTCGCCTTCGAGGAAGAGGTCCTTCCGCCTCGCGTCGTCGCTTGGCGCCTCGCAGATCGCGGGTTCAGCGGCCTGAGCCGCCCGCGCTTCGACGGGCGGGTCTACGTGGTCGACGCCGTCGGTCCCGCCGGCGCGTCCGTCCGGCTGTTCGTCGATCCCATGACGGGCGGGATCGTGGGCCGCCGGCCGATCGGTGCGCCCGAGACCGTCGCTCGGCTGGAGCGACCTGCACCGGGCTTCGGCTGGACCGAGGACGAGGTCGTGCCCCGCCGCGCGATGCGGCCGGTCCCGTCCGAGGACGGTCCGGTGGCGCGGCCCCAGCGCCGGCTGGGCACCGAGGCCCTGCGGCCCGAGGCCAATCCCGAAGGCGTGAATCCCGACAGCGTCGGCCGGACCGCTCCGCCCAACGCTCCGCCAAAGCGGGTCGCGCGCGGGGCGCTCGCCCGGACGCCGGAGCTGAAGCCGCCGCCCCGCACGTCTCCCGAGGCACCGGCCCCCAAGCTCCCGCCGGCCGATACGGCCAAGGCGGATCCGAACGCCGGTCCCGCGCCCGAGACCAAGGCGGCGGCGATCGAGAAGGCCCCGGCCCCGGTTCCCGCTGCGCGACCCGCCGCGCCGTCGAAGCCGGCCGACGCCGCCGTGGCCGAGACGGCCAAGCCGGCCGCGAAGGATTGGAAGGATCCGCCAACGGACAAGAAGCCGGTTCGGGTGATCGGCGGCGCGACCATCGTCCCGGGCCAGGCCGAGTAAATTGGGCGGACGGGACCGGCGCGTCACGCGCCGTCCGTCAGCCGCTCGGCTCCCGTAAAAACCGTCACGGTGTCGGCCCGCGCGATGGCGCAGAGCGTCATGCCGTAGGACCGGGCTCGGTCGAGGGCCAGCGACGTCGGCGCCGAGATGGCGACGATCACGGCCGCGCCGAGCCGCGCGGCCTTCTCGACCATCTCGAACGAGCAGCGGCTGGTGATGACCAGGAAGCCCGAGTCCGCGGGCGTCCCGGTCCGCATCAGGGTGCCGATCAGCTTGTCCAGCGCGTTGTGGCGGCCGACATCCTCGCGCACCGCCGCGAGGCCGCCGTCGAGGCGCGCCCAGGCCGCGGCGTGGACCGCGCGCGTCTCCGCGCCGAGGCGCTGGGCGCTGTCGAGATTCGACAGGGCGCGGGCGATGGCGGGCAGCCCGACCCGGACCTCGGAGTCCGCCCGCTCCCCGGCCCGCGGCAGTTGCGCCAAGTCCTCGATGCCGCAGACCCCGCAGCCGGTGCGGCCGCTGATGGCGCGCTTGCGCGCCAGATGCTCGCGGAGCCGGCCCGGCGCGAGATCGACGTGGAGGCGCAGACCGTCCGACGCCGTCTCCACCCGGGTCGCGCGGATCTCCTCCGCGCTGTCGACGATGCCCTCCGTCAGGCTGAAGCCGTAGGCGAAATCCTCGAGGTCGGCGGGCGTCGCCATCATCACGGCGTGCGGCACGCTGCCGTAGACGAGGTTGACCGGCGCCTCGACGGCCAGCGCCCGCGTGTCCGGCCTCGGCGCCGAGCCCATATAGGTCATCACCTGCATCGGCGCCGGCACTGCGCAGGGGAGAGGACCGGAGGTGGGGCTGCCGGTTTGGGTGGACATCTCGAACTCCGCAGGCGTGGCACGAACGCGTCGCGACGCTTCATCCCCGGCGCGACGCGACGGGGAACGATTTCGCCGGCCCCTAGTGCGCCGACGCCACGAGGCGCCGTCAACTGGCGGGAAAGCGCGCGATGCGACGCTTGTGCGGTTGCACGTGGCCGGCCCTTGTGGTCTGAAGCGCCGGTCGGATAATGCCGGGTGACACAACCGGTACTCCGTCACGTCGGTACAATCCCGCACGCGTTCAAGACGGGGAGGTCCGGCGGCAGCCAGACAGTTTCAGGGGAGCCACGAGAGGCAGATGCGGACGGTGCGGACGATCAACCGGTCACTCTGGAGCCTCGCCGCTCTCGGCGCCCTGCTCTTCCCGATATCCGGCGCGCAGGCCGCGGGCTTCGGTCAGCCCGTGCCGTGGGAGATGGACCGGCAGATCCCGGTCACCGAGAACGCGCGCGACATCCTGAACTTCGAGATCGGCCTGCACTGGCTGTCCCTCGCCATCTCGGTGTTCGTCCTCGGGCTCATCCTGTGGTGCGTCTACCGCTTCGGCGAGAAGCGGAACCCGACCCCGTCCCGAACCACGCACAACACCGCCATCGAGGTCGCCTGGACGATCGTGCCGGTGCTGATCCTGGTCGCCGTGGCGATCCCGTCCTTCCGCCTGCTGCGCACGCAGCTTTCGGACCCGAAGGCCGACATGATCGTCAAGGTCGTCGGCCACGCCTGGTACTGGTCCTACGAGTACCCGCAGACCGAGGCCGGCGGCGGCTTCACGTTCGATGCCAACATCGACGAGGACAAGCAGCCGCGCCTGCTGCAGACCGACAACGAGATGGTCGTTCCGGTCAACAAGATCGTGAAGATCCAGGTCACCGCCGCCGACGTGCTGCATTCCTGGGCGATGCCGGCCTTCGGCTTCAAGATCGACGCCGTCCCCGGCCGCCTGAACCAGATGTGGTTCAAGGCCGACAAGGAGGGCACCTTCCACGGCCAGTGCTCCGAGCTGTGCGGCCAGCGCCACGCCTACATGCCCATCGTGGTCCGCGTGGTCAGCGAGCAGGCCTACGCCGACTGGCTGAAGGAGGCGAAGACCAAGTACGCCCGCATCGACAACGGCACGAGCTTCGCCGAGGCCCGCTGAGCCCCGGCTGATCGAACAGACCCCATCAGATCCACAAGGCATTCGAATCCATGGCTACAGCCGCAGCCCATGCCGGGGCCCATGAGGTCCACGACCACAAGCCGTCGTTCTTCGCCCGCTGGTTCCTGTCGACGAACCACAAGGACATCGGCACCCTCTACCTGCTGTTCGCCTTCTGCGCCGGAATCATCGGCGCGTTCCTCTCCTTCGGCATCCGGATGGAGATGGAGGCGCCCGGCCTGCAGTATTTCTCGAACCCCGCGACCTACAACGTGTTCGTCACGGGCCACGGGCTCATCATGGTGTTCTTCATGGTGATGCCGGCGCTGATCGGCGGCTTCGGCAACTGGTTCGTGCCCCTCATGATCGGCGCGCCCGACATGGCGTTCCCGCGCATGAACAACATCTCGTTCTGGCTGACGGTGGCGGGCTTCTGCTCCCTGCTCTGCTCGCTGTTCGTCGAGGGCGCGCCCGGCGCGTCCGGCGCCGGCACCGGCTGGACCGTCTACCCGCCGCTCTCCACCGCCGGCCATCCCGGCCCGGCCGTCGACTTCGCGATCTTCGCGCTGCACCTGTCGGGCGCGGGCTCCATCCTCGGCGCGATCAACTTCATCACCACGATCCTGAACATGCGCGCCCCGGGCATGACGCTGCACAAGATGCCGCTCTTCGCCTGGGCCGAGCTGGTCACCGCGTTCCTGCTGCTGCTCTCGCTGCCGGTGCTCGCGGGCGCCATCACGATGCTGCTGACCGACCGCAACTTCGGCACGACCTTCTTCGACCCGGCCGGCGGCGGTGACCCGATCCTGTACCAGCACCTATTCTGGTTCTTCGGTCACCCCGAAGTGTACATCATGATCCTGCCGGCCTTCGGCATCGTGTCGCACATCATCGCCACGTTCTCGCGCAAGCCCGTCTTCGGCTACCTCGCGATGGCCTACGCCATGGTGGCGATCGGCGTCGTCGGCTTCGTCGTGTGGGCGCACCACATGTACACGGTCGGCCTGTCGCTGCAGACGCAGTCCTACTTCGTGTTCGCCACGATGGTGATCGCGGTCCCGACCGGCGTGAAGATCTTCTCGTGGATCGCCACCATGTGGGGCGGCTCCATCCGCTTCACCGCCGCCATGCACTGGGCGGTGGGCTTCATCTTCCTGTTCACGGTCGGCGGCGTCACCGGCGTCGTGCTGGCCAACTCGGCGGTCGATAAGTACCTGCACGACACCTACTACGTGGTCGCGCACTTCCACTACGTGCTGTCCCTCGGGGCCGTGTTCATCATCTTCGCCGGTGTCTACTACTGGTTCCCGAAGATGACCGGTCACATCATCCCCGAGTGGGCCGGCAAGCTGCACTTCTGGCTGGCCTTCATCGGCGCGAACGTCCTGTTCTTCCCGATGCACTTCCTGGGCCTCGCCGGCATGCCGCGCCGCTACGCCGACTACCCGGACGCGTTCGCCCAGTGGCACAAGGTGTCGACCTACGGCGGCCACATCTTCGCGCTCGGCATGTTCGTGTTCGTGATCGGCGTCATCCTCGCCTTCCGCTCGAAGGAGCGGGCCGCGGACAACCCGTGGGGCGAAGGCGCCACCACCCTCGAGTGGACGCTCTCCTCCCCGCCCCCGTTCCACCAGTTCGAGACGCTGCCCCGCATCGTCGACGAGCCGGGCGCGCACTGATAGACACCCCGCGAGGGCCGCGTCCGCGGCCCTCGCCCTTCCCCGGAGGCCGGTCGGCCGACCTCCCGGCAAGGGCGAGCGATGAGGGCGATCCGCACGGGCCGAGGGAGAAGTCCCGGGCCCCGCTCACGCCGATCCTTGGAACACGTCGAATTCGAGACACGACTCGGCCGTGACGCGCGCGGCCGGGCGCCGACACAGCAGCGGCAGACGCGATGACGAGCCTGACGAACACGATCGGACCGGACGTTCCGGCCCCGGCCCTCACGACCGCCGGCGGCGACGTTCCGGACTACTTCGCCCTGCTGAAGCCGCGGGTGATGGTCCTCGTGATCTTCACCGCACTGGTCGGAATGGTGGTCTCGCAGGGCCACGTGCAGCCGGCCATCGGCGCGATCTCGCTCCTCGCCATCGCGGTCGGCGCCGGTGCGTCCGGCTGCCTCAACATGTGGTGGGACGCCGACATCGACGCGGTCATGAGTCGGACCGCCACCCGGCCGATCCCGTCGGGCCGGATCACCTCCCAGGAGGCACTGGGCTTCGGACTGTTCCTCTCGGTCGCCTCCGTGGTGGTGCTCGGGCTCGCCGCCAATCTCCTGGCGGCCGCGCTCCTCGCCTTCACCATCGTGTTCTACGCCGTGGTTTACTCGATGTGGCTGAAGCGGGCGACCGCGCAGAACATCGTCATCGGCGGCGCCGCCGGAGCCCTGCCGCCTGTCATCGGGCAGGCGGTGGTGACCGGGTCGGTCGGCGTCGAGTCGCTGATCCTGTTCGCCATCATCTTCATCTGGACCCCGCCGCACTTCTGGGCGCTGGCCCTGATCAAGGCCGACGAGTACGCCCGCGCCGGCATCCCGATGATGCCGAACGTCGCCGGCCCCGCCTCCACCCGCCGCCAGATCGTGTGGTACTCGCTGCTGCTCGCCCCCCTCGGCCTCGTCCCGGTGGCTCTCGGCTTCGGTGGCCTCGTCTACGCTGTGGTCGGCCTCGTCGGCGGCCTGGGCATGGTGGCCTTCAGCATCCGCGTGCTGCGGAACCGCGAGGGCGATGCCGAGCGGCGCGCCGCCATGGGCATGTTCGGCTTCTCGATCCTCTACCTGTTCGCGCTGTTCTCGGCGCTCCTGGCCGAGCAGAGCTTCGGCCTGTTCCGCCCGGTCCTGGGTTGAGCGCCATGGCGGATCCCGAGATCCAGTACCCGCCGCTCACGCCCGAGCAGGAGGCGCGCCGCCGCAAGCGCTCGATCGCGATCGCGCTGGCGCTGGGAGCCTGGGTCCTGCTGTTCTTCGTGCTGACGATCGTCAAGCTCGGCCCTCAGATCCTGACCCGGCCGCTCTGAGGCGCCTGCGATGACCGTTCCTCCATCAGGATCGAACCGGGCCGCGACGCGCACCGCCCTCGCCTGCGCGGGTCTCGCCGTAGGCATGATCGGCCTCGCCTTCGCGTCGGTGCCGCTCTACGACGCCTTCTGCAAGGCGACCGGCTACGACGGCACGCCCCGGCAGGGACCGGCGCTCTCGGCCTCCGCGGCGCGGACCGACGACAGCATGATCGTCCATTTCGACACGAACGTCGCGCCTGGGCTGCCCTGGAAGTTCATCCCGGAAGTGCGCAGCGTCGAGGCGAAGCTCGGCGAAACGAAGACGGTCTTCTTCCGCGTGCAGAACACCGGCAGCGCGCCCTCCGCGGGTGTGGCGACCTTCAACGTCCAGCCGGGTCTGATGGGCGGCTACTTCGTCAAGATCGCGTGCTTCTGCTTCAACGAGCAGACGCTCCAGCCGGGCGAGACGCTGGACGTGCCGGTGGTGTTCTACGTCGATCCGGCCGTTCGCGACGACTCCAACACCGCGCATCTCTCGGAGATGACGCTGTCCTACACCTACTTCGCCTCCAAGAACGGTGAACCCGTGAAGGCGGCGGTGGCGAAATCGTCTTCCTCGGGAACGAAGGGCGATTTCTGATCGCGGACCCGTGACAACACGGGGCCGCAGCGACTAAAGCTGCCAGCAAGCTTGGGCGTGGTGCGTGCCGCGCCCGGCCTAGGGCAGGCAACGAACAGCGTAAGGCCGGGAACGGCGCAGGGCGCGAGGGTGAGGAGCGACGGGACGATGGCCGAGGCGCACGCCAAGAATCACGACTACCACATCCTGAATCCGAGCCCGTGGCCGTTGATCGGGGCTTTCTCGGGCTTCCTCATGGCGTTCGGCGCCGTGTTCTGGATGAAGAGCCTCACGATCGGCACCCTGGCCCCCGGTCCCTACATCTTCGGGGCCGGCACGATCGGCGTTCTCTACACCATGTACTCGTGGTGGAAGGACGTCGCGCACGAGGCCAATTCCGGCGACCATACCCGCGTGGTCCAGCTTCACCACCGCTACGGCATGATGATGTTCATCGCCTCCGAGGTGATGTTCTTCGTCGCGTGGTTCTGGGCCTACTTCGAGGCCGCCCTCTACACCGCCGACCCGATCCAGGTCTCGCGCGTGGAGTTCACCGGCGGTGTCTGGCCGCCGAAGGGCATCGAGGCGTTCGATCCCTGGCACCTGCCGCTCCTGAACACGCTGATCCTGCTGACCTCGGGCACCACCGTCACCTGGGCGCACCACGCGCTGATCGAGGGCGACCGCAAGGGCCTGAAGTACGGCCTGTGGCTGACGATCATCCTCGGCGTTCTGTTCACCGCCTGCCAGGCCTACGAGTACAGCCACGCCGAGTTCGGCTTCTCGGGCAGCATCTACTCGTCGACCTTCTTCATGGCGACGGGCTTCCACGGCGCCCACGTCATCATCGGCACCATCTTCCTGGCGGTGTGCCTGTTCCGCGTCTACGCGGGCCAGTTCACCCCGCGTCAGCACCTCGGCTTCGAGTTCGCCGCTTGGTACTGGCACTTCGTGGATGTCGTGTGGCTGTTCCTGTTCGCCGCCATCTACGTGTGGGGTTCGGGGGTCTTCCACGGCGGTGGCGCTCACTGAGCGGAACCATCCCGTCGCCGCATGGCGGATCTGCGAAGGGCGGCTCAGGCCGCCCTTCTGCGTTTCCGACGCCGCGCGAACCCCGTATCGACGAGAGCGGCCCGCGCGCGGGTCGATGGGTCCCGCACGGAACAGGTCTGGAGTGTGCCCGTGAACAACCGAACCTACTCGCCGCCGCCGCCGATCCCGACCGGCCTGCGCGGCCGGTGCCCGCGCTGCGGCGAGGGTCACCTGTTCAAAGGGTTCCTGAGCCTGCGCCCCTCCTGCGAGGCGTGCGGGCTCGACTACGCGCATTTCGACTCCGCGGACGGGCCGGCCTTCTTCGTGATGTCGATCGTCGGCCTGATCGTGGTCGGTCTCGCCCTCTGGCTGGAGATCACCTACGAGCCGCCGATCTGGGTCCACGCCCTGGTGGCCCTGACCCTCTCGGTCGGGCTCAGCCTGATCCTGGTGCGGCCCCTCAAGGGCCTGCTGATCGCCCTGCAGTTCAGCAACCGGGCGGAGCAAGGGCGCTTCGAGCCGTGACCGCGAGCGGACCGCACCGCGCTGGCTGGCGCGACCTGGTCGCGCCGGGGCTCGCCTCGCTGGTTGCCCTGGCCATCCTGCTGGGGCTGGGGACTTGGCAGCTCGAGCGCAGGGCCTGGAAGGAAGACCTGATCGCCAGGATCGTGCGTCAGAGCCGCGCGGAGCCGGTGGCGCCGCCGACCGCGGCGGCCTGGGATCCGGCGCGCGACGAGTTCCGGCACGTCCGGGTCAGCGGTCAGTTCCTCAACGACCGGGAAACCCTCGTGCACGGGCTGGCGCCCGGCGAGACGCCGGGCCGCGCCCTGCAGGGCTACTACGTGCTCACGCCGTTCCGCCGGGACGACGGGAGCATGGTGATCATCAACCGGGGTTTCGTCCCCACGGAGCTGAAGGCGCAGAGCGATCGCCGGGACGGCCTGATCGACGGGTCGACGACGGTCACCGGCATCCTCCGCGCGAGCGAGGCCCGGGGGATGTTCGTGCCGGAACCGGATCCCGCCCGCGGGGAGTGGTTCAACCGGGACATCGCCGGCATCGCGGCGGCGCGCGGCCTCGGAACGGTCGAGCCCTACCTGATCGAGGCCGACGCCGTTCCCGGGCAGACGACGTGGCCGCGCGGCGGCCAGCTCCGGGTCGATCTGCCGAACAACCACCTGCAATACGCATTCACGTGGTTCGGCCTCGCCGCCTGCCTGATCGGCGTGTTCTCGGTCTTCGCGTGGCGCCGCCTGCACGATTCGCCCGCGGCCCGCGCCGCCTAGGACAAAGCCGCGCGCGCAGGATCTCGGCGAAGAAAAGTCTCGCCGAGATCGGCTGAAAAACGGCAACCCGTTCCTTTGACCGACGGCCATCGCCCCGGAATACTTTCGGTGTTCTTGAGCGATCGGCCGCGTTCTGCATAGTGTATTCAGTTCGCGGCGATCATCCGAAGACGACACGGCGCCCAACCGCCGTGCAACTGAGGTAACGCCGGATGACCAGCCATCTCGCCGACGCGGCGGCGCGCGAGCCGATCCGCTTCGCCTACTGGGTGCCCAACGTCTCCGGGGGGCTTGTCATCAGCAAGATCCCCCAGCGCACGAGCTGGGATGCCGATTACAATCGGAAGCTGGCGCAGATCGCCGAGGAGGCGGGATTCGATTACGGGCTGACGCAGATCCGGTTCACCGCGGGCTACGGCGCCGAGTACCAGCACGAATCGGTCGCCTTCAGCCACGCCCTGCTGGCCGCGACCACCAAGCTCAAGGTGATCGCCGCGCTCCTGCCCGGTCCCTGGCATCCGACCCTCGCCGCCAAGCAGATCGCCACGATCTCGCAGCTCACCGAAGGCCGCATCGCGGTGAACATCGTCTCGGGCTGGTTCTCGGGCGAGTTCCGGGCGATCGGCGAGCCCTGGCTCGACCACGACGAGCGGTACCGCCGGTCGGAGGAGTTCATACGGAGCCTGCGCGGGATCTGGACGCAGGACAGCTTCACCTTCCGCGGCGACTTCTACCGCTACAGCGATTACACGCTGAAGCCGAAGCCGGCCCAGCCGCTGCCCGAGATCTTCCAGGGCGGCTCGTCGCGCGCCGCGCGCGACATGGCGACCCGCGTGTCGGACTGGTACTTCACGAATGGCGGCACGCCGGAGACGATCCGCGCCCAGGTGGACGATATCCGCGCCAAGTCGGCCGAGACCGGCAATCATCCCCGGATCGGCGTCAACGCCTTCGTCATCGCCCGCGACACCGAGGAGGAGGCCCGCGCCGTCCTTCAGGAGATCATCGACAACGCCGACCCGGACGCCGTGAAGGCCTTCGGTCACGAGGTCAAGAATGCCGGCAAGGCCTCGCCGGAAGGGGAAGGCAACTGGGCCAAGTCGAGCTTCGAGGATCTCGTCCAGTACAACGACGGCTTCAAGACCGACCTGATCGGCACGCCCGACCAGATCGCCGAGCGGATCCTGGCGCTGAAGGATGCGGGAGCGGACCTCGCCCTGCTGGCCTTCCTGCATTTCCAAGAGGACGTCGCGTATTTCGGCGCGCACGTGATCCCGCGGGTCCGCGCCCTCGAGGCCGCCCGCGACCGGCGCGCCGAGGCCGCCTGAGCGCCGCCCGCCGAACCCTAATCCGACTGATCGGAGTGAGCCATGAACATCGCCGTCGATGCGCGCACGCTCGAGCCGGAGCACCGCCCGGGCGCTCCCGGCCCCGCGCGGCCGCCCTCACCCGCCCACGTGATCCGTGACGACGCCGAGGCGCTGGCCGTGGCCCACGGGCTCGCGGCCGAGTTCCGGGCCGGCGCGTCGGAGCGGGACCGCCACGCCGTGCGGCCGCTCGAGGAGCTCGACGCCTTCTCGCAGAGCGGCCTCTGGTCGATCAACGTGCCGCGCGCCTATGGCGGCCCCGAGGTCTCCTACCGGACCCTCGCGCAGGTCATCGCCATCGTGGCGGCCGCCGATCCCGCCATCGCGCAGATCGCCCAGAACCATCTCGGCATCCTGGCGGCGATCCGGACGGTGTCGGACGAGGCGCAGAAGCACCTGCTGTTCGGCGAGGTCTTGCGCGGAACGCGGTTCGGCAACGCCTTCTCGGAGCGCGGCACCAAGCGGGCGGCCGATTTCGACACGCGCTTCACCGATCACGGCGACCACGTCGTGGTGCGGGGCCGGAAGTTCTACGCCACCGGCGCCCTCCTCGCGCACCTGGTCCCGATCGTCGCCCTCGATGCCGAGGGACGCGCTTGGTACGCCATCGCCGAGCGGGGCGCGCCCGGACTCACGGTGATCGATGACTGGTCGAGCTTCGGCCAGCGCGGCACGGCGAGCGGGACCGTGCTGATCGACGACGTGCGCGTGCCCAAGACCCATCTGGTGCCGGCCTGGAAGGGCTACGCGGCGCCGACCGCCGACGGCGCCGTGTTCCAGATCATCCAGGCCGCGGTCGATGCCGGGATCGGCCGCGAGGCCCTCGACGACACTATCGGCTTCGTCCGCGACAAGGCCCGCCCCTGGATCGACAGCGGGCTGGAGCGGGCGTCCGACGATCCCTACACGATCCAGGCGGTCGGCGACCTGACCATCCGGCAGCACGCCGCCGAGGCGCTGCTCGACCGGGCCGGTCTCGCCCTCGACGCGGCCGTCGCGCGGCCGGACGCCGAGACGGTCGCGGCGGCCCAGATCGCGGTCGCCGAGGCGAAGGTGCTGACCACCGAGGTCGCCCTGGCGGCGTCGAACAAGCTGTTCGAGCTGTCGGGGACCCGCTCGACTCTGGCCGCCGAGAATCTCGACCGTCACTGGCGGAACGCGCGCACGCACACGCTGCACGATCCCGTCCGCTGGAAATACGCGATCGTCGGCAACCACGCCCTCAACGGCGTGAACCCGCCGCTCCACGCCTGGAGCTGATCGGCGGCCTACAGCACCGGCAATCCCCGCGCCTTGGCCTCCTCGCCGGGCTCGACGTGGATGGTCACCACCGCCCCGGGGATCGTCGTCTCCAGGGCTGATTCCAGCCGGTCGCAGATCGCGTGCGAATCCTCGACGGTCATCGCGCCGGGGACGACGAGGTGGAAGTCGATGAAGGTCGCCTGACCGGCGGAGCGCGTGCGCACGTCGTGCGCCTCCAGCGCGCCCTCGCCGTGCTGGGAGATGAGCGACCGGATCTGGCTCACCATCTCGGCCGGGGCGGCCCTGTCCATGAGGCCGTCGACCGATTCCCGGACCATGCGGAAGCCGGACCACAGGATGTTCATGGCGACCAGCCCGGCCACCACGGGGTCGAGGACCGGGTAGCCCGTCACCACCACGGCGCCGACGCCGGCCAGGACGCCGCAGGACGTGATTACGTCGGCGAAGACGTGGCGCGCGTCGGCGATCAGGGCCGGCGACCGCCACCGCCTTCCCCAGCGCATCAGTGCCGCCGCCCAGACCGCGTTGACGATCCCGGCCGCGAAGTTGATCGCGAGGCCCACCGCGGGCGCGTCGAGGGCCTTCGGGGCGAGCAGCCCGAAATAGGATTCGCGCAGGATCAGCAGCGCCGCCACCACGATCAGCGCGCCCTCGATCACCGCCGAGAAGAACTCGGCCTTGTGGTGACCGTAGGGATGGTCCTCGTCCGCCGGGCGCGCGGCGACCCGCAGGGCCACGAAGGCGCCGATTGCGGCGACCACGTTGATGATGCTCTCCAGCGCGTCGGAGTACAGGGCGAGGCTGCCGGTGAGCCACGCCGCGTAGAACTTCATCGCCGTGACGGCGAGGCCGATGCCCGCGCTGAAGAGGGCGGCTTTCTGGGTGCGGTCCATGGTTCGCGCCGTTGGGGTGACGCCGCGCCCATACGGCACCGGCCGCGGCCAAGGCCACGGCAAAGGTTCGACGCCGCCGAAAACGTGTTAGCCGCGGCTAAGTCTCCGACGCGCCGCCGTTGTCGCGGGCGGCCTCGCGCCGCCGGCTCGGCTCCGCCTTGGCGCGCGCGGCCTCCGCCTTGCGCAGGAAGCGACGGCGCTGCCAGGCGAAGCGCGCTCCGGCGGCGAGGGTCTCCAGCCGGGCGGCCTCGCGCTCCCAATACCCGAGGAGCTGCCCGTCGAGGGTGACCCGCCGGGGGCGACCGCGGGGCGTCACGCGTCGCTCCCCCGCGGCGCCGGCGGCTCGCCCGTCTCGGCCACGACCAGGGCGTCCGGATCGCCGCGGAAGCTGCCGGCGCCGGTATTCGGCACCGGGATTCCGGGGCTGCCGAAGGGCTGGCTCGGGTAGGCTGATTCGAACTTCGCGCGGGCGGTGTCGGGATCCTCGGCCTTCAGCACGATCTCGGACGTGCCGGGGAGCGGCCAGCGGGGATCGGCGGCGTCACGGGGGCGAACGGCGTACCAGGGCATGGATCGGGAGCCTCGCGTCTCGGTGACGCTAGAAACGGACGCGCTCCCCGGCGGTTCCGCGGTTGAAACCGCGTGCCGTTCGGTGCAGGCAGCCGGCGATGCGCGTGGACCTCTTCGATTTCGATCTGCCGGAGACCAGCATCGCCCTCCGCCCGGCCGAGCCGCGCGACGCCGGGCGGATGCTCGTGGTCCGACCCGGCGCGCCGCTGGCCGACCGGACCGTGCGCGACCTGCCCCAGGCCCTCCGGGCCGGCGACGCCCTAGTCTTCAACGACACGCGGGTGATCCCGGCCCGGCTGAACGGCGTGCGCACACGGCCCGGCGCCCCCGGCCAGCGCACCGAGGTGATGCTCCACCTGCGGGAAGCCCCCGACCGCTGGCGCGCCTTCGCGCGTCCGGCCAAGCGGCTCGCGGCGGGCGACGCGCTGCGCTTCGGCGATCTGGCGGCGACCGTTCTCGAGAAGGCCGAGGCCGGGGAGATCGTCCTCGCCTTCGACCGGGCCGGGCCCGACCTCGACGCGGCCATCGCCGCGGAGGGTGCCCTGCCGCTGCCCCCCTACATCGCGGGCAAGCGCGCCACGGATGACCGCGACGCCACCGATTACCAGACGGTCTACGCCCGCAATCCGGGGGCGGTCGCGGCTCCCACGGCCGGCCTGCACTTCTCCGACGCGCTGCTGGCCGATCTCGACGCCGCCGGTCTGCGGCGCCGCCACGTCACGCTGCATGTCGGCGCCGGGACCTTCCTGCCGGTCAAGTCCGAGGATACCGAGGCCCACCGCATGCACGCGGAGATCGGCATCCTCGACGCCGCCACGGCCGAGGCCCTGAACGCCGCGCGGGCCGCGGGCGGCCGGATCGTCGCGGTCGGGACCACGGCCCTGCGGCTGCTGGAGAGCGCGGCCCGACCGGACGGCACGCTCGCGCCCTTCTCGGGACCCACCGAGATCTTCATCACGCCGGGCTACCGGTTCCGCGCGGTCGACGCCCTCGTGACCAATTTCCACCTGCCGCGCTCGACGCTGTTCATGCTGGTCTCGGCGTTCTCAGGTCTCGCGACGATGCGCGCGGCCTACGCGCACGCGATCGCCGCCGGGTACCGGTTCTACTCCTACGGCGACGCCAGCCTGCTCTTCCCGGGCCCGGGCGCGGACAACCCATGACCGACAGCGCACACTTCCGCTTCGACCTGCTGGCCCGGGACGGCACCGCCCGCACCGGCGTGATCGCGACGCCGCGCGGCGAGATCCGGACCCCGGCCTTCATGCCGGTGGGCACGGCCGCGACCGTCAAGGCCATGTACCCCGGCCAGGTCCGCGATCTCGGCGCCGACGTGGTCCTGGGCAACACCTACCACCTGATGCTGCGGCCCGGCCCCGAGCGCATGGCCCGGCTCGGCGGCCTTCACCGCTTCATGAACTGGGACCGGCCGATCCTGACCGATTCCGGCGGCTTCCAGGTGATGTCGCTCTCCGCACTGCGGAAGATCGACGAGCAGGGCGTGACCTTCCGCTCGCACATCGACGGCACCGCGCATCACATGAGCCCGGAGCGCTCCATCGAGATCCAGGGTCTGCTCGGCTCCGACATCCAGATGCAGCTCGACGAGTGCGTCCGCCTGCCGGCGGACCACGGGGCCATCGAGAAGGCCATGCACCTATCGCTGCGCTGGGCCGAGCGCTGCCGCGTCGCGTTCGGCGAGCAGCCGGGACGGGCCCTGTTCGGCATCGTCCAGGGCGGCGACGTGCCGGCCCTGCGCGTCGAGAGCGCCCGCGCGCTGACGGATCTCGATCTCAAGGGCTACGCGGTGGGCGGCCTCGCCGTCGGCGAGCCGCAGGCGGTCATGTTCGCCATGATCGAGACGGTCGAGCCGCACCTGCCCGCCGGCAAGCCCCGCTACCTGATGGGCGTCGGCACGCCGGACGACATCCTCGGCGCGGTCGCCCGCGGCATCGACATGTTCGACTGCGTGATGCCGACCCGCGCCGGCCGGCACGGCCTCGCCTACACGCGCCACGGACGGGTCAACCTGCGCAACGCCCGCCACGCCGAGGACACCGCGCCGCTCGACGAGACCTCGACCTGTCCGGCCGCGCGGGACTATTCCCGTGCCTACCTGCATCACCTCGTGCGCTCGAACGAGATCCTCGGGATGATGCTGCTGACCTGGAACAACCTCGCCTACTACCAGGACCTGATGGCCGGCGCGCGCGCGGCGATCCGGGACGGCCGCTACGCGGAGTACTGCGCCGAGACCCGCGCCGGCTGGGCGAGCGCCGAGCGCGCCGCCGCCTGACCGGGCGTCACGGGTGCGCGAGCACCCGGTAGATTCCATCCGGATCGTCGCGGCCGGTGGCGACGGCGCGCGCGAGATCCGAGATGACGCGCGCCGCCACGGGCAGGCGGTAATGCAGCGCGTCCCAATAATTCGCGTCCCGGGTCGTCAGCGGCGAGATCCGGCGAAAATCCACCACGACCGCGCCCCGGCGCTTCCCGATCGCCGCGGCGCGCGCCTTGCAGGCTTCCTCGCGACGGCCCGCCGCCGATCCCGGTGAACCCTGCGCCCCCGCATGCACCGGCATGAAGGCCACGATCTTCAGGGCCTGGGCGGGCACGCGACCGAGGAGATCGTCCAGGCGGTCGAGGGCCGGCATCGGCAGCTCGGGGGCGTCCGCCGCCGCCGAGTCCACGCGGCCTGCGCGGATATGGGCCTGGGCGCGTGCGAGGTCGTAGCGCGCCTCGGGCGGCGTGAAGACCGCGTAGCCGTCTCCGCGAATCCGCGCCCGCGTCAGCCCGAGATCGGCGAGCCCGGCCCGGACGGCCGTCGTGACCGAGCGCAGGCTGACCTGACGCAGGACATCGCCGGGCACGCGGTCCGCGTAGAGCCAGTCGGGAAAGGCATGGGCGGTCCGGGCCGGCGGATCGGCGGCGCACCACGGGGCATCGAGGCCGAACAGGACCGCGCGGATCGGCCGGCGGGCCAGGAACAGCGCGGCGAGCCGACCCTGCTCGTCGGGCGTCGCGGCATTCACCGCCAGATTGGCGAACCGGACACCGAAGGCCGCGTCGAGAGCCTGCGGGTCGAGCAGTCGCGCCGTCGAGGTGCCGAAGACCGCCGCGTCGAACGGCCCCCCGCGGGCGATCTGCGGATAGGAGAGCCGCTGATTGGCATCCATGATCGGTCCCGGCGGATGCCCGGGCGCGGCCCGCAGTCCGTAGGGATCGACCGCGGCCACGAAGCCGATCAGCGCCAGGCCCATGCAGGCGGCGCTGACGAGGAAGCTGCGCGCGAAGCCGGCCCATCCTGCGGGTCGCTGTCCGGCTCGGCTGTGTGAAGGCGAATCCATCGGGGGGCTTCATACGCCGTTTGGCCGGCCACGTCGCAACTGCGCGTCCACCCGTTTGCCAGCCCCCTCACCCGCGCCGCGAGCACAACGACTGTGTGTACAACCTGCGACGAAACGGCAAGCCCACATGTTGTTGCAGCGGGACGTGGCTTCCTGCACTTCCCCTATTATGTATATGTGTCAGGGTGGATTGCCGGCGCGCGACGATTTGATTTCAACGAAATTGATGACGATCACGGCACGCAGCCCGCACGAACAATTCAGCAACGACACTCAGTGATGCGGTTGCGATGTCGAAGACGCCGTCGATTCTTGTGTGTGGGAAAAACAAGGTTTGTGCCGACACGCTCGAGATCATTCGTCGTGAATTGCCAGGTCACACGATCGTGTACGTTTACGCCGACAAGGATGAGATTTCAGCGCGGGTCGCGCGCGACGCGGCGCACCGCCTCGGCATCGAGAGCCGCGGCGTCCAAGATGCCGAAGGCTTCGCGCGCACGTATTTCGAGATCGACCCCACTCTGCTCCTCTCAGTTCAGTTCTCGATCATCTTGAGACACGACATCATCGAGCACGGCAGAGACAGGCTCATCAACCTCCACTTCTCGCCGTTACCGCGCTACCGCGGGATGGCGCCCATCACGCTCGCCATCCTCAACGGCGACGCGACCTTCGGCGTGTCGCTTCACATCATCGATGCCGGGATCGACACGGGCGCCGTCGAGGATCAGGAGACCTTCGCGATCGAGGGCCGGTCCAATCGCGAGGTCTACAGCCTCTGCGAACAGGCCGGCGTGCGGCTGATCGAGCGGAACGCGGCCAAGTTCGCGTCGGTCACCGCGGCGCGCGGCCTGTCGGAAATGGCCGTTGTTCAGGACGACGCGGCGGCGACCTATTTCGGCAAGGCGGATATCGACTACACGCGGACAGAGATCGACTTTCACCGAACGGCGGCCCAGATTGACCGGCACGTGCGCGCCTACCTTTTCCCGCCGGATCTGTACGCGCGTATCGCGGTCGGCGACCGGCGCTTCCGGGTCTTGCAGGCCCCGGAGGTCGGCGCGCGCTGCACGGACCGCAAACCCGGTCTGGTGGTGCAGAACGATCCGCTGGCCGTGACGAGCCGCGACCGGATCCTGATCTTCAGACAGACAGAAGAAGACGCCTGAGCGCATGTCGAAGGCCACCCTGTTGCTGATGGATGTCTTCGGCATCCTCGATGCGAGCCGCAGCGGGCTCATCGACGCCTTCGCGGCGGCCGGATGCGACGTCGTCGTCGCGAATTTTGCCTATACCCACCTCAGCCAGTCGGAGGAACTCGCCGAGACCCTGCTCTCCTTCCTCGAAGCCGACGGCATCGCAATCGACGGCGCCCTGAGCATCAACGCGGTCGGCCTGTGCGCGCCGGTCTATGAGGGCCTCGCGCGGCGCGGCGTGGCGCACGCGGCGTGGTTCGTCGACAGCCCCTTCTACTTCTCGGGTCTCACGATCCCCGCGAGCGTGTTGCTGAGCGTCGCGTGCAGCAACTTCGCGGAGCATCCGCAGGCGTCGCGGGCCGACTGGCTGCCCTTCGCCGGCTTCGATCCACGGCCGTCCCAGAACCGAGCCGTGACCTCAGTCGGCTTCCTCGGGTCGCTGCATCACATTGCCCTCTACGCGGCGCGCTCGCAGGACGGTCTCGTCGGCTCCCGCACCGGCCCTCTGCCTGTGGGGGTCGAGCTTCGCGACCGGATGCGTTCGCCGTTCTTCATGATCGACGAGGCGTGGAGTCTCCCCGACGGCACGCCGATCAACGCGATGGAGTATTTCAATTTCCAGTCGTCGATGCACCGACTGGAACTCCTCTCTTACTTCTCGGCGACCGATCTCGAAATTCAGGGACCGCCGAGCTGGTACAAGGAACTCTGGACCGCGGCTCCTCACCTCCTACACAAGTTTTCCATCAACAGCGTCGTCGGCGAACATCAGATGCGCACCTACATGGCCCGGTATCGAATCTGCCTGAACATTTTCCACATCCAGAATATGAACGGTGGCCCCAATTTCAGAAGCTTCGACGCCGCTTCGCACGGCGTCCCGTGCCTGTCCCAGTATAATCGCGACTGCGCTGCCCTCTTCCCGCACGGTGAGTCGGCCCTGTACTTCAACAACGCTGCCGAGGCGCTTCACCTGCATCGGGAGCTCGACAGCAGCGGCCGGCTCAGACAGAAGCTCGCGACGGCAGCCGCGCGGGTCGTGCGCGATGGGAACACGTTCAGCCATCGCGCGAGCCGCTTCCTCGACACGCTGGCGCTGAAACAGCGGACCGGCACCGCCAGGGGCACAGTCCGGCACCTGCGCTGGCAGGATGGCTGGACCGCCGAGCCGGAGGCTGCGGCGCTGCCGCCAGCCGTTTCCCCGCAATCTCCGCGGGCCGAGGGGAGTGCCCCGGCCCGAAATCCGATCCGCCGTTTCTTCGAGCGGGCGCGCCGATAAC
Organism: Methylobacterium sp. D48H; assembly: GCF_053345715.1. Classification (NCBI taxonomy): domain Bacteria; kingdom Pseudomonadati; phylum Pseudomonadota; class Alphaproteobacteria; order Hyphomicrobiales; family Methylobacteriaceae; genus Methylobacterium; species Methylobacterium sp. D48H. The sequence continues at coordinate 785,918 of NZ_JBKFAP010000001.1, forward strand.
GCGCGCCGCGCGCATCCCGATCCGCCTGCCGTCCCTTCGACACGGGTGGATCGACAAACCGCGTGAACCGATCGAGCGCGGCCCGTATAAACTCATCGTGGCCCCGCTCGGCGAGGGTGGGCGGCGTGGGGAGGCGGCATGACGTTCACGGCACACAACATCCGCCTCGCGGACGGGTCCGAGACCTTGCCCGAGGCGGGCTGGCTGATCGCCGACAGCCCCTGGACGCAGGCGGCCCTGCGCTCGCTCCGGCTGTTCTACGGGCACAGGCTGGCCGGCCGGTCGATCGTCGATCTGGGCTGCCTAGAGGGCGGCTACACGCTCGAATTCGCCCGCGCCGGGATGCGCGCCACCGGTGTCGAGGTGCGCCGCTCCAACTTCGAGAACTGCCTGCGGGTCAAGGAGGGGACGGGCGTCCCCGGTCTCGCCTTCGTCAACGACGACGTGTGGAATCTGGCGGCCCACGGCCCCTTCGATGCCGCCTTCTGCTGCGGACTGCTCTACCACCTCGACAGGCCGGCCGCCTTCATCCGCCTCATGGCCGAGTGCGTCCGCGACGTGGTCATCCTGCACACGCATTTCGCGACCGACACGAACGAGGCCCTGTTTCAGCTCTCGCCGCCCGCCGAGAATGAAGATCTGCCGGGTCGCTGGATGCACGAGCACGATCTCGACGACACGAGCCAGCTCGAGGCGCACAAATGGACCTCGTGGAGCAACAAGCGCTCTTTCTGGCCCACCAAGCCGGCCCTGATCCAGCTTCTGAAGGAGTGCGGCTTCGACATGGTCTACGAGCAGTACGACATGCTGGGGCACGACATCCGCGGCTCGATGGAGAGCGGCTACTACCACCAGCAGGGCCGGAGCATGTTCGTGGCTATGCGGACCTGAGCGGCTGCGGGGCGGACATAAATTTAGAATTCACCATCTCCAAAGACTTGCACTGATCGGTTCAGTACGCATGTGACCGGCAATGTCCGCTTAATTCCTGAGGCGGATAAATGGCGACATCGGCCTTATTTCGCAAAGTCCCGCCGCCATGTTCGCGACGAGCCTCGCCCTGTGGGTGATAGCCATCCTGCTTCTGCTCGCTTGGTTGCATCTGCAGGAGCGGGTCACCGAGCGGTGTCGCCGCGCGATCCGACCGCAGATCGAGCGCCTGATCATCGAGAACCGGTGGATGGAGCACCACGCGCGCGGAGCGGCCGCGTTCGAGGCGCTCTGGAACCGGGAACTCGTCAGGCTGCACCACGCCCATCTCTGGCGCCCGCTCCGCGCCGTCGTCCGGTTCCGCGGCTTCAGGCGTCTTGTCAGCGCGGAACTCGCGTCGATCCTGCCGGCCGAGGTCGCGTCCTGGACCTTCGTCGACCGCGCGAGCGCCACGCAGGCGCAATACGAGGCGCTGATGCTGCGGTGCCTGAAGGCGGCCGGCTGGCGCCTGGATTACCAGGATCAGGACCACTTCGTGCTCCTCCGGGCCCGAACGCGCGTCGTAGTTTGCCTGCATTGGGCGGACCGCGACGTCGCGTGTCTCCCGATCTCGGACGTCGCGGCGGCGGCGGAGCGCGCCGGGTCGACCACGGCGTGCGTGATGACCAATGGCCGGTTCAGCGGCGCGGCGCGCGCCATGGCGGAGGAGCAGAACGTCCTGGCGCTGCACTGCTCGCAGATCGACCTGCTGCTGCCCCGGGACAAGTCGACGGTCGCGCCCCGCACGGCCCGCGGAACCGGTTTCCGGCTCGCCGCCTGACCGCGCTCGGACCCCGCGTCGTGCGATGAGGGCCCATGAGAACGACGACATCCCGCGCGGCCGCGCGCCGGGTCCATTCCTCGACGCGCCTCCCTGTGTGCCGCCGATGAACTGACCGGCGCGCACGCTTCCGTCAGGGAGAGGCGCGTGCTCCTCTACGCATCGAGCGTCCCGGGCCTCGCCCGCCGGTCCGCCGTTGCGGGCATCGTCTTCCGCGATCGGACTAACGCTCGCTTCACCATCCCGGGCGGACGCTGAGGCCGAATCGTGGTCCGAGCCGTTGGGGCGCATGGATCAGTCCGCAGCCCTCAGAACGGACCAACCCGCGACCGAACAGGACGCTCTCGCCGAGTTGCCGGCGGGCGATTTCGTCAGGCGATGGCGGCAGATCACCGGCGAGCCGCCGGCCATTCTCCTGAGCTCACGGTCCGAGATGATCGCGCTGCTCGTGGAGAGCGTGCCCATGGCGCCCCTGACCCCGCAGGGCGAGAGCCCCGGCACGGCGGGGTCCGGGGAGACTCCGTCCCAGGATCGCGGCTCGGACGGCCCAGACGGGGCGGCCTCAGGATCCTCCGCGCGCAGTGATCAGCGGAGCGCGAGACAGGGACCGGCCTGATGCGGAGCCGGGATGGCGCGACGCCTTCGGTCCGGTCGAGGTGGCCGCGTTCGCGAGAGTCTGGGAATATGCGGACGCCGACCAGCGAGGCTACACGTCATCTGTCCGCGAGGTCCCTTGCGAAGGGTGACCGTTCGTCTCGCTGAACTTGAGATCGCGGGAATTTTGGTCGGAGTGGCAGGATTTGAACCTGCGACCCCCACGTCCCGAACGTGGTGCGCTACCAGACTGCGCTACACTCCGAAGGCCGTCCTGCGTGTCCGCCAGGGCCGGCGAGCGGGTGTATAGCCGCGCCTTTCCCGCACCGCAAGCGCGCTGTTGCGCCTTTTCAGCCCAGATGATCGGGCCAGTCGTCCGGGAGACGGTGGCAGGTGATCTCCGCCTCCGCGGAGCGGATCGCCACCGTGGCGACGTGATCGCGCCCGCAATCGACCTCGGCCAGGCTCCACGGACCGTCCAGGTTCCAGGACGCGTCACCGGCGGCCCGGACAAGGCGCGGCGCTTCGGGCGGAACGCTGACGCTGAACCGGTCGAGGGGCAGCGACAGGCCGCTGCCCAAAGCCTTCACCACCGCCTCCTTGCGGGTCCACAGTCCGAAGAAGCGCCGTTCGACCGCGCTTCGCGGGGCCCCGGCCAGGGCCGTCACCTCGTCGGCGGCGAAATGGGCCGCCGCGATCCGCAGCGCGTCCGCGATCGGCCGCACGGCCTCGACATCGACGCCGATCGCCGCGCCCCGAGTGAGCCCGATCAGCGCGCGGCCCCCGGAATGGGAGAGGTTGAAGTCGGCGGCGCCCCGTGCCGGGCCCGCGAGCTCCGGCTTGCCGCCGGCTCCGGCGGCGAACTCGACGTCGGCCGGCGCGAGACCGAGCGCGTCGCCGAGGACCAGCCGCAGCGCGGCGTGGCTGGCGCGGAACCGCGCCCGATCCGCCGGGCGCAGGAATCGGTCAGCCCGCGCGCGCTCCGCGGCGTCGAGGACGGCATCGCACCGGTCGACCTGGCTCGGAGACAGGGCGAGGTCGACGATCCAGACCTGCACCGCGCTCACGCGACACCTCGCGAGGCGGGAGCTGGGGCGCTAGCGTCGGGAGAGCGAAACGGCACGGGCGACGATCCGATGGGGCAGGAATGAGCAGCATCGGATCGCGGCCCGTCTCCTGCAAGAAGCGCCGCGCGCGGTGACGCGGTCCAGCGCGGATCTCCGCGTCGGCCTCCTGGGCAGACCGAGCCTCGGCCGGCGGTCCGTCCGCTACGGCGTCTTCTTCGCCACCTACCTCTACCAGGGCCTCGTCGCGGGTTTCTCGCTGACGGCGCTCGCCAACCACCTCGCGGCCAGGGGCGTCCCGGCGACCGAGGTCGGGCTGCACTTCGCCCTGGCCGGCCTGCCCTGGACGCTGCAGCCGCTGCTGTGGGGGCCCTGGGTGGACCGGGCCGGGGACACGCGGATCGGACGGCGCCGGCCCTTCGCGGTCGCCGCGCTGGTCGGATGCCACGCGACGCTGGCGCTGCTCCTCGTCGCCGGGGGCGACGCCGTCGGCGCGCTCGGCTTGGTCTTCCTCGTCCACAGCCTGTTCGCCTCGCTCCTCGATACCGCCTGCGACCGGATGATCATGGACCACGTCCCCCCCCGGGAACTCGGCCGGGTCAGCGCCTGCACCCGCGCGGGCTTCGTGGCCGGAACGAGCCTCAGCGCCGCTGTCTTCGGATGGACGCTCGCGAATTGGGGCTTCGCCGCGAGCGCCCGCTGGCTGCTCGTCGCCGCGATCGTCGCGAGCCTGCCGATGCTGCTGGTCCGCGAGGCGCCGGCCGATCCGCTCTGGTCGCTCGAGCGCCGGGGACCGGCGCCGCGGCGCCTCCCGTTCCGCCGCTTCCTGCGCCGCACCGTGATCGCCCTGCGCCGCCCGCGCGCCCTGCGGCTGCTCGCCCTGTGCTTCGGCCTCGACGCGGCCCTCGGCCTGTTCGAGCTGCCCTTCTCGATCGACCTCCTCCAGCGTCAGGGCTGGGAGGCCGCGAGCCTGTCGCGTCTCCAGGCGGTCCTGACCCTGGTGAGCGGGACGGCCGGTGCGGTCGCGGTGGGACTCTGGTCGGACCGCGCGGGCGCGGCGTCGCCGCTGCGCGCCCTGCTGCTGGGCAGTGCCGTCACCTTCGTGCTGGCCGGGATCCTGATCGGCGCCGGCCTCGTCGGGGCCGCGGCGCCGGCGATCCTGGCGCTCACCAGCGTGCTGCCCGGCCTGCTGATCGTCGCCCTGATGCCGGCCCTGCTCGCGGCGAGCCGGGGCCGTCCGGGCGCGGCCACGCAGTTCGAGGTCTACATGGCGGCCATGAACCTCGGCTCGGTCGCCGGGACGGCGGTCGCGGGCTGGCTGGCCCCGGTCCTGCCGCTCCAGGCGGTCGCCGCCCTCGTCGCCGCGACGTTCTTCGCGGCCTTCCGGATGGCGGGGCGCGGCGATCTGCTCGGCGCCCGCCGGTGAGGGAATCGGGGATCGCGCGCCGCGGCCGACTCCCCGCCGGCCGCCGATGCGTTAGAACCCCGGCATGGCCGCCACGAAATCCGAACCGCTCGATCTCGACCTCACCGCCGAGGAAGCGCGCGCCGAGTACGCGCGGCTGTCGGACGCGCTCCTGGAGGCCGACCGCCTCTACTACCAGGAGGACGCGCCCGAGATATCGGACGCCGAGTACGACCGGCTGCGCCGCCGTCTGGAGGACATCGAGGCCCGATTCCCCGATCTCGCCGGCACGGGCGCCGCCAGCACGTCGGTCGGCGCCAAGCCCTCGGAGAAGTTCGCCAAGGTGCGGCACGCCGTGCCGATGCTCTCGCTGGGCAACGCCTTCGACGACGCGGAGGTGGCCGAATTCGTCGCGCGCGTGCGCCGCTTCCTCGGCTGGCCGGACGACGCCCCCCTCGCCTTCACGGCCGAGCCGAAGATCGACGGCCTGTCCCTGTCCCTGCGCTACGTGAACGGCCGGCTCGACACCGCCGCCACCCGCGGCGACGGCGAGGTGGGCGAGAACGTCACGGCCAACGCCCGCACGGTGCAGGACATCCCGGCGGTGCTCGCGGGGTCCGGCTGGCCGGAGATCTGCGAGGTGCGCGGGGAGGTCTACCTGTCCCACGCCGACTTCGCCGCCATCAACGCCCGGCAGGAGGCGGCCGGCAAGCCGCTCTTCGCCAACCCGCGCAACGCCGCCGCCGGCAGCCTGCGCCAGCTCGATCCCGCGATCACCGCGTCCCGGCCGCTGCGATTCTTCGCCTATGCCTGGGGCGAGCTGTCGGCGCCGATCGCCGACACGCAGACCGGCGTGCTGGAGCACTTCGCGGCCTGGGGCCTGCCGGTGAACCCGCGGACCCAGACCTTCACCGACACGGAGGCGATGCTCGCCCATTACCGCGGCATCGAGGCCGACCGGGCCGGGCTCGGCTACGACATCGACGGCGTCGTCTACAAGGTCGACGACCTCGCGCTCCAGAAGCGGCTGGGCTTCGTCTCGCGCTCGCCCCGCTGGGCGCTCGCCCACAAATTCGCCGCCCAGGAAGCCACCACGGTCGTCGAGGACATCGTCATCAATGTCGGCCGCACCGGCTCGCTGAACCCGCTCGCCAAGCTCCGTCCCGTGACGGTCGGCGGCGTCGTCGTGTCGAACGCCACCCTGCACAACGAGGGCTACGTGAAGGGCGTCGGCGCCGACGGCGAGCCGATCCGCGACGGCCGCGACATCCGCGTCGGCGACACGGTCACGGTGGTCCGGGCCGGCGACGTCATCCCGAAGGTCATGGATGTCGACGTGACGAAGCGCCCGGCCGACTCGCGGCCCTACGCCTTCCCGGAGACCTGCCCGGCCTGCGGCAGCCGCGCCGTCCGCGCCGTCAACCCCCGCACCGGCCGGCCCGACGCGGTGCGCCGCTGCACCGGCGGGCTGATCTGCCCGGCGCAGGGCGTCGAGCGGATGAAGCATTTCGTGTCGCGCAACGGCTTCGACATCGAGGGCTTCGGCGAGACCTATATCGAGGTCCTGTTCGAGGCCGGGCTCGTGCGCCAGCCCGCCGACCTGTTCCGCCTCGACTTCGCGGAACTGAAGGCCGCCATCGTGGCGCGGCGCGAGGCGCTCTCGGCCGAGCGGCGCGCGGATTCGGGGACGGCCGAGCCGCCGAAGAAGGCCGCCAAGAAGAAGAGCGACGACGAAGACAAGGCGATCCGGAACCTGCTCGCCGCCGTCGAGGCGCGGCGCGCCGTGCCGATGAACCGCCTGCTCTTCGCCCTCGGCATCCCGCAGATCGGCGAGGCGACCGCCAAGGCGCTGGCGAAGCGCTTCGCCGAGATGCCGACGCTGATCGCGGCGATCCGCGAGGCCGCGGCGGCGCAGCCCGGTCCCGACTGGGTCGAGCTCACCGCGGTGCCGCGCGTCGGGGGCACGACCCGGGACCGGCTCCTCGATCTCGGCTTCCCGGAGGACGACGCGGCGCCGGCCAAGGAGCGGGCGCGCCTGAGCGCCGTCCAGCGCGAGAACCTCCTCGCCCATTACGGCGACGTCGACGCGGTACGCGCGGCGATCGCGCGGGCTGCGGCGCAGCGTCCCGGCGACGCCTACCGGGTCTTCGCCGACGACGGCGAGATCGGCCCGGTGGCGACCGACGCGCTACTCCTGTTCTTCTCCGAGCCGCACAATGCCGACGCCGTCGCGGCCCTGCTCGACGCGGTGGCGGTGCAGCCGATGGAGCGGGCCGCCGCGGCCTCAGCGTTCGCGGGAAAGACCGTGGTCTTCACCGGCACCCTGGAGAAGATGACCCGCAACGAGGCCAAGGCGGTAGCCGAGCGCCTGGGCGCGAAGGTCTCGGGCTCGGTCTCGGCCAAGACCGACCTGGTCGTGGCCGGCCCCGGTGCGGGCTCGAAACTGAAGGACGCGCAGAAGCACGGCGTCCGGGTCGTCTCGGAGGACGACTGGCTGGCGATGGTGGCGCAGGGTTGATGCCCGAGTCCGGGCGGCCTAGACCTCTCGGGGAACACCCCGAGAACTTCCACCCGGCATGGTTGAACCGCGATGACGGTCCTGGCCCTCGACTTCGAGACGGCCAACGAGCGGCGTGACAGCGCCTGCGCGGTGGGTCTGGCCTGGATCGCGGAGGGCCGCGTCGTGCGCCGCGCGAGCCACCTGATCCGGCCGCCCGAGATGCGCTTCGCACCGGGCAACATCCGCGTCCACGGAATCCTGCCGGCCGACGTCGCCGACAAGCCCGACTTCGCCGCCGTCATGGCGCCCTATCTCGGCGATCTCGGGCGGGGGCTGATCCTGGCGCACAACGCGAGCTTCGATATCGGCGTCCTGCGCGCCGGGCTGACGCGGGCCGGCCTGCCGGTCCCCGATCTCGCCTATCTCTGCACGGTCCAGGTGGCACGCCGGGTCTTCCCGGCGCCGGAGGGCTGCGGGCTCGGCAAGGTCGCGCGGCGCCTCGGCATCCGCTTCGAGCACCACGACGCCGGCGAGGACGCCTTCGCCTGCGCGGAGATCGCGCTCGCCGCGATGCGCGAGCGGGCGGTCGCGGACGTGCACGCCCTCGCGGCCGCGCTCGGCCTCCCGGTCGCGCGGGCGGTCGGCGGCCCCGCCGTGCCGCGCCGCGTGCCGGGTGCGATCAGCGCCCGGGCCGTGGCAAGCTTCCCCGACGCGCCGGCGGCCCTGCGGTTCGCCATGCGCGGCTCGACCGGCAACCGCTACCACGTCAGCCTGGAGGAACGGCCGGGGGGCCCGGAGCTGCGCTGCACCTGCACGGCCGGCCGCTACGGCATGCGCTGCCGCCACGTGAAGGCGCTGGAGGTCGGCGACATCACCGACCTGCTCTCGGACAATGCCGGCGACGTCGTGCTCCTCGCCCGCATGCTCGGCGCGAAGACCCGGGTCGCGGGCGCGGCCTGACCGGGCTCAGGCCGCGTCGAGGCAGGCGCGGAAGGCCGCGACGGCGCGGTCGATGTCGGCCGCCGCGATGTGCCGGTGCGTGACGAGCCGCAGCCGCCGCGGGCCGAGCGGGCGCGTGCGGATGCCGGCCGCGTCGAGATCCGCGACCCAGCGCGCGCTGTCCCGCCCGGTCCGAGAGAGGTCGACCTGCACGATGTTGGTCTGCGGCAGGTTCGCCGCGAGGCGCGGCAGGGCGTTCAGCCCGGCGCTCAGCTGCCGGGCCCGGTCGTGGTCCTCGACGAGGCGCGCGCCCATGACGGTGATCGCCTCGAGGCCGGCGGCCGCCACGATCCCGACCTGCCGCTGCGTCCCGCCGATCATCTTCCGCAGGCGCCGTGCCGCCGCGATCACCGGTCCGTCGCCGGCAAGCACGGCGCCGACCGGAGCGCTGAGGCCCTTCGACAGGCACAGCGACACGGTGTCGACATGGGCCGCGAGGTCCGCCGGCGCGACCCCGAGATGGGTGGCGGCATTGAACAGGCGGGCCCCGTCGAGATGGACCTTTATGCCGCGCGCGCGGGCGATCTCCGCCACCGCGGCCATATGCTCCGGCGGCAGCACGGTGCCGCCGGCGGCGTTGTGCGAGGTCTCCAGCGCGATCATGGCCGTCGACAGCGGGCTCGCGCCCGGCCGGAGGGCGTCCTCGAGCCGGTCGAGATCCATGGCACCGTCGGTCCCGGCGATCCCGTCCAGGAACGCCCCGGTCAGGGTGGCGGCGCCGCGCTCGGTGTGGAGCATGTGGGCCTGGGCCTCGAGCAGGACCTGCTCGCTGCGCTGAACCTGGGCCAGGATCGCCAGCAGATTGCCCATCGTGCAACTCGGCACGAACAGGGCCGCCGCCTTGCCGATCATCGCGGCGGCGGTCTCCTCCAGCGCGCGGGCGGTCGGGTCGGCGTCGAGCCCGTCGTCGCCCAGCGGCGCCGACCGCATCCGGGCGTACATCGCCTCGGTCGGCCGCGTGACGGTGTCGCTCCGCAGGTCGACCACGGACGGCGCGTCCGTGGCTTCGCCGTGATCGTCTCGCATGTCGGTCTCGCCGCCCTACCGGTAGGCCGCCTCGTCGCCGGAATCGGTCGGGTTGGCGAGCGCCCGCTTGAGCACGTCGCTCATCGGCAACTCCAAGTTGATACCCTTCGGCGGGATCGGCTGCTCGAAATACTTGCCGTAGAGCCGCGCCACGGTCCCGTCCTGGATCAGCTCGACCACCGCCTTGTCGACCGCAGCCTTGAAGGCCGCGTCGTCCTTCGGCTCCAGGATCCCGTAGGGGGCGAATTCCAGGCCCTTGGTGCCGATCTTGTAATCCGCCGGCCGCTTGGCCCCCGCCACCGTGGCGTGGGCCAGGGCGTCGTCGTTGATGGCGCCCGCCGCGCGGCCGGTCTCCACGAGCAGGAACACCTCGGCGGTGTCCTTGGCCGGCATCACCTGGATGTCGAGCTTGTCGCGGACGTTGATCCGGGTGGCGACGCGCTGAGTCTCGCCGCCGGCCTGCGCCGAGATGGCCTTGCCGCGGAACGAGGCGATGTCGTCGACATCCACCGGCGTGTCCTTCTTGGCCACCAGCACCACCTGCGCCACGAAGGTGGTCGGCGCGAACGAGACCAGCTTGTGCCGCTCGGGCAGGTTGCTGGCGGTGCCGCATTCCAGGTCGATCGTGCCGTTGTTGATCAGCGGGATCCGGGTCGCCGACATCACCGGCACGTGGCGCACCTCGAGCTTGGGCAGGCCGAGCGCGGCCTTGAGCTTCTGCGCGACGTGTTCGCATATCTCCAGCGAATAGCCGACCGGCTTGGCGTTCTGGTCGAGGAAGCCGAAGGGCGGCGACGCGTCCGGGAAGCCGAGGCTGATCTGTCCGGTCGCGCGGATCTTGTCGAGGCGCCCCTCGGCGACCGACGGCGCGGCGAGGCCGGCCCAGCACAGAGTGGCCAACAGAAGCGGCAGCGTCCTCGACACGATCCGAACCCCCTCGCTATGTCTGAACCGGCGAAGCGCCCGGCCGCCCCGACGGGGAGTCGGCCCGAAGCTTTGCCGACTGATCCTAGGAGCGGCCGCGCGCGTGCGTCCAATGCCGATTCACCTGCCGAGCATACGGATCTGATATGGCCGAGCGGCGCATGACCTTCCGGCACATCGAGGCCTTCCGGGCCGTGGTGGCCACCGGGTCGATGACCGAGGCGAGCCGCCGGCTCCACACCTCGCAGCCGCAGGTCAGCCGCCTGATCGCGCAGCTGGAGGCGATCACCGGCCTGCCCCTGTTCGACCGGAGCGGGAGCCGGGTCGTGCCCTCCCTCGACGGGACGCGGTTCCACGCGGAGGTCGAGCGCGCCTTCGTGGGCCTCACGAGCCTGGAATCGGCGGCCGCGCGCATCCGCGCCTTCGGGGCGGAGCGGCTGCGGGTGGCGGCGATGCCGCGACTGGCGGGCGGGCTCCTCGCGCGCGCGGTCGTCCGCTTCCGGGCCGCGCATCCGGACGTGATCGTGGCGATCCATTCCGGCGACGACGAGACCGTGAACCACTGGCTCGCCACCGGCTCCTGCGACGCCGCGCTGACGATGCTGTACGGCGACGCCCCGGAGGCGCGCGCCGAGCATGTCGAGACGCGCGCCTGCGTCGCCGTCCTGCCGCGGGACCATGCCCTCGCCGCGCGGGAATCGCTCGCGCCCGCGGATTTTCAGGGCGTGCCCTTCGTCGCCGCGTCGCTCGGGAGCGCCCTGCGCGGCCGGACCGAGGCCGTCTTCGAGGCCGCCGGCATCGGCCTGACCATCACCGCCGAGGCCGGCCTCGGCGCCTCGATCTGCACCCTGGTCTCGGCCGGGCTCGGGGTCAGCGTGATGAACCCCCTGGCCGCCCACGAGGAGGCGAAGGTCTCGCCGATCGCGATCCGGCCCTTCGCCCCCGCCCTCCCGGTGCATTTCGCGCTGCTCTTCCCCCCGGACCACGCCCGGGGGCGGCTGATGCGGGCCTTCGGTGCCTGCGCGCGCACGGTCCTGCTGGAGGAGCTCGCCCAGCTGCCGGACGCCGCGAGCGGGCGTCCGGCCGACGTCGCTCACGCGGCGCGCTTCTCGGCGCCGGCGTAGAAGGTGCCCCCGTTCTCGGCCATCGCGGCCAGGTTGTCGGGCACGTGGAAACGGGGCCCGTGCTTGGCCTCGAGCGTCCGCGCGAGGTCGACGAAGGCCGCCGCGCCCATGAAGTCGATGTACGACAGGGTCCCGCCGGTGAACGGCGCGAAGCCGAAACCGAGGATCGAGCCGACATCGGCCTCGCGCGGGTCGGTGACCACGCCCTCGCCGACCGTGCGGGCGGCTTCCAGCGCCTGGACCACGAGGAGCCGCTGCTTCAGCTCGGTGAAGTCGACGGCGTCGGGGTCGAGGCGGTTCGGCTGCAGGTCCTGCAGGCCGGGCCACAGGCGCTTCGGCGCGCCCTCCGGGTAGTCGTAGAAGCCCTTGCGGTTCTTGCGGCCGAGCCGGCCCTGATTCTCGACCATCTCGGCGAGGATCGCCTTCTGCGCCGGGTCGACGGCGCCCTGCCCGACCTGCGCCTCGGTGGCCTTGGCGATCTTGAGCACGAGGTCGAGGGCGACCTCGTCGTTGAGCGATAGCGGCCCGACCGGCATGCCCGCCTGGCGGCCGGCGCTCTCGATCATCGCCGGCGGCACGCCTTCGAAGAGCATCTTGTGGCCTTCGAGGATGTAGGCGCCGACGCAGCGGTTGGCGAAGAAGCCGCGGGCGTCGTTGACGACGATCGGGGTCTTCTTGATCAGCCGCACGTAGTCGAGGGCGGTGGCGAGCGCCGCGTCCCCGGTCGCCTCGCCCTTGATGATCTCGACGAGCATCATCTTCTCCACGGGCGAGAAGAAGTGGATGCCGACGAACTGCGCGGGCCGCTGCGACGCCTTGGCCAGGCCGGTGATCGGCAGGGTCGAGGTGTTGGACGCGAAGATCGCGTCGGGGCGGATCACCGCCTCGACCTTCTGGATCACTTCGGCCTTCACCCGCGGATCCTCGAAGACGGCCTCGATCACGAGGTCGCACTCCGCGAGGGCGCCGTAATCCGCCGTGGCCTGGATCCGGCCGAGCAGCGCCTCCCGGTCGGCGGTCTTGGCGCGGCCCTTGTTGATCTGGCCGGTGATGAGCGTGTGGGCGTAGGCCTTGCCCTTCTCGGCCGCCTCGACCGACTGGTCGACCAGCACCACCTCGATCCCGGCCTGGGCGGTGACGTAGGCCACGCCCGCGCCCATGAAGCCGGCGCCGATCACGCCGACCTTTCGCAGGTTCGTGGCCGGCACGTCCTTCGGGCGGCGCGCACCCTTGTTCAGCTCGCCCATGGAGATGAACAGCGTGCGGATCATCGCCGCCGCCTCGGTCGAGCGCAGGATATGCGCGAAGTACCGGCTCTCGACCCGCAGGGCGAGGTCCATCGGCAGCTGCATGCCCTCGTAGACGGAGGCCAGGATCGCCTTCGCGGCCGGGTAGTTGTCGTGCGTCTCGCGGCGGTAGATGGCGTTGGCCGGCGGCCAGATCATCATGCCGGCGGGCGAGTAGACCTTGCCGGACGGCGCCTTGAACTTCGGCACGTCCCAGGGCGCCACAGCCGAGCCGCCCTCGCGGATCCAGGCCTTGGCGCGCTCGACGATCTCGGCCTGCGGCGCCACCGCGTGGATCAGCCCCATGCCCTTGGCCATGGGCGCGCGGATCTGCTCGCCCTTGAACAGCATCTGCAGGGCGTCGCCGGTCTGCATCAGGCGGGCGACCCGCTGCGTGCCGCCGCCGCCCGGGAACAGGCCGACCTTGATCTCCGGCAGGCCGACCCGGGTCTTCCCGTCGTCGGAGGCGACGCGGTGATGGCACGACAGCGCCAGCTCGAAGGCGCCGCCCAGGCACAGGCCCTGGATCGCCGCCGCGAAGGGCTTGCCGCAGGTCTCCAGCCGCCGGAACAGCAGCGACAGGCGTCGGGAGGCCTCGAAGAAGTGGCGCATCGCCACCTCCTCGCCCTGCTCGGCCTTCAGCTGCTCGTAGGCCCGGCCCAGGCCCTGGAGCATGGTGAGATCGGCGCCGCCGGAGAAATTGTCCTTCCCGGTGGTGATGACGCAGCCCTTGATCGCCGGGTCGGACGCGACCTGCTCGATGATCTGCTCGAGCTGGTCCATCACACCTTCGGTGATCACGTTCATCGAGCGGCCGGGCATGTCCCAGGTCGCCAGCGCGACGCCGTCGGGATCGGTCTCGAAGCGGAAATCGGTCAGCGTCACGGTGCCGTCCTCCCTGGGTTCCGCCGACGATCCGCCGGCGCACTTGCATTAAGGTTGTGTTGAGCGCGTCCGGCCATTGTCTGCCGGCCGGGGTCACTCACCGAAAGCCGCACATGACGAAGGATTCCGGCTGCCGCGCCTGTCGCGCCGGCACCAAGCTCGACTTCGACTTCACGATGGCGTTCCAGCCGATCCTCGACCTCGCGGACGGCAGCGTCTGGGCCTACGAGGCGCTGGTGCGCGGCCCGAAGGGTGAGCCGGCCTACACGATCCTCGACCGGGTGACCGACGAGACCCGCTACCAGTTCGACCAGGCCGCCCGCGTCAAGGCGATCGAGCTCGCCGGCACGCTGTTCCCCCGCGACAGCGCCACGCGGCTGTCGATCAACTTCATGCCCAACGCGGTCTACGAGCCGAATGCCTGCATCCGCGCCTCGCTCGAGGCGGCGCGGCGCATCGACTTCGCCCACCGGCGGATCATGTTCGAGTTCACCGAGCAGGAGCGCTTCCGGGACATCGAGCACGTCAAGGGCATCGTCGCCGCCTACCGGAAGCAGGGGTTCCTGACGGCGCTCGACGATTTCGGCGCCGGCTTCGCGGGCCTGAGCCTGCTCGCCAATTTCCGCCCCGACCTGATCAAGATCGACATGGACGTGCTGCGCGGCCTCGACAGCGACGCCGGGCGCTACGCCATCGTCTCGGGCGTGGTCGCCATCGCCCGCGCCCTCGGGGTGACGGTTCTGGCCGAGGGCGTGGAGACCGCGGCGGAACTCGACGCCCTGCGGAATATCGGGATCACGCTCGTGCAGGGCTACCACTTCGCCAAGCCCCTCCTGGAGGGGCTGCCCCCGGTCGCGGGCTTCGCCCCCATGGTGGCCGCGCGCGCGGCCTGACACCGGACCGACGCGCGCGGCGCTCATCGCCTACTTCGGCGCCGGGGTCGGCGCAGCGGCCGGCGGCGCAGGCGGCACCGGCGGGGTGCCGGGCTTCGGTCCGTTGTCGGTCGCCGCGGCCACCGCCAGCATGTTGAGCAGCTTGGTCACGGAGTTCTGCGAGATCGCCGTCACCGACGAGTTCGGATCGGCATTCATCGTCTGGAACTTGAGGTAGGTCGGGTCCGAGTAGATCTCGTCGAGGTGCTTGAGCTCGGCGAGGCTGAACTTCTCGGCGTAGTCCTTCGAGAGCCCCTGGACCATGAGGGTCCGCTGCTTCTCGAATTCGTCCAGCAGCTCCTTGCGCACGGCCTCGGCGCGGGCCTCCGGCATCGGCGCCACGGTCTTCTCGAGGGCGACGTTGAACCCGGTCTGGAGGTTCTTGATCAGGGTCTTGTTGACGAGGTTCGTGGCCGCGGCGACGCGGTCCGCCGCGTCATCGGCGCGGGCGGCCACCGGCAGGCTCAGGGTGACGCCCAGACAGAGCGTCGCAATCAGGCGGTTCAAGGGCTTGTCTCCCGTTGTTTTATCGTCCGGACCGCGAAAGGGCCGAGCGTCGCCCGCGCCTCTAGCAGCGTTCCCGGATTTTGGGGAGCGGCGCGGCGCCGCTCCCGGGCGCGCGGGGGTTCACACCCGCTCGATGATGGTCGCGGTGCCCATGCCGGCGCCGATGCACAGCGTGACCAGCGCGCGCTCCTTGCCGGTCCGCTCCAGCTCGTCGAGCGCGGTTCCGAGGATCATCGCGCCGGTGGCGCCCAGCGGGTGGCCGAGGGCGATGGCGCCGCCGTTCACGTTGACCGCCTCCGGATCGAGGTCGAAGGCTTGGCAGAAGCGCAGGACCACGGCCGCGAAGGCCTCGTTGACCTCGAACAGGTCGATGTCCGACAGGCTCAGGCCCGACTTCGCCAGGACCTTGCGGGTGACGTCCACCGGCCCGGTGAGCATCAGGGCCGGGTCGGACCCGATATTGGCGAAGGCGCGGATCCGGGCGCGCGGGCGCAGGCCCGCGGCCTCGCCGGCAGCGCGGGAACCGATCAGCACGGCGGCGGCGCCGTCGACGATGCCGGAGGAGTTGCCGGCGTGGTGGACGTGCTCCACGCTCTCCACGTCCGGATGCGCGTCCGTCGCAACGGCGTCGAAGCCGCCCATCTGGCCCATCTGCACGAACGAGGCCTTCAGCGCGGCGAGCGACTGCATGTCGGTGCCTGGACGGATGTGCTCGTCGCGGTCGAGGAGCGTGATGCCGTTCACGTCGCGGACCGGGACCACCGTGCGGTCGAACAGCCCCTCACCCCAGGACTTCGCGGCGCGCTCCTGGGAGCGGACCGCGTAGGCGTCGCAATCGTCCCGTGTGAAGCCGTACTTGGTGGCGATCAGGTCGGCCGAGACGCCCTGCGGCATGAAGTAGGACTTGATGGCGATCGCCGGGTCGACCGGCCAGGCGCCGCCCGAGGCGCCGATGCCGATGCGACTCATCGATTCGACGCCGCCGCCCACCGCCATCTCGTGCTGGCCGCTCATGACCTGCGCGGCGGCGAAGTTCACCGCGTCGAGGCCGGAGGCGCAGAAGCGGTTGATCTGCACGCCCGGCACGTGCGCGCCGTAATCCGCCACGAGGGCGGCGGCGCGGGCGATGTCGCCCCCCGCCTCGCCCACCGGATCGACGCAGCCCAGCACCACGTCGTCGACGAGGCCGGTATCGAGTCCGTTGCGGTCCTTGAGGGCGCGGAGCGCGGTCTCGGCGAGCCGCAGGGCGGTGACTTCGTGGAGGGAGCCGTCCGCCTTGCCGCGCCCGCGCGGCGTGCGAACGTGGTCGTAGATGAAGGCGTCCGTCATCAGCACTCCCCCGGGGCGTCGATCTTCGCCGGTCGGCGACGCGGCCTTACAGGGCCGTCTCGGTTCGCGCCAGTCTGCCACGGCGCGCGCGCCCTCGGCCAGCCCCGATAGCGGGGAGCTGGCGAAGGGCGCGTGACAGCGGGGGTGGTTTGGTCGTGCTCGTGCGGGCTCGGCCAGATCAGCCGGATGACCGGCGGTCCCCGCGCCCGCCCGGATCGAACCTGCTCCGGAAAGAGCAAACTCAGCCCGGACGCGATGCGGGAAATCTCGCGCGTTCGACTAGTCCTGAAGCATCCGCTTCAGCAGCTCGACCTCGTCGCCGAGCACCGAATCTTCGCCGATCTGCTTCTCGATCTTGCGCACGGCGTGCAGCACCGTGGTGTGGTCGCGGCCTCCGAAGCGGCGGCCGATCTCCGGCAGCGAGCGCAGCGTCAGGACCTTCGACAGGTACATGGCGATCTGGCGCGGCTTCACCACCGCGGCGGTGCGCCGTTCCGACAGGATATCGGACCGCGAGACGTTGTAGCGCGAGGCGACCAGCTTCTGGATGTCCTCGATCTTGATCCGCTTCGGCTCGCGGTTCTTCACGAGGTCGCGGATCGCGCTCTCGGCCGTCTCCATCGTCACGGCGGTGCCGGTGAGCGTGGCGTGGGCCAGCAGGCGGTTGACCGCGCCCTCGAGGTCGCGGCCGTTGGCGGTGATCGCGCGGGCCACGTAGGCTGCCACCTGCGGCGAGACGTCGAAGCCCGGATGCGCGGCCCGCACGGCGGCGAGGCGTGCCGACAGGATCGAGACGCGCAGGGCCTCGTCGAGGGCCGTGATCTCGACCACGAGGCCACCGCCGAGCCGCGAGCGCACCCGCTCGTCCAGGGCCTCGAGTTCGGTCGGGGGCCGGTCGGAGGCGACCACGACCTGACGGCCGGCATCGATGAGCGCGTTGATCGTGTGGCCGAACTCGGCCTGGATCGACTTGCCCTGGATGAACTGGACGTCGTCCAGGATCAGCAGGTCGATGCCCCGCAGCCGCTCCTTGTAGGCGAGCGCCGACTGGGTCTTCAGGGCGTTGACGAAGCCGTACATGAAGCGGTCGGCGGTCAGGTAGATCACCCGGCGGCCGGCCTCGCGGGCGGCGTGGCCGATCCCGTGCAGCAGGTGGGTCTTGCCCAGCCCGACGCCCGCGTGGAGGTAGAGCGGGTTGTAGAGCGCGCCCTCCCCCTGGTGATTGGCGACCCGCTCGGCGGCGGCGTGCGCCAGCGCGTTCGAGCGCCCGATCACGAAGCTCGCGAAGGTCAGCCGCGCGTCGAGCGGCGTGCCGCTCAGGTCACCGCCGGCCTCGGCGCCGCGCGCCTCGGGCGTCGGTGCGACCGCGGCGACCGGCATCGGCGCGCTGGTCGCGTGGAGGCGGGCGAGCGGGCCGCTGACCGGGCCTGCCTTCGCGGCTCCGACGGCGACCGGACGGACCGGCGCCCCGGTCCCGCGCACGCCGACCTCGATCCGCGCGATCTCCTCGACCTCGGCCTTGAAGGTGTTGAGGACGCGGTCGAGGTAGTGCGACTCGATCCAGCTCTTCAGGAAGCGGGTCGGGACCGTCAGGCGGGCCGTTCCGCCGGCCACGGCCTCCAGCTCCAGCCGGGCGAACCAGCTGGCGAACACGTCCTCGCCGAGTTCGGCCCGCAGCCGGCGCTTCACCCGGGCCCAGGCAGACCCGTAATCCGTGTTGCCGCCGCCGTTGCGGCCCCCGTCGTCGTCGCTCGCCACCGTTCCGTCGACACGCATCACTGGCTCTCCCGACGCTGCCCACGGAAGCCCGCAGGCGGCGCGTACGCACGAATTACGCCCTCAGCGTCCCGCAAGAACGGGCGGGACAGAGTCCTCTGGACGGAGTCAACCCCGCCGCGAGGAACTTTTGCCGATTGGGAGAGCCTATCAACAATTACCTACGGTTCCTTTAACAGTGGGACTTGTGGGGACGGCGCCGATTCCCATTCGCAAGTGTTCGCGCAGGAGCTGAACACGGCGGCTAGAGTCTTGGCGAATCAGATCGATTCGCTGGAGTCCCGAAATCGCCGTGTTTTGCTTGCCCGGTGTCAGTTTCTGTTAAGCTACACGCCGTTTCCGGGAACCGCAATCGTGCTGATTCTTGGATAGGGTTAACGCTTTCGACTCATGGCGCCGCCGGCAGCGCGCGGCCCGATCCGGACAGCGCGCACGAAAAAGCCCGGCGCGAAGGCCGGGCTCGAGACCGTCTCGGTGGTGCGTGGCGGCTTAGGCGGCGAGCGCCTTCACGCGGGCGGCGAGGCGCGAGACCTTCCGCGAGGCGTTGTTCTTGTGAACGATGCCGTGCTGGGCGGCGCGCATCATCTCGGGCTCGGCGGCGCGGAGGGCGGCCAGCGCGTCCTGCTGGTTACCGGTGGCGATGGCCTCCTCGACCTTGCGGACGAAGGTCCGCATGCGCGAGCGGCGCGAGCGGTTGATCGCCGTGCGCTTGGCGATCTTGCGGGTCATCTTCTTGGCCGAAGCGGTGTTGGCCATGTACGTCCTCGTGTTTCTCGTCGGGCGATGCCGACGGGCCGGCTGGGCCGGAAATCGGTCGTCGCGTCAGGTTGTCTGGCGATGGCCGAGACGCAGCGCGCGCGAAAGCGCGGCCCCTCGGCGAAGCGGCTTCTATAGTCAGGGGGGCGCCGCGCGTCAACGCGCTCGGAGGCGAAACCGGATCGCGGGCCTCGGCCTCAGTCCGGGCGCCGGGACGCATACGGCAGGCTTCTTTGAAGACGTCGGATCGCGCGAGGCCGCATCGCCGCGACGATGACGTGCGCCGGCCGGCTCCCGCAAACGAGCCCCGGCTATTCGGGCCAGCGCAGGGCCGCCGCCGCCGCCAGCGTCCCGACCACGGCGGCGATCAGCGTCAGCGCCCCCAGCACCGCCAGCGGCACGAGGAACGGCACCGTGCCGCCGCTCGCCGCCTGCGCGGCCGAGACGCCGAAGATCAGCGTCGGGATCATCAGAGGCAGGACCAGCACGGCGAGGATCAGGCCGCCCCGGCGAATCGAGGCGGTGAGCGCCGCGCCGACCGCGCCGATGAAGCTCAGGGCCGGGGTGCCGGCGAGCAGCGTCAGGGACGTCGCGCCCATGGCGGTGCCGTCGAGGGCCACCAGCAGCCCGAAGAGCGGCGCGGCCAGGGCAAGCGGCAAGCCCGTGGTCAGCCAGTGCGCCGCGACCTTGCCGAGCACCACAAGCTCGAGGGGCACCGGCGCGGCGGTCATCAGGTCGAGGGAGCCGTCCTCCTCGTCGGCCTGGAACAGGCGGTCGAGGCCGATCAGCGTCGCCAGCACGGCGGCGAGCCACAGGATCGCCGGTCCGATCCGCGACAGCAGGTTGAGATCGGGCCCGAGGGCGAAGGGCACCAGCGCGACGATCATCAGGAAGAAGACCAGCGACAGGGCGCCGGAACCGCCGACCCGGCCGGCGAGGCGCAGGTCGCGAGCGACGAGGGCGAGGACCGCGCGAATCACGCC
Source organism: Methylobacterium sp. D48H (assembly GCF_053345715.1). Lineage (NCBI taxonomy): Bacteria > Pseudomonadati > Pseudomonadota > Alphaproteobacteria > Hyphomicrobiales > Methylobacteriaceae > Methylobacterium > Methylobacterium sp. D48H. The sequence continues at coordinate 805,758 of NZ_JBKFAP010000001.1, forward strand.
CACTCCTCCAGCGCGTCCGCGACCGGCGCCGCGGCCGCGGACGCGGTCTCGATACGCAGCTCCGCCGCGCCGGCGAGGCCGAGCGACTGGTGGGTGGCGGCGATCACGAGGCCACCGCCGGCCCGATGGCCCTCCATCAGCGCGGCGAGCACCGCCTGCGAGGCCGTGTCGAGGGCGGCGGTCGGCTCGTCCAGGAGCCAGAGCGGCCGGGCGCAGACGAGGAGCCGCGCCAGGGCCACGCGCCGCCGCTGGCCCGCCGACAGATAGGCCACCGGCAGGTCGTGCGCGTGGCCGAGGCCTAGCCGCTCCAGCGCGGCGCGCGGGTCCAGGCGCGGCGCGCCCAGGAGCCGCTGCGCGAAAAGGAGGTTCTCGCCCGCCGTGAGCGAGCTCTTCAGCCCGTCGCGGTGGCCGACCGCGTGGAGGCACTCGGGCAGGCTCGCCTCGCCGACGTCGGAGACGTCGACCCGCCCGGCATCGGCCCGCAGCCGGCCCGACAGGATGGCGAGGAGGCTCGACTTGCCCGCGCCGTTCCGCCCGGTGATTGCCAGGGCGTCGCCGGGTCCGAGGGCGAAGGACAGGTTGGCGAAGATGCGGCGGCCGGAGCGGCGGCAGGCCAGATTGTCCACGCTGAGCCGCACCCGATACCCCGCCCTCGTCCCGCCACCGCGCGGCCGCTCGGCCAATCGCCGACTCCATGCCCGATTGCGCCGCGGAACGGAACCGCACGGCCCAGCTGCGCTTTCGTTCTGCAACGGAGGATTGCCCATGGCCGAGGCGAGGAACCCGAGCGAGACCGAGGTCGCCGCGACGCCCGACGCGGTGGCCGGACGCGCCAAGGTCGAGGCGCGCATGGCGCAGTGCACCCCCGAGGAGCAGACGGCGTTCTGGGAGGCGGTCGGCCGCTGCTTCGGCGGCGGCAAGCCCCCGGAGATGAAGCCGGCCTCCGGCTGATCAGCCGCCCTTCCGCGCCAGGGCCCGCAGCGCCCCGCGAAACGTCCGCACATCCTGCTCGGTCAGGCTCATGCGGTGGAGCATGTCGCGCATGTTGCGGGCGATGATCTCCTTCTTCTCCGGCGGGTAGAAGCCGGCCCCGTCGAGCGCCGCCTCCAGGCTTCCGAACAGCGCGATGAGCGCCTCGCGGGTCGCCGGCGGCGACAGGAGTTCGCCCGTGAAGGGCAGGCGCGCCCGGCCGCTCGCCTGCCGCCACGCGTAGCCGACCAGCAGCACCGCCTGGGCGAGGTTGAGCGAGGGAAAGTCCGGGGAGACCGGGAAGGTGACGATCGCGTCGGCGAGCGACACCTCGTCGTTGGTGAGGCCGACCCGCTCGCGGCCGAACATCACCGCGGTGCGCTGGCCCTCGCGGGCCGCGAGCTCGCCCATGGCCTCCTCGGGCGCGAAGACCCGCTTCATCTGCCCGCGCTCGCGCGCCGTCGTCGCCAGCACGTACCGGCAGTCGGCGATGGCCTCGGCGACGCTGCCGTAGATCGTGGCCGCGTCCAGGACGTGCGTCGCGCCCGAGGCCGCCTCGCGCACGCCCTTCTTGGGCCAGCCGTTCTTCGGGTTGACGAGGCGCAACTCCGAGAGGCCGAAATTCGCCATGGCACGGGCGGTCATGCCGATGTTCTCGGCGAGTTGCGGCTCGACCAAGATCACCGCGGGGGCGATCCCGGGCGGCAGTTCGGTGACCTTCCTCGGGGAAATCTCGGGGGCGTCGCCCTGTGCGTCTCGGCTCGTCATGGCGGCCGTCTGGCACGGCGGGCCCGCGCCCGTCGAGGGCCGAGTGACGATGCCGCCCGGATGACAGCGCGCGCCTTCCGTCGCCGGAAGGGCCGCGCTATGTCGCGGGGCGATTCCGGCCCGGGGCGCCCGTCAGGCCACTCGGGACAACGACCGCACGGCCCTTGCATGCCGTGCGCGGGGACAACGCGGGAAGGCATCGGTCCATGGCGAAGATCAAGGTAGCGAACCCCGTCGTCGAGCTCGACGGCGACGAGATGACCCGGATCATCTGGGCCGAGATCAAGAACAAGCTTATCCACCCCTATCTCGACGTCGATCTCGAGTATTACGACCTCGGCGTCGAGCACCGCGACGCCACCAACGACAAGGTCACGGTCGACGCCGCCGAGGCGATCAAGCGCCACGGCGTCGGCGTGAAGTGCGCCACCATCACCCCCGACGAGCAGCGGGTGCAGGAATTCGGCCTCAAGGAGATGTGGCGCTCGCCCAACGGCACGATCCGCAACATCCTGGGCGGCGTGATCTTCCGCGAGCCGATCATCTGCAAGAACGTGCCCCGCCTGGTGCCCGGCTGGACCCAGCCCTTCGTGATCGGCCGCCACGCCTACGGCGACCAGTACCGCGCCACGGACTTCAAGGTGCCCGGCAAGGGCCGCCTGACCATCAAGTTCGAGGGCGATGACGGCACGGTCATCGAGAAGGAGGTGTTCAAGTTCCCCGAGGCCGGCGTCGCGATGTCGATGTACAACCTCGACCAGTCGATCATCGACTTCGCCCGCGCCTCGATGAACTACGGCCTCGCGCGCAAGTACCCGGTCTACCTGTCGACCAAGAACACGATCCTCAAGGCCTATGACGGCCGGTTCAAGGACCTGTTCCAGAAGGTCTACGAGGAGGAGTTCGAGTCGAAGTTCAAGCCGCTCGGCATCACCTACGAGCATCGCCTGATCGACGACATGGTGGCCTCCTGCCTGAAGTGGTCGGGCGGCTACGTCTGGGCCTGCAAGAACTACGACGGCGACGTGCAGTCCGACACGGCCGCGCAGGGCTTCGGCTCGCTCGGCCTGATGACCTCCGTGCTGATGACGCCGGACGGCCGGACCGTCGAGGCCGAGGCCGCGCACGGCACCGTCACCCGCCACTACCGCGAGCACCAGAAGGGCCGCGAGACCTCGACCAACTCGATCGCGTCGATCTTCGCCTGGACCCGGGGCCTTTCGCACCGCGCCAAGCTCGACGGCAACGATGATCTGGCGAAGTTCTCCGCCACCCTGGAGAAGGTCTGCGTCGACACGGTCGAGGCCGGCCACATGACCAAGGACCTCGCCCTCCTCGTCGGACCGGACCAGAGGTGGCTCTCGACCACCGGCTTCCTCGACAAGGTCGACCAGAACCTGAAGACCGCGATGGGCGCCTGAGGCTCCAGCCTCGACGCGAAAAGCGGCGGGCGTCCTCCGGGACGCCCGCCGCTTTCACATCCGCGTGCCGCCGGCGCCTCAGGCGCCGCTCGCCTGATCCTGCGGACCCGTCTGGGCGAGGGCCCGGGCGACCTCGAGAAGCAGGAGGTCGATGGCGGCCCGCATCAGCGGATCGCCGACCGAGTCGATGAGTTCGCGAACCTGCAGGCACTGCGCGGCGAGCGCGTCCAGCGCGGTATCCTTGCTGTCGAAGATCATGTTCAGGCCACCAGGTAAGCGGGTTCGGAGACGAGGACCGAGCGACTGTCGCCGCGGACGGCGCGGAGCTTGGCCAGGGTGCGGGCGTCGAACCGGGCGGTCGCGGCCATGATCTCCTCGCCGGCGATCTGGACGGGCAGGCCGAGCGGCTGCGGGCGGAAATGCAGCTGGATGACGTGGATCATGTAGAGGGTCGGCATCTGCAGCAGCAGGCTGTTGACCCCGTGGGCGAGGCCCCACTCCACGATCCCGGTGAGCAGCGCGATCGAGACCGGATTGACGACGCGGCCCTTGGCCCGGTGCGAGCGGGCGACGCCCTGGCGGGTCCATTCCCAGATCTGGGGGCCGACCGGCCGCTCGCCCTCGCAGAGCTGCGGCAGGACGTCCGACAGGAGATGCGGGCGCGTGGTCGGCAGGAGCCGGCTGTAGCCGACGACGGTGTCGTCCTCCATGGCGAGGAAGTGGATCGCGTGCGGCGTGTCGAACTGGTCGATCTCGCGGCCGTCCGGCCTGGCCAGCTCGCTCCAGCCCTTCTCGGCGACGAAGATGTCGTGGCGCAGGCGCCAGGCCTGCTCCATCGCGTCGGCGTAGCGATCCGCGTTGGCGGGGGTGACGATGTGGATCACGAGCAAACCTCACGTTGGTCTGGCGTGAGTTTTCGTCGTTTCACCGGGGGCTGTGTACTACGAGAAACCGTAGGGTCCGCGAGCGCAGCCGGCAGCGGCGCCAAGGACTTGCCGCGGTCCGAACCGCGTTCGCCGATGCCGGGCCACGGAATGTGCGGACCGCGTGGCGCCTGCTCTAGGTTATCAGACCCGCTCGGAGCGCCTGCGCCACGGTGTGGGCGCGGTTGACGGTGTCGAGCTTCGCTCGGGCCGAGCGCAGATGGTAGTCGACGCCGGCGGCGGTGATGCCCATGACGATGCCGATCTCGACGTCGGTCTTGCCCTCCGCCGCCCATTGCAGGGTCTCGCGCTCCCGCGGCGAGAGGCGCACCGGCGCGCGCCCGGCCGGCCGGCTGTTCATCAGCAGCAGTTGACCGACCGCGTAGGTCGCGACGAGATTGAGGGCGACGCGCTCGGCCGGATCGATCTCGATCCGCTCCCCCGAGACGCTGATCCCGCCCGGCTCGCCGTCGAGGGTCACGAACGGGATCGTGATGCCCGCGCGTATGCCGAAATCACCGGCCTCGTTCATGACGCGCCCGGCCGTCGGGGTATCCGGTAGCACGGCGCTCCAGTCGAACGGCGTCGCCGTGGTGCACAGCCGGCGGACCGTGGGGTCGTGGAGGGCGTAGCCCTGCGTCACGTACCGGCGGGCCCAGCCTTCCGGCATGGTGCTCGCGAGCACGAACCCGGCGTGCCGCCGCTTCGGCAGGCCGGGTTCCGGGACGATCCCGGCCATGATGTACGAGACACCGTAGCGGGTGAAGGCGTCGACCAGGAGCCGAGCGATCTCGTCGGGCGAGGCGGCCCGTTCCAGATCGCGCAACACGCTGAAGGTCCTGTCGAGGTGCTTCGAATGCGGCATGCCCTAGCTCGAAATTGATGCACGCACTGCGACAAATGATGAGTCGAACGCAACCTGAGGATGGCATCGCCGCCGCTGAAAGGCTAGGGTAGCCGCGGAAAGCTCTGCCGTTTGAATCGGTCCAGCGGGCGGAGTGCGAGTTTCAACGGTATGACTGACGACGCGACCCCGCCGACGACGCGCTGGCTACTGGAACGGATCGCAGCCACGCTGAATGTCTGTCCGACCTACTTCCTCCAGACGGAGCGGCCCGACGAGACCGCGGCGGACCAGGACGCGCGCGACTGCGCGGAGGTCGCCGCGCTGTTCCAGGCGATCAAGTCGCCGGCGCGGCGCACCGCCGTCCTGAACCTGCTGCGCGAGATGAGCCGCGAGACCTGACGGCGCGTGCCGCACGGCCGCCGCTCCGCGGTCAGGCCGCCACGAGGAGCGCCGCCCCGGCGACGCCCGAGAGGACCAGGCGCAGGCGGCCGAGCCAGAGGGGCGTGAGCCCGCGGCGGGGCAGATCCTGATCGATGAGGCCCCAGGCGAGCACGAGGCCGCCGAGGATGCGCAGGTCCCACGGTGCGGGGGCGGCCATCGCGGCCCAGGCGACCAGGGACGGCACGATGGCCACGAGATAATCGCCGTTGCCGCCATTGCGCGCCGCGGCGGCGCCCCAGCGGATCCCGCCGAGGAACGAGGCGATCACGGCGCCGTAGGCCGACAGGATGGTGCGCGGCGACAGGCCGATGCTGCTCAGGCCGCCGTCCGTGCCCGACACCGCCAGGGCAGCGAAGCCCAGGAACGGGATGAGTCCGGCCACGCCGAGAACGATTGCGCCGATCGGGACAGAGTTCCGGTGCGCCATCCATCCTCCGGGCATCGGCAAGGGTTGGCGACCCGCGCGATCCGACCCCGGTCCGACGCCGCCCTGCCGCAGCGTTCCCGCATCGCGGCGTGGCGGTCAAGGTCGGACCCGCGGCCGGGCCGCGGGCCCGGAGCGGCGTCAGCTCCGGCGCGGCGGCGCCGTGAACGGGACAGCGCCGGGCATCGGCGCGCCGAGGAGGGACATCGGCGCGCTCGCCGGCATCTTCGGCGCGGGCGGCTCGTTGACCGCCGCGTCGATCTTTCGCGGCTTGAAGTTCGCTGCGAGGCTCTTGGCGCTGGCGAGGTCGGCGGGGCTGAGCTTGTTGGCCACGTCGTCGCGCTTCTTGCCGGCATCGTCGTCGCCCTGGCTCGCGGCGGCGGAGAACCACGCGTAGGATTGAATCAGGTCCTGCGTCAGGCCGAGGCCGCGCGCGTAGAGGACGCCGAGATTGTACTGGCTGTCGCGGACGCCGAACTCGGCGCCCTGCCGGAACCACGAGGCCGCGGAGGCGAAATCCGGCTTGCCGTTGGCGGCCGGGTTCTCGGCGTAGAGCACCGCCAGATTGTGCATGGAGCGGGCATGGCCCTGCTCGGCGGCGCGGCCGTACCAGAGCTTCGCCTTGTCGAGGTCGCGGACGACGCCCGAGCCCTTCTCGTAATGGCCCGCGACCTTGTACTGGGCGGGCGCGTAGCCGGCCGCGGCCAGCTTCTCGAAGAGCTTGGCGGCGATCGACAGATCGCGCGGCATGCCGCGGCCATCGGCCTCCCGCGTCGCGAGGTCCCAGATCGACGTGCCGTCACCGTCGAGGGCGGCGAGCTTCACCTTCGCCAGCGCCGGCGGCAGGTTGCCGAACTCGGCCTGCAGGCTGTTCATCCCAGAGACCTGCGGCACCGCCGCCTTGGCGTTGGGCCGGGCGTCCGAGGGAACGGAGTTGGGCAGAGACTGGGTCGTCGTCGGATCAGCCGGCGCCGGCTTCGACTCCGTGCTCTCCTTGGCGGCGTCCTTCGAAGCGTCCTTCGAAGCGTCCTTGGAGACGTCCACACTGTCCTTCTGGACCTCCGCGGCATCGCCGCGGGACGGCGCGACCTGGCTCGTCGGAGCCGCAGGCCGCGGCTCGTCCGTGCCGCGCATGGTGATCGCCTGGAGCGCGCCGAGAGCCAGCACGATGGCCGCGAGGCCGAGCAGCAACGGCCGGCGACGGCGATCGATCTCGGCGCGCAACCGTCCGAGGCGGCCGGTCGCCGCCCCCTGGAGAGCGGCGACCCGGTCACTCCGGGCTTCCCCGCGCTCGGCGGGCGCCTCGGCGGCCAGCTCCGCCTGGGCAGCCTGGGCCGCCCGGCGCGCGGCCGCGATGAAGCTGGTCTTGATGTCGGTCTCGGACTTGGAATCGGCCGCGGATCGCGCGGCGGCGACGTCGCCGAGGCGCTCCTGCACGGCCCGGCGGGCGGAGGGCTCGCGGGCAGCGCGCGGCTCGCGCGGCGGCCGGCCGCTGCCGGGCTCCAGAAGGTCGTCGGCGAGGCGGGATGCCTCGGCATTGTCGCGCCGCGACCTTGCGCGCGCCTCGACGGGCGCGAGGGCCACATCCGGGCTCGTCGACGACATCAGGCGCTCGTCGAGGGACGGCCCCCGCGCCAGGACGGCCTCGGCGGGTCCGAGCCGGACGAGGAGCCGCTCCAGGGCCGACTGAACCCCGTCGAGGGTCGCGCCGAGGCGCTGATCGGAGGCCACCTGCCGGGCCTGCATGTCCGCGAGGCTGGCGCGCAGGAGGCCGATCTCGCCCGACTCGGCGGCACCGAGGCCGGATGTCTGCAGGCTCTGCGCGACCGCGTTACGGGCGGCGCGCTCCACCGCGGCCTCGCTCGGCGCCGATTCCCGGAGCGCCGTGACCTGTCGCAGCAGGTCGCCCATCGTGCGCTCCAGCCCGGCCAGCGCCGGATCGGCGCTGTGCGGCGCGTCGAGGCGGCCGGCCAGCGAGACCACCTGCCGCTCCAGGGCGTCGAGGCCCTCGTGCTCGGACCGGGTGCCGACCTGATCGACCTTGTCGGCGAGGCTGCGGAGCATGGCGTGGATGGAGGCCATGTCGCCCGAGCGGGCCACGTTCACGTCGCCGGTGCGCTCGGACCAGTCGTCCCGCGCGCAGAGCACGTCGACCTTCTCGACGAGTGCCTGGATCTGCTCCGCCAGCGCCGCCGGCGCGGCGATCTTCACGTCGCTGCGGATCTCCTCCAGGATCGGCCGCAGGTCCGGGCCGGCGGCCGTCCGCTGCAGCTGGGCGATCTGCGCGCTCACCGCCTGCAGGCTCTGCGCGAGACCCTGGATGCGCTCCGGGCCGGCGAGCGCGGCGATCTGACGGCGGATCTCCTCGAGTTCGGCGAACAGGCCCGCGAGGGTCCGGTCGTCCGGACCGGCGGCGCCGGTCGCGGCGGCGGTGTCGAGGCGCTCGGCGAGGCGCCGGACGTCCTCCGCGACGCGGCTGTGGACGTTCTCGGCCACCTCCTCGGCGAGGCGCTCGACCTGGGCCCGGACCTGCTCGATCGGCACCGCGATGGCGGTGAGATCGGTTCCCGCCTGGGCGCGCTCGATTCCGCTCGCCAGGGTGACGACGGCCTGCTCGAGGGCGCCGATGTCCCGGCTCGTCGCGAGCTGGTTGATCGCCTCGCGCAGGCGCGTGGTCTCCTCCTGAAGCTCGATCAGGGCGGTCGACGGGGCGACGCCCTCCTCGATCCGCGCCTCCAGGCGGCGGGCGAGGTCCAGGCGCATGCTGGCGACGACGCCGCCATCGGCCGGGGACGCGGCGAGCGCCGGCTCGGCGCCCTGTGCCAGCTCGCGCTGGCGCTGGCGGATGTCCTGGACGGCGCTGCGGATGTCGGCGGCGGCGGGACGCGGGCGACGGCCGGGCGTCCGGGTCGCGGCGACCTGCTCGCCGAGCTGGGACATGCGGCGCTCGATGTCGCCGAGCCGCTCGGTCACCTGCTGGACGGGGGCCGCCTTCAGGGCGCGCTCGATGCGGGCCTCGATCTCCGCGAGGCGGCGCGCCTCGGCATCCTGCGCGGCGCGGCGCTCGTGGTCCAGGGCGCGGTCGAGACCGTCGAGGCGGTCCATCAGAGCGGCGATGCCGTCGCCGTAACCCTCGGCGCGCGGCGCGGTCCCGTGAGCCCGCTGGTCGGGCGAGGCCGGCGGGAGGGCGCGCTCGGCCGAGGCCTCGGGCCGGTTGCCGCCGAGGGCGAGCTGCTCGGCGCGGTGGCGCCGCCGGTGCCGGCGATTTCCCTGACCGGCCGATTGCTGCTGCGGCACCACCGACGCGATCCAGGTCTCGAGCGGGACCCCGGCCCGCGCCGCCACGTCGCGGGCCGCGTCGAGCACCTCGGGATCGAAACTGTCGAGCTGCGGCATCGCGTTGCGGGTCATCGGTGGCCTGTCGTCGGCAGCGTTCGGCGTCCGTTTCCTCGGCGCAGAGCGGGACCGGAATTCGGTATCCACGGACGCACGCGTCGGATCGTTCGAGCGTGACCATTAACTTTCTTGGTAAACACGAAGTTAAGGTTTGATGGGCCCGGTAATGACCGCGACCAACGCGCCGCTGTGGAACGGCCGCGCGTGTCGCGCTCCGGGCGGGCGGAGCCGTTGCTCCGGGAGCGGCGCGGCGTTTACATGCGGCCAACGCGGCGGGCCGTTCCGAGAGGCCCGCACCAGACGGGGGAAGCCAGAGATGCCGCAGTATCGCGCTCCGGTCGAGGATACGCTGTTCTTGCTCACCGACGTCCTCGGCTTCCACGCCCGGGACAACCTGGCGGGCTTCGCCGACGCCTCGTCCGACGTGGTCGAGGCCGTCCTGCGCGAGGGCGCGAAGCTCGCCGAGGAGGTGCTCGCCCCGCTCAACCGCACGGGCGACGTCGAGGGCTGCCGCCGCGAGGCCGACGGGACGGTGCGCACGCCGACCGGCTTCAAGGCCGCCTACGACACCTACGCCAGCGGGGGCTGGATGGGCCTGTCGGTGCCGGAGGCCTATGGCGGCCAGGGCCTACCGCACACCCTGAATACGGCGATCCAGGAATTCGCCTCGGGCGCGAACCTCGCCTTCGGCATGTATCCCGGCCTGACGCAGGGCGCGATGGCGGCGCTGCTGGTCCACGGCTCGGAGGAGCAGAAGGCGCTGTACCTGCCCAAGATGGTCGAGGGCGCCTGGACCGGGACCATGAACCTGACCGAGCCGCATTGCGGCACGGATCTCGGGCTTCTCAAAACCAAGGCCGTTCCGAACGGCGACGGCTCCTACAGCCTCACCGGCACCAAGATCTTCATCTCGGCCGGCGAGCACGACCTTGCCGAGAACATCGTGCACCTCGTCATCGCGCGGATCGAGGGCGCGCCCGCCGGCACAAAGGGCATCTCGCTGTTCGTGGTGCCGAAATTCCTGGTGAACGCCGACGGGTCCCTCGGGGCGCGCAACGGCGTGTCCTGCGGCTCCCTCGAGCACAAGATGGGCATCCACGGCAACGCCACCTGTGTGATGAACTACGACGGGGCTACGGGCTGGCTCGTGGGCCAGGAGAATCGCGGCCTCAACGCCATGTTCGTGATGATGAACGAGGCGCGGCTCGCGGTCGGCGTCCAGGGCCTCGGCCAGTCAGAGGTCGCCTACCAGAACGCCGCCGCCTACGCGAAGGACCGGCTCCAGGGCCGCGCCCTGACCGGCGCCAAGGCGCCCGAGAAGGCCGCCGACCCGATCATCGTCCATCCGGACGTGCGCCGCACGCTGATGCAGATCCGCGCCTTCAACGAGGCGGCCCGGGCCCTCATGCTCTGGACCGCGCTCCAGGCCGATATCCTGCACCGCTCCGAGGATGCCAAGGAGCGGCAGGCCGCCGACGACCATCTCGGCCTGATGACCCCGGTGGTGAAGGGCGTATTCACCGACCGCGGCTTCGCCAACGCGGTCGAGGCCCAGCAGCTCCTTGGCGGCCACGGCTACATCGAGGAATGGGGCATGTCGCAGTTCGTGCGCGATGCCCGCATCGCCATGATCTACGAGGGCGCCAACGGCATCCAGGCCATGGACCTGATCGGCCGCAAGCTGCCGAAGGACGGCGGCCGGGCGATGATGACGTTCCTGGGCGAGGTCCAGACCTTCCTGAAGGACCACGGCGAGGATCCCGCCATGGCGCCGTTCACCAAGCCGCTCCAGGCCGGGCTGAACGACCTCCAGGGTGCCGTGATGTGGCTGATGCAGAACGCGTTTAGCAAGCCCGACAATGCCGGCGCCGGCGCGACCGACTTCATGCACCTCTTCGGCCTCGTGGCCCTCGGCTACATGTGGGCGAAGATCGCAAAGGCCGCCCAGGCCAAGCACGCCGAGGCCCCCTCCCCCCGCTGGGAGTCGAAGCTGACGAGCGGCCGGTTCTTCATGGAGCGGATGCTGCCGGAGACCGCCCTGCGCCTCAACCGGATCAAGGCCGGGGCCGAGAGCACCATGGCGCTGGAGGCGGAGGCGTTCTGAGCAGGCCGCCGGCTGTGCGCCTCGCGCCAGCCGGCGGCTTCTGGTCAGATCGCTGGAAGCACCGCCGTCCTTGCGAGCGGAGCGAAGCAATCCAGGGTTGCTTCACCGCGCTCGCGATCACGCCGGGCTCACGCACCGAGTGCCGCGTCCAGATCCTCGATCAGGTCGGCCGGATCCTCCAGGCCGATCGACAGCCGCACCACGTCGGGTCCCGCGCCCGCGGCGGTCTTCTGCGCGTCGGTGAGCTGGCGGTGGGTCGTCGAGGCCGGGTGAATGATCAGGGAGCGCGTGTCGCCGATATTGGCGAGGTGCGAGAACAGCTGCAGGCTCGACACCAGCTTGACGCCCGCGTCGTAGCCGCCCTTGAGCCCGAAGGTGAAGACGGCCCCCGCGCCGTTCGGCGTGTAGCGCCGGGCGAGCTGATGGTACCGGTCGGTCTCCAGGCCGGGATAGCTGACCCACGACACCGCCGGATGCGTCGACAGGTGCTTGGCCACCGTCAGCGCGTTGTCGGAGTGGCGCTGCATGCGCAGCGGCAGCGTCTCGATCCCGTTCAGGATCAGGAAGGCGTTGAACGGCGACAGCGCCGGTCCGAGATCGCGCAGGCCCAGCACCCGGCAGGCGATGGCGAAGCCGAAATTGCCGAAGGTCTCGGCCAGAACCATGCCGGAATATTCCGGCCGCGGCTGGCTCATCATCGGGTAGCGCGCGTCGCCGGCCCACTGGAAAGAGCCGCCGTCGACGATCAGGCCGCCGATCGAGTTGCCGTGGCCGCCGAGGAACTTGGTTGCCGAGTGCACCACGATGTCGGCGCCGTGCTCGAACGGCCGGATCAGGTACGGCGTTGCCATGGTGTTGTCGACGACGAGCGGGATGTTGTGCTTCTTGGCGATCTGCGACAGCGCCGCCAGATCGGTGATGACGCCGCCGGGATTGGCGATCGATTCGCAGAAGATCGCCTTGGTGCGCGGCGTGATCGCTGCCTCGAAGGAGGCGGGGTCGTCGTTGTCGGCCCAGGCCACCGACCAGCCGAAGTTCTTGTACGAGTGGTTGAACTGGTTGATCGAGCCGCCGTAGAGCTTGTTGGACGCCACGAACTCGTCGCCCGGCTGCATCAGGGCGTGCATGGTCAGGAACTCGGCCGCGTGGCCGGAGGCCACCGCCAGGGCTGCGGTCCCACCTTCGAGCGCGGCGATGCGCTCCTCGAGGACAGCGTTCGTCGGATTGGTGATCCGCGTGTAGATGTTGCCGAAGGCCTGGAGCCCGAACAGCGACGCGGCGTGGTCGACGTCGTCGAACACGAAGCTGGTGGTCTGGTAGATCGGCGTCGCCCGCGCGCCGGTGGCCGCGTCGGGGGCGGCGCCCGCGTGGATCGCCAGCGTGTTGAAGCCGGGCATGCGGTCGGACATCGTCGGGTCTCCTCAGAGCACCCGAGCCTGTACGCACGCCTGGGAGTGCGGCGCAAGACTCGGGCGCGAAGACTCGGGCGCGACCGAGCGCTTCGCAATCCCTAGGCGTCCGGCCGGTGGCCGATGTCGATATGCGGCTGGCCCGCGTCGACCAGGGCACGGTCCACGGCCTCGATGGCGAGCAGGGTCCGGGTCAGGTCCTCGGCCATGGAGATCGGCGCCAGGTCGAGGCCGCCCAGGCGCCGCGCGATGGCGTTCCGCTGGCGGGCCAGGGCGGCGCGCGCCCGGTTCAGATCCTCGATCTCGTCGGCGGTCATCCGCGCTCCTTCTCGTCGGGGTCCCTCGCCGCGCTCAGGCGCCCGGCGTCCAGTCGATGTTCGGGCGCTGGGCCAGCATGCGCTCGAAGTAGTTGGCGACGGCCTGCGCCCCGTCCGTGTGCATCATCGCGACCGGATGCGCGAGGTAGGCGCGGGCAAGATCGACCGGAATCCGGCCGCCCTGGAGCGCGCTCAGCACCTCGTCGATGAAGGCGTCGTTGGCCTCGTTGAAGTCGTTCGACAGCTTCTTGCGGTCGTTGAGGGCCTTGATCGGCATGCAGCATCCTTGTCGCGCGGAGCCGGGTCGCGCCCGGCCGGAGGGCTCGGCCCGAACCGGGCCGCGGTGGGGAAGGTTCCGGCCACGGAACCTGACGGACAGGTCCAACTGGCGTGCGCACCCACACCGCTCGGTAACCTTCCACACACGATCCGTGGAGCGGAGTCCCGCGCTCGAGCGTTTACCGGTCATGACGACCGAAATCACGCGCTCTCATACCGTCGAGATCGTCCCGTGCCTGGACGATCCGCGGTGTTTTCGCTGGATCATCCGCAGCCGCGGCGGCGCGGTCGTGGAGCACTCGCCCTACGCGTTCGTGACGCAGAACGGAGCGCGGATCTCCGGAGAGTGCTGGATGCGCGAGCATTTCGGCGACGGTCAGGTCGCGTAGGCTGCGGCCGCAACCGGCAGGGGCGGGCACGACCTTCCATGTGGATGGTCGCGGGTGTTTCCGCGCCGCGCCGGCATGTCGATGGCAGACGATCCCGCCGGATCATGCGCCGACCGGTCCGCGTCCTCCCGCGTGACCGTCGAGGCGGCATCAAATACAACCTTGACGATGCCCACGAACCGTAAGGCATCGGTTAAGCATTGTTTCGCTGGCCATATTTCTTTGTCAGAAGTTTAATCACGCCCGACCAGTATCGCGCCGATTCTGTTTCTGACCAAGGTGCGAACGATGCTGAGCGGCCACGGAACGGTCCGGCATGACGATGCCGCGTCGCCCATGGGCGCGGTGACGTCCATCGAGGGATCCAAGGTCCATCTCGAACTCATCGTGCAGGGCGGCCGGCCCAGGGTGCGCGTCACCGTCGGCAATCTGGTCCGGATCCGTGCCGGAGAGGCGATCCTCGTCGGCATCGTCACCACGCTGTCCTCGGGCAGCGAGCGCGGGCACCGGCCGGGCGCCTACGCGAGCCTCGACCTGCTCGGCGAGATCGTCGCGGCGCACGGCGCGCACCGCTTCAGCCGCGGCGTGAGCTGCTACCCGGCGATCGGCGACGATGTGGAACTCCTGTCCGCCACCGACCTCCGGATCGTCCATCAGGTCTCGGCGACCGGCACGGCGGCCGTGGGCGCGCTCTACCAGGATCCCGAGACTCCGGCCTGCATCAAGATCGACGACCTGCTCTCCAAGCACTTCGCGGTGCTCGGCGCGACCGGTGTCGGGAAGTCCAGCGGCGTCACCGTCATCCTCGACGAGGTGATGCGGGCGCGACCGTCCGTGCGCGTCTTCCTGCTGGACGTGCACAACGAGTACGCCGCCAGCTTCGGCGACCGCGCGAGCGTCATCAGCCCGCGGACCCTCAAGCTGCCGTTTTGGCTGTTCAACCTCGAGGAGATCGCCGACGTTATCTACGGCGGCCGGCCGGCCGTGGACGAGGAGATCGAGATCCTGGCCGAGGTGATCCCCCTCGCGAAGAGCAAGTACGGGCAGTACAAGGAGGCGAGCGACCGCCAGATCGTCAAGCGGCCCTTCGGCAAGGGCGCCGGCTACACGGTCGACACGCCGGTCCCCTACATGCTGCAGGATCTGCTCGCGCTCATCGACGAGCGGATGGGTCGGCTCGAGAACCGCGTCTCCCGGATGCACTATCACCGGCTGATCACCCGGATCGAGGCGATCCGGAACGATCCCCGGCACGGCTTCATGTTCGACAACGCCAATGTCGGCGGCGACATGATGGGCGAGATCCTGGCGCACCTGTTCCGGCTCGATCCCGACGGGCGGCCGATGACGATCATGCAGCTCGCCGGTCTTCCGATGGAGGTCGTCGACGCCGTCGTGTGCGTGCTGTGCCGCCTCGCCTTCGAGTTCGGCATCTGGAGCGAGGGCGCCGTCCCACTGCTGTTCGTCTGCGAAGAGGCCCACCGCTTCGCCTCGGCCGACCGCTCGGTCGGCTTCACGCCGACGCGCCGCGCTCTGGCGCGGATCGCCCGCGAGGGCCGCAAGCACGGCGTCCATCTCGGCCTGGTCACCCAGCGCCCGGCCGAGCTCGACGCGACGATCATGTCGCAATGCAGCACCCTGTTCGCCATGCGCATGACCAACGCGCGCGACCAGGCCTTCCTGGCCGCGGCCGTGTCGGACGCCGCCAACCTCCTCACCTTCGTGCCGTCGCTGGGGACCGGCGAGGTCATCGCCTTCGGCGAGGGCGTCCCGATCCCGGCGCGGATGACCTTCCGGCCGCTGCCGTCGGCCCGTCACCCGCGCAACGACGCGAGCGGCAGGGCCGCCGAGGACGACGCGACCGTCGCCGGCGCGGCCTTCGTCGGCGCCGTCGTCGAGCGCTGGCGCGGGGCAACCATGAACAAGGTCGCCGGGTACGACGGCGATCCGGCCGCGGCGGCGCGCCTCGGGCGCGAGGCGGGCTCGGACAGCCCGCACGGCGCCGCCCTCGAGCAGGTGCATCGCCGCCTCCTCCGCCGCCCCCTGGAGGGCGGCGACCAAGCTCAGACCGGCGCCCAGACCGGCGCCCAGACTGCCAAGCCCCTGTGGCAGCAGGGCGGGGCATGAGCGAGCCCGCTTTCCCGGAGCGTCGAACCCTGCTCGAGGCCGCCATCCAGGCGCTACCCGTCGGGGTCGTGGTCCATGACGGCCAGGGTCACTGCGTCCTCGCCAACGCCGCGGCGCGCGCCCTCGGGGACAGGGCCGTCCAGGCGCTTCCCGCCGCGGCGGCCGGCGCCCGGGACGCCGGGACCGTCGAGGCGTTCGACGACCGGATGCTCGAGGTGCGGACGCGGCCGGTCACCGAGGACCGGGACGGTTTCACGCTGACGACCCTGATCGACGTCACGCACCATCACCGGATCCAGCGGGAGCTGATCACCAAGGCCTTCATCGACGCCCTGACCGGCCTGCCCAACCGGACGATGTTCGAGCAGAGCATCGCGGATGTCCTGGCGGGGTCCGCGCCGGGAGACCGGTTCGCCCTGGCCTTCATCGATCTCGACAACTTCAAGCACATCAACGACTACTACAGCCACGCCGCGGGCGATGCCCTGCTGCGCAAGGTGTCCGACCGGATCGGCGGCGCGCTGCGCCCGAGCGACCTCCTGGCGCGGATCGGCGGCGACGAGTTCGTGCTGCTCCTCGCTCCCGTCACCGACGGGGACGCGGCGCTGGCCGCCGTGCGCGCCATCTCGGAGCGCCTGAAGCAGCCGTTCTTCATCGACGGGCACGAGATCTTCGCCTCCGCCTCCATCGGCGTCAGCCTCTTCCCGGAGCACGGCGACAGCTACGAGACCCTCGCCCGGCAGGCCGACAACGCGATGTACCGGGTGAAGGGCGAGCTGAAGGGCGGCGTCAGCGTCTTCGACGACGCGATGCGCCAGGCCGCCACGGCCCGCATGGCCGTGGAGCAGCGCCTCCGGCTGGCGATCCGCGACCGCTGCTTCTGCTGCGCCTTCCAGCCCAAGGTCGACATGCGCTCCCACGCGGTCACGGGCGTCGAGGTGCTCCTGCGCTGGCGCGACGAGGTCGGCATGATCCAGGCGCCCGGCGATTTCATCGCCCTCGCCATCGAGCTCGGGCTGATCAACGAGATCACCCTGCAGCTCCTGGCCGAGACGGTGCGGGCGATGCCCGACATCGACGAGGTTTTCGGACCCGACGTCACCGTGAGCCTCAACATCGCCGCCAAACAGGCCTGCGACGTGCCGTTCATGACCGCCTTCTGCGCGGCGCTCGGCGAGACGGGACTCGCGGAGCGCTTCGTGCTCGAACTGACCGAGGAGGCCTTCTTCACGACGGGCCGCTTCCAGCGCGAGGTCCTGCCAAAGATCCGGGCGATCGGCGCGCGCGTCTCGATCGACGATTTCGGCGTCGGCTACTCGTCCCTCGCGGCCCTAGCGGACATCACCGCGGACGAGTTGAAGATCGATCGCTCGTTCATCACCGACATCGACAAGCGGCCGCGCAGCCAGATCGTCCTGAAGGCGATCGAGTCGCTCGGTGCGGCGCTCGGCATGACGGTCGTTGCCGAGGGCGTCGAGACCTTCGAGGAGGTCGCCTACCTGCTCGGCGCCACGCAGATCCGCTGCGCCCAGGGCTACTACTTCGCGCGCCCGCTGCTGCTCGACCAGATCCGGCAGGCCGAGCCGCCGCGCATGGCCGGGTCGCGCGGTCCGGCCGCGCGCGGCCGCGCGTCGGACCTGCGCGCGTCGGACCTCCGCGCGTCCAGCCTGATGCGGCGCGCCTGACGTCCGCCGCGCGGCCGCGGTGGCGCGTCAGGCGGCCAGCAGGGGCCGCCACACGCCCGCCGCGTCCGCGGCCATGGCGCAGATGACCGCCTCGTCGATCGAGCGGCGCACCTCGACCACGTGCGGCACACCGGGAGCGAGGGGCGCCTCGACGCCGAGGTCGAATCCGTGCCGACCGTCGCCCACGCCCGCCGCCGCGATGTCGGCGCGGTACTCCGCCGCCACCGTCACCGCCACGATCGTCCCGTCGACCACGATGTCCAGGCATACGGGGGCGTCGGGCTGCGCGGCGTCTTGGGCCCAGCCGGCCACGCGCAGCGCGCCGTCCGCGCGCAGCGCGCAGCGATCCAGCCACGCCCGCACCGCGCCCGGACGCGACGTCGCGCCGGCCCGACGGATCAGCCGCCTGCGCAGGGCGGCGAGCTGGGGACCGAGCGCGGTGCGCGGCGCGTAGGCCTGCGGACCGATCGCGCTGTCGTCCGGATCGCGGCCGTCGAAGAGCCGCCGGAGGCCGGGAGCGGGCAGGAAGCTCTCGGCCGGCGCGCCCTCCGCCAGCAACAGGTCGTGGCTGTCGAGCTCGACATGCCAGTAGGTGAGATCGATCACGCGCTCACCGCGGGTGATGCTGGTTCCGTTGACGAGGTGGCCGGCGGCGACGAACAGCCCGTCCAGCCAGACGGCGTGGTCCGGCGAGACGAGCAGATCGCGGGCGGGGACGCCATCGTCGAGCGCGCCGGCCCGGATGCGCACAGGCCGCTCGGTCGGCGGAGCCGACGATCCGGGATAGGTGCGGCGACCGATCCACCGGATCGGCCGATGCAGGCCTGCGGCCGTGACGACCCTGTCGCCCACCGCGAGCCGCTCGACAGCGACGTCGCCGCGGTCGGTCCTGATGGACGTGCCGGTGCAGTAGCACGGGGCGTTTCCCGACGCCGCGGTCCCTTGAGGCGTTCCCGAGGACGATTGAGAAGATCCATTCGACCCGTTGGCGCCCGATGCAGGCGCCGTCGAACCGGAGTTCGACCCGGTCGCGCCCGGCTGCGCTCCGGCCGCGCCGGCGCCCGACCGGAGACCGGCCGTCGCCCCGTACAGGCCCGGATCCCGGCCATCCGGCGACGACACGCGGTCCTGCGGCACCGCGACCGCGTTGGGGTTGTTCGAGTAGACGCGGATATAGTCGATGCTCGAGCTGAAGCGGGTGCCCGTCGTCGCCGTGCTCTGCACGGCCAGGTTGGCCAGCAGATACATGGGGCTGTGCAGGTCGGACGGCGTCGCCTGCGAACCGACGAGCTGACCGTCCACGTAGAAGCTGATGCGATCGGCCTGCCAGTTCATGCCGTAGGTGTGATACCCGTTGGGATTGGGCATCTCGCTGTAGACTTGGCGGGTCTGCTGCCAGGTCGTTCCGGGCGGCTGCGGGTCGGTCGTGTGGATCGTGCTGTAGACGCCGCGGTCGTTGTTTCCGTAATGCTCGACGACGTCGAGTTCCTGGTGCCCGTTGGCGCTGCTCGACTGCGGGCTCTGCTGATTCGGCAGCAGCCAGAAGGCGTCCCAGGCATCGGGATTGTTGGAGAAATCCGCGCGGATCTCGAAGTAGCCGTAAGTCTGCGAGAAGTTGCCCTGCGTACTGATGAGGCCGGACTGCCAGCTGCCCGGATAGCCGGACGCGCTCGTCCCGGGCGGCGCCGCCGTGATCGTCAGGACACCGTTCTGGACGCTGAAGGGATCGTAACCGGACCCGGAATCGAGGAACGAGGACCGGCCGAAGCCGATGTCGGAGTTGGCGTCGTACCGCCACTCGGCGCGAATATCGCGGTAGGTCGTCCCGACGCCGTTCTGCGAGATGCTGCGCGCGTTGAACTCGTCGTCGTAGGTCAGGCGATAGCCCGTCAGATCAAGCATCGACGCCGTCTCATCACCGTTCTGGTTCGCCGGACGTGGCGCGCTGTCAAATCAAGATTGCCAACAAGCAATCCGCGAATAGTTAATAATGTCCTGCAGGTCGCGCGGACGAAGTGAGCATCGGCTGCGACAGGCCATCGCCTGAACGCCCGCCGGTCGCGTCGCGCCATCGAGCAGGGAAAGACGACACGGTTAAGGCTGACTAACCGTATCGGGCACGTGGCGCAAATCAGTCACGGCGCCGCGCGGCTGCGGCCGTACTGGCTGACGGTCAATCGAGGCGCCGCACGGAACGGCCGTGACGGGCTGGAGGGCCGGTGACGGCGGGGCCTCTACCGCGTCATCGCGGCCAGCGGATCGGAACGCTGGGTGATGCTCGACCGGATGCTCGGACGTCGCCGCGCGATGAGCCTCGGGTCCGCCCCTGCTGTCGCCGCAGAAGCTGTTCAGGCAGGCGATCGGTGCCGGCCCTCAAGGCATTGCAGCCCCGATCTTCCGGGCCAGAACGCGCGTGCAATGGAAGGAGCCGGCGCAGTCGCACGCGATCGCGGGGGCAAGCGGCGATCCGATCCAGCACGTGGCCTTGTCCTGGGCGACCGATGAGCGACAGGCCGCGCTCGCCGCCCTCTTCGGTCGGGCCGTGCGGCCTCGCGGGTCGGCGGCACCTCCCAGGATGCGCTGATCGGACCGTCCCCCGACGAGGAAGCGGCTGCATTCCGTTGGATGCAGCCGCTTCCTGGATCGCGTTGCAGCGCCTCAGAGGAACCCGATCGAGAACCAGGGGACGAGGATGATGGCGAGCAGCCCGACCAGCAGGGCCAGGATGTAGCCGACGATCGGGCGCATCCCGGCGTCAGGGTTGATCCGGCTGATGGCGCAGGCCGCGTAGTAGCCGACGCCGAAGGGCGGGGCGAACAGGCCGATGCCCATGGCGAGGATCACCACCATCGAGTAGTGCACCTCGTGCACGCCCACCGCCCGCGCGATCGGGAACAGCAGCGGCCCGAACAGCACGATCGCCGGTATGCCCTCCAGCACCGAGCCCAGGATGATGAAGGCGAAGGCCGAGACGAACAGGAACCCGAGCGCGCCGCCCGGAAGGCCCTTCATCACGACGGCCAGCGTCTCCGAGAAGCCCGACTGCGTGAGCGCCCAGGCCATCCCGGTGGCCGCGCCGATGATCAGCAGGATCGCGCCGGACAGGGCGGCGGTGGTCACCAGCATCGGGTAGAGCCGCCGCCACTCGAACTGACGGTAGATCAGCAGGCCGGCCAGCGCCGCGTAGACGATGCCGATGGTCGAGACCTCGGTGGCGGTGGCGATGCCCTCGACCACGGCGAAGCGGATCACGAAGGGCAGCGCCAGCGCCGGGATCGCCACCAGGAAGGCGCGGCCGATGACCCGGCCGGACGGCCGGGCGACGTGGCTCAGGTCCTCGCGGCGGTAGCGCCACCAGACCAGCGCGCACAGCGTCGCGGCGAGGACGAGGCCCGGCATCAGGCCGCCGGTGAACAGCGCGGTGATCGACACGCCGGTGACCGAGCCGATGGTGATCAGCACGATCGAGGGCGGGATCGTCTCGGTCTGCGCGCCGGTGGTGGCGAGCAGGGCCACGAGGTCGCCTTCCTTGGCGCCGCGGGCCTTCATCTCGGGGAACAGCACGGGGGCGACGGCGGCCATGTCGGCGGCCTTGGAGCCGGAGATGCCCGAGACGAGGTACATGGCCCCGACCAGCACGTAGTGCAGGCCGCCGCGGACGTGTCCCAGCAGCGAGGCCAGGAAGCCGACCATGGCTTTCGCCATGCCGGTCATCTCGATTAGCAGGCCGAGGAACACGAACAGCGGCACGGCGAGCAGGATGAGGTGGCTCATGCCCTCGTCCATGCGACCGACCACCACCATCGACGGGGCGTTGGTGGTCAGCGTGATGTAGGCGAAGGTCGACAGGCCGAACGCGAAGGCGATCGGCACGCCGGAGAAGACCAGCGCGCCGACGCCGACGACGAAGAACAGCAGCAGGTTGAGGTTGCCCAGCCCCGCCAGCCAAGGCTGGAGGGCGGCGAGCCCACCCGCGACCGCAATGCCGAGCACCAGCGCGCCGGCCGTCATCCGCCAATCGGCCGTTTCGAAGAGGCGGATGACGGCGACCAGCAGCATCAGGCCGAGGCCGATCGGCAAGGCAGCGGCGCGCCACGCATTGTTGAGATCGAGGGCCGGCGTCTGGACGTAGATTTCCTCGGCCGCGAACTCGTAGGCGGGGTGCAGGACGAGGCTCACGAAGATCAGGCCGGCCACCAGCGCGACTGTTTCCAGAAAGGCGCGGGTGCGGGGTCCGGTCATGGCGACGATCGCCGTCATGCGCATGTGCTCGGCGCGGCGGAAGGCGACCACGGCGCCCAGCATGGCGAGCCACAGGAACAGGATGCCGGCGAGTTCGTCCGACCAGACGAGCGGCTCATGGAAGACGTAGCGGCTCACGACGCCGGCGAGCAGCACACCGATCTCGGCCAGCACCAGCAGAGCGGCCGGGATCTCGACGAGATGACCGAGGAACCGATCGGCGGTCCCGAGCCATGGGTGACCGCTCAGCGGGGGCCCGTGCAGGCCGTGACTGGGCGTTGCCTCGACAGAGGCGGCGGCGGCGATATCGACGTGCATAACACCCCACCCTCAACCGAGCTTGCCGGATACGGCTTCGAGGTGGCTCCAGCCGACTTCACCGAACTTCGCCTTCCAGTCCTTGTAGAAACTCGTCTTGGCGAGAGCGGCACGGAAAGGCTCTCGGTCGACATCGATGAACCTGATCCCTTTCTCTGACAGGGTCGTGCGCAGAGAGTCGCTGAGCCTGGCCACGTCCGCACGCTGATCCTGACCCGAGCGGTCGAACTCCCTGGTCACGATCGCGCGCAGGTCCTCGGGCAGCTTCTGCCAAGCGCGCTTGTTTCCGAGGATCCAGTAGCCGTCCCAGACGTGGCCGGTCAGGCTGCAGGACTTCTGCACCTCGTAGAGGCGCGTGGTGGCGATGATCGGCAGCGGGTTCTCTTCGCCCTCCACGACCTTGGTTTGGAGCGCCGAGTACAGCTCGTTGAAATTGATGGGCGCGGCCCCGGCGTCGAGGGCCTTGAAGAGCGAGGTAAGCATCGGTGCTTGGGGCACGCGAATCTTAAAGCCATTCAGATCCTCGGGCGTCCTGATCTCACGGGTCGATGAGGTGATCTGACGGAAGCCGTTGTCCCAGCTCTTGCAGATGGTCGTGATCGGCGTCTTGGCGATCTCGGCGCGGACATAGTCGCCGAGCGCCCCGTCCATGGCCTTCCAGACGGCATCGTAATCCTTGAAGGCGAAGCCGGTGTTGGGCAGGCTGGACGCCGGCACGAAGGTCGACAGGATCGAGTGTGAGAGGTTGAAGAACTCGACCGAGCCGTTCCGCACCTGCGACAGCAGGTCGGTGTCCGAGCCGAGTTGATTGGCCGGGAACAACTTGATGTCGACGCGCCCGCTCGTCGTCTCGCGGATCCGGTCGCACGCTTCCTGCGCCCGGACGTTGACCGGATGGGTCGGGTCCTGGCCGGTGGCGAGCTTGTAGCCGAATTCGGCGGCCTCGCCCCGGCGCGTGATGATGCCGAAGATCGGGACAGCCGCGGCGCCGGCAAGAAGTGTCCGACGGCTTATGTTGAATGTGCTCACGATTTCACTCCCTGATGATGCTCGGTGGC
Organism: Methylobacterium sp. D48H; assembly: GCF_053345715.1. Taxonomy (NCBI): domain Bacteria; kingdom Pseudomonadati; phylum Pseudomonadota; class Alphaproteobacteria; order Hyphomicrobiales; family Methylobacteriaceae; genus Methylobacterium; species Methylobacterium sp. D48H. Next base: position 828,875 of record NZ_JBKFAP010000001.1, read on the forward strand.
GCGATCCCGCCTGCTACGGTCCTTGAGATCGCCGGCCTCTGCCCATGCGCGCAGGTCGCCCTTTTGCTGAGCGTTTTTATTGTTTTGATCGAATATTGAATTCGATAATTGTTTTCAGGCGCGCATCATCGCTCAGAGCGCGCGATGCGACCGAATGAATAGAGAAATCATTCTACGGCACAGCATGATCGCGGACGCGGAGATCCGCGATCATCTCAATTCAGCTCAGTTATGGGTGCGAGCAGTCGCTTGTCGGCGCGAGCGACGGCTGCGCCTACAGCCAACCGCGGATGCTTCGAGCCATCGCCTCGGTCGAGATGCCGTAGCGTTCGTGAAGGGTCGGCAGCGCTCCGGCGTCGAGGAACTCGTCCGGCAGGCCGACTTGACGGAAGCCGCGCTCCGGCAGGGTACCGTCGCGCATCAACAATCCCGCCACGGCCTCGCCGAGGCCGCCGACCACCGAGTGGTTCTCGGCGACGACCACGAGGCGCCCACCGCGACGGGCCTCGGCCAGGATCGTCGCCGCGTCGAGCGGCTTGATCGTCGGCACGTGCAGCACCGCCACGTCGACCCGATCCTCGCGCAGGGCCTCGGCCACCTCCAGGGCGCGCATCGTCATCAGGCCCGACGAGATCACCAGCACGTCGCGGCCATCGCGGATCGTCTTGGCCTTGCCCCACTCGAACCGATAGCCGTACTCGTCGAGCACCAGCGGGACGTTGCCGCGCAGCAGCCGCAGGTAGACCGGGCCCTGGTGGGCGACCATCGCCGGGACCATCTGCTCGATCTCGTGCGCGTCGCACGGGTCGAGGATCGTCATGTTCGGCATGCCGCGGAAGATCGCGACATCCTCGGTCGCCTGATGGCTGGGCCCGTAGCCGGTGGTCAGGCCGGGCAGCGCGCAGGCGATCTTGACGTTGAGGTTCTCCTCCGCGATCGCGAGGCAGATGAAGTCGTAGGCGCGCCGCGCCGCGAACACCGCGTAGGTGGTGGCGACCGAGACGAACCCCTCGCGGGCGAGGCCAGCGGCCGCGCTCATCAGGAGCTGCTCGGCCATCCCCATCTGGTAGAACCGGTCCGGATGGGCCTGCGCGAAGATGTGCAGGTCCGTGTACTTGGCCAGATCCGCCGAGAGGCCGACGATGTCGGGCCGGGTCTTGGCGAGCTCCACGAGGGCGTGGCCGAACGGGGCGGGCTTCGTGCGCTGCCCCGGGGCGGCCAGCGAGGCGATCATCGCCGAGGTCTTGGCGCCGCCGCCGACGCGCGGCGCGGGCCTCTCATATTTCGAGCGTCTCACTGCACCCTCCCCTCGTCCAGGATCTCCAGCGCCTGCGTCCACTCGGCCGGCTCGACCCGCAGGAAGTGGTTGCGCTCGCGCTCCTCGAGGAACGGCACGCCCTTGGCCATCTTCGTGTCGCAGATGATCACCCGGGGTTCGGGACCAGGATGGTGCCGGGCGGCATCGAAGGCCTTCACGAGCGCGTCGATATCGTTGCCGTCGACCCGCTGAACGAACCAGTTGAACGCCTCGAACTTCGGCGCCAGCGGCTCGAAGTTGAGAACCCCGTGCGAGGGGCCGTCCGCCTGCATGCCGTTCACGTCGACGATGCCGATCAGGTTGTCGAGCTTGAACGAGCCGGCCGACATGGCGGCCTCCCAGGTCGAGCCCTCGTCGAGCTCGCCGTCGGAGAATAGGTTGTAGACGAAGCTCTTCGCGTTCTTCCGCTTGAGCCCAAGCGCCATGCCGACCGCGATCCCGAGCCCGTGGCCGAGCGACCCGCCGGTGATCTCCATGCCGGGCGTGTAGGCGGCCATGCCGGACATCGGCAGGCGGCTGTCGTCGCCGCCGTAGCTCGTCAGCTCGTCCTCCGGGATGATCCCGGCCTCGATCAGCGCCGCGTAGAGCGCGATGGCGTAGTGGCCGATGGAGAGGCAGAAGCGGTCGCGGCCCTCCCATTCCGGATCCTCCGGACGGTAGGTCATCGCGTGGAAGTAGCTCACCGCCAGCACATCGGAGATGCCGAGCGCCTGGGCGATGTAGCCCTGGCCCTGGACCTCGCCCATCAGCAGGGCGTGGCGGCGGATATTGTAGGCCCGGTCGGCCAGCGAGATGTTCGAACCCTCGTGGGGCCGTTCGGTTGACATGAGGTCCTCCCTCTCAGTGGATCAGCATTCCGCCGTTCACGTCGATCACCGAGCCGGTGATGTACGCGGACAGGTCGGAGGCCAGGAACAGGCAGGCATTGGCGATGTCGTCGGCGACGCCGAGGCGGCCGAGCGGGATGCCCTTGGCGATCTCGACCTTGAGCTCGGGGGTGAGCTTGTCGCCGGTGATGTCGGTCTGGATCAGACCGGGAGTGACGGAATTGACCCGGATGCTGTCAGCGCCCAGCTCGCGAGCCATGGCCTTCTGCAGGCCGAGGACGCCGGCCTTCGCCGCGGAATAGTGCGGGCCGCCGAAAATGCCGCCGCCGCGCTGAGCCGAGACCGACGACATGCAGACGATCGAGCCGGATTTCTGCTTCCGCATCTGCGGGACCACGGCCTGGCTCATGTAGAGCGTGCCGCGCAGGTTGACGTCGGTGACCGCGTCATAGTTCTCCGGCCCCACATCCATCAGCTTGAGCGGCTGGGTGATGCCGGCGTTGTTGATCAGCACGTCGATCGAGCCGAGGCGGGCGATCGTCTCATCGGCGGCAGCTTGGCATGCACCCCGGTCGGTGACGTTGCAGGCGAGGCCGAGATGACCGTCACCGAGATCGCGGGCGGCCGCCTCGGCCTGGCCGGCGTCTAGGTCGAGGATGACGACGCGGGCGCCCTGCTTCGCGAAGAGCCGCGCGGTGGCCTTGCCGATGCCGCGGGCGGAGGCCGCCCCGGTGATCACGCAGACCTTGTTCTCGAGAAGCATGTAGACCCTCCCTGCAAACCGGCCGAACCCGGCTTCTTCTGCGATGGGAGGCGGAGAAAGCGTGGCATGAAGCCAGCTCACCCTCTTGGGCCGCGCTCTGACGGGCGTCAGCGTCCGAGCCGTTTCCTCGCGTCCTATCGTTGACGCCCTTATGGCTGCCCGAGAGGCAATGAACAAACGCGAAGATTGCATTCAAACATGAATGAAATTCATTAAACGCTATTCCAGCTCCGAGATCGGCGATACAGACAGTTCTTTAGCGAGCCAGCGCGCGAAGATCCTCAGAGGTTCGCGCCGTCGCGATGATGGCGGAAAGACGAGATGGTGACCGGTGTAGTGGATATCCACTGACCGACCTGCAAGCGGCGCCACGAGGCGTCCGATCGTCATTTCCCGTTCCGCGAGTCGTGTCGACTCCAGGGCGACGCCGAGGCCGTCGGCCGCTCCGGTCAATGCCAGGAAGCTGCGGTCGAAGCGCAGGGCTGCGGATGCCGGCGCCGTGAGGCCGTTCTTGTCGAACCAGTGCGGCCAGCGCACCAGTTTCGTGTCGCTCTGGATCAAGGGATGCCGGAACAGATCGGACGGCTTCTTGATCTGCTCTGCTCGCGACGGGTCGCAGAGCGGCGTCACCGTTTCCACGCCGAGAGGCATGCGCAGCAAGCCCTCGCCGCGCGGGGGGCCGTAGACGATATCGGCATCGAACTCGTCGTTGGTGAAGCGCGCGTAGTCCATGCCTGCGGCCAGTCGCACCTCCATCCCAGGATGGTCGCGCAGAAAACCCGCTAGCCTGGGCGTCAGCCACTGTGCGGCAAAGCTCGGGGCGCAATGCAGGCGCAGCAATTGCGAGCCGCGCGTCGAGATCATGTCGAGCCCGCGATGCAGCTCGGCGAAAGCCCGGCTGACGTGATCGAGGAGCGCCTCTCCCGCTGTCGTTGGCGCGATACCCTGCCCGACGCGCTCGAAGAGAGGCACGCCGAGCGACTCCTCGAGCTTGCTCATGGCGTGGCTGACGGCGCTGGCCGAGAGATTCAGCTCGCCGGCAGCCTCCTTGAAAGAGCGACGTCGCGCCGCTGCCTCGAAGATGCGGAACGCGGACAAAGGAAGATCCGAAGCCATGACGCTATCTTAAAGTCTCTCATTTGATGAGAGTATCATATCGCCTATTTGCGAGCAGTTTCCTCACGATGCTTGATCTTATTGCGCTGACTGCATCCGCGACAATGAATAACGCGTCACGATGCCCTGCCCGCCTTATGACCGGTCGCCTTCCGGGTTGAGGGCCTAGGCATTCCATAGGGGCACCTGCCGCATGAGATGATGCGCCAGTGTCTGGTCGAAGCAACACCTATCGGACCGCTTCCCCTTCTGTCCGCGCGGGGAACCAGCGCGCATCGGTCCAATCAGCAGGATCGAACCGGAGGCAGCACGTCCGCTTCGAGACGAAAGCGCGACATCCAATTGCCATCCTGAGCGGACAATCAGGACCGGCTCCGGCAGCCCGACACGGTCGTCGCGTTCCTCGCACGCCCACCCTTCTGGACGCGCTTCGGACATGAGAATAGCTCAGCCGCTGGCGCCGGCAACTGCTGGACCTAACACATCAGGCTTGGCAATATGGTCCGCGGTATGCGACACCCGCTCCGGCTCTTCCAGAGCATCATCTTCTGCCCCGCCGACACCGCCGCGCGGGGCTATTGTGCGTTCTGCTCATCAGACGCGCTCTCAGGCTGTTAGGGTCCTGGGTCGGGCTGATGCTCGGATGGGTGGGGATGAGCCCTGCCCGCGAGCCGTATCCGTCCGACGTTTCCGATGAGGAGTGGGCCCCGGTCGCGCCCTAGCACCACGTCGACCGCGGCGTCGATCGCCTGATCCGTGATCTCGGCGGCCTCGCGCAGCCCGGAGACGGTCGGGGGTCCCTGAGCCAACGAGCCCCGTCAACTGGTGGGGCAGATGGTGGGGTGGACCGCCAAACGGCGGGGATCTCTCCACAATCCAGGCCTACTGGCGGAAGGGGTGGGATTCGAACCCACGGTGGAGTTGCCCCCACGGCGGTTTTCAAGACCGCTGCCTTAAACCACTCGGCCACCCTTCCTGGCAGCATCGGCGACCTCACGGTTACGGCCGCGGCCGAGGTGGCGTCAACCGCAGAACAACCGGTTGACCTCCCGAACCATTCCGCCTATCTCACCGCCCACGCCCGGAGCCGCTCGATGCGCTGCGGGCTCTGCCCCGCCATCTTCGAAACCGGATGCGCAGGGCTGACGGCTGATTGGGGGATAGTTTAACGGTAGAACGGTGGACTCTGACTCCTCTAGTCCTGGTTCGAATCCAGGTCCCCCAGCCACCGCGCCGGCCCGCCCGATCTCAGATCCGGCGGGTTTTTTCTTGCCCGGAACCCGGCGCATCCTCTGATCCTCAGCGAGGCGCGAGTCTGGCACGGACCGAACAGCGGTCGGCCGTTGACGCGCCGCGGCGCGGCCGCCTAGATCGGTCCATGCGCCGGTGCCAGCCTCTCACGGTTCGAGGGCGCGCGATCATCGGCTTGGTCGCGCTCTACGCGCTGCTGCTTCAAGCCTTCCTCGGCTTCGCCATCCCGGCACAGGCCCGGGTCGATCCGGACGCGGTGATCTGTGCCGGTCACGCCTCGGGTGACCCCGCCGGCCCGGTGGCGCACGCGCATCCGTGCTGCACGCTCGTGCAGGCCGGCGCGCTGGTCCTGCCGATTATCAACCCGACCGCGACCGACTGGCCCGTCGCCGCCGAGACGCGCCGCGCGTGGCGCCCCGAATCCGAGATCCCGAAGACCGGCCCGCCGGCCTCGACGGGCACCGCGCGAGGTCCACCCAAGGCCTGACGATCCCGCTCCCGATCGTTCAGGCACGGACCTCCCATCATGTCGATTGTTCTCCACGGCGACGCCCCCGCGTACGGGGCGGCGGCAACGCGGCGACTGTCCCGCGACGCCGTCTATCGGGCCGTCTGGCGGTGGCACTTCTACGCCGGCCTGCTCTGCCTGCCCTTCCTGATCGGCCTCTCGGCCACCGGCGCACTCTACCTGTTCAAGGACGAGATCAACGGCAGCCTGTTCGCGTACCGGACCCGGGTCGCGCCGCAGGCGACGGCGCCGATCGGCCCGGACCGGCTGATCTTCAACGCGCTGCAGGCCGTGCCCGACGGCGCGCCCGTCACCTACATCGACCCGGCCGCGCCGGACGCCGCGGCACGGGTGACGCTCGCTTCCGGCGACCGCCGGATCCACGTCTACCTGAACCCCTATACCGGCGACGTCCTCGACCGCGTCGACCGTGACCGCGAGCTCATGGCGGTGGTCCGCGGACTGCACAGCCTCGCCCTGGTCGGGCCCCTCGCGAACGCCGTCATCGAGATCGTCGCCGGTTTCGCGATCGTCCTGGTGTTGACCGGCACGTATCTCTGGTGGCCCCGCGGCCGCGCGGGCGGCGTCGTCACGGTGCGGGGCGGCCCGCGCCGGCGCGTGTGGTGGCGCGACCTTCACGCCGTCACCGGGTTCGTGGCCGGCGGCGGGCTGCTCTTCCTGGCCCTCACGGGCCTGCCCTGGTCGATCTGGTGGGGGCAGGAACTGCGCGCGTGGTCGAACGCCGTCGGCCTCGGGCAACCGGCCGCGCTCTGGGCGAATCGGCCGGTCTCGACGGTGCCGCTGCGCGACCGGCTGGAGGATGCCGGGTGGACCCTGCAGGACGCGCCGGTGCCGCGCTCCGTGCCGGCCGCGGCCGCGAGCGTCGGGATCGACGAAGCCGTGGCGATCCTTCGACGTCTGGGGATGCCCCCCGGCTTCGAGCTGGCGCTGCCCGTCGGCACGGACGGCGTCTACGCCGCCGCGATCTACCCGCGCGACGTCACGCGGCAGCGGGTCATCACCCTCGACCAGTATTCCGGCCGCCCGCTGGTGGACGTCCGTTTCACCGATCTCGGACCGGTCGGCCGGGCGATCCAGTACGGGATCGGCATCCACAAGGGCGAGCACTGGGGCCGCGCGAACCAGTTGGCGATGCTGGGCTTCTGCCTCGCCACATTCCTGCTCGCCGTCACCGCCGGGACGATGTGGTGGAAGCGGCGCCCGGCCGGCGGCCTCGGCGTGCCACCCTGGCCCGCGGATCGGCGGGTGGCCGCGACCGTGACCGCGATCATCCTCGGCCTCGGAGCGCTCTTCCCGCTGACCGGGCTCGCCATCGGCGCCATGGTCGGTCTCGACCTCGCCGCGGGCCGGCTCCGAAGACGGTGGGCGCGCTGAGCCGGTGCGGGCGGGCGCCGTGCCCGTGCACACGTCTGCGCGCCTGAGACGCGGGCGCCCGGGCCTCCCGGGCGCGGTGCTGATCGCGCTCGCGCTCTGGATCCAGGCGCTCGCGCCGGCCGTCGCGCTCCGGATGGTGCAGGCGGATCGGGGCGCGCTGCCCGGCCAGATCCTGCGCGGGCACGCGCCGGATCAGGCCGGTGACGCAGCGGTCGGCCCTGGCGCGCCGGCACCGGGGTCCTGCGCCCTCTGCGGGCTGTGTCGGGCCGGTGCCGTCCCGCCGCTGCTCCCGCACGCGCCCGGCCTCGCGCGCCGCCTGCGCTGGACGGCGGTGGCGTGGCCGATCCCGCCCCCCGTCCGGACCGCGTCGGTCCCCGCCGTCATCGGCCAGCCCCGCGGGCCGCCCCGCTCCGCCTGATCGCCCGTCCTCCGGGCGGCGCCGCCGCTCGCCCCATCGATCAGACGAGACCTCCGATGACCTCCGACTCCCCCGTCCTGCGCGGCGGCGCCCTCGCGTTCCTGCTCGCCGGAAGCCCCCTCCCCGCCCTCGGCCAGGCCGCCGTCACCCTCGAGGAACTCTCTGTGGAGGGCGAGGCCGCGCCCGTTGCGGGCCGGCCCGCCGCGCCGGCCTTCGGCGTGGCGGCGCCGCCGGGCTCGGCGCCCGCGGTGATCGAGCACCCGGTCGGCGAGATCGTCACCGGCATCGGCCGCGACGACACGATCGCGAACCGGCCGGCGACCAGCATCGGCTCGGTCCTGGTGAACAGCCCCGGCGTGACCGTGCGGCAGGGGAACGGCGGCCGCGACGTGGTCATCTCGATCCGCGGCAACAACGCCCGCTCCACCGGCGTGATCAAGAACACCGTCGTCTTGGAGGACGGTTTCATCCTCACCCAGCCGGACGGGGCGTCGCGCTTCGACCTCACGGACCCCCGCGCCTACGGCCGGATCGACGTGTTCCGCGGGCCGCAATCGCCGCTCTTCGGCAACTACGCCACCGGGGGCGCCATCGCGTTCCGGACACGCACCGGGCGGGAGATCGACGGCTACGAGATCGGGGTGGATGCCGGCAGCTTCGGCTACCTCAGCAACTATTTCACCGTCGGCGGCGTCAGCGGCCCGTTCGAGATCAGTCTGTTCGCCAGCGATGTCCGCGCGAACGGCTACCAGGACCACGCGAGCTACGACACGCAGACCATCAACCTGCTCGCGAGCTACACCCCGACTCCGGACAACCGCTTCACCCTGAAGGTGATCAACAACACCCTCGACGCCAACCTGCCCGCCCGCGCGTCGCTGGCCCAGTACCGGATCAACCCGTACCAGCGCGGCTGCGCCGCCGCGGCGAGCGCGACCCCGGGCTGCACCACCTTCAACCTGTTCCGGAACGGGGCGTTCGGCGCGACCGTGCCGGTGACCGCCGACGAGGGCGGCTTCGGGCGCAACGACCGCCGGACCCTCGTGGCCGCCCGCTGGGAGCACGACATCGACGCGTTCACCACGTGGCGCACGCAGCTCGGCTTCGACGAGCGCAACTTCGATCAGCCGTTCTACACGACCTCGTCGCGGGGCTCCTACCCGTCCTGGAACTTCCTGACCGACCTGACCCGGCGGGGCGACCTGTTCGGCCTGCCGGCGACCGGATACGTCGCGCTGGCCTACAACACGATCGACAACCACATCACCACCTTCAACCGGGCCCCGTACGACGGCCCGCGCCTCGGGGCGCTCATCGGCGATCAGGCGGCGGTGCAGTCGAACCTCGGCGGCCGGGCGCGGCTAGAGCTGGCGCTGTCGGACCAGTGGACCGGCATCCTCGGCCTGAGCGCCGAGACCACCTCGATCACCGGGCGCAACATCGCCTACGCGTACGCGGCGAGCGGCACGACGCGGACGGTGGCGGACGCGAACCGGTCCTTCCTCAACGTCGCCCCCGAACTGGCCCTGGTCTACCGGCCGGACGCGGCCTGGGCGCTGCGCGGCCGGGTCGCCACCGGCTACACCACGCCGGCCGCCAGCAACCTGTTCATCACCCCGGCCGGGCTGCCCGGCAACAACACGCAGCTCCGGACGCAGGAGAACCTCGGCTTCGATCTCGGCGCCGAGTGGAGCCCGGTGGCCGATCTCCGCCTGAGCGTGACCGGGTTCTACGAGTTCTTCCGCAACGAGCTGGTCTCGCAATCGCCGGGGGCCGGCCTCCTCGCCTACACGTTCAACGCGCCGGCCTCGGAGCATCGCGGCATCGAGGTCGGCGCCGACTGGGCCTTCGCGCCCGGCTGGCGCGGGACGCTGGCCTACACGTTCGACGACCAGATCTACACCCGCTACACCGAGCAGCTCAGCGCCGGCAGCCTGACCCGGTCCTTCGACCGGGCCGGGAACCGGATCCCCGGGGTTCCGGCCCACCAGCTCCTCGCCCGCCTCGGCTACGACGTGCCGAGCGGCCCACTCGCGGGTCTCGGCGCCTTCGTGGAGACGGTCGTCCAGGGCGATTTCTACCTCGACAACGCCAACCTGCTGAAGGCGCCCGGCTACGCGGTGGTCAACGCCAACCTGCACTACGCCACGGAGCTGACGGGCGGCTACGCGAAGCGGCTGAGCCTGTACGTCGAGGTGCGCAACCTGTTCGACACGACCTACGTCGCCTCCGCGCAGAACCTCGCCAACAGCATCAGCGGCACGACCGGACTCCAGAACGGCGCCGCCGTGCTGGCGACCACCACGGGATCGGTCTTCGCGGGTGCTCCGCGAAACATCGTCGGCGGCATGCGGCTGGCATTTTGATAACTGCGCGGCGGCTCGCGCGTGGTGTCGCAGTCGAGCGTGCACTATGCTTCGGCAGTCGATCGCAGGGCGGGGCCTGAGCGCGCGGCGGGGCCGTGGGCGGGGATGTGGCGCGATGGTCCGATGAGGCGGCGAACCGTACTCGCTGGGTTGCCCCTGGCGCTCGCCGGGTGGCCGCGCACCGTGCTGGCGCAGGGTCAGGCCCATGTCGCGGCCCTCTGGCCGTTCGCGGAGGGCGATCCCGAGGGCCGGGTGCTGGCGGAATCGTTCCATGCCGGCCTGCGCGACCACGGTCATCCCGATCAGCGGGTCGACGATCGCTGGACCGGGGCCGACCGCGAGCGCACGCGTCTCCTCGCGACCGAACTCGTGGCCGCACAGCCGCAGGTGATCTTCGCCTACCTCAGCGCGCAGCTCACGGCCGTGGCGGCCCTGACGAAGCAGATCCCGATCGTGTTCGTCGGCGCCTCGAACCCGGTCCGCTTCGGGTACGTGGAGAGTCTCCAGCGCCCGGGCGGCAACATCACCGGCTTCACGCTCTACGAGGCGCCGCTGGGCGGGAAATGGGTGGCGGCCCTCAAGGAGGCCGTTCCCAGCCTCAGGCACGTCACGCTCCTGTCCAATCCAAGCACCGAGATCCGCGGCGAGAACCTCTACGCCGAGCCGTTCCGCGCCACCGCGGCCGCGCTCGGGATCGAGCCGGTGGTGGTGAAGATCGACAAGGCGGCCGAGATCGAGCCCGTGATCGCCGCGCTCGCGCGGCGGGGCGACGGGGGCCTGATCGTCGCCCCCGGCACATTCAGCGAGGCCAACGGCGACCACATCGTCGCGCTCACCACGAGTCTCCGGGTCCCCGCGGTCTTCGCGATCCGGCGTTTCGCCTACCGAGGCGGCCTGATGTCGTACGGACCGGATCCGGTGGAGACGGTCCGTCGGGCCGCCGCCTATGTCGGCCGCATCCTGCGCGGCGAGAACCCCGCGACCCTGCCGGTCCAGGCGCCGACGAAGTTCGACTTCATCGTGAATCTCAAGACGGCCCGCAGCATGGGCGTGACGATCTCGTCGGCGCTCCTCGCCCAGGCGGACGAGATCGTCGAATGACGGCGCCGCGCCCGACAGCCGCCCCGCCGGCCGCGACAGCGCCGCCGCGCTGGTTCCGCCTGCCGCTCGCGGGGAAGTTCGCGGTGGCCTTCGTGGGCCTCGTCAGCCTCGTGCTGCTCATCAACGGCGCCGTCGACCTGACGCTGAACTACCAGGACGCCAAGCGGACCGCGATCGAGACGCAACGCACCAAGGCGCGCGCCGCCGCCGAGCGCGTCGACGCCTTCCTATCCTCGATCGAGGGCCAGATCGGCTGGACGACGCGCGCCGAGTGGCGGCGCGTCTCCCCCGAGCAGCAGCGCTACGACTTCATCCGCCTGCTGCGCCAGGCGCCGGCCATCACGGAGGTGGCCTATCTCGATCCGGCCGGCAAGGAGCAGCTGCGCGTCTCCCGACTGGAGCCGGACTCCGTCGCCAGCGGCAAGGATTTCTCGACCTCGCCGCGCTTCATCCAGGCGCTCGCCCAGAAGACGTGGTTCGGCCCGGTCTATTTCCGGCGCGGATCCGAGCCGTACATGACCGTCTCGGTGGCCCATGCCGGCCGCGACCCGGGCGTGACCGTCGCGGAGGTCAATCTCAAGCTGATCTGGGACGTGGTCAGCGCGATCAACGTCGGCGAGCACGGCTACGCCTTCGTGACGACGGCGACCGGTCGCCTGATCGCGCACCCGGACCTCAGTCTCGTCCTGCGCGACACCGACCTCTCCGGCCTGCCCGAGGTCGCGGCGGCCCTGCCCGGCTCCCGCATGATGGGTCAGGACTACGAGATCACGACCGGCCTCGACGGCGGCTGGGTGCTGGCGGCTCACGCCACCATCCCGCGGGTCGACTGGATCGTCTTCGTGCAGGAATCGCTGCGCGACGCCATGGGGCCGGCGCTCGAATCCGTGATCCAGACCACGTCGTTGATGGGTCTCGGCGTCCTGCTGGCGGCGGTGGCGGGCACCTTCCTGGCGCGGCGCATGGTCGTGCCCATCCGCGAGCTCGAGGACGGGGCGGAGCGGTTCGGCGCGGGTGACCTGTCCGAGCGGATCGTGATCCGCACCGGCGACGAGATCGAGACCCTCGCGCACCGGTTCAACACGATGGCGAGCCGGGTCCAGGATTCCTACGAGACGCTCGAGGCCAAGGTCGAGGAGCGGACCCGCGACCTCAACCGGTCGCTCGACGATCTCCAGCGGGCGCAGAGCCGGCTCGTGCAGTCCGAGAAGCTCGCCTCGCTGGGGCAGCTCACCGCCGGCATCGCCCACGAGATCAAGAACCCGCTGAACTTCGTCAACAACTTCGCCTCGCTCTCGAACGAGCTGGTGGACGAGCTGCGGGAGGTGCTCGAACCGACTTCCCTCGACCCGGACACGCGCGCGGAGGTCGAGGAGCTCGCCGGCCTGCTCAAGGGCAATCTCGAGAAGGTCGTCCAGCACGGCAAGCGCGCGGACTCGATCGTCAAGAACATGCTGCTCCACTCGCGCACCGGGTCCGGCGAGCATCGCCCGGTCGAGGTCAACACGCTGGTCGAGGAGAGCCTGAATCTTGCCTATCACGGGGCCCGTGCGGCGAAACCCGGCTTCAACGTGACCCTCGTGCGCGATTACGATCCGGCGGCCGGCCTCGCCGACCTGTACCCTCAGGAGATCACGCGGGTCCTGCTGAACCTGATGTCGAACGGATTCTACGCCACCGAGAAGCGGGCCGCCGACGGCGAACCAGGCTATGCGCCCACGCTCTCGGTCGCCACCCGGGACCGGGGCGACGGCGTCGAGATCCGGGTGCACGACAACGGCACCGGCATCCCGGACAGCGTCAAGGCCAAGATGTTCGACCCGTTCTTCACTACCAAGCCGGCCGGCGAGGGAACGGGGCTCGGCCTGTCGCTGAGCCACGACATCCTCGTCAAGCAGCACGGCGGAACGGTTGACGTCGCCACGGAACCGGGTGCCTTCACGGAATTCATCATCACCCTGCCGCGGCAGAGTGTTACGCCGGACGCGCCGCCTCGGCCACCGACCGTGGCGGCGACCGAGCCGGCGACCGAGGCGGCGACCGAGACTGAGAGCCAGCCATGAACGTCCTGATCCTCGTCGTCGATGACGAACCCGACGTGACAGACCTGTTCCGGCAGCAGTTTCGCCGCGAGCTGCGCGCCGGACGCTTCGCGATGGCCTTCGCGCACTCGGCCGCGGAGGCCCTGGAGCGGATCAACGGCTCGAACGAGCCGAGCCTGATCCTGATGCTGTCGGACATCAACATGCCCGGGATGACCGGCCTCGAATTGCTGCCCCTGGTGCGCGCGGCCCGGCCCGACGTGCCGGTGATCATGATCACGGCCTACGGCGACGCCGAGACGCGCGAGAAGGTCCGCGCCGCCGGCGCCGTGGGCCTGATCACCAAGCCGATCGACTTCGCCGTTCTGAAGGCCGAGATCGATCGCCGTCTGTCCGCCTTCGCGGGGACCGAATGACGCCCGGTGCGCCGAGCGCCAAGATCCTCGTCGTCGACGACGAGCCGGATCTCGAGGCGCTGATCACCCAGAAGTTCCGCCGCCAGATCCGGCAGGGCCTCGTCACGTTCCTGTTCGCCCACGACGGGCAGGAGGCGCTGGACCGCCTGGCCGAGAGCCGCGACGTCGATCTGGTGGTTTCCGACATCAACATGCCGCGGATGGACGGGCTGACCCTGCTCGCCAAGCTGCAGGAGCTGGCCGAGCGCCCCTCGATCATCATCGTCTCGGCCTACGGCGACATGGCGAACATCCGCACGGCGATGAACCGGGGCGCCTTCGACTTCCTGACGAAGCCGATCGACTTCGCCGACCTCGAGACGACGATCGAGCGGACGCTGCGCCACGTCGAGGACCTGCGCGAGGGGCGGCGGCGGCAATCGCTCGCCGAGCGGGCCCACGCCTCCCTGGCCCGGTACTTCTCGCCGAACCTCGCCGAGCGGCTCGCGGGGGACGCGTCGGGCCTCGAACTCGGCGGCCACCGCCGCGACGTGGCCTCCCTGTTCACCGACATCGCGGGCTTCACCAGCCTGGTGGAGAGCCTCGACCCGGCGCAGCTCGCCGAGATCCTCAACGGCTACTTCGCCGAGATGACCGACGTGGTCTTCGCCCACGAGGGGACGGTGGCCAAGATCGTCGGCGACGCCCTGCACGTCCTGTTCGGCGCGCCGGGGGATCAGCCGGACCACGCGGCGCGGGCGGTGGCCTGCGCCCTCGCCCTGGACGAGGCGGCCGAGGGCTTCCGCAATCGCTGGCGCGAGCGGGGAATCGAGATCGGCGTGACGCGGATCGGCGTTCATGCCGGCCCGGCGATCGTGGGCAACTTCGGCGGCGGCCGCTACTTCGACTACACGGCCTACGGCGACACCATCAACACGGCCGCCCGTCTGGAGAACGCCAACAAGGCCTTCGGCACGCGGATCTGCGTCAGCGACGCCGTCGTGATCCGCGCCGGACAGTTCCGCGGCCGCCCCCTTGGCGACCTCCTCCTGCGCGGCAAGCAGACGGCCCTGCGCGCCTACGAACCCCTGACGGAAGCAGCCTGCGGCGACGCGCTGCTCGCCCAGTACCAGGACGCCTACGCCAAGCTCGATACCGGGGAGGCCGGCGCGCTGGCCGCCTTCGCGGCCCTGGTCGGTCTGCGCCCCGACGACGGGGTGGCGGCCTTCCACCTGAAGCGGCTGCTGAACGGCGGCAGCGGCAGTCGGGTCGAGGTCCGCTGAGTCGCGCGCGCCCGGCTTCCCCGTCGCCCGCCCCGATAGCCCCGCCTTAAGGCAGCGCCTATTACCGTCCGAGGGCGTGCGATCGGAATCCCTCTCGATCGGCGATGCTCGGAACGGGTTCGGACGGGAGACCGGCGGATGAGACGGCGCGACGTCATCGCGGCCCTCGGCGGCGCGGCCGCGTGGCCGGCCCTCGCCGCCGCGCCGGCGAAGGGTCAGCGTCGCCTGGGGATCCTGCTGGTCTACGGCGCGGCGCATCCCGACAGTCCCGTCATCGTCGAGACGCTGAAGGAGAGCCTGAAGCGGGCCGGCTGGATCTGGGGTGAGAACCTCACGGTCGACCTGCAGTACGGCAACGGCGACGCCGAGCGGATGCGCGTCCAGGCGGAGGAGATCGTCGCCCGCGCGCCCGACGTGGTGCTCGCGCAGGGCGTCGTCGGCGCGACCGCGCTCCAGCGGGCGACCACGACGGTTCCGATCGTCTTCATGATGCTTCAGGACCCGGTCGGCGGCGGCTTCGTGACGAACCTGTCGCGGCCCGGCGGGAACCTCACCGGCTTCACCAACTTCGACTTCGTCCTCGTCGGCAAGTGGCTGCAGCTCCTGAAGGAACTCAGCCCCGGCGTGACGCGGGCGCTCGCCCTCATCAACCCCGATTACCGGGCGCGCTTGGCGGGCTACACGGCCGAGATGGCCCGGATCGGCCCGGCACTCGGGATCGATGCCCGGATCGCGGGCGTGCACGACGCGGCCGAGATCGAGGCGGCGATCGCCGGCTTCGCCGCCCAGCCGAAGGGCGGCCTCATCGCGCTGCCGGACGCGGTGACCGGGGTGTACGGCCAGCTGATCGTCGATCTGGCGGCGACCCACCGCCTGCCGGCCGTGTACGCCTACGCGGCGCCGGTCCATCTCGGCGGCCTCGCCGCCTACACGACCAGCGTCGAGCAGGACGTGCAGCGGGCGGCGGGCTACATCGATCGGATCCTGCGCGGCGCGGTGGTCGGCGACCTGCCGGTGCAGGCGAGCGAGCGCTTCATCACCCTGCTCAACCTGACGACGGCCGCCTCCCTGGGATTGACCATCTCGCCCTCGCTGATGGCGAAGGTGGACGAGCTGGTCGAGTAGCGGCCGCCGGAACCGGTGCCGGTCGTCGCGGCGGCACCGCCGCGACGACCGCGATGGAGCGGATCAGCTGAAAGCCGGCAGGCGTCCGTCGGGCGAGTAGCGGCCGATGGCCGAGGGCAGGTCGCGCGAGAGGCGCGCCAGCAGCTCGCTCTTGCTCAGGCCGGTGCGCTGCTCCAGGGCCGCCAGCGTGTCCGGTCCGATGGCGCGCTCCAGATCCGCGGTCGGGATGTCGCGGTTCGGCCCGTGATTGATCCAGGACTGGGCCGTCTCGGCGTGGCCGCCCTTGGTGAAATGGTCGACCAGCTCGGTCAGGCCCCCGGCGATGAGGCCGCCGACGCCGCCCGCGCTGGCGCCGCCGAGGAGCCGATCCAGGTTCGCCGGGATGGTCGAGCTCGTCGCGGGCGGGACCTGCGGCGCCGGCGACCGGGACGCGTCCTTGGCGTGGCCGCCGAGCCACTCGGCGATCCGGTCGCGGTTCTGGTAACCGGCCACGGCCAGCAGGCCCAGCAGGGCGGTCATCGAAGGGTATCCCTTGCTCATCGCGTCGTCCTCTTGAGGCGGGCCCTCGGCCCGGGTGGTACGGCGGTCATCCGCCGCAATGGGTCAGGCCCCGCTCGGGCCCGCGTCGCTCGCGACCGTCCGGCCAGCCAACGCGGACCCGTCCTCCGCGCTCCGTCCGGTCGTGATGGCGCGCTTGACCGTCGAGCGGGCGGCGTCGATGGCGATGGCCGCGGCCGACATGGTCCGCGCCTCGGTCGGTCGCTCGAGGGCGTGCTTGGCGATGTCGCCCGCGAGGTCGTCGATCTCCCGGGCGAGGCTCTCGAGACGCGCCGGGTCGGTCGTCTCCTGCGCCTCCTGGCGGATCCTCAGCAAGCGGTCCGTCGCTTCCTCGACGCGCTCCCGGCGCAGGCGCGACAGGCGCTGACCGATCCAGGCGAGCGCGGAGCCGATACCGCCGCCGAGGAAGGCGAGCAGGTAGATCCAGGTCTCGTAGCGCTCGATGAAGCTCTGCTGCTCGCGCTCGTAATAGTCGACGGCGCCGGGATGGATCGGCAGCCGGGCGCTCGTCGCGCCGACGGTCCCGTCATAGGCGGGCGCCTGGAAATAGTCGGCCGCGGGCGTGACGTTGGCCATGGCGCTGCGCAGCTCGAACAGGTGCTGAGTGACGTCGGCTGCCACCGAACGGGCGAGGTTCGCGCGCGCCATCAGGCGGTACGAGGCGCCGACCGTGTGAACCTCCGCGTCGGGCACCTTGGGGCTGCCGCCGAAGGTCTCGGCCGGCATGGTGACGACCTGCAGCCGCGGCAGACGGGCAACGATCGCCTCGGCGTTCTCGACATCCACGAAGGAGATCTTGCGATCGCGGCTGGCCGCCTGGACGAGGCCGACGATCCGCTGCGCCGTCGGCGCGGTCGGCGCGATGACCGAGATCACCGCGTCGACCCGCTTCCGGGCGAAGGCCGCGCCCAGGTCGCTCTCGGCCATCTCGACCAGGGCGACGTGGCGCGGCGGCAGCGCGCCTGCCGGCTCGGTGGTCACCAGCGTCAGACCGTAATGCTCCAGCATGGCGCGGATGAGCGCCTCGTCGGCGTCCCTGTGGGCCAGGATCGCCAGGCGCTTGCGGTCGAGATCGGGGAAGCGGGCGATCCCGGCGGATTCCGGCGACGCGATGATCATCGCCTGGTCGCGCAGGATCGCCAGCGTCAGGCCATTATCCGGAAGCTCCACATCCGGCCGCACGATCGCCAGATCGGCGCGGCCGTCGCCCAGCGCCTCGGCGCTGTCGCGCACGTCGTCGAAGGGCAGGATCTTGAGGCGGATCTCCTTGTGGCGCTTGGCCAGGGCGTCCGCGTAGGCCTGGATCAGGGCCGGCTCGGTTCCGTCCTTCGGCGCGACAGCGATCGTCAGGACGGTGGCCCGCGACGCCCAGTAGGCCACGCCCGCGCCGACGCTCAGCAGGATGGCCAGCATCAGGAAGACGAATTCCTGACGCAGGAAGAGGCTGGCGAAGCGCCGCATCGGCTCTGCTCTCGCGCATCGAGCGGCCAGGCCCGGCACCGTGCCGGGCAAGGGCCTGAGGGCGGCGCCGAGGGGACGGCGCCGCGGGACGGGCTCAGTGCTTGCCGGTGATCTTGTCGGCGACGGACTTGGCGCCGTCCTTGACGTCGCCGACGGTCTTCAGCGCCTCGCCCTTCAGCTCCTGCGCCTTGCCCTCGGCCACCAGCTTGTCATTGCCCGTCGCCTTGCCGGCCGCCTGCTTGACGTTGCCCACCGCCTCGTTGGCCAGGCCCTTGATCTTGTCGGTCGTGCTGCTCATCGCGTGCGCTCCTTCACGGTCGTGGTGGTGGTCGTACTCGTCGGTCGAGAGCTCCGGTCGGGCGCGCGGCCCACCGGGATAGACGGCCCCCGCATGCACGCGGGGGCCGAGGGGATCACCCGGTGACCGGAGAACGGTCCGCCGACGGTGAGATGGCGGTCAGATGATGGCGACGTCTGGTGGATCAATAGTTCCAAATTACCAGTATAATGAAATTCAGCTACCGGGGCCCCTGGAGTGGAAATCCGTTCTCCCGGCCCCAAACAACCGCTTCGGTCCGCCGATGGACTCCGAGCTTCCGGTACAGTGCGGCGCCGTGATTGCGCACCGTGTTGCGCGACAGCCCCAGCTTGCGCGCGATCGCGTCGTCGCCGAGCCCCGAGCAGATCAGGTTGAGGATCTGGCGCTCGCGCACGGTCAGGTTCGGCGCCCCCGCGTCGCCGCCCTCCCGGCCAGGCCGGCGCAGGTTCGCCAGCTTCTCGATCAGCCCGCGGCTGAACCACGACGTGTCGGCCATCACCGTCTCGATCGCGTCGAACAGCTCCCGCTCCGAGTGCTTGCGCTCGGTGATGTCCTGCAGCACCAGCAGAAGGAAATCGGCGTCGTTGATCGTGATCCGCTCGGCCGAGACCAGGCAGTCGAGGTTCGCGCCGCTCTCGTGGCGCAGGCAGACCTCGAGACCCAGCACGTAGCCCTCGCTCACCAGCCTCTTCTCGAAGGCTTCCCGCTGAGACGACGTCACCCAAAGGCCGGCCTCATCCAGCGAGCGGCCGACGACGCGGTCCTCGCCCAGGCCGAAGACCCGGCTGAACGCCTCGTTCACGCCCGTGACCTGACCGTCGTCGGCCCGCACCAGCACGGTCGGGATCGGCGTCAGCCTGAACGCCTTGGCGAAGCGCTCCTCGCTCTGCCGCAGGGCGGCCTCGGCCTTCCGGCGCAGTTCCAGGTCCGCGAAGGTGAACAGCATGCAGGGCTCGTCGCCCATCTCGATCGGCTGCCCGGCGACGATCACGAAGCGACGCCCGCCGTCGGGCAGGTCGAGGCAGGCCTCCATCTGCGGGATCGTGCCGCCCGCATTGAGCCGCGCGACGGCGAGGTCGCGGTTGCGCGCGCCGGCCAGGACGTCGACCTCGTAGACGCTGCGGCCGATGACGGCGTCGCGGGTGTAGCCGGTCATCTCCAGGAAGCCGAGATTGACCCTGACGTGGCGCAGGTCGGACAGCCGCGTTATCACGGCCGGGGCCGGGTTGGCGTTGAACGTGCGCTCGAACCGCTCCTCGGCCTCGAACTGGTCGGAGACGTCCTTCAGGATCAGCGCCAGGCAGCTCGGGTTGCCGTCGCGGTCGGTGGCGACCAAGCCTCTGAGGGAGTGAACGAACTCGACACCGGGCCGGTCTGTCCGCGTGACCTCGACCACCACGTCGTGGAAAGTCTCGCCGGCGATCACGCGCTCGATCGGGTAGTTCTCCGGCTCGTGGTTGTTGCGGTAGCGGAGGCAGAAGCGGTCGCGATAGGCGTCGACGGTGGGGCCGAGCTCGTCGAGGCTCTCGGCACCGTGCATCGCCAGGGCGGCCGCGTTGGCGTAGGCGATGGTCTGGTCGGGCTCGACCAGGATCACGCCCTCGCTCAGGCCGGCGATGATCTGCCGGAGCTCATGCCTGTCGACACCCGCCGTCACGATCCGTCCGGTCCCCGCCGCCTCGACGCCGCGCCCCTCGCAGCGGGGCACAAACGGGTTGCGCGCAAGCAGGTTCCGCCCGATCCGCAATTTTCACTGGTATACCTGCATCATTGACCTCGTCGAGATCAACCAGAGATAAGTTCGCAGCCCTCCCGCGAGATGTCGTGCCCGTCGCGACGCTGTCTCCACCCCATCGAGCCCAGAGCTTCACCGTGAAGCCCGCTGTCGAAGAGCGCGATCCGGCCGGCGCGTCCGTTCCCGTCATCTCGTATATCCAGGCGCAACTCGGTCATCGGCTGCGCCAGTACTATTCAGAAGTTGCGCCGATCGAGATGAGCTCACGGCTGGCCGGCGTGCTGGGCCGCCTGTCCGCGGCCCTGGATGCCGCCGAGTCCGAACGGCAGGTTCCCGGTGCGTTCAAGGACGATCTGATCGCCCTGGTGCCGCGCCTGCGCCGCTACGCCCTGTCGCTGACGTTCGACGGCGTCGAGGCCGACGATCTCGTGCAGTTCACGCTGCTCAAGGCGTGGGAGCACCGGCAGCGCTTCCAGCCCGGCACGAGCCTGGTGGCCTGGCTGTTCACGATCTTGCGCAACGGCTTCATCAACGGACGACGCAAGCGACGCTTCGAGGTTCCCGATCCCGACGGCGCGCACGCCGTCACCCTCTCCGAACCGGCCGCCCAGGAGCACAGCATGGGCCTGAAGGAGGTCCGGGCCGCGATCGACCGGCTCGACCCGGCCTATCGCGAGGCGCTGATCCTCGTGGCCGTCGACGGTCTATCGTATGAGGCCGCGGCCTCCGTGATCGGGTGCCCGGCGGGCACGGTGAAGAGCCGGGTCAGCCGCGCCCGCGACCGCCTGCTTCACGAGCTGGGCGAGCGCTGACACACGCGCGACTCCGGTGGCGAGCGCAGGATGTTGGGCCATCGTCGCCAGCCGGGCGATCGCCGGGAGGCGAACGCGGCCCCCGATCGATCAGGCGGAGCGGCGGTCCGGCCGCGTCTCCGCGGGCGTCCGCTCGATGGGCAGGCGCGCGACCGAAGTCCCTCTGGCATCGCGCACGACCAGCACCCAGTCCTCCGCGTAGCCCTCGTCGGCGAGCTCCTGGACCATGTCCCGGATCACGCTCCGGGCGTCGTCGAGCGCTTGGTCGATGCTCGTTGCCTCGATGCCGATCTCGTCCTTGATGATCTCGCGGCCGTGCTCGATGTCGAAGTAGAGGCGCCGCGGAACGAGCCGAAAGTCGCTGCGATCGCCGCTCGTGAGCCTGTCGATGTCGAAGATCTTCGCCGGATCCTGCGAAGTCCGGGACCTCGCGACCTTCAGGAGCGCGAGTCCGCCACCCACCAGTACGGCGACTGCACTGGCGACACAGGACGCGAGTATTACCGTGTAGAAGCCGAACGTTTGCCAGCCAGAGGCAAGCACAGGCAATCCGCCGCACAGGGCGGCTAAGATGACAACCAGCGGCATCCCCCCGGCCCTCGATCGCGCGTTGGCTCTCCGATGTGGGGTATACGGCAAAACTCCGGTCCGCAAGAACGCCCTGACAATCGGTGCGCGTTCGACGGGACGGGCTGAAATTAACGCTACTCAAGCGACCGACGGATCGAGTATCCCGCGTGAAGAGCGAACACAGGGCGCCGAAATCCGTCTTGCGCGGTAGCTGGTCGATGGTTCATCCAGCGATCGGAACGCGGTCGAGCGCTCGGATCGCGAGATCTGGCGCACGCGGAGAGGCACAATCTCGTGAGCCTGCACGTGTCGACCGACGGGACCTCGCGCGCCACGCGCCGCGCAGTCTGATCGAAAGCCTATCGGATCTCAGCGGCGCCTTCGCCCGGGCCGGTAATGGATACGTCGCCGATGTCCCATGCCGTCGGCCATCCGGCGCGCCCAATCACAATGACAGCATCCCCGCGCAACCCGGCCATAAATCAACCCGGAGTTGTTGTCGGCAATCTCATAATATAAGAATACGATCTGAAACACTAACTTCTGCGCGAAATTTCTCAATTATACAGCGATTCGTCCACAGGCGGCTCCGACGAAATCCTCACGTGAATGTATTTTTCTCTCTGCTTGGCTTAAGATATCTCTGAACAGTGGAGATGCGCGATCACGCCTGTCGTTCTGTTGGGCTCGTGCGCGTTAACGGAGTGGGTTGGTGGACAACAGCGACGCGGCTCGCGCGACGACTATCGAGCAGCCCGACCTCCCACTCTCCGATCGGGTCGCGGCCATCGACGCCAAGCTCGACGATCTCTTGGGACGCATCTCGGCGCTGCAGACACACTGCTACTATGACTCGATCAATTGGAATAACTTTAAGGCTCGATTCGATCGATTCGTCCTCGAATGCGAGGATCGGCAGCGAGATATCTTGGAGACCTTGATCAGAGGAAGCGAGGTCGAAGCAGTCGACTTGCGTGTCGCGACAGCGAACCCGCTTGCCGGCGACACGCCTGACCATCTGTTTCCGCGAGGCACAGCCGCTGACAACACGCGCTCGCCCCGCTTCGTCGCGGCGTGCGAAACCCATTTCGGTTTCCCCTTGCGTCACCTCGATATCGGTTCGGCCGGCGGAGGGCTCGTCTGGGATTTCACACGGCGCGGACATTTCTCGATCGGGATCGAGGGATCGGACTGGTCGCGGAAGGAGCAGCGCGCCGAGTGGCGCACCATTCCGGACCGGCTGTTCACTGCCGACGTACGTTTCCCGTTTCGCGTCGAGGACGGCGCCGGCGCGGTCCAGCAGTTCGATCTGGTGACGGCCTGGGAGTTGTTCGAGCACATACCGGAAACGGACCTGCCCACACTGCTGCATTCGATCCACCAGCACCTGAGACCGGGCGGAGTCGTGGTGGCCTCCATCGCGACCTTCGCGGATTGCGACGCGGCGGGTCACGGGTTTCACGCGACGATCCGCGATCGCACTTGGTGGGAGACCGCCTTCGCGGCGTCAGGACTTGACCCGGTCCAGAGCCCGTTCCAGCTTCGCGACTATCCGCGTGGTTCGGGCAATCCCCGCGCCTTCGACTGGGACGCACACGCCAATCCGGAACTCGGCTTCCATATCGTAGCCAGACGTCAACCGGAAAACGCACCGCGGACAGGCATGTAGATCACGTCTCGATCCGGTGATGGCCCGGCATCCACCAGCCTCGATGCGCGATGGCCTGCGGCGGACGCTTCGCAATACCGCGCCTCCACTCCATCGCGCATGGCGAGGATCGGATCCGGTCCCCCGCGAACGATCAACGCGCGCGGCTGGAGCGAGCCACCGACACGCGGAGCTATCGACGTAGCGCGGAAGCCCGCGGAAGCTGCGGGGTTCAAGATCGAACTTGCGCCGCGAGCCAGCGACACATCTGACGCTGAGACTTTCGTGCCAGCTCGAAATCGGTTCGCCGGGCTTGCGGCCTCACCCGCAATGGTAGACCGAGCACGAGCCCTGACGTGCTCGGATGGCCCATGAAGTTCCGATTGCCCCTCTCATCCAATCAGCGCCGCCCCCTGTTCGGCAACCCGCTCCCCGGCTTCGACCCGGCCTACTACCTTGATCGCAACCCCGATGTTCGCGAAGCCGGCCTGGATCCGCTGAAACACTTCCTCGAACATGGCTGGAAGGAAGGGCGTGACCCGAGCCCAGGTTTCAGCACGACAGGCTATCTGGCCGCGAACCCGGACGTTGCTGTCGCGGAACAGAACCCGCTGCTCCACTTTCTGCAGAACGGTCTTGCCGAAGGACGAAGCGGTTTCGCCCGCGCCGCCTTGTCGATGGGTGCGGTGACACAGACCGGATCTGCACCGGCTCACGGCGCGCCCGCGTCGCCGGGAGGGCATGATCCCGTATCGCTGCAGGGCTTCATCGACGAGGCCGACCACAGCCGGATCCGCGGCTGGGCCTTCACGCCCTCCACCCCTCACTCACCGACCGTGATCGCCATCGTCGTCAATCAATCAACCGTGAATACGGTCATCGCGGGCAAATTTCGTCCGGATCTACGCGAGGCGGGTATCGGCAACGCGCATCACGGCTTCACATACGCGTTCTTTCCACCGCTGCGCAAAGACGTGGAGCAGACCATCGTGCTTCGCCGCAGCGCGGATGGCCAGGAATTGGCCCGGGCTGTCCTGCCTCCGGGGCGTCAGCTCTGATCGACGGGTTCTCCCCGCTCGCAGGAAAGGAGCTTTGCGGCCGACCCCAGACCGCGATCATGGAAGCAGGCTTGGGCGTCAATCCTTGCATTCCAGATCGCCGGTGAGCAGAGGCTGGGCATTGGCGGTCGCCGGCACCGTCCCGTCCATACTGTAGATGTAGACTTTCGGATCGGCGAAACCGATCCGTCCCTGCATGGATCGACCGGTCGCCCGGTCGAATCCTGTCAGGACCGTATCCTTGAACGGCAGGCAGGGAAGCGATGCGGTGATGTAGCCCGAGCCGCCGACCACCCTGACGTCGAGCCGGATGCCGAGGATCTCGCGACCGAATCGGCGGTAATCGGCCGTTGCCGAAACAGTCGCGGCGGCTGTACCACCGCGGGCGACGACGGGCGTGTAGACGGTTCGCGCGAGGTTCGTCGTAAAGCCCGTATTCCCGATGGGCTGGCCGCTGTCATCGGTAATATTGACGCCCGCACCATCTTCCCATTTCGGCGGCGCCTCACCGCTCTCGGTATTGTATTTGGCTACGACATTTCTGACGCTCGGCCGAGCGCCCCCGCGCGCGACCAGGCCGCCCGTGGCGGAGATCGTACCGAAGCGATTGGCCCGCGCGGCGGACGGCGACGTCCAGGCTCCGGCCTTCAGGTCGATCCCGATTCCGGTCCGTCCTTCGCGATCGGCGCGGATGAAGATGAACTCGTTGGTATCCGCGTTGCCGATCTCGAACCCTGTTCCCTCTTGGGTCAGCGTCAGAACGTTGATCCACTGACTGGAGTTGGTGTCGAGCCAAGGCGATCCAGGGCCGATGCGGACGCCCTGCGCGCGCAGGCTCGCTCTGCCCTGCTGCGTCACGCGCAGCTTCCACTCGTTCTGCGACGTATCGAGGAACGAGGACGCGGCGTTGCCGGAGTTGGCGACGATGATGGTCACGTCCCGTGTCCCACCGATGTCGGAAGGCCGGACAGTCAGGACATCGCCCAACACGTAATTCGATCCTCCTTCCGTAACGTCGATGGTGGACACGGACCCGTCCTTGACCGTGATCGTCGCTTTGGCGCCCTCTCCTGTGTCGATGCCGGCGCTAACCAGGGAAACACCGGAGTAGGTCCCGCTCCGGCCGCCGGAACCGGGTGTGAACGCCGCCCAGACGGATCCCGTGAGGAGGCCCTTGGCGAGGGGACCACGAGCCTCGTCGACGTCGATATCGACGCCCGGGCCGGTCGTGTCCCGCACCATGATGTCGATCCTGGAGTTCTTCAGCCCGCGCACCAGCAGTCCGGTCTTCGCTCGTCCATTCCCGTTCAGCGTCAGGTCCGAGAGCGTGACGGCGGTCACCGGTGTCTGAGGTGTCATGCTCCGAAGATCGAGCATCGCGACACCGAGCGCTCCGACCCATTTCAGCTCGGTTCCCGCGATGGAGAAGGCGCCTGCGCCCTGGCCGATGATCTTGATGCGGGACATGTTGGGCGCACGCAGCGACGTCGCGCATCGGGCGACGCCGGGAGGCAGGACCAGGGTCCCGCCTCCGCGAGCGTCGAGGAAGGCCGACGCGGCGTTGATGGCGGGACACACGTCCGCGGATTCTGTCCACGTCTTGCCATCACCGTGGGCGGCAAAATCATCGTATGTCGCCAGGACGGCCCTGAACTTGGCGACGAGCGGGCTGTCGACCGGGTCCGCCAGCTGGTCGAGACTCACGACGCTGCCGCTCGGCAGGGTCGCCGCCGCATTCGCCTCGGATCGCGCGTCGCTCGAACCGCGCCACTGTCTGCCATTCTCGGCAGGACGAGGCCGCTCCGGTTCGTGCGCGGGAGGAACAGTTCGCGCATCCAGGGCCCAAGCGCGAGCTGCATTCAGCGCGAGGCACAGGGCGATGAGGTGACCGCGGCGCATAGTCCAGATCCCATTTTCCGCGTGTTTCCCGCGCGACGCCACGCGCCGCGTGGCGGGGCCCGCCTGTGCCAGGGTGGAGCCGTCCGTGATACGATGGCATACGAGTGCGCGATGAGGACAGGGATGCGCGTGCGCGGCGTCGATAGCCGAGAGCTTAGGCACTGGTTCTACGACAGCCGACTAATGGTCTTCGGCTTCTGCTTGACGGCGTTCGTCGCGATCTTCTGGCAGGTCAGCCGGTTCGAGGGCTTTCAGCCGATCTTCTCCTGCGCCCGCACGACGGACGTCGATCGTCAATTGTTGCGCCTAGGAATGGATGCCTGCATGGGCAACGCGCGCACCCAGTCGGATCGCGAGGGATGCATGCGCACCGTCCATCTGCTCGCTTGCATGAAGGAGCGCTGGCGCTGATCGACTGCGGCCGCGGCCGCGGCGCGAGAACCCGCAGCGGAGTTGCAGCGGACGCGATCACCTACAGCAGACCGCTCGACGCGCCCCCGTTCAGCGAGCGGCTGGCGCGCGCGACCAGCTTCGCGAAGGCCAGAGCCGCCGCCGAGGCCTGCGTCCGGGAGGGAAACGACCGGTCGGATTCGGCCACCGTCATCTCGGTCTCGTCGAGCAGCAACCAGGTCCAGAGATGCTGTCCGGTGGCTTGGATCCTGAAATGCATCGCGAACTCGCAGGCTGAGGCATCGTGCGATCATGCCCGGCGGAAAGTCGCGCCGTGTTAAAGGGTTGCGCCGCGCAACATCCTATGTCGGTGGGATCGCGTTCCATCCCCGATATCCCCGCCGATCACAGGCTGCGACGCTCGGCAGCAATCGATCGGAGACCCGTACGACGCGCTGAGCCGGCAACCCGATCGGCGCGAAGGCATCTTTTGATGAAGACAGCGACGGCGGATGTTGGTCGTAAGGCACCGTTGTCGCCGACCGCATCCACGGGGCCTCGAGCGCCCCGGGCGAGCAGCCTTCGGGCATGCGTTCGGCCGGAGATGCCGTCCGCCTCGCTCATGGATCAGATCGCCCCCGCTCGTCCCGGCCGCACCCGCAGGAGGCCTCATCCGGCACTTGTCGTGGCGTCTGTCGCCCTCGCCATCGGCCTCTGGTTCGTCATCTACGCGGTGGCCGAACGCGCCATCTGGTTCTGGTAAGGCGGGACACCCGGCCCCGTCCCGCCGGAGCTTCCCAGCCCTCGGGAGGTCGCGACGGGGCCGGCGCAAACCATCGCCTGTAAAGAAGCTCAGCGGCTGGACGACGCGCATGCCTCGAGTGCGCGGAGCGCCCACGGAACGAGTCGGGCTTTCCGCACGATCAGGTTTCTCGGAGAAAGTTCGCAGATTCTGGTGACTGCCAGCGCGCTGGCGCTCCCAAGGGGAATCGAACCCCTGTTTTCGCCGTGAGAGGGCGACGTCCTAGACCGCTAGACGATGGGAGCTTTCCGGCGGCGCGGGGCTGCTATAGCCACCACTCGGCGGGGGAGCAAGTGCCTTCGTCAGGAAATCCGCCGCGGCGGGTCAGATCGGGGGCGAATAGCGGTCGTGGTGGACAACGTGCAGGACGAGCGGGCCGGGATCGTGGCCGAGGGAGGCGTGCGGCTCGACCGGGCGCTGGTCGCGCTGTTCCCGGATCTGTCCCGGGCCCGGCTGCAGGATCTGATCCGCACCGGCCAGGTTCAGCGGGACGGTCTCCCGGCGCTCGACCCGGCCGCCAAGGTCGCCGCGGGCGCGCGCATCGTGGTCACGGTGCCCCCCGCAGCCCCGGCGGAGCCGGTGGCCGAGGCCGCGGATCTTCCGATCGTCCACGAGGACGACGACCTGATCGTCATCGACAAGCCCGCCGGCCTCGTGGTCCATCCCGCCCCGGGCCACGAGAGCGGCACGCTGGTCAACGCCCTGATCGCTCATTGCGGGGCCAGCCTGTCGGGCATCGGCGGCGTCCGCCGGCCCGGCATCGTCCACCGCCTCGACAAGGATACCAGTGGCCTGATCGTCGTCGCCAAGAACGACGTGGCCCACCAGGGCCTCACCGCCCAGTTCGCCGATCACGGCCGGTCCGGACCGCTGGAACGCGCCTACGCCGCCGTGGTCTGGGGCCTGCCCCAGCCACGGGCCGGGACGATCCAGGCCAGCCTCGCGCGGTCGCGCTTCCACCGGGAGAAGATCGCCGTCGTCTCGGACGCGAGCGGGCGCCACGCCGTCACCCACTACGCCGTGGCCGAGGCGTATCGCGAGGCCGCCCTCGTGCGCTGCCGCCTGGAGACGGGCCGCACCCACCAGATCCGCGTGCATCTCGCCCATCGCGGACACCCCCTGCTCGGGGACACGGTCTACGGCGGCGCCTTCCGGACCAAGGCGGCCCGCCTGACGCCGGAGGCCCGCGCCGCCCTCGCGGCGCTCGGGCGCCAAGCACTCCACGCGGAACTGCTCGGCTTCAGCCACCCGCGGACCGGCGCGACGCTGCGGTTCGAGAGCCCGCTACCGCCCGATATGGCCGCGCTGGTGCAGGCCCTGAGGGCGGAAGAGGACGGGCCGCCGCGCCCGTAACCGCCGCGTCGCGGCGTGCGAAAGATCACGCCGTACCGCGTCACATCGTGACATGGTACGACCAAAATCGCCGGTGGCGCGTTGTTGACGACGTGGGTGTCATCGACCGCGACCGGCTCCCCGGCGTCCCGTACGAGATGGGGGGCCGGCAGGGTCGGCTCAAGAGCGGCCCGAGTGGACGGCACTGTTGTCCGTCGCGTCCGCCCGACAGGGGGACATAAGGTCCAGGAGAATGCCATGGCCGGTACGCTGCCCGTGCTCGCCAACGAAGGTGGCCTCTCGCGCTACCTCGACGAGATTCGCAAGTTCCCGATGCTGGAGCCGTCGGAAGAGTTCACGCTGGCGAAGGCCTGGCGCGACGCCGGCGACCGCGAGGCCGCGCATCGCCTCGTGACGTCGCACCTGCGCCTGGTCGCCAAGATCGCCATGGGCTACCGCGGCTACGGCCTGCCGATCGGCGAAGTCGTGTCGGAGGGCAATGTCGGCCTCATGCAGGCGGTCAAGCGCTTCGATCCCGACAAGGGCTTCCGCCTGGCCACCTACGCGATGTGGTGGATCAAGGCGGCGATCCAGGAATACATCCTGCGCTCGTGGTCGCTCGTGAAGATGGGCACGACCGCGAACCAGAAGAAGCTGTTCTTCAACCTGCGCAAGGCCAAGGGCAAGATCTCGGCCCTCGACGAGGGTGACCTCAAGCCCGATCAGGTAAAGCAGATCGCCACCCGTCTCGGCGTGCCCGAGCAGGACGTGATCGACATGAACCGGCGCCTGTCCGGCGACACGTCGCTCAACGCGCCCCTGCGCGAGGAGGGCGAGGGCGAGTGGCAGGACTGGCTCGTGGACAACAGCCCGAGCCAGGAGACCGTGCTGGCGCGGGAGCAGGAGGGTCAGAACCGCCTCTCCGCGCTCAAGGACGCTCTCGGTGTGCTCAATCCGCGCGAGCGCCGCATCTTCGAGGCCCGGCGCCTCGCCGAGGACCCGATCACCCTGGAGGACCTCTCCGGCGAGTTCGGCGTGTCTCGCGAACGCGTCCGGCAGATCGAGGTCCGCGCCTTCGAGAAGGTGCAGGAAGCGGTCAAGCGCAACATCGCGAGCCGCGAGCTGCCCCGGACCGGCATCGAGGCCCGCTGAGCCGCGCGCCCGGCGCGCGACGCGCCGGGCGCGCCGGTTCGGGTCAGGGCTCGGACGGCGGGCGCCGTCGACCGATCACTGCCAGGCGTCGAAGGCGTTCTGCATCACCTGGGCGCCGGCGGCGCCCTTCTCGAAGGTCAGCACCGCCCGGCGGCCGGACGTGTAGCGCAGCGCGATATCGAACCAGTTCCGGTGCAGGAGCAGGTCGGTGTTGCGCTCGACGTCGTTCTGCAGCGACGACAGGCCGATCAGGAACAGGTTGTCGCGGACCCGAACCGGCAGGCCCGAGACCGGCGAGCCGCGGGCGCTCTGCTCGTCCTTGGCCTGGAGCAACCCGACATCCTGGACGGTTCTGGACGCGGCGTTGCTGCCGCTCTGGCTGAAGGCCAAGCTCACCGTGTGGGAGGCCGGCAGGGTCGCATCGAGATTGCGCTGGATGGTCATCACCAGCGTCAGGCCGGCATCCGGGATGGTCACGGTGGCGACGACGGCGTTCTGGACCGGCTGCCCCTGATCCCCGTTGACGGTCTCGAGCCGCCACGTCACCCGCCCCGGCGTCACGGTCGGCTGACCGCCCTCGGCCCCCGTCGCCTCCTCGACGAGTTCCGCCCTCTGCGCGACCGCGACGCCCGCGTCGGCCGGCGCGGGCGTGGCCGCGGCCCGTGCCGGCGCGCCGTTCTCGACGCGCGTCGGGGCCTTGGGGGCCGGGGCGGCGTCGCCGCCGACCCGGTCGCCGAACTTGGTCTCACCTTCCGGCTGCTGCGTGTCCGCGGTCTCCGTGCCGTTCGACGGCAGGTTCTGCGGCCGGTCGCGCAGCAGGAAGGCCGCGACGGCGATCAGGCCGATCACCACAGCCAGGACACCGCCCACGAAGACGTTGCGCAGCACGCGCGACCGACCGGTGCGCGGGGGGACCACCTCGATCCGCGGACGCTGACGCCCGCCCGCGCCCTCGGCCGCCTCGGCGTCAGGGTCGTCGACGGCGGGCGCCTCGGCGGCAAACGTCCCAGCGCCGGACGTCTCGGCAACCGGCGGGGCCGTGTCGGGCGCGGCCGTCTGCGGCGTGCCCGGGCGCGGCGGCGCGATCGGGATCGGTGCCTCGCGCGGCCCGTCCTCGGCCTCCCGATCCCCGTCGCGGGTCGCCACCGCGAAGGGCGGCTTCGCCGACGGGAGGATGGGCGCCAGCGCGGGACCGGATCCCGGCTCCGGCGGGGACGGCTCCGGGATCTCCGGCTCCGTCGCCGCGGGGACGATCGGCTCGGGGACGGCGGGTTCTGGCGCGGCGGGTGCGGAGACGGCCGGTGCTGGTGCCGGCGCCGAAACAGTGGCCGGGGCCGGGGCCGGAGCGGGCGTCCCGGGCGCCTGCGCGGAATCGTTGGCGGGGGCCGGGAGGCCGCCGTGATCGACCTCGAGCCGCTCGATCGCGGCGTCGAGCGCCCGACGCTCGAGATCGATATCGGCCTCCGACAGCGGCGGATCGAGGGAGCGCAACTGGCTGATCAGGGCGTTGCGCGCGCGGTCGTAGACCGCCTTGCGCAGGGCGGGCGTTCGGTCCGGCAGCGCGTCGAGCGCGCGGGCCAGAAGCGGGTAGTAATCGGCCATGATACTCTGGTCCGCCCCTTCGGCCGCCGTCCGGCAAAGCCGGTCGGAGGCCGGGGACCGAGGTCCGCGCCCGCCCGACAGGTCCGGTCGCGGCCGTCGGCCGGTTTGTCGTATCCCGCCGCGCGGATCAGGGCCCGCGCGCCGGTTGCCTTCGAGACGGCGGGCGGATCGCGATACGGGCCGCCCGGCCGCCCGCCCGTTCTAGATCAAGCCCGCGCGGACTGGATACAGGCAGGGCCGCCGAAAACACGCGTCGTCAACGGGATAGCGCGCGAAGGGTCAATCCTCGAACGGGTTGTGCATGAGGATCGTGTCGTCGCGCTCAGGCGAGGTCGACAGCAGCGCCACCGGCGCCCCGATCAGCTCCTCGATCCGGCGCACGTACTTGATCGCCTGCGCGGGCAGGTCAGCCCAGGACCGGGCCCCCGCGGTCGTCTCCGACCAGCCCGGGATCACCTCGTAGACCGGCTCGATCCGGGCCTGCGCGGCCTGGCTCGCCGGCAGATGGTCGATCGGCTGGCCGTCCAGCATGTAGCCGGTGCAGACGCGGATCTCCTCGAAGCCGTCGAGGATGTCGAGCTTGGTCAGCGCGATACCGTGGATGCCGGAGGTCCGGACCGTCTGGCGCACCAGCACGGCGTCGAACCAGCCGCAGCGGCGCTTGCGCCCGGTGTTGACACCGAACTCGCGCCCGCGGCTGCCGATGGTCTCGCCGATCTCGTCGAACAGCTCGGTGGGGAACGGTCCCTCGCCGACGCGGGTCGTGTACGCCTTGGCGATGCCCAGGACGTAGCCGATCGCGCCCGGGCCGAGGCCCGAGCCCGTCGCCGCCTGCGCGGCTACGATGTTGGAGGAGGTCACGAACGGGTAGGTGCCGTGGTCGACGTCGAGCAGCGCGCCCTGCGCGCCCTCGAACAGGATGCGCTTGCCGGCCCGGCGCTCCTCGTCGAGCAGCGACCACACGGTGTCGGCGAAGGGCAGGATCTTCGGCGCGATCGCCTTCAGCTCGGTCAGCAGCGCCTCGGCATTCACCTCGTCGATCCCGAGGCCGCGCCGAAGGGCGTTGTGGTGGGTGAGCACGCGCTCGATCTTGGCCGGCAGCGCGTCGGGGTCGGCGAGGTCGACGACCCGGATCGCGCGGCGGCCGACCTTGTCCTCGTAGGCCGGCCCGATGCCGCGCTTGGTCGTGCCGATCTTCAGTCCGGCATTGGCCGTCTCGCGGAAATGATCCAGCTCGCGGTGGAGCGGCAGGATCAGCGTGGCGTTGTCGGCGATCCGCAGGGAGGACGGCGAGACGTCCACGCCCTGCGCCTTGATCCGCTCGATCTCGTCGATCAGGTGCCAGGGATCGACGACGACGCCGTTACCGATGACCGAGAGCTTGCCGCCGCGGACCACGCCCGACGGCAGCAGCGCCAGCTTGTAGGTCACGCCGTCGATGACGAGCGTGTGGCCGGCATTATGGCCGCCCTGGAAACGGACCACGATGTCGGCCTGCTCGGAGAGCCAGTCGACGATCTTGCCCTTGCCCTCGTCGCCCCACTGGGCGCCCACAACGACGACGTTGGCCATGCCTGCCTGCTTACCCGCGACGGAAACCGGGACGGCGCGGCCCACGGGTGCAGGCGGCGCACGTCGTGAGCCGTTTCCGCGATCCGGCCAGCGAAATCAAGCAAGGGGCCGCATGATCGGACCGCATGGCGGTCTTCTCGGCCTCGCCGCGACCGGCCTACTTGGCCTCGGTGCCGGGGTCCCGACCGGGCAGTTCGTGCGGCTTGATCACCGGCATGGAGCCGGACTGGTCGGGCTTCACCACGGTGCCGGTCGTGCCGGAATCCGGCGGCTTGATCACGCCGTCGTTCTTCTGGAGCTTGTCGCTGAGCGACTGGTCCTGCGGCGGCGCGTCCGCGTTCGGGCGCACGCGCTCGGGCGGCGCCGGGCTGGTCGTCTGGGCGCGGGCGGGCGCCGCCGCGACGGCGGCCGCTAGGGTCGTCGCGAGGGCGGCGAGCAGGGTCTTGTTCGGCACGAGGGCCTCCCCGATTCGATTCACGAATTCGGGGAGGAACAGCCGGGGACGGGATCCGTTCCTGTCCGCGGCGGGGTCCGATGTCCCGTCCTGTGGACGGGATAGAGCGGTCTCAACCCTGGCGGGCGGCTTCGATGTAGAGCTCGCGCAGGCGCCGGGTCAGCGCGCCCGGCCGCCCCTCGCCGATCGCGCGCCCGTCGATCTCGACCACCGGCATCACGAAGGCCGAGGCGCTGGTGTAGAAGGCCTCCTGCGCCGCGTAGACCTCGTCCACGGGGATCAGCCGCTCCTCGATCCGCAGGTCGGCCTCCTGCGCGAGGCGCAACACCGAGGCCCGGGTGATGCCCGGCAGGAGCGCCGTGGAGAGCGGCCGGGTCACGAGCACGCGGTCGCGGCCGATGATGAACGCGGTCGAGGAGGAGCCCTCGGTGACCGCGCCGTCCTCGACCATCCAGGCCTCGGCGACGCCGGCCTCGGCCGCCTGCTGCTTGGCGAGCACCTGCGCCAGCAGGGCCACCGACTTGATGTCCCGCCGCTTCCAGCGCAGGTCCTCGACGGTGATCACCCGGGCGCCGCTCTCGGCGAGCGGGTTGGCGAGCACGGTCTTGGCCTGCGTGAACATCACCACGGTGGGCTCGGTGCCGGCCTTCGGGAAGGCGAAGTCGCGCTCGGCCACCCCGCGGGTCACCTGCATGTAGACGAGCCCCTCGGTGACGCCGTTGCGGGCGACGAGCTCGGTCTGCAGGCGCTCCCAGCCCGCCGCGTCGTGCGGGTTGCGGATGCCGATCTCGCCGAGCGAGCGGTCGAGGCGCGCGAGGTGCGCGGCGTTGTCGACGAGCTTGCCGTCGATGATCGCCGAGACCTCGTAGATGCCGTCGGCGAACAGGAAGCCGCGGTCCATGATCGGCACGCGCGCCTCCTCGTAGGGGAGGAACTGGCCGTTGAGGTAGACGATGCGGGGAGCGGTCACGGGGAGCTGTCCTGTGTTCGGCGCGGGCCCGGAAACGCGGGCCCGCGAGCGCGGGTCGAAGCAGGAATCGTGCGGGATCTCAGCGGTCGCCGAAGACCCGCCCGAAGATCGTGTCCACGTGCTTGAAGTGGTAGCCGAGATCGAAGCACGCCTCGATCTGCTCGGCCGGGAGCGCCGCGGCGACCTCGGGGTCCGCCTTGAGCAGCGCCAGGAAATCGCCCTCGCCGCGCCAGACCGGCATCGCGTTGCGCTGGACCAGCCGGTAGGAATCCTCGCGGGAGACCCCGGCCTGGGTCAGCGCCAGCAGCACGCGCTGCGAGTGGATCAGGCCGCCGAGCCGGTCGAGATTCTTCTGCATGTTGGCCGGGTAGACCAGCAGCTTCTCCATCACCCCGGTCATCCGCGCCAGGGCGAAGTCGAGGGTGACGGTGGCGTCGGGGCCGATCATCCGCTCCACCGACGAGTGGGAGATGTCGCGCTCGTGCCAGAGGGCGACGTTCTCCAGGGCCGGGGTGACGTAGCCGCGCACCATCCGGGCGAGGCCCGTGATGTTCTCGGTGAGGACCGGGTTGCGCTTGTGCGGCATCGCCGAGGAGCCCTTCTGCCCCTCGGAGAAGAACTCCTCCGCCTCGAGGACCTCGGTGCGCTGGAGGTGCCGGATCTCGATCGCCAGCCGCTCCAGCGACGAGGCGACGACGCCGAGGGTGGCGAAGAACATCGCGTGCCGGTCGCGCGGGATCACCTGGGTCGAGACCGGCTCGGCGGTCAGGCCCATCTTCTCGGCGACGTACTGCTCCACCCGCGGGTCGATGTTGGCGAACGTGCCGACCGCGCCCGAGATCGCGCAGGTGGCGACCTCCTCGCGGGCCGCGACGAGGCGGCGGCGGTTGCGCTCGAACTCGGCGTAAGCCTGGGCGAGCTTCAGACCGAAGGTGACCGGCTCGGCGTGGATGCCGTGCGACCGGCCGATGGTCGGGGTGAGCTTGTGCTCCAGGGCCCGGGTCTTCAGGGCGGAGAGCAGCGAGTCGACGTCGGCGATCAGGATATCGGCGGCCCGCACCAACTGCACGTTGAGGCAGGTGTCGAGCACGTCCGAGGAGGTCATGCCCTGGTGGACGAAGCGCGCCTCGGGACCGACGATCTCGGCGAGGTGGGTCAGGAAGGCGATGACGTCGTGCTTCGTCACCGCCTCGATCGCGTCGATGCGGGCGACGTCGAAGACCGCGTCCTTGCCCTTGGTCCAGATCGTCTCGGCCGCCGCCTTCGGCACGACGCCGATCTCGGCGAGCGCCGTGGTGGCGTGGGCCTCGATCTCGAACCAGATCCGGAAGCGGCTCTCGGGCGACCAGATCGCCGTCATCGCGGGGCGGCTATAGCGGGGGATCATGGGGGCCTCGGCACGGTCCGGATTGCGTGCGTGGCCGGTAGCATGCGCCGGGCCGGCCGCTCAATGCGCATCGGGCATGCCGGGACGGCAACCGACGTGAAACGCGCGCCGCGCCGGGCTCAGTCGATCCGCACCCAGCCCTGGCCCATCAGCCGTTCCTGCGGCCGGAAGCGGGACTTGTAGTCCATCTTGCGCGAGCCCTCGACCCAGTAGCCGAGATAGAGGTACGGCAGCCCGAGCCCGCGAGCCCGGCGGATGTGGTCGAGGATCATGAAGGTCCCGGGCGAGCGCGCGGCCTCCGCGGGATCGTAGAACGAGTAGACCATCGACAGGCCGTCCGAGAGGACGTCGGTCAGGCAGAACGCGAGCGGCGGTCCGGAGCCGCGGCCGGTGATCGCCGTGTCCGGCCCGTGCCGGCGATACGACACGAGGTGCGTGTCGACGTGGCTGTCCTCGACCATCATGGCGTAGTCGAGCACGGTCATGTCGACCATGCCGCCGTCGCCGTGCCGGGCGTCGAGGTAGCGGCGGAACAGGGCGTACTGCTCGGAGGCGGGCCGGTTCGGCTCCGGCGTGCCGACCCAGTCGGCGCTGCGGGCCAGGATGCGCCGCTGGCTGGCGCTCGGCTCGAACTCGTCGACCACCACGCGGACCGAGACGCAGGCCCGGCAGGTCTCGCAGGCCGGCCGGTACGCGATGGTCTGGGAGCGGCGGAAGCCGCCCTGGGTCAGGATCTCGTTCAGGTCGCGGGCGCGCCGTCCGACCAAGTGGGTGAAGACCTTCCGCTCCTCCTGCCCCGGCAGATAGGGGCACGGCGAGGGGGCGGTGAGGTAGAATTGCGGTGTGTCGCGCGGGTGGCTGGTCACGCTTCTCACAGA
The DNA here is from genome assembly GCF_053345715.1 of Methylobacterium sp. D48H. Classification (NCBI taxonomy): domain Bacteria; kingdom Pseudomonadati; phylum Pseudomonadota; class Alphaproteobacteria; order Hyphomicrobiales; family Methylobacteriaceae; genus Methylobacterium; species Methylobacterium sp. D48H. Next base: position 865,382 of record NZ_JBKFAP010000001.1, read on the forward strand.
CCCTGCGCCGGGTTCAACCTCGCGGCGCCGGCGTGACAGTGTACAGGCGACCGGCCGGGGCTCAATGGCCCGGCCGGTCGCACCGTCAGATTTTCATCAGGGGAATCGCGGCTCAGCGCGCGTGGACGACGGCGAGGCCGAGGAGCAGGTCGTGCCCGAGGCGGCGGTCGGAGCGCATGAGCCCGAACGCGATGTCGACGCACCAGAGCAGGAAGGTCGAGATCGCCACGTAGAACAGCAGCGCGTGGACCGCGGCCGTGATGACGTCGACCCGCGCGCCGCTCTCGGGCGCGACGGTCCGCAGGCCCATCATCCGCTGGCCGATCGTGCTCTGCTTCGGCCCGCCCACCGTGATCGCGCTGTAGATGATGCCGCTCGCCGGAAGGACCGCGAACAGCGTCCAGCCGAGGCCGAAGGTGACCACCCCGATCACGGTGATCGCGAGGGTCAGCAGGGCCGTGAAGCCGAAGATGAACAGGATGTCGAGGAGATAGGCGACCGTCCGGCCACCCAGGCTCGCCCGCACGAACGGGATCGGCAACGCGGTGGCGTAGCCGGGCGCTTCGAAGCGCTGCGCGTATCCGGGTTGTGGGTTCTGCATGGTGTCGCGTCCTGCAAGCGAGGCTGCGGACGTGAAGGTGGGTGCGCGTCGCGGAGGCCGCAAGGGGATCCGCGAGGAGACGCGGGCGTGGGCGCGCCTCAGCGCCCGGCCGGGTCTCCGGCCGCGGCGTCGGGCGTGTCGAGGTAGAAGCGCTTGAGCATGTAGAGGGACGGGCCCGACAGGGTGCTGGCCTCGGTGGCGAGGGCGACCAGGGTCGTGCCGGCATCGAAGCGGCAGGTCAGCCAGTGCTGCCGGTTCCCGTCGGCGTAGTCGACGCGCACCGAATTCGCCGACGGCCCCGGCGCCGCGCGCAGGAGCCGGATCCCGTCCTGCGGCGCGACCGCCGGGAGCGCCCGGCGGCAGGTGGCGACGCGATCCCGGCGCAGGGTGTCCTGGCAGGCGACGAGCCCCCCGAGGAAGCCGACCACGACCGCGGCCCCGAGGAGCCAGCGGTGCCCGCGCTTCACGGATGATTGCGCAGGCGCTCCGCGACCCGCGGCGCGTGATAGGTGAGGACGCCGTCGGCGCCGGCCCGCTTGAAGGCGAGGAGCGCCTCGACCATCGCGCGGTCGCCGTCGAGCCAGCCGTTGCGGGCGGCCGCCTCGATCATCGCGTACTCGCCCGACACCTGGTAGGCGAAGGTCGGCACCTGGAACTCGTCCCGCACCCGGCGGATGATGTCGAGATAGGGCAGGCCCGGCTTCACCATCACCGAATCCGCGCCCTCGTCGAGGTCGAGCCGGACCTCGCGCAGGGCCTCGGCCGAGTTACCGGGATCCATCTGGTAGGTGCGCTTGTCGCCGACCAGCGCCGCCTTGGTGCCGATCGCGTCCCGGAACGGCCCGTAGAAGGCGCTGGCGTATTTCGCCGCGTAGGCCATGATCTGCACGTCGAGGAAGCCGGCCTTGTCGAGGCCCGCGCGGATCGCGCCGACGCGCCCGTCCATCATGTCGGAGGGCGCGATGATGTCTGTCCCGGCCTCGGCCTGGATCAGGCTCTGCTCGACGAGGACCGCGACCGTCTCGTCGTTGAGGATCGCGCCGTCCCGCATCAGGCCGTCGTGGCCGTGGCTCGTGTAGGGATCGAGCGCCACGTCGGTCATGATCCCGATCTCGGGCACGGCCCGCTTCACGGCGCGGACCGCCCGGCAGACGAGGTTGTTGGCGTTCAGCGCCTCCGAGCCAGTCGGGTCGCGCAGCGACACCTCCGTGTAGGGGAAGAACGACACCGCCGGGATGCCGAGCTTCGCGGCGCGCTCCGCGTCGCGGACGACCTCGTCCACCGAGAGGCGCTCGACGCCCGGCATCGAGGCGACCGGCTCGCGGCGGCCCTCGCCGTCGATCACGAACATCGGCCAGATCAGGTCGTCGACCGTCAGAGTGTGCTCGCGGACGAGGCGGCGTGACCAGTCGGCCTTCCGGTTCCGGCGCGGGCGCTGGGTGATCTTCAGACCCTCCACGCGGGCGCCCTCGCGGGCGGCCTCCACGGCGAGAGGGCGCGGCTCTGGCAGGGTGTCTGACATGCGGCTTCGCTACCGTTCGCGCGGACCACGCCGCGGATCGCGCGGCGCCCGTGCGCCGGAGGCGATCGACTACCACACCGGGCCGGCGCAACGAAACCCGACCGTTGACGCCGGACGGCGGAACCGCTTCAACCCGGCGACCCCCGCCCGATCGATCAGGATCCCGGCCCTTCGCCATGAACCGGCCCCCACCATCCGCGAGCGCTCGATAGTGCCCAGCTACTTTCCGATCCGGCGCAGGACGCCGCGGCCGGGCGGCATCCCGAGCGACCGCATCGAGCGGGCCCAGGGCCCCGCGTCCGGCACGTGGGACACAGTGCTGATCTGGTTCATGCGGCTCACGGCCCTCGTCTGGCTGCTGAAGAGCGTCTTCGCCTGGGCGACCATCCTCGACGTCCTGCCGGGCGTGCGCCCCTTCGAGGCCGAGCCGTTCGGCCGCCAATCCGCGATCGTCTACTTCGCGGTGATCGACGCCGCGGCGGCGATCGGATTGTGGCTGACGAGCGCCTGGGGCGGCGTGATCTGGTTGCTCGCCGTCACGTCGGCGATGACGCTCGCTGTCCTGACACCGCAACTCTTGCCGTTATCGGTGCCGCTGCTCGTATTCGGAGGCTGTGTTGTGACGTTGTACTTCCTGCTGTCCTGGCTGGCCGCGCAGGAAGCACGGTGAACGAACCGTTCTTGTCTTCATTCAGTTTGTCTTTACCGCGAAGAGTAAATCGCGAATTCATCCTGTCGCTTAAATCGCCTTTCATTCCCGAGCCCTAGCTTAGCCATCATCAACGGCGCCGCATCCAACGGGTGCCGGATCATCGGATGGCGAGGCAGAGATGAAGACCCAGAACGCCCGAGTCGCGCAGATCGAGGCTCCCGAGGAAGCCGCCTCGACCAAGGGCTCCTACCTCGAGGCGCTGCACCTCGTGGAGCGGCTGCATCGCCGGCTGCTCGACGTGATCAAGGACGAGTTCGAGCGCCGCGGCCGCGAGGACGTCAACAGCGTCCAGGCGCTGCTCCTGTACAACATCGGCGACAAGGAGCTGACCGCGAGCGAGCTGCGGACCAAGGGCTACTACCTGGGCTCCAACGTCTCGTACAACGTGAAGAAGCTTGTCGAGGCCGGCTATCTCCACCACGCCCGCTCGAAGACCGACCGGCGCTCCGTCCGGATCAGCCTGACCGACAAGGGCCGCCAGGTCCACGAGATCATCCAGGGGCTCTACGACAAGCATGCCCGGACGATCACGCCGATCGGCGGGATCTCGGAGGAGGATTTCATTCGCCTGAACCAGGCCCTCACCCGCCTGGAGCGCTTCTGGACCGATCAGATCCGTTACCGCCTCTGAGGCGCGCCCTCAGAGGTTCAGCAGGCCGATGATCCCGGCGATCACCGCGTAGGCGAAGCCGGCGTTGATGGCGACGCCGAACATCCCGATCACGAGACCGCCCAGCACGACCAGACCGTCGCGCTCGACGAGACCGAGCCCGACCAGGCAGACGGCGAGACCCAGCGGGATCTGCCCGACGATGGGCGCGGCCACGATCAGCGCCAGCGCCAGGGCGAGCAGGACGATCCCCATGCCGCGCATGCCGAGCGCGGTCTCGAACACACTGACGCGGGGGCGCGACCAGCGCTCCAGGCGGCGCAGGATCGGCACCGCGCGGGTGACGGCGCGCCGGACATCCGTCAGGGCGATCGAGCGGCCGAGGAGCATCCGCGGCAGCCACGGCGCCGACATCCCGGCGGCGATCTGGATCGCCACGAGGAGCAGGAGCAGGCCGCAGATCAGCGGGATCGGCGGCGGCATGGGCAGGCAGTTCGGCAGCCCGAGCAGGACCACGAGCAGCGCGAAGGCACGGTCCCGCAGGACCGCGACGATGTCGCCCACGGTGAGGCGCTCGCCCTCCTGGCTCGCCAGCACGGTGAGGACGTCCGACGTTCGTGCACCGGAGGTCAAGGATCTGCCAACCTTCGCTTTCCCGCGGGGGCTCTAGCCGAGAACATCTGGCACGCCAAGCACGGCAGATTCGCGACAGCGCGATGGCGTCCCGCGGGCGGACGCGCGGCGGACGGCCCTCGAAGTCCCGGCAAGCACAGTTCGCGCACCGACGGACCTTTCTGAGGCAACGTCGTCCCTGCGACCCGAAGATCGGCGTGCGAATCCGGCAATTCCGGGGGATCGCGAGCGGATCGCGATGAAACGCGGTTAATTTTCTACTACCGTTCTCCGCAGACGTCGGAGGCTCGACTGTGCCGAACCAGCGCCCTCGCCCGAAGATCGCTGGACGTGCGCCCGTTCTCGCGGTTCTGCTCGCGGGACAGGCGGCCGTCTCGCACCCCGCCGGCGGCAGCGAGATCGACACGCTGCTGTTCGGCAGCCTCGACGCCGGCGGCGACACCTTCCTGACAATCGGGGCGAAGGCCGGCCTCACCTCCCTCGCGCAGGACGGGTTCACCGCGCTCGCGAGCGTCGGTGGCGGGCGGCGCGCGGAGTCCGGTCCGGACGGCCCCCGCACGCGCTACACGGTCGCCGCCGCCGCCCTGGCCGGGTACCAGTGGGTCTTCGACTGGGGCGCGGTCGCGGCCTTTGCCGGGCCCGAGATCGCGCGGGAGATGCTGATCGCGGGGCCGCTCTTCGACGCCCTGCCGACGCGATTCGGGCTCCGGCTCCACGGCGAGGTCTGGGCACGCCCGAGCGAGGCGACGCTGCTCCAGGCGAGCGCCGTCGCGGGGTCGGCCCGCGACAGCCTGTGGGCGCGCCTCGCCTGGGGCTACCGGCTCTGGGAGACCTATCTCGGTCCCGAGGCCGCCCTCTACACGGACGGGACCGGCTACGCGAAGTGGAGCCTCGGCCTGCACGGGACCGACTTCGCCCTCGGCCGGTACAGCTTCCGCGCGTCGGCGGGCCTCCAGTCCGAGAGCGGCCGGGGCCGCGCCTGCCCCTACCTGAGCCTGTCCGTCTGGTCGCCCCTCTGATCGGCGACCGGCCGGGCTTCGAGGGCGTCGAGGAACGCGGCCGCGTCGCGGCGGATCTCGGCGCGGCGCCTGTCGCCCAGCCCGCGGAGCGTCCGGTACGGCATGGCCATCCGCTGATTGCCCGCCAGCCGGTCCTCGTTCTCGATGAGGAAGTTCCAGTAGAGATAGTTGAACGGGCACGCCTCCGGCCCGGCCTTGACCTTCACGTCGTACGCGCAGGACGCGCAGTAATCGGACATCCTGTCGATATAGGCGCCCGAGGCCGCGTAGGGCTTGGAGCCCATGACGCCGCCGTCGGCCCACAGCACCATGCCGTGGACGTTGGGCAGCTCGACCCACTCGTAGGCGTCCGCGAACACGATCAGGTACCATTCCTCAACCTGAGCCGGGTCGAGGCCGGCGATGAGGGCGAAGTTGCCGGTCACCATCAGGCGCTGGATGTGGTGGGCGTAGGCGTGGGCGCGCGTCTCGGCGACGACCTGCGCGACGCAGTTCAGCGCCGTCTCGCCGGACCAGTAGAACCACGGCAGGTCGCGACCCGCGCCGAGGGCGTTGCTGTCGCGGTAGGCGGGCATCCGGGCCCAGTAGAGGCCGCGCACGTATTCCCGCCAGCCGAGGATCTGCCGGATGAAGCCCTCGACGCAGTGGAGCGGCGCCGCGCCGTCGCGGTAGGCGCGCTCGGCGGCCCAGCACACCTCCTCGGCGGTGAGCAGCCCGGCGTTGAGGGCGGGCGACAGGAGCGCGTGGTACAAGAACGGCGCGCCGGTCTTCATCGCGTCCTGATAGTCGCCGAAGGTCGGCAGGGCGTCGGCCAGGAAGTGCCGGAGCGCCGCGAGGGCGTCGGCCCGGGTCACCGGCCAGGAGAAGCCGGTGAGATCACCGAAATGGTCTCTGAACTCGGCCTCCACGAGGGCGATGACCGCGCGCGTGACGGAATCGGGCTGGAAACCGATCCGGTCCGGCGGACGATGCCCCCTGGGCAGGCGCTTGCGGTTCTCGGGGTCGTAGTTCCAGCGGCCGCCCGCGGGCTCGCCGTCGTCCATCAGGAGGCCGGTCCGGCGCCGCATGCCCCGGTAGAAGGTCTCCATCCGCAGGTGATGCCGGCCCTCCGCCCAGCGGGCGAAATCCTCCCGCGGGCACAGGAAGCGGTTGTCGGCACGGATCTCGACCGGGATCGCCAGGGTCTCGCGCCAGTCCTGCATCATCTCCCAGACGCGCCACTCGCCCGGCTCGGTCACCACGACCCGCTCCGGCCGGTGGCGCGCCACGGCGCGCTCCACCTCGCCGGTGAAGCTGCCGGTGTTGCCAGCGTCGGTCAGGCGCACGTACGCGACTGTGATGCCCTCCGCCTCCAGCTCGGCCGCGAAGTGGCGCATGGCGGCGAACAGGAAGGCGATCTTCTGCTTGTGGTGGCGGACATACGTCGCCTCGTCGCGGACCTCGACGATCAGGACGACGTCGCGCTCGGCGTCGAGGTCGACGAGACTCGACACTCGGCGGGTCAGCTGATCGCCGAGGACGAAGCGCAGGGTTCCGGACGGCGCGGCGCGGCGTTTCCCGGCCATGCCTAGACCCTCCCGTCCGGGGCGGAGCGGCCGCCATCCGCGGCGCGGCCGAACCCTCCTGTCCCGCCGTCGAAGATCACCCGAACCACGCCGTTCCCCCTTGCCACCGCCGCCGGCCCAATCAAGGTAGGCCCGGGGACGCGGCCGGGCAGGCGGCGGACCCGCGCCCTCCACGTGCACAAGGTCGCAGGCGGCAAACATGAAGTTCGCGTTCGCCGGCATCGACTTCCTCGGCGGGGTCTTCGAGGGTCTGCTGGACGCCGGCTGGACGCCGGTGAAACTGTTCACGCGCCCCTGCGACGGGGTCTACGACCACAACGAGGTCGTCGTCGCCCGCGCCCGGTCCCTGAGGCTGCCGATCCAGCTCTCCCGGATCCGCGAGCGGGACATCGAGGCGCTGCAGGCCGAGCACGGGCGCGACTGGGCACTCGTGGTCGCGGGCTACCCCTGGCTCATCAAGGGCTGGAAGGGCCGCGCCGCCTACGGCCTCAACTTCCACCCCTCCCCGCTCCCGACGGGCCGCGGCCCCTACCCGCTGTTCCGGGCGGTCCTCGACCGCTACGAGACCTGGGGCGTCACCGCGCACGTGCTCGCCGACGGGTTCGACACCGGCGATATCCTGGCGCAGGAGATCTTCGCCCTGAGCCCCCGCGAGAGCCACGAGACGCTGCTCGCCAAGTGCCAGATGGCGGCGCGCCGCCTCGCCGCGGGCCCCCTCGGCCGCGACCTGCCCAACCGCTGGCGGCGCTCCGAGCCGCAGGGCGACGGCTCCTACTGGCCGCGCGCGACCGACGCCGACCGGACGCTCGACTTCCGGCAGGACGTCGAGACGGTCCTGCGCCGGGTGCGGGCCTTCGGCACGGTCGAGACGATCGCGCGGCTCGGCGATGCCCGGGTCTACGTGGCGGAGGCGCAGGGGTGGCAGGAGCGCCACGCGCACACGCCCGGAGCGGTGGTGCATCGCCACCGCCGCCACGTCGTGGTGGCGGCCCTCGACGGGTACGTCCAGCTGACCCGCTGGTCGCCGGTTCCCCTCGCGGAGGCCGGGCAGATCGGCCGCTGACCGGCCCGTCCGGGAACCCGAACGCCGACCCCGATGTTTCCGGCGGCCCGGGCACTCCGCCGGGGCCCCACGGGAGTCCGCCATGTCGACCCGCGCCAGCCTCGCCGCAGCCCTCGGATTCGCCGCGCTGTTCACCGGCTCTGCCCTCGCGCAGGCGGTGATCGTCACGCCCGACGAGTTCGGCCCCGACGACGACGTCGTGGTGCGCGACTACATCGTGCGCCGGCCGGTGGGTCCGGGCCCGATCGTCGGATCGATCCCGCTGCGGCCCGGCAGCATCGTGCCGCCCGACGTGCGGCTCGCGCCCTTCACGGAGGCCCCCAATCCGCGCCTGCGCCGCTTCGGCTACTTCGTGGCGCCGGGCGACAAGATCGTGGTCGTCGATCCCGACACCCGCGCGGTGGTGCGCATCCTGGACCGCTGACGGCCGGCGGCGGCGCTCACCAGTCGCTGAGCACCGCGCGCTTCCAGCGGTCGGGCGCGACGCAGCGGTACTCGTAGGCCTCGTCCCAGGCGTGGTCGCCGGGGGTGCAGGGCGCGCGGCTGCTCGCGGGCGGTCGCGGCAGGCTCTCGCGGAGGGAAGCGGCCTCGATCTGCCCGTTGTCGCTCACGCGCATGACCGGCCCGGCCGCCGTGCCGTAGACCAGATCGCGCCCGTCGAAGCCGAGCCTGCGGGAGAAGCCGCCCTCGCGGTTGCCGTCGAGCCCGATCGCCTGCCCGGCCGCGAGCAGCATCGGGACGCCGGTGAAGCGCGCGGCGGCGGCGTCGATGCCGATGCCGTAGGTCCCCTCCCCCTGGAACGAGATCGCCCGGTCGGTGATGGAGCCGGTGAGGTTGCCCATCAGGATCCCGTAGCCGGTATGGGCGCCCGGAACGCCGCCGGTGGAGATCTGCAGTCCGACCCGCTGGCGGTTGCGGTCGGTGGTCGGCGACTGCGCCGAGACGTCGATCTCGGCGCCGATGCAGGAGGCGACCGGATCGGCCTCGTCGGTCATGTCGACACAGTTGAAATTGCCGGCCCAGGAGGGCCCGACCGGCCCCAGCCCGTTGGGCTCCTTGAAGATCGTGCCGTTGACCGCGACGTTCTGCGCGCCGGTGCTCGCGAGGGCGCGGTTGTGCAGCTCGCCCGTGATCGTCCACTCGTAGCCGGCATTGTGCGGGCCGGTGGATCCGAGCGCCCAGAGCGCCTTGTAGGTGTGGGTGGCCTCGCCCGACCCCTCCGGCACGTGCCGGTCGACCCGCAGCGTCGAGACCGGATCGAAGCCTTGGGGCCGGTTCCAGAGGAAGACGTGGCCGCCATCGAGGCCCATCACCCCGGTCCCCTGCACGCTGCGGGAGAAATTCGGCGGCCACGGCTGCGGTGCGGACGCCGGATCCGTCGCCGGCGCGGCGCGCGGCGGCTGTCCGGGCGCCTCGGCGGCCGCGACCGTCGGAACGCCGATCGCGAAGCACGCCATCAGGGCGGTGCCGGGGCGGATGCGCATGATCGTCTCCGGATATCCTCTCGGCGCGGCCTCGCCCAGGATCGCACTGGCAGAACCCGCCCGCGGGACCAGATAGGTTACAGCATCGCATCGGCGACGCCGGCCATGGGCGCCCGCGGATGCGGCACCCGCCGCGCCATGGGAGCGAGCCGATGACCGCCCTGCGATTCCTGCGCAATTGGTTCCTGGTGTCGATCCCGCTCGGCCTCCTGATCGGCCGGTTCATCAAGGCCGGCGAAGGGCCGCCGAGACGAGACCGGCGGTGATTACCGGAGACCGGTCCGATAGACAGAGCGCGACTCTCTATTCTGACGCTCGGATGTCGATCATCAATAACATGTTAGCGAATCCGGCGCATTTTTACTGATATCGCGCCATACCGGCCGACCAGGGCAGGAACTTCGGCCGTGTCCCGCAACGCCAGCACCCCTGCCGCCGTCGCGGAACGCCGGGCGACCGAGCGGAGACCCACCGCCCTGCTGGCCTTCGCCCAGCAACGGGACGGCGCGCGCTATCCCTGCCAGGTCATGAACATCTCCGATCGCGGCGCGATGCTGGAGTTCCTGGGTTCGCAGGCGGTGCTGCTGGAGGACGTGTTCGACCTCGTGCTGGCGAGCGCCGAGATGCGCTACGCGGTCCAGCTCGTCTGGCGGAAGGAGCGGACGGTCGGCGTCCTGTTCTGCGGCGAGGCCGTGTGAGAGGTCGACCCTGCGGGCTCAGACCGCGAGCGTCGCCATCAGCGTGAGCCCGACGGCCGGCAGCGCCAGCGCCAGGACCGCGAGGGTGTCGAGGGGTGCGGGCCGGCTTGCCGCGAGCCAGCGACGCTCGGCGAACTTCTCGGCCGCGAACCCGGACAGGACCAGGCCGCAGCCGACGAACGTGACAAGCGCGGACATGGGTCGACCCTTCTTCGCAACGCCGCGCCGTGTGATGCGCCTGACGGGAGTACCCGCGGCGCGGCCATAAAGTTTCACCGCGGCGCGGATACGCCGGCGAAAGCGACGGCGCGCCGGGAACGCCGCCGGCGCGTTCCCGCCTCTCCCGGGGACGAAGGGGTTGCAATCCCGCGCGGATCCGTCGAGGCGGGAGCCCAGCGTCATCGACGGGATTGTCGCGGGCGGCGGGAGGCCGGAAGCTTTGAAGACGAGCGGCAACGGCGTGGCCGTCGGACACGATGGCTGGCTGTACTGGGTCGGACGCGCCCGCGAGGTCGAAGCCTTCTACGGCGACACCGCGACCTCGCGGCGGATCCTGAAGCGCTGGACGCGGCTCATCGGGCGGCGCGCGCGGCGCCTCGACGACCTCGGGATCCGGCACGTGCACACCGTCGTCCCCGACAAGCTCGCGATCTATCCGGACCTGCTCGGCCGCCCCTTCCCGGGGCTCGACGATCCGCCCGGGGTTCGGCTCGCCCGGCTGGTCGCCGGGGACAGCGGGGCCCCGATGGTCGACCTGCAGGCACCGCTGCTGGCGGCGCGGGCCGAGGAGCCCGTCTACCTGCGGACGGACACGCATTGGACCTACCGCGGCTACCTGACGGCGTACCGCGCGCTCTGCGAGGCCCTGGACGCGCCGGTGGCGGCGCACGTCTTCGCGGGGACCGGCGCGACCGAGCGCTTCACCTTCGACCTCGGCGAGAAGCTCGTCCCGCCGGTCGACGAGGCGTATGTCGCCTACGATTTCGCGCGCCGCGCGGCTCGGATCGACGCGAACGCCCTGGTGGCCGTGCGGGAATCCGGCCGGGCGGTGCGGCCGCGCGGACTGTTCGTCGGATCCCGCGTCGTCCTGAGGAACCCGGAAGCGCCAGATCGGCGCCGCGTGGTGCTGTTCGGCGATTCCTACATCTACAGCCCGGGCGCCCGGCTCACGGCGATGCTGGCGGAGACCTTCGCCGAGGTGCACGCGATCTGGTCGGCGAACATCGACTGGGCCTACGTCGAGGATGTCCGGCCCGACATCGTCGTCTTCGAGATCGCCGAGCGGTTCCTGGGGCAGGTTCCGAACGACCGGATCCGCATCGATCGCTTCGCGGCGTCGCGCGCGCGGCGGGCCGTCCGCCCGACGCTCCGGGAGCGGATCCGGCGCTGGCTGCGCTGAACCCGGCCGCTTCTAAAAGCGAGAGCCCCGCCGCGGTGGCGGCGGGGCTCTGCTCCCTCAGGTGCGCGGCGGCTCAGTAACCGCGGCCGTAATAGCCCGGGCCCCGGTCGAAGGCGCCCGCCGCGGCGGCGCCGGCGGCCGCGCCCGCGATGCCGAGACCGATGGCGGCCCCGGTCGACAGGCCGCGGTGACGGCGGTAGCCGAAATCGCGCCGGTGGCCGTAGCCGCGATCGTAGCCGCGGCCGTAGCCGTAGCCGTGGTGGCCGCCGTAGCCGTAGCCATAACCCTGCGCCTGGGCGCCGGTGGCGCCGAGCGCGCCGAGGGACAGGGTGACGGCGGAGATGAGAGCGAGCTTGCGCATCGGTGACTCCTTCGCAGTTGCGTTGGGACCCCAACCCAAAGCGCAACCAGGGGTTCCGATTTTCATGTGGGCAGGGCGCCGACCGCGCCGGATGTCAAAAGTGAGAATCGAGAATGTGGTGAGCGCGCTGGGACTCGAACCCAGGACCTACAGATTAAAAGTCCGTTGCTCTACCAGCTGAGCTACGCGCTCGCGTCCCGGGCCGCGCGGCGGCCCGTCGGGGACGGCGCGTCCGCAATAGGTGAGCGGGACCGGGGGGTCAACACGACGGAGGTGGACAACCCTCAGGCCGCGTCGCCGCGGGTCCGCTCCACGATGTCCCGGGCCTCGTCGAAGGCCGCGTCCGCGTCGAGCTCGGTGGTGTCGAGCCGGACCGCGTCCTCGGCCATGCGCAGGGGCGCGGCGCTGCGCGACGCGTCCCGGGCGTCGCGGGCCTCGATGTCGGCCAGGATCGCCGCGAAGGTCGCCGCCTCGCCGCGGCCGGCCAGCTCGCGGTGGCGACGGCGGGCACGCTCCTCGGACGAGGCGGTGATGAACAGCTTCACCGCGGCCTCGGGGCACACGACCGTGCCGATGTCGCGCCCGTCGAGCACCGCCCCCTGCGGGTCGGCGGCGAAGCGGCGCTGCCACGCGAGCAGTCCGGCGCGGACCTCCGGCACCGACGAGACGCGGGAGGCCGCCTCGCCCATCGCCCGCTCGCGCAGGCGCGGATCGTCGAGCCGACCGGCGTCGAGGGCCTGGGCCGCCCGCGCCGCGGCGGCGGCATCGTCCAGCGACAGGCCGGCATCGATCAGGGCGAGCGCCACCGCCCGGTAGAGGAGCCCGGTGTCGAGATGCGGCAGGCCGTAATGGTCGGCCAGACGCTTGGCGAGGGTACCCTTGCCGGACGCGGCCGGTCCGTCGATCGCGATGACGAGCGGCATGTCGGTCACGCCCCGATCTGGCCGCCGAGGGCCTGCATGGTCGGAAGGAAGCTCGGGAAGCTCGTGGCGATCATCGCGCCGTCATCCACCGTGACCGGGTTCCGCGCCGCGAGCCCCATCACCAGGAACGCCATGGCGATGCGGTGGTCGAGGTGGGTCGCCACCGTCCCGCCGCCCGGCGCCGCGGTGCCGTCGCCCTCGACCACGAGGTCGTCGCCCTCGACCGCGTGGCGGACGCCGTTGGCGGCGAGCCCGGCCGCCACGGCCGCGAGGCGGTCCGATTCCTTCACCCGCAGCTCGTGCAGGCCGTTCATCCGGGTCCGGCCCTCGGCGAAGCTCGCCGCCACCGCCAGCACCGGGTACTCGTCGATCATCGCGGGCGCCCGCTCGGCCGGAACGTCGACGCCGGTCAGGCGGCTCGCGCGCACGCGCAGGTCGGCTACGGTCTCGCCGCCCTCCTCCCGCTCGGCCACGCGCTCGATCTGCGCGCCCATCTCCAGGAGCGTCGTGATCAGCCCGATGCGCAGCGGGTTCATCATCACGCCCTCGATCACCACGTCGGAGCCGGGCACGATCAGCGCCGCCACCAGCGGGAACGCCGCCGAGGACGGGTCGGCCGGCACCACCACGTCGGTGCCGCGCAGGGTCGGCTGGCCCGTCAGCGCGACCTTGCGGCCGTGGCCGCCCGGACCGTGCGGCTCGACGCTGACCGCGGCGCCGAACAGGCGCAGCATCCGCTCGGTGTGGTCGCGGGTCGCAGCCGCCTCGATCACGGTCGTGACGCCGGGGGCGTTGAGGCCGGCGAGCAGGACCGCCGACTTGATCTGCGCGGAGGCCGCCGGGGTCTCGTAGGTGATCGGGATCGCCTCCCTGGGACCCCGCAGGGTCAGGGGCACGCGGCCGCCCTCGGCCTCGGCCAGGACCTGCGTGCCCATCCGGGTGAGCGGGTCGAGGATGCGGCGCATCGGCCGCGAGCGCAGGGAGGCGTCGCCGTCGAAGGTCGCGGTCACCGGCTGCCCGCCGACCACGCCCATCATCAGCCGCGAACCGGTGCCGGCATTGCCGAAATCGAGAACCTCGGCCGGGTCGCCGAGGCCGCCGATCCCGACGCCCCGGACCCGCCAGCTCCCGGCCCCGAGGCGCTCGACCCGTGCCCCGAGCGCCTTCGCGGCGGCGGCGGTGCGCAGGACGTCGTCGCCCTCCAGCAGGCCTTCGACCCGCGTCTCGCCCTGGCTGAGCAGGCCGAGGATCATCGACCGGTGCGAGATCGACTTGTCGCCGGGCGGGCGCAGGCGTCCGCGCAGCGGGGCGCCCGGCGCGGCGGTGAGGGGCTGGGGGGTCGAATCGTGCGACACGGGACGTCCGTTCGGGCTCTGAGACGTGGGCCTGGATCCGGCGCGTCGCGCGGCCCTGCCGCGGCGCTGCAATCGGACGGTGAAATCGCCGCGCCGTTAACACGGGCACCGCCCGCCGTCATCCATCCGCTGCCCGCGCCGATCCCGGCCGCCGCACGCGGGGGCGCGCCGCCCGAAACGCCCTGCGCGGGCTCGATTGACAGGCGCTTTCACCGCGACTAACGGGGCGCCTCTCCCGAGACAGTACTGACGACGAGGTGTCCGCCCGTGGCCCGACCGGAACTTGGCTTGAAGCGCCAGTGCATGAGCTGCGGCGCGAAGTTCTACGACCTCGCCCGCGATCCCGCGGTCTGCCCGAAATGCGGCGCGGTCTATCAGGCGGTGGCCACCTCCAGCCGTGCGGCCCCCCCGGCGCTGTCGCGGGGCCCGGCCAACTCCGACGATGAGGACGAGACGGACGAGAAGGGCCCGGAGATGGTCTCCCTCGACGAGGTCGAGGCCGCCGAGGACGACGCGGATCCGACGCCCGAGGACGACTCGGTCGAGGACGGGGAATCCTCCGACGACGATACCTTCCTGGAGGAAGAGGATTCTGGCGACGACGACGTCTCCGACCTGATCGACGGCGATATCGAGAACGACGAGGAGGGCTGAGGCGGCCTCCGTCTCTCCCGACCAAAAACCCCCGGCGGCAGCGAAAAAGGGGGTTGAGTCCGCGATGCGAGCCGCCTATAGAACCGGCCTCGCCGACCGCGACCCGGACCGGCGAGACCCCGCGATACCCAAACCGCGGTGGATGTAAAAAGTGGGGCCTTAGCTCAGCTGGGAGAGCGCTTCCATGGCATGGAAGAGGTCATCGGTTCGATCCCGTTAGGCTCCACCATCCCACCCTCGCGCGACGCGGCCCTGTCGGGGACGCGGACAGCGTTCTAAAAATATGGGGCCTTAGCTCAGCTGGGAGAGCGCTTCCATGGCATGGAAGAGGTCATCGGTTCGATCCCGTTAGGCTCCACCATTCCTCGCAGGCGCGACGCGGCCGTCCCGGCCTTCCGCGCCGTCAGGCAGATCCCCACAGCACCGTCCCTGCGCGCGCAGCGAAGCGATCCCGTCGGCGCGACGACTGAGGTCGCGCGGTCCTGAGTCACCACGCGTTGCTCGTGACGGCGGAGAGGACATCGCCCGAGGGTTTCAGGCGGAACCCGTCCCGGCCGACCAAGCCCGCATCGGGACTCCTCGCTGTATCAATCCGGCTCAGCGGGTCAGGTGACCGAGCGGCAGCGCGGTCGTGTACTTCACCTGCCCCAGGGCGAAGCTCGAGCGGATGTTGGCCACGCCGGGGATCCGTGTGAGGTGGTCGAGGACGAGCTTCTGGTACTGGCCCAGATCTTCGACCACGACGCGCAGCATGTAGTCGGCCTCGCCGCTCATCAGGTAGCACTCCATCACCTCCGGGCGGCTGCGCACCGCCTCGTCGAAGGCCTGGAGCGCGGCCTGGGTCTGCTTCTCCAGCGAGACGTGGACGAAGACGTTGACCGCGAGCCCGAGGCTCAGCGGGTCGACCACCGCCACGCAGCCGCGGATCACCCCCGCCTCCTTCAGGTCGTTGACGCGTCGCCAGCACGGCGACGTCGACAGGCCGACTCGCTCCGCGAGATCCGCGATGCTGATCTCGCTGTCCTGCTGCAGGCACTCGAGGATGCGCAGGCTCGCGGCGTCGAGGGCAGCCGGTCGGGCGGGCATGCGATCGGTCTCCGGTCTAGAGCCGCGTGCGCGGCCTGAGGGGCAGGATGCGGCATGTTTTGCCGCCTACAGCCCGTATCAGGGAATATCAATCCGCGAACCCCGGCATAGCGGCAAATATCCGGCATGTCCCGCCGCCGCGATCCTCGTATGATCGCGCCGACCAGGGAGGCCGCGCCGATGAACGCCATACCGCCGAAAGCCACGATCGCGCGGTCCGCCGAGGTGGATCACGATCCGGCCGAGACCCAGGACTGGCTCGCCGCGCTGGAATCCGTCTTCCGCACCGAGGGTGCGGCCCGGGCGCGCTTCATCCTCGATCGCCTGGAGCGGCGCTCGAAGGAGATCGGCATCCTCGACGAGGCCCTGCCCTACTCGCCCTACCGGAACACGATCGCGCTGGAGAAGCAGCCGCGCTACCCCGGCGACCTCGACATCGAGGAGCGCCTGACCTCGATCATGCGCTGGAACGCGCTGGCCATGGTGGTGCGTGCCAACATGGCCTACGGCGAGCTCGGCGGCCACGTGGCGAGCTACGCCTCGGCTGCGGAGCTGTTCGAGGTCGGCTTCAATCACTTCTTCAAGGGCGGCACGGACGGCGACCTCGTCTATTTCCAGCCGCACTCCGCGCCGGGCGTCTACGCGCGGGCCTTCCTCGAGGGCCGGCTGTCCGAGGAGCAGCTGAAGCATTACCGCCAGGAGATCGCCGGCGACGGGCTCTGCTCCTACCCGCATCCCTGGCTGATGCCGGATTTCTGGCAGGTCCCCACCGGCTCCATGGGCATCGGCCCGATCCACGCGGTCTACCAGGCCCGGTTCATGCGCTACCTCGGCGACCGGGGCCTCGCCGACACGACCGGGCGGCACGTCTGGGGCGTGTTCGGCGACGGCGAGATGGACGAGCCCGAGTCGATCGGCGGCCTGGCGCTCGCCGCGCGCGAGAATCTCGACAACCTGACCTTCGTCATCAACTGCAACCTGCAGCGGCTCGACGGACCGGTGCGCGGCAACGGCCAGATCATCCAGGAGTTGGAGAGCCTGTTCCGCGGCGCCGGCTGGAACGTCATCAAGGTGCTGTGGGGCTCGGAGTGGGACGGGATCTTCGCCCGCGACACCAACCACGCCCTGCTGCGCCGCTTCGCCGAGACGGTGGACGGCAAGTACCAGACGCTCGGTGCCAAGGACGGCGCATACAACCTCGCGCACTTCTTCGGCGAGGATCCAGAGGTGCGCGAGCTCGTCGCCCACATGTCGGACGCCGACGTTGACCGGCTGAAGCGCGGCGGCCACGACTTCCGCAAGCTCTACGCGGCATTCGCGGCCGCCAAGGCCACCAAGGGCCGGCCGACGGTGATCCTGGCCAAGACCAAGAAGGGCTACGGCATGGGCGGCGCGGGCGAGTCGCGCATGACCGCCCACCAGGCCAAGAAGCTCGACGTCGACGCGCTGCGCGCCTTCCGCGACCGCTTCGCCCTGCCGCTGTCGGACGCGCAGGTGGAGGGCCTCGCCTTCTACAAGCCGGCCGAGGACGGCGCCGAGATGCGCTACCTGCGCGAGCGGCGCGAGATGCTCGGCGGCGTCCTGCCGGCCCGCCGCCGCACGGCGCCGACGGTCCCGGTTCCGGAGCTCTCCACCTACGCGGGCTTCGCCCTCGAGGCGGGCGGCAAGGAGATGTCGACCACCACCGCGGTGGTGCGCCTGTTCGGCAACCTCCTGAAGCACAAGGATCTCGGGCCGCGTATCGTGCCGATCGTCGCCGACGAGGCGCGGACCTTCGGCATGGCCAACCTGTTCCGGCAGGTCGGGATCTACGCGCCGCAGGGGCAGCTCTACGAGCCGGAGGATGCCGGCTCCATGCTCTACTACCGCGAGGCCCGGGACGGGCAGCTCCTCGAGGAGGGCATCACCGAGGCCGGGGCGATCTCGTCCTGGACGGCGGCGGCCACGTCCTACAGCGTCCACGGCCTGTCGATGCTGCCGTTCTACATCTACTACTCGATGTTCGGCTTCCAGCGGGTCGGCGACCTGATCTGGGCGGCGGCCGACCAGCGGGCCCGCGGCTTCCTGATCGGCGCCACGGCGGGCCGCACGACGCTGGGCGGCGAGGGCCTGCA
This sequence comes from Methylobacterium sp. D48H, assembly GCF_053345715.1. Lineage (NCBI taxonomy): Bacteria > Pseudomonadati > Pseudomonadota > Alphaproteobacteria > Hyphomicrobiales > Methylobacteriaceae > Methylobacterium > Methylobacterium sp. D48H. Next base: position 883,181 of record NZ_JBKFAP010000001.1, read on the forward strand.
GCACCAGGACGGGTCGAGCCACATGCAGGCAGCCGCGATCCCGAACTGCCGGGCCTACGATCCGGCCTTCGCGTACGAGATGGCGGTGATCGTCGACCGGGGCGCCCGGGCGATGATGGAGGAAGGCGAGGACGCCTTCTACTACCTCACGGCGATGAACGAGAACTACGCCCAGCCGTCCATGCCGCAGGGGGCGGAGGCCGGGATCCTGAAGGGCATGTACCGCCTGTCGGGGCCGGAGGCGGGAAGCGGCGCCGTGCGGCTCCTCGGCTCCGGGGCGATCCTGCCGGAGGTGATCGCGGCGGCGACGCTGCTCGCGCAGGATTTCGGCGTCGCGGCCGAGGTGTTCAGCGTGACGAGCTTCAGCGAGCTGGCCCGCGATGCCCGCGAGGCCGAGCGACAGGCGATGCTCAACCCGGAAGCCGAGGCGCCGGTCAGCCACGTGGCGGCGCTGCTGCCGGGCACGGCGCCCATCGTCGCGGCGAGCGACTACGTCCGGGCCTACCCGCAGCTGATCGCCTCCTATGTCGGCGCGCGCTTCGTCACCCTCGGCACCGACGGGTTCGGGCGCAGCGACACCCGCAACGCGCTCCGCCGGTTCTTCGAGGTCGACCGGCAGCACGTGGTCATCGCCGCCCTGCACGCCCTGGCCGAGGCCGGCACGGTGCCGCGCGCGACGGTGGCGGACGCGATCCGCCGCTACGGCATCGCGGCGGACGCGCCCGCGCCCTGGACGATCTGAGGCCGGGCGCCCGGTCACGGGGCGCCGCCCCCCACCCCTTTTCCGAACGCCCGAGCCACGGACATCCGACCGCATGAGCGCCGCGCTGCAGATCGCCCTCCCGGATATCGGCGACTACCGGGACGTGCCGGTCATCGAGCTTCTGGTGAAGCCCGGCGACCGCCTCGCTGTGGACGACCTGATCCTCAGCATCGAGTCCGACAAGGCCACCATGGAGGTCCCCTCCCCGGTCGCCGGCATCGTGCGCGAGTTGCTGGTGTCGGTGGGGTCGAAAGTGTCCGAGGGCACGCCGATCCTGACGGTGGAGCCTGCCGAGGGCGGCGGGGTCGAGACCGCGGCGGCACCGCCTGCCGCGGCCGCAGCGCCGTCGGCTTCCGGACAGGGCGCGGGTCCCCGCGCCCGTGCGGGAGAGGGACAGGGTGAGGGATCCGGGTTGTCCGGAGACGGCATCCCCCTCACCCCAGCCCTCGCCCGCACGGGAGAGGGAGCCGGTCGCGCCTCGCCGGAGCCGATGCGGGCCGCCCCGATCCAGGCGACAAGCGGCGACGTGCATGCCAGCCCGTCGGTCCGCCAGCTCGCCCGCGAGCTGGGCGTCGGGCTCGACCGCGTCGCCGCCACCGGGCCGAAGGGGCGGATCCTGCGCGAGGACGTGCACGCCTTCGTCAAGGCGGCCCTCAACGCGCCGGCCCAGGCGCCCGCCGCCGCGTCCGGCATCGGCGCCGGCCTGCCGCCCTGGCCGGAGGTCGACTTCGCCAAGTACGGGCCGGTGCGGCGCGAGCCGCTGTCGCGCATCCAGAGCCTTTCAGGGGCCAATCTCAGCCGCAACTGGCTGACGATCCCGCACGTGACCAACTTCGACCGGGCCGACGTCACCGAGATCGAGTCGTTCCGGGTCGGCCTCAACACGGAGACGCGCACGCCGCCCGCCCGGGTCACCATGGTGGCCTTCCTGATCAAGGCGGCGGCCTCGGCGCTGCGCGCCTATCCGCGCTTCAACTCCTCGCTCGAGGGCGGCGACCTCGTCCTGAAGGACTACGTTCATGTCGGCTTCGCGGTGGACACGCCGAAGGGCCTGATGGTGCCGGTGGTGCGCGACTGCGACCGCAAGGGCCTCATCGAGATCGCCACCGAGATGGCCGCGATGGCCGAGAAGGCCCGGTCCGGGACACTTCCGGGTTCCGACATGCAGGGCGGCTGCTTCTCGGTCTCGTCGCTCGGCGGCATCGGCGGCGACGGCTTCACGCCGATCATCAACGCCCCCGAGGTCGCGATCCTGGGCGCGGCGCGCTCGCGCACCGAGGCGGTCTGGGACGGCAAGGCCTTCCAACCGCGCCTGATCCTGCCGCTCAGCCTGTCCTGGGACCACCGCGTCGTGGACGGCGTCGCCGCCGCCCGCTTCCTCGGCCACGTGGCCTCGGTCCTGTCGGACCTGCGCCGCGCCCTCCTGTGACCGCCGCCATGCCCGAGACCCTCGACATCCGCGTCCCCGATCTCGGGGACTACGCCGACGTGCCCGTCATCGAGATCCCGGTGGCGCCCGGCCAGCCGGTCGCCAAGGACCAGACCCTGCTGGTGGTCGAATCCGACAAGGCGACGCTGGACATCCCCTCCCCCGCGGCGGGCCGCCTCGTGGAGATGCTGGTCGGCCTCGGCGACACGGTCTCGGCCGGCACCCTCGTCGCCCGCCTCGCGGTCGAGGCGACCGACGCGCGCGGCGAACCGGCCCCTGCCTCGGCCCCGACCCCCGCGCCCACGCCCGCCGCGCCGCCGCCGAAGCCGCAGGCCGGCGCGGGCTGCGATCTCCTGGTGATCGGCGGAGGACCGGGCGGCTACTCGGCCGCCTTCCGGGCCGCCGATCTCGGGCAGCGGGTCATCTTGGTCGAGCGCCACGCGACCCTCGGCGGCGTCTGCCTCAACGTGGGCTGTATCCCCTCGAAGGCGCTGCTCCACGTGGCCGCGGTCACCGAGGAGGCCGTCCGGCTGGCCGCGCACGGGATCAGCTTCGGCGCGCCGACGGTCGATCTGGAGAAGCTGCGGACCTTCAAGGCCGGCACCGTCCGCCGCCTCACCGAGGGGCTCGCCCAGATGGCGCGCCAGCGCAAGGTCGAGGTGGTCCGCGGGAGAGCCCGCTTCACCGGGCCCGACACGGTCTCGGTGACGCTGCATGACGGCGGCACGCGCGACGTCACCTTCACGGGCGCCATCGTGGCGGCGGGCTCGGCGCCGGTGGCCCTGCCGATGCTCCCCGACGATCCGCGGATCGTGAATTCCACCGGGGCGCTGGAACTTCCCGCCGTGCCGCGCCGGCTCCTGGTGATCGGCGGCGGCATCATCGGCCTGGAGATGGCGACGGTCTACAGCGCGCTCGGCGCGCGGGTCGACGTGGTCGAGCGCCTGCCCGGCCTGCTCGAGGGCGTCGACCGGGATCTCGTCAGCGTCTGGACGAAGCGCAACGCCCACCGTTTCGACCGCGTCCTGACGGGGGTCGAGGTCGTCTCCGCCGAGGCGAAACCGGACGGGATCGCCGTGACCTTCTCGGGGGAGGCCGAGCCCGGAACCTACGACCTCGTGCTCCAGGCCGCGGGCCGCCGGCCCAACGGGGCGACGCTCGGCCTCGACGCGGCCGGCGTGGCGCTGGACGGCGGCTTCGTTCCGGTGGACGCCCAGATGCGCACGAACGTGCCGCACATCTTCGCCATCGGGGATTGCGTCGGCCAGCCGATGCTCGCCCACAAGGCGGTGCATCAGGGCCACGTCGCCGCCGAGGCCGCCGCCGGCCACAAGGCCGGGTTCGACGCCGCCGTGATCCCCTCGGTCGCCTACACCGACCCGGAGATCGCCTGGGCCGGGCTCACCGAGACGGCCGCGAAGGCGGCCGGGCGGGCCGTCGAGGTGGCGCGCTTCCCCTGGGCCGCTTCGGGCCGGGCCATCGCCAACGGCGCCGATTACGGTCTGACCAAGCTGCTGTTCGACGCGCAGACCAGGCGCGTCGTCGGCGGCGCCATCGTCGGCCCGAGCGCCGGCGACATGATCGGCGAGGTCGCGCTGGCGATCGAGATGGGCGCCGACGCCACCGATATCGGCCGGACGATCCACCCCCACCCGACCCTCGGCGAGACGATCGGTCTGGCGGCGGAGGCCGGGCTCGGCCTCTGCACCGACCTGCCGCCGGTCGCCCGTCGGTAGACACGACGTCGGCACCGGGCCCGTCCGCCCGGCGGCTCGACGGATCGCCGCGTCTTGTATAGATCTCGGCCCGCGTCGCCGGCTCGGCCGGGAAGCCGTCCCGTCGGAGCGTTCTGCCGGGCCTCGATGCGGCGGTACGTGGCGAAGATCTGGTGGTTCAGCTGGGAGGATATGATCCGAGATGCTGTGGCACACCGGAAAGTCTTTCCGCCATGCCGTCCGCATTTTGCCATTACTGGCACGGGATCGATCGGCGCGCGGGGCCCCGCGGCCCGCAACGGCCGCACCGGCGCTCCGGGTGCCGCCCCTGGCCCTCGCGGTGCTGCTGGGGTCGGTCGCGGTGACCGGGTCGCAGAGCTGGGCGCGCGATGCCGCCGAGGCGCCGAAGCCGGCCGATACGCCGTCCGCCGCCGACGGGCCGCAGGCGCTCATCGCCTCGCTGCGGAGCCGTATCCTCGCGGCGCACAGCGCGACCTTCGCCCTCGAGAGCTGGTGTGCCGACTACAAGCTCGCCGGGGACCCGCACCTCGTGGCGGAACGCGTGCCCGTGGCTGACAAGCCCCTGACGGCCGCGCAGCGCGCCCGTCTCGCGATCGGCCCGGACGAGCCGGTGCGCTACCGCCGCGTCCGTCTCGCCTGCGGGGACCGAGTCCTGTCCGAGGCGGATAACTGGTACGTACCGGCCCGGCTCACGCCGGAGATGAACGCGACGCTGGACACCACCCGCACGCCCTTCGGCCGGGTCGTGCGTCCCCTCGCCCCGGTGCGCAGCACCGTCGAGGTGCGCGCGCCGGTCCGGAGCGCCGCGCCCGGACCGGACGATCCGCTCTTCGAAATCGACGCCGTGCTGTCGACCGGGGCCGGGCAGCCGTTCTGCGAGGTCGTCGAGACGTATCTGGGCGGTGCGCTGCCGCAGGCATCGCGGTAGAACCCGGCCGCGTTCTCGGTTGGGAGGAACAGGTATGGGTTCGAGGTTTCGTCGCGCGGTTCTGGCCCTGCTCGCGACGGGCGCGGCGTGCGCGCCGGCCCTGGCGGCCGATCCGGCCGGCGTATGGCTGACGGAAACCGGCAGTTCGAAGGTCCGCATCGCGCCCTGCGGCGGCGGCTTCTGCGGCACGATCATCAGCGCACCCGGGAAGGGGCTCGACGCGAAGAACCCGGACCCGGCCCTGCGAGGCCGCAGCGTCGTCGGCGTCCAGATCCTCGACGCGCGACAGCCCGAAGGCGGCGGCTTCTCGGGGTCGCTCTACAACCCGAACGACGGCAAGACCTATTCCGGTTCGCTGAAGCTCACGGGACCCGACTCGCTCGAGGTCTCCGGCTGCGTCATGAGCGTGTTCTGCAAGCGGCAGACCTGGACGCGCGTGAAGTGATCGCGCGCGGAGGGCGCCGGGGCGAGGCGGTGCCGCGTCGCAACAACGCGGGATCGATCGCGCGCGACTGAGGTTGCCTGGGTCTGGAACCAGCAAGGATTCTCATGACCCGGACATGTCTCGCCGCCCTTCTCGCCCTCGCCACCGTCGCGCCGGCCAGCGCCCAGGTCGAGGCCCGGCCCGTCGCGCCCGCTCCCGGCGCGCCGGGCGTGGTGAGCCAGCAGATCGACGCCACCGGGAACGGAGCCGCCGTGAGCTATTCGCCCACCGGCCGGCCGGCCGACACGATCTCCAACAACTCGGCGGCGGCGGGCAATGCCAACCAGCCGTCGCGGGTCGCGCCGCAGGGCGGTGGCGGCGGCGGCAGCCGGTGATGGCGCCTGATCCCCGGTAACCCGAGCGGCGCAGGACCCGCGAGAGGCGCCGTGATATTTGCCCGCGGCTAGAACGGGCGTGGGAGCCTCTCGGGGCGACCGCGCCGGCCTCGCGGAGGACGATCGGGCCGCACCCGTGACGGTGCGGCCCTTCCGCGGCCCGTCGCGCCTCAGGCGGCCTCGGTGAGGGCCTGCGCGACGGCGTCGAGGGCGGCCTCGGCCCCGGCCCCGTTCGGGCCGCCGGCCTGCGCCATGTCGCGGCGGCCGCCGCCGCCCTTCCCGCCGAGCGCCCCGGCCCCGGCCCGGACCAGCCCGACCGCGTCGTAGCGCGCGGTCAGGTCGTCGGTGACGCCGACCACCAGCCCGGCCTTGCCGTCCGGTCCGATGCCGACCACCGCCACGATGCCGGAGCCCAGGCGCTTCTTCTCCTCGTCGACGATCGGCTTGAGGTCGCGCATGTCGAGCCCCTCGATGACGGAGCGGCGGAAGGCCACTCCGCCGATCTCGGTCTGCTGCGCGCCCGAGCCCGGGCCGCCCTCGCCGCCCATGGCGAGCTTGCGACGGGTCTCGGCCAGTTCGCGCTCCAGGCGGCGCCGGTCCTCCATCAGCGCGGTCAGGCGGTCGGGCGCCTCCGAGACCGGCGCCTTGAGGATGCCGGCGAGCGCCGCCAGCGTCCGGGCCTCCTCGGCCCGGTGACGGCGCGCCGCGTCGGCCGTCAGCGCCTCGATCCGGCGCACGCCCGCGCCCACCGCGCTCTCGGCCACGATGGTGATCGCCCCGATATCGCCGGTGCGCGCGGCGTGGGTGCCGCCGCAGAGCTCCACGGAGAAGTTCTTGGCGCGCGGTTGCGCGGCGTCGCCGTCGACCGGCAGCCCCATCGAGACCACCCGCACCTCGTCGCCGTACTTCTCGCCGAACAGCGCGCGGGCGCCCGACGCGATCGCGTCGTCCACGGCCATCAGCTTCGTGACGACGGGCGCGTTCTGCAGCAGCACCGCGTTGGCGATGTCCTCGACGCGGCCGAGCTCGTCGGCCTCGATCGGCTTCGGGTGGCTGATGTCGAAGCGCAGCCGGTCGGGGCTGACCAGCGAGCCCTTCTGGGCGACGTGGTCGCCCAGCACCTGCCGCAGGGCCTCGTGGAGCAGGTGGGTGGCCGAGTGGTTGGCCCGGATCGCCCTGCGTCGGGCGTTGTCGACCTTCAACTCGATTGGCTGGTCGAGGCTCACCGACCCCTCCTCCACGGTGACGTGATGGACGAACACGTCGCCGAGCTTCTTCTGGGTGTCGGTCACCCGCGCCCGCACGCCCGGCGCCAGGATCAGGCCGGTATCGCCGACCTGGCCGCCCGACTCCCCGTAGAACGGCGTCTGGTTGACGAGGACGAGGCCGGTCTGACCAGCCTCGAGGGCCTTCACCTCGGCGCCGTCGCGCAGGAGCGCGGTCACGATGCCCTCGGCGGTCTCGGTCTCGTAGCCCAGGAACTCGGTGGCGCCGACGCGCTCGCGCAGTCCGAACCACACCGTCTCGGTCGCCGCCTCGCCCGAGCCCTTCCAGGCCTCGCGGGCCGCCTGCTTCTGGCGCTGCATCGCGGCCGCGAAGGCGTCGGTGTCCACGCCGATGCCGCGGGCCTTGAGGGCGTCCTGCGTCAGGTCGAGGGGGAAGCCGTAGGTGTCGTAGAGGGTGAAGGCGGTCTCGCCGGAGAGCTTGTCGCCCTCCCGCAGGTCGCGGCTCTCGGCGTCGAGGATCGACAGGCCCCGCTCGAGGGTGCGGCGGAAGCGGGTCTCCTCCAGCTTCAGCGTCTCGGCGATCAGGCTCTCGGCCCGCATCAGCTCCGGGTAGGCCTGGCCCATCTCGCGGACCAGGGTCGGCACGAGGCGGAACATGGTGGGCTCGCGGGCCCCCAGGATCTCGGCGTGGCGCATGGCGCGGCGCATGATCCGGCGCAGCACGTAGCCGCGGCCCTCGTTGCCCGGCAGCACGCCGTCGGCCACCAGGAAGGAGGCCGCCCGCAGGTGGTCGGCGATCACCCGGTAGGACGCCATCGTGGCCGCCTCCGGCGCCCGCGAGACCGCGTGGGCCACGGCGTCGATCAGGGCGCGGAACAGGTCGGTGTCGTAGTTCGAGTGGACGCCCTGGAGGATCGCCGCCATGCGCTCCAGGCCCATGCCGGTGTCGATCGACGGCCGCGGCAGCGGGTTCCGGACGCCCGGCTCCAGCTGCTCGTACTGCATGAACACGAGGTTCCAGAACTCGAGGAAGCGGTCGCCATCCTCGTCCGGCGAGCCGGGCGGGCCGCCCTGCAGCGCCGGGCCCTGGTCGATGAAGATCTCCGAGCAGGGGCCGCAGGGGCCGGTATCGCCCATCTGCCAGAAATTGTCGGAGGTCCCGATCCGGATGATCTTGTCGTCGGAGAAGCCGGCGATCTTCTTCCACAGGCCGGCGGCCTCGTCGTCGTCGGCGTAGACGGTGACGAGGAGCTTGTCGGGCTTGAGGCCGAACTCCTTGGTGATCAGCGTCCAGGCCAGCTCGATCGCGCGGTCCTTGAAGTAGTCGCCGAACGAGAAGTTGCCGAGCATCTCGAAGAACGTGTGGTGGCGCGCGGTGTACCCGACATTGTCGAGGTCGTTGTGCTTGCCGCCGGCCCGCACGCATTTCTGCGCCGTCGTCGCCCGGTCGTAGGCGCGCTTCTCCATCCCGGTGAAGACGTTCTTGAACTGCACCATGCCGGCGTTCGTGAACATCAGCGTCGGGTCGTTCTTCGGCACGAGGCTCGAGGACGGCACGACCTCGTGGCCCGCCTTGGCGAAGTAGTCGAGGAAGGTCGACCGGATCTCGTTGACGCCGCTCATCGGGGCTGACTCTGGCAGTACGGACGGGAAAGGGCGGCCGCGCGTCATCCGCCCGGCGCCCGCATGGCGCCCTCTTAAGGAGGGATGTCGCGCGAGTCACGGGCGGCCTGCCCCGAAATCTCCACGGGACGCCGCAACTCGGCCACAAGCGCGGCCGTGTTGTCGCCACATCTGTCAAGCGATGGTGAGTCCGTAGCGCCACAGCGGCGTGTGGAGAGTCGGGATAACGATGCAGGGCCGCACGGTCGGATCGCCGAGGACCATCACCGGCAAGCAGGGCCATTTCGGCTCGGGCCGCGCCGACGTGATCGCCGCACAGCCCATGCTGGGCCGTGCCCATGGCAGCCGCCCCGCGCTGTTCCGCTCCCTGCTCACCGTCTCGATGATCGCCGGCGGCCTCAGCGCCGCGCTGATCGGGTCGGGCGTGGACCTCGCCAAGGTCGGCCTGTCGCCGGCCGTGTCGGTCGCGGAGGCCGCCACCGAGCTCCCGATGCCGCGCCCGCGCATCCACACCGTCGCCCTCAGCACCCCGCTGGAGCAGACGCCGCTGCGCGCCGCCGCGAGCTTCGCCCCGGTGCACGACCTCGACACCGAGCTCGGCTCCAACACGGTCGACCGCGTGTCGTACGACTTCCTGCTGTCCGAGAGCGCCGTCGGCGATCCGAACGACATCCTCGAGTTCGGTCCGATGAAGATCCGGCGCCACCTCGTGCAGACGATCGTCCGGGCGGCCCAGGCGGTCCAGACCGATCCGGTGCTGCTGATGGCGGTAGCCGACAAGGAATCGAGCTTCGTCACGGCGGTCCAGGCCAAGACCTCCTCGGCGACGGGCCTCTACCAGTTCATCGAGCGGACCTGGCTCGGCGTGGTTCGCGACTTCGGCGCCAAGTACGGGCTGGAGAAGGACGCCGCGCTGATCACCTCCGACGCCAACGACCGGCCCGTGATCACCGATCCGGCGGAGCGCGCCCGGGTGCTGGAACTGCGCCGCGACCCGTACCTCTCGGCGCTGATGGCCGGCGAGATGCTGAAGCGCGACGCGGCCCGCATCGCCCTGCGCATCGGCCGCGAGCTGACCCTCGGCGAGGTCTACCTCGCGCACTTCCTCGGACCGGACGACGCCGAGGAGTTCCTCGCCAACGTCGTGAACAAGCCGGCCGCCGCCGCGGCGGCCCTGCTCCCGGGGCCGGCCCGGGCCAACCGCTCGATCTTCTTCGCCGCCGGGCGCTTCGTCGGGCGCGGCCGCCACCGCAAGCCCCTGAGCCTGTCGGTCGCGCAGGTGCACGAGAAGTTCGAGGCGATGATGAGCACCCGCGGGACGCGCTACCAGAACGTCCGCCAAGTCTCTGGAATCATGGCGTATGCCGACGCCGACGCCGGGCTCGCCACGCAGTAACGGCTCTGTGACGCCGGGCGGGATTCCGAACGCCCGGCGCAACCAGCGGCGGATTGCCGACTTTCCTCCTTCGAGCGCCGCATCCTCGAGCGGCGCGGAAGTCGACTTCGGGGGGAGTCCTTGAAAAAGCACCAGACGAGCGCACCCCTGCCGCTCACCGATACGCTGTCACCGGGTATTCCGCTCGATCAGATCGGTCAGAAACTGGCGTCGTTCTACGATGATCTGGTCACCGAGGGCGTGCCCGAGCACCTGGCGGCCCTGGTCCGCCGCGTCCGGCAGAACGAGGGCGACGAGGCCGCCCCGGGCGCGCCGAGCGTCGTGGCGGCCGAGACCGGCCCGCCGCGTCTCGCGCTCGTCGTGGAGGACGATCCCGAGATCCGCGCGCTGGCCGAGACCCTCTTGGAGGAAACCGAGCTCGACGTGGTCGGGTGCGACAGCGCCGAGGCCGCCCTGTCGGTCCTCCAGGCGCGCGGGGGCGACGTCGCCCTCGTCTTCGCCGACGTCCGGCTGGCCGGCGAGATGGACGGCCTCCAGCTCGCCCGCGCGGTGGCGACCCTGTGGCCCCGTGCCCGCCTGGTGATCACCTCGGGCCACGGCATTCCCCGGCCCGAGCTGCCGGCCGAGGCCGTCTTCATCGCCAAGCCGTGGCGCCCCCTCGACGTGCTGGTCGAGGCCGAGCGCGCCGCCGCCGACCCGGCCCCGCCGGTGGTCTGAGGCGTTCCGCGCGGCCGGGCCCGGCCCTTGCATCGCCGGTGACCGCGTCGGCGCGAGCCCGGAGCCTGCGACTTGCCGATCCTCTCCGTCCGCCACCGCACGGTCTACCGGTACCGGCGTCCGGTCGCCTTCGGCGAGCACCGGATCATGTTCCGGCCGCGCGACAGCTACGATCAGCGGCTGATCGCGGCGACCCTCGACATCGCCCCGGAGCCGGCCGCCCTGCGCTGGCTGTTCGACGTGTTCGGCAACTGCGTGGCGGTCGCCACCTTCGACACCCGCGCCGAGACCCTGACCTTCGACTGCGGCATCACCCTCGACCACACCCCGGAGCACGCGCCGGTCTTCCCGCTGGCGCCGCACGCGACCCACTACCCGTTCGGCTACGGGGCCGAGGACATGCCGGACCTCGCCCGCTCCATCGAGCGGCAATGGCCGGACCCGCGGCACGAGGTCGATGCCTGGGCGCGGAGCTTCCTGCCGCCGCAGGGCCGTATCCCGACGCAGGAGCTGCTGGCCGCGATGACGCGCAGCGTGCGGGCGAACTTCACCTATCTCGCCCGCTCCGAGAAGGGCGTGCAGGATCCGCTGACGACCCTGCGCACGAAGCTCGGCTCGTGCCGGGACTTCGCGGTGCTGATGATGGAGGGCGTCCGGGCGCTCGGCATGGCCGCCCGCTTCGTCTCCGGATACCTCTACAACCCGCGCAACGACCGGGCGCGCCACGTCGGCGGCGGCTCCACCCACGCCTGGCTGCAGGTCTACCTCCCGGGCGCCGGCTGGGTCGAGTTCGACCCGACCAACGGCATCGTGGGCAACCGCGACCTGATCCGCGTGGCGGTGACCCGCGATCCGGCCCAGGCCGTGCCGCTGCACGGCTCCTTCTTCGGCCTCGCCAGCGACGATCTCGGCATGCGCGTCGACGTCGACGTGGTGGAACTGCCGGCCGACGGGCCGGCGGCCCGAACCGTGCAGGGGCCGGAGACGTCCCTGGCGCGTTGAGTTCGCGCGCACCCGGACTCGGAACGAGCGTGCGTGGCGACTCCGCGCGGACGGCGACAGAGCAAGGTGGCCCCGATGAAGATCAGGACCGGTTTCGATATCGCTTTCACGCTGTCGCAGCCGACACCGATGATCCTGATGCTGAGCGTCCATCCCTCGCGGATCGACGACGTGCTGACCCCGCACGCGATCGGGTTCGATCCGCCGCTCGAGGCGCGGACGTACCGGGACGGCTTCGACAACATCTGCCACCGCATCGTCGCGCCGCCCGGTCAGCTGACCATCGCGGCCGACTTCACGGTCGAGGATTCGGGCGAGCCCGATCCGGTCGTGCCGGACGCCCGGCAGATCCCGGTCCAGGACCTGCCCGACGACGTCCTGATCTTCCTCCTGGGCTCGCGCTACTGCGACACCGACAAGCTCTCGCAGACCGCGTGGTCCCTGTTCGGCGGCACGCCGGAGGGCTGGGCCCGCGTCCAGGCGATCGTCGACTACACGCACGAGCGGATCCGCTTCGACTATCAGCGCGCCGACGCGACCCGGAGTGCGCACGACGCCTTCATGCAGCGCGAGGGCGTGTGCCGGGACTTCGCGCACCTGGCGATCACCCTGTGCCGGTGCATGAACATCCCGGCCCGCTACGCCACCGGATACCTCGGCGATATCGGCGTGCCGAAGGACCCGGCGCCGATGGACTTCTCCGCGTGGTTCGAGGTCTTCCTCGAGGGCCCAGAGGGACCGCGCTGGTACACGTTCGACGCCCGCCACAACCGGCCCCGCATCGGCCGCATCGTCATGGCCCGCGGCCGCGACGCCACCGACTGCGCCATCTCGACCAACTTCGGCTACGCCCACCTCGCGCGATTCGACATCCACACGGACGAGGCCGCCTGAGCCGCGCACGCGTTCGTGATATCGCGCACCGCACGGCCAAGCCGGCCTGCGTATTCCGCCGGACAGCAAATTCCGGGCGGAAGTATGGAACTGCCAGCCTATGCTCACGCTTGTAATGGCAAAGGTTATTGCACAGGTAGGCCACTCATGAAGACCACGGTCACCGCACTCGCCGCGCTCCTGGGCGTGTCTGTTCTTGCCGCCACGCCCGTCCTCGCCGCTTCGTCGTACGATCCCTTCGGCACGGATAGTGCCGACGAGTACTACTCCGATCAGGGACAGTACGGTTACCAGGGCTCTTACGCCCCGGGCTACGGCCAGGGCGTGCAGGCCGCGCCGCAGGCGCAGGTCCAGCCGATCCCCCGCGAGATCGTCGCGTTCAACGGGCCCTACGCGCCCGGCACGATCGTGGTCTCCACCGCCGAGCGGCGCCTGTACTACGTGCTCGGCAACGGTGAGGCGATCCGCTACGGCGTCGGCGTCGGCCGTCCGGGCTTCAGCTGGAGCGGCACCAACAAGATCACCGCCAAGCGCGAGTGGCCGTCGTGGACGCCCCCGAAGGCCATGATCGCCCGTCGTCCCGACCTGCCGCGTTACATGGCGGGCGGCATCGAGAACCCCCTCGGCGCCCGGGCCATGTATATCGGCAGCACCGAGTACCGCATCCACGGCTCCAACGAGCCGGACACGATCGGTCAGGCGGTCTCGTCGGGCTGCATCCGGATGACCAACGACGACGTCACCGACCTGTACGAGCGCGTGAAGGTCGGCGCCAAGGTCGTCGTCCTGAACTGAGCGCGCGGCGCGGGATCACCCGCGCCCCTAGCCCGCCTGTGCCGCACGGGCCGCGTCATCCCACCCGGGGGCGCGGCCCGTCGCGTGTGCGGTCGCCTGCGCGGGGCTGTGCCTCAGGGAACGACGCGGCCGACGGCCGTCTGCGGCGGGCTGAACGAGGCGATCGGCATGTCGCAGAAGCAGCGCACGCCGAGGGGCCGCGGCCCCGGCAGCGGGCAGGAGTACGGCTTCGGGCCGGTGATTCCCTGCTGGACGGCGTCGCAATTGTAGCCGACCGGGGCGCGCTGCGCCCGGCGCGGGACCGGCCGGTAACCGCCGTCGTAGCCCGGATCGTCGTAGTACTGGGCGAAGGCCGCGCTACTCGGAGCGACGGCGGCGAGCGCCAGAGCGGCGACCGCCAGACGGAGAGGTCCACGCAGGCCGGATCGGCCGGAAACAGTGAGGCGCATCCCTGAACCCTTCACTCGGCGCGGACCCAACGCGTCCGCCCGGCGGCTCTCGGCGGCAATACCGGCGAAAACGAGACGGCCCGCCCCCCGGATCGGGAGCGGGCCGCGGCCCCGTTCGTCGGTGCGAGCGTCAGTGCGACGCGCGCTCGGCGGCGTCCTGGGCGTTCTGGGCCGTCTGCTTCGCGGCGTCCTGGCCCTGCTCCATGGCCTTGCGGGCCTCGTCGGCACCCTGCTGCATCGCCGACTTGGCGCGCTCGGCGCCCTGCTGCATCGCGCTCTGCGCGAGGCCGCTGAACTCCTTCGCCTGGGCCTGGATGGCGGCGAACTGGCTGCGGACGAACTCGGCCTGGTGCTGCATCGCCTCCTGCATGTCCCTGGAGCGGACGAGCTTCTGGGCGAGGTCGAAGGCCGCGTTCACGTTCTGCTCGGCATACTCGAAGCCGCGCGAGGACGCGTCCAGCGCGTTGGAGCGCGCCAGCTCGGCAGAGCCCTGCACGGTGTCGGCGGTGCGGCGAGCCGCGCCGATGAAGCTGTCGAACGCCTTCCGGGCCTGCTCGACGCTCTTCTCGGCGAAGTCGCGCATCTCGGCCGGAACTTCGTAGTTCGGGGGGTTGCTCATACGTCGTCTCCTCTCTTCATTGGCCTGTGGATGGCGCTTTGTGCGGTGCACAATAACTGATTCGCCGCCATATGCCACCCGCGCTCACGGCGTTAAGGTTGACATAACGTAAACGTGTGACGGTTGCGCCGAGAGTCCAGCGCCGCGGCGCGGGGGAGTTTACAATAGGGCTACGGTCGCGCGCGTTTCTCGGGCAAAGCGGGACCGTTGAGCGTCAGGATCGCGTTAGGGTTCGAGGTCGCGGGCTTTGGAGACGACAGTGACACCGACGGCCGCTGCAGCCCCGCCCGGGCTGGGGACTGCCTTCGCGACCTGGGAGCGCCTGCCCGCGCTGGCGGCCGCTCTGGGCGCGCGCGACGCCGTGCATCTCGTGATCGATCCGTCGGAGGCCCGGATCCTGTCCGCGTCCGAAGCGGCGGCGGGTCTCGCCGCGGTTCTGGACGGCCCGGCCCTCGCCGACCTGACCCGGCAGATCGCGACCGCGGTGGCGGGTGACGCCGCGCCCCGCCTCGCGCGCCTGCGCCTCGATGTCCGCCGGATCGCGCCGCCGGTCCTGTGCTGGCTGGCGCGCGGCGCGCAGGCCGACGGCCGGCCCGCGATCCTCGTCGTGCCGACCGCGCCGGTGGCGTCT
This sequence comes from Methylobacterium sp. D48H, assembly GCF_053345715.1. Lineage (NCBI taxonomy): Bacteria > Pseudomonadati > Pseudomonadota > Alphaproteobacteria > Hyphomicrobiales > Methylobacteriaceae > Methylobacterium > Methylobacterium sp. D48H. The sequence continues at coordinate 898,208 of NZ_JBKFAP010000001.1, forward strand.
GGCCGCGCGCGTCCGATCCGCCCGCTCGATCCGTCGGTCGACGCGCCCGCCGGGCATCCGGTGGCGGCGCGGGCGCTTCCCAAGGAGCCGCAATCGCCTCCGGCGACTCCGCTCCGGCGCGACGACCGCTTCCTCTGGCGCCTCGATGCCGCGGGTGTCCTGACGACCCTCACAGGCCCGGAGGCGCTCGCCGGGCTGGTCGGGCAGCGCTGGCAGGATCTGGCCGAGAGCGGGCGCCTCTCCGGCGCCGACGCCGTGCTGGCGGCCCTGCGCGACCGGCGCACCTTCCGCGGGGAACCGGCGGTCCTCGATGCCGGCACCGGGGCGTTCCGGGTCGACCTGTCCGGGGCCCCGCTCGGGCGGGGCGACGCGGCCTTCTCGGGCTTCGGCGGCTTCGGCCTGATCCGCAGCGCCCCGGCCGGCAACCCGAGACCGGTCGCGACGCCGGAGCCGACCCCGGAGCCCATGCTCGAGCGCGTTCCCGAGCGCGTTCCCGAGCCCGTGCCCTCCGCGACGCCGGAGCCGGCAACGTCCGAGGTTGCCAAGCCCGCTGCCGTCCCGGCCGGGACCGGCGACGCCGCGATCCCTGTCGCGATTCCTGTCGCGATTCCTGTCGCGGTCGACGCGGATCATGTCGCCGCGCCGCTGTCGAACGACGAGCACGCCGCGTTCCGCGAGATCGCCCGCGCACTGGGCGCCCGCTACGCCGGTGACGAGGCCGGATCGGGGTCGCCCCGGACCGCGGGTGGGGCGGTCATGCCGTTCCCGGCGCCGCAGGCCGGCCCGGCGGAGACCGGCGCGACCGCCGCGGATCCCGATGTCGAGACCGGGCCAGTGGAGGCCGAGCCGGTCGCCGACGCGCCGTCGTCCCCGGAATCCGATCTCCTCGGCGGATTGCCGGTGCCGGTTCTGGTCCATCGCGACGGAGCGATCGTCGCGGCGAACCGCGCCTTCCTCGATCTGACCGGCCATCCCGACCTGCCGAGCCTCGCGCGCCTCGGTCTCCCGGGATTGCTCCCCGGCCTCCCCCCGGCGGAGACGGCCGACCCGTCCGCGCGCCGGACGACCGTCGCGACGGCCGACGGCGGCGCCCGTCCCGTCGAAATCCGGGCCGGCGCCCTCCCCTGGTCGGGCGCGACCGCGACGTGCCTCGTCGTGCGCCCGGTCGAGGACGCCGACATCGCCGACGCCCTCTCGGCCGAGCGCCTCGCCCGCGCCGCTGAGACCGAGCGGACGGCCAGCGCCGAGGCGACTCTGGACGCGCTGGACACGGGCGTCGTCACGGTGGACGGGGCCGGGCGCATCGTCGCGCTGAACCGCGCGGCGGCTGGCCTGTTCGGCTGCGATCCGCGCGAGATCGTCGGCAGCAGCTTCGTCACGCTCTTCGACCGGGAGAGCGTCCTGACGGTCGCCGATGCCCTGAGGGGCACCGCCCCGGGGCGGCGGATCGTGCGCATCGACGGCGCTCGGATGTCGTTGACCGTGGCGGCGGCGGCGGGCCGGCGCGTGGCCCAGATCGCCCGAGCCGAGGACGAGGCCCTCGCGCGGAGCGCGGAGGGCGGCCCGGAGCCCGCGCCGGGCCGCGCCGATGCCCTCGACCGGCTCGGCTGCGCCGTCCGCGAGCCCGTGTCCGGGATCGTCGACCTGGCCGGCGCGATGCTGAAGGAACCGTTCGGCCCCCTCGGGGACGCGCGCTACCGGGGCTGCCTCGCCGAGATCAAGGCCTCGGGCGAGGCGATGCTGGAGCGCGTCGGGAAGCTCCTGGACCTCGCCGCCGTCGAGGCCGGCGCGCTCCACCTGGAGCCGCGCGCCCTCGACCTCAACGACGTCGTGGCGAGCTGTGTCGCCCAGCTCCAGGGGGAGGCGGCGCGGGGGCGCATCGTGATGCGGACGAGCTTTTCGACCGATATCGGCGACCTGGAGGCCGACGAGCGCTCGGTCAGCCGCGCGGCCAGCTTGGTGATCGAGAACGCGATCCGACGCTCCACGGCCGGCAGCCAGATCATCGTGTCCACCGGGTCCGCCGAGCGGGCGGGGATCGCCGTGCGGGTGCGCGAGACCGGCGCCGGCCACGCGCCGCGGGCGGCAGCGCCGCAGGGCGATGTCGAGGACGGGCTGGCGCTGCCGCGGGCGCTCGTGGAGGCCAATGGCGGGCGCCTGCAGCTCTCCGCCCGACCGGAAGACGGCACGCTCGTGGAGATCATCATGCCCGCGCGGCGGGCGGCCAACGGCTAGGGGTGAGCGCCCCCCACCCCCGCGGGGCGGAAACAGAGGGCCGCCGGTGACAGCGGGCTCGGGCGCGCGCGCTTGACAGCGCAGCATCGAAGCCCCAATCAGCCCTTACATTGCGCCCAATCTATTCACGGGAATTGAGCTGCGCAGGAGCGCGCCAAACTGCGATGATATCGTCATCGTAGATTGGCGGCTACGTTACTTTGGAAGTCCTGGCTGCGCGGCGGAGACCGCGATACGATCGGGCGCCAAAACAGGGATGGGACGCCATGGTAGGCAAGGTGATCGAGGTTCAATCCGCGTGGCGCGAGGGTGCGCACGTGGACGATGCCAAGTACCGGGAGATGTACGCGGCTTCGGTCGCCGATCCCAACGCGTTCTGGGCCGAGCACGGCAAGCGCATCGACTGGATGAAGCCGTTCTCGACGGTGAAGAACACCAGCTTCGAGCCCGGCAAGGTCTCGATCAAGTGGTTCGAGGACGGCAAGACCAACGTCGCCCATAACTGTATCGATCGCCATCTCGAGACCCGCGGCGACCAGACCGCGATCATCTGGGAAGGCGACAACCCCGACGAATCCAAGCACATCACCTACCGCGAGCTGCACGCGCAGGTCTGCCGGATGGCCAACGTCCTGCGCAACCGCGGCGTCGGCAAGGGCGACCGCGTCACGCTCTACATGCCGATGGTCCCGGAAGCCGCCTACGCGATGCTCGCCTGCGCGCGGCTCGGGGCGATCCACGCCATCGTGTTCGGCGGCTTCTCGCCGGATTCCCTCGCCTCGCGCATCCAGGGCTGCGGCTCCAAGGTGGTGATCACCGCCGACGAGGGCCTGCGCGGCGGCCGCAAGGTGCCGCTGAAGGCCAATGTCGACGAGGCGATCAAGCGTCTCGGGACCGACCTCGTCGACCACGTGATCGTCGTGCGCCGCACCGGCGGCAGCGTCGCCATGGAGGCGGGCCGGGACGTCTACTACGACGAGGCCGCCGAGCAGGTGACGGACGAGTGCCCCGCCGTGGCGGTGGAGGCCGAGCACCCGCTCTTCATCCTCTACACCTCCGGCTCGACCGGGCAGCCGAAGGGCGTGGTGCACACCACCGGCGGTTACCTCGTCTACGCGTCGATGACTCACGAGTACGTCTTCGATTACCGCGAAGGCGACGTGTACTGGTGCACCGCCGATGTCGGCTGGGTCACGGGCCACAGCTACATCGTGTACGGGCCGCTCGCGAACGGCGCCACGACGCTGATGTTCGAGGGCATCCCGACCTACCCGTCGACCTCCCGGTTCTGGGAAGTGGTCGACAAGCACAAGGTCAACATCTTCTACACGGCGCCGACCGCGATCCGCTCGCTGATGGGCGGCGGCGAGGGGCCGGTGAAGAAGACCTCGCGGCAATCGCTCCGCGTGCTGGGCTCTGTGGGCGAGCCGATCAACCCGGAAGCCTGGGAGTGGTACTACAACGTCGTCGGCGACCAGCGCTGCTCGATCGTCGACACGTGGTGGCAGACCGAGACCGGCGGCATCCTGATCACCCCGCTGCCGGGCGCCACCGCCCTGAAGCCGGGCTCGGCGACCCGGCCGTTCTTCGGCGTGAAGCCCGAGATGGTCGACGCCGAGGGCAAGGTCCTGGAGGGCGCCTGCGAGGGCAATCTCTGCATCGCCGATTCCTGGCCGGGCCAGATGCGCACGGTCTACGGCGACCATGAGCGCTTCGAGCAGACCTACTTCTCGACCTACCCGGGCAAGTACTTCACCGGCGATGGCGCCCGCCGCGATGCGGACGGCTACTACTGGATCACCGGCCGGGTCGACGACGTCATCAACGTCTCGGGCCACCGGATGGGCACCGCCGAGGTCGAGTCGTCCCTGGTCGCCCACCCGAAGGTGGCCGAGGCCGCGGTGGTGGGCTACCCGCACAACGTGAAGGGCCAGGGCATCTACGCCTACGTGACCCTGAACGACGGCGAGGAGGGCGACGACGCCCTGCGCAAGGAGCTCGTGACCTGGGTCCGCAAGGATATCGGGCCGATCGCCTCGCCGGACCTGATCCAGTTCGCGCCCGGCCTGCCCAAGACTCGCTCGGGCAAGATCATGCGCCGGATCCTGCGCAAGATCGCCGAGGACGATTTCAGCTCGCTCGGCGACACCTCGACGCTCGCCGAGCCGGCCGTCGTCGACGACCTGATCGAGAACCGGCAGAACCGGGGCTGATCGCACCCGCGCCGCCCCGGCGGCGCGGGTTCGGACCGGGGCGGGTGCCGGGGCGGCGCCCGCTCCCAACAAGAACCACGAGTCTCAACGCGAAGAACCGGGGGGCCAGAGCAGGCCCTCGCGGGAGGAACACCCATGAGCGGCACGACACTGAACACCCGAGGGCGCGCGGCGCCCCCGGGACCACGCCCACGCGAGACGGCCGCCGATCCGCAGGTCGAGCGGATCGCCCGGACACCCGAGTTCCAGCAGCTCGTTCACGAGCGCACCCGCTTCGCCTGGATCCTGACGATCCTGATGCTGGTCGTCTATTTCGGCTTCATCGGCCTGATCGCCTTCGACAAGTCGCTCCTCGCCGTGAAGGTCGGCGGCACCGCCTCCCTCGGCCTGTTCGCGGGCGTGTTCGTGATCCTGTTCGCCTTCGCGCTCACGGGGGTCTACGTCGCCCGGGCCAACACGCGCTTCGACGCGCTGAGCGAAGCCCTGAAGCGGAGCGTGGCCCGATGAACCGCCTCCTCCTCGGCCTGACGCTCGCCACGATCGTCGCGAGCGCCGCCTACGCGGCCGGCCCGGATCTCGGTGCCGTCGCGCAATCGGCCACGAACTGGCCGGCCATCCTGATGTTCCTGTTCTTCGTGCTGCTGACGCTCGGCATCACCTACAAGGCCGCCAAGGGCACCAAGTCGGCCGCCGACTTCTACGCGGCGGGCGGCGGCATCTCGGCCGGCACCAACTCGCTGGCGATCGCCGGCGACTACATGTCGGCGGCCTCGTTCCTCGGCATTTCCGGCCTCGTCTACACCTCGGGCTTCGACGGGCTGATCTACTCGACGGGCTTCCTGGTCGGCTGGCCGATCGTGCTGTTCCTGATCGCGGAGCGCCTGCGCAACCTCGGCAAGTTCACCTTCGCCGACGTGGCGAGCTTCCGCCTCGACCAGACCGCGATCCGCATCATCTCGGCGGTGGGCACCCTGGTGGTGGTGGCCTTCTACCTGATCGCCCAGATGGTCGGCGCGGGGAAGCTGATCCAGCTCCTGTTCGGCCTGCCCTACCTCTACGCGGTGATCATCGTCGGCGTCCTGATGATCGTCTACGTCGCCTTCGGCGGCATGAAGGCGACCACCTGGGTGCAGGTGATCAAGGCCTGCCTGCTGCTCGGCGGCGCCACCTTCATGGCCGGCGCGGTGCTGCTGAAGTACGGCTTCAACCCGGAAGTGCTGTTCGCCAGCGCCGTTCAGGTCCACCCGAAGGGCGACGCCATCATGGCGCCGGGCGGCCTCGTGTCGAACCCGGTCGAGGCGATCTCGCTCGGCGTCGGCCTGATGTTCGGCACCGCCGGCCTGCCGCACATCCTCATGCGATTCTTCACGGTCTCGGACGCCCAGGCCGCCCGCAAGTCGGTGTTCTACGCCACCGGCCTGATCGGCTACTTCTACATCCTGACCTTCATCATCGGCTTCGGCGGCATCGCGCTGCTGATGTCGGACCCGGTCTACTTCAAGCTCGGTCCGGCCGGCGCCTTCGACAAGCTGAAGGACATGATCGGCGGCACTAACATGGTGGCGGTGAACCTCGCCAACGCGGTGGGCGGGCCGTACTTCCTCGGCTTCATCTCCGCGGTGGCCTTCGCGACGATCCTCGCGGTCGTCGCCGGGCTCACGCTCGCCGGGGCCTCGGCGATCAGCCACGACCTCTACGCCCAGGTGATCGCCCGCGGGCGCACCACCGAGAAGCACGAGGTCAACCTGTCGAAGATCTCGGCCGTGGTGATCGGGATCGTGGCGATCTACCTCGGCTACGTGTTCGAGAACCAGAACGTCGCCTTCATGGTCGGCCTCGCCTTCGCGGTGGCGGCGAGCTGCAACTTCCCGGTGCTGGCCATGTCGATCCTGTGGCGCGGCACCACCACCTGGGGCGCGCTCGCCGGCGGCCTCGTCGGCCTGCTCGCGGCGGTCATCATGGTGGTGCTGTCGAAGGCCGTGTGGGTGACCACGCTGGGCAATCCCGCCCCGCTCTTCCCCTACGACAACCCGGCGCTGTTCTCGATGCCGCTGGCCTTCGCGACGATCTGGGTCGTCTCCCTCGTGGACAAGTCCCGCCGGGCCCAGCGCGAGCGGGCCGCCTTCGAGGCGCAGTACGTGCGCTCCGAGACCGGCATCGGGGCGGCCGGCGCGCACGCGCACTGACGGCCTTCCGAAGCGTCGAACAGGCGAAGGGCGCGGCGCGAGCCGCGCCCTTCGTCGTTCCGGTGACAACTGCGTACGCGCCCATGTTGATGGGGGTCTTCACGATCGCTTTACCGGTTGACCGCTCCGATCGGTGCGATAACGCATAGGTGATCTGCGCCGTGCGCAGAACCGCCCGGGAATCGGGCCGGTGAGCGGGCGATCCGTGTCGCGGGCCGCCCAAATGCGTCTGGGAGGACCTGTTTCATGGCTGTGGCAACCGCGAGTGCGCGGACAGGGGACGCCGCGAGGCCGATGACGTCGGCCGAGAAGCGGGTGATCTTCGCGTCCTCGCTCGGCACCGTGTTCGAGTGGTACGATTTCTATCTCTACGGCTCGCTGGCGGCGATCATCGGCGCGCAATTCTTCTCGGCCTACCCGCCGGCCACGCGCGACATCTTCGCCCTGCTGGCCTTCGCGGCCGGCTTCATCGTCCGCCCGTTCGGCGCCCTCGTGTTCGGCCGCGTCGGCGACCTCGTCGGCCGCAAGTACACCTTCCTCGTCACGATCCTGATCATGGGTCTGTCGACCTTCATCGTCGGCATCCTGCCCAACGCGGCGACCATCGGCATCGCGGCCCCGATCATCCTGATCGTCCTGCGCCTCGCCCAGGGCCTCGCGCTCGGCGGCGAGTATGGCGGCGCGGCGACCTACGTGGCCGAGCACGCCCCCAACGGCCGGCGCGGCTTCTACACGAGCTGGATCCAGACGACCGCGACCCTGGGCCTGTTCCTGTCGCTGATGGTGATCCTGGCGACCCGGACCATCACCGGCGAGGCCGCCTTCGCCGAGTGGGGCTGGCGCATCCCGTTCCTGGTCTCGGTGCTGCTGCTCGGCATCTCGGTCTGGATCCGTCTCCAGCTCTCCGAATCCCCGGCCTTCCAGAAGATGAAGGAGGAGGGCAAGACCTCGAAGGCGCCGCTCACGGAGGCGTTCGGCCAGTGGCGGAACGCGAAATTCGCGATCATCGCCCTGTTCGGGCTCGTCGCCGGCCAGGGCGTGGTCTGGTACACGGGCCAGTTCTACGCGCTGTTCTTCCTGCAATCGATCCTGAAGGTCGACGGCTACACGGCCAACCTGCTGATCGCGTGGTCGCTGCTCTTCGGCACCGGCTTCTTCGTGGTCTTCGGCTGGCTGTCCGACAAGATCGGTCGCAAGGTCATCATCCTGGCGGGCTGCGCGATCGCGGCGGCGACGTTCTTCCCGATCTTCAAGGGGATCACCTCGACGGCCAACCCGAAGCTCGAGGCGGCGATCGAGAACGTGAAGGTGACGGTGACGGCCGATCCGGCCGCCTGCGGAACCCTGTTCAACCCGGTCGGGACCCGGGTCTTCACCCAGCCCTGCGACCTCGCCCGCGACTTCCTGTCGAAGTCGTCGGTCCGCTACTCGACCGCCCCCGGCGCGGCCGGCCAGCCCACCACGATCCGGGTCAACGACACCGAGATCCCGTACCCGCAGGGCGGCAACGTCGAGGCCAACAAGGCCACGACCGCCGCGCTGCAGGCCGCGGGCTACCCGAAGGCCGGCGACCCCGAGATCGTCAAGATGTCGAACCCGTTCGACATCTTCCGGCCGCAGGTCGCGCAGGTGATCGGCCTGCTGTTCATCCTCGTGCTCTTCGTCACGATGGTCTACGGCCCGATCGCCGCCATGCTGGTGGAGCTGTTCCCGACCCGGATCCGCTACACCTCGATGTCGCTGCCCTACCATATCGGCAACGGCTGGTTCGGCGGCCTCCTGCCGGCGACCGCCTTCGCCATGGTGGCCCAGACCGGCGACATCTATTTCGGCCTCTGGTACCCGATCGTCATCGCGGTCGCGACGGTGATCATCGGCGTGTTCTTCGTGCCGGAGACCAAGGATCGCGACATCTTCGCCGACACCTGATCGGCGCGAGCCGACCGGACCGAGGTCCGGCGCGTGTCAAAGACGCCCAGGCAGCTCACGCTGCCTGGGCGTTCTCGTTCGTACGGCACGACGCGGCCATCCCGCTTGTGTCGAGCCTGCAACGCGGCGGCGAAATAGCGACCCGTGCGGTTCCTCACGGATTGCGTTTCGTCTGATCCTATACGGATGTGTCAAGTATCGAGGCCCGGCGGAAACAGGCCTCCGCCGACCGGATCCGGAGCGTCAATTGTCCTGGTCCAAACTTTTGATGTTGCGAGAGGCGACTTATTGCAACTGCAAGTAATCTGACCGGCGACCCTGAGCTCATCGAAGGCGCGCCCGTCACCCGAGCCTGGACAAGATTTAACCTGCCGACAATCGGCCCGGTGGAACCCGATGCGGTACGAGCCCGTATCGGCTTTCCCTCCGCACCGGGCCCCTGGGATATCGAACGTGAACACCGTCCTGACACTTCTGCGCAGTCAGCCCGGCACGAAGCCACCGCTTCTCCTTGTGATTACCTGGTCCCTCGTCGCCACTGGGCTCTGGATCCTGATCAACGGGTACGCCGGACGGCTGGTCTGGTGGTGGTGATGCGCCTCACCGCCCCCGATCGCTCTCGGGGTACCCGGTGAGATAGGCGCCGAGGAGATACCCTGCCTGATGCGCGGTGAGATATCCCAACACGATCAGGACGCGCAGCAGGTCGATCCCGTAGACCGACACGAAGATCGTCGTGGCGGTGAACAGGATTACCGACGAGGTCAGGGCGAGGATGATCACCGAGTAGGATCGGCCGAGAAGCCATCCCACGAGAAACAACAGCGCTGCGACCACCATCTCGTCACTCGACCCGGAGCTGTTCCAGGAAGTTCTCCACGCGAGCTTCCGGCGCATTTCTCCGCGATGATGGCGTGCGGCCGAGAAAATTTCAACCCGCGGCGCAGACACCGCGCCTATTCGATAAGTTTGGAATATTACACCCGTAATGTTGCACCAAAGATAGTTTTCCCGGACGCCGACCATTCATTGCCGAGCTTGGTCGGGCACCGCGTCTGTTCACGGCAATGCTGGGCGGGAGCGCCCGCTCGGCAAACAATCGACCCGGCCGATCCGATCGCGGCGTATCGTTAACGCGGCGCGGCGGCGCGACCGCGGGCGTTCCGGGGCGTCCGGACCGGTGCGGCCGCCCCCGAGGTGGCGCGCCGTCCCGGAGGGCGGGAGACGGCCCGCCGGCTCAGTGCCGGAAGTGGCGGTGCCCCGTCAGGACCATGGCGAGACCGGCCTCGTCGGCCGCCGCGACCACGTCCGCGTCGCGCATCGAGCCGCCGGGCTGGATCACCGCGGTGGCGCCCGCCTCGGCTGCCGCCATGAGGCCGTCCGCGAACGGGAAGAACGCGTCCGACGCCACCACCGAGCCGACAGCGAGGCTCTCGGCCAGCCCGAGACGCTTCGCCCCCTCGGCGGCCTTCCAGGCGGCGATGCGCGAGGAATCGACCCGGGACATCTGGCCCGCGCCGATGCCGACCGTGGCGCCGGCCTTCGCGTACACGATGGCGTTCGACTTCACGTGCTTGGCCACCCGGTAGGCGAACCGGAGATCGGCCAGCTCGGCCTCGCTCGGCGCGCGCTTGGTCACGACCGTGAGCGGCATGTCGTCGACGACCGCCGCGTCCCGGCTCTGGACCAGCAGCCCGCCCGCGAGGGTCCGCACGGTCTCCCCGCCGGCCCGCGGGTCGGGCACGCCGCCGGCCAGCAGCAGGCGCAGGTTCTTCTTGCCGGCCACGATGGCCGCCGCCTCGGGCGTGGCGTCGGGGGCGATGATCACCTCCGTGAAGATCTCGACGATCCGGCGGGCCGCCTCGGCGTCGAGGGTCCGGTTCAGGGCGACGATGCCGCCGAACGCGGAGGTCGGGTCGCAGCTCAGGGCGCGCTCGTAGGCCTCGAGCAGGCTCGCCCCCTCGGCGACGCCGCAGGGGTTGGCGTGCTTGATGATGGCCACGGCGGCGGTCCGGGCCGGGTCGAACTCGGCCACGCACTCGTAGGCGGCGTCCGTGTCGTTGAAGTTGTTGTAGGACAGCTCCTTGCCCTGGAGCTGGCGGGCGGTGGCCACGCCCGCCCGGACCTTACCGGGGGCGCGGTAGAAGGCGGCCGACTGGTGGGGGTTCTCGCCGTAGCGCAGTTCCTGGCCCAGGGAACCGCCGAAGGCCCGGAACCGGGCCGGCGCCTCGGCGCCGAAGCGGCCCGCCATCCAGTTGGCGATGGCGGCATCGTAGGACGCGGTGCGGGCGAAGGCCTTCTGCGCCAAGCTCCGGCGCAGATCCGCGCCGAGTGCGCCGTCCTGCGCCTCGAGGGCGGCGAGGACGCCGGCATAGTCCGACACGTCGGTGACGACGGCGACGTCCGCGTGGTTCTTGGCCGCCGCGCGGATCATCGCCGGGCCGCCAATATCGATGTTCTCGATGCAGTCGGCGTCGGACCGGTCGGCCGCGATGGTCGCCTCGAACGGGTAGAGGTTGACCACGAGGAGATCGATGGCGCCGATGCCGTGGGCGGCGAGCGCGGCCTGGTGCTCCGGGTTGTCGCGGATGGCGAGCAGGCCGCCGTGGACCGCTGGGTGCAGCGTCTTGACCCGGCCGTCCATCATCTCCGGGAACCCCGTCAGGTCGGCGACCTCGGTGACCGGCAGGCCGGCCTCCTGCAGGGTCCGGTGGGTGCCCCCGGTCGAGACCAGCGCGATGCCGCGGGCGTGGAGCGCCCGGGCGAAGTCGACGAGGCCGGTCTTGTCCGAGACCGAGAGGAGCGCGCGGGAGACCCGCACCTGATCGTGCGCCATAGCTTCGTGCCGAAAGTTCGAGATTTTCCGGCGCGGTAGCATGGAAACGGTGAGCCCGGCCAGCCGGCCCTGTCCGGAGACCTGTCCGGATACCCGTCAGGGCGCCACGCCGCGCAGGGGCGCGGAGGCCCGACGCTCGAAGCTCCACCGGACTTCCACATCGTCGGATACCCGCAGGTGGAGGACGATCTGGTCGGTCCGGCGCGGTCCGGTCAGGCCCGAGAAGTAGACGCTCTCCTCGATGGCGATCTCGGCGTTCTCGGCGCTGAACACCCAGACCTCCCCGAGCGCCGAGGCGAGTTCCAGCCCCTCCGGGACGCTGCGCACCGCGATGCCGGGATGCAGGTGGAAACGGATCGCCACGTCCTGCGGGCGCAGCCGCCGCCCGCGGCTGAGCCCCTTGCCCTGGCGCAGGAAGGCGTCGCGGCCCTCCAGGCGCGCCGTCGCGTGGAAGAGCTGCCAGCGGCGCTCGTGCACGATGCCGAATTCGGGGGCGTAGCCGTTGTGCCGGGCCGCGAGGACGACGCTGTCGGCCTCCTCGGCCCGCTCGGCCGCCACCGCCGATGGACCGCTCAGGACCACGGGCCCGCGCCGACCGATCAGCCAGTCCGCCAGCAGCCGCTCGCCCCACCACCCGGTGCGGGTGAGGAACCGGCAGGATGAGGCGTGGGCCACCGAGGCCGTCGAATGGGCCGGCGTCGAGCGGGCGAGGAGGCGCAGATCCGCGCCGCTGGCCGGCAGGCCGCAATTGACCACGATGCGCTGCGGCCCGCTCGACATCTCGAAGGCGAGGCAGCCCGCACCGGCATTCACCGCGTAGGGCAGCGGCGGGCTGGCACCGACATCGGCCACGATCACCACCCGGCCGCCCTCCAGGCGCTCGTAGCCCGAGTTCGGCGCGTGCATCAGCGGGCGGGCGAGCGCGCCGTCATAGACCAGCAGGGTCGCGAGATGGTCCGCGTCCGTGGCGCCCATGCCGTTGAAGTGGCTCAGCGAGGCGTCCGGGTGGCGGAGCAGTCGCAGCAGCGGCAGCATCCGGTCGACCGCGCGCAGGAGCGCCAGCGGCGGCTCGACGCTGCGGCTCAGGTAGCTCTGCCGCAGCGGCAGGAGGTCGAGGAGCAGCTCCATGGCGTAGCGCGGGTCGCGGGAGCGGTGGCCGCCGTCGGTCAGGATCTGCCGGTCGAGCTCCCGCGTCAGGATGCGGGTCGCCCGGCGCAGGATCGGCTGGATGCCGTCGCAGCACAGGCCGGCGTAACAGAGCGCCACCGCGGCGTTCAGGCGCCATTGCGGCGGCACACCGCGCCGGAGGTCGCGCTCGAGCTGCTGGGCGTTGCGGCCGATCGCCTTGAGGAAGTTCTGGTAGAAGCCGTGGTCGGCCCCCTCCAGCACGAGGGGCGACTGGCACAGGAACGAGATCAGCCGGCGCGCCGCCACCGGCGTCTGGCGGGCGAGCGCCGCGTCGCCGCGGCCGGCGATGAAATCGGCCACGAAGGCGCGGGCATTGGCGCGGGCCAGCGCGGTGTCGGCGGCGCGCAGGTGGCGCAGCCAGCCGAAGCCGTAGAGCTCGTCGGCCCATTCCGGCGACGGTGCCGCGTAGTCGAAGGGCGAGCCGCCGCTCGCCGCGAGCGATCGGCCGGCGAAGACGAACAACCCGGCATAGATGTCGTCCGCGAAGGTCGCGTCGGAGGTGCGCAGGTCCTGCGGCGCGATCACCAGGCCGGCGACCCGCATCCGGGCGAGGATGTCGGGCGGGGCTGTGACGCTGGCGCCGGCGGCGCGGACCGCGCGCGCGGTCTCGCGCGCGACGAGCCGATAGAAGCGCCAGCGGTCAGGCCCCCAAGCCACGCGATCTCCGAGCTACGCGTTCTGAAGGCCCCAAGGCCTTGAGCCCTCGCGCACGAGGATCGGCTGGCACCCGTTTCGTAAGGCTAGTGGGGGCCTCTTAACCGGCGGTTTACGCTATGTCATGTCCGACGCCGTGAAGGCGAAGGATCGCGGCGGCGCGCCCTCCCGGCGGGCTAGCCCGGCATCAGCGCGGCGTCGAACGCCTTCAGGTTCGACCGCATCAGGTCGAGATACGTCGCGGCCGGGCCGTCCGGCGCCGAGAGCGCGTCGGAATAGACCTTGCCGCCGACGCGGGCGCCGCTCTCGCGTGCGATCTGCTGCATCTGGCGCGGGTCGCTGATGTTCTCGAGGAACACCGCCGGCACGCGCTCCTTCCGGATCTGGCGGATGATCGCGGCCACGTCCCGCGGGCTCGCCTCGCTGTCCGTCGACACGCCCTGCGGCGCGATGAAGCGCAGGCCGTAGGCCGCCGCGAAGTAGCCGAAGGCGTCGTGGGTCGTGATGATCCGCCGCCGCTCCGGGGGGATGCGAGCGATCGCCGCCCGGACGTCCCGCTCCAGCGCGTCGAGCTCGGCGAGGTAGGCGGCCGCCGCCGCCCGGTAGGCGTCGGCATGGGCCGGATCGACCTTGGCGAGGCCGTCCCGGATGTTCGCCACGTAGGTCCGCACGTTGGCGACGTCCTGCCAGGCATGCGGGTCCACGGCGTGGTCGCCGTGTCCGTGTCCGTGATCGCCGTCCTCGTGGGCGTGCTCGTCCTGCGCGGGGATCGGCTTCACGCCCGCGGAGGCCACCACCACGGGGGCGCGCGTGCCGGAGGCCCGGATCAGCCGGTCGAACCAGCCCTCCAGCCCGAGGCCGTTGACGAAGACGATGTCGGCTTCGGCGAGCTTGCGCGCGTCTGCCGGGGACGGGCTCAGGCCGTGCGCGTCGGAGTCCGGACCGACCAGCGTCGCCACCGTCACGTGCGATCCGCCGACCTGCCGGACGAGGTCGCCCAGGATCGAGAAGGTCGCCACCGCCCGCACCGGCCGCTCCTGCGGTGCGGCCGAGACCGGCCCCGCCGATCCGAACCACAGGGACAGGATCGCGAGCGCCGTGATCCGGAATGTTCTCGCCACGCGCCGCACCGCTCCACCTGCTGCAACCCCGTCGCGCCTGCCACTAATGTAACATTGTTACATACACAAGCGGGATACACGGCGGGTGCCCTATGCGCGGCGTTGGGCGCCGCCGCGGGCCGCGGCGACGTCCCGAGCGTGAGACGGAGATTTCCATGTCCCGACCTTTGACGGCGGCCATCCTGGTGACCGGGGCGCTCGGCCTCGGGCTCGTCGGCGCGGCGGTCGCGCGCGATCACGGACCCGAGGGCTTCCGCGGGCACGGCCGCTGGAGCGCGCTGACCCCCGAGGACCGCGCGGCCTTCACGGATGCCCGCATCGCCGCCCTGCATGCCGGCCTGAAGCTCAACGCCGACCAGGAGAAGCTGTGGCCGCCGGTGGAGACGGCGATCCGCGACATGGCCAAGCTGCGCCAGCAGCGCCGCGAGGCGATGCGCGACCGGCCGACGTTCAGCGACGACGCCCCGGCGGCGCTGCGGGCGATGGCGGACGCGGCGAGCGCGCGGGGCGACGCCCTGCGCAAGCTCGCCGACGCGGCCCAGCCGCTCTACGCCAGCCTCGACCAGGACCAGAAGCGGCGCGCCATGATCCTCGCCCGGCCGATGGGCCCGATGGGCGGCCACGGCATGCGGGGCGGCTGGCACCGGGACCGCGGTGACGATCGCGGCGACGATCACGGGCCGCGCGGCGACGGCCGCTGAGCAAAAGCCTTGATCCGCGGCGGCGGCGGCGGCAAACCGCAGCCGCCGCGCATCCTGCCCCGGGGCGGCACTGATCCGACCCGGTAGGTCTCATGGCGCGCCTTCCCGGCGACACGGCTCCCCTCCTCGCCCGGCTCTGGCGCACGTGGCTGTACCCGCACCGGGCCACCCTGGCGGTGGTGCTGGTGCTGATCGCCCTGGTCGGCGCCTCGACCGGGCTCTACCCGGCGCTGATCAAGGCCGCCTTCGACGCCTTCGACCGCAAGGACGCCGCCGCCATCGCGTACGGACCGCTGGTGGTGATCGTCGTCACGGCCACGCGCGGCTTCGCCCTCTACGGCCAGACGGTGCTGACCAACCGGGTGGTGACCCGGGTCGAGGCCGACATGCAGGCGGCGCTCTACGGGCATCTCATCGACTCGGACCTCGCCCAGCTCGGCCGCGAGAGCCCGGCGGCGCTCACCCAGCGCTTCACCACCGACTTCGCCTTCATCAAGGAGGCGCTGACCCGCATCTCGACGGTCCTGCTCCGCGACATCGCGATGCTGATCGGGCTCGTGGCGGCGCTGATCTGGATGGATCCGGTGCTGACCCTCGTGGCCGGCGTCACGGTCCCGTTCGTGGCGGGACCGATCGGGCGGATCGGCCGGAAGCTCCGGCGGGTCTCGACCTCGACCCAGGAGCAGATGGGCGCCACCGCCAGCCTGATCTCCGAGAGCCTGCAGGGGGCCCGGGTCGCCAAGGCCTACGCGATGGAGGCCTACCTCAAGGGCCGCGCCGCGGAGGCCCTCGACGAGGTGCGGCGCCTTAAGATGAAGGCCGCCAATGCCCGCGGCCGCCTCGACCCGCTGCTGGAGATCGGCGGCGGCATCGCGGTGGCGGGCGTCCTGGTGCTGGTCGGCCAGCGGGTCCTGGCCGGCGAGAAGACGGTCGGCGACTTCACCGGCTACGTGGCGGCCCTGCTCCTCGCCGCCCAGCCGGCGCGGGCGCTGGGCAACCTCAACGCCATCCTGCAGGAGGCGGCGGCCGCGCTGCGGCGCTACTTCGACGTCATGGACGAGAGTGCCACGATCCGCGAGGCGCCGGAGGCCCGGCCGCTGGCGGTGACCGGCGGCGCGATCCGCTTCGCCGACGTCCGGTTCCGCTACCGGCCGGACGCGCCGGCGCTGGAGGGCATCGACCTCGCGGTCCCGGCCGGATCGGTGACGGCGCTCGTCGGGCGCTCAGGCTCGGGCAAGTCCTCGCTGCTCAACCTCGTTCCGCGCCTCTACGACGTCACCGGCGGCGCCGTGACCATCGACGGCCAGGACGTTCGGGGGGTGACGCTGGCCTCCCTGCGCGCCGCGGTGGCGGTCGTCTCGCAGGAGGTCGTGCTGTTCGACGACACGATCGCCGCCAATATCGGCTTCGGCCGGCCCGGGGCGACGCCCGCGGAGATCGAGGCGGCGGCCGAGGCCGCCGCGGCCCACACCTTCGTCTCGGCCCTTCCGGAAGGCTACGGGTTCCGGGTCGGCCCGGGCGGCGGCCGGCTCTCGGGCGGCGAGCGGCAGCGGGTGGCGCTGGCCCGCGCCTTCCTCAAGGACGCGCCGATCCTGCTCCTCGACGAGGCGACCTCGGCCCTCGATTCCGAATCGGAGCGGCTCGTCCAGGAGGCGCTGACCCGGCTGATGCGCGGCCGCACCACCCTGGTGATCGCCCACCGGCTCTCGACCGTGCGCGACGCCGATCAGATCGCCGTGATGGAGGCGGGCCGGGTGATCGAGACCGGGCGCCACGACGACCTGCTCGCCGCCGGCGGCGCGTACGCGCGCCTGCACCGTCTGCAGCTGTCGGAGCCCGCGACCGCCGGGTGACGCGCCGAGTGACGCGCCGAGTGACTCGCATGTGCGGCGACGCCGTCATGCGCCGGCTCCGTAGATTCGCGCGCCGGAGCGCGCCATAAGGGCCTCAGTCGATGAGGACCACACCGTGAGCGACCTGACGTTCGAGATCCAAAGTCATCCGGCCCCGCGGACCGCCGAGGAGCGGGCCGCGCTGATGGCGAATCCTGGCTTCGGCAAGGTGTTCACAGACCACATGGTGGTGGCGCGCTACACCGCCGGCCGCGGCTGGCACGACGCGCGGATCCAGGCGCGCGAGGCCATCCCCCTCGATCCTGCCGCCGCGGTGCTGCACTACGCGCAGGAGATCTTCGAGGGCCTGAAGGCCTACCGCACCGCGGACGGCGGCGCGGCCCTGTTCCGGCCGGAGGCCAACGCCCTGCGCTTCCGCCGCTCCGCCGAGCGGATGGCGATGGCGCCCTTCCCGGAGGACGCCTTCGTCGAGGCGATGCGCAGGCTCGTCGAGATCGACCGCGCCTGGATCCCCGACACGCCGGACGGCAGCCTCTACCTGCGCCCGTTCATGATCGCCAGCGAGGCCTTCCTGGGGGTCAAGCCGGCCTCGGAATACCTGTTCGTGACGATCGCCTCGGCCGTCGGCTCCTACTTCAAGGATCCGACCGGCACCGTGACGGTGTGGGTCTCGGAGCACTTCACCCGCGCGGCCCCGGGCGGCACCGGCGCGGCCAAGTGCGGCGGCAACTACGCGGCGAGCCTCGCGGCGCAGTCGGAGGCGGCGTCGCAGGGCTGCGAGCAGGTGGTGTTCCTCGACGCGGCCGAGCGCCGCTACGTCGAGGAGCTCGGCGGCATGAACGTCTTCTTCGTCTTCGAGGACGGCACGCTGGTGACGCCGCCGCTCTCGGACAGCATCCTGCCCGGCATCACCCGCGACTCGGTGATCACGCTGGCGCGGGAGGCGGGCCTGACCGTGAAGGAGGAGCCCTACACGATCGACGCGTGGCGCGCCGACGTGCGGGCGGGCCGCCTGACCGAGGCCTTCGCCTGCGGTACCGCCGCGGTGATCACGCCGATCGGTACCGTGAAGGGCCGGGAGGAGAGCTTCACCATCGGGAACGGCAAGGCCGGCCCCGTGGCCCAGCGGCTGCGGAGCCTGCTGGTGGACATCCAGCGGGGCAATTCCAATGACGCCCACGGCTGGTTCCAGAAGATCTTCTGAGAGCCGGCGTCCGCCCGCGGCCGTGTGGTCGGGGTCGGGACTGCCGGGTTCGCCGCGAGGACCGGGCAGGCGTCTGCCCGATCCAAGCCCTCGTCCCGAGGTCGCGGCGGGCGTTGCGGACTTCTCGGGCGGTCTTCGGCGGGGCGCGCGGTGACGGATACGGCTGCCGCGCGCGTGACGGACGCGTCGGTCCACTCTCCCGAGCCGCCCATCGGCCCCTGGAACCCGGGCGTCCGGTCCGATCTGCCGTCCGCCTTCCTGCCCCTCGTGACCGTCTACCGGCCGGAGCACGTCGAGACGCCGCTCCACGACGCCCTGGACCTGAGCGATCTCTGCGGGCTGCCCGCCCGCCAGCTCACCCGGTTCCGGGCCGGGCGCCTCGTCGTCCACGAGGTCCTGATCCGGGTGATGTCGGATCTCTCCGTGCCGGTGGGCGAAGTCTACGCCGATCTCGGCGTGAACTTCCGCGCCATCGTCGCGACCATCCTGCGCGAGGGCATCGAGCCCCGCCTCGCCGAGGTCGAGTCCGCCCTCGACCGGATCCGCGCCGAGGCCGACGCGGTGCTCGCCCGCGAGATCGCCGCCATCCTGGAGGAGAGACCTCCCCCGCCGCCGCCAGAGCCGCGCTGGCTCGACCGCCTGCTCGGGCGCCGCCCGCCGACGGTCCAGGCGCCGCGCGAGGATCTCGCGACCCGGGCCCTGCGCCATCTCGAGAGCTGGCAGCGACGCGCCGCCGAAGCCGGCGACGCCCTGGAGACGGCTGCCTGCGAGGCCCTGCGCGCCGTGGTGTCGGGCCTCATCGCGCGGCAGAATGCGGTCATCCGCGACGCCGCGCTGCTGCGGACCATCGCGGGGACGCTGGTCTCGAACGGCTACGGCAGCCGGCGCGTCGGCGAGCAGATCGAGCCCTGGATCGACGCCGTCGTCGAGGCGCAGCGCTACCGGCGGCTGGCGCCGCAGGATCATCCGGTGGTGATGAACGTGAAGGGCGCCTCGGCGTCGGGAAAGAGCACGATCCGCCCCTACCAGCTCGGCCTCGCCAGGCGGCTGGGCATGGCGTGGTCGGACTTCGCGGTGATCACCCCCGACGTCTGGCGCAAGTACCTCCTCGACTACGACAGCCTGGGCGAAGCTTCGCGGTACGCCGGGACGCTGACCGGCTACGAGGTCGAGATCATCGACATGAAGCTCGACCGCTACGTCACCCGCAAGGCGGCGGAGCGGCGGATCTCGAACCTGCTGATCGACCGGTTCCGGTTCGACAGCTTCCAGGCCGACGCGGGCTCGGACGGCGGCGGCCAGTTGCTCACCCGGTTCGGCGACCGCGTCTACATGCAGTTCATGGTCACGCCTCCGGCCGACACCGTGGAGCGCGCCTGGAAGCGCGGCGAGCTGTTCGGCCGCTACAAAGCCGTCGAGGACCTCCTGGCCCACAACGTCGAGGCCTATACCGGCATGCCGCGCCTGTTCTTCAACTGGGCGCTCTCACGGGACAAGCAGGTGGTCTGCGAGTTCCTCGACAACAGCGTGCCGCTGGGCGAGCGCCCGCGCACCATCGCGTTCTGGGCGGACGGAACTCTCAACATCCTCGACGTGAAGGGGCTGATCGACATCGACCGCTTCCGCAAGGTCGACATCTTCGCCCACGGGCCCGACGCGGTGTTCGACGGCGCCGACCTCTCGGCCTCCGCCAACACCAGCTTCCTGCGCGAATGCCTGCGCCGGATGGCGGTCGTCCGCTTCGTTCAGGCCGAGACCGGCCGGGCCTTCATGCGTCTCGACCGCGGTCGGATCACGGCGCTGGATCCGGGAACCCTGGCGGCGGTGAAGTCGGGGCCCGACTGGGAGGCCGCCTGCGCCCTCATCGGCTTCCCGGCCGAGCCGGCCTCGATCCCCGCCCTCGACGAGATTCTGAGCCCCGCTGAGGCACCGACGCTCGGTGCCTGGGGACCGATTCCTCCGGCCGGGCAAACGGAATAATATCGCCGTCCTGACACTTCACCCGGTCCGTCTCACCCTGGTATATTGCATACCTAGAACGGATGTGCATGATCGTCGGGGCACGAGAGACGCCGCCAGAGCAAGGCCGCGCCGCCCAAGAGAGAGGCTCAGGGATGGAACGCCAGGATTCGCCTTCGGCGAAATGGTGGCAGCTCGCCTTCGGCGTGATCTGCATGGCCATGATCGCCAACCTTCAATACGGTTGGACCCTGTTCGTGGACCCGATCGACCAGCGCTACCATTGGGGTCGCGCGGCGATCCAGCTCGCGTTCACGCTGTTCGTCGCCACGGAGACATGGCTGGTGCCGGTCGAAGCGTGGTTCGTCGACCGCTACGGTCCGAAGATCGTCGTCGCCTTCGGCGGCGTGATGATCGCCCTCGCCTGGACCATCAACGCCTACGCCGACAGCCTGGCGATGCTCTATCTCGGCGCCGTGGTCGCCGGCATCGGTGCGGGCTCGGTCTACGGCACCTGCGTGGGCAACGCGCTCAAGTGGTTCCCGGATCGCCGTGGCCTGGCCGCCGGCGCCACCGCGGCCGGCTTCGGCGCGGGTGCCGCCATCACGGTGGTGCCGATCGCCCGCATGATCGCGTCGAGCGGCTACCAGGACGCGTTCCTGTACTTCGGCATCGGCCAGGGCGCCGTGGTGCTGGCCCTCGCCTTCCTGCTGCGCAAGCCGTCGACCAACACGCCGGTCCAGCGCAAGAAGACCCGCCTGCCGCAGACCAAGGTCGACCGCAGCCCCCGCGAGGCGGTGCGCACCCCGGTCTTCTGGGTGATGTACGTGATGTTCGTGATGGTCGCTTCCGGCGGCCTGATGGCGGCGGCGCAGATCGCCCCGATCGCCCACGACTTCCAGGTGGCCGGCGTGCCGGTGAGCCTGTTCGGCCTCCAGATGGCGGCGCTGACGCTGGCGATCTCGCTCGACCGGGTCTTCGACGGGTTCGGCCGGCCGTTCTTCGGCTACGTCTCCGACAACATCGGCCGCGAGAATACGATGTTCATCGCCTTCTCGACGGCGGCGCTGGCGGTGATCGTGCTGCTGACCTACGGTCACGTCCCGATGGTCTTCGTCCTGGCCACCGCGGTGTATTTCGGGGTCTTCGGCGAGATCTACTCGCTGTTCCCGGCGACCTGCGGCGACACGTTCGGCTCCAAGTACGCCGCCAGCAACGCCGGCCTGCTCTACACTGCCAAGGGCACCGCGGCCTTCCTCGTCCCCTTCGCCAGCATCCTGTCGGCGGCCTACGGCTGGTCGGCGGTGTTCACGCTGATCATCGTCCTCAACGTGACGGCGGCGGCGCTGGCGATGTTCGTCCTGCGCCCGATGCGGGCCCGCTACCTCGCCTCGGAGGACCAGCCCGCGGCGCTCAGCGCCCAGCCGATCCGGGCGGCCTGATAGGCCCCCGCCCCACGACGTCGCGCAAGCGACGCCCGACCTTCGCGGATCTCCCGCCCTCCCCCTCCTCGGGAGTGTGGGGGATCCTCCAGCCAGCCGGCACCGAGACCCGCCCGTACAAACCGATCCTCCGGGAGATACCGTGATGACCGCAGTCGCCAAGATCGTCCACACCACCCCCGAGGTCGAGGCCGAGCCCGATCTGACCGACGGCTTCCACCTCGTCATCGACGCGCTCAAGCTCAACGGCATCGAGACCATCTACGGCGTCCCGGGCATCCCGATCACCGACCTCGGCCGCATGGCCCAGGCCGAGGGGATGCGGGTGATCTCGTTCCGCCACGAGCAGCACGCCGGCAACGCCGCGGCGATCGCGGGCTTCCTCACCCAGAAGCCGGGCATCTGCCTCACCGTCTCGGCGCCGGGCTTCCTCAACGGCCTGACCGCCCTCGCCAACGCCACCACCAACTGCTTCCCGATGATCCTGATCTCGGGCTCCTCCGAGCGCGAGATCGTCGACCTGCAGCAGGGCGACTACGAGGAGATGGACCAGCTCGCCATCGCCAAGCCCCTGTGCAAGGCGGCCTTCCGGGTGCTGCACGCCGCCGATATCGGCATCGGCGTCGCCCGCGCCATCCGCGCGGCCTGCTCGGGCCGGCCGGGCGGCGTCTACCTCGACCTGCCCGCCAAGCTGTTCTCCCAGGTGATAGACGCCGAGGCCGGCCAGAAGTCTCTGGTCAAGGTGATCGACCCGGCGCCTGCCCAGCACCCCGCCCCCGAGGCGATCGCCCGGGCGCTCGAGGTCCTGAAATCCGCCAAGCGGCCGCTGATCGTGCTCGGCAAGGGCGCCGCCTACGCCCAGGCCGATGACGCCATCCGCGCCCTCGTGGAGACCAGCGGCATCCCCTACGTGCCGATGAGCATGGCCAAGGGCCTCCTGCCCGACACCCACCCGCTCTCGGCCGGCGCGGCGCGCTCGACGGCGCTGAAGGACTCGGACGTGGTGCTGCTGGTCGGCGCCCGGCTGAACTGGCTGCTGTCGCACGGCAAGGGCAAGAGCTGGGGCGAGCCGGGCTCGACCAAGTTCATCCAGATCGACATCGAGCCCCGCGAGATGGACTCGAACGTCGAGATCGTGGCGCCCGTCGTCGGCGACATCGCCTCCTGCGTGCAGGCGCTGCTCGACGGCATGGGCCAGGGCTGGCAGCAGCCCCCGTCCGACTGGATCGAGACGCTCAAGTCGAAGCGCGAGGCGAACGTCGCCAAGATGGCGCCGAAGCTCATGAGCAACGCCTCGCCCATGAACTTCCACGCCGCGCTCGGCGCGCTGCGCACCATCGTCAAGGAGCGGCCGGACGCGATCCTCGTCAACGAGGGCGCCAACACCCTC
The DNA here is from genome assembly GCF_053345715.1 of Methylobacterium sp. D48H. Taxonomy (NCBI): domain Bacteria; kingdom Pseudomonadati; phylum Pseudomonadota; class Alphaproteobacteria; order Hyphomicrobiales; family Methylobacteriaceae; genus Methylobacterium; species Methylobacterium sp. D48H. The sequence goes on from NZ_JBKFAP010000001.1 coordinate 921,119, forward strand.
GACCTCGCCCGCGGCATCATCGACATGTACCAGCCGCGCAAGCGCCTGGACGTCGGCACCTGGGGCATCATGGGCATCGGCATGGGCTTCGCCGTCGCGGCCGCGGTCGAGACCGGCAAGCCGGTGCTCTGCGTCGAGGGTGACAGCGCCTTCGGCTTCTCCGGCATGGAGGTCGAGACGATCTGCCGGTACGGCCTGCCGGTCTGCATCGTGGTGTTCAACAACAACGGCATCTACCGCGGCACCGACACGGATCCGACCGGCCGCGACCCGGCCACCACGGTGTTCGTGCCGGATTCCCGCTACGACAAGATGATGGAGGCCTTCGGCGGCGTCGGCTACCACGTCACCACGCCGGACGAGCTGACCCGCGCGGTCAACGAGGCGATGAACTCGGGCCGCCCGGCCCTCGTCAACGCCGTCATCGACCCGGCGGCCGGCAGCGAGAGCGGCAACATCGGCAGCCTCAACCCGCAGAGCGGGATCAAGAAGAAGAAGTGAGGGCGAGCCCCTCGCGAGATCTCTGATCCCACACCATCGAAGCCGGGCTCGCGTGTCGAGCCCGGCTCTTTGCCTTGATGAGAACGGCGTCGCGGATCCGCGCGGGACGGTGTTCCGCTGAAGCTCCCGGCCTCCGGGAGACCTTCCCCGCACCGTCATAGCGAGCGAAGCGAAGCGGCCCGGCGCGGCGCGGTCCAGTTCCGCGCGGAGCGCGGGGATGGCTTCGCCGTGCCCGCAGTGACGGCGCCGGATCCGTCATCCGTTCGGTGACGGTGCATCCATGATCGACCCCGACCTCGCCGGCCGCCTGCACTTCCGCCACCGGCTCCCGACCGAGGAGCCCCTCCCCACGGGCCGGCACGACCTCGGTCTCTTCGCCGAGCGCGACGCGGTGCTGGTGGTTCCCGAGGGCCTCGATCCGCGCCGGCCCTGCCCGCTCGTGGTGCTGTTCCACGGCGGCGGCGGCAGCGCCGAGCGCATCCTGCCGATGCTGGAGGCGCACGCCCGGACCGAGCGCTTCCTGCTCCTCGCGCCGCAATCCCTGTTCCCGACCTGGGACATCGTCATCGCCGGCCACGGGCCCGACCGTGAGCGCGTCGCGGCGGCGCTGGGTCACGTCGCCGACCGGTTCCTGCTCGATCCGCAGCGGCTCTGCTTCGCCGGCCATTCCGACGGCGGCAGCTACACGCTCTCGTCGGGGCTCGCGAACGGCGACGTGGCGAGCCACCTGATCGTCTCGTCGGCGGGGTTCCTATCGGTGCACCTGCAGGTCGGCGCGCCGCGCATCTTCCTGTCGCACGGCACACGGGACGAGCAGATCCCGATCGACCGGAGCGCCCGGGTCCACGTGCCGGCCCTGCGCGAGGCGGGCTATCCCGTGACCTACGTCGAGTATGACGGACCGCACGCCCACCAGCCGGCCGTGGTGGCGCAGGCGGTCAGGTTCTTCCTGGCGGATCCGCCCGCCGGGCGCTGAGGGTCAGGCCAGGGCGGCCCGGGCCGGCGCGCGGGCGCGGATCGGCGCCTCGGGCGCGTCGGCCTCGGACAGGAGCGCCGGGATCAGGTCGGTCTGCGAGACGATCCCGACCAGGCGGCCGTCGTCGTCGACCACCGGCAGGTGGTGAAGCCCCGCCTCCGACATCCGCGGCACCAGGGCGGCCACGGGCGTGTCGGGACCGACCGGCTCGACCGCGCTCATGATGTCGGCCGCGCAGCCGTGGGGGGCGCGGCCGCGCTCGGCGGTGAGGCGCAGGCGGCGGCCGAGACCGAGGCGCGGCCCGCTCCGGTCCCAGGCGGCCTTGTCGAGCAGGTCGGTCTGCGTGACGATGCCGAGGACGCGCGCGCCCTCGTCGGTGACCGGAAGCGCCTTGATGCGGTGACGGCGCAGCAGCCGCATGGCCTCGGAGAGCGGCGCGTCCGGCGCCACCGCGATCACGTCGCGCGACATGATCGCCGCGCAGGTGATCGGGCCCGAGCGGCGGCCGTAGACCCGCATCTGCACGCGCCGCAAGATCTGCTCCAGGTCGCCCCGGTCAACGTCTAGGAGCTGGTCGAAATCCTCCAGCGCGGCGTCGAGGTCCGAGGCCCGGAAGCCGACCCGGGCGTCCGAGGGCGGATCCGCCGTCCGGGGCCCGGCCGGGCGCAGGTGCGGGTAGGCGCGCCCGGTGAGGTTGTTGAACAGCAGGGCGGTGGTCAGCAGCAGCAGCGAGTTGACCGCCACCGGCCACAGCACGAAGCCGTAGCCCAGCTCCCGGATCGCCGGGCCGCCGAGCACCGCCGTCAGCGCCACGGCCCCGCTCGGCGGGTGCAGGCAGCGCAGGGCCATCATCAGCGCGATCGCCAGCCCGATGGCGCAGGACGCCGCCACGAACGGGTCGCCGATCCAGGCCGCCGCCGTGACGCCGACGAGCGCCGCCACGATGTTGCCGCCGAGGATCGACCAGGGCTGCGCCAGGGGGCTCGCCGGCACCGCGAAGAGCAGCACCGCCGAGGCGCCCATCGGGGCGATCAGCACCGGCAGGGCCTCGGCCGGGACGGAGACCCGGCAGACGAAGCCGGTCGCCAGGATGCCCACGAGGGCACCGGCCGCCGAGCGCAGGCGCTCGCGCTTGCTGACCGGGGTCAGCTCCGGCAGGAAACGGCTGAGGAATGCGCGCATCGGATCCGGGGCTCGCACGTGAAAAGGACGGCGCCCCGGGGAGCGCCGTCCTGTCTCAGGGTCGCTGAGGTCGGGCGGTCCTTATCAGACCGCGCGGGCCTCGTGCATCGCCCGGATCTGCTCCTGGGTGTAACCCAGGTCTGCGAGCACCTCATCGGTGTGCTCGCCGAGCAGCGGCGACGCCTTCACCTCGACCTGCATGTCGGAGAACTTGATCGGGCTTCCGACGGTCAGGTACTTGCCGAGCTTCGGGTGCGCCACCTCGACGACGGTGCCGCTCTCCCGCAGGGACTTGTCCTCGGCGATCTCCTTCATCGACAGCACCGGCGCGCAGGGGATGTCGTAGGTGCGCAGGATGTCGACCGCCTCGAACTTGGTCTTGTCGGCGAGCCACTCCTCGATCGTCTTGAAGATGTCGAAGATCTTGTCCTGGCGGGCCCGCGGCGTGTTGTAGCCCGGGTCGGTGATCCACTCCTCCTTGCCGAGCGCCTTGCAGATCGGCGCCCAGGCGTGGCCCTGGATCGTGAAGTAGATGTAGGCGTTCGGGTCGGTCTCCCAGCCCTTGCACTTCAGCACCCAGCCCGGCTGGCCGCCGCCGCCCGCGTTGCCGCCGCGCGGCACCACGTCGGAGAACTCGCCGTGGGGGTACTGCGGGTACTCCTCGAGGTAGCCGAGCGCGTCGAGGCGCTGCTGGTCGCGCAGCTTCACGCGGCAGAGGTTGATCACCGAGTCCTGCATCGACACGGCGACCTTCTGGCCCTTGCCGGTCTTGTTCTTCTGGTGGAGCGCCGTGAGGATGCCGATGGCGAGATGCATGCCGGTGTTGGAATCACCGAGCGCGGCGGCGCTGACGGTGGGCGGCCCGTCCCAGAAGCCCGTGGTCGAGGCGGCACCGCCCGCGCACTGGGCGACGTTCTCGTAGACCTTCAGGTCCTCGTAGTGGTGGCCGTCCGAGAAGCCCTTCACCGAGGCGAGGATCATGCCCGGGTTCAGCTCCTGGATGCGGGCCCAGGAGAAGCCCATCCGGTCGAGGGCGCCGGGTCCGAAGTTCTCGACCATGACGTCGGAGTCCTGGATGAGCTTCTCGAGGACTTCCTTGCCGGCCTGGGTCTTGGTGTCGAGGGTGAGCGAGCGCTTGTTGGAGTTGAGCATCGTGAAGTAGAGCGCGTCCGCGTCCTCGACGTGGCGCAGCTGCGTGCGGGTCACGTCGCCGGCGCCGGGGCGCTCGACCTTGATCACGTCGGCGCCGAACCAGGCGAGGAGCTGCGTGCAGGCCGGGCCGGCCTGGACGTGGGTGAAGTCGATGATCTTGATGCCTTCCAGCGGCTTGCTCATTGGGCGTTCTCCCTGTGCGGTTCGGTGATCGGATCCTTCGGATCGTCCGGCGGGCTCAAGGCGCCCGACGGGCCGGATCCGAGGAAGCTTCGAGTTCGGCGACGCGCTGGCGCAGGCGCTTCTCCTCGGCCCAGCGCTCGGTCTCGTCGCGGATCACGGCGACGATCCCGGTCACCCGGTCGGAGGCGTCCCGCACCATCCCCACCGTGAAGGCGATGGAGAGCTGGCGGCCGTCCTTGTGGAGCGCCGGCACCCTCAGGGTCTCTGCCCCGTAGCGGGTGACGCCGGTGCGCATGGTCTTGGCGTAGCCGTCCCAGTGGCGGCGTCGGTGCCGCTCGGGTGTGATCAGATCGAGGGTCTGGCCCAGGGCCTCGGCGGCGGTGAAGCCGAAGATGCGCTCCGCGGCCGGGTTCCAGACCGTGATGGCGCCGTCCGGATCGGACACCACCACCGCGTCGCCGATCGCCTCGGCCAGACCGTGGATTTCGAGGGAACCGGGCGCGGCCAGGGTCGGCCCGGTCGCCGTCATGGGCGCCACCCGGTCGGCGGCGCGGACGAGAGGTGGATCGCGGCAGTCCGGCGCCTTGTCATGGGGCGGCCCTTCCTGAACGTCACGCGCGGAAACGGCGGTAAAATTCCGGTCCCGCATCCTTGAAGGGCTGTCACCCGCCCTCTTCGGTTGGTATTTGGTATGCCAAATGGAGAATGGCGTCAACCGACGGGGTGACAGGTGGCACTTTTCTTCAAGCGGCCGGTGGAGCTTTCCGGGCGAAGCCGTCGGCCGACGCGCGCCGTTCGACCGCCGCCGCGCGACGCGGCAAGGCGCTCATGTCCTTCTCAGATTTGCCGCTTTCAGCGAGCAGGACACCGCCCGTCAGGCAGCTCGGACCGGCGGTTCGGCACACCGCCCGGGAGACCATTTCGGTGATCCGTTTCGAGAAAGTCAGCAAGGTCTACCGGACGGAAGGCCACCGACGGACCATCCTGGAACAGGTGTCGTTCACCCTGAAGCCGGGCGTGTCCTACGGCATCCTCGGCATCAACGGCGCCGGAAAATCCACCACGATGCGGCTGATCGCCGGCACCGAGGACGCGACGCGCGGCCGGATCCACCGCGGCCTCAGGGTCTCGTGGCCCCTCGGCTTCGCCGGCGGCTTCCATCCCAAGATGACCGGGCGCGACAACGTCACCTTCGTGGCGCGCATCTACGGCGAGGACCCGCGCAAGGTGCTCGATTTCGTCGAGGACTTCTCGGAACTCGGAAGCTACCTCGACGTGCCGATCTACACGTACTCGTCGGGCATGGGCGCGCGGCTCGCCTTCGGCATGAGCATGGCGATCCCGTTCGACTGCTACCTGATCGACGAGATCACCTCGGTCGGCGACGCGCGGTTCTCGAAGCGCTGCGACGAGGTCTTCTCGCAGCGCCGGAAGAACGCCGACATCATCATGGTCTCGCACTCCATGGAGACCATCCGGCAGTGGTGCACGCAGGGGTTGGTCCTGCTGAACGGTCGCGCGATCATCTACGAGGACGTGAACGACGCCATCGAGGTGTACCGGCGCCTCAACGCCTGACCGCGCCGGCGGCGGCCGGACCGCGACGACATGCTTTTGCCGCCTCGCCGTGCGAGAGACGGTCGCGGCGCCGGGTGCGGCGCGCGCGGGATCCCGGTAACGGGTCGACCTTCGAGGCCGGGGAGGCCGGGAATCAGACCATGAACATGGAGATCCGGAAGGCCGAGGGGCAGCCGGTCACGCCCGCGGACCGCCAGCAGGCGGTGAGCGAGTCGCTGCGGCAGATCGCGCGCATGTCGCGCTTCGCCGACCGCAAGAAGGGCATCCGGTCCTTTCAGGCCGACGCCAAGAACGATCCCTGGATCCCGATCCTGTTCGTCGTCTGCTTCCTGCTGCCGACGCTCGCCGGGGCGGCCTATTACGGCCTGATCGCCTCGGACCGCTACGTCAGCGAGGCGCGATTCGCGATCCGGCCGGCCATCGGCTCCGCCGAGAAGACGTCCTCGGAGACCGGCGGGACGAATTCCGGCATGGCGAACCAGATGGTGGCGCAGGACACGCTGATCACGCGCGAGTTCATCCTCAGCCGTCCGATGCTGGAGCTCCTCGAGGCGCAGCTTCCGCTGCGCCAGTGGTTCAGCAGCGAGTCCATCGACTACTTCTCGCGGTTCGATCCGGAGAAGCCGATCGAGAAGTTCGTCCGCTACTGGAAGCGGCGCGTCGGCGTCGAGGTCGAGGCCGGATCCGGCATCTTGTCGGTGGAGGTCGAGGCCTTCGATCCCCAGGAATCCCTCGCCATCGCCAAGGCCATCATGAAGGAGGCCGAGCGCAAGGTGAACGACCTCAGCGTCAAGTCGCGCGAGGATGCCGTCGCCGAGAGCACGCGGGAGCTGCGGCTCGCCGAGGAGCGCATGACCAAGATCCGCCTCGCGACGCGCGACCTGCGCAACCGCGAGGGCGTGCTCGACGCGCAGAAGACGAACGACATCAACGTCAAGATGATCGCCGAGATGCGGGCCTCGCGGATCAACCTCGCGCTCCAGCTCGCGATCGGGCAGCGGGACCTCGGTCCCGACGCCCGCCGGATCATCGACATCAAGCAGCAGATGAAGGACCTCGACGACAACATCGCGCGGATCGAGCGGCAATCCGCCAGCCAGGATCCGGAGCAGAAGCGCCTGCTCTCCGACGCGTTGACCAAGTTCGAGGTCCTGGAGAACGACCGCAAGAACGCCGAGAAGTACTATCAGCAGGTTCTGACCGCCCACGAGCGCGCGCGCATCATCGCGGCCCGGCAGATCGAGTTCTTCAGCCCGATCGTCGAGCCGGTGAAGGCCGAATCCTCCACCGAACCGCGGCGGCTCCTGATGATCGCGTTGATCACCGCGGGCGCCGGCGTCCTGTTCGGCGCCGCGATGTTCGCCCGGAAGATGATGACCTGACGCGCGTCCCGCCGGGCTCGCCCGGGACGGACCGGTATCCTCAGCGGCCGGCCCCGGTGCCCCGGTCGTCCGCCGCCGGGCCGATGGTGCCGCCGGTCCAGCCCTGGGCGCGCCAGCCCTCGGCGCGCTGGTCGAGATCGATCGACCCCGCCTGGTCGAGAATGGACAGGACGCGCTCGGCCCGGGACTCGTCGGCGCGCACCGTCACCAGGGTACCGCCGCGACGCACGCCCTCGGCGTAGGTCTCGGCCTCGTCGGCGCTGAGGCCCGCCGCGGTCAGACCGCCGATCAGGCCGCCGGCCGCGGCGCCCACGCCGGCGCCCGTCACGGTGGCGACGAGCCAGCCCGCCGCCGCCACCGGCCCGAGCCCCGGAATCGCCAGGAGGCCCAGCCCAGCGAGCAGGCCGGCGCCGCCGCCCAGGACCGTGCCGACCGTGGCTCCGGTGCCGGCGGAATCCGCCGCGTCCACCGGTCGGGGAACGGCGGTCCCGGGCGCCCGCGGCGGGACCGCGGGCTCGTTGCGATTCGCGATGATGCTGATGTCCGCGTGGGGGATGCCGGCGGCCTCCAGCCGGTCCACCGCCCCCGCGGCGGCGTCGTAATCGTCGAACAGGGCGGTCAGGGCGCGCAGGGCCATCGAGCTCTCCCGGTATGTCCGGGCCTGGGCCCGGAGACGTGGCGGCGGCGCGGGCGGCCCGGACGCGGGCGCGGTCGGATGCCGGATCGACGCTCTCGCCGACCGATCAAGCGATCGCGGCGGCGTGGGTTCCCGCGAGCGCCGGCCCCATCTTAACGCCGCGCTAACCATCCGCTCGGCAGATCTTGCCGGGTACGTCCCGGGCCTGTCCCGGGCGAACGGCAGCGGATGGCAGCGATGGCAGAGACGGCGAGCGCGCCGGCACAGACAGGAGCGGCGGCCGTCCTCGGCCAGCTCGCGCTGCCGACGCGCGGCGATCTCCAGGCGCTGTCGAAGCGGTCGGACCTGCTGTTCGCGACCGGCGTGCTGGGGATCCTGGCGGTCCTCATCTTCCCGTTGCCGGCGATCCTGCTCGACCTGCTGCTGGCCGTGTCGATCATCCTGTCGGTCCTGATCATGATGACCGGCCTGTCGATCGACAACCCGCTGGAATTCACCGTCTTCCCGACGCTGCTGCTCATCGCCACGATGCTGCGGCTCGCCCTCAACCTCGCCTCGACGCGCCTGATCCTCGGGCACGGGCACGAGGGCACGGCGGCGGCCGGGCACGTCATCGAGGCCTTCGGCCACTTCGTGATGGGCGGCAACTTCGTCATCGGGATCATCGTGTTCGCGATCCTGATCATCGTGAACTTCGTGGTGATCACGAAGGGCTCGGGCCGCATCGCCGAGGTCGCGGCCCGCTTCACCCTCGACGCGATGCCCGGCAAGCAGATGGCCATCGACGCCGACCTGTCGGCCGGCCTGATCGACGAGAAGACCGCGAAGGCGCGGCGCGCGGCGCTCGAGGAAGAATCCTCCTTCTTCGGCGCCATGGACGGTGCCTCGAAGTTCGTCCGCGGCGACGCGGTGGCGGCCCTGCTGATCACCTTCATCAACGTGGTCGGCGGCATCATCATCGGGGTGGCGCAGCAGGGCCTGAGCTTCGGCGAGGCCGCCAAGAGCTACACCCTGCTGACCATCGGCGACGGCCTCGCGAGCCAGGTTCCGGCGCTGATCGTGTCGACGGCGGCAGGCCTGCTGGTCTCGAAGGCCGGCGTGCGCGGCGCCGCCGACAAGGCGCTCGGCAAGCAGCTCGCGCATTATCCCAAGGCGCTGGGCATGTCGGCCGGGGTGATGCTGCTGATCGCCCTCCTGCCCGGCATGCCGATGCTGCCCTTCGTCCTGCTGGGCGGCGGCGCCGGCTACGCGGCGTGGCGCATCAACAAGACCGCCAAGCTCGCGCCGCCGCTCGACGCCCTGGGCGCCCCGATGGATGCGGCCGCGGTCGCCGCGGCGAGCGCCGCCAAGGAGGAGACGGTCACCGACCTGCTGAAGCTCGACGACCTCAAGCTCGAGATGGGCTACGCGCTCCTCGCCCTGGTCAACGGCGAGGGCCAGGACCGGCTCACCGACCAGATCAAGGCCCTGCGCCGCCAGCTCGCCGCGGAACTCGGCTTCGTGATGCCGTCGGTGCGCATCCTCGACAACGTCCAGCTCGACGCCAACGCCTACGTGGTGCGGGTCAAGGAGATCGAGGCGGGCACCGGCCGGATCTTCCCGGGCCAGTTCATGGCGATGGATCCGATGGGCGGTCAGGTCCAGCTGCCCGGACAGCACATGCTGGAGCCGACTTTCGGCCTGCCGGCAACCTGGATCGACGCGGCCCTGCGCGACCAAGCGCAGCTCAAGGGCTACACGGTGGTCGATGCCGCCACCGTCGTGTCGACGCACCTGACCGAGATCATCAAGGCCCACGTCTATGAGCTCCTCAACCACGTCGAGGTGTCGAAGCTGCTGCGCGAGCTGCCCAAAGAGCACGCCGAGCTGCTCAAGGAGATCGTGCCGTCGCAGATCTCCACCACCGGCATCCAGCGCGTGCTGCAGTTCCTGCTCGCCGAGCGGGTCTCGATCCGCGATCTCGGGGCGATCGTGGAGGCGATCGCCGAGGTGGCGGGCGCCGTGAAGAATCCCCGCGACGTGGTCGAGCACGTCCGGGCGCGCCTCGGCCGGCAGATCTGCGCACAGTACCAGGACCCGAACGGCATGCTGCCGATCATCACCCTGTCGCCGGCCTGGGAGCAGGCGTTCATGGAGTCGATCGTCGGCGAGCGCGAGGAGCGCTACCTCGCGATGCAGCCCTCGAAGCTCAGCGAGTTCGTCAACACCGTGCGCGACCGCTTCGAGACGGCGGCGCGCCAGGGCGAGATGCCGGTGCTCGTCACCTCCGCCCAGACGCGGCCCTTCGTGCGCTCGATCATCGAGCGCTTCCGCCGCGAGACGCCGGTGATGAGCCAGGCGGAGATCCACCCGCGGGCGCGGCTGCGGACGGTGAACTCGATCTGAGGATCCAGGGGTCGCGACACCGGCGTGGGCAGACTCGTGCCGGCGCACGGGCCGAGGGAGCAATCACGGGATCGGTGCGCCGCGCGCAGACGAAGCGCGCGGCGAAGCGATCCCGGGTTTCGCGGCGTGGCGCGCGGGGGCCGAGGCGGCGGCGTCACCCCCGCGTCGAGACGCCGGTCAGCCCCTCAGATCGCTTTCTGCTTGAGCTCCCGCTCCAGCTCGTGCGCGTCGAGACCGGGAACGACGACGGGCGGCTCCGGCACGGCGGCCGCCTTGGGCCCGTGCGCGGCCGAGCCGATCGCCGCGGCCAGCCGCGAGCGCTCGAAGGCAATCACCACGATCACCGAGACCAGGGCCGGGAGCCAGAAGTAGAAGATCCGGAAGATGATCACCGCCGCGATGATCGCGTCCTTCTGCGCCTCGTCGGTGATGTGCATCGCGGTGATGAACACGATCTCGAACACGCCGAGGCCGCCCGGCGCGTGCGAGGCCAGCGCCACCGAGAAGGAGGCCAGGAAGATCGCCAGGACCGGGATGAAGCCCGGGTTCATCGCCTCCGGCAGGGCGAAGTAGATGATGCCCGCCGCGCCCAGGAGCTCCAGCGGCGCCGCGAGCAGCTGGCGCCCCATGATGCCGGGCCGGGGATACTCGAGCTTGAACGACCGGATGTGCAGCGGCCGCAGGTGCAGGATCGAGCCGATCACGTACAGGCCGACGAAGCCCAGCATGCCGATGCCGACGATCAGCGCGGTCTTGGAATCGGTGAGGAAGCCCGGGAGCTTGCCCTCGAGGCGCGTCAGCAGGTTCGGATCGACCACCAGCGTGAAGCCGCCGAGGAGGACGGTCCCGAGGAAGAACGTGAACGAGCAGAGCGCCACCAGCACGGCGACCTGCGCCGCCGTCAGGCCCTTGGCCGTGTAGGCCCGGTAGCGGACCAGGGCGCCCGAGAAGACCGAGGCGCCGATATTGTGCGAGAGCGCGTAGGTCGTGAACGAGCAGAGCGAGACGAAGAGCCACGAGATGTGGCGCACGCCCAGATGCAGCAGGGCGATCCGGTCGTACCAGGCGAGCGCCGCGTAGGCGACCAGGGTCGACAGGGCCGCCAGCAGGATCCGGTGGGGCGGGATCGCGAGGATCGCGGCCCAGATCGCCGCGAGCGAGGTCGTCTTCAATTCCTGGTAGAGGAAGTAGCCCGATATCACGACGGCCGCGAGGCCGATCAAGGGCCAGATGAACTCGCTGATCTTCTTCATGAACACCGACGCCCTGGGGAGAGCCCCTGATGCGCCGGCACGCGACGCGCTGCAAGCGGCATGGCGCCGCCGCGATCCCCCTTGTCAGGTGATCGTGACGGTTTCGTGCCGCGGAAGCCGGCCGAGCGGTCCGACGGGCCGCGTCAGCCCCGGGCGCGGTTGAGGCCGATCCCGTCCATGGCGGCCTGATCGCGGGCCGATTCGGCAGCGCGCTCGGCGGTCCGCTCGCGGTCGTTCAGGATCTCGACCTTCTTGAGCTCCTCGAACGCCTCGCCCAGCTCGGCCTTCGCCTCGGCGAGCTGGCCCTCGAGCGCCTGGGCGGACTGGATCATGTTGTCCCGGCGCGTCGCCGCGGCCCGGGCGTAGGTCGGGTAGGCGAAGTGACCGACGTCGGTGATTCCGGCCCGGGCCTCCTCGACGGCGACCTCGCGATCGAGCTCCACCGCCATGCGCTGGAAGTCGGCCATCATCATCTCGATCTGGGTCACGCGCCGGCGCTTCTCGTCGACCTGGAAGCGGCGCAGGCGGATCAGCGTGTCACGCGATTTCATCAGGACGCTCACTCCACGCAACGCTTGAGGCCGCGCCCGGGATCGTGCCCGGACCGAGCCTGTGCGCGAGCCTGCCCACGGCAAACCCGCCCGGATCCCCCACGTGCACCATGATCGCGCCGAAGCGTTAACGCCCCGGCCCATGGTGCCTAGGCCCTGCCGACGATCTCGGTGAGCCGTGCGTAACCATCGCCGATGGACGTTGCTTCTTCCTTACCCTGCCCCAGAAAAGCCTCAAGATCGGGCATGAGCGCGACCGCCTCGTCGACCTCCTGGGAGGAGCCGGCCCGGTAGGCGCCGAGGCGGATCAGCTCCTCCATGTCGGCGTAGGTCGACAGCAGCCGCCGCGCCCGCCGCACGACCGGGAGGTAGGCCGGGTCGCAGGAGCGCGGCATGGTGCGCGAGACCGAGCGCAGAACGTTGATCGCCGGGTAGCGCCCGCGCTCCGCGATGGCGCGCTCCATGACGATGTGACCGTCGAGGATGCCCCGCACCGCGTCGGCCACGGGCTCGTTGTGGTCGTCGCCCTCGACCAGGACGGTGAACAGGGCCGAGATCGTGCCCTGCCCCACCCCTGGACCGGCGCGCTCGAGCAGGCGCGGCAGCTCCGAGAAGACGGTCGGCGTGTAGCCCTTGGCGGTGGGCGGCTCGCCGGCGGCGAGGCCGATATCGCGCTGGGCCATGGCGAAGCGCGTGATCGAGTCGATCATGCACAGGACCTTGGCGCCCTGATCGCGGAAGTGCTCGGCGACCGACAGGGTCACGTAGGCCGCGTTCCGGCGCATCAGGGCCGGCTCGTCGGAGGTCGCCACCACGACCACCGAGCGCGCGAGCCCCGCGGCGCCCAGATCGTCCTGGAGGAATTCCTGCACCTCGCGGCCGCGCTCGCCCACGAGGCCGATCACCGCCACATCGGCGGCCGTGTAGCGGGCCAGCATCGACAGCAACACGGACTTGCCGACGCCGGACCCGGCGAAGATGCCCATCCGCTGGCCCGCGCACATGGTCAGGAAGGTGTTGATGCACCGGACGCCCAGATCGAGCGGTCCGCCGACGCGTGTGCGGGCATGGGCAGGGGGCGGGTCCGCGCGCAGGGGGTAGACGTCTGGCCCCTGCACCAGGGGGCCCTGCCCGTCGACCGGCCGCCCGAGGGCGTCGATCACCCGGCCGAGCCAAGCGCCGGAGGGCCGGATCGCGCCGGCCGATTCGTCGCGGACATAGGCGGGGCAGCCGCGCCGCACGCCCTCGAGCGAGCCGAACGGCATCGCGAGCGCCCGATCGCCCTGGAACCCGATGACCTCGCAGGGCACCAGCCCGTGGCCGTTGGCACCCTCGACATCGACCCGGCCGCCGAGTCGCATCGCGGCCACAGGTCCGGCGACCTCCACCAGCAGGCCGCGGATCGCCACGACCCGCCCGAACGTCTCCAGCACCTCGATCCGCTCGAGGGCGGCCTGCGCCGACGCGAGCGAAGCAACGGATCTTGCCGGATCCTGTGTCATCGGCCTGACTCTCAACGCTTCGTTTACCGGCCTCCTTAACACTGCGGGTCACGGGCTCGTAGCGGCTCGATCCGGGTCGCGACCACAATCGCGCCCGACGAAGTCGTACCGGTGTGTCCGACGGACAACACCGGGGATCGAACCGTTGCGCAGGAAGTACTTACGCCGAAGGGGGCGAGCGGCCTGGACGGGGGCGGATCGGAATCGGGGCCGAGGGCAAGGCCGGAGGAACGGTGTTTCTCCTGTCAAGCTCGCGGAACTTCGAACGAGACGCTTGCGGGCAGGAATCAGGTTTTGTTAACGATTAATCCATAGCGTTCCACGTCAAGAGCGACGGAGCGCCCGTCCACAGGCCGGTGGCGGGCGAAGGCTGGGACGTGTCTGCGCGCTGATGCGGCCGGCGGGGCTGGGGACCGACGATGCGGGTACTTTTGATCGAGGACGACAGCGCGACCGCGCAGAGCATCGAGCTGATGCTCAAGTCCGAGAACTTCAACACCTACACCACCGACCTCGGGGAAGAGGGTGTCGATCTCGGTAAGCTGTACGATTACGACATCATCCTCCTCGATCTGAACCTACCCGACATGTCGGGCTACGAGGTGCTCCGCTCGCTGCGCGTGGCGAAGGTGAAGACCCCGATCCTGATCCTCTCCGGCATGGCCGGCATCGAGGACAAGGTGAAGGGCCTCGGCTTCGGCGCCGACGACTACCTCACCAAGCCGTTCCACAAGGACGAGCTGGTGGCGCGCATCCACGCCATCGTGCGCCGCTCGAAGGGCCACGCCCAGTCGGTCATCACCACCGGCGACTTGATCGTGAACCTCGATCAGAAGACCGTCGAGGTCGGCGGCGCCCGGGTGCACCTCACCGGCAAGGAGTACCAGATGCTGGAACTCCTCTCGCTCCGGAAGGGCACGACGCTCACCAAGGAGATGTTCCTGAACCATCTTTACGGCGGCATGGACGAGCCTGAGCTGAAGATCATCGACGTCTTCATCTGCAAGCTGCGCAAGAAGCTCGCCAACGCCAGCCAGGGCAAGAACTACATCGAGACCGTCTGGGGCCGCGGCTACGTGCTGCGCGAGCCGATGGACGGCGAGGAGCGCATGGCGGTCTGATCCGCCGGTCGCACCGTCTCCTGAAAAACCCCGCGCGGTCCGGCCGCGCGGGGTTTTCGCGTTCCGGCGGTATCCGCAGCCCTCACCGCGTCCCGGTGGCCGAGAAGACCTGCGCGGCGGGCGCGATCACCACGTAGCCGCCGCAGGGCGCGGCCCGGCTGATCACCGCGCTGGCCACGCCCCAGATGTAGGTGCCGCGGCGATCCTGCGCGACGACCGGGCCGCCGGAATCGCCGAAGCAGACCCGGGCACCGTTGGCCCGCGCGATGGTCAGCCCGGTGCTGCTCGCCGCCACCGGCGTCAGCGTGGCGGTGCGCAGGCGCCCGACGGTCCGACCGGAGAGGCCGGCGCCGGCGATGCGCAGGCTCTTGGGGACCCGGCCGGGATCCGCCGCCAGCGGCACCGGCCGCCGGTCGCGCACCGGCTCGGTCAGGCGCAGGACCGCGAGGTCGAGGGAGAGGTCGGAGAAGCTGACGCCCGACGCCTCGTTCGGCAGCATCTCCCCCGGATCGGGACTGTAGCGGGCGGCGACACGCGCCCCGTAGACCGGCCGCGCCGGCTCGCTGCCCCGGAAGAACACGACCAGCGCGCCGAGCGGATCGCCGTTCACGCAATGGGCCGCGGTGAGCACGAGATCCGGCGCGATGAGCACGCCGGTGCAGCGGGTCAGCTTCAGCGCCTCCTCGGGCTGGGTGATCGTGCCGATCGCCACGGTAGCCTGCGCCAGGGCATCCCGGCCGGCGGCCGAGCCGCCGTCGATGGCGGCGGCCGGGCCCGACAGGCCCAGACCGAGGGTGAGCGCCGACGCGGCGGCGGCGCGCCGCGCCCCGGTGGTCCGGAAGGTCGTCCCGAAGCTGGTCCCGAAGCTGATCACGTGCTGCTCATCTCCGCCGCGAGCCCCCGGACCACAGATGCCGCACGCGCCGCGCCGCGCAAGCGGGCGCGAGGACGCGGCCGCCGTCACGTCCGTGTCATCGGCCGCCGGCTCAGCAATCAGCGCGCCACCGTCCAGGTCGTGGTGCCGTCCTTATTGTCCTTCACGGCGACGCCCATGGCCGCGAGAGCGTCGCGCGCCCGGTCCGAGGCGGGCCAGTCCTTGGCGGCCCGCGCCGCGCGGCGCTCGGCGATCAGCGCCTCGACGGCCGCGACGTCGACCCCGGACGCCGCGACCTGATCCTGCTCGCGATCGCTGCGGGTGCGCGCGAGGAAGCCCAGCAGGTTCGCGCCGGCGCGCAGCGCACCGGGCTGCGCCTCCGCACCGCTCCCGAGCCGGTGCAGCTCGTTGATCGCCGCCGGCGTGTTGAGGTCGTCGCAGAGCGCCTCGACGACCCCGGCGGGGATGTCGGGCGCGGCGGGCGCATCCCCGGCGGCGTTGTACCAGCGGTCGAGCACGCGGGCCGATTCCTCCAGGCCGCGCAGGGTCCAGTCGATCGGCTGCCGGTACTGGGTCTTGAGCATGGTGAGGCGCACGACCTCGCCCGGCCAGTCCTTCAGCACGTCGCGGATGGTGATGAAGTTGCCGAGCGACTTCGACATCTTCTCCCCCTCCACCTGGAGAAAGCCATTGTGCAGCCAGACGTTGGCCATCACCGGCGTGCCGAAGCAGCAGCGGGACTGCGCCACCTCGTTCTCGTGGTGCGGGAAGATCAGGTCGATGCCGCCCGCGTGGATGTCGAAGGTCCGGCCGAGATGCTTGGCCGACATGGCCGAGCACTCGATGTGCCAGCCCGGGCGGCCGGCGGCGGCAATGCCGGCCGGCGACGGCCAGGACGGCTCGCCGGGCTTGGCGGGCTTCCACAGGACGAAGTCGAGGGGCGAGCGCTTGTAGGGAGCGACCTCGACCCGGGCCCCCGCCTCCATCTCGTCGAGGGGCCGCTTCGACAGGCCGCCGTAATCCGGCATCGAGGGGACGTCGAACAGCACGTGGTCCTCCGCCACATAGGCGTGGCCGGCCCGGACCAGGGCCTCGATCATCGTCACCATCTCGGCGATGTGGTCGGTGGCGCGGGGCTCGACGAAGCGTGCTCGCTTGCCCGGCACGTTCACGTCCTCCGGCATGAGCACGCCGAGGTCGCGCACGTCGCGGTGGAACTGCGCCAGCGTCCCGTCGGTGAGTTCGCGGATGGTGATGCCGCGCTCTGCCGCCCGGGCGTTGATCTTGTCGTCCACGTCCGTGACGTTGCGCGCGTAGGTGACGTGCTCCGGCCCGTAGAGGTGGCGCAGCAGGCGGAACAGCAGGTCGAAGACGATGATCGGTCGGGCGTTGCCGATATGGGCGGCGTCGTAGACCGTCGGGCCGCAGGCGTAGACGCGGACATGCTGCGGGTCGATCGGCGCGAACGCCTCCTTGGCGCCGGTGAGCGTGTTGTAGAGCCGCAACATCGGCGCCATGAAACCCATCCCTTCTCCGGCGCCGGGGATGACGTCCGGCCCGGAGCCGTGGCCGGAAATCCGGCCCTGCCTTCAACGACCTGAGGGCCCCGCGCGGCGAAGAGCGGCCGAAACGTGGCGGATCGGCCAGCCCCGGCACGGCACCCTGTTGCATCGCGGCGACGGCGCGGCCCGCGCGATGGGGCTAACCCAAAAGCGTGAGGAATTCGAGATGGCTTGCGCGCCATGCGGGTAAGGCTTCCTTAACCGCGCCGTCGGACCGTCCGGGCCACGATCCTCACGCCACAGATCCTGTGCCCAAGGACAATCCATGCGACGCTCGGCCGTTGGTTCCCTCGCTCTCGCCACCGTTCTCGCCTGCGCGGGCCTGACCCACGCCGCGCTGGCCGGCACCGACGGCGAGACGCCCGCGAAGGCGCCGGCCCGTGTCGAGAAGACCTTCCTGATCCCGTCGAGCGACGGCTACGGCGTCGGCGAGTGCCTGACGACGCCGGGCAGCGCCTGCGGCCAGGTGGTCGCCAACGCGTGGTGCGAGGCCCAGGGCTACGCCGCGGCGAACTCCTACGGCGTCGCCGCCGCCGACGAGTATACCGGCGCGATCAGCCAACCGGTCCCGGCGCCGTCCGAGCGCCCGATCCGGATCACCTGCCAGGATTGAGCCGGCCGCGGACGGCCCGTCGCCGGGCCGCCGCGCGGAAAGCTCACGTCACCGGGCGCCGCTCACTTCATGAAGTCGGCGCATTTCTGCGCCGGTTCGGTGCCCCAGGGTGCCAGCGGCACCGCCGAGGTCGAGTTCTTCGGCGAGCCCTGAATGACCTTGTCCGAGTAGACCATATAGATCAGCGTGTTGCGCTTCGCGTCGCAGCCGCGGACGATCTGCATCGACTTGAAGATCAGCGACCGGCGCTCGCTGAACACCACCTCGCCCTGGCTGAGCTTGCCCTTGAAGGCGATCGGCCCGGTCTGCCGGCAGGCCAGCGAGATGTCCGAGACATCCTCGGCCAGGCCCAGCGTACCCTTGATCCCGCCCTTCTCGGGCTGGGTGTACCAGCACGACACGCCCGAGACCGCCGGATCGTCGACGCCGTAGACCACGAGCTTGTCGTTGGGCGTCAGCGGGCGCCAGACCGTCGACTTGTCGAAGATCCGGTCCGGCTCCTGCGCCGCGGCCGGACCGGCCGCTGCCAGGCCCAGTGCGAGAAGCCCAACATAGGTGAGACTCCGAAACAACATCGCCGGTCAATTCCCCCTCACGCTTGCGGGCCGGATGTAGGAGGGGTGTCGCGGTCTTGCGAGGGGGCGTAGAATGGCCCCGCTTCCGTCCCGAAGCGCGGATGCGCGCGGGCTCCGGATACTCCGGATCGCCGCGCACCCGATCAACGCGATGCAGCCTATGCCTCACCGCCCGATCGTCCGTACGCTCGGCCGCCTCATCCTGAGCGCGGCCATAGCCCTCGGACTGTCCTCTCCGCTCGCCATCTCCGCCAGCGCGCAGGAGGCCGCGCCAGCCCCGGCGCCCGCCGAGGCGCGGCCGGCGCCGCAGCTGCCGTCGCCGCAGTGCCGGCGCTACCGGGCGGAGCTGGCCTCGCTCCAGAGCGGCGCCAGCACGACGCGCGCGCTCAACGACGAGATCGGTCGGCTCGAAGCCTATTTCCGCGGCCTGAACTGCGAGGGCGGCAAGTTCCTGTTCTTCGACACCCGGCCGCCCCAGTGCGGCGCGGTGGAGCAGCGCATCCGCGCGCTCAAGGCCACCTACGGCGGCGCCGTGATCGACGACAGCGGCGCCCGGAAGCGCGAGCTCCAGGGGCTGGTCGCCTCCACCTGCCCGCCGCGCGAGGCCTATGCCGGCTCCGGTGAGGCCTACGGCCGGGGCGGCCCGCAGATGGTCTGCGTGCGGACCTGCGACGGCGGCTACTTCCCGATGAAGAACCTGCCAGAGGGCCGCGGCGGCGCCGACGAGATGTGTCAGGCGCTCTGCCCGGGGACCGAGGCGCAGGCCTATTCCATGCCGTACGGCGACGACGCCCTGAAGCACGCCGCCACGGTGAAGGGCAGCCGCGCCTACACAAACCTCGCCAACGCCTTCAAATTCCGCAAGGAATTCGTGCCGAACTGCTCCTGCAAGCCGGAGGGCAAGTCCTGGGCGCAGTCTCTGGTGAAGGCCGAGAGCATGCTGGTCCGGCACAAGGGCGACATCTTCGTCACGCCGATGCAGGCCGAGGCCCTGTCCCGGCCGAAGGTGCGCCTGACCCTCGTCGGCCGGGCCGACCGGACCGCGGCGGAGCTCGCCGCCGACGCCGCCGGCCGCGCGGGCGTCGACACGAAGGGAAGCGCGGGACCCGGCCGCGACGATGCGGCGAAGGTCCAGCCTGCCGCGGCCGACGGCACGAAGGCCGCGGAGGCCGCGGAGGCCAAGCCGGATCACGTTGCCGTGCGCATCATCGCGCCCGACGTCATCGCGGTGCCCCAGCGCCTCACCCCCTGAGACCGGTTTCGCGCCGACGGGCGCGGAACCATACGCGACGTCCGGTGTTCGGCTCGGCCTGAACCGACACGAGACCGCGATGCGCCTGCTCCGCCTGATCCTCCTCACCGGCACGGTGCTGCCGGGCCTGACGCTCGTGCAGCTCGCAGACGCCGCGCCGGGCCGGATCCAGGTGGCGCAGGGCGGACCGGAGGAGCGCGGCCCCCGCGGCGGCGAACCCCCACACGGCGGCCCGCGCCCCGAGCGGCCGCCGCAGGAGCGTCCCGGCCCGCCGCCGGGCCCACCGGCCGCGCGCGAGCGGCCCGAACCCCGGCCGGAGCGGGCGCCGCCGCCCCCGCGCGAGCGGCCCGAACTGCCCGCCCAGCGCCAGCCGCAGGCCGAACCGCCTCCGCGGGAGCGCGCGCCCGAGCGCCGGCCGGAGCCGCCGGCGGCCCGTCCCCCGGCGCCGGACCGGCAGGACCGCCAACCGGAGCGGCAGCAGGACCGGCAGCAAGACAGGCGGGATCAGCAGCCGGACCGTCCGGACCGCGGGCCACAGGATCGGCCCGGCCCGGGGCGGTCCGAGCGTCAGCAGGCGCCGGATCGCGATCAGGCTCCGCCGCCCCAGGGGCGGCCCGCGCCGGAGCGTCCGCCGGCCCCGCCGCAGCAGCGCCAGGCGCCCGACCGGGATCGCCCCGGTCCCGACGACCAGCCGAACCGTCCCGCGCAGCGCGACGCGGCCCCCGACCGGTCCGCGCCGGATCGCGGACCGCCGGGTCAGCGTCCGGGCGGTCCGGGTGCGCCCGGCGACCGGTCTCAGCCGCCGAACGCGCCCCCCGGCGCACCCGGTCGGCCGGCCCAGCGCCCAGACGCGCAGCCCGATAACCGCCAGCCCGAGAATCGCGCTCAGCCGAATGGCGGTCCCGGCGCCGAGCCCGGCCGGCCGCAGGCGCCCAACGCCGCTCCGGGCGTTCCGGGACGGCCGTTCCAGCCGCAGGGAGCCCAGCCCGAGGGACGGGCGCCGGCCCAGCCCAACGGTGCTCCCGGCGCCGAGCCCGGACGGCCGGTGCCGCCCAACATGGCCCCCGGGATTCCGGGACGGCCGTTCGTGCCGCCGGGCCAGGCGCCCGCCCCCGGACAGGCCCCGCCGCCCGGCGGCCCGCAGCCCGGGACGGCGCCGGCACAGCCGGGACAGCCGGGACAGCCGCCCGCGGGCGGCCCGGGCCGTCCGGCCGACCCGAACGCCTTCAACCGGCCGGGACAGCCCGGCTACGTCCCCGGCGGTTTCCGCCAGAACGACGGCGTGCGCGACTTCGATCAGGTCCGCACAGACCGGCGCGAGTTCCGGGAGGATGGCCGGACCTATTACCGGGAGCCGGGCCGCATCATCGTGCAGGACCGCGACGGCTACCTGATCCGCCACGACGAGAACGAGCGCTTCCGCACCCTCGACCCGCGCGGCTACCGGTTCGAGCGGCAGGGTGCGGACTTCTACAGCTACGTCGACCGGCCCGGCGGCGAGCAGATCGTCACCGTCACGAACGACGACGGTCGGATGCTGCGCCGCTACCTCCGCTACCGCGACGGCCGCGAGCTCGTCCTGATCGACAACAGCTACGCCGGCCCGCTCCGCCCGATCTACGAGGACGTTGTGGTGCTGCCGCCGCCGGAGATCCGCATCCCGCGGGACCGCTACATCGTGGATTACGCCCAGGCCGACGAGGCGGAGGTCTACGAGGCGCTGACGGCGCCCCCCGTGGTGCAGGTCGACCGCCGGTACACGCTGGACCAGATCCGATACAGCCCGGACCTGCGCGCCCGCCTTCGCTCGGTCGATATCAACACGATCACCTTCGACACCGGCTCGTTCACCGTCACGCCCGATCAGGCAGCCAAGCTGTCGGTGATCGCCGGCGCGATGAACCGCGCCATCCAGGCCAACCCGCGGGAGGTGTTCCTGATCGAGGGCTTCACCGACGCCGTCGGCTCCGCGCTCGACAACCTGTCGCTGTCGGACCGGCGCGCCCAGTCGGTGGCGACCGTGCTGACCGAGCAGTTCCGCGTGCCGCCGGAGAACCTGACCACCCAGGGCTACGGCGAGCAGTACCTGAAAGTGAACACGCAGGGCCCGTCGCGGGAGAACCGCCGCGTCGTCGTCCAGCGGATCACGCCGCTGCTGCAGCAGGGGCAAGGTCAGGGGCAGGGCCAGGCAGCGCCTCCGCCGCCTCCGCCGCCGCGCTAGGGCGGCCGCCGCGCGGGCCTGTCCCGCGCGGCAGTTGACCGTGCGGCAGTTGACCGTGCGGCCACAGCGCCTCACCACCGGTTGAGGACAGCGGCGCGGGACGGTCATGAACAGCGAGGCGGAGGACGGGCTCATCCGGTCGGGCACACCGGTCTTCCGCCGCACGGCTCTGGCCCTGGCGGCGGCCGGCTTCTCGACCTTCGCGGTGCTCTACGCGGTCCAGCCGCTCCTGCCGATCTACGCGGAGGATTTCGGCGTCTCGCCGGCTGCGAGCAGCCTCGCCCTGTCGCTGCCCTGCGGGCTGCTGGCGGTGGCGCTGCTCGTCGTCAGCCCGCTCTCGGAGATCTGGGGGCGCAAGCCGGTGATGCTGGCCTCGCTGGTCGCCTCGGCGGTGCTCACGGTCGTGGCCGCCCTGGTCCCCGGCTGGTACGGCTTCCTGGCGCTGCGCGCGCTCACCGGGCTGACGGCCAGCGGACTCCCGGCCGTCGCCATGGCCTATCTCGCCGAGGAGATGGACGCCAAGGCCATCGGCCTGTCGATGGGCCTGCTCGTCGGCGGCAACGCGCTGGGCGGCATGTCGGGCCGCCTGATCAGCGGCGTGATGGCGGACTTTGTCAGCTGGCGCGCCGGGCTCGCGGTGATCGGCGGCCTCGCGCTCGCCGCCGCGCTGGCGTTCTGGCGCTGGCTGCCGCCCTCGCGCCGCTTCGTGCCGCGCCGGCTGGCCTGGGCGGAAGTCCCGGGCAGCTTCGCCCACCATTTCCGCGACGCCGGCCTGCCCTGGCTCTTCGCCGAGGCGTTCCTGCTGATGGGCGGCTTCGTCTGCATCTACAATTACATCGGCTTCCGCCTGCTGGACCCGCCCTACGCGCTGAGCCAGGCGGTGATCGGGATGATCTTCTCGGTCTACCTCGCCGGTATGGTCAGCAGCCCTGTCACCGGCGAGCTGGCGAGCCGCTTCGGCCGCCGCCGTGTCCTCTGGGTCGCCACCGCCGTCGGCCTGGCCGGCATCGTGATGACGCTCTCGGACCGCCTGCTGCTGATCCTGGCCGGCATCGTAGTGACGACGGTAGGCTTCTTCGGCGCCCACGCGGTCGCGAGCAGCTGGGTCGGGCGGCGGGCGCTGCGCGACAGGGCCCAGGCCTCGGCGATCTATCTCGGCCTCTACTATCTGGGCTCGTCGGTCCTCGGGACCGCGGGCGGCTGGTTCTTCGCCCATTCCGGGTGGAACGGCGTGGTGCTGTTCGTGGGCGGGCTGTACGGTCTGGCGCTGATGATTGCCCTGCGGCTGTCCCGCCTGAAGCCGCTCGCGACCTGATCCGGGAGATCCGCCGATGAACGCCCGCAGCCACGCCCGACACGTCGTCGACCAGTTCGGCGCGCAGGCCTCCGCCTACGTGACCAGCGCCGTGCACGCCGCCGGCGCCGATCTCGACCGGATCGGCGAGCGGGTCCGCGCGCGACCGGGCCTGCGGGTGCTCGACCTCGGCTGCGGCGGCGGGCACGTCGCCTTCGCGGCGGCCGCCGCTGGCGCCGCCGTCACGGCCTACGACCTGTCGGCCGACATGCTGGCGGCCGTATCAGCCGAGGCGGCCCGGCGGGGGCTCGACCGGATCGAGACCCGGCAGGGCGGCGCCGAGGCCCTGCCCTTCCCCGACGCGAGCTTCGACGCCGTCCTGACCCGCTACAGCGCCCACCACTGGCGCGACGTGCCGGCGGCCCTGGCGGAAGCGCGACGAGTGCTGCGGGCGGACGGGTTCCTCATCGTCAGCGACATCGTCGCGCCCGAGGATCCGCTGCTGGACACGCACCTACAGGCGCTGGAGCTGCTGCGCGACCCCTCGCACGTGCGCGACTACCGGGTCTCGGAATGGCGGGCCCTGCTGGAGGCGGCCGGATTCGCGCCCGGCGACGCGACGCCGAGCCGGCCGCGCATGGAGTTCGCGAGCTGGATCGCCCGGATGCGGACGCCGGAGACCCACGTCGCAGCGATCCGGGCGCTGCAGGTCACCGCGCCCGCGGAAGTCGCGGCGCATTTCGCCATCGAGGCCAACGGCAGCTTCCTGCTCGACGCCGCGCTGATCGAGGCGCGCCCGAAGCCCGGCCGCTGATCGCTCAGGCGGCCGCGCCGGAGAGCCGGCGCGCCGCCCGCTCCCGCCCGATCAGCGGCAGCAGGCCGGCGAGGTCCGGCCCGTGCTCCAGGCCGGTGAGGGCGAGCCGGAGCGGCATGAACAGGCCGCGGCCCTTGGCCCCGGTGCGGGTCCGGATCTCGGTCGTCCACGCCTTCCAGGTCTCCGGGCCGAACGGCTCGGGCGGCAGGGTCTCGCGGGCGGCCGCGATCACGGCGGGCTCGGTGAGCACCGGCTCGACGGGACCGGCCACGACCCGCCACCAGTCGGCCGCCTCCGCGACGCGCCCGAGATTGGCCCGCACCGCGAGCCAGAAGGCCTCTGCCCGGTCCTCTGGGATCCCCAGAGCCGCGAGGCGCGCGGCCGCCTCCGCGTACGGCATGGCGTGGACCAAGCGGGCGTTGAGGCCGTCGAGCTCCGCCGGGTCGAACCGGGCCGGCGCCCGCGAGATCTCGCCGAGATCGACGAGGCCCGCGAGGGTGTCGAGGTCTGGCACCGCCCGCACCGATTCGGCCGAGCCGGTGAGCACCGCCAGCGAGCGCACCGCCGCGGGCTCGTAGCCGGCCTCGCGCAGGCCGCGCAGCGACAGGTGGCCGAGGCGCTTCGACAGCCCCTCCCCGTCGGCCGTCGTCAGCAGGTTGTGGTGGCCGAAGACCGGGACGGGCGCGCCCAGGGCCTCGAAGATCTGCACCTGCACGCCGGTGTTGGTGACGTGGTCCTCGCCGCGGATGACGTGGGTGATCCCGAGACCGGCGTCGTCCACCACCGACGGCAGCGTGTAGAGGTAGCTGCCGTCGGCGCGGATCAGCACCGGGTCCGACAGGGACGCGCAGTCGACATGGGCGGGCCCGCGGACGAGGTCGTCCCAGCCGACGGTGCGCGCCTCGAGCAGGAACCGCCAGTGCGGCCGGCGGCCCTCGGCCTCCAGCGCCGCCCGCTCCTCGGCGGTCAGCCGCAGCGCCGCCCGGTCGTAGATCGGCGGCTGGCCACGGCCGAGCTGACGCCTGCGGCGGCGCTCCAGCTCCTCCGGCGTCTCGTAGCAGGGGTAGAGCCTTCCCGCTGCGCGCAGGCGGTCGGCGGCGGCGTCGTGCTGCGCCGTGCGGTCGCTCTGCCGGGCGAACAGGTCGGGCAGGATGCCGAGCCACGCGAGATCCTCGCCGATCGCCTCGGCGAAGGCCTCCGTCGAGCGCTCCGCGTCGGTGTCGTCGAGGCGCAGCAGGAAGCGGCCGCCGGCCCGGCGGGCGAACAGGGCGTTGAGCAGGGCCGGCCGGGCGTTGCCGATATGGAGATACCCGGTCGGCGAGGGTGCGAAGCGGACGAGAGTCATGGCCCGCTCTCTAGCCGATCTGCGCGGGAATGTGCGCGGGACTTCGCGATCACACCGGCCCGATGCGCCGCCCCGCGGCGCCCGCTACCCAGGACGCGGGAAACCCGGCAGAAGGGCGCGCGTGGTGCGGTGCAGGATGTGAGCGGCATGGCGACGGACGAGACGGCCGACATCGTGGTGGTCGGCGGCGGGATGGTCGGCCTCGCCAGCGCCATCGCGCTGAGGGACCGCGGGCTCGACGTGGTGCTGCTGGATCCCGGCGAGGCGCGGGCCCGGACCTCCTACGGCAATGCCGGCGTGGTCAGCCGCGGCTCGATCCTGCCGATGTCGAGCCCGGCCCTGTGGGGCAAGCTCCCGGCCTACCTGCGCAACGCCGATCGCGGCCTGCGGCTGCACTACGGGCATCTCCCGCGGATCGTGCCCTACACGGCGCACTTCCTCGCCGCCGCGCGCGCCTCGCGCTGGCGCCGCGCCGCGGAGGCGCTGCTGCCGCTGACCAGCGCCGCCTATCCGGCCCACGAGCGGCTGGCGGCCCGGGCCGGGACCGGCGACCGGCTACAGCGGACGGGTTGGATCAAGGCCTACCGCACCGAAGCGGCCTTCGCGTCCGCCGCCCTCGAGCGCGAGATCCTGGCCGGACACGGGGTCGCCTTCGACATCCTCGACACCGCGGCGCTGCGCGCGCTCGAGCCGGCGCTGGTGCGGCCCTACGCGCGGGCCATGCTGCTCACCGAGACGGGATCGGTCCGCGAGCCCGGCCGGCTCATCGAGGCGTGCGAGGCCCTGTTCACCGGTCTCGGCGGCCGCCGCCTGCGGGGCAGCGTCGCCCGGCTGGAGCCCCAGGCGGACGGCTGGCGCGTCGATCACGACGGCGGCGCGGTGCGGGGCCGACAGGTGATCCTCGCGGCCGGCGCCGCGTCCGGGGCGATCGCCCGGACCCTGGGCTACCGTTTCGCCGTTGCGGCCGAACGCGGCTACCACCGCCACTACGCCCTGCATCCGGACAGCGCGCCGCTGACCCGGCCGATCCTCGACACGGGCGCGGGGTCGATCCTGTCGCCGATGGGCGAGCACCGGGTCCGGGTCCTGTCCGGCGTCGAGCTCAACGCGCGCGCCGCCGCGCCCGACCACACCCAGATCGATGCGGCGTCCCGGGAGGCGGCCTCCACCCTTCGGCTCGGCGGCCCGCTGGACAACGCGCCGTGGCTCGGCTCCCGGCCGTCGACCCCCGACGGGATGCCGGTGATCGGCCGCGCCCCCCGGCACGACGGCCTGCTCTTCGCCTTCGGCCACGGCCATATCGGCCTGTCCACCGGCCCGATCACCGGCGAAATCGTCGCCGACCTCGCCACCGGCCGGGAACCGGCCGTGCCGGTCGCGGCCTTCGCGCCGGAGCGGCTCCTGCGCTGGCCGCGGCTGCTCTGAGAGCCGCCTCCCTCAGCGCCAGTCGTAGGGGTTGTAGGGCTCGAGCGCGGCCTCGACCTTCCGCAGGACGTCCGGCTGGCGCTGGAGGTCGGTCTCCCGGGCGAGTGCCCGGAGGAAGGCCTGCGGGCCGTGCTCCAGGTCGCGCGTCAGCCCATTGTAGCGGTCGGCCGGCTCGACATGGGCGGGATTGACCGCGACGCGGTAAGCGAGGCCGCAGGTCGGCGGGTCGATCCCGAGGCGATAGCAGATCCGCACCCGGGCGAAGGGGACGTCCGGGCGGTAATCGACCCGGTAGCCGCCGAGACGGAAGGCGCCGCCGGTCGCGCGCTCGGCATAGGCCAGCGTCCGCGCCACCGTGGTGAAGCCGGCGGTGCGCCGGTCGCGCACGAGGTCAATCGCCGCCCGTTCCGTGGGCACGAAGGATTGCGCGCAGGCCGGGCCGGACACCAGCGCGACCAAGAGTGCGGGGACGGCGAGTCTCATGGCTTCTTCATGCAGACCGCGACGGGCTGGGCATCCTTGGCGGCCTTGGCGGTCATGTCGAGGCAGCCGACCGTGGACACGCCGTCCGTGACGGTCACCGACGGCACAACCGCCATGCCTCGGCAGTAAGCGCCAATCAATTCCTCGTCACGGCGGCACGCCACGTCGAGGCGCACCTGGCTGTTCAGGGACGGTCCCGGTGGCCCGGCTGGTCCGGCCGGGCCCGGGTCGCCCGCGGGGCCGCGGGCGCCGGTGGCGCCGTTCACCCCCGCCGGCCCGGCCGGCCCCGCCGGTCCCCGATCACCCTTCGCCCCTGGAGGTCCGGCCGGTCCGGGCTTCGTGGCATCGCAGGCGGCGAGCGCGAGCGCCACCGCGCCGACCACGAGCGCGATCAGGGGGGATCTCATGGGGTTCTCCGGCAGGCCTGCGCGCGGGGAACTGGCGCGCGCAGGCGGTGCGTCAACAGCGCGTCGCCGACACGACGGCGCTATTACAACCAAAAGTAGCGGCTGTTTGATAACCCTGGTCTAGTCGATCGGATTAAGAGTTTCGCAAAAGCTTGGCGTCACATCGGATGAGATGGCTACTTCCGACTGATCTGCTCGCATATGAACAGCCGAGGACTTGTAGGAACGCAGGTCAGAGTGACGCCAGGTTGCCTCCTCGCGCGCCTCGGGCGCGACACCGGGGGCGCGGCCGCGGTGGAGTTCGCCCTGGTGGCCCTGCCCTTCCTGGCGCTGTGCGGCGCGATCATCCAGATCGTGTTCCAGATGTGGGCGACGCAGAATTTCGATCGCGCGCTCCAGAACGCGGTCCGGACGATCTTCACCGGCCAGTTCCAGCTCGACACCGCCGGCCAGACCAATCCGGCGACCGTGCTCGCGACCCTGAAGGCTAGGATGTGCGGATCGGCCGTCAGCCCCGTGCCCACCGTCTTCAACTGCCAGAACGTCAAGATCGACGTCGCGACCTCGAGCAGCTTCGCGAGCGCGACTGCGACCAAGCCGATCGACACCGCCACGGGCACGTGGAGCACGAGTTTCGGCTCCAACTACAAATGCGCTTCGCCCGGGACGATCGTGATCGTCACAGCGGCCGTGCCGTTCCCGACCTTCTTCAATCTGATGGGCCTCAATACGAAGCAGTTCACCAGCGGCTCCGCGGAGGGATCGAGCCTGCTGACCTCCACGGCGGTGTTCCGCACCGAGCCCTATCAGATCGTCGGAGCGAGCCCGTGCCCGTCCTCGCCGTCCTGACCCGGCGGGCGGCGCGGCTCCGGCACGACAGGCGCGGCGGCGCGGCCGTCGAGTTCGCCGTCATCCTGCCGATCCTGCTCGCGATCTGGGCGGGCATGACCGAGGTGACGCACGCCATCGACGAGTGGCGCAAGCTGACGCAGCTCGGCCGCACCGTGGCGGACCTGACGGCGCAGGGCGACACACAGAACCCGATCAGCACCACCGTGATGAACGACATCCTCGCCTCCGCCACGGCGGTGATGCGCCCGTTCGACACGTCGAAGGTCAAGATCGTGGTCAGCGCGATGGGCACCGACGCGAAGGACCCGAGCGGTCCTCCGGTGGTCTGCTCGAGCGTCGCCAACACCAACGGGACCGCGCGGAGCCCCGGCCCCGCGCCCAGCCTGACCGTGCCGGACGGCTACCGGATGCCGGGCATGCGCTACGTCCTGGCTGAGGTCAGCATCAGCTACACGCCGATGATCGGGAGCGCGCTGGTCAAGCTCGCCAAAGGCGTGAGCAACACGATCACGTTCACCAGCAGCGCGCCGTGGCCGACCCGCGGCGGCCAAGCCTACGGCACCAGCACCTACACGGAAGTCGTCCTGCCGGACGACAAACAATCGAACTGCGATGGCACGAAGATCGTCCGCAAAACCTGACGGCCGCCCCGAGCGGCGCCGCGATGTCCTGCGCGACCGCGGCGGCAACGTCGCCCTGCTGTTCGCGTTCCTCAGCGTGCCGATGGTGATGGTCGGCGGCGCGGCGATCGACTACGGCTTCGCCACGCGGCTGGAGACGAAGCTCCAGGCCGCGGCCGACGCCACGGCGCTGCTGCTCTGCCAGACACCGCTGACGACGTCCGAGACCGAACTCAACGCCCTGGCGCAGACGACGATGACCGGTGCCATGGGGGCGGCGAGCCTCGTGGTCGACCGGCTGGCCATCACCAGCAGCCCGCGCAAGATCACGCTGACCGCTCACAAGCAATCGACGACCTTCTTCGGCGGGCTGACCGGCACCCAGCGCATCAACCCGGGCGCCGTCTCGCAATGCGCCACGCCGCTGCCGAAGACTTTCGAGATCGCGCTCGTGCTCGACAACACGGGCTCGATGGCCGCCTCGAGCGGGGGACAGTCGAAGCTCCAGGCCGTCCAGACGGCCGCGACCGACTTCGTCAACTACGTCTACACCAGCCCGGCCTTCTCCAGCGCGACCAAGGTCGCGATCGTGCCCTTCGCCGCCGCCGTGGCGGTCGATCCGTCCGCCTACCGCTACGCGAGCTGGATCGATCAGAACGGCCTCTCCAGCTACCACTGGACGAACATCGTCCAGTCGAATCCGGCGCCGTTCAAGAACCGCTTCGACATTTTCGCGAAGCTGCAGGCGGCGAACCGGAACTGGGGATGGGCCGGCTGCCTCGAGGCGCTCCCCTACCCCTTCAACGTCCAGGACGGAGCGCCCACGACCAAGGATTCCTTCTACGTGCCGCTGCTCGCGCCCGACGAGCCGGGTGACGGCACCTCGGGCGGCGCGTCGTTCCCGGTCGGCGCCTCGCGGGCGACGGCCTACAGCTACAACAGCTACATCGACGACGAGACCGGCCCGACATGCCGGAACAGCAGCACCTACAACACCGCGCTCGGGCAGGCCTGCAAGTACATCACGCCCAAGGATGCGGCCTCCGGCGCCCCGCTCGGCATCCCGAACGGTCCGAATTTCGGGTGCACGACCCAGCCGCTCCAGAGGCTGACCAGCGACACGAACGCGTTGAAGACCCTTATCAGCAAGATGGCGCCGTCCGGATCGACGAACATCCACGAGGGTTTCATGTGGGGCTGGCGCACGCTCTCGCCCAACAGCGTCTTCGCGGACGGCCAACCCTACGCGTCGAGCGCGAACAGCTCGAACGCGACGACCATCAACAAGATCATCATCCTGATGACCGACGGCACGAACAGCTGGGGCACCAATTCCAGCGCGCCGACCGGCTCACTCTACTTCGCGGCCGGGTACTTCAAGAACGCCAACGGCACGACGCCGAATCCGCGCCTGACGACGGCATACCAGAACACCAATATCGCCGACAGCAATACGGCGCGGAAGGCGCTCGACGCGCTCACCGCCGAGGCATGCGCGAACACGAAGGCCGTCAATATCTCGATCTACACGATCGGCTTCAGCATCCCGACGGATCCGATCGATTCTGCCGGGCAGACGCTGTTGCGGAACTGCGCCTCGTCGCCGGACCAGTTCTACCTCGCCAACTCGTCCGATGACCTGATCAAGGCCTTCAAGTCGATCCAGGCCAGCATCGGCGCGCTGCGGCTGACTCAGTAGGCGCCGCGCCGGCGCTGCGCGGGATCCGGCGCGCGGGCCGGACCCGGTCAGTCGTCGCGGTAGACCCGCTCGCGGCGCTCGTGCCGCTCCTGCGCCTCGAGGGACAGAGTGGCGATCGGGCGCGCGTCGAGGCGGCGCAGGGAGATCGGCTCGCCGGTCTCCTCGCAGAAACCGTAGGACCCGTCCTCGATTCGGGCCAGCGCCGCGTCGATCTTGCCGGTGAGCTTGCGTTGGCGGTCCCGGGCCCGCAGCTCGATCGCCCGGTCCGTCTCGGAGGATGCGCGGTCGGCGAGGTCGGGGTGGTTCTCGTTCTCGCTCTGCAGCGCCACCAGCGTATCCTGCGCCTCGCGCAGGATGTCGTTCTTCCAGCTCATCAGCTTGCGCCGAAAATATTCGCGCTGCCGGTCGTTCATGAAGGGCTCGTCGTCGGACGGGACGTAGCCGTCCTCCAGCTGCACCTTCGCCATGCGTCACCCTCGCTGGATGGTAAACCGCCCACCAGGGGATGGCCGGTGTGCGGCGATAACGTGAGGTGCCGTATAGTCGAGGTGCCTCATCGCCACAACGCACACGGATGCAGGGGCTGTAACTGGCTGTCACTGCATCGCCGCGTGCGGCAAACAGGCCACGGTACAGATGTTTTACGCTGTCATCTGGTCCGCAACCGTACGATCGCTTCTGCGATCTCCGTGGTCAGGCTC
Organism: Methylobacterium sp. D48H; assembly: GCF_053345715.1. Taxonomy (NCBI): domain Bacteria; kingdom Pseudomonadati; phylum Pseudomonadota; class Alphaproteobacteria; order Hyphomicrobiales; family Methylobacteriaceae; genus Methylobacterium; species Methylobacterium sp. D48H. Next base: position 952,259 of record NZ_JBKFAP010000001.1, read on the forward strand.
CGAGCGATCGGCAGCCTGTAATGGGTCTGGTCGAAGAACTGGTCGGGATCGGCCGCCGCGGGGCGGCCGTCGCGCCAGTCGACCACCGTGCTGAGCGCGTGGGTCGCCAGCACGGTGCGTACCTCGGCCCGGCAGGCCGCCTCGGCCCGCGCCCGAGGGCTGCCGGGCGGCGGCTCGCCGCGGGCGTAGACCGGCGGGAACACCACCACGACCGGCGTCTCCGCCGGGATCCGGGTCAGCTCGGCGCGCAGGCGCGCCGCGATCGGGAACGGCCCGCCGTGCCGCGGCTCCGGCTCGGGCCCGACCGGCTTCTCCAGCGCCGCCTTCTTGGCAGGATCGACGCCGAAGCCCTGGCTCAGGTAGTTGCGCTCGTAATCCCACCAGCCGTCGGCCGCGGCGGTCTTGCTGCGCGGGTTCAGGAGCCAGCCGATGCGGTTGACCGTCTCCTGCGCGGCCGAGAAGCGGATCAGCCCGCGCAGGTAGGCGGGCCAGTCCCCCACGAGCCAGTAGGGAAAGCCGTGCTCGCTCGGGAAGGACGGGTCGTCCGCGCACCAGAACGCGTCGGCCGAGAGCACGATCGCGGCGGGGCGGGCGTGGTGCTGCAGGTACCATCCCAGCAGGGCGAACTGCTCGGACGGGCCGGTGGCCGGCACCGAGAGCTGGAGGAACGGGATGCCGGTGAGCCCGGTCAGTGCCGCCGGCTCGATGAGCTGGATGTGCGAGTTGCCGATCACCACGCCCGCATAGGCCGGATCGCGGCCGCGGACGGCCGAGGCCGTGCGGGGCCCCTGCGGCCGCACGGCCCCCCGGGACAGCAGCGTCGAGCGGCCGGTATCGTAGGGGTCGACCAGCACCGCGAGGGCCAAGTAGCCCGCGAAGAGGCCGACCATCGACAGGGCCAGGGCGCGGGCGAAGCCGCGCCAGTCCCTGTCGGTCGTGGGGGGTGCGGGCGCCATCCTCAGAACTGGAAGTAGATGAACTCGTAGTTCGCATCGTCGCCGATCTTCAGCAGGACGAGCACGAACAGCAGCGCGAAGCCGAAGGCGAGGAGGCGGCGCGGCGGCAGCCGGTGCACCGCGTTCCAGGCGGTGGGCCCGACCGTCGCGACCAGGGCGGCGATGGCGATGGTGCGCCACTTGAAGCCGGAGCCCCTCGGCGCGAGCCCGAAGAGTCCTTTGAAGATCGCGAGGGCCGCCTCGAAGCTCGTCGCGCGGAACAGAACCCAGGTCAGCACGACGAACAGGCTGGTGAGCGCCCAGCCCAGCGGCGCGGGGATCGCGATCCGGGCCCGGCGCGCCAGGACACCGGCCCCGAGGCCGATCCCGTGCAGCGCCCCCCAGGCGAGGAAGGTCAGGCCGGCCCCGTGCCAGAGGCCGCCGAGCGTCATCGTGGCGACGAGCGCCCCGACCTGCCGCGGCAGCCCGCGGCGGTTCCCGCCCATCGGGATGTAGAGGTAGTCGCGCAGGAAGCGCGACAGGGTCATGTGCCAGCGCCGCCAGAAGTCGCGGAGCGACGTGGCGCGGTAGGGCGCGTCGAAGTTCTGCGGCAGGACGAGGCCGAACAGCAGCGCGATGCCCAGCGCCATGTCGGTGTAGCCGGAGAAGTCGAAGTAGATCTGGAACGTGAAGCCGAGCGTCGCCTGCCACGCCTCGACCACCGTGACGGCCTTGCCGGCGGCGGCGGCCTGGAACACCGGGTTCACGTATTCCGCGAGCGGATCGCCGAGGAACACCTTCTTGGCGAGGCCGACGGTCAGCAGCATCAACCCGCGGGCGAAGCGCTCGGCGGCGTCGGGCCGCGCGTAGGGCGCCTCGTCGAACTGGTGCATGATCTCGCTCCAGCGCACGAGCGGGCCGGCGAGAACCTGCGGGAAGAACGCGATGTAGAGGGCGTATTTCACGAGCCCGAAGCCCGGCGCCCGGCCGGCCCGCAGGTCGGCGAGATACATGATGTGGTGGAAGGTGAAGAACGAGATGCCGAGCGGCAGGGCGAGGCCGAGCCGCTGCGCCTCCAGGCCGGGGATCAGGTTGGCGAGGTCGGCCGCGAAGTCGAGGTACTTGAACACGCCGAGCAGCGCGAGGTTGGCGGCGATCGCCGTCGGGATCAGCCAGCGGCCGGGCCACCGGCGGTAGGCGCGCGCCACGCACCAGTTCGCCAGGATCGAGCCGGCCAGCAGCGGCACGAACCGGACGTCCCACCAGCCATAGAACACGAAGGACAGGGCGACGAGGAGCGGCAGCCGCCACGCGGGCGCGGCGCGCGCCACCAGCCCGTGCAGGATCAGCGCGGCCGGCAGGAAGGCGAGGAGGAAGACGAAGGAGTTGAACAGCATCGGGCGAGGCGGCGCGGAGGAGCCCGGATGGGCCGCCGTTGTCTCCGAGCGGGAGGGACCGCCTTGTCGAGGATCAAGGCCGGCCCGTCAATCGCCGCAGAGGCGACGCGCCCGGCCGGGCGCGGCCTCACGCTCCGCGGCTGGCCGCCTCGATGGTCAGGCCCAGCCCCACCGAGCCGAACGTGTCGCCCTCCACCACCCGGGCGGCCGGCAGCGCGGCCGTCAGCGCGGCGCGCAGGTGCGGCAGGCCGGTGGAGCCGCCGGTGAGGAACAGGGCGTCGACCCGGTCGGCCGTCAGTTCCGCCTGCGCGAGGCAGCGCGCGATCCGGGCCGCGACGGCGCGGGCGAGGTCCCCCGTCTGGGCGGACAGGGTCGCGCGATCCACCGGGACCGCGAGCCCGGGCTCCAGGAGGCCGAGGTCGAGCAGGGTCGCGTCCTGTTCGGACGCCGCGATCTTGGCGCTCTCCACTGCCCCGGCCAGGGCGTGACCGCGCTCGCCCTCCACCGCCTCGCGCAGCCGCACGAGCAGGTCGGGCCGGGCGCCGTCGCGGATGACCTCGTCGATCTCGCGCAGGGTCTTCTGATTGTAGAGGCGGTTGATCGCCGACCACGTGGCGAGGTCGTGGTAGTAGGCGTTCGGCACCGCGAGGTCGCCGCGGCGCATCGGGCTTCCGAGGCCCAGGAGCGGCATCACCGTTCCGAGGCTGAGCTGTCGGTCGAAATCGGTGCCGCCGATCCGCACCCCGTCGTTGGCCAGGATGTCGCCGGCCCGGTCCGGCCGCCTCCGCCGCTCCGGCGCGAGGCGCACGATGGAGAAGTCCGAGGTGCCGCCGCCGATGTCGGCGACGAGGGCGATCTCCTCCGCGCGGACCTGGCGCTCGTAGTCGAGCGCCGCGGCGATCGGCTCGTACTGGAACGAGACCTCCCGGAAGCCGACGTCGCGGGCGATGTCGCGCAGCGTGTCCTCCGCGCGGCGATCCGCCTCCGGGTCGCCGTCGACGAAGTGGACCGGGCGGCCGTGGACCACCGTGTCGAGGCTCTGGCCGCTGGCGGCCTCCGCCCGCGCCTTCACGGCGGTGAGGTAGCGGGCGATGACGTCGCGCAGGCGCAGCCGCTGGCGGCCGACCGGGGTCGCCTCCTCCATGAGCGGCGTGCCGAGCACGGATTTCAGCCCGCGCATCAGCCGGCCGGACCGGCCCTCGACATAGGCCGCCGTGGCGGCCCGGCCGATGATCGGCTCCCGTCCGAGCTCGAAGAAGATCGCGCTCGGGATTGTCCGGTGCGCGCCCTCCAGGGGCAGCAGCGTCGGGCCGTCCGGGCCAAGATGCCCGAGCGTGGTGTTCGACGTGCCGAAATCGAGGCCGCAGGCCGCCATCGTGTCGTGGGTCCGGGAATGGAGAGGAGGGCCGTGGGCCTACAGGGCCGACATGCCAGGGTCCAGGGCGGAAGAGCGGGGCCCGGGGCTCCCGCAAGGGGGTTGACGGCCCGATCGCGCACCGGCGGCGGAGCCACGCCTCGGACCGACGCCCGCATGCGGCACACACGCGGCCCACATGCGGGAAGCGTGGACAGCGCCGCGGCGGCACACCCGGACCCGCCAAGCCGTGCTATGAGGCCCCATGCGTTCCGACATCGATCTCGGCCTGACCGGCGAGCGCCCCGCGCTCCTCGACCTGACCGAACTGCTCGCCACGCGGCTCCTGGTCCAGGGCAATTCCGGATCCGGCAAATCGCACCTGCTGCGGCGGCTGCTCGAGCAGAGCGCCGGCCTCGTGCAGCAGGCGATCATCGATCCGGAGGGCGACTTCGCCAGCCTCGCCGACCGCTACGGCCACGTCGTGGTGGAGGCCGACGGCGACGACGTCGCCCTGCAGCGGATCGCCGCCCGGGTGCGGACCCACCGGGTCTCGGTGGTGCTGTCGCTCGAGAATCTCGACGCCGACGGCCAGATGCGGGCCGCCGCCGCCTTCCTGGGCGGCCTGTTCGACGCCGACCGCGACCATTGGTACCCGATGCTGGTGGCCGTGGACGAGGCGCAGCTCTTCGCGCCCGCGGCCGCCGGCGAGGCCTCGGACGAGGCCAGGCGCCTGTCGCTCGGCGCGATGACCAACCTCATGTGCCGCGGCCGCAAGCGCGGGCTCGCCGGCATCATCGCCACGCAGCGCCTCGCCAAGCTCGCCAAGAACGTCGCGGCCGAGGCCTCGAACTTCCTGATGGGCCGGACCTTCCTCGACATCGACATGGCACGCGCCGCCGACCTCCTCGGGCTGGAGCGCCGGCAGGCCGAGACGTTCCGCGACCTGCCGCGCGGGCATTTCGTGGCCCTGGGGCCGGCCCTGTCCCGGCGCCCGCTCACCATCGCGGTCGGGCCGACCCAGACCGTGAGCCGGAGTTCCTCGCCGGTCCTCGTGCCCCTGCCCGACGCCCTGGAGGATGCCCGCGCGCTGATCCTCACAGCGAGCCCCGCCGAGATCGTCGCGCCGCTGGCGCCGCGGCCGAAGCCGCGCCCCGCGCCGGCGCCAGACGTGCTCGTCCAGCTCGCCAATTACCGTCCGCCGGCTCCGGCGGAGGAGGTGGAGGAGGAACCCATGGACCCGGAGGCCCGCGAGGCGGCGCTCGCCGAGGTGCTGGCCTCCGTGCTGGCGGATGCCGACGCCGCCGCCTGCACTCCCGCCACGCTCTACCAGGACTTCACGGTCCGCTGCCGGATCCGGCGCCTGCGCGGCGACACGATGGGTCTGCCCGAGTTCAAGCGGCGCCTCGCGGTCGCGCGGGCCGAGGCCGGCGGCGCGGTCGCTAACAATTCCGGCTGGGAGCAGGCCCAGGCGATCGCGGCCGGCCTGCCGGACGACCTCGCCGGCCTGTTCCTCGTGGTCGCGCGGGCTGCCATCGAGGGCGCCCCCTGCCCCACCGACACCGTGCTGGCCGAGGCCTACGGCACCAGCTCGGGCGGCCGGGCGCGGCGGATGCTGGCCTATCTCGAGGAGCGCGGCGCCATCGTCACCCGCAAGGACCTGCGCGGCGCACCGATCATCGCGGTGCCGGATCTCGGCGTCGAGACCGGACCGGGCGAGCCGCAGATGCTGCCGACGGGTCCGAAGCGGCGGGCGGTTTAGCGGGCGGTTTAGCGGGCGGGGTAGCGGGATCGGGCGCTCGCCCGGCGCGGTACCGGGATGCGCCCGGGGTCAGGTGCGGAAGCCCGGTCAGACGCGCCGGGCCATCTCCAGCTTGGCGAGTTCCACCGCGGCGCGCAGTTCGATCTCGGCCATCAGGCCGTCGAGCCGGGGATCCCCCGAGAGGCCGGCACGCTCGTTCAGGCGGCCGGCGATGGCGCGCAGATCCTGCGGCGCGACGCGGCCGCCGAGGAGTGCCGCCTTCAGCCGGTCGAGGCCGTCGAGGAGGTCCTGGCCGCGCTGGGCGGAGCGCCGGCGCCGCTCCTGGGGCGTGTCGGCCTCGGCCTGGAGAAGCAGGACCGCGTCGAGCCCGGCGAGCGTCGCGGCGGCGGCCGGCGCGCCGGCAGACGTCGTCGACGACGGGGCCGCGCCGAGGCTGAAGGCCGCGCCGCCCTCGGGCTTCCGGGCGGACGCGACACCGCCGGCGCTCTGGATCGGCTGGCGAGTCTCGACACGCATGATCCGGTTCGCGTTGCTCCAAGCGCCCCCGCGCAGAACCGGAAATTCGGCCGCCAGGGTTAAGCGCGGGTAAACAAGCCGGCAGAAGCTGCCGGGTCGGCAGGTTCGGTGCCGGCACCGCGAGGCGCGGGGCCAGACCTGGCCCGGAAAAACTTTGTTTTCTTCAACGGCTTGCACAGGTCGGGCGGCTGGCACGACCCTGGCAGGATGGGGGCAGGTCCGTCACGGTCGAAACACGGCATGCGCCCGCGTCACGCGTTCAGTCCTCTCCGGTCTCTCTCGGTCGCCCTCGCGGGCGCCCTGCTTCTCGCCGCGCTGTCCGCGCCGGCGCTCGCCCTGTCGCGCGTCAAGGATCTCGCCTCCATCGAGGGCGTTCGCCAGAACCAGCTTGTCGGCTACGGCATCGTGGTCGGCCTCAACGGAACCGGCGACACGCTGAACAACATCCCGTTCACCAAGCAGTCGCTCCAGGCCATGCTGGAGCGCCTCGGCGTCAACACCCGCGGCGCCACGATGCGCACGCAGAACCTCGCCGCCGTGATGGTGACCGCGAGCCTGCCGCCCTTCGCCGCGCAGGGCACCCGGATCGACGTGACGGTCTCGTCGCTGGGCGACGCCAAGTCCCTCCAGGGCGGCACCCTGCTGGTGACGCCGCTGCTCGGCGCCGACGGCGAGGTCTACGCCCTGGCGCAGGGCTCGGTGGCGATCGCCGGCTTCGCCGCCGAGGGCGATGCCGCGAAGATCACCCGGGGCGTGCCGACCAACGGCCGGATTTCCAACGGCGCCAATATCGAGCGCGAGATCGCCTTCAAGCTAAACGACGCCCGCTCGCTGCGTCTGTCGCTGCGCAACCCGGATTTCACCACCTCGAAGCGGATCGCCGCGGCGATCAACGACTTCATGGGCGCCGACACCGCCGAGCCCACCGACCCGGCCACCGTCACGATCCAGATCCCGTCCCGCTACAACGGCAACATGATCCGCCTCATCACCGAGGTGGAGCAGCTGAAGGTGGAGCCCGACCAGACCGCCCGGGTCGTGGTCGACGAGCGCTCCGGCATCATCGTCATGGGCCGGGACGTGCGCGTGTCGACGGTGGCCATCGCCCAGGGCAACCTCACCGTCACCATCACCGAGCAGCCGCAGGTCAGCCAGCCGGCGCCGTTCTCCGACGGACGCACCGTCGTGGTGCCGCGCACAGGGGTGAAGGTCGATACCGGGGACGGAAACAAGCTCGCCCTGGTGAAGGAGGGTGTCAGCCTGCGCGAGCTGGTCGACGGTCTCAACGCCCTGGGCGTCGGCCCGCGGGATCTCATCTCGATCCTCCAGGCGATCAAGGCCGCGGGCGCGCTCCAGGCCGATATCGAGCTGATGTGACCGAACGGACGCGAAGGGACGATCCATGCTGCAACTCGCCAGTCTCGCGGCCAGCGCCGCCGCCAGCGTCGGAACCTCGGTGGCCGGGAGCGCCGTCGACGGGATCATCAAGACCGCCAACAAGGCCAAGGCGTTGAAGACGGCGACCGAGTTCGAATCGATGTTCCTGGAGAACAGCCTCGACCGGCTGACCCAGTCGGAGGGCACCGACGGGCCGCTCGGCGAGAACGGGACCGGCGGCGGTGTCTACCGCTCGATGCTGACCAAGGAATACGCGAAGCAGATCGTGAAGAGCGGCGGAGTCGGCATCGCCGATTCGGTTTTCCGTGAGATCATGAAGATGCAGGGCGCGGCCAGCGAGGGAGCGATCCATGCAAAGGGCTGAACCGCTGCGCGTCGGGGACCGGATCACCGCCGAGGCCCTGGTGGCTGGCGTGCTCGGCAACATGGCCGCGCTGGAAGCCGTGCTCGCCGAAGAGGCGGCCTACGTTCGGGAAGGGCGACTGCAGGAGGGCGTCGCCGCGGGCGAGCCGAAGGCCGCGCTGGCCGCCGCCTACATGCAGGGTCTCGAGGTCGCGAAGGCGAACGCCGTCGCGCTGAAGCGCTTCCATCCCGACGGGGTCGAGGCCCTGCGCACCGCCCACCGGCGGTTCACCGCGGCCGTGGAGGCGAACCAGACGGTGCTCGCCAGCGCCAAGACCGTCTCGGAAGGGCTGATCAAGACCCTGGCGGAGGAGATCGGCCGGGCACAGCTCCCCTCCGGCTACGGGCGGCAGACGCCAGCGCCGTCCCCGTACGGCCGCGGCGTGCGCAGCGGGCCGCTGGTCCTCTCGCGCAACCTCTAGGGCCCGCCCGGACGGCGGCCGGCGCCGATCCGGACGTAGGTCCGCACCTCGCCGAGATCGGTGTCGACGCGGTTGTCGACCGCGATGCGGCCGGCGACAACTGGCGCTGCCGCGACGCCGCTCCCCGCGGCCAGATCCGCCCCCGCGACGACGCGGCCCGAGACGCGGAGGCAGCTGCCGCTCCCCGGCAGCCGCACGAAGCCCTGGCCCTTGGACGGGCACGGCGCCGGCCCCGGGATCACGGGCAGATCCCGCAGGTCGAGGGCCTCGGCCGGGCCCGCGCCGGCCACGATCGCCGCGAGGGCAGCGCAGACCGGGATCCGGCCGCGCATCTCAGGCGGCCTGGCGGGCGAGATCCCGGTGGAGCAGGTCGATGTAGTGCTCGACCTCGCCGACGAACCCGTCGAGGTCGGGCTCGTGGATGCGCAGGCGGGCGAGGTCGCGCAGCAGGATGTCGAGGGCGATGGCGCGCTCTTCGGGATGCGCGTAGCCCGCGAGGTAGGTGTCGACGGCCTGCTCGACCAGGACGATCGCGCCGCTACGCGGGACGGCTCCCAGGCGAAGGACGAGTTCGATGGGTCCGGACAGCGCCATGCCGACCTCTCCTCAATCGAATGACGGCGCGTGGGCGCGACCGCACGCTGCGCTTCATTCCCGGAAAGCGGCAAGACTATGGTGAACCCGACACGTCGCGAGATTTTTCGAGCGTCAGGCGCGCGTTGACCGGTCCCGGCGATCAGCTCAGCTGATGTAGTTCACGAGGGAGAGCTTCGAGAGCGTCGCGGTCACCTGATAGCTGGCCTGGAGCCGGTTCTGCACGTCGAGCAGCTTGGTGATGACCTCCTCGGGGGAGATCTGCTCGATCCCGTCCAGGGTATTCTGGACGGTGTTCTGGAGCGCCTTGTTGGTCGTGCCGGCATTCGAGAGCCGCGTCGACGCGACGGTGAGCTGCGTGACCGTGTCCTGGACGCTCGGGGTCTGGTTGGCGGACGAGAGCAGGCTGCCGGCCTTCGTCGCCACCGTCTGGTAGGTGTTGTAGGTGTTGGCGTCGTTCGTGGTGGGCAGGCCGAAGGCCATGGTCGCCAGGCCGGCGAGCACGTTCTGGACCGCGGGATCGTTGGCGCGGGCGCCCGTCCCGACGCTCCCGGTCGCGCTCACCTGGACCGACTGCGTGTCGATCGCCGAGGTCGGCTGTGGGACTGCCGGCGGCGCGGGCTGCGTGTAGGTGTTCTCGCCCTGGTACCACAGCACCGTGTCCTGAGGCGTGGCCGCCCTGTAGCCGACCGGGGTGGTGCCATCGTACAGGATGCGCTGCGGCATCACGCCCGACCCCGACGAGCCGCCTTCCGCCGCGCCGGAGAAGAAGTTCGACGCGGTCGCCGCGGTGGCGTTCACCGCCAGCGTGCTGTTGGCCGCGCCGGTGAGCGCGTTGCTCAGCGTCGCCGACAAGTTGGCCATCGTCTGGGCGGGCGTCGAGCCGATGGCGAAGTTGGTGATCGATTTCGGGTCCGCGCTCGTCGCGGCCGTGAGCGTGATCGTCGTGGAGGTGCCGTCGGCCATCTTCAGCGCGAACGACACGGTGTCGCCGGCGCTCGGCTGCGTCGTCATGCTGAGGCTGAAGCTGCCCGGGCTCGTGGCCGTGCCCGCCGTGTAGGTCGCGCCGATCGCCGAGCCGGTCGTGGTCGGCGCGCCCGCCAGGGTGAAGCCGAACTGTCCTCGGGTCAGGTTGTTCGACTCTTCGGTGACCTGCACGCTCGTGGCCGGGCTGGCCAGAGTCTGCGTCAGGCGGCCGTTGCCCCCCGCGCCGAGCTCGGCGGTGACCCGCTGCGAGATCAGGGTCGAGAGGCCGTCGAGCGTGTTGCCGCTCGCGTCGGTCGTGCCGTCGAGGATCTTGCTCGAATCGACCACCGGCTGGGTCGTGGTGTCGGTGCCGCCGAACAGGTAGTTGCCCGCCGCCGATTCGTTGAGCGTGTCGAGCGCCGTCTGCAGGTTGGCCAGCGCCGTCGACCGGCCGGAGACCGAGTTCGCCGCCACGCTCTGCAGGCCGTTCTGGAGCATCGTCCCGGTGGAGGTGCCGAGGGTCGCAACCTGCGTCAGGCTCGTGACCGCGAGGTCGGTCCGGGTCTGCGCGGCGGTGATGCCGGCGGCGTAGCCGGAGAGCGCGCTCAGGGTGGCCTGCGCGGACAGAGCCGTCGACCGCCCGGAGCCGAGGCCGCCATAGGTCTGCGAGACCTGACCGCTCGAGAGCTGGTTGGTCAGGTCGTTGAGCTGGCTCTTCAGCGCCTGGAGCTGCGAGGCGTTGCGGTTGGTGATGTAGGAGCCGGCCGCGAAGGGCGTGATCGTCGTCATGATCAGATCTGCAGCAGCTGGTTGAGCATGTCGCGGGCCGCGGTGAGCACCCGGGCGTTGGCGCCGTACGCGGTCTGCAGGGCGATCAGGTTCGACATCTCCTGGTCGATGTTGACGCCCGCACCGGCGGAGAACCGGCTCTGCGCGGTGGAGAGCGCCGTCTGCTGGGTGGCGTCGAGGGCGGCGGCGTTCGACGCGTTGGCCCCCTGCGTGGACACGATGTCCTGCGCGAAACCGATGACGGTGGCGCTGTAGGGGGCCGAGACGCCGCCGATGCCGCTCGACGACGAGAAGGTCTGCTGGTTCGCGGTGAGCGCCGTGAACAGCTTCTGGGCGCGCGCGCCGGACGCGCTCGGATCCGTGGCGCTCGCCGCCGTCAGCGCGGCGGTGTTGCCCGCCAGCGCGCCGTTGACCGTGATGCGCTGGGCGAAACCGGTGAGCTGCGAGCCGCCGTCGAACGTGCCGGTGTAGAGCTTGTTGCCCGTACCGTCGACGAACATCGCGATCGACGGGTTGCCGGTGTTCAGGTCCGACGCCGAGACGGCCGTGACGCTGGCGCTGGCCGCGCCGGCGACCTTGCCGGCCGCCCCCAGCGTCAGCGTCGCGCTGGTGGCGGTCGAGGAGACCGGACTCGCCGACAGTGTCGGCAGCTTGTAGGTGCTGCCGGAGGCGTTGAACGTAGCGAAAGCGGACTGGATCGCAGCCGCGTATGTGCCGGGCCCGCCGCTGGCGTTGAAGGTCAGCGTGAGGCCGCTGGCATCCGTGGTCTGCGCGGCGGGCACGACCGCGCCGCTGGAGGTCGCGGACGCCACCAGCGTCACGTTGCGCACGGCCCCGGTGTTGTCGGTGACCGGGAAGGTGATCGTGTTCCCGGGCTGCATCGTCGAGACGCTGATCTGCGTGTCGGTCCCGCTGTACGTCCCGGTGGTCGCGGTATTCGTGAGCGCCTTCGAGAGGCCGGCCGCGAGATCGTCGAGCTGCCGCTGCGCCTGCGGCAGGGTCTGGTCGCGCATCTCGATCTCGGCGGCTAGGCTGCCAGACCGCAGCACGCCGGGGGCGCCGAGGTCGATCTTACCGCCGCCCGGCAGCGTCGCCGTGATGGTTCCGACCGTCCGCTGGGCGGGGTCGGTCGAGTAGCTCGCGGTGGGGCTGAGCACGCCGCGTCCGTCGAAGGTCAGGGTCGCGGCGTTCCCGCGGTCGACCAGCGTCACCCCCGACTGGGTCATGACCGAGACCGTCCCGTCGCGCTGCTGGACCGTCTGCACGTCCATGTAGCTCGACAGGCTGTTGATCGCCTGGTCGCGCTGGTCCTGAAGATCGGTCAGCGAGGTGCTGTCGGTGGTGTTCTGGATCTTGCCGTTGAGCGTCGCGATGTTGGACAGGATCGTGCTCGCCGCGCTCGTGTCGGTGCCGAGCTGCGACTCGAGGCCGGTGCGCAGGTTCTGCACCGTTCCGGCGGCGCTGTTGATGAGGCTCGCGACGGCCGCGGCATTGCCCAGCACCGTCGTGCGGGCGGCCGCCGAGGTCGGGTTCGCGGCGAGTTCCTGGAGCGATTGGGTGAAGGTGTTCAGCGTCCCGTCGAGGGAGGTGGCGCTGCCGGGCACGCCGTAGAGGGCGTCGAGCTGGGCGGCGATGCCGGACTTGGTGCCCGTGTAGGCGGCCCCCGAGGTCTCCAGCCGGAGCTGGTTCAGCGCCGCGGCGTCGAAGCTGCGGGTGATCGTGCCGGCGGCCACGCCGGAATTGTTCGTCCCGGTGGCGACCGTCGAGAGCGTGCGCTTGACGTAGCCCGCCGTCCCGGCATTGGCGACGTTCTGCGAGACGATGTTGATCGCCGCCTGGGTGGCGGCGAGGCCTGCGCTCGAGGTGGAGATCGCATTCAGCGACATGTCACGGCCTCCGCGGCTCGAATCGCACCCTCACTCAGCGGATCACGTTGAGCAGATCAGACATCATCGTCTGGGCCGTCGACATGACGCGCGTGTTCGCAGAGTAAGCCTGCTGGGTTACGATCATCTTAGAGAATTCGGTCGCAATGTCGGTGTTCGATTGCTCGTTGCTCGCGCCCGAGATCGTGCTGCCGTTGAGGCCCGCGAGCGGAGGCCCCGAATCGACCGTCTGGAGATAGTTCCCGTTCGTATCGGCCTTCAAGCCGTCGGCATTCGCGAACTGGACGACGCCGACCGAGGCGAGAGCCACGACCGAACCGTTGGAGAAGGTGCCGTTGACCTTGCCGTCCGGACCGACGGCCACGCTCGTGAGCGTCCCGGAGCTGTTGCCGTTCTGCGTCAGCGCGTTGGTCGTCGCCGCACCGGTCGTGTCGGCATACTGCGTCAGGCCTGAGGCGCTGAGGTTCATGTTGAGGCTGGGGAACGTGTAGTCACCCATGGTGATCGGCCCCAGCGGGATCGGGTTCGTCGAGGGCGAGGTGAGCTTCCCGGTGGAGTCGAAGGTGAAGGCCGTGCCCACGTTGTTCCAGTCGGACGTGGTGAGGGCGCTCGGGTTGGTGGAGTAGTACAGGTTCCACACGGCCGGCTGAGCCGGCGTGGTCGTCGCGTCCTGGACCTTGGCCCAGCGGGTCGTCAGCGTGAGCGGCGCGCCGGTCGACGTGTAGACCGGCAGCGACGGGCCGGCGATGCTGTTGCTCATGAAGGTCGAGACGGCACCGGTCTGGGTCGAATCGACCTTGACGCCGGTCTGCCCCGATCCGGAGGTCACGACCGCTGCGGTATTCTGATTGTAGAGATCGGATCCCGACGTCGCCGAGGCCGACGTGCTCGGCGTCGAGGGCAGGTTGGCGGCGTAGGTGATCGTCGTGGTGGCCTGCGCCGGCAGCGCCGAGTTGCCGATCTTGATCGGACCGATGCTGGTCGTCTGACCGGTGATCGGATCGAGGTTGGATCCGGTCAGGTATCCGCCGGCGCCGTTGACCAGATAGCCGTCCTTGTCCTGGGCGAAATCGCCCCGGCGCGTGTACAGGCTCGTGCCGCCGAAGGATGTGGCGCCGTTCGCGTCGCCGGTCTTCTGCACGACGGTGAAGAAGCCCTGGCCGTTGATGGCCATGTTGGTGGGCACGCTCGACGACACCACGTTGCCGGCCAGGGTGTTGGTGAGCTGCGACTGGGGCAGCACCGAACCCGCGACCTCGCGGCCCGGCGTCTTCTCGGACATCAGGTCGACGAAGCTGGTGTCGATGCGCTTGTAGCCGGTCGTCTGCGAGTTCGCGATGTTCCCGGAGATGTTGCTGATGGCGTAGGACTGCGCCTGGAGTCCGGAGACCGAGGTCTGCAGGGCGGTGAAAAGATCCATGGCGAACGACCCCGATGCGCGCCGCACTGGCCCGCAGGCCGGACCGGCCGCAACCGGCGTGCCAGGGCTAAGTGCTTGAGAATCCTGGACCGGATTGTCGACGACCCGGCAGGGTTGACCGGTCATGGCCGCGCGCCCGGCAGATCCTGCCGGGTCGGTTCCGCAGGGGCGGAGATCCGGACCGGAAGTCCCGTCCGCCGCGTTTACGCGGTGTTATTCGACACGCGCGAAGATGCCGCCGGGCCGGGGCCACGCGCGGTGCGTCCTGTCCGGAAGCGCTGAACGGGTACGGATTGCGGATCTCGGGATCATGCGGGCGAAACGGACAAGCCTCGTCCACATCATCTACTTCTCGCGTCTCAACCTGTCGTCGGACGCGGCGAAGAGGTCCGAGCAGATCAGCGATATCGGCCGCATCGCTCAGAAGAAGAACGAGTTCGCGGTGATCACGAGCTTTCTGGTCATCGAGGGCAACTTCGCCTGCCAGGTCATCGAGGGCGAGCGCACATCCGTGCACGAGACCTTCGACCGGGTGAGTGCCGACAGCCGCCACCGCGAGGTCCAGATCAGCGAGTGGCGGGAGATCACCAAGCGCGAGTTCGTCCACTCGTTCAAGAGCGCGCAGCGCACGGCCGGGAACGACACCCTGTTCGCCAAGGCCAACCTGCTCCCGATGCTCCAGCGCGGAACGCCGAAGGCGTCCGCGATACACGGGCTGTGCCTGTCGCTGCAGTCCGACGCGATGTCCCGTCAGGGCATCGACCACCTCTTCATCTGAGCCGCCGATGTCCGAGAGCGATACGCCCCCGATTCTCATCGTCGACGATCAGGAGAAGCTTCTGCGGCTGATCGTGATGCTGATGACCCGCATCGGCTTCCCGGATGTCGAGGGCGTCACCAACGCGCCCGAGGCGCTGGAGCGGATGCGGCAGCGCCGCTACGCCCTGGTGATCTCCGATCTCGACATGGAGCCCATGGACGGGCTCACCCTGCTGCGTGAGATCCGCGCCGACGACGCGCTGATGAACACGCCCTTCATGCTCACCGAGTCGTCCTTCGACTTCGAGGACATCAACCTCGCCCACCAGGCGGGCGCGGACGCCTTCATCCTCAAGCCGTTCGACATGGCGGTGCTGAAGACCAAGCTGAAGCAGGTCCTCAACCGCAAGCCGCGCAAGCGCGAGGCGCCGATCGCGTCCGAATCGACCCTGAGCGTCGAATTCCCGATGCTCGGCAAGTTCTGACGCCGCGCACCCCTCGCGGGCCCGGCGACGCGGAGGCGCCGCCGAAGCGCGTCACGCCGCCCGCTTCTGGTAATCCTTCACGTCGGTGAAGCGCACGGCCGGGTAGCGCTCCTCCTCGTAGCGGAGCGAGAAGGCCGTGGTCGCCATGAAGACCGGGGCGCCGTCGAGGTCCTTGGCCATGGCCGAGCCGTGCGAGTCGATGAACTTGTCGAGCTCGGCCTCCGAATCGGACGACACCCAGCGGCAGACCGAGAATCGCGAGGTCTCGTAATCCACCGGCAGGCCGTACTCGGCCTGGAGCCGCTCCTTCAGCACGTCGAGCTGCAGCGCGCCGACCACGCCGACGATCGCCTGGCTGCCGTCCTGCGGCACGAACACCTGGACGACGCCCTCCTCGCCCATCTGCTGGAGCGCTTCGCGCAGCTTCTTGGCCTTCATGGCGTCGGTCAGCTTGATCCGGCGCAGGATCTCCGGCGCGAAGCTGGGCACCCCGCGGAACACGATGTCCTCGCCCTCGGTGAGCGTGTCGCCGATCCGCAGCGTGCCGTGGTTCGGGATGCCGACCACGTCGCCCGCGTAGGCCTCGTCGGCGATGGCACGGTCCTGGGCGAAGAAGAATTGCGGCGCCGAGAGCGAGATCGGCTTGCCGGTGCGCACCAGCCGGGCCTTCATGCCCCGGTTGAGCTTGCCCGAGCAGACCCGCATGAAGGCGATCCGGTCCCGGTGGTTCGGGTCCATGTTCGCCTGGATCTTGAACACGAAGCCGGTCATCCGCGGCTCGGTCGGCTCGACGAGGCGCTTGTCAGCGTCCTGGCCCCGCGGCGGCGGCGCCACCTTGGCCAAGCCGTCGATGAGGTCGCGCACGCCGAAATTGCGCAGCGCCGAGCCGAAGAAGACCGGCGTCAGGTGACCCTCGCGGAACGCGTCGAGGTCGAACGGCTTCAGGCCGCCCTCGGCGAGTTCGACCTCCTCGCGCCACGCGTCGGCGGCGCCGTCCTCGGTGAGCAATTCGTCGAACAGCTTGTCGTCCGGGCCGGACACCGCGACCATCCCCGCATCCTCGGCGGCGTCGAGGCGGCGGACACGGTTGCCGCCGAGCTCGTAAGTACCGGAGAAGTTGCGGCCCGTACCGATCGGCCACGTGACCGGGGCGACGTCCAGCGCCAGCGTCTTCTCGATCTCGTCGAGCAGTTCGAACGGGTCGCGCGCCTCGCGGTCGAGCTTGTTGACGAACGTGACGATCGGGATGTCGCGCAGGCGGCAGACCTCGAACAGCTTGCGCGTGCGCGCCTCGATGCCCTTCGCGGCGTCGATCACCATGACGGCCGAATCGACCGCCGTCAGCGTCCGATAGGTGTCCTCGGAGAAGTCCTCGTGGCCGGGCGTGTCGAGGAGGTTGAAGACGCAGTCGCCGTACTCGAAGGTCATCACCGAGGTGACCACCGAGATGCCGCGCTCCTTCTCGATGCCCATCCAGTCGGAGCGGGTCGAGACCCGGTTGCGCTTGGCCTTCACCTCGCCGGCGAGCTGGATCGCGCCCCCGAACAGCAGAAGCTTCTCTGTGAGCGTGGTCTTGCCCGCGTCGGGGTGGGAGATGATCGCGAAGGTGCGCCGCCGCGACACCGGATCGGCCGGCCTCGCCTCGGTCTTGGTCTGCATCAGCATGGAGCGAACGCCCTGGGTCGGCGGAACGTGGTGGTGCGCGGCGCGGCACTCGCGCGGTCTCGGGATCGTGTAGCGGCAAGCCCCGATATTGGCAAAGACGGCGGCAGAATGGGGCCGCCTTTCAGGCACCGTACAGGGGCGCGACACCACGCTTCCCCGGTCGATCCACGCTTCGCGAGGCCCCGATGTCGCGCGCCGCAGCACGCTGTTGTCTGGTCACCGTCCTGCTGCTCGCCGCCGCGGGTCCCGGGCCCCGCGCGGCCGAGGCACAGCAGCGCGCCGCAGCGGCCGACGCCGCCTTCCTCGATGCCCTGACCTGGGGCGCCACGCCCTCGGCCTTCGCGCAGCTCACAGCGGAAGGGCGGGCGCGCTGGCTGCACGATCAGCTTCACCCGCCCGCCGAAATGCGCCTGCCCCCCGAGGCCCAGGCGCAGGTCGACGCGCTGACCCCGGCGGGCAGCCTGTTCGAGCGGGCCCAGGCCCTGGACGCGCAGGCCAAGGCGGCGAAGGACATCGCCGATCCCGAGGCCAAGAAAGTTGCGCAGCAGGCTTTCCAGGCGGCGCTCAACACGGCCGCGCGGAACGCCGCCTCGGTCTGGGTGCTGCGGGCGCTCTACAGCCCCGACCAGCTGCGCGAGCGCCTGACGTGGTTCTGGTTCAACCGGCTCAACGTCCACCAGGGAAAGTCGACGCTGCGCGCCGCCGTGGGCGACTACGTCGAGACGGCGATCCGCCCGCACGTGCTCGGGCGCTTCCGCGACCTGCTGATGGCGAGCCTGCGCCACCCGGCGATGCTGCGCTACCTCGACAACGACGCCAACGCCGCCGGCCGCCCGAACGAGAACTACGCCCGGGAGATCATGGAGTTGCACACGATGGGTGTCGGCTCCGGCTACACGCAGGGTGACGTGGAGGCGCTGGCCCGGATCCTGAGCGGGGTCGGTATCGACCTGAAGCCCGAGAACCCGAAGCTCCGCCCCGAGCGCGCCGCCGACTTCCGCCGGGACGGCCTGTTCGAGTTCAACCCGAACCGGCACGATTACGGCGACAAGGTCTTCCTCGGCACGCGCATCCGGGGGCGCGGCTGGCCCGAGGTCGAGGAGGCGGTCGACCTGATCGCCCGCAACCCCGCCACCGCCACCAGCGTCTCCCGGGCGCTGGCAACCTACTTCCTCGGCCAGCCGCCCGACGACGCCCTCGTCGCCCGGCTCGCCGCCGTCTTCACGCGGACCGACGGCGACATCGCCGCGGTGATGGAGGCGCTGGTGCGCGAGCCAGCCTTCACGGCCGAGCGCGGCGGCGCCTTCAAGGACCCGGTCCGCTACGTCTTATCGGCCCTGCGCATGGCCTACGACGCGCGAGTCATCCGCAACGCCGGCCCGGTGCTCGGCTGGCTGAACCGCCTCGGCGAGGGCCTGTTCAACCGCTCGACGCCGGACGGCTACCCCCTCGACGCGGCCGCCTGGAGCGGGCCCGGGCAGCTCGCGACGCGGTTCGAGATCGCCCGGCAGATCGGGTCCGGCTCGGCCGGCCTGTTCAAGCCGGCGCTGCCCGATCAGCCCGAGGAACCGGCCTTCCCGGTGCTCGCCAACGGGCTCTACTTCGCGGCGTTGTCCGGCACCCTGTCGGCGGCGACGCGGGCGGCCCTCGCACAGGCCGTCTCGCCGCAGGACTGGAACACCCTCTACCTCGCCTCGCCGGAGTTCATGCGATGACCCGTCGCGACCTGATCCGCGCCGCCGCGGCCCTCGGCCTGTCGACGGTGGCCGGCCGCGTCTGGGCCGCCCCGAAGACCGACGCGCGCCTCCTCGTGGTGTTCCTGCGCGGCGCCTACGACGCCGCCAACGTGGTGATCCCGACCGGCAGCGACTTCTACTACCGGTCGCGGCCGAACCTCGCGATCGCCAAGCCCGACGCGTCGGACCCGAGGGCGGCGCTGGCGCTCGACGCCGACTGGAGCCTGCACCCGGCGCTGCGCGAGACGCTCCTGCCGCTCTACGCCAGGGGCCAGGCCGCCTTCGTGCCGTTCGCCGGCACCGACGACCTGACCCGGAGCCATTTCGAGACGCAGGACACGATCGAGATGGGCCAGACTGTCGGGGTCGCCCGCGACTACAATTCCGGCTTCATGGCCCGGCTCGCCGCGGAGCTGACGCGGGTCCGGCCGATCGCCTTCACCGACCAGATGCCGCTGATCTTCCGGGGCGGCGAGACGGTGCCCAACATCGCCATCAACGGCGTCGGCAAGCCCGGCATCGACGACCGGCAGGCCCGCCTGATCGCCGCCATGTACAGCGACACCAAGCTGGCCGCCGCCGTGACCGAGGGGTTCCGGGTGCGCGACGCGGTCTACCACACGATCTCGGACCATGCCGGCCAGGCCGACCGCGGGGCGGTCTCGCCCAAGGGCTTCGAGCTGTCGGCCCGGCGGATCGGCCGCCTGATGCGCGAGAATTTCAACCTCGGCTTCGTGGATGTCGGCGGCTGGGACACGCACGTGAACCAGGGCGCCGGCACCGGCTACCTCGCCGACCGGCTCGGCGAGCTGGGGCGCGGCCTCGCGGGCTTCGCCGAGGAGATCGGGCCGGGCTGGTCCGACACGGTGGTGGTCGTGCTGTCGGAGTTCGGGCGCACCTTCCGGGAGAACGGCAGCCGCGGCACCGATCACGGGCACGGCAGCGTCTACTGGATCCTCGGCGGCGGGGTGCGCGGCGGCCGGATCGCGGGGCCGCAGGTGCGGACCGACGAGGCGCACCTGTTCCAGAACCGGGACTATCCCGTACTCACCGACTATCGCGGGCTGCTGGGCGGCCTGATCCGGCGGCTCTACGGGCTCGACCCGGCGAGCCTGCGGCGGGTCTTCCCGAGCGCGGACCCGGCGGATCTGGCGCTGCTGTAGGGGGCGAGCCGCGGCCTCGCGCGGTTCCATTCTTCCCGAGCCCGGGTTTCCGATCTCTCCGTCATCGCGAGCGCAGCGAAGCAACTTAGGGCGGCACGACATCGGCCGGCGTCGCGCGACGCTGGGTTGCTTCGCTGCGCTCGCAAGGACGCGCGTGCGCACGTCGCGCCAGCGTACTCACACCGCTCAGGGAAACTCGGCACCGGCGCGCGAAACACCTCCGGTGCGGCTCCGAACCGCTGTGTCCAGCGGATCAGGCCGCCGCGGCCGCCAGCGCGCGCAGGTCGCCGACCAGCTCGTCGACCCGCTCGGGCCGGGCATCCCAGGCGAACATGAAGCGCGCGCCTCCGCCGATGAAGGTGTAGAATCGCCAGCCCCGGGCGCGCAGGCCCTCCATCGTGGCCGCGGGCATCGTCAGGAAGACCGCGTTCGCCTCGATGGGAAACAGCGCCCGCACGCCCGGCAGACCGGCGACCGCCTCGGCGAAGCGCCGGGCGCAGGCATTGCCGTGGGCCGCGTTCCTGAGCCACGCGCCGCTCTCCAGCATGCCGACCCAGGGCGCCGCGAGGAAGCGCATCTTCGAGGCCAGCTGTCCGGCCTGCTTGCAGCGGTAGCCGAAATCCTCGGCGAGCGCGGCGTCGAAGAACACCACCGCCTCGCCGGCATGCATGCCGTTCTTGGTCCCGCCGAAGCACAGCACGTCGATGCCCGACCGCCACGTCATGTCGGCCGGGCTGCAGCCGAGACTCGCGCAGGCGTTGGCGAAGCGCGACCCGTCCATGTGCAGGGCGAGGCCCAGCTCCCGGCAGGTCGCCGACAGGGCCCGCAGCTCGGCGAGGCTGTAGACCTGCCCGGTCTCGGTGGGCTGCGTGATCGTCACCACGCGCGGCCGCGGGAAGTGGATGTCGCTGCGGTTCTGGGCGAGCCCGCGGATCGCCTCCGGCGTGAGCTTGCCGCCCTCCGTCCGGACGGTCAGCAGTTTCGAGCCGTTCGAGAAGAATTCCGGCGCGCCGCACTCGTCGGTCTCGACATGGGCCGAGTCGGCGCAGATCACGCTGTGGTAGGACTGGCACAGCGCCGCCAGGGCCAGCGCGTTGGCGGCCGTGCCGTTGAAGGCGAAGAACACCTCGCACGGGGTCTCGAACAGGTCCCGGAACGCGTCGGCCGCCCGGGCGGTCCAGGCGTCCTCGCCGTAGGCCGGGGCGTGGCCGCGATTGGCCGCCTCCATCGCCGTCCAGGCCTCCGGGCAGATGCCGGAATAGTTGTCGCTGGCGAATTGCTGCGAGTCGTCGTGTCTCATCCGCGCAACCTAGCACGGCGCAGGCGCAGATGGATCGCGCGGACAGGTTGGAACTGGTGCGCGCTTGGTGTAATAGCCCCGTCAAGGCGTGAGCTCCACGCCGATTCGGAAACCGACGTTCCCGTCCCTCCCGGGTTCTCACCGGGCGAGGGACGTTGCCGGTTTCCAGATCGGCGGCGGGCCACGTGAACCCAGATATCCAGGTCCAGAGGATCAAGTCCGTTGCAGGTACTCGTTCGCGACAACAACGTCGATCAAGCGCTCCGCGTCCTCAAGAAGAAGATGCAGCGCGAGGGCATCTTCCGCGAGATGAAGCAGCGCAAGGCTTATGAGAAGCCGTCCGTGCGCAAGGCTCGCGAGAAGGCCGAGGCCGTCCGCCGCGCCCGCAAGCAGGCCCGCAAGACCGCGATCCGCGAGGGCCTGATCGCCGCGCCGAAGCCGAAGCCCCGCTTCCCCGCCGGCGGCCGCCGTCCCGGCTTCCCGTCGCCGTCCGCCGCGCAGGGCCAGGGTGGCAACGCCGCCGGCCAGACCCCGGTCAGCCCGGCCCCCGCCGCCTGAGCGACATCTCTCCGGTCACGAGAAAGCCCGGCCTGCGCGCGCAGGCCGGGCTTTTTCTTTGGGTTGCGTCGCGGCCGGATGGAGGCGCCCGGTCGCGCGAGCCGCGTGTGGCGCCATGCCCCCTCTCCCGCACGGAAGAGGGGGCATGGCGCGGCTGTCTCGAACCGGGTCGCCCTTCCGACCCGCTGCGACACGAGCTGGAACAGCTCGAGGTCCCGGCGCCGCAGCCGGGCGGCGATCCGGGTCGCAGCGCTCGCGATGACGTGAAGGGGGTCGGCCGGCGCGCGCTCGGGCCGCCAGCTCAGGCCGCCTTGGCCGCCATGGTGGCGTGCTCGGCCTGGACCAGCACGTCGAGGGCCCGCCAGGGCTTCTGCATGTAGACCGCCTGGTCCGGGAGCCGCGCGTCCCGGCTCGCGCCGGAGGTGACGACCACGCGCACGTCCGGCCAGCGCCGCTTCACCGCCTGGGCGAGCGACACCCCGTCCATGGCACCGGGCAGGCGCACGTCGGCGAAGAGAAGCGCCACCGTCACGTCCGCGCGCTCCAGCACCGAGAGCGCCGCCTCCGCGCTCTCGCAGGCGATCACGCCGAGGTCTGTCTCCTCGAGCACCGCCGTCGCGAGATCGCGCACAGCCGCGTCGTCCTCCACGACGAGCGCCACGGGGGCGGAACTATCGGGCGTTGCGCGATCCATTAAAGTCTCCTGATGCCGGTGCCTTGCCCCGCGTCGGGCGGTCGCCTGTAGGGCGAACTTCTGATTCCCCGATTCGGCCATGCTGATCCTTCATGAGGCGGCTCACAAGAGTCGCCTCGCTCGGACGGGGAATGCCTGCCCTGCGGACAGACGGCCCCAATTTCATGCGGAACGCACGAAAATGGCGCAGTTTCCGGGCGGTTAAGAAACTGTTCACCGGAGTGGACCGACTGTTAACGTCCTGCGACCGAACGTCCCCACCCGCGCGGGGGCGTCTCGCCGGACCGAACGCGGCCCACAGCTGAAGGATCATCGTCCGACATGTGCCGTTTCCTCGCCTACAGCGGTGAGCCGGTCTTCCTCTCCGACCTCGTCTGCGCGCCGACCCACTCGCTGGTGCACCAGTCGCTGCACGCCGACGAGGGGAAGACCGAGACCAACGGCGACGGATTCGGCATCGGCTGGTACGCCGAGCGGCCCGAGCCGGGTGTCTACCGCGACATCTCCCCGGCGTGGTCGGACGAGAACCTCGTGAACCTCTGCGGGCAGGTGCGGGCGCGGACGTTCTTCGCGCACGTGCGCGCCTCGACCGGGACGGCCACCGCCCGGGCCAACTGCCACCCCTTCGTGTTCGGCCGCCACCTGTTCATGCACAACGGCCAGATCGGCGGCTACCACCGGATCAAGCGGCGCCTCGAGGCGCTGATCCCGGATTCCTACTACGACCATCGCCGCGGCAGCACCGACTCGGAAGCGATCTTCCTCCTGGCGCTCGCCAACGGCCTCGAGGCGGACCCCGTCGGCGCGATGGCGCGGACGCTGAAGACCGTCCGCGAGTTGATGGAGTCGGCGAATGTCTGCGAGCCGCTGCGCTTCACCGCGCTGCTCACGGACGGCGAGACGCTGACCGCCTATCGCTGGGCCTGCGACGGCCGGCCGCCGAGCCTGTACTATCGCGAGGGGCCGGGCGGCATCGTGGTGGTGTCGGAGCCGATCGACGGCTGCCGCGAGGGCTGGCGGGTGGTCCCGAAGGGCGCGACCCTGCGCGCCCGCCACGGGACCGCGACGCTCGTCGAGGCGCCGGAGCCCGCCCGCGCCGCCGCCTGAATACAGACGGCCCCAGCCATGCCGCCGCGGGGATTGCCGGGGCGCGCCACATCGCCACATTCCGCCTGCGGCCGATGGTGCGGCCGAGCGGGAATCGACCGATGTATCCGGATACCGAGCTTCACATCGCCGGGCGCTGGCGCGCGGGTGCCGACCGGGACACCCTGGGCGTCCTGAACCCCGCCACGGGCGAGACGATCGGCCAGTGCGCGGTCGCCACCACGGCGGATCTCGACGAGGCCCTGGCGGCCGCCGCCCGCGCCTTCCCGGCCTGGCGCAAAGTCGCGCCCTTCGAGCGCGCCAAGGTGATGCGCAAGGCGGCCGACCTGCTGCGCGCCCGGGTCGACGAGATCGCCCGGATCATGACGCTGGAGCAGGGCAAGCCGCTCGCCGAGTCGCGTGTCGAGACCCTGGCGGCGGCCGACATCATCGACTGGTTCGCCGAGGAGGGTAAGCGCGCCTACGGCCGCGTCATCCCGGGCCGCGCCGACGGCGTGCTGCAGGCGGTGGTCCGCGAGGCGGTCGGGCCGGTGGCCTGCTTCACGCCCTGGAACTTCCCGATCAATCAGGCGGTCCGCAAGATCTCGGCGGCGCTCTGCACCGGATGCACGGTGATCCTGAAGGGCCCGGAGGACACGCCGGCGAGTTGCGCCGCCCTGGTCCGCGCCTTCCTGGATGCGGGCATCCCGGGCGACGCGCTCTCGCTGGTCTACGGCGATCCCGAAGCCATCTCGGCCTACCTGATCCCGCACCCGGTCATCCGGAAGATCTCGTTCACCGGCTCGACCGTGGTCGGCAAGAAGCTCGCGGCGCTCGCGGGCGAGCACATGAAGCGCGCCACGATGGAACTCGGCGGCCACGCCCCCGCGATCGTGTTCGGCGACGCCGACGTGGAGAAGGCGGTGGCCGTCCTGGCCCCCTCGAAGTTCCGCAATGCCGGCCAGGTCTGCGTCTCGCCGACCCGCTTCCTCGTGCACGATTCGGTCTTCGATCGCTTCGTCGAGGGCTTCACGACCTTCGCCAAGTCGGTGAAGGTCGGCGACGGGCTCGATCCCGAGACCAAGATGGGACCGCTGGTCCACGGGCGGCGCCTCGACGCCGTCACGGCGCTGGCGGCGGACGCCGAGTCCAGCGGCGCGACGCTGCGGGCGGGCGGCAAGCGCCTCGGCAACCAGGGCAATTTCTTCGAGCCGACGGTCTTCACCGAGGTGCCGCTGACCGCCCGGATCATGAACGAGGAGCCCTTCGGCCCCCTGGCGATGATCAACCGGTTCTCCGACGACGAGGAGGCGCTCACCGAGGCCAACCGCCTGCCCTACGGGCTCGCGGCCTACGCCTACACCCGCTCCGCCGAGCGCGCGGCGCGGGTGTCGAACGCGGTCGAGAGCGGCATGATCTCGATCAACCACCACGGCCTCGCCCTGCCCGAGACGCCGTTCGGCGGCGTCAAGGATTCGGGCTACGGCAGCGAGGGCGGCCCGGAGGCCCTCGACGCCTACCTGGTCACCAAGTTCGTCACGCAGGCGAATTTCTGACGCGCCGGCCGGCGCGCCGCGGCGCGCCGGCCCCTCCCCTCAGTAATGCGGCGGCGGCGGTTCCGGCCCGCGCGGCGCCGCGCGGGCGGCCGCCTCCTCCACCTGCTCCCGCAGCGTGTCGAGCTGCCGGACGAGCCGGTCGATCACCCGCCACTGCTCGGTCACGGTCCGGTTCAGATCCTCGATCGTCGCGTCCTGCTCGGTCAGGCGCATCTCCAGGCGGTCGATCCGTGTCGCCTCGTCCATGTCGGGTCTCCAGGCAGTGCCGTGTCGCGAGCTGTCCCCGCCCCGATCGTCTCGGACCGCCGGCGTTCTACGCTCCTCCTAACGCAGGCCGCGCGCCGAACAACCCGACGGACCGCCTCCAGCCATGACCAGTCGAGAACGCCCATCGGTCGATGTATAGGCTCGAAGACCGATAATGGCGCAAAAGTGATTTATATCTCGGTTATCTTTCTCGTTTGTATAAATGCATTTTGCGACGATCAACTGCTCTACTACAACTTTCTCGCACTCTCATTGAGCCCGTTTCATGACGAGAGCACGCCATTGACGGTTTTTTAAGCGCGTCTCCTCATGATCGTCCGCACTTTACAGATCAGGCGGGCACGGGCTCCGATGGCGATGTTTGGTTCACGCGACGACGCCCTCCTCGCGGCGATCGACCGGACGATGGCGCGGGTGGAATTCGACCTCGACGGCACCGTCACCGACGCGAACGCCGTGTTCCTCGACCTCGTCGGCTACACGCTAGACGAAGTCCGGGGCCAGCATCACAGAATGTTCGTGCCTGAGGCCGACAGGTCCGGTCCGAACTACAGCGCCTTCTGGGACCGGCTGCGCGCCGGTCAGCACGAGGCGCGTGCCTTTCCGCGGGTGACGAAAGCCGGCCAGACCGTGTGGATCCAGGGCTCTTACAACCCGATCCTCGACCGCCGCGGCAAGCCCACCAAGGTCGTCAAGCTCGCCACCGACATCACCGCGGAACGCGCCCGCAACGCGCTCCACGCCGGTCAGGTCGAAGCGCTCAACCGTTCGCAGGCGGTGATCTGCTTCGCCCTCGACGGGACGATCACGGATGCCAACAGCAACTTCCTGTCCACGATGGGCTACACGCTGGAGGAGATCCGCGGGCGGCATCACCGCATGTTCATGGCGCCGGCGGAGGCGGCCAGCCCGGACTACACGGCTTTCTGGGCCGCGCTCGGCAACGGCCAGTACCAGGCGGGCGAGTTCCGGCGCGTCGGGAAGGACGGCCGCACCGTCTGGATCTTCGGCGCGTACAATCCGATCCTCGACGCCGACGGCAAGCCCTGCGCGGTGGTGAAGTTCGCCACCGACGTGACCCGGCAGGTCGAAGACCGCCAGCGCCGGGCCGAGGGGCAGCGCGCGATCGACGCCGACATCGCGGCGATCCGCGATTCGATGAGCCGGGTGGTCCGGCAGGCGGACGAGACCGCGGAGGCCTCGAGCCGGACAAGCCGCAACGTCGATGCGGTCGCTGCGGGTTCGGAGGAGTTCGCCGCCTCGATCGAGGAACTCAGCCGTCACGCGATGCAGGCGAAATCCTCCGTCGATCTGGTCGTTTCCCGCGCCGAGGAGGCGGGGGCGATCGTCGTGGGGCTGACCGGCGCCGCGGACCGGATCGGGGCGGCGGTGAGCCTGATCCGGTCCATCGCCGACCAGACGAACCTACTGGCGCTGAACGCCACGATCGAGGCGGCCCGGGCCGGAGCGGCCGGCAAGGGCTTCGCGGTCGTCGCCGCCGAGGTGAAGGCGCTCGCCGAGCAGACCGCCAAGGCCACCGGCGAGATCGGAACCCAGATCGCCGCCGTGCAGGCCGAGACCTCCCGGGCCGTCTCGGCGATCGACGGGATCGGCGCCACGATCGAGCAACTCAGCGCGATCTCGCTCAGCGTCTCGTCGGCCGTGACCGAGCAGGCCGCGGTGACCCGCGACATGACCGAGAACATGCAGTCGGCGGCGCAGGGCGTCGCGGCGATCCACACCGCCATGGCGGAGATCGCCTCCTCGGCGAGCGTCGTCGACGCCTCGGTGCGCAAGGTCTCGGAGGCGGCGCGCGCCCTCGCGTGAGCCGGCCCGGCAGGACCTCAGGCCGCGCGGGTGGCGGCCGGATCGGCCACGGAGATCCGGTCCCGTCCGCCATTCTTGGCGGCGTAGAGCGCGGCGTCGGCCCGCTGCATCAGCAGGTCGAACGCGATGCCGGGGCGCGCCTGCGCGATCCCGATACTGACGCTGACGCGCAAGGCCGGAAGCTCGGGAACCGCGAGTTGCGCGAAGGTCTGGCGCAGCTCCTCGGCCCGGGCCAGGGCCTCGGCGGGCGAGACGTCCGGCAGGAGGCACGCGAACTCCTCACCGCCGAGGCGGCCCAGCAGGGCCTCCCGCGGCAGCAGGGTCGACGCCATGGTGCAGAAGCCGACGAGGACCGCGTCGCCGACGCCGTGGCCGAAGCGGTCGTTGACGGCCTTGAACCGGTCGAGGTCGAACAGCAGCAGGGCGGCGTCGCCGTGCCGCGCCATGGCGTCCGCGGCGGCCCCGGCGAAGGCCCGGCGGTTGCGCACGCCCGTCAGCGCGTCGGTGGAGGCAGCGATGCGCTGCTCCCGCTCGGCCCGCTCCTTGACCAGCGCCATGAAGGTGAAGGCCGAGGCGATCGAGAACATCAGGGTGACGAAGCACAGGATCGCCACCCAGTGCGACGCGAGCGGGCTGAGACCCGGCTGCGGGGGCGCCACCAGCGTCGCGGGGATCCGCACGATGTAGAAGCTGCCGTGCAGTCCCAGGATGATGGCGGCGGCGATCCGGGAGGCGAGCCGCTCGGCGCGACCGCGCCAGATCTCCGCGGCCGCGGCGCAGCAATAGAGCGCCGCGGTGCCCGAGGCGTAGATGATGCGGGCCTCGATCGACGCGTAGAAGGTCGGGATCAGGCACAGGACGCACCAGCCGAGGGCGCCGGCCATGGCGATGCCCACCCGCGGCTCCCGATGCTCGAAGGAGCGGACGCCGCTCCAGATGAGGCCGTAGGCGGCGAGCACCACGGCATTGGCCAAGCCCACCGAGATCAGGTCGGGGATCTGGTTGCGCATCGCGAGGCCGGCCGATCCGGCCGCGCCCACGAGATGCGCCGCGCCCCAGTAGGCGAGCACCCGGGATTCGGGCGCCTGCCGCCACGAGGCCATGAAGAGCGTGCCGACCAGGAAGGTCGTCGCCGCGCTGACGACCAGCAGGGTGGCGGGATCGAGTTGCACGGACGCCTGTCTATCCTCGACCCGGACGTTAGCCGCCCCCGCCCCCGCGTCGCACTATGGCCGAGCAACGATACGAGCCGGCAGAGTATATCGCTCTATCTTGCCGGAAGCCACTGTAAGCTAGATTAGAACGGCCAACCGGGACGAGGGTGCTAGTACACCGGCATATTCGTCCCGGAGCCTGCCGGGTCTCCCGTGCTGAGTGCCGCAGGGTCGCCGACTCTGACCTCGGCGCGGGCCCGCCCCCGCACGGCCCCGGAACGCCGGGGCCGGAACGCGCGGTGCGGCCCGCCCGTCAGGCGCGGTGGATCACCGGGACCGCGGGCGCGCCCTCCCACTCGGTGTTGGCGGGGATCGACTCGCCCTTCATGACGATGGTGAGCGGGCGCAGCCGGGCGAAATCGCCCACCTTGGTGTCGTAGAGCACGGTCGAGAACGCACCCACCGAGACGCCGCGCCCGACGACGACGCGGCCGATCTTCATGATCCGGTCCTCGTAGAGGTGCGTCTGCAGTGCCGAGACGCGGTTGATCGTGGCGTAGTCGCCGATGGTGACGCAGTCGAATTCGGTGATGTCGGTGGTGAGCATGCAGACGCCCTTGCCGACCTTCACGCCGAACAGCCGGAGCACCCAGGGCAGGAAGGGCGTGCCCTGGAGGTGCTCGAGCAGCACCTTGCCGGCGAGCCCCCAGTAGGCCACCGCGATCGCCTCGGTGCGCATCGCCCACCACGACCACATCGGCTGCATGCCGGGCTTGTAGACGCCCATCAGCAGCCACTTCATCGCGATGACCGCCGAGGACTGGATCAGCGCGATGGCGACGCTCGCACCGACGAAGCTGTAAGCCAGACCCCACCAGTCCTGCTCCAGGATGGCCGGGTAGAAGTACCAGTCGATCGCCGTGATCGCGAGGGTGATGTAGAGCATCGGCGAGAACGAGGTCGCGAAGGCCTCGAAGACGCCGCGCCGGATCTTCGGCCACGCGCCGGGCTCGTAGGTCTGGGCGGTCGAGCCGAGATCGACCTTCTGGCGGGCCGGCAGCCGGATCGGCGGCGAGCCGAACCACGTCTCGCCGGGGCTCATCGCGGCGTTCTCGGGCGGCTTCGACTTGATGCCGATGAGAACGTCGTCGGGGATGACGGCGCCGGGCGGCACAACGGCGTCATTGCCGACGAAGACCCGGGCGCCGGTGCGCACCGGCTCCAGGTGCATCCAGCCGCGCCGGATCTCCTCCTCGCCGTACACCACCTCGTCGGCGATGAAGTTCTTCGCGCCGACCTCGGCGAGGTCGTAGCGGCCCGCGAGGTTGGTCGAGATCTCGGCGCCGTGGCCCATATTGGCGCCCATCAGCCGGTACCAGGCCCGCATGTAGACGGTCGCGAACAGCGACGAGAGCGTCTCCAGGGTGACCTCGACGGCGAGCGCCAGCGACCATTTCCGCAGGTAGAACAGCGAGTGGACCGAGTAGGTGCCGGAGCGGGTCCGCGGCAGCACCACCCAGCGGATGCCGGCGATCAGCAGCACCGTGCCGGCGGTCATCAGCATGGCGGTCGGCCAGGTGAGGATCGGCAGGTACCAGTGGTAGTCGATGTCGGTGATGTCGGAGAGCGAGTCCGAGATCTGGTCGAAGATGAAGAAGGCCGGGAAGATCGGCAGCAGACCCACCGCGGGGATCGCGCCGAGCAGCACCACGTAGGCCGCCATGAACGCCGCGCGGCGCGCGAAGGAGGCCTCGGCGGGGGGGGGCAGCTCCGCGGGGTCGACCATCCCGACCTTGCGGCCGGGCGAGCCGTCCCACCGCTCGGCCGCGCCCACCCGCGAGCCCGTGGGGATCGTGGTGAGGTCGGCGATCTCCGCCTGCGGCCCGATCACCGCGTCGTGGCTGATCACGCAGGAGGTGCCGACCGCCGCGTCCGCGCCGATCTCGACCCTGCCGATGACCAGCTCGTTGCCGACGATTTCCGCGTTGGCGATGACGAGGCGGCCGCCCAGGGACGCGCCGTCCCCGATGGTCAGGAGGTCGGCCGCGCCGATCTCGATGTCGGAGATGAGCGTGTCGCGTCCGACCTTCGCACCCATCAGCCGGAGGTAGACGGCGATCGCGGGCGAGCCCTGGAGCCACTTCACGTGGACGAGGGGCGCCAGTCGCTGCGCGAGCCACCAGCGATAATAGTAGGTGCCCCAGAGCGGGTACCGGCCCGGCTTGGTCCGGCCGAGGATCAGCCACTTGCCGGCGACCGCCGCGACCGCGGTCACGCCGTTGATCGCCACGTAGACGAGGAGCAGCACGCCGAGTTCGGCGAAGAAGCTCAGGCCTCCGCCGGTGAGCAGCAGGTAGGTCACGAACATGCCGAGCCACTGCGCGGTGGCCAGCGCGATCACGAAGGGCAGCGCGACGAGCTGCCCGAGGCCGCACAGCGCCCGGCGCAGCAGCGGCGGCGGCGCGAAGCTCAGGTCGCGGGTCGCGGCCCCGGCGCCCATGCCGCCCGTGCGGGCGATGAGCGCGTCGGCCATCGCCCGCACGGTGCGCAGGGCGTAGACGTCCGGCAGCGTGATGCCGGCCAGCGGCGGGTTCTCGCGCACCGCCGAGACGAAGCGCGCGGCGAGCAGCGAGTGGCCGCCGAGATCGGCGAAGAAGTCGCCCTCAAGGGCGATCGGCTGGTTGCCGAAGATCTGCTTGGCCGCGGCGACCAGGGCCGCCTCGGTCTCGTTGGCGGGCGTCTCCTGCTCTCCGTCAGCGGCGACCACCGTGAGCGGGGCGACCTTGAGTGCCTTGCGGTCGACCTTGCCGGACGTGAGCCTGGGCAGAGTCTCGGCCACCTCGAAATGGCCGGGCACCATGTAGGGCGGCATCTGCCCGGCGAGGGTCCGGCGCAGGGCGGCGGCGTCGATGGACCGGCCGCGCTCCGGGATCAGGAAGGCGACGAGGCGGTCGACGCCGTCGTCGTTCCGCAGCACGACGGCGGCCTGGTTGACGTCGGGCACCGCCCGGATCCGGGACTCGATCTCGCCGAGTTCCACGCGGAAGCCGCGGATCTTCACCTGGTCGTCGATCCGGCCGTGGAACACGATCCGGCCGGCGGCGTCGAGGGAGACCGCGTCGCCCGAGCGGTAGAGCACCGGGTCGGTCCCGTCCGACGCGAACGGGTTGGCGATGAATTTCTCCGCGGTCAGCTCGGGACGGGCGAGGTAGCCCCGCGCCACGCCGGGACCACCGATCAGCAGCTCGCCCTGCTGGTCTCGGCCGAGCAGGGTCAGATCCTCGCCAGCGACGTAGACGGAGTAGTTCGGGATCGGGCCGCCGATGGTCACCGGCTCGCCGGGCCGCATCTCGGCCGCGGTGGCCACCACGGTGGCCTCCGTCGGGCCGTAGGTGTTGAACAGCTGGCGGCCGCCGGTCGCCCAGCGGGCGATCAGCGGCTCGGGCAGCGCCTCGCCGCCGAGCAGGACGAGGCGCACCCGCGGCAGGTCGCCGGAGATCATCGCCAGGAGCGTCGGGACGGTGTCGAGCACCGTGATCCCCTCGGCCTCCAGGATGCCGGGGAGCGATTCCAGGTCGCCCATCATGACGGGGCTCGCCACGAACAGGGTCGCGCCCACGAGATACGGCACCCAGATCTCCTCCATCGAGAGATCGAAGGCCACCGAGGCGCCCTGGAAGACCACGTCGTCGGCGCGCATCCCGTAGAGGGCGTTCCCGGACCGCAGGAAGTGGCAGATGTTGGCGTGGCTGATGACGATGCCCTTGGGCACGCCGGTCGAGCCCGAGGTGTAGATCAGGTAGGCGGGGTGCTCGGGTGTCAGCCCGGCCGCGCGCGGATCGGGCAGCGGCGCGCCGGCGGGCGTCCCGGAGTCGAGATCGGCGGGCGTCAGGGCCGGGGCGGCGTCGGGCGCCGCCGCGGCGAGCGCCGGGGAGACCAGCAGCGCCTTCGCGCCCGCGTCGGCGAGGCACACGCCCACCCGGTCCGCCGGCGCCTCGGCGTCGAAGGGCAGCCAGGCCGCGCCCGACATCGTGATGCCGATCTGCGCCACGAGGAGGTCCGGGCCACGGGCCATCCAGAGGCCAACGATGTCACCCAGCCCGATGCCGCGATGGGCGAGGCCAGCGGCGATCCGGCCGGCCCGGGCGGCGACCTCCGCGTAGGTCAGGTGCGGGTGGACGCCCCCGGCGCCGACGCCGGCGCCGTCGACCAGGCAGGGATGATCGGGCCGGGTCTCGGCCGCGTGCAGGAAGATCTCGGCCAGGACCTCGTCGCGGATGAGGTCGGGCCGGTGGTCGCCGCGCAGGATCGCCGCCGCGGCTCCGAGAGGCGCGGGCTCCCCGGCCGTCGGTCCGGGCCGGGTCTTCTCGGCGACGTCGCTCATCCGCTGCTCCGCTGGCCGCCCGCTCGGGCCGGCGCCTGTCCTGGCCGCCGCCCTATAGCCTGCCGATCATGCCGTTATCGAGGCGGCTTTGCACTGCGCCGGCGCACGGGATCAAGCCCAGCGCCAGCCACCGGGCTCGAGGATCAGGACCTCGCCCTGGCGGATGCCCAGGCGGGGCGCCGCGTAGACGTCGAGGTGGCCGAGGGCGACCAGCGCTGCCCGCGCGACGCCGCCATGGGCGACGATGACCGTGTCCCGCTCCAGCCCCGCGATCATCGGCCCGACGCGCTCGACGAGGCCGGCATAGCTCTCCGCGCCGAGGCCGGGCGGGCGGTAGTGCCAGCGGTCCCGGTCGCGGCCGGCGGCCCCGGCCGGGTCGCGGCGGCGGATCTCCGCCCAGGTGGAGCCTTCCCAGCTGCCGAAACCGATCTCCCGCAGGCGCGGGTCGACGCGGTACGCCTCGGGCGGCAGGCCGAGGGCGCCCCGCAGGATCTCCATGGTGCGCCGGGTGCGCTTGAGCGGGCTCGCGACGAAATCGGCCTCTGCCAGGGCCGGCCCCGCCGCGGCGGCGAGGCGCTCCGCCACGGCCGCGGCCTGTGCCTCCCCCTGGGCATTGAGGTCGGTGTCGCGCCCGCCCTGGAGGCGCCCCTCGGCGTTCCAGGCGGTCTGGCCGTGCCGGATGAAGTAGATCGTACCCAACCGTCTCAACCCCGTCCTGCACAGGCGTCCGGAACAGCCTGGACTACCGGCCGTTCTCGCCGGCGGTCGGCAATATCCGGAACTAGGTCCTGCCCCATGTCCAAGAAGCACGGCAAGCATCATCGCGGCCACAAACGCGGTGACGGCATGACAGGTGAGGCTGATCTGCATGGCGCCACCGTGGATCACCGCCCGTCGACGGCCCGCTGGGCCGGCAGCGTCGACAGCGTGGCCGAATCCGTCCCGGCGGCGCTCGGCCGGCACGGGCCCGTACCGATCCGCCCGGCGCCCGGCATCGTGGCGGTCGAACCGGGGGCGCCCTTCGATCTCGGCACGGTCGATCCCGACGACGTCGGCGGTCTCGACAAGGACTGGGCCAAGGACGCCCTCGCCCAGGAGCGGGCGCGCATCGTCGCCCTCCAGGAGCGCCTCTACGCGGAGCGCGCCCGGAGCCTCCTGCTGGTGTTCCAGGCGATCGACACGGGCGGCAAGGACGGCACGATCCGGTCGGTGCTCAAGGGGGTGAACCCCCAGGGCTGCGCGGTGGCCTCGTTCAAGGTGCCCTCGAGCGAGGAGCTCGATCACGACTTCCTGTGGCGCTACCACGCCCGGGTGCCGGGGCGCGGCATGATCGGTGTGTTCAACCGCAGCCACTACGAGGACGTGCTCGTCGTGCGGGTGAAAGGCCTCGTGCCGGACGCGGTCTGGCAGAGCCGCTACGGCCGGATAAACGATTTCGAGCGCCTGCTCACCGAGTCGGGCACGACGGTCGTGAAGTTCTTCCTGCACATCTCCAAGGCGGAGCAGAAGCGGCGCCTGGAGGCCCGGATCGCCGACCCCGAGAAGCACTGGAAGTTCGACCCGGCCGACCTGGTCGAGCGGAAATCCTGGGACGCCTACCAGCAGGCCTTCGCGGACGCCCTCGGCCGCTGCTCGACGCCCGAGGCGCCCTGGCTGGTGGTGCCGGCCAACCACAAGTGGTTCCGCAACTACGTGATTGCCCGGACCGTGGCGGATACGCTGGAGGCCATGGACCCGCGATTCCCCGAGGCCGCCAAAGGCATCGCGGATCTGACGGTCCCCGACTGACGCGGGAGAATCCGGGATGCTGGTGGTTCGAGAGGTCGCGGTCTCGGGCTACCGCTCGCTGCGGCGGATCGGCTTCCCGGTCGACGCGCTGTCGGTCTTCGTCGGCGGCAACGGCACCGGCAAAACCAACCTCTACCGGGCCCTGGAGCTGCTGCAGGCCGCCGCCCGGGGCACCCTCACCCGCGACCTCGCCGCCGAGGGCGGCATGGACTCCGCCCTCTGGGCCGGCCGCCGGCGGCAGGGCGAGGCGGCGCGGATCCGCCTGTCGGCCACCCTGCGCCACGACACGATCGGGCAGGAATTCGTCTACGCCGTCGAGATCGGGCTGGTGCAGCAGGTCGGCGGGACGACCTTCGGCGCCGCCTTCCGGAAGGAGCCGCAGGTCAAGGCCGAGCGCCTGACGGTCCGCACCCGCGGCCGCGCGGCCGTGATCCTCGATCGCGACGGGCGGAGCGGCTTCGTCCGGGACGCGGAGGGCCGCAAGCGCACCCTCGGCGGCGACCTGCTGCCGACCGAGACCGCCCTCGGCAGCCTCCTCGACGCCACCGGCCATCCCGAGATCGCCGTGGTCCGCCTCGCCCTGGCGGGGTGGCGCTTCCACCACGATTTCCGGACGGATGCCGAGTCGCCCCTGCGCCGGCCATGCCTCGCGGTGACGACGCCGACCCTCGCGTCCGACGGCGCGGACCTCGCCGCCGTCTTCGCCACCCTGGCGCATATCCGGGAGGACACGACCGAGATCGACGAGGCCGTCGACGGCGCCTTCCCGGGCGCGGCACTCGTGCTGCCGGAGCCGGGCCGTCACGCGCGCTTCGGCCTGCGCTTCCCCGACTTCCCGGGCCGGACCTTCGATCCGCCGGAACTGTCGGACGGCACCCTGCGCTACCTCGCCCTGGCCGGCGCGCTGCTCGGCTACCGGCTGCCGCCGTTCATCGCGCTGAACGAGCCCGAGACCAGCCTGCATCCCGATCTCATGGATCCGCTGGCGCGGCTGATCGCGCGGGCCGCGGAGCGCACGCAGGTCTGGCTCGTCACGCACTCGGAGCGGCTGGCGGCCGGCATCGCGGAGCACGGGAAGGTCCGGCCGCGCACCGTCATCAAGCGCGACGGCGAGACCTGGATCGACGGGCTCACGCTCTCGGGGGAGTTCGACGAGGGGGAGGACGCGTGAGCCGCACCGGGCCGCTCACGCCTCAGGTCTGGGCCGCCGCGACGAGCGACCCGTCTCAGTCCTTGTCGAGGGTTAGATCCGGTGCCTCGGGATTCTTCATGCCGACGACGTGGTAGCCGGCATCCACGTGGAGGATCTCGCCGGTCATGCCGGCCGCCATGTCGGAGACGAGGTAGGACGCGGTCTCCCCGACCTCCCCGATCGTCACGGTCCGGCGCAGGGGCGCGTTGTACTCGTTCCACTTCAGGATGTAGCGGAAATCGCCGATCCCGGAGGCCGCGAGGGTCTTGATCGGGCCGGCCGAGATGGCGTTGACCCGGATGTTCTTCGGGCCGAGATCGGCCGCGAGGTAGCGCACCGACGCCTCGAGCGCTGCCTTGGCGACGCCCATGACGTTGTAGTGCGGCATCCACTTCTCGGCGCCGTAATAGGTCAGCGTCACCAGCGAGCCGCCCGGGCGCATGATCTTCTCGGCGCGCTGGGCCACGGCGGTGAACGAGTAGCAGGAGACCAGGAGCGACTTGGTGAAGTTGTCCTCGGAGGTCTCGATGTAGCGGCCGGTCAGCTCGTCCTTGTCGGAGAAGGCGACGCAGTGGACGACGAAGTCGATGCCGTCCGGGAAGACCCTGGCGGCCTCCGCGAAGACCGCGTCGATCGTGGCCGACTCGGTGACGTCGCAGTGCCCGATTACGTGGGCGTCGAGTTCCTTGGCCAGGGGCTCGACGCGCTTGCGCAGGGCGTCGCCCTGGTAGGTGAAGGCCAGTTCGGCCCCGTGGGCGCGGGCGCTGCGGGCGATGCCCCAGGCGATCGAGCGGTTGTTGGCGACCCCGAGGACGATGCCCCGCTTGCCCGCCAGAAGGCCCTGCCCGTGTTCCGCCATGATCGATCCCGAAGCCGCGCGACCCCTCTCGGGGCCGGGGGGCCTCCTTAGCGGAGGCGGCCCGGCGACGGAAGTCCGGGACGCCGCCGAGCGCCTTCATGCGCGCCCCGGTGGCTACGCCGGCGCGTCAGGCCGCGTTGGCCGCCCGGCGGCCGCGGGCGAATTCGGTCAGTGCCGCGTCCTCGCCCTCCGGCAGGACGATCGCCGTCGTGGCGAACAGGTCGCCGCGGGTGCCGTCCTTCTTCGGAAGCCCCTTGCCGCGCAGGCGGAAGGTGCGGCCGGAACTCGTCATCGCCGGGATCTTCATCTCGACGGCGCCGGTGAGCGTCGGCACGCGGATCGTGCCGCCGAGCACGGCATCCTCCAGCGGGACGTCGACGCTGGTGCGCAGGTCGGCCCCCTCGACGGTGAAGCGCGGGTGCGGCCGGATCCTGATGGTAAGGAGGGCGTCGCCCGGCTCGGCCCGGAGGCCGCCGCTCTGGCCGAGGCCGCGCAGTCGGATGGTCTGGCCGTCGACCACGCCGCGGGGAATCACGACGTCGACCTCGCGGCCCGTGGGCAGGGCGAGGCGCAGCTTCTCCTCGCTGGCGACCTGCTCCAGCGTCACCAGCAGCTCCGCGGCGACGTCCTCGCCCCTGGCCGCCTGGCGCTGGCCGCCCGGACCGGCCCCGCCGGCGCGGAACGCTTCCCCGAAGATGTGCGAGAAAATGTCCTCGCCCATCCCGCCGCCGCCGCCGCGCTGCGCGCGCGCCATGTTCTCGAAATCGAAATTGCCCCCGCGCCCGCCGCCGAAGCCGCCGAACCCCTCGAAGCCGGTCGCGCGCGGCTTGCCCTCGGCGTCGATCTCGCCGCGGTCGAACTGCTTGCGCTTCTCGGAATCGCCCAGGATCTCGTAGGCCGAATTCGCCTCGGCGAACCGGTCCTTGGCCTTGGCGTCGTTCTTGTTGCGATCGGGGTGGAAGTCCTTGGCGAGCTTGCGATAGGCCTTCTTGATCTCGGCCTCGCTCGCCCCCTTGGCCACGCCCAGCACGTCGTAGGGATTGCGCATGGATCTCTTGGCTGTGCGGTTGGCTGTGCGATGTGGGTTCGCAACCGGGATGTGGGATGGATGTTGCATCCCTGCAACGGTTCTGGCGGCGAAAGTCTGCGGGTTCGGGCCGAACGTCAAGCGGCCGATCTCGCCGCGGCTCCGCGCCGGCCCTATCGTCGGACACGGCGCGGAACGGCGCCTCCGGGCCGGGGGCCGCGCCCGTCTGGATCACCTGAAACCGGAGAGCCGATGCACTACGCCTGCGACCACCTCCACCTGCGCAGCCGCGACGCCGTCGCGGCCGCCTCCTTCTACGTCGACACCTTCGGGGCCCGGGAGGTGAAGCGCGTCGGCGCGGACCCGGTGCAGCGCGTCGTGCTCGACCTCGGCGGCCTCGCCGTCTTCATCGAGCAGGCCCCGGACGAGATCGCGCCGGCGACCGCCACGCCCTGCCTCGGGATCGAGCATTTCGGGCTGCGCGTCGCCGACATCGAGGCCGCGATGGCCGATCTCACCGCCCGGGGCGTGCCCGTGCGGACCGGCATCACGGAGCGCGGCCCCGGCCTGCGGATCGCCTTCGTAGAGGGCCCCGACGGGGCGCTGATCGAGATCCTGGAGCGGAGATCCGCCTGATGGCGCCGCGACCCGCGCGCCGCCGCGCCCTCACCGCGGCGCTGATCCTGCTGCTGGCGGCGTCCGGCGGGGCGGCGGCGCGCCCGTTCACGGACGCGGCCGGCCGCACGGTCGAACTCCCCGAACGGGTCGGGCGGGTGCTCGCCGCGGGACCGCCGGCCGCGGTGCTCCTCTACACGCTGGCGCCCGACCTCATGGCCGGCTGGGTGAGCGCCCCGCATCCCGAGGCGCTGCCCTTGCTCGCGCCCCGGACCCGGGCCCTCCCCGCCTACGGCCGCCTGACCGGGCGCGGCGGCACGGCGAACGTCGAGGCGGTGCTGGCCGCCAAGCCGGACCTGATCGTGGATTCGGGCAGCCTCGGGCCGACCTACGCGTCGCTCGCCGACCGGGTCCAGGCGCAGACCGGGATCCCCTACATCCTGCTCGACGGCAGCTTCGCGAAGACCCCGGAGGCGTATCGGCAGCTCGGCGCGGCCCTGGGCCGTCAGTCCGACGCGGACGCCCTGGCGGCGGAGGCCCAGAGCCTCGCCGACACGGTGGACCGCGCCGTCGCGACGGTCCCGGAGGACAAGTGGCCGCGGGTCTACTACGCGCGCGGGCCGCGCGGGCTGGAGACGGGGTTCGCCGGCTCGATCAACACCGAGCTGGTCGAGGCCGCCGGCGGCCGCAACGTCGCGCAGGACGGGGGCGGCCGCCTCGGCAACGTCTCGCCCGAGCAGGTTCTCGCCTGGAACCCCGACGTGATCGTCACCCTCGACCCGGCCTTCGCGGCCGGGCTGCGCGCCGACCCGCTGTGGCGGGACGTCCGGGCCGTGCAGACCGGGCGGGTCTACGTGGCGCCGCTCCAGCCTTTCCCGTGGTTCGACGCCCCGCCGGGGGTCAACCGGCTGATCGGCCTGCGCTGGCTGGCGGCCCGGCTCCATCCGGACCTGTTCCCGCAACCGATGCCCGAGGTGGTGCGCGCCTTCTACGGCCGCTTCTACCATGTCGACCTCGATGCCGGTCAGGCCGACGCCCTCCTCGCCCCGACGCCGCCGGGCGCCCCCCCGGGCCCGGCGCGGTGAGTCGCGTCCCGGCCGCCGCCGAGACGATCCGGGCGCGCACCCGCCTCCGCCTGCCCGCGGCGCTGCTGGCCGGGCTCGCCCTGCTGACGCTGACCGCCGTGGCGCTGGCGGTCGGCAAGTACCCGGTCGCGCCCGCCGACCTCGCCGCGATCCTCGGCCACCGCCTGCTCGGGCTGCCCCTCCGGGTTCCGGCGACGGCGGAGACGGTCGTGATGCAGGTGCGCCTGCCCCGGGTGATCGCCGCGCTGGTCGTCGGCGCGGCCCTGTCGGCCGCGGGGGCGACCTACCAGGGCCTGTTCCGCAACCCGCTGGTCTCGCCCGACATCCTCGGCGTCTCGGCCGGCGCCGGGCTCGGCGCCGTCCTGGGGATCTATCTCGGCCTGCCGGTGGCGCCGATCCAGGCCCTGGCCTTCCTGGGCGGGCTCGGCGCCGTCGCGGCGGTGTACGGCGTCGGCCTCGCCGTGCGGCGGCACGACCCGGTCCTGACGCTGGTCCTCGCCGGCGTCGCGGTCGGCGCGGTGCTCGGGGCGGGCATCTCGCTCCTCAAGGTGCTGGCCGATCCCTACAACCAGCTGCCGGCGATCACCTTCTGGCTCCTCGGCAGCCTGTCCTCGGTCACCCTCGGCGACGTCGCCGCCACCCTGCCGATGCTGCTTCTCGGCCTCGTGCCGCTGGTGCTGCTGCGCTGGCGCATGAACCTGATGAGCCTCGGCGACGCGGAGGCGCGGGCCCTCGGCGTGGAGACGCGGGTGCTGCGCCCCGTCCTGATCGCCGGCGCGACCCTGATCACGGCGGCGGCCGTGGCGATGACCGGGGTCATCGGCTGGATCGGGCTGATCGTGCCGCACGTCGCCCGGCTGCTGGTCGGGCCGGATTACCGCCGCCTGCTGCCCGCCTCGCTTGTCCTCGGGGCGGGCTACCTCGTGCTGGTCGACCTGATCGCCCGCAATCTCGGCACCGTCGAGGTGCCTCTCGGCATCCTGACAGCCCTGGTCGGGGCGCCGTTCTTCCTCTGGCTGCTGGCGTCCGGGCGCCGGGGCTTCAGCTGATGCTGCTCCGGGTCCGGGACCTCGCCTTCGGCTACGGCAGCCGGATCGTCGGCCACGACGTGTCGTTCGACCTCGCCGCCGGCGAGGTGCTGTGCCTCGTCGGGCCGAACGGCGGCGGCAAGACCACGCTGCTCCAGACGCTGCTCGGCCTGCTGCCCGCCCGCTCCGGGCGGGTGATCCTCGACGGCACCGACCTGTCGCGCCTGTCGCGGAAAGCCGTCGCCCGCACCATCGCCGCCGTGCCGCAGGCGCACGCGGCGTACTTCCCGTTCACGGTGCGCGAGGTCGTCGTGATGGGCCGGGCGAGCCGGCTCGGCCCGTTCGCCGCCCCCGGGCCGTCGGACGTCGCCGCCGCCGAGCGGGCGCTGGCCGCGCTCGGGATCGGGCATCTCGCCGATCAGGTCTACACCGAGATCAGCGGCGGCGAGCGCCAGCTCGCGCTGATCGCGCGGGCGCTCAGCGGCGAGCCGCGGCTCCTCGTCATGGACGAGCCGACCGCGAGCCTCGATTTCGGCAACCAGGCCCGCGTCCTCGAGCAGGTCCGCCGCCTCGCCCAGGCCGGCATCGCCGTGCTGTTCTCGACGCACGATCCCGGGCACGCCCTGCTCTGCGCCGACCGCCTCATCGCCCTGCACGCGGGCCGCCTCGTCGCCGACGGACCCGCCGCCGCGACGGTCACGCCGGAGCTGCTGCGCCTGATCTACGGGATCGACGTGGTGGTGGCGCCGGTGCCGGGCCTCGCGGCGCCGGTCTGCGTGCCGGTCGTCGCCTGACGTGGTCGACGGATCGCGGGCCGGTCCCTCACCCGGCGCGCGACAGCGTCTCGACCGGCTCGGTCCGGCGGGGCTCCTCGGCCCGGAAAACCGCGCCGAGCACCGCCTCGCACTGCATCCGCACGCGGGCGTGGCACTCGCAGGCGGCGTTCGAGACCGCCCGGCGGTCGAGGATCGTGATGCGCCCACGGCCGACCCGGATGAGGCCCTGCTCCTGCAGCACCCGCAGGATCCGCGTGAGGTAGGTCCGCTGGACCCCCAGCATGGAGGCCAGGACCTCGTGCGTGATCGGGAGGGTGTCGCCGCCCGTCCGGTCCTGCAGCGACAGCAGCCAGCGCAGGCAGCGCTGCTCGATCGGGTGCAGGGCGTTGCAGGCCGCGATCTGGAACAGCTGAGCCAGGAAGCAGTCGGCGTAGCGCGCGAACAGGTCGCGGAGCGTCGATGACTCGAGCTCTGCCTGCCGGAGCCGCGCCGCGTCGAGGCGCAATGCCGCGCCGCCGATCTGCGCCAGCCCGCTGACCGCGGGCGGCAGCCGCCCCTCGCCGATGATCCCGCCGATCGCGCCCTCGTGCCCGACGCTCGCGATCTCGGCCGTCCGGCCGTCCCGCGTGGCGACGATCAGCGCCACGACGGTCTGGTCGCGGGGGAAGATGACGTGGCTCGCCGCGGCGCCCGCCGCCAGCGCCGTATCCCCCTTGGCGAAGGTCACCGGCTCCAGGTGGGGGGCGATCAGGGCGCGATCCGAACCCGGCAGCGCGTCGAGGAGCAGGTTGCCGGTGGAGGCGGCAGAGTCGATCGGCATGGGGGACGGAGAGGTGCGGGAGGAGAGTCTCCCGTCAGGATCCTCTCGGGCTCGCCCGCCGGTGCGCGGGCTGGTCAGCCATACCCCGCGCTCTACGTCCTTGAACTAACCTAGGTTTCGCCGACGCCTTTCATCTACTTGTCCGTGCAGAGCCCCTGCTCGGAGAGCCGCTTGTGCTCGCGCGGGTCGCAGTCGGTCGTCAGGAACGAGGCCCATTCGGACGGGGTGCCGTAGAAGGCGTTGCGGTCGACGTCGCCGCGCACGCCCGGAACCCGGCCCGTGGACGTGAACTGCCACAGCATCCACTTGCGGTTGACGAAGCGCTGCTCCGGCTCAGCCGCGGTGGAGCGCAGCCAGTGCGGGTAATCGGGGAGCTCGCCCTCCAGGACGTCCTTGTGGAACGTGATGTCGGTGTAGATGATCGGGCGCTTGCCGGTGTAGCGCTCCATCTCCTCCAGCATCTCGGTGACCATCGCCAGGGCCTGGGCCTTGGGCAGCTTCTTCGGGCAGGTCTGCGAGTGGCCGTTCCACTCGACGTCGAGGACCGGCGGCAGGGCGGTGGGGTCGTTGGGGACGTTCTTCTTGAACCAGTCCATCTGCTCCCGGGCGGAGCGGCACCAGAACACGAAGTGGTAGGCCCCGCGCGGCACGCCGGCCCGGGCCGCGCCGTCCCAGTTGGTCCGGAAGCGCTCGTCGACGTGGTCGCCGCCCTCGGTAGCCTTGATGAAGGCGAACTGGGTGCCGGCGGCGCGGACCGAGGCCCAGTCGACGTTGCCCTGCCACTTCGAGATATCGATGCCCTGGATCGGGTGAAGCTTGGCCTTGGCCACGCCCGGATGGGGCTTGGCGTCGCCCTTCGTCGGATAGAAGTCGTTGTTCGACGCGCAGGCGGCGAGGCCGGCCAGGATCGCGGCGGCGGCGAAGCGCCCGGCGAGACGCCGGGCCGGCTTGAGGCGACTGATCAGGCCCCGAGCGAGATCTTCGATCGGTGACCGCGAAGGCGTGTAGATCCGCGACATCAGTGTTTAGCCCGCCACCGAAGATGCGCCACAGACAGGCGTATTCGATGGCCCTGGCGCGGTTAACGGAGCTTTGCGATCATTGCGGCGGAATTCCGGGACGCGTTGCATCCCCGCGACATACGGCGTCGATCCCCGGCTGGTTCACAGGGCCGCATACGGCTAAGTCGCGGTCCCGCAACGCGAGTCCGGACGGGGCACCGTGAGTAAGCAACTCTTTACCATAGGCTACGAAGGCCTCGACTCGGAGCGCCTCGTCGGCGTCCTGCGCTCGGCCGGGGTCGCGGTGCTGGCGGATGTCCGGGCGGTGGCGAACTCGCGCAAGCGCGGCTTCTCGAAGGGCGCGCTCGGCACCTCCCTGCGCGAGGCCGGGCTCGGCTACGCGCATCTGCGCAGCCTCGGCACCCCGAAATCCGGCCGGCAAGCGGCGCGGGCCGGGGACGCGGCGCTGATGCGCCGGATCTACTGCGAGGAAGTGCTGGACACCGCTGCCGGGATCGCGGCGCTCGACGAACTCGCCGCGCTCGCCGAGGCGTCGCCGATCTGCCTGCTCTGCTTCGAGCGCGATCCGGCCGGCTGCCACCGGCGCGTACTGGCCGAGCGCCTCGCGCCGCGGGGCTTCGTGGTCAGCGATCTCTACGGCTGAAGCGTCTCAGCGCCCGGGCAGCGGTCGCGGCTGCGGCTGCGCGCGCATGCCCAGCGCGCCGGCGAGGCGCCGGACCGGGCCGAGGGCGGCCGTCAGTCCCCGCGGCGCGGCCCTGCGGGGCGCGCGTGGCCGGCGCCGGTCGGCGTCGGGCACCGGCTCGACCGGCAGGTACAGCGTGTCGAAGAAGGACATCTCGAGCAGCACGGCGCCGTCGTCGTCGGTGATCACCATCGCGGCCTCCATGAGGCGCGGGTCGCCGCCGTGCTGACGCATCAGCCCCTGCACGATCGTGCGCGCGGTCGACCGGGCGGCCTCGACATCCTCGACCCACTGGGCCGCCGAGGCCGGGAGTGAGGCGTTGCCGAGGCGGATGGTGAAGTGCGCGCGGACCATGGAGCGCTCCTGGGAGGGGACCGGCGGGGCGCCGCCGGCAACGGGTGTCAGGCGGCCTGGGCGTCGTCGACCGCTTCGGCGACGCTCGCGCCGTCGGCCTCGGATCTCTCGGCCGCGGATTTCGGATCGAAGGCGTCCGCGAGCAGGCCGAGGCGCCGCGCCATGTCCCGCACCTCGTTGAGGGCGATCGACTTCTGGCCTTCCTTCACCGCCCGCGTGATGTCGCTGACCTGGGTGGTGGCGATCCGCTTCAGTTCGTCGGCGAGCTGCTGGCTGGTCATCATCGCATCCGGACTCGGCTTGTCGGGCTGAGCCGGGACCGTGGGGCGGCGGGGCTTACCAAGGCGTTTCGCCGGGGATCGACGCCTGTGGACAAGCTTGGGGATCCGCGGCCGGCGCAACCCTGCCGACAGGCCTCCGCGCGGGCTCAATCCTGCAGGTGCCGCGCCGCGATGATCGAGGCGGCCGTGCGGTTCTCCACGCCGAGCTTCGCGTAGATGCTCTCGAGGTGCTTCGTCACGGTCCGGTGGCTGAGCCCGAGGATCTCGCCGATGTCGCGGCTCGACTTGCCCCGGGACAGCCAGAGGAGGACCTCCGCCTCGCGCCCGGTGACCGGCAGGCGCACCCGCAGCCGCTCGACCCCCGCCGACAGCGCGTCGCGCGACAGGCGGAGCAGGATCTCGTCCGGGGTGCGGCCGATGAAGCTCAGGGCGTAGGCGACGCCGTCGCGATCGGTCAGCGCGAGGGGCTGGGCGGCGCCGGCGAGGCAACCGCGCAGCCACTCGCGGGCGCCGGCGGGCAGCGCGGGGGCGCCGGAGGGTACCGCGCCGAGCCCGGCGAGCAGGCGTCCGGCCTGCGGGGTCGACCACAGGATCGTGCCGTCCTCGGCGACCGCGAACAGGGTCCGCCCGGCCGTGTCGAGGGCGGTCCGGGCGCTCTGCGCGGCGCGGGCGCTCGCGAGATGCACGCGGATCCGGGCCAGGATCTCGTCGGGGGCGATGGGCTTCGTGACGTAGTCGATCCCGCCGGCGGAGAGCCCCTTCACGATGTGCTCGGTCTCGCTCAGCCCGGTCATGAAGATCACCGGCACGCCGGCGAGCTGCGGCTTGGCCTTGAGCCGCCGGCAGGTCTCGAACCCGTCGAGGCCCGGCATCACCGCGTCGAGGAGGATCACATCGGGGGTGA
The DNA here is from genome assembly GCF_053345715.1 of Methylobacterium sp. D48H. Taxonomy (NCBI): domain Bacteria; kingdom Pseudomonadati; phylum Pseudomonadota; class Alphaproteobacteria; order Hyphomicrobiales; family Methylobacteriaceae; genus Methylobacterium; species Methylobacterium sp. D48H. Next base: position 997,167 of record NZ_JBKFAP010000001.1, read on the forward strand.
TCTCGTCCACCAGGGTCAGGGCGAGGTCGCCGCCGACCGCGACCAGCACGGTGGCGCCGGACCGCTCGATCGCCTCGGTGAGGAAGCTCAGCGTGTCGGGCGAATCGTCGATCACCAGGACGATGTCCCGGTGCGGCTGGACCTTCGGCGCCTCAGTCATGGCGGGCGAGTTCCTGCAGGACCGCGAGGTAGCGGCGAAGGTCGTATCCCTCGACGAGCCCGCGCATCCGGGCGACGAAAGCGGGCGGCACGGTCGGGTCCTGCTCCATCTGGGTCAGCTTGGCCTCGATGGCGCGGATATGCCCGATCCGGCCGAGGCGCAGGAGCTCGCCGACATGCTCGGGCCCCGGCCCCGGGACGTCCGCCGTGGCCGCGGCCGCCCCGGACCGCCCCGGCGCGGCGCCCTCGGTCCATTCGAGGTGCAGGAGCTTGCCGATCCGCTCCATCACGTCGCGCAGGTCGAAGGGCTTGGCGAAGATCGCGTCGTGCGGGGCGTCGTCGCCCCGGGTCGGGCTGATCTCGTGGACGTTGGCGGACATCATGGCGATCGGGCCGGTATGCCCGGCCTGCCGCAGGGCCGCCGCCGCGGCCCAGCCGCTCATCCCGGGCATCGCGATGTCGAGGAGGATCAGGTCGACGCCGCCCTGCGCGACCGTCGCGAGGCACTCGGTTCCCGACCCGGCCTCCCGCACCGAGATGCCCTGCGGCTCCAGGATCGCCCGCATCAGCGCGCGGTGCGCGCTGTCGTCGTCGGCGACCAGGACGGTGCGGCGCGCGCCCGCGTAGGCCCGCTCCGGGGGTGCGGCCGGCGCGGCCGGGGCGATCGGCGCGGGCTGGGCCACGGAGGCCAGCATCAGGCGCAGCCGCGCCTGCGTGCCGCCGCCGGGGGCGGCGGTCACGGTGATCTCGCCGCCCAGCAGCTGCGCCAGCAGGTTGGCGATGGTGAGCCCGAGCCCCGTGCCCGGCGTGCTCCGGGCGGCCGGGGTCGAGCCGCGCTCGAAGGGCTCGAAGACCCGCGCGAGGTCCGCCTCCGGGATGCCGGGGCCGGTGTCGCGGATCGTGAACACCGCGATCTGGCTCCGGTAGCTGAGGTCCAGCGAGACGGTGCCGGCTTCCGTGAACTTGATGGCGTTCGACAGCAGGTTGAGCAGCACCTGCCGCAGGCGCTTCTCGTCGGTGGCGACCACCGCCGGCAGGATCTCGGGCCTTGAGAACCGGAACTCCAGTCCGGCCTCCCGAGCCTGGAGGCGGACCATGTCGACCAGCTGGTCGAGGAAGTCGGTCAGCCGGACCTCGTCGCGGTGGATCTGGAGGCGCCCGGCCTCCATGCGCGAGATGTCGAGGAGGCCGTCGATCAGGCCCGACAGGTGCTGGGCGCTGCGCCGGATCACCCGCAGGCCGTTGACGCGGTGCGCCGGGATCGCGGGGTCGGATTCGAGGAGCTGGGCGTAGCCGAGCACCGTTGAGAGCGGCGTTCGCAGCTCGTGGCTGATCCCGACCACGTAGCGGCTCTTGGCCTGGTTGGCGGCCTCGGCCCGCTCCTTGGCCTCCTGCAACTTGGCGTCGGTGACTTTATGGGCGGCGATCTCGGCCTGGTAGAGCGCGGTCTGGCGCATCGTCTCGGCCTGGGCGACGCGCCGGCTCTCCTGGGCGAGCACGAAGAGCCACGCCACGACGCCGAGGATCACCACCAGGGTGAAGAACACGCTGGTCAGCGCCGTGCGCAGGAACTCGCGATTCTCCGGGTGGGCGATCGTCGCGCCCGCGTGCACGATGCCGAGGATCAGGCCGATCACCGCGCAGAGCGTCAGCATCACCGCGAGGTAGCGGCCCAGTGGCGCGCCGATCCAGGCAGCGGTGCGGCCCGGCAGGATCCGCGCGACGGCGGCCTGCGCCTGCACCTCCAGGCGCCCGTGGGGCTTGCACAGGTCGCCGCAGCGGGCGTCGAGCGAGCAGCAGAGGGAGCAGATCGGGGCGTCGTAGGCCGGGCAATGGGCCATGTCCTCGCCCTCGAAGGGCAATTCGCAGACCCGGCAGACCACCTCGGCCGCGCCCCAATCCCGCTTCGGGACCCGCGCCAGGTACCAGCGCCCCGCCGTCGCCCAGGCGATCGCCGGCGCGGCGCAGAACGCGATCGCCAGGGTCAGCAATGGCGCGAAGGGCTGCAGGGTCGCGCCGAGCCAGCCGACATAGGACGCGCCCCCGGCCGCGAGGGCCAGCGCCATGGCGCCGGTCCCCACGGGATTCACCGCGTAGAGATGGGCGCGCTTGAACTCGATGCCCGGGGGCGAGAGTCCGAGCGGCTTGTTGACCGCGAGGTCGGCGGCGAGCGCGCCGACCCAGGCCGAGACCACGGAGGCGTAGAGCGGCAGCGTGCTCTCGATGGTCTTGTCGATGCCGAGCTCCATCAGGAGCACCGCGATGGCGACGTTGAACACGAGCCAGACCACCCGCCCCGGATGGCTGTGGGTCAGGCGCGAGAAGAAGTTCGACCACGCGATCGAGCCGGCATAGGCGTTGGTCAGGTTGATCTTGAGCTGCGACACGAGGACGAACAGCCCGGTGAGCAGCAGGGCCGCCCGGCTCCCCTCCCCCGTCAGGTAGCCGAACGCCACCGCGTACATGCGGGTCGGTTCGGCGGCGTGCTCGGCCGGGACGCCGTGGCCCAGCGCCAGGACCGCCAGCGCGGCGCCGAGCAGGATCTTCAGCATCCCGGGCAGGATCCAGCCGGCGCCCCCCGACAGGACCGCCAGCCACCAGTGGCGGTCGCGCGGGCCCTGCGGCTCCGGCACGAAGCGCAGGAAGTCGACCTGCTCGCCGACCTGGGCGAGCAGCGCCAGCAGGACGCCGGTGGCGAGACCGAAGCGCGCGAGGTCGAAGCCGCCCCCGGCGCCGTCGAGGCCCGGGTAGCCGGCGAGCGCCCGCAGCGGCCCCGCGCCCTGCGCCGCCACGAAGATCAGCGGCAGCAGGCTCAACCCGATCCAGATCGGCTGCGTCCAGATCTGGAACCGGCTGATCAGCCGGATCCCGTAGACGACGAGGGGAATCACCGCCCCGGCGCAGAGCAGGTAGCCGATGCCCAGCGGCAGCCCGAAGCAGAGCTGCAGCGCCAGCGCCATGATCGCCGCCTCGATGGCGAAGAACAGGAAGGTGAAGCTCGCGTAGATCAGCGAGGTGACGGTCGAGCCGAGATAGCCGAAGCCGGCGCCTCGGGTGAGCAGGTCCATGTCGACGCCGTAGCGGGCGGCGTAGACCGTGATCGGCGCCGCCGTGGCGAAGATGATCAGGCCGACGACCAGCACGGCCGCCACCGTGTTGGGAAATCCCGCTGTGAGCGCCAGCGTCCCGCCGATCGCCTCCAGCGCGAGGAACGAGATCGAGCCGAGGGCCGTCTGCGCCACCTCGAGGCTCGACCAGCGCCGCGCCTTCTTAGCGGTGAAGCGGAGGGCGTAATCCTCCAGCGTCTCGTCGGCGACGAAGCGGTTGTAGTCCCGGCGGATGGGGATGATGCGCTGCGGACCGCTCATCGGGCCCCGGCCGGGACGATCAGCCCGTCGTGCCCGGGCAGCGTCGCGCACGGGCGGCCGCGCGACGCGCGCGCGCGCGAAAGACCGGGCACCGGAGCGGTGCTCCCACTATTCGCGCTCTCAGCCACCCCGACCTCGAAGTATTCCGCCGCGATGGTGCGGCGCATGCAAGACCACGGCCATACGCAAAATCGCGTATAGGCCGCACCGCAACCCAGGACCTAGCCTGCGCTCGTCGATCCGGGCCGCCTCTCAAGGCCCGGACGCGAACAGGGTCAGGCACATGGCAGACGACACCGAGACCGGCGCCGATCACGGCTTGCGCTCCCCGCTGCGGCGCAGACTGCTCATGGGATTGGCCGGCGCCCCGGCGCTGGCGCTGTTGCCGCGCACCGCCTGGGCGGCGCCGCCGACCGCGGCGGTCAACACCACGGGCCTCGCGGTGACCGACAGCGAGGTGACGGTCGGCATCCTGCACTCGGTCACCGGCACGATGGCGATCTCGGAGACGGGCGCGCAGGAAGCGGAGAAGCTGGCGATCCAGCAGATCAACGACGCCGGCGGCGTGCTCGGCCGCAAGATCAAGATCATCCAGGAGGACGGCGCCTCCGACTGGCCGACCTTCGCCGAGAAGGCCAAGAAGCTCCTCGTCAACGACCACTGCGCCGCCGTGATGGGCTGCTGGACTTCGGCCTCGCGCAAGGCGGTGCTGCCGGTGTTCGAGCAGTACAACGGCCTCCTGTACTACCCGACCTTCTACGAGGGCCTGGAGCAGTCGAAGAACGTCTTCTACACCGGCCAGGAGGCCACGCAGCAGATCCTCGCCGGCCTCGACTGGGTCCACAAGGAGAAGGGCGGCGACAGCTTCTACTTCATCGGCTCCGACTACATCTGGCCGCGCACCTCCAACAAGATCGCCCGCAAGCACGTGGAGAACGTGCTCAAGGGCAAGGTCGTCGGCGAGGAGTATTTCCCCCTCGGACACACGCAGTTCAACTCGGTCATCAACAAGATCAAGCTCACCAAGCCCAAGGTGATCTTCGCCGACGTGGTCGGCGGCTCGAACGTGGCGTTCTACAAGCAGCTCAAGGCGGCGGGCATCGACCTGTCGAAGCAGGTGCTGATGACGATCTCGGTCACCGAGGACGAGATCGACGGCATCGGCGGCGAGAACATCGCCGGGGCCTACGCTTGCATGAAGTACTTCGAGTCGATCCAGAACGAGAACAACAAGGCGTTCGTGGCCGCGTTCAAGAAGATGTGGGGCGAGAAGACCGTCATCGGCGACGTGACGCAGGCGGCCTATCTCGGCCCGTTCCTGTGGAAGATGGCCTGCGAGAAGGCCGGCTCGTTCGACGTCGACAAGGTCGTGGCGGCCTCGCCGGGACTGGAGTTCAAGGGCGCGCCGGAAGGCTACGTGAAGATCGACGAGAACCACCATCTCTGGTCGAAGACCCGGGTCGGCCGGGCCAAGCCCGACGGCCAGTTCGAGATCGTCTACACCAGCCCCGAGCTGATCAAGCCCGATCCCTTCCCGAAGGGCTACCAGTAATCCGTTGTCCGGAGGGGTGAAATCACCCCTCCCCGTCATCGCGAGCGCAGCGAAGCGACCCAGGGCAGCGGGACTTCCCGGCACGAAGCGCGTCCCTGGATTGCTTCGCTCCGCTCGCAAAGACGGCCCGGTTCGCCCGGAGGCCGTGACGAGTCGGCAGAAGACGCACTCCTTTTGCGGAAGACCGAAACCATGCTCGGCGACTACTCCCTCGGTGACCTCGGCGCCATCTTCGCCATGCAGGGCTTCGCCGGCCTGATCCTGTTCTCCGTCTACCTGCTGATGGCGCTGGGACTCGCGATCATCTTCGGCCAGATGGGCGTGATCAACATGGCCCACGGGGAATTCATGATCCTCGGCGCCTACGTCACCTATCTCTGCTCGACCTTCTTCCAGACCTACCTGCCGTCACTCTTCCCGATCTACTTCTTCATCGCGATGGGCTTGGCGTTCCTCGCCTCCGGGGCTCTGGGCATGCTGGTGGAATGGGGCCTGATCCGGTTCCTCTACAAGCGCCCGCTCGACACGCTGCTCGCCACCTGGGGCCTGTCGCTGATCCTCCAGCAAGCCTACCGGTCGATCTTCGGCGCCCGCGAGGTCGGCGTCGAGCTGCCGTCCTGGCTGATCGGCTCGGTGCAGGTCACCGACACGATCGAGATCCCGATCAACGGCCTGTTCGTCATGGCCGTGACCATCCTGATCACCGTCAGCGTCGCGCTTCTGATCTTCCGCTCGCGCTTCGGCCAGCAGGTCCGTGCCGTGATGTCGAACCGCGCCATGGCGGGGGCGGTGGGTATCGATACCGAGAAGGTCGATCGCTACACGTTCGGCCTCGGCTGCGGCATCGCGGGAATCGCCGGCTCCGCCTTCACGATGATCGGCTCGACCGGGCCGACCTCGGGCCAGCTCTACATCGTCGACACCTTCCTGATCGTGGTGTTCGGCGGCGCCGCGAGCCTGCTCGGCACCATCGCCTCCGCCTTCTCGATCTCCCAGACGCAGTCGACCCTGGAGTTCTTCCTCTCCGGCTCGATGGCCAAGGTCATCACCCTGCTCGCGGTGGTCGGCATCCTCATGCTGAGGCCCCAGGGCCTCTTCACCCTCAAGGTCCGGCGCTGAGGATTTTCGACCATGACGAACCCGGTCCAGACCCTCACCAAATCCGTCACCGTCAACGACAACCCGTTCATGAAGCCGGTGGAGTGGCTGAGCCTGCTCCTCCTGGCCGGGGTGATCCTGGTCGTCCTGCCGCTGGTGCTCGACAGCTTCCGCCTCAACCTCGTCGGCAAGTACCTCACCTACGCCTTCGTCGCCCTCGGGCTGGTGATCTGCTGGGGCTACGCGGGCATCCTCTCCCTTGGCCAGGGCGTGTTCTTCGGCCTCGGCGGCTACTGCATGGCGATGTACTTGAAGCTGGAAGCTTCGAGCATCGAGAACACGAAAATCCAGTCCACGCCCGGCATCCCGGACTTCATGGACTGGAACCAGATCACCGCGCTCCCCTGGTTCTGGCAGCCGTTCAAGAGCCTGCCGCTGACGCTGATCCTGGCGGTCGCCGTCCCGGTCCTGTTCGCGATGCTGATCTCCTTCGCGATGTTCAAGCGCCGGGTCGGCGGCACCTACTTCGCCATCATCACCCAGGCAATCGCCGCGATCCTGACGATCCTGATCGTCGGCCAGCAGGGCTACACCGGCGGCATCAACGGCATCACCGACCTGCGCACCCTCCACGGCTGGGACATCCGCACCGACTCGGCGAAGTTCATCCTGTACTTCGTCAACGGCGGCCTGCTGATCGCCTGCATCCTGGCGGCGCAGTACGTGAAGAAGTCGAAGCTCGGCCGCATCCTCGTCGCCATGCGCGACAAGGAGGACCGGGTCCGGTTCTCCGGCTACTCGGTGGCGGGCTTCAAGGTCTTCGCCTTCTGCTTCGCCGCCGGACTCGCGGCGATCGGCGGCGCGATGTTCACCCTGCAGGTCGGGTTCATGTCGCCCTCCTTCGTGGGCATCGTCCCCTCGATCGAGATGGTGATCTACGCCGCGGTCGGCGGGCGCCTGTCCCTGTTCGGCGCCGTCTGGGGCACGCTCTTGGTCAACTGGGCCAAGACCAGCTTCTCCGAGAGTTTTCCGGATCTCTGGCTGTTCGGCCTCGGCGCCCTGTTCATCGCGGTGGTGCTGGCCTTCCCGAACGGCCTCGCCGGCATCTGGCGCGAGCACATCGAGCCGCGCCTCACCCGCCGCGCCAAGAGCCTGCAGGCGCCCGCGCCCGCCATCGCCCCGCCCCACGGCGCCCCGGCCGAGTGAGCATGCCATGAACGCCGCGATCCTCTCCTCCCCCGTGGTCGGCGCCGAGGCCGCCCCGCCCGACTACCTCCTCGCCGTCGAGGCGCTCACGGTCTCGTTCGACGGGTTCAAGGCGGTGAACGACGTGTCGTTCTACGTCGATCCCGACGAGATCCGGGTGATCATCGGCCCGAACGGCGCCGGCAAGACCACCGTCCTCGACTTGATCTGCGGTCGTACGAAGGCCAGCGCCGGCTCGATCAAGTACAAGGGCCAGGAGCTGACCAAGCTCTCCGAGAGCGCGATCGTGCAGGCCGGCGTCGGCCGCAAGTTCCAGACGCCGTCGATCTACGACGACCTGACGGTGTTCGAGAACCTGGAGATCTCGTTCCCCCGCGGCCGCTCGGTCTTCGGTGCGCTGACGTTCAAGCGGGACGCGGAGGTCCGCGACCGCATTCACGCCATCGCCGAGACGATCTTCCTGAAGGACCAGCTCAGGGAGCGGGCCGAGTTCCTGAGCCACGGCCAGAAGCAGTGGCTGGAGATCGGCATGCTGCTGATCCAGGACCCGGAGCTGCTGATGCTCGACGAGCCGGTGGCCGGGATGAGCGTCGGCGAGCGGATCAAGACCGCCGAGCTGCTCAACCAGATCATCAAGGGCCGCTCGGTGCTGGTGATCGAGCACGACATGAAGTTCGTCGAGGACATCGCCCACCGGGTGACCGTCCTGCACCAGGGCAAGGTGCTCTCCGAAGGTTCGATGGAGCGGGTCAAGAACGACCCGAAGGTCATCGAAGTGTACCTGGGACATTGACGATGGCGTCGCTCCAGACTGCGCACATCCCCGGCGTCCAGGCGCCCCCGCTGGCCGCGGCCCCGTCCGCGACGCCGGCCCTCGCCGTCGAGGACCTGCACGCCGCCTACGGCCAGAGCGAGGTCCTGCACGGGCTGACCTTCTCGGTGGCGCCCGGCGAGATCGTCGCCGTGATGGGCCGCAACGGCATGGGCAAGACCACGCTGATGAAGACCCTGATGGGCCTCGTGCCGGTCAGGGCCGGCTCGATCCAGGTCGAGGGCGCGGACGTCGCCGGGCTCAAGAGCCACGCCCGGGTCGCCAGGGGCCTCGCCTACGTGCCGCAGGGCCGGATGATCTTCTCGACCATGACGGTGCAGGAGAACATCGAGACCGGTCTCACGGTCACCGGCACCCGCAAGGTGCCGCAGGACCTCTACGACATGTTCCCGGTCCTCCTGGAGATGAAGGGAAGGCGCGGCGGCAACCTCTCGGGCGGGCAGCAGCAGCAGCTCGCCATCGCCCGGGCCCTGGCGAGCCGCCCGAAGGTCCTGCTCCTCGACGAGCCGACCGAGGGCATCCAGCCCTCGATCATCCGCGAGATGGGCCGGACGCTGAAGGCGATCCGCGACGCGCGCGGCCTCTCCATCGTCGTGTCCGAGCAGGTCCTGAGCTTCGCCCTCGACGTCGCCGACCGGGTGATCGTGCTGGAGAACGGCGCCATCGTCCACGAGGCCCCGCGCGACGGCATCGACGAGGCCGCCGTCGCCCGGTTCCTCTCGGTCTAGCCGCCGAACGCTTCGTACGGGCCGTCATCGCGAGCGCAGCGAAGCGACCTAGGGCAGCGCGAGGCGTCAAGACGGAGCGCCGCTGGATTGCTTCGCTCCGCTCGCAAAGACGGCGACGCCAAAGATTTGAGCAACATAATCGCAGCAGGGAGTCGTAAAAAATGCCCGAGACGCTGATCAAGGTCGATCTCACGCAATCGGCCTACGACAACGACATGGTGCACAACCGCTGGCACCCCGACATCCCGATGGTCGCCTACGTGAAGCCCGGCTCGGACTTCATCGTCGAGACCTACGACTGGACCGGCGGCTTCATCAAGAACAACGATTCCGCCGACGACGTGCGCGACATCGACCTGTCGATCGTGCACTTCCTCTCGGGTCCGATCGGCGTCGAGGGCGCCGAGCCCGGCGACCTGCTGGTGGTCGACCTCCTCGACATCGGCGCCAAGCCCGAGAGCCAGTGGGGCTTCAACGGCTTCTTCTCGAAGAAGAACGGCGGCGGCTTCCTCACCGAGCACTTCCCGCAGGCCCAGAAGTCGATCTGGGACTTCGAGGGCATGTTCACGAAATCCCGCCACGTCCCGGGCGTGCGCTTCCCTGGCCTGATCCATCCCGGCCTGATCGGCTGCCTGCCCGATCCGAAGATGCTGGAGACCTGGAACACCCGCGAGAAGGCGCTCTACGACACCGACCCGGAGCGCGTGCCGGCGCTCGCCACCCTGCCCTTCGGCCCGACCGCCCATATGGGCCGCCTGAAGGGCGACGCGAAGGACGCGGCCGCCGCCACCGGCGCCCGCACGGTCCCGCCCCGCGAGCACGGCGGCAATTGCGACATCAAGGACCTGTCGCGCGGCTCGAAGATCTACTTCCCGGTCTATGTGCCCGGCGCCGGCCTCTCGATGGGCGACCTGCACTTCAGCCAGGGCGACGGCGAGATCACCTTCTGCGGCGCCATCGAGATGGCCGGCTGGGTGCATCTCAAGGTCGAGTTGATCAAGGACGGCATGGCCAAGTACGGGATCAAGAACCCGATCTTCAAGCCGTCGCCGATCACGCCGAAATACGACGACCACCTGATCTTCGAGGGCATCTCGGTCGACGAGAGCGGCGGCCAGCACTACCTCGACGTCCACATCGCCTACCGGCAGGCCTGCCTGAACGCGATCGAGTACCTGAAGAAGTTCGGCTACTCGGGCGCGCAGGCCTACTCGATCCTCGGCACGGCGCCGGTCCAGGGCCACATCTCGGGCGTCGTCGACATCCCGAACGCCTGCGCGACGCTCTGGATCCCGACCAAGATCTTCGAGTTCGACATCAACCCCGGCGCCGACGGGCCGACCAAGTTCCTCGACGGTTCGATCCAGATGCCGCTCTCGCCGGATCTTTGATCGTGCTGTCCACGAACGGTCGCGGTTGACGCGACCTGCCCCCTCTCCCGCACGGGAGAGGGGACCTGCGCTCTACCCGACAGCCCTGCATCTCACATCGGTCTTGAGGCGCTCCATGCCCGTCTACGACTACGCCTGCGAGGCCTGCGGGCCCTTCACGGTGATGCGGCCGATGGCGGAGTTCCGCGAGCCGCATGCCTGCCCGGATTGCGGCGGCGCGAGCCAGCGGGCCTTCCTCACCGCACCGCGCATCGCCGGCATGGATGCGGCCCTCAGAACCGCCCACGCCACCAACGAGCGCAGCCGCCACGCGCCCAAGCGCTCGGGCAGTCACGGGGCGGGCTGCGGCTGCTGCTCACCCAAGAAGACGACCGCCGCCCCGGCCGCCGCCAAGAGCTTCCCGAAGGCGCGGCCCTGGATGATCAGCCACTGAGCCGCGCGCGTCCCAGGGATAATCACGGTCAGGAGGACATCACGCCATGATGCACGGAGACATCTCGTCCAGCCAGGACAGCGTCGGCGTCGCCGTCGTGAACTACAAGATGCCGCGCCTGCACACCCGCGCGGAGGTGCTGGAGAACGCCAAGGCGATCGGCAAGATGATCGTCGGCATGAAGACCGGCCTGCCAGGCCTCGACCTCGTGATCTTCCCCGAATACTCGACCCACGGCATCATGTACGACGCCGCCGAGATGTACGAGACCGCCTCGACGGTCCCGGGCGCGGAGACCGAGGTGTTCGCCGCCGCCTGCCGGGAGGCCAAGGTCTGGGGCGTGTTCTCGCTCACCGGCGAGCGCCACGAGGAGCACCCGCACAAGGCGCCCTACAACACCCTGATCCTGATGAACGACCAGGGCGAGATCGTGCAGAAGTACCGCAAGATCATGCCCTGGACCCCGATCGAGGGCTGGTACCCGGGCGACCGCACCTACGTGTCGGACGGGCCGAAGGGGCTGAAGATCAGCCTGATCATCTGCGACGACGGGAACTATCCCGAGATCTGGCGCGACTGCGCCATGCGGGGCGCCGAGCTGATCATCCGCTGTCAGGGCTACATGTACCCGGCCAAGGAGCAGCAGGTCGTCATCTCGAAGGCGATGGCCTTCGCCAACAACACCTACGTGGCGGTGGCCAACGCGGCCGGCTTCGACGGCGTCTACACCTATTTCGGCCACTCCGCGATCATCGGCTTCGACGGCCGCACGCTCGGCGAGTGCGGCGAGGAGGAGATGGGCATCCAGTACGCCGCCCTGTCGAAATTCCTGATCCGGGACTTCCGCGCCCACGGCCAGTCGGAGAACCATCTCTTCAAGCTACTGCACCGCGGCTACACGGGCATGATCAACTCGAAGGAGAACCGGCACGGGATGTCGGAATGCCCCTACGATTTCTACCGGCGCTGGATCGAGGATCCCGACGGAACCCGCGACGCCGTCCGGGCCATTACCCGCCAGAGCGTCGGCACGGAGGAATGCCCGATCGAGGGCATCCCGTTCGTGGGCAAGGGCGCGGGCGCGCCCGACCCGGCGCGCTGACCAGCCGGCCGGTCGCGCGACCAGGAGGACCATGGACACGACTCCCCTCGGCCCCACCGCCTTCCGGGCCCCGGCCGTCCTGCTCTCCGGACCGGTCGACTACGACATGTACAAGGACTTCCGCCGCCAGCTCGACGCGGCGGGGGACCGCGACCTCGTCGTCGTCGAGCTGACGACGCTCGGCGGCGACCCGGAGGTCGCCCGGATGATGGGCGAGGACATCCGCTTCAACAGCGCGATGGATCCGAACCGGCGGTTCGTCTTCCTCGGCAAGGCCGCGATCTACTCGGCCGGCACGACCTTCATGAGCTTCTTCGCCCGGCCCAACCGCTATCTCACCTGCGGGACGCGGCTGATGATCCACGAGCGCAAGATGAACAAGCAGCTCCAGGTCGAGGGACCGCTCACCACCTGCATCGCCTCCGTGAAGGCGACGCTCAACGAGATCCTGTGCTCGATCGAGATCCAGAACGAGGGCTTCGCCAACCTGATCCAGGGCTCTGACGTCACCCTCGACGAGGTGCTCGAGAAGGCGCCGGCCAACTGGTACCTCGAGGCCGAGGAGGCCAAGCGGCGCGGCCTGATCGAGGCGGTGATCTGAGCCGCGTCTTTGCGAACGCAGTGAAGCAACCCAGGGCAGCGCGACATCGGCGCGCGCGGCGCTGCTGGATCGCTTCGCCCCGCCCGCGAGGACGATGAGATTTCACAGCGCCGGTTAACAGGGCCCGAGGCTGACCAAGACCGGGGTGAGGGTCCGCGACATGGGAGATTCGGGTCGCGGGCGGCGCGGTCAGGGCGTCGCGGCCGGCTCCGTCAGGCGATCGACCGAGAGCAGGTACGCGATCAGCGCCGTCTGCTCTTCGCGCGAGACGCCCGAGCCGGCATCCGCCCAGTAGGCGTGCCCCTTGCCGGTCACGCGGGCGATCCGCGCCGTGTCCGAGGCCGCGTTGGCGGCGATCACCTTCGCCCGGAGATCCCGGTCGACCAGGGCGCGCAGGCTGTTGGCGGGATCGGGGGCGACACCCCGGTACAGCGTGCCCGGGACGCCGAGCTGCGAGACCGCGTCGGAACCGACAGCGACGCCGGAATCGTGCAGATACGGCGCCGTCCAGGGGAGGCCCACGAGGTTCGGCACCTTGTAGCCGCCCTCCGTGCCCCCCTGCCCCCAGGCGAGCTGCACCTGGGCGAGGGCGTCGCCCGCGAGCGGCACCGGAACGATGACCGGGTCGGCCGGGGTCGGGAACGGCGTGTCGGCGGCGAACATCGCCGGCGCCGACAGGCGCGCCTCCATCTTGGCGCCCGCCCGCGCCCGGGTCGGCTCGGTGCCGATCTCGGCCTCCGGGACGACCCGGTGGTTGGTGAGCGCCGGGCCGGAATGGCAGCTGCCGCAGCCGGCCTTCTCGAACACCGCGCGGCCCGCGCGGACCCGGTCGGGATCCTGCCCGGCGGCCGGCGGGTGCAGCAGGTTCTGGAAGGCCGACATGGCGTTGTTGGCGTGGTTGACCGGCTCCCCGGGCACGGACGTGAACAAGCCGTTGTCGGTGACGTAGTTGGTCGCCGGATAGGTCGGCAGTACCGCGTAGCTGTTCAGCCCCGGCGAGGCCGGGGTCGGATCGACGCTGCGCAGCACCTCCGACGGGCTCCGGCCGCCGTCCGGCCTGTAGCGGAACGCCTCCGTGGCCGACCCGCGCAGGACGATGCCGAGATACGTCTCGGGATCCATGCCGAACAGCCAGGGCGCGGCGGCGGCGAGCTGGGTCGTGTCGGAATTGGCCGCGTGGACGTTGTTGTTGAGCGAGGACAGGCCCGCGAAGGGCCCGATCGCCTCGCGCCCGCTCCAGCTATAGGGCTCGCCGTGGGCCGAGAAGCTCGACGGGATCGAGGTCGGGTTGGTGACCCGGTCGGCGGACGAGTCGAAGCTGCCCGGCGGCCAGCTCGCCACCTGCACCTTCGTGGCCGCCTCGACGGAAGCGGCGTCCGGGAGCGCCGGCCCCGTGCCGGTCGAGCCGGTATGCTGCGGATCGGCGGGGGGCTTGGCATCGGCCTCCGGCACGCTGGCGTGCATGAAGTAGGCCGAGGAGTTCTTCGCGAGCGCCATCAGCAGCCCGGCATTGAGGTCGGTGTTGGGCGCGCCCTCCACGACCCTGCCGGTGCCGGGATCGACCGCCGCGTGGCACAGGGCGCAGGTGATCCCCATCCGAAGGTGGCCGCGGTCGTAGAAGGTCTTGATCCCGATGATGAAGGCGCCGCCCTTCGGCACGTCGAGCCCGGTCGGGACCAGCTCGCCCGCCCGGTAGACGCGGTCGCCGACGCGCACGTCCCTGGCCATGGCAACTTTGAGATCGGTGGTGCCCTGGCCACCGAGCTTGGCCACCGCCAGGGCGACCTGCGTGGGAGTCAGGCCGCCGTCGAGCATGCCCATGACGTCGGTGAGGAAGACCTCGTTGCCGAACGTCTCCTGATAGAACGCCTGCCGCCCGCGCTCGACCATCGCGGGATCGATCGCGACCGCGCCGCTCTGCGGCGAGAGTTCCTTCCGTCCGGCCTCGGTGCCGCTGAGCCGGTCGGCCTCCGCGCGCGAGACGCGGCGTCCGAGGATGTCGAAGGCGGTCTCGATCGGGTAGCGGTCCGGGTTGAGCAGGTCCGCCCGGTCGGGCATCGGCGCGTAGCTGAAGCGGCCGACGCCCAGGGCGACGCCGGCCGCGACGGTCACGAGTCCGGCGGTGATCAGGATGCGGCGCGGCCAGCCCATGGAAACCGTTTGTCCTTCCCGGCGCCCGCCCGCGAGGAAGCGGGACCGGAGGGCCGGGCCTTTAACTGCCGGCCATTGCCAGGGTTCACGGGGGCGGCCGGGACCGGGTGTCGCGTCCCGGTCGCCCCGGATCCTCAGATCTGGACCTGCCCGCCGTCGGCGAACAGCTCGACGCCGTTGACGAAGCTCGCCGCGTCCGAGGCGAGGAACAGCACCGCCTGGGCGATCTCCTCGGGCCGGCCGACGCGGCCGGCCGGGATCTGGCCCGCGAGATAGTCCTTGGTGGCCGCCGCCTGATCGCCGCCGCCGAAGAGCTTGTCGAGGCCGGCGGTCTCGGTCACGCCCGGGCTGATCGTGTTCACCCGGATGCGCCGGTCCTTCAGGTCGAGGATCCAGTTCCGGGCGAAGTTGCGCACGGCCGCCTTGGTGGCCGAGTAGACGCTGAAGGCCGGCGTGCCCGAACTTCCGGTGGTCGATCCGGTGAGCACGATCGCGGCCCCGTCCCGCAGGAGCGGCAGCGCCTTCTGCACGGTGAAGAGCACGCCCTTCACGTTGGTGTCGAAGATGCTCTGATAATGCGCCTCGGTGATCGCGCCGAGCGGCGCGAAGCTGCCGCCGCCGGCATTGGCGAAGACCACGTCGATCTGCGCGTGCTTCTGCTGGACCGCGTCGTACAGGCGGTCGATGTCGGCGAGGTTCGCCATGTCGCCGCGCACGCCCGTGATCCGGCCGCCGATCCGCTTCACCGCCGCGTCGAGCGCCTCCTGGCGGCGACCGGTGATGAACACCGAGGCCCCCTCGGCCACGAAGGCCTGAGCGGTCGCGAGGCCGATGCCGCTGGTGCCGCCGGTCACCACCACCACCTTGTCCTGAAACCTGCCGGTCATCGTCGTTCTCCGCTGTTCGGCGCCGTGCGCGCCGCTGTTTAAAGAGATGCCGCCGGAACGATGGTGCGGGTAGTCGGCGATTGTGGCACTCAGCGTTCCACAGGAGGAACGATGGTCCGCGCCGATCTCAACGACTACGTCTACTTCGCCGAGGTCGTCGCGCACGGCGGCTTCGCCGCGGCCGGCCGGGCGCTGCACCAGCCGAAGTCGAAGCTGAGCCGCCGCATCGCGGCCCTGGAGGCGCGCCTGGGCGCCCGCCTGATCGAGCGGTCGAGCCGGCGTTTCCGCGTGACCGAGGTCGGCCAGGGCTTCTACGAGCGCTGCCGGGCGATGATGCTCGAGGCGGAGCGTGCCGAGGCGCTCGTCGCGGAGGCGCAGATCGAGCCGCACGGGCGGATCCGCATGAGCTGTCCGACGGGCCTCACCGACATCGTCGCGGCGCGCGTCCGCGGCTTCCTCGTCCGATACCCGAAGGTGCGGCTGCAGCTGGTCGTGACCGACCGGCCCGTCGACCTGATCGAGGAGCGGATCGACGTGGCGCTGCGGGTCCGACGGGACCTGACGAGCGACGCATCGCTGACCATGCGCACGCTCGGAACCTCGCGGTGGATCCTGGTCGCCGCACCGCGGATCGCGCGCGGCCTCGGCCCCGACATCGCCGCGCTCGGGGCGGTCCCGACCCTCGGCACCCGCGACGATCCCGGCGAGGCGGAGTGGCGGCTGGAGCACCGGGACGGCACGATCTTCACCCTGCGCCACGAGCCGCGCCTGACCTGCGGCGACTTCGCCGCGCTGTGCGACGCGGCGGCCGACGGCCTCGGGGTCGCGTTCCTGCCCGACCACGCCTGCACCGATGCCGTCGCGGCCGGCCGGCTCGTGCCCGTCTACCCGGACTGGCAGGGTCAGCCCGGGATCGTGCACATCGTCTTCACGACCCGGCGCGGGCTGCCGCCGGCCGTGCGGGTTCTGATCGACCACCTCGCGGCGACATTCCCGAAGCTGTGAGGCGCGCGCCCTAGTATCCGCGCGCCGCGTCGACGCCGTCCGGCACCTGGCCGGTCCGCCGATAGGCCCGCAGGTTGGCCGCCACCGTGGCGGCCGCCGAATCCATGTCGGTCGGCCCCGAGACGTGCGGCAGCACCGTCACGCCGGGATGCGACCACAGCGGCGACTCCGCCGGCAGGGGCTCGACCGCGAAGACGTCGAGCACGGCGTGGGCGAGGTGGCCCTTGTCCAGGGCGGCGATCAGGTCCTCGGTGACGATGATCGGTCCGCGGGCGAAGTTGATCAGCGCGGCGCCGGGCTTCAGGGCGGCGAGGCGCTCGGCGTTCACGAGGCCCCGCGTCTCCGGCGTCAGCGGCACGAGGCAGACGAGGATGTCGCACCGGCCGAGCATCGCCGGGAGGCCGTCGGCGCCGTGGAACGTCTCAAGGTCCGGCACCGCCTTGGGGCTGCGGCTCCAGCCGACGACGCGGAAGCCGGCTCCGGTGAGCCGCTCCGCCGCCGCGGTCCCGAGCGCCCCGAGGCCGAGCAGGCCGACCGTGGTGTCGGACGGCTTGCGGTAGGCGTGCGGGCGCCAGACCCGGTCCCTCTGCTGGCGGGCGTAGGCCGGCATGTCGCGCTGGAGATAGTAGGTCCAGGCCAGCACGGCCTCGGCCATGGTGCGGGCCATCTCGCGGTCGACGAGGCGGACGATCGGCAGCGGCCGGTCGAAGGCGCCGACGAGCTTCTCGACCCCGGCCCAGAGGCTCTGCACCCAGACGAGCCCCGGCAGCGCCGCGACCTCGGCCGGATCGGGGTTGGCCACGACGGCGACCCGCGCGGCCGCCCGGGCCGCGTCGTCCATCGACCGGAACGGGATCAGGCGCTCCTCGGGCATGGCCGCCGAGAGGATCCGCAGGTACTCCGCCTCCTGATCCGGCCCCTTGCACCCGACCAGGGCGATCGCCTCCGCCATCAGCATCCTCCGCACCGTACCGCTTCGCCCGTCCACGCGCGGGCGAAGCAGGCGCTGTGCCTGACGGGATCCGGATCGTCGAGATGGGTCGGGCGCCGGCTCGGTCAGCGCGCCTCGATCAGCGCCGGGTAGACGAGGCGGACGTTGCGCCGATCCTCGGGGATCGCGGTCTCCGCCCGCTTGCGGATGCTGCCGGTCGTCGCCGCCACGACGGGCTCGGTCGGCCGCAGGCGCCAGCGCTCGGCCGCCTGGATCGCGACGCGGGGCTTGGGCCGTTCGAGGTGCCGGTCCGCGCCCTCGGTGGGGGCGGTCGCGAGCCCGCCGAGCGTCATCGCGGCCAACAGGGCGTAGCGGGGCCAGGATCGGCGGGGACGGGCGGGACTGGAAGGCATGGGAGGGGCACCGCGTGGACCTCCCTGTTCTGCGCCGCGCACGTGAAGACGAAATCGAACCGAATCGATTTCCAACCCGTTCCCAACACCTGCCTACAGTCGCGGTAAATGCCCGCTGTCCAGGCACGGTTAAACAGGTGAATCGGGAGGACACGCGGACATGGCGAGCAAGGTCGAGGGGGGATCCGGGACGCCGGAGCGCGCGGAGATCGGCCGCGTGATCGACACCGACATCTCCGCGCGCCTGGACCGGCTGCCCTGGGGCCGCTTCCACGTCCTCGTGATCGTGGCGCTCGGCATCACCTGGGTGCTGGACGGCCTCGAGGTGACGCTCGCCGGCTCCCTGGTGGGCGCGCTGCGCCAGCCGCCGATGTCGTTCTCGGAGTTCGACGTCGGGCTCGCCGCCTCCTGCTATCTCGTGGGCGCCGTGACCGGCGCGATCGGCTTCGGCTGGCTCACCGACCGGATCGGCCGGAAGAAGCTGTTCTTCATCACGCTCGCCCTCTACCTCGTCGCCACGGCGGCCACCGGCCTGTCTTGGAACATCTGGAGCTTCTGCTTCTTCCGCTTCCTCACGGGCGCGGGGATCGGCGGCGAGTACACGGCGATCAACTCGACCATCCAGGAGCTGGTCCCGGCCCGGGTCCGCGGCTGGACCAACCTCGTCATCAACGGCTCGTTCTGGATCGGCGCGGCGCTCGGCTCGTTCATGTCGATCGTGCTCCTGAAGCCCGAGGTGATCGACCCGGCCTGGGGCTGGCGCGTCGCCTTCTTCACCGGCGGCGCCATCGGCCTCGTGATCCTGCTGCTGCGCACCTGGATCCCCGAGAGCCCGCGCTGGCTCGCGACCCACGGCTACGCCGCGGAGGCCGACCGCGTCGTCACGGGCATCGAGAAGCGCTTCACCGACGAGGGCGTGACCCTGCCGCCGGTGGACGAGAGCAAGCGCATGAAGGTCCGCACCCGCGACCACACCCCGCTCTCCGAGGTGTTCAAGGCGCTGTTCGTGACGAGCCGCAAGGAGACCATGGTCGGCCTCGCGCTGATGATCGCGCAGGCCTTCTTCTACAACGCGCTGTTCTTCACCTACGCGCTGGTGCTGGAGCGCTTCTATCAGGTGCCCGGCAACCATGTCGGCTGGTACCTGCTGCCCTTCGCGCTCGGCTCGTTCCTCGGCCCGCTGCTGCTCGGGCGGCTGTTCGACACGATCGGCCGACGCAAGATGATCGCCTTCACGTACGGCATCTCGGCGCTGCTGCTCGCCGCGGTCGGACTGCTGTTCCGTCTCGAGGTCCTCGGGCCGGTCGGCCAGACCGCGGCCTGGATGGTGGTGTTCTTCTTCGCCTCGGCGGCGGCGAGCTCGGCCTATCTCACGGTCTCCGAGACGTTCCCGCTGGAGATCCGGGCGCTCGCCATCGCGGCCTTCTACGCGGTCGGCACCGGCATCGGCGGCGTCTCGGGCCCGCTCCTGTTCGGCACGCTGGTCGAGACCGGCTCGCGCGACTGGGTGCTGTTCGGCTACGGCCTCGGCGCGGTGCTGATGCTCATCGCGGCCATCGTCGGAGGCATCTGGGGCACCGCCGCGGAGGGCAAGTCGCTGGAGGAGGTCTCGAAGCCGCTGGCGGCGGCCTGAGGGCGGGCCCGGCGCGACAGCGGGACGCGCGCGGAGCGGAGCCGTCCGGCCTCGCTCCGCGCCCGGCCGACGCCGCCGCGGGCGCTCACGCCCCCTTCCGCCACACCTGCCCGTGGTAGACGAACTTGGCGCCCTCGTTCGCCAGGGCCGCCAGGCCCCGGAAAGCGGGGTCGTGGACGGTGATCACGCTGGTCGGGATCTGGCGCATCATGGCGGCGAAGGGCGCCTTCTTCTCGAAGGCGGTGCGGAAGCCGCTCTCCTCCAGCACCTTGAGGATCCGGGGCGCGATGCCTCCGCCGATATAGACCCCGCTCGTCGCCAGGAAGGTCAGAGCGAGGTCGCCGCAGACGCGTCCGAGCACCCGGCCGAACAGCGCGAGCGTCTCCGCGGCGTGCGGATCGGTGGCGTTCAGACCGGCCTCGGTGACCGCGGCCGGCTCGATCTTCTCGTGCGGCTGCCCGGTCCGGACATGGGCGACGGCCGCGTGGAGGCGCGACAGGCCCGGCCCCGACAACACCGTCTCCACGGTGATCCGGTCCTCGACCCGCTCCAGCGCGTGCCAGACCTGCTCCTCGAAGGCGTCGGCCGGACCGATATCGGTGTGGCCGACCTCGGTGGAGACGATGGCGAGATGCGCCGAATAAGGGACCAGCGCGGCCGCGCCGAACCCGGTCCCGGGGCCCAGCACCACGCGGGCGCCGCCGGGCACGGGGGGACAGGGGCCGACCGGCGTGAGGTCGTGGGGCTCGATATCGGCGGCGCCGGCCGCCACCGGCACGTAGTCGTTGACCACCGTCGCCGAGGAGAGCCCGAAATCCTCGGCGATGCGCTGGCCCGCGATCTTCCAGTGCGCGTTCGTCAGCTGGATCTCCGGCCCGTCGACCCGGCCGGCGATCGCCAGGATCGCCGAGCGCGGTGCCGGGCCGCCACCCTTGGCGAGCGATGCCTTGATGGCGCTCGACGGATCGGGATGGTCGGCGGTCGCCTCGTGCGCGAGGAGGCGGGGCTGGTCGCCGGACGTCTCGATCAGACCGAACCGCGCGTTCGTCCCGCCGATGTCGCCGACCAGAACCGGAAACTCGAACATCGCAACTTGCCCCTGCTCTCTGGCCCGCCGCGACGGGACTCGCGTCCAGCACGGCTCCGGCGATTCATCGGCCGCGCGACACCGCGCGGGCAAGTCCCAATCGGCGGCATCCGCCGCTCAGGATTGCGCGATCGTCTTGTCACGCGCCCGGCCGATCACGCCGAGATGGGTATCTCCGAAGCCGCTGCCGTATTTGAGACCGTAACCGAGGGCGCGGTCGAGGCCGATATGGGCCAGCCAGATGAGGACCGGCCCGACGGCCTCGGGGCGGCCCGAAGCGATCGCCAGGGCCAGGCCGACGAGCGGCAGCGCGAGCGTGTGGGCCGCGTTGTAGAGCACGGCGCCGACCACGGGACCGGCCGCGTAGCCCAGCATGCTCAGGTCGGGGACGAAGAGCAGCGCCGCGAAGAGCCACCACGACGGCCCGAGCCAACCATAGGCGAGCAGGGCGGCGACCAGGATGCAGCCCCCCTCCAGCCGCAGCAGCAGGCGCGGCCAGCCCGTGACGGAACGCCCCGACATCGCGACCTCCCCTCGACAGCGCGGCGCGTCAGGCCGGCGGCAGCGCGTCCGGGTCGATCGCGCCACCGGCAGCCCAGTTGCTGAGCAGGGCACGGACGGCGGCGGGGTCGGGCAGGCGCCGCCGGGCGACGGTCTCGCCGTCACCGACGCGCACCGCGACGCCGCCGTCCTCGTTGATCGACGCGAAGGCGATCTCGTCGGTGCGGTCGTCGCCGAAGAAGACGGGGACCCGTCCGGCGTAGGGCGCCTGCGCCATGAAGGCGCGGATCGCGTGGGCCTTGGTGGCCTGCGCGGGGACGATCTCGCCGACCGCCTTGCCGAGTTGCAGGCGGTACTCGGCGCCGAGCGCCTCCGCCGCGCCCTTCACCAGCGTCTCGGCCCGCAGGGCATCGTCCGGGCTCGCGAGCCGCCAGTGGACCGCCACCGAGGCGCCCTTGTCCTCGATCAGGACCTGGGCGAGCGCGGCGGTCTCGGCCTGCAGGCGCGCGACCTGCCGGCGCAGATCCGGATGGTCCTCCGCGCGGCCGCCCGTGAGCGCGCCGGCGACCCGGCGCTCGACGCCGTGGAGACCGGCCGCATCCAACCGGGACGGCGCCAGGAAGCCGTCGATCACCGTGACCGGCCGGCCGGTGACGATGGCGAGGGCGCCGTCGAGTCGCGCCCGGAGCCGCTCCAGATCCTCAACGAGGCCGGGCTCGACCCGCACGGCGTCCGGACGCGGCGCGATCTCGGCGAGCGTGCCGTCGAAGTCGAGGAAGAGGGCGATGTCCATCGCGGGGGATCCCGGGCTCGAGTGTCGGCGACGGGCTAGCACGGGCGCGCCGGACGACAAACGCCGGCCGCACTGCCCTATCTGAATCCGCACCGGCACAGCACGAGGTTCTCCATGCGCGGATCGCCCTTTCGGCCCGTTCCCGATCCGGTCGGACCGGACGAGGAGAGCGTCTGGGACTATCCGCGGCCGCCCCGGCTCGAATCCGTCCCGGACCGGCTGCGGGTCGTGCTCGGCGGCCGCGTCATCGCCGAGACGGGCTCCGGGTTCCGGGTGCTCGAGACCTCGCACCCGCCGACCTACTACCTGCCGCCCATCGACATCGCTGACGGCACGCTCGTGAACCGGCGGCGCGGCGGGATCTGCGAGTGGAAGGGACAGGCGGTCCTGTTCGACGTGCGCGGCGGCGATCGTCTCGTGCCTGGGGCGGCCTGGGCCTACCCGGATCCGACCCCGGATTTCCGCGCGATCGCCGGCTACGTCGCGTTCTACGCCGGCCCGATGGACGCCTGCTTCGTCGGGGCGGACCCGGTGACGCCGCAACCGGGAAACTTCTACGGCGGCTGGATCACGCCCGGCATCGTCGGCCCGTTCAAGGGCGGTCCCGGAACGATGAGCTGGTGATTTCGTCCCCCGCCCCTTCTACGTTCGCGGAAGGCCACCCCGAGGAGACCGCATGAGCGCGCTGACCGAGACCGATCCGACCGGCGCCGGGTTCAGCCCGGAGGGGCTCGCCCGGATCGCGCCGTGGATGGACCGCCTCGTCGGCGACGGCCGGCTGGCCGGACTGTCGGTCACCGTGGCGCGGCGCGGGCGCATCGCCTTCGCGCGCGCCTGCGGGCAGGCCGACCTCGCCCGGGCAACGCCGTTCACCCTCGACACGGTCACCCGGATCTACTCGATGACCAAGCCGCTGACCTCAGTGGCGGTGATGCAGCTCTACGAGCAGGGCCTGTTCCAGCTCGACGATCCGATCGCCCGGGTCCTGCCCGAGTTCGCCGAGATGCGCGTCGCCGTGGGCGGCAACCGGGCGAAGCTCGAGACCGAGCCGGCCCGCCGGGCGATCACCGTGCGGGACTTGCTGACCCACACGGCCGGGCTGACCTACGGCTTCATGGAGGCGACCCTGGTCGACGCGCAGTACCGCGAGCACGGCGTCGACTTCCTGGCGCGCGAGGGCACCCTCGCCGAGATGACCGCGCGGGTCGCGAAGCTGCCGCTCCTCGCCCAGCCGGGCAGCGCCTGGAACTACAGCGTCGCCACCGACGTGCTCGGCCAGTACGTGGCCGCGCTGACCGGCCGCCCGTTCGCCGACCATCTCCGCGAGGCGGTGATCGGGCCCCTCGGCATGGTCGATACCGACTTCCACGTGCGACCCGAGCTGATGCCGCGCTTCTGCGCCACCTACGCGTACGACCGCGCGCGGCAGCTGCGCCTGTTCGACGATTCCGTGGACACGGCCTTCGCGCGCCCGCCCGCCATCGCGTCGGGCGGCGGCGGCCTCGTCTCGACGGCGGCGGACTATCAGCGCTTCTGCCGGATGATCCTCAACCGGGGCACCCTCGACGGCGCGCGCCTGCTGGGCCGCAAGACGGTCGACCTGATGCTGGCGAACCACCTGCCGGGCGACCTGGCCGCGATGGGCACGCCGCGCTTCGCCGAGACCTCCTACACCGGCATCGGCTTCGGCCTGGGCTTCTCGGTGATGCTCGACCCCGCCCGGGCCCAGATCCTCGGCACGCCCGGCGAGGTCGCCTGGGGCGGCCTCGCCTCGACGGCGTTCTGGATCGACCCGGCCGAGGACCTGTCGGTGGTGCTCATGACGCAGCTCGTCCCGTCCTCGGCCCTGCCGATCCGGCGCGAGCTGCGCGTCCTGACCTACGCGGCCCTGGCCGAGTGAGGGCCGGCCACGCGCGGGTCCGCGCCGGTCACTCCTCCTTGGGCGCCTCGGCGGCCGGCTTCTGAGCCGGCTTCGCGCCGGCCTTGGCGGTCGGCTTCGGGGCGGCGGTGGCGTATTCGGGATCGCTGCGCGGACCGTTCGCACCGTTGGTCGGGCCGGGGAGCTGGCCCGGCGCGAGATCGGTCACCTTGGTCCAGGTCTGCGACTTGCACAGGAACGCGATCAGGCAGCCGCGCACCGTCAGCTCGCCGGCCGTCTCGGTCCAGATGGTGACGTCGTAGGACTTGCCGTCCTCGGAATTGTAGATCTTGCCCTCGTAATGGGCGTCGGCATTCGGCTTCAGGCCCAGGATCAGCTGGTGTCCGAGGGACGGCCGGGCCTGCTTCTTGGGATCGGGGTTCTTGAAGTCGATCCGCGGCTCGCCCTTGTCGTTCAGCGGGACCTTCAGCCAGACCACGTATCCGCACAGCCGGTCACCCGCGGTCCCGCACTTCTCGAGGCGCACGCGCGCGCGGCCGTCCTCGGTGAGATAGGTGCCGCTGGGATCGGTCGGCGTCTTGGCCTGGGCCGTGCCCGCCAGCGCCGAGAGCGCCAGGATCGCGAGCGGCGCTACCCGGCGACCGATCGATGTAAACCGCATACCCGAACTCCCATCCCTCGCGAGTCGTGATGGAGCCTTGACCGCCCGTCCTCGCGTGTGCCGCTTCCGCGCAGGAAGGATCGCTCCCTCCGCGTCATCGCGCCCGCGCCGAGAACCGGACGGCGTGCGCGTCATGCCCGCCCTCTCCCGCGCGAAGTTGTCCGCATCATGACAACTCAGCCGGGGCTCTGGACGGGAATCGACCCGGCGATACTGGGATCGGTGCGCGTTGGACGGTCAGATCCGGGTCGGCGGAAGGCTGCGGCCGGGTCCGAGGCTGCGCTGCATGAGCGTTACGTCGAGCCAGCGCCCGTGCTTGTGGCCGACTCCCGCGAGCGTTCCGACGGGCGTGAAGCCGAGGCTCGCGTGCAGCGCGATCGAGGCGGGTGAGCCGCTCTCGGCGATGATGGCGACCAGGGTCCGGCAGTCGATCTGCTCGCTCGCCGCGATCAGGGCGGCGAGCAGGCGCCGGCCGACTCCGCCGCCGCGGGCCGTCCGGGCGACGTAGATCGAGTCCTCGAGGGTCGAGCGATAGGCGGCGCGCTGGTGATAGGGGCCGGCATAGGCGTAGCCCGCGACCGCGCCGTCCCGTTCGGCCACGAGGTAAGGAAAGCCGCCCGCGCGCAGCACCTCGAAGCGGCGCGTCATCTCGGCCAGCGTCGGCGGCTCCGTCTCGAAGCTGGCCGTGCTGGAGGCGACGGCGTCGCCGTAGATCGCCGCGATGGCGGGAAGGTCGGCCTCCGTGGCCGGGCGTATCACGTCTGTCACGGCCGCAGGTTACGCGAGGCGGCGCGGCTCCGGCAATCTGCCCCGCACGAGCCGGGCGCGGCTCGATCCCGCGGACGGCGGCGGAGCCTCGGCGGGACCGGCGCCTCAGCGCAGATCCCGCACGGCTCGAGGATGCGATGACTTACTCGGCGGCGGACATCTCGGCCGTGAAGTGGCCGCACCAGTCCTTCGAGGCCACGACCGGCCAGAGGCCCTTCGACTCGGGGGCCGGCTGGCTGACCGGCGGATTGAAGCGGCAGAGGCCCTCGTCACCCTTCGCCTGGGCACCGTTGAGCTTGTGATCGTCGAAGAAGCGGCAGCTTTCGCAAGCGGCGTTCGCGGAACCGGCCATCGGGTCTCTCCATCGGGTGTCTCGGAGGGAGGGGACCGCCGCGGCAGCGCGCCCTCCACAGTTCTTAATTAGAATAGCTCGAAAGTAAGGTCAACGGCCGGCTTGCGTGGGGCTTGCGGGCGGGGGGCCGAGCGCGACGCTGTGCGGGAGAGCGAGGGCGATGGGGGACGTAGGCGCGCGGGCGCTCCGGGTCGGCGGGCGCCGCGCCGTCGGTCTCGTCATCTGCGTGAGGATGTCAGGCGCCCCGCGACCCGACCTCGCTGGCGCCGTGGCCCAGAACGCAGCGAAGCCGGATTCCGCTGGGAATCCGGCTTCGGAGAAGCGGCGATGACTTGGTCATCACCCTTTGGCCGATCCGATCGCCGTCAAAGTAGACGGTGTCGGGACGGTCAGCCCTGCTTGGCCTTCTTGTTGGCGTTGTGGTGACCGATCGCGCAGCCCGCGGCCGCGCCCATCTTGCCGTGTCCGGCCATGTGCCCGGCGACTCCGCCGACCACGGCGCCCTTGAGGCAGCCCTTCGCCTGGGCGGGCGCGCCGGCCAGCAGGCCCGCGACGGCCAGGGCGGAAACGAGTGCGATCCGATTCGTCATCGAGACATCTCCTGTCGTTCCTGCGGCAACCGGCGGCCGGCCCCACCCGTTCCGGCGCCGACGCGACAGAGCCGCGCGCCTCTCGGAACCGTGACCCGTCAGCGCGCGAGCCCGGCCACGAGCCGCACGAGATCCGACTGGCGCGTCGCTCCGGTCTTGGCGAAGATCGCCTTCAGCTGCGAGCGCGCGGTCGCCGCGGTGATCGCGAATCGCGAAGCGGCTTCGGCCAGCGAGATCCCGCTCGACAGCGCCTGGGCGAGGCGCGCCTCCGCCGGGGTCAGCCGATAGGCCGCCTGGAGGATCGCGGTCGCGGGCGCGGCCGGGGCCCCGGGCACGCTCCCGAGGAGCAGCGTGCTCGCCCCGGCGAACAGGCCGCGGCTCGGCCCGACCAGCGGCACGACGTGGATCACGAGCGGCGGCCCGTCCCGTCGCGCCGCGACGACCGCCGAGATCGGCGGGCGGCCGGAGGGCCGCGCCAGGGCTTCGAGCTGCCGCGCGGCGTCCGGATCTTCCGCGGTGAGGCGGCCGCCCGAGAGCTTCAGGTCGCGCCCGAGGAGGGCGCCGAACGCGTCGTTCCAGCGGAGCGCCCGTCCGTCGGCGTCGAGGATCAGGGCGGCGCGGTCGATCAGCTCGAAGGCCTGCGTCAGCCCCGCGAGCCGGGCCCGCTCGACCATCGACGTCAGCAGGCCGGCGCGCTGCAGGAGCGGCGACAGGGTCGCGAGGCGCCGCTGCTCGTGCAGCTCGTACGGTCCCTGCTCCACGGTCCGCTGCAGGGAGAGGCACCACAGGCGTCCCTTCACGGAGAAGCCGATCCCGGCGAACCAGCGCAGGCCGCGGGAGGCCAGCAGGTCCTGGTAGAAGGGCAGGCGCGCGATCTCCTCCGGCGTGGTGAAGTCCTGATCGACCGCGATCCCGCGCGTCCGCATGAGCGGGATACCGCGGAGGCGATGGTCGTCGCGGTGCCAGCCCTCGTCGAAGTAGCGGCGCGAGGCGTCGGCGAGAGAGGCGGTGCAGAGCGATTCGAGGCCGGTCCGGTCGGAGCGCAGCAGCAGGGCGCCCTCGCTGCCGGACGCCCGCACGACGCGCTCGGCCAAGTCAGGCCAGCGCGCGGGATCGATCACGGCCTCCTCGAGGTCCTCCCGGAAGCCGGACTCCAGGTCGTCGCGCAGGCGGGCGAAGAGATCCGGCCTCACGCCCGACATGTGACGCGCCTCCGCCGCGCCGGATACTGGCGCCCCGCGCCGGCTCGCCGAACTCTCGTCCTCGCTCGGTACGGCTCCATACCGTCGAACTATAGATCACGTTCTTAAATCCGGGCAAGCATCCCTTTAATTACAGGTTTAGATCGGCGGGAGCGTGCGCGGGACTTGTCGGGAGACGGCACCGCCGCGGCGGGATCCGCGCGTCGACCCGCCGACGATGGGAACGACGGCGCCCCGGCCGCGCACACGCGTTCGGCCTGCGCCGGAACCCGCCCCCCTCTACGCGGCGGGCGAGGCTCAGCACTTTGCCACGGATTGCCATACACAACTTCTGATAGAGTTGCCGAGAGCCGGGTTCAAGCCTCGTTAACCAAGCTTGGCGATTGTATCGCGGTGCGCGGTTCGATCACGAGTTGTGATGGGACGAGCGCACTCGAGCAGGATGCGGCTGAAGGTCGATGGCGTTTACCCTGTCTGCGTTCCTCGGTGTCGCGCGACGGCGGCCAGGCCGGCCATCCGGTGCCGCGGCGGTCGCGCTCGCGCTCGTCGCCTGCGCGCCGCTGCTCGCCGGCTGCAGTTCCGGGCGCCCGCAGAGCGCGGCGCGCTCCGGCCTCGACGTGGCTCAGACCGGCTCGGTCACCGAGGGCCTCCCGGCCGCGCTGGTCGCGGCCGCCCAGGAGGAGGTCGGGCGGACCATGCGCCTCGGGCTGGCGAACTACCGGCTCAACGTCGGCGACAACCTGGAAGTCTCGTTCCTGATCGATTCCAGCGTCGTTCAGCCGACCTACCGCCTGAACCCGAACGACGAGTTCGACGTCGATTTCCGCACGCACCCGGAATACAACCGTACGGTGATCGTCCGGCCGGACGGCCGGATCTCGCTGCCGGGCAAGAACGGCATCAAGGTCGCGGGCCTGTCGCCGGAGGCGGCCGCCGCGCTGATCAAGAGCACCTACGACGACGTGCTGATCGATCCGGTCGTCACCCTGATGCTGCGCCGGTTCCGCACCGTCACCGACGATTTCCGCGACCTCACCCAGCGGGCCGACATGGGCCGCGTGAAGGTCCTGGCGATCGAGCCGGACGGCAAGATCAACCTGCCGATGGTGCCCCCGGTGCAGGCGGCGGGCCGGACCGTCCACGAGGTCATGGGCAGCCTGAACGCCGCCTACAAGCACCAGCTGGCCTCGGTGACGACCAGCGTCCGGCTCGCGAGCCTCGTCCCGGCCAACACCATGGTGTTCGGCGAGGTCCGCGCCCCGGGTCCCGTCACCCTGCAGGGGCCGCGGACGCTGGCGCAGGTCCTGGGCTCGGCCGGCGGCGTCCTGCCGACCGCGGCCGGCGAGGCCGTGCGGATCATCCGCTTCGATGCCGAGGCGGCCGGCAGCGTGCGCATCGTCGACATCGGCCAGCCGGGCTTGGCGGACTCGATCGTGGTGCCGCCCAACGCCACCGTCTACGTGCCGCCCTCGCTCCTGGCCAAGACCGCCCGCGCGGTGGACCTCGTGGTGCGCCAGATCTTGCTCTTCAACGGGACCGGCTTCGGCGTGAACTACATCACCGGTCCGTCCGCCAGCAGCTCCACCAGCGCCACCGTGAGGTCCGGCACGTGAGGCAGAGCGACCTGACCGCCGCCGATGCGGTCGAGGGCCCGGCCTTCGACCTCCGCGACGCCCTCGCGGCCCTGTTCCGGCACATCCGGCCGGCGCTGCTGATCCTCGTCGCGGCGATCCTCGGCGCCGGGATCTACCTCCTGCTGACGCCGGCCGAGTACACGGCCGACGCCAAGCTGATCATCCGTCTCGGCCGCGAGAAGGCGGGCGCCCCGCTCCAGGGCGGCGCGAACCAGAACTACATGTTCTCGGAGCGCGCGCAGAACGTGAACAACGAGATCGAGATCCTGCGCGATCCCAGCATCGTGCGCGACGAGTTCGCGACGCTGAAGGCGATCACCCCGGCCGGCGACCTCGGGCCGCCCCCGGCGGACTGGACCGACTGGCTGATCTACCAGGGCCGTCAGGCCGTGCGGAGCGCGAAGGCGGTCAAGACCTGGATCGTCGATACGGTGCGGATCCCGTTCGAGGCGGTGGGCCTGCTGCGCCACCTGACCCCGGACGAGAAGCTCTACGAGGCGTACCTCGCGGCGTTCAAGGTCGTCTTCGTGAAGGAGACGGACGTGATCCTCACGGGGTTCACCTGGACGGACCCGCACTTCGCCGCCCAGGCGCTGAACCGGCTGCTCGACGCCTACAAGCGCCGCCACGTGGAGGTCTACGCCGACGAGACTCCCGCCTCGTTCTACCAGAGCAAGCTGGAGCGCGCCCGGGCCGACCTCGCCGCCATCGACGCGCAGCTCTCGACCTACCTCAAGGGCAACAACACCGCGAGCTTCGAGATCGAGCAGCAGAACGACCTCGGCACCCTCGCTGACCTCGCCAAGCAGAAATCGGCGGCGCAGATCGAGCGCGAGGTGGTCGAGACCCGGCTCAAGCGCACTCGCGAGGCCGGACCCGACCGCTGGCAGCCGACGCCGCCCGACGCGGACCCGACGGTCACGGCCTTCGACCAGCGCTGGGCGGACCTGCGGACGAAGCGCGCCGAGCTGGCGGTGCGGTTCCGGCCGACCGCCCCCGAGTTCGTGAGCCTCGATCGGGACCTCGCGGCCCTGGCCCGACAGAAGTATCAGGCGCTCCTCGCCGCCGACACGGCGAAGCTCGCCATCCTCGCCGAGAAGATCCAGAGCATCACGGGGATCGAGCAGAGTCGCCGCCGGGCGGCCATCGGCCAGAGCGACGCCGCCCTGGCCTACGGCCGGCTGACCCAGCAGAAGGGCCTGCTCACCGACGAGATCACCGAGACCCAGAAGCGGATCGACGCTCTGAAGACCGGCACGGGTCTCGACGCGCAGGCCGTCACCTCCTCGGCCCTCGTGGCGCGCGCCGTGCCGCCGCGGCTGCCCTCCGGCCCGAACCGGCCGCTGATCCTCGGGCTCGCGGCCGGTCTCGGCCTGCTCGCCGCCCTGGCCTACGTCGCCCTCGCGGAGATCCTGGCCCAGACCTACCGCAGCGCGTCGGAGGTCGCCCGCTCGCTGCGGGTGCCGGTGCTGGCCGCGGTGCCGCTGCAGACGGGAGTCGCCGCATGATCGCCGCCGCCATCGCGCCGAAGATCGATCCGGCGATCCTGGAGCCGGCCCTCGTCCAGCTCACCCGGCACGAGGCGCGCGTGCGCCGGGTCGGCCTCACCGCGGTCCAGCCCGGCGAGGGCGTCAGCACCCTCGCGCGTGAACTCGCCGGCGCCTACGCCCGGCGGGGCCGCAGCGCCGTGCTGATCGAGGCGAACTGGTCCCGCCCGTCGCTGGCGGAGTCCTACGGCCTGACCGGCCAGCCGGGCTTCGCCGACATCGTCGCCGGCACGGTCGCCCCGAGCCGCGGCGTCCACCCGGTCGCCGACAACCTCAGCGTCGTGCCCGCGGGCAGCCCGTCGGCCATCCGACAGGCGACCCTGGACGACGGCCGCGTGGAGGATTTCCTGGCGCTCGTCGACGACCGCTTCGAGCTCGCGATCGTGGATTGCGAGCCGATCACCGAGATCGGCGACGCCGCCGCGCTCTCCCCCTTCGTGGACGGCTTCATCGTGGTGATCGGCGCCGAGCGCACCCGTCGGGCCGTGGCGCAGCGCGCCCTGGCCGACCTCAAGGCCGCCGGCGGGGCGCCGCTCGGCGTCGTCCTGAACCGCACGCGGCGGCCTATCCCGCGATGGCTCTACCGGTGGCTCGGATGAGCGCGGCGCCCGTCCGCGCGCTGCGGGTCCTGCCGCTCGCCGGGATCGGCTTCGCGGCCGCGGCCGGGGCGATCGCCCTGAGCGCGGCGCCGCTCAAATTCGCCGTCGTCGGCCTCGCGGCGGCCTTCGGCGCGGTCGGCGCCCTGATCGTCGGGCGGCTCTATCGCCTCACGCCGCTCCTGCTCGTCTCCCTCGCGGTCGGGCTGACGGTCAAGCTCGACGTCAGCTTCCTCCAGCATTTCGAGGCCGTCGGGCAGTACCTGCCGAGCATCGGCGGCGGCGCCGGCCTGACGGTGAGCGTCGCCCTGCTGGTGGCCGTGGCGCTGATCGTCGCCAAGCTCACCGGACTCGGGGAGGACGCCCCGGGCCTGCGGCTCGACCGGCCCCTCGTGCTGACGCAGCTCGGCTTCCTGATTGCGGGGCTGCTCTCGCTCTCCAACGCCACCGACCCGGCCTATCTCTGGTTCGACACGTGGCGCTTCGCCGGCCTCCTCCTGGTCTCGGTCGCGGTCTCGAACCTGTCCGAATCCGACATCCGGACCCTCGCGCTGGCGATCTGCGCCCTCTGTCTCGTCCAGACCGCGGTGGCGGGCCTGCAATACGTTTCGGGCTCGGAACTCGGCCTGTCGGTGCTGGGCGAGGAACAGATCGTCGAGGAGAACATCAACTTCTCGGCCCAGCGCCGCGCCGGCGGACTGAAGGTCCACCCGAACATCCTCGGCTACTATTACGAGTTCGTCTGGCCGCTCGCCCTGGCGCTGGCCCTGTCGCGCGGCCCGCTGCTCCTGCGCCTCGCGGGGGCGGCGGGCGCCGCCTCGGCCCTGGTCGGCGTGGTCCTGACCCTTTCGCGCGCGTCCTGGCTGACCTTCCCGGTCTCGGCCGCCCTCCTGATCCTGCTGGTCTACCGCGACCGCGTGTTCTCCCGGACGAGCCTGATCGTCTTCGGCCTGCTGGCGGTCGTCGGCGCCGTCGCGGCGCTCTACGCCGGCCCGCTGATCTGGGAGCGGCTCACCGCCGACGACGGCGGCTCGGCCGCCCAGCGCGGCCCGCTGAACGCCGCGGCCCTCGCCCTGTTCGAGCAGTTCCCGATCTTCGGCGTCGGCCTGAACAACTTCGGCAACCAGTTCGCGGTCCTCGACAGGACCGGCCTGTCCCGGCTCGCCGGATTGTTCGACCGGTCGAACCACGTGGTGCACAACCTGCACATCCTGATCCTCACCGAGGTCGGGGTCGTCGGCTACGCGGCCTTCGCGCTGGTCTTCGGCATCGGCATCGCCCGGGGCTTCCGCGCCGCCCGCCGCGCCCCGGTGGGCGATCCGCTCGCGGCGATCGCGGCCGCCTGCGCCGTCGGCCTGATCGCGCACCTGCTGCACGGGCTGGTCGATCCGGGCTTCCGCCTGAATCTCGGCATCGCCGAGCTGCTCTACACCGGCCTCGGGCTGATCGCCGGGGTGCGGGCGGCGCAGCGGCGCAGGGCCGTCGCGGCGTCCCAGGCGGTCGCGTCGACGGGCCCGATCGGCGCGGCGCGCGCCCGACCGGAGCGGATGCCCTCGCAGTCCGGGCGTCGCCCCTCCCTCGCAGCGTACGGAGACCGTCCGTGAGCGCCGTCAGCCTCAGCGTCCTGATCGTCACCTACAATGCCGGCCGGGACATCGAGACCTGCCTGGACCTGCTGGCGGCGAGCCGGGTGAGACGCCCCTACGAGGTGATCCTCGTCGACAACGCCTCCACCGACGGGACGCCGGAGCGCGTCGCGCGGGCCTTTCCCTGGGTGCGGGTCATCGCCGAGCCGACCAATCACGGCTTCGCGGGCGGCAACGCGCGCGCGCTGGAGCACGCGCGCGGTACCGCGATCCTGCTCCTCAACCCCGACGCGTTCCTGCACGACCCGGACGCGCTCTCGGGCCTCCTGGACCATCTCGACGCGCATCCGGATGTCGGGGCGGTCGGCCCGCGCCTGACCTTCCCGGACGGGACGCATCAAGTCGGTGACGCCGGCTACGAGCCGCGCCCGCTCTCGATCCTGGTGCACGCCGCCGGCCTGTCGGGCCGCCTCGGGCTGCGCGGCCTCTACCTCGCGAGCCGCCAGGCCAGGGGGGCGCGGGCCCTCGACGTCGACTGGATCTGCGGGGCCTGCCTGCTCCTGCGCCGCTCGGCGATCGCCGCGATCGGCGGCCTGGAGAGCCCGATGTTCCTCTACGGCGAGGACGTGGACTGGGGCTGCCGCCTGCGCGATGCCGGCCTGCGCGTCGCCTACCGCCCGGACATCGCCGTCACCCATCTCCAGGGCGGCTCGGGAAGCGCCCGCTCGGCCCGCTGGCTCGACGGCCTGGCGGCGATCTACAGCCTGCGCAATGCCGGGCGGCTCCTGTCGTCGCCCGCCTTCTTCTCCGGCCCGCTCCGGCTCGGCTTCACCCTGCGGGCCGTGGCCTACGGTCTCGCGGCCCGGCTGCGCCGGCAGCCGGACCTCGCCCGCAAGGCCGAGGACATGCGCAGGTTCTCCGGGCACCTGCGCAGTCTTCGTCTCCGACCGCGATGAACCGTCACGGCCGTTTGCGGATGAACACCATGTGGTAGCCCTTGAAGGGACCCGGCGTGAGCCGGAACAGCAGCTCCCAGAACTTGCCCAGGACGATGTTCTCGCCATGATAGAACGGCTGCCCGTCGAAACTGTAGGTGAAGTGCTCGAACCGGTCAGTTGGGAAAAGCCGCTTCCGCGCCGCCTCCGTGTTCATCGTGTAGAGCGGAACGAACGAGTCGATCTCGACCCGCCGCGGCTCGACGAGGCGCAGCACCCGGGCGTGCAGCCGCTTGGGCACGAGCCGCGCCCCGATCCCGACATAGCCCCAGCGATTCGGCGTCCAGGCGCAGAGCCAGCCGCCCGGCGCGAGCACCCGGCCGAGTTCCGCCGCGGTGACCTCGGGGTGCTCGATATGCTCGAGGACCGAGAAGGCCGAGATCAGGTCGAAGCTCCCGTCCGGAAATGGCAGCACCCCGTCGTGACCGATCAGCCGGACCTCGTCGGCCGACCGGTTGCCGAGGACCGCCTCGTCGACGTCGCAGGCGACGACCTGGGCGCAGCGCCCCCGGAAGTCGCCGAGGTGCCGCCGCAGTGGGACCGGGTCATCGCTCCACTTGCCGCGCCCCGCGCCGAACTCCATGACCCGCATGTCGGAGCGGAGCAGCGCGTTGACGCGCACGATGTACTCCATCCGGTGGTCGTGCCGGGAATAGCCCCCGGCCCCCATCTCCCGGAACAGACGCTGTTCGACCGTGACCATGCCTCAGGCTCCTCTGAACGTGCTGCGCCGACGGCGCATATGAAATCCGGGGGATCGGGCGGGCGCCCGACGGTGGCGATCCTCGGCACCCGCGGGGTGCCGGCGGCGCACGGGGGGTTCGAGACGCTGGCGGAGCGCCTCGCGCTGGAGCTCGTGGCGCGCGGCTGGCGGGTCGAGGTCTATTGCCAAGTGCGCGAGCCGGCGCCGCCGATGGTCTGGCGCGGGATCCTGCTGATCCCGGTCGCGGTCCGGGGCGACGGCGCCGTCTCGACGATCGTGTTCGACCTGAAATGCACCCTGCGGGCGGCCTTCCGGCCGGCCCTGCCCCTCGTGCTCGGCTACAACACCGCGGTGTTCTCGCTGCTCTACCGGCTGACCGCCAAGCGCAGCGTGATGAACATGGACGGCATCGAGTGGAAGCGCGACCGCTGGTCGAAGCCCGCCAAGGCCTGGTTCTGGCTGAACGAGCGGCTCGGCAGCCTGTTCTCGACCCACCTCGTGGCGGACCACCCCGAGATCGCCCGGCACCTCGCCCGCCGGACCTCGGCCGCCCGGATCACCACCATCGCGTACGGCGCCGACCCGGTGCTGGAGGCCTCGACCGAGCCGCTGGCGACGTTCGGCCTGCGCCCGCGGGATTACGGCCTGCTGATCGCCCGGGTGGTGCCCGAGAACCTCGTGCTCCAGATCGTCCGGGCCTGGAGCGAGGTCCGGCCGGGCCTGCCGCTGCTCGTGCTGGGCAAGCTCGCGGAGTCCGACCCGTACCACCGCGCCGTCCGCGCGGCGGGCGGGCCGGACGTGATCTTCGCCGGCGCGATCTACGAGGCCGAGCGCGTGGCCGCGCTCCGCTTCCACGCCCGGTTCCACATCCACGGCCACACCGTGGGCGGGACCAACCCGTCGCTGGTCGAGGCGCTGGGGGCGGGCTCGCCGATCCTCGCCCACGACAACCCGTTCAACCGCTGGGTGGCGGGGCCGCAGGCGCTCTACTTCGGCGACGAGACCGAGCTGCGGCGGGGCATCCTCGGCCTGGTGCGGGCCGGGCCGCGCCGCCTCGAGGTCATGGGCGAGGCGTCCCGTCGCCGCCACGCCGAGGCGTTCACGTGGCGCGGCATCTTCGACGCCTACGAGCGCGTGCTGCGCCGTCAGCTGGCGCCCAGGCGCCAGGGCCGGGAGGCGCGGCCGGCCGTCCGCCGGGAGCACGGGCGCGCGTGAGCCGGGCACCGGCCCGGCGCGTCCGGATCTAGCGCCCACGGCCCGCCTCCGGGCCGCGCCCGCCGCTGCGGAGCTGCCGCTGGACCAGCATCGTCACGGTGCCGGCCGGGACGTCCCGGAGGCTGCAGACCCCGATCCCGATCGTCGCGCCCGCGCCGATGGCGACCGCCCCCTGCACGGCGGCGTGCGCGCCGACCACGGCGCCGTCGCCGAGATGGGGGCCGTCGGTGGGGAACGGCTGGCTCGGGAAGAGCCAGTCCCGCGGCCCGACCAGGGTGCCGGGCAGGAGCGTCAGGTCGGCGCCCCCGGTTCCGCAGAAGGCGACCCGCGCCGGGTGCGGAACGAACAGGCCGGGCCCGAGGCGCGAGCCCGGATGCAGGCAGGCGCCGGTCAGCCGCAGGGACAGGTCCGCCACAAGGGCGGCGCAGCGGCGCCAGCCCCGGCCGTGCAGCAGGTGCGCGGTCCGGTGGAGGATCGCCACCTGCATGGCCGGCAGCGTGAGGTGCATCGCGCGCCGCAGCCGCGAGGTCGACTTGCCCCCCGTCGTCTGGCGCAGGACGCGGGCGAAGTCGGCCGCCAGGAGGCGCCGCAGGCCCGGCAGGGTGACGTGGTCGGTCAGCGGGCCGCTCACGCCGCGCCCCCCCGGCCGGGAAGCGGCCGCCAGGGCTGGGGCATGACCTCCTCGTCGGCCTGGACGGGCTTGAGGATGGTGGTCCGCGGGCCGATCCGGGCCCGGTCACCGATCGGGACGGCGCCGAGCACGATGGCGCCCGCCTCCAGGACGACGTCGTCGCCCAGCACCGGCAGGCCGGGGCCGCCGCCGATGTCCTGGTCGGGCTCCTTCAGCAGGCCGCCGATGGAGGCCTGGATCCCGAAGGCGGCGTCGCGGCCCACGGCGCCGGCGATGACCGTCCCGTAGGGCTGCGGCAGGAACAGGCCGCCGGCGATGCGGCTGGAGGGCGGGATGTCGGCGCCCGTCCACCAGCCATTCACCAGCCACAGCAGCCACGCCGCCATCCGCCAGCCGCGCTCGTGGGCGTAGCGGGACAGGCGGTAGAGCCAGACCGCGTGGTAGCCCCGGCGCAGGCGGGCCGGTCCGCCGCCGCGGCGGCGCCAGTGATCGCGGTCGGCGGACAGGGCAGCCCGCACCTCGGCCCACCGGAGACGCCCCGCCTCCGCGTCCGCTCCGCGCGAGAGGCGCAGATCCGGTCCAGCGGCTGTCTCGGACATACGCAGTCCTCCGGTTTTTCCCAACGCGACAACTCTGCAACCATAAATTGAGCTCGCGGTTGCAAGCCATACGCAGCCTGCCACGATGCAATCGTAGGTCGCAGTTTTCAGTCAGGCTTCACCGAGAGATGCTTCGCTTGGTAAACCGATTGTCGGGACGGGGGCGCGCCGGCGGGCTGCGCTACGGCGCGAACCTGCTCGGACAGGCGGCGGGGCGCGGCGTCTACCTCGCGGCCGGCTTCGCGGCCTTCGTGATGGTCGGCCATTTCGCCGGCCCGGCGGCGCTGGGCCGCTACGGCCTCGCCCTGGCGATCCTCGCGGTCGCGCTGATCGCGGCGGATTTCGGCACCACGCTGACCTTCGGGGCGCGGCTCGGCGCGGTCGGGCCGGAGATGCGGGCGGCCGAGTTCGGCCGGATGCTGTCGGCGCGCCTCGTCCTCGGCCTCGGGACGGGTGCCGCGCTCCTCGGCGTCCTGCCGATGCTGCCGGACGCGGTCCGGCCCGCCCTGGCGCTGGCCGCTCTCCTCATGCCGCTCGCGGCCGCCCGCTTCCTCGACGCCCTGTTCCAGGTCTGCGGGCGGCCGGGCTGGTCCGTCTGGCCGTCGCTCGCCAACGCCGCCCTGCTGATCGGCGGGACGGCACTCGCGCTCTGGCTGCAGCTTCCGGAGGCGGCGCTCAGCCTCGTGGCGGTGGCCGCCGGCATCGCGTACGGCGCGGTCGGGCTGGCGCTGGCGCTGCGCCTCGTGCCCGCCCGCCCCGCCTCGCTGCCGCACGCGCTCGCGACGATCCGGGCCGCGGCGGGGGTGGGCGTCTCGAACGCCCTCGGCTCGCTCAACGGCCGGATCAGCCTGATGATGCTGGCCGCCTTCGCGGGCGCGGCCGAGCTCGGCCAGTTCACGGCCGGCTTCCGGTTCTTCGAGCTCGGCGCCGCGGTGGCGATAACCCTGTGCGCCCCGCTGGTGCCGGTCTTCGGGCGCGCCGTCGGGCCCCTGGTCGACGGACGGTCACGCGCCGGCACGACCGCCCTGCGCGCGCGGGTCCGCGGCGCGCTGGTCCCGATCCTCGCCGCGTCCTGCGCCGGAGCGGTGGCGACCTGCGCCCTCGCGGAGCCGCTGGTGCGCCTCGCCTTCGGCCCGGATTTCGGCCGCGCCGTCCCGGTGCTGCGCATCGCCACCGGGATGAGCGTCCTGCTGATCGCCGCCACGATCCTGTTCGCGGGCCTCGTCCCGCTGGGCCGGACCGGCTTCGCGGTGCGCGGGAGCGCGGCGGCCTGCGCCACGAACCTCTTCGCCTGCACGCTGCTGATCCCGTGGGATCCGCTCCTCGGCGCGGGCATCGCCGCGCTGCTCGCCGAGGCCGCGATGCTCGGCGTCCTGGCTCAGGCCTTCTGGCGGGAGGCCGGACCGCCCCTCGCCCTGGCCGACGTGCCGATCCTCGCCGCGCCGGCCCTCCTGACCGCCCTCGCCTGGGCCGCCGGTCCCGCCGCCCTGGCGCCCGCGGCGGTGCCCGCCGCCGCGGCCCTCTCGGCCGCCCTCGCGGGGTGGCTGTGCCTGCGCCGCGCCCCGACCGATCCCCTCGACCTCCCGCTCCCGGAAGCCTCCTCATGAGCGATCGACCCGTGCTCTCGGTCATCATCCCGACCTACAACCGCGCCGACACGCTGCGCTTGTGCCTGAGGGCCTTCGACCGGCAGGAGACGGACGCGCCCTTCGAGATCGTCGTCTGCGACGACGGCTCGACCGACCACACCGGGACGGTCATCAGCCGCGCCGTCGCCACGGCCCGGATCCTCGTGGTGCACCTGCGCCAGGAGAATGCCGGGGCGAACGCCGCCCGCAACCGCGCCATCGCGGCGGCGCGGGGCGCGCGCCTCCTGATCGTCAACGACGACACGATCCCGGTCCCGAGCCTCGTCGAGGCGCACCGCCTCGCCCACGCCCGGCGGGGCGGTCGTGAGACAGCGATCCTCGGACGGATGACGATCGACCCCGCCCTGCCCTTCTCGCCCTTCTCGGCGCTCCACCACGACGCCTCCTACGACGCGCTGGCGGGCCGCGACGCGGTCGGCTGGGACGCGTTCCTGACCTGCAACGTCAGCGTCGACCGGCGCTTCCTGGAGGAGGCGGGCGGCTTCGACCCGAAGCTGTTCTGGCACGAGGACATCGAGCTCGGCGAGCGGCTGGCCCGGCGCGGCATGCGCCTGTTCTACGCGCCCGAGGCGCTGGGCTACCACCACCACCTCCTGGACGAGGCGGCCTACCTGCGGATCGCCGAGCGCGAGGGCGCGGCGCTGGTGCTGTGGTACCGCAAGCGCCCGGACCTCGTGGCGGATCTCGGCCGGCTCGGCCTCGTCGGGCCGCCGCCGCTGGGCGCGGCGGCGCGCCACCGGGTCGCCGACCTCGCCATGCCGCAGGCGCTCCTGCCCGGCTGGCAGATGGCGGCGCGCGCGCTGACGCGGATCAGCCCCGAGGCCGGCCGCAGCGTGTGGCGGCGGCTGTTCCAGCGGCGCAAGCGCCTCGCCATCGCCCGGGCGCTCGCGGCATGAGGTGGCCCCGCACGGTCCTCGGCGCCCTGTCGGCCCTGCTCCTGCCGGTCCTGTCCGCCTGCGGGCCGGCCGACGCGCAGGTGCAGCAGAACATCCTGGTCGATCCCGCCGGCGGCGCGAAGCCCGGCTACACCACGGTGGCGCGGCTCGCCGACGTGCCCTTCGCCAGTCTCGGTCCCGGATCGAGCGTGCTGGTCCGGGGCGGCAGCTACGGCGACGTCGTGTTCGTCGGGTCCCGCGGGACCGCGGCGGCGCCCGTGACGGTGGCGGCAGAACCCGGCACGCAGCCGCGCCTGTCCAACTCCGTGGTGTTCGAGAACGCCGCCTACGTCACGGTCACGGGCCTGAGCGTCCAGGGCGCGGTGAATTCCGGCTTCATCATCCGCCGGGGATCAAGCCACGTCACGGTCGCGGGCTCGACCGTGTCCCGCTCCGGCCTGGGGATCTGGATCGGCGACGGTGCCGGGGCGGGTCACCGCATCACCGGCAACACCCTCGCCGACAACCAGACCCACGGCGTGGCCGTCGACGTGATCAACGCGCCCGCGGAGGATCCGAGCTACATCCTCGACAACACCGTGACCGGCAACGGCATCCACGGGATGGAGATCAACGGCTCCGGCTACGTCGTGGAGGGCAACCGCGTCTCGGGCAACGGCGTGGGGATGTCGGGCACCTCGGGCATCCACGTCTACGCCAAGGATGCCGCCCAGGACGCCGGCGACCGCAACATCATCCGGTACAACATCGTCACCGGCCAGAAGGAGACCACCGGCCAGGACGGCAACGGCATCCAGATCGACCAGTGGTGCGACGGCAACATCGTCGCGTTCAACGTCGCGGCCGACAACGACGGCGCCGGGATCAACCTGTTCGACGCCGGCTCCAACACGGTGGTCAACAACACGACCACCGGCAACATGCGCAATTCCGGCGGCAAGCACGTCTATCGCGGCGAGATCGTGCTGGCCTCCGACTACACCAAGCAGGTCGACCGCACGTCGAACAACCGGGTGCTCAACAACATCGCCTACGCGACCCGGCCGAACGTGGCCGCGATCGTGGTCGAGGCGACCACCACCGACAACAACAACGCGATCGGGCCGAACTTCCTCGGCAGCGCCGTCGGCGCCCCGCTCTACCGCTGGGGCACGCAGGCCACCGGCGACGGGGCGAGCCTGCCGCTCAACGGCCAGGGTCCCGACCTCACCGGCACGCCCGCCTTCCGCGATCCCGCGAACCCCATGGCCGGCGGGCTCGCCCTGACGGCGCCCCCGGCCCGCGCCGGCATCCCGCTCGGCGCCACCCGCGACATCGCCGGCCAGGCCTACGCCCCCGGTGAGGCCCCGACCTTCGGCGCCTACAGGAGCCCGTAACATGCTTCGCATCGGCATCGACGCGCACGTGCTCACCGGCAAGCCGCAGGGCAGCCGGACCTGGCTCGTGAACATCATCGGGCGGGCCGCCGCCCGCCACCCGGACGCCACCTACGTGGTCTATTCCGGCGACCCGGAGGCCTGCGCCCGCATCGTCTCGGGCGACAACATCGAGCACCAACGGCTGCCGCGTGTGCCCGCGACCGTGCGGCTGACCCTGGTCTGGCCGTGGCTGTTCCTGCGCGACCGCCTGGACACGCTGCTGACCACCTACATCGCCCCGCCGCTGGTGCCGGGCGACCGGCAGGTGGTGGTGGTCCACGACATCCTGTTCGAGACGCATCCCGAGTTCTTCCCGTGGTCGATGCGCTGGCGGAACAAGATCCTGACCCGGCTCTCGGCGCGGCGCGCCAAGCTGGTCCTGACCATCTCCGACTACAGCCGCGACTCCATCGCCAACGTCTACGGCATCGCGCGGGAGCGCATCGCCGAGGTGCGCTGCGGCTCCACGCCGCCGCAGGCGGTCACGGAGCGGACGCCGCTCGCCGACGGGCGCCCCTACCTGCTGATGGTCGGCCGGCTGGAGCCGCGGAAGAATCTCGGCCTCGTCCTCGACGCCTTCGCGCGGCTGCCGCAGGGCGCGGCCCGGCTGATCGTGGTCGGCAAGGGCGACGGCGAGCGGCCCGAGACTCTCGACCGCCTCGCCCGGACGCCGGACGCGGTGCACATCGCCGGCATCGACGACCAGGGCCTGTCCGACCTCTACGCCCGGGCCGCCGCCCTGGTCTTCCCGAGCCGCGGCGAGGGCTGGGGCATCCCGGTGCTCGACAGCCTCGCCCGGGGAACCCCCGTCATCGCCTCGAGCCTGACGGCCATCCCGGAAGCCGGCGGCAGCGCGGCGAGCTACTTCGACCCGGACGCGCCCGACCGGGTCGACCGTCTCGCGGAGCTGATGGGCGCGGCGGTCGAGGGGCGGCTGCCCTTCGACGCCTGCGCGGCGCGGGCCCACGCGGCGCGCCACGACTGGGACGGGCCGGCCGCCACCTTCGTCGACCTGATGCGCCGGAGCTTCACGGCCCGCACGCATCTGCGCGACCTGATCCTGGCCGCGCCGAACCTGCGGGGGTGAAGCGTGGGGGTGACGCGCGGGGGTGGCGCGAGAGGGCGCCGTCGGCTCGCCTAGCGCGCGGCCCCGAGCGCGCCGACGGCGGGGCTCTCCGGACCCTCGTCGGCGATGGGATCCTGGATCAGCGTCCAGTAGCCCAGGGCCGCCACCAGGGCGATCACGGCGCCGGTGATGAAGGCCATGGAGAAATGGCCCGTGCCGCCGACGATGAAGCCCGTCACGGTCGGCGCCAGGGCGCCGCCGATGTAGCCGCCGAAATTCTGCATGGCGCCGAGCGACGCCGTGCAGCTGGCCGGCGCCGCCACGGAGGCCATCGCCCAGGCCGACGACGAGCTCATGTAGACCAGGAACAGCGAGGCCGAGATGCAGGCGATCGCGAGGGTGTCGCTCGGCGTCAGCGCCGCCACCACCGTGAACGCGGCGGTCGCCACCAGGGAGCCGACCATCGGGATCTTGCGGCTGCGGATCGGGTCGACGCCGCGGCGGACGAGGACATCGACGACGCGACCGCCCAGGATCCCGCCCAGCACGCCGAAGGCGAAGGGGATCGAGCCGACGAGGCCGGTCTTCTGCAGGGTGAAGTGCCGCTCGATCTCGAGGTAGCTCGGCAGCCACGCGGTGTAGAGCCACGTCATGTAGATGCAGCCGAAATAGCCGACGATCATCCCCCAGCTGGTGCGGAACCCGAAGAGCCGCCGCCACGCGCTCCAGGTGACCGCGCGGCCGGCGTTCGGGGCATCGCCCTCCTCCAGGAAGGCCCGCTCCCCCGGCGTCAGGTCGGTCTCGCGCGGGTTGCGGAACACGAGGTAGACGATCGCCGCGAGGACGAGGCCGGCCGCGCCCATGATGACGAACATCGCCCGCCAGCCGAAGCTCACCATCAGGAAGGTCAGCAGCGGCAGGGCCAGGAAGGTTCCGAGCGAGGAGGCGCAGTTCCAGATCCCCGTGGCGGTGCCGCGCTGGCGGATGTTGAACCAGTCGCGGGAGACGCGGGCGCAGGTCGGGAAATGCGGCGCCTCGCCGATTCCGAGGACGATCCGTGCGCTCACGAATTGCCAGAACGACGTCACCGCGCCGCCGAGCATCTGGCCGAAGGACCAGCAGGTCAGGCCGAGCGTCAGCGTCAGGCGCGGGCCGAGCCGGTCGGCGAGCGCCCCGGCCGGCAGCTGCGCGAAGGCGTAGGCCCAGAGGAAGGCCGAGAGCAGCAGGCCCATGTCGGGGATCGAGAGGCCGAGATCCTCGCGGATCAGCGGGTTGGCCACCGCCAGGGTGGCCCGGTCGACGTAGTTGACGACGCCCGCGGTCACCAGCAGGGCGAGCGAGATCGTCTGGATGCGGCGCACGCGCGGCGTTGCGGCCAGGGCCATCGTGTCCTCCCCGAATGACGGGCCCCTTGGGGGTCTCCGCGGCCGGCCGGTCCTTCGCGACTCGTGGCGGCCGCGGAGCATTCTGCACCGAACGCCGCCGGACGGAAGGGCCGCCGCCCCTCGCCTCGCGGCGCCGGGCGTCGTAGACGGGCCGCTCCGTCACCCTCCGAGTCCGCCCGTTGCGCCTGATCCAGATCACCCACCACGACCTCGACGGCTACGGCGCCTCGACGGTCGCCGCCGCCTGCGCCCCGGTCGAGCGCGTCGTCCACGTGCCCCGCTACAGCGATGTCGGCCCGGTCTTCGAGGACGAGATCAAGCGCCTCGGCCGCGCGGCGGAGCGCGAGATCCTGCTGATGACCGACCTCGGCCTGGAGGAGCAGACCATCGCGGGCCTGAAGAAGTTCGCCGCGATGAACCGG
Organism: Methylobacterium sp. D48H; assembly: GCF_053345715.1. Classification (NCBI taxonomy): domain Bacteria; kingdom Pseudomonadati; phylum Pseudomonadota; class Alphaproteobacteria; order Hyphomicrobiales; family Methylobacteriaceae; genus Methylobacterium; species Methylobacterium sp. D48H. The sequence goes on from NZ_JBKFAP010000001.1 coordinate 1,040,832, forward strand.
CGCCGCGAGGACGGGCAGAAGCACCGCCTCGTGGTCCTCGACCACCACGCCTCCTCCCTCGACCAGATGCGGCGCCTGGGCCTGGACGCGGCGCCCGACGCCGAGCGGCCGGCGCTCCACCGGATCGACCTGGGCGACCCCGAGATCGCCGTGCTGATCGAGGACGACATCTGCGCCACGCGGATGGCCTTCGAGCACCGGGCCCTGTTCGCCGCGCACGAGCCCGCGACCGACCTGTCGAGCCTGCTCACCGCGGTCGACGCCCTCGACCTCTGGCGCAAGGAGAGCCCCGCCTTCCGGGGCGGCCTCGCCCTGGACGAGCTGTTCTGGGAGGTCGTGTCGAGCTACGTGCCGGTCGGGCATCCCTGGCACGACCGGTTCGTGTCCGAGATCCTGCTCGCGGCCGCCGCCGCCCTGCGGGACGGGGCGAGCCCGGCCGAGCTGGAGCGCCGCGCCTCGGCGCTCCGCGCCGGCGTGGTCGACACCCTGCTGCGCGACGCGCCGGACGACGACCCGGCGCTGACGACGCGCATGCGGCTTGCCCGGGCGCTCGCCCGCTCGGATTCCCTGTTCCGCCCGCTCAAGGACGGCACGCTCCTGTCCTTCGCCCTCGATTCGGGCACCTTCCAGCGGGTCTCCGACCTGATCATGGACGCGGGCCGGGCCAAGCGCGTGGTCAACGTCCAGCGGATGGGCACGCTGTCGTTCCGGTCCAACGACGGCACGGCGCTCGACGGCGCCCGCCTGTTCCGCGGCGGCGGCCACCGCGACGCGGCGGGCGGCCGGCTCCAGAGCGGCTCGGCCTTCTCGATGGCGGACGCGATCGCCCAGGTGGAGCCGGTGCTGAACCCGGAGAAGCCCGCGGGTTCGGACAGCCCCTTCGCGGCGCTGAAGAACTGGAAGAGCTGAGCGGCCGGCCGCCCTGCCCGTGCGGGCGCGGCCGGCCTAGAGCCGGAAATCCTCGCCGAGATAGAGCCGGCGCGCGTCCGGGTTCGCCACGATCTCCTCGGGCGTGCCCTCGGTGAGGATGCGGCCGGAATGGGCGATGTAGGCGCGGTCGATCAGGCCCAGCGTCTCGCGGACGTTGTGGTCGGTGATCAGCACGCCGATGCCGCGCTGCTTCAGGTGCTTCACGAGGTCCTGGATGTCGCCGACCGCGATCGGGTCGATGCCCGCGAAGGGCTCGTCCAGCAGCATGAAGGTCGGCGACGAGGCGAGCGCCCGGGCGATCTCGCAGCGCCGCCGCTCGCCGCCCGAGAGCGCGATCGAGGGCGACTTGCGCAGGCGCGCGATGTCGAACTCCTCGAGCAGCGAGTCGAGCTTGCGCGCGCGCGCCTTGCGGTCCGGCTCGACCACCTCCAGCACCGCCCGGATGTTGTCCTCCACGGTGAGCCCGCGGAAGATCGAGGCCTCCTGCGGCAGGTAGCCGATCCCGAGCCGCGCCCGCTGGTACATGGGCAGGTGCGTGATCGGCAGGCCGTCCAGGGTGATGTGGCCGCGATCGGCCGCCACCAGCCCGGTGATCATGTAGAAGATCGTGGTCTTGCCGGCGCCGTTCGGCCCGAGCAGCCCGACGGCCTCGCCGGTGCGCACGGTGAGGCCGGCCTCGTGGACGACCGTGCGGGCGCCGTAGCTCTTGCGCAGGCCGCGCACGCTGAGGATGCCGAGACCGCCCTCCTCGGCCGCGGACCAGCCGTCGGCCTCGGCCGGCTGTTCGGCCTGCCGCGCGCGCCGGCCGAACAGCCGGCCGAGCCAGCCCGTCCGGGCCGGCTCCTGCGGGCCCGCCTGGAACGCCACGGCGCCGCTCAATCGACCTGCGCCTTCGGCCTGGGCGGCGGCTGGCTGCAGCCCTTCGCCTTGCCGTCCTTGGCGTCGGACTTCTCGCCGGGCACGAACAGGGCCGAGACGCGGCCGCCCGCAACGGGGTCCATGTTCGCGCGCCCGGTGTTCATGTCGTAGACGAGCCGCTGCCCGCGGGTGACGTTCTGGCACTGGCTCAGGACGACGTTGCCGGTCAGCACGATCCGCTTGGCGTCCTGGTCGAACACCGCGTGATCGCCCGTGGCGACTTGGTCCTTCTGCACCACCGTCACCGGCCCGGCGCAGTCGACCTTCTGGATCCCGTTCTCGGCGGGGTTCCGCGGCGCCGCGTCGGCGCCCTCGTCCCGCGCCTCGGGCTTGGCGTCGCCCTTGGCGCCCTTGCCCGGCGCGTCCTTGCCGCGCTTGTAGGTCACCGTCATGGTCGAGCAGCGGATGGTGCTGTCGCCCTGCACGGCCACGACGTTGCCGGCGAAGACCGCCTTGTTCTCTCGGTCGAACACGTCGAGCCGGTCGGCGTCGATCTTGATCGGATCCTTGCCGCCGCCGCCGATATTGCCGAAGGGCGAATCCTTGCGCGCCGGCTTCTCGGCCAGCGCCGGACCGGCGAGGACCAGCCCGGCCGCCAGGGCGGCGCAGAGGAGGCGGGCGGCGCTCATCGGGCACCGTCCGCGGCTTCGGCGTCCGAGGTCAGGATGCGGGCCTGGGGCTTCTCCCCCGGCGCGTCGCTGACGATGACCACGTGGACGTTGCCCACGAAGGAGATCCGCTTGCCGTTCTCGACGACGTCGAGGGTGTCGGCCTTCACGTTGGCCCGCGCGCTCGAGACGGTGACGGGCTCCTGCGAGCTGATGGAGCCGGTCTTGAACGCGACGGCGGCGGAGCGCAGGCGCGCCTCCTCGCCCTTGTCGGTCCAGATGCGGATGTCGTCCTTCAGGTCGAGCGCCTCGCGGGCGGTGTCGAACAGGCCCGACGTCGCCGAGAGGCGGGCGATGCCGCCCTGGTCGTCGGTGGCGATGTGGCCGCGCATCTGCTGCAGCTCGATCTGGCTCGGCTTGCGGACGTCCTGGAGGGCGGCGTCGGCCGTCACCTCGTAGCCGCGCGTGCCCTGGCGGAAGCCCGAGAGCCGCGGGTTCTCCATGCGGACCTTGGAGCCGGCCAGCGTCACCGGGCCGACCGAGACGCCCGGCAGCTGCGCCGCGAAGGGATTGAACAGGTAGCCCAGCAGCAGCGCCACCGCGCCGCCGGCGACCACCGGAATCAGCCGGCGCATGGTGCGCACGCGTCCGCTGTGGCGGTACGCCCGGGCGTGGGCCCGGGTCCGCGCCGCCGCGACCGCCTGTCCGTTGCCGGCTTCAGCCTCGACCGGGTTCATGCAGCGTCCGTGAGGCGCGCCCGAGGCGCGCGAGAGGGTTCGGCTCAGACGCCTGCGGCCCCCACCGCGCCCGCGCCTTCGGCCGGGCAATGATCCCGACCGGTGGCGAAGTTATGGCTCGACCATTTCCGAATGATCAACCGAACCCACAATCATCCCGAACGGATGTGTGTGGAGACACACGCCGCGCGCGGCCTCCCGGCAGCGCGCGGCGCGGGTCTCCGTAGTCCTACGCGCCCCGCGCGGCCGCGAGCGCCGCCGCCACCGTGCGGGCGAAGGCCGCCGGGTCGCGGGGGCTGTCGCCGTCCTGGATGCGGGCGAGGTCGAGGAGCGTGCCGGCGGCCTGCGGCACCTCCGATTCGGGTGCCGCGGCCAGCGCCCGAATCAGCGGGTGGCGCGGGTTGATCTCTAGGACCGGCTGCCCGGCACCGGCCCGCCCGGCCCGGCGCATGAGCCGCTGCATCTGCAGGTCGGGTCCGCCGGTGCCGGCCGAGAGGACCACGGCCGAATCGACGAGCCGGTCGGTGGTGCGCACGTCCGAGACCTCGGCGCCGAGGGCCGTCTTCACGGCGGCGACGAAGGCGTCGATGCCCTCCGGCGCCTCCGGCTGCTCGCCATCCGGCGCGAACTTCGACAGGTCGAGGCCGCCCTTGGTGATCGAGCGGAGCGGCTTCTCGTCGAAGGTGCCGAGCTGATCGGGCCAGAAGGCGTCGACGTGGTCGGAGAGGAGCAGCACCTCGAGGCCGCGGGCCCGGAAGCCCTCCAGCTGCGGCGACGACTTGAGCGCCTCGGCGTCGTCGGCGACGAGGTAGTAGATCGCCTCCTGGCCGTCCTTCATGCGGGACACGTAGTCGGGCAGCGAGGTCCAGCCCTCGACCGCCGAGGAGCGGAAGCGCAGGAGCGGCGCGATCTCGCCCCGGCGCTCGAAATCCTCGTAGATGCCCTCCTTGAGGACGGGGCCGAAATTCTCCCAGAAGGACTGGTAGCCCTCCGCGTCCTTGGCGCGGGTGGTGAGTTCGGAGACGACGCGCCCGGTGACCGCGCGGCGGATCCGGGCGAGCGCCGGGGTCGATTGCAGCATCTCGCGGGAGACGTTCAGCGGCAGGTCCTCGGTGTCGACGACGCCCTGGACGAAGCGCAGCCACGGCGGCAGCAGCTCGGCCTCGTCGGTGATGAACATCCGCCGGACATGCAGCCGGACCTTGCTCTGCCGCTCGTTCTCGAGGGCCTGGAACGGCTTCGAGCCGGGAATGAACAGAAGCGCGGAGAACTCGAGCTGCCCCTCGGCGCGCCAGTGGAGCGTCGCCCACGGCTTGTCGAAGTTCATGCCGATGGAGTGGTAGAATTCCTCGTACTGCTCCTCGGTGACCTCGGACTTCGCCTTGCGCCAGAGCGCGGTGCCCTGGTTGGCCGACTCGTCCTTGCCGTCGCGCACGACCGCGATCGGCACCGTGATGAAGTCGGCCCATTTCCGCACGAGATGGTCGAGGCGGTAGGGCTCGAGGTACTCGTCGGCATCCGCCTTGAGGTGCAGCACGATGTCGGTGCCGGGCTCGGCCCGCGTCGCCGGCTCCAGCGTGTAGCTGCCCTGTCCCTCCGAGGCCCAGGTCCAGGCCTCGTCGCTGCCGGCGCGGCGCGACGTGACGGTGACGCGGTCGGCGACCATGAAGGCCGAGTAGAAGCCGACGCCGAACTGGCCGATCAGGCTCGGCCGGTCCTCGGCCTTGGCGGATTCGAGCGTCTGCGAGAAGGCCCGCGTGCCGGAGCGCGCGATGGTGCCGAGGTTGGTGGCGAGATCCTCCTTGGTCATGCCGATGCCGGCGTCCGACACGGTCAGGGTCCGCGCCTCCTTGTCGGGCGCGATGCGGACCTTGGCGTCCGGCGGCAGCGCGCTCGCCGCCGAGGTCAGGGCCTCGAACCGCCGCCGGTCCATGGCGTCGGCCGCGTTGGCGACGAGTTCGCGCAGGAAGATCTCGCGGTCGGAGTAGAGCGCGTGCACGACGAGGTCGAGGAGGCGTCCCACCTCCGCCCCGAATTCGTGCCGCTCGATCGTCTCGCTCACGGGTGATGCCTCCGCTGTGGGGAAATTGCGGTGGCGATATGCTGGCGAACGGGGCCGTTTTCAATGCGAAAGACGGCCGGCCCCGGCCTCCGACGCGCGCCTCGGGCAGCGCCCCCGCGCGCCGCGGCCGGTCAGATCTCGATCTCGGTGCCCACCTCGACGATCTGCCGGGTCGGCAGGCCGAAATGGGCGCCGGTGCGCTCGGCGTTCCGCTTCATGAAAGCGAACAGGCCCTCCCGCCACGGCGCCATGCCGGGATGGGTCGGTGACGGGATCACCACCTCGTGGCCCACGAAATACGTCATGTCCTCCAGATATTCCGGCGGCAGCAGCCCGCTCGCCACCGCGCATTGCAGCCCCTCGGGGATCGAGGCGGTCTGCATGAAGCCGTAGCGCAGCACGACGCGCTCCATGCCGGGCGTGTACTTCGAGATCGCCTTGCGGATCCCCTGCGCCACCAGCGTGACCTGCGCCCGCTCGCTCGCCGGGATCACCGGCTCCTCCTCGTAGACGACGGTGATCAGCAGGATCCGCTCGTGCAGGCAGCGGCTGCGCTCCAGCAGGCGGCCGAGCGCCATCGGGATGCCCTCGGTGGCGGCGGTCAGGAAGGCCGCAGTGCCGGGCAGCGTCACCGGCGGGTGCGAGCCGAGGCTGGAGAGGAAGGAGGCCTCGGACATGCGCATGGTCTGGCGGACGGATTCGAGGACGTGGTTGCCCTTCATCCAGGTCAGCATCAGGAAGGCGACCACGCCGGCGAGCAGCAGCGGAAACCAGCCGCCCTCGAACAGCTTCACGCTGTTGGCGGAGAAGAACACGAGGTCGATGCCGAGGAAGAAGCCGTTGACCGCGAGGACCAAGACCGGGTTGTAGCCCCAGCGGAGCGCGATCAGCGCGGCGAGCAGCGTGGTGATGCCCATGAGCGCCGAGACCGCGATGCCGTAGGCGCCGGCCAGGGCGTCGGAGGAGCCGAACACCACCACGGCCGTCAGGGTCGCCACGGCGAGCAGCCAGTTCACCGCCGGCACGTAGATCTGGCCGCGCTCGTCCTCATCGGTGTGCACCACCCGCATCATCGGCATGAAGCCGAGCTGGATCGACTGCTGGGTGAGCGAGTAGACGCCCGAGATCACCGCCTGCGAGGCGATGACGGTCGCCATCGTGGCGAGCGCCACCAGCGGGTAATGCGCCCAGTCCGGCGCGAGCCGGTAGAACGGGTTCTCGATCGCGCTCGGGTCGGCGATGATCAGCGCGCCCTGGCCGCAATAGTGGATCAGCAGCGCCGGTAGCACGAGGCCGAACCACGCGATCCGGATCGCCGGGGCGCCGAAATGGCCGAGATCGGCGTACATCGCCTCGCCGCCGGTCACCGCCAGGAAGGCCGCGCCGAGCATCAGGAAGCTGACATGCCAGCCGGCATGGATCAGGAAGTCCACCGCCCGGAACGGGTTGGCCGCCGCCAGGATCTCCGGCGCGTGCAGGATGCTCGGGACCGCGAGCAGGACCAGGACGACGAACCAGACGAGCATGACCGGCCCGAACACCCGCCCGATGGCGGCGACGCCCTTGTGCTGGACCAGGAACAGCCCGACCAGGATGGCGAGGGTGATCGGCACGACGTACGGCCCGAGCGCCGGCGCGTCGATCTTCAACCCCTCGATCGCCGACAGCACCGAGATCGCCGGCGTGATCGCGCCGTCGCCGTAGAGCAGCGCCGCGCCCACCAGCCCGACCACCAGCAGCAGCGCCTTCCACGTCCCCGGCCTGGCATGCCGCGCGCCGAGCAGCGCCAGCATGGCGACGATGCCGCCCTCGCCGCGGTTGTCGGCGCGCAGGATCAGCACCGCGTATTTCAGCGACACGATCAGGATCAGCGACCACAGGATCAGCGACACCGCGCCGGTGGCCGCCGCCGGCACCGAGGCGCCGCCGCTGGTCGCGGCCTTCACCGCCTCCTTGAACGCGTAGAGCGGGCTCGTGCCGATATCGCCGTACACGACGCCCAGCGCGCCCAGCATCAGCGCGCCGCCGGGCCCGTGCCGGACCGCGCCGGGCTTGCGTGCCACCGGCGCCGCCGGACGATCGACCGCCGGGGCAGCCGCGGAAGGCAGGGCTTGGCTCACGGTCGGGTCCGGTCGATGGCGTCGCGGTTGGCCGAAATCTTAGCGAGTCGGTCGCGCGGCGATAGACTCGGCAGATCTCCCGAGCGACCGCGGCGAAGACTTGTCACCCGAACGTGATGACAGTCGAGCGACCGCTTCGGCCCCGCCGCGCCGGCGGCGCGCGGGGCCCGCCGGTCAGGCGGCGTCGAGCCCCAGGTCGATGATCGCCGCCGAATGGGTGATCCAGCCGCAGGAGATCAGATCGACCCCCGAGGCCGCGACGGCCCCGACCGTCTCGCGGGTGATCCGGCCCGACGCCTCGGACAGGGCGCGCCCGTCGATCATCGCCACGGCGCGGCGGAGCAGGTCGGGCCCCATATTGTCGAGGAGCACCGCGTCGATCCCGACCGACAGGGCCTCCTCCAGCTGCTCCAGGCTGTCGACCTCGCACTCGATCTTCACCAAGTGGCCGGCCCGGGACCGGGCGCGCTCGATCGCCGGGACGATGCCGCCGGCCACCGCCACGTGGTTGTCCTTGATCAGCACCGCGTCGTCGAGGCCGAAGCGGTGGTTCGAGCCGCCGCCGGCCCGGACCGCGTGCTTCTCCAGGGCGCGCAGGCCCGGCGTCGTCTTGCGGGTGCAGACGATCGAGGCCTTGCCGTGCGGGCGCGCGGCCTCGACGAGGCCGTGGGTGGCGGTGGCCACGCCCGACATCCGGCAGAGCAGGTTCAGCGCCACGCGCTCGGCCGTCAGGATCGCCCGCGCCGGCCCCTCGAGGCGCAGCACCACGTCGCCCGGCGCCACGCGGGCGCCGTCGCCGCGCTCGACCGTCACGCTGACGGCCGGGTCCACCAGCGCGAAGGCGATGGCGGCGGCGTCGGTGCCCGAGATGACGCCGTCCTGCCGGGAGGCGATCACGCCGCGCATCCGCTCGCCCGGGGGGACGATGGCGTCGGTGGTGATGTCGCCGGCCCGGCCGAGATCCTCCAGCAGGGCGGCGCGCACCACGGGCTCCACGAGGAGCCGCGGCAGGGGGAGGATCTCATCGGAGAGAACCGACTGGGTCATGGCGTCAGCGCCTCCTCGGCGGACGGGGTCGCGGCGATCGGGTCGGCCAGCGCGGCCTCGGTGTGCGCGGCCGCGGCGAGATGGGGGAAGTCGCTGCGCCAGTGGGCGCCGCGGCTCTCCCGGCGGCCGAGCGCACCGCGGGCGATGAGCAGCGCCACGAGGGCGGCGTCGCAGGTCTCAGCCCCCGCCTCGAGGACGGCGACGGCTTCCTCGAGGCCGGCGGCGTCGCGCACGACGCCGACCCTGCGCTCCATCAGCGCGCGGATCGCCGGCAGGTCGCCGGCGGCACGGACAGACACGGCCTCGGGCACGATCGCGGCGGGCGGCGGCGTGTCGAGCCCGTCGGCGATGAAGCGCGCGTAGGCGAGGCCCTCCAGCAGGGAGTTGCTGGCGAGCCGGTTGGCGCCGTGGAGGCCCGTCGAGGCGACCTCGCCGCAGGCGTAGAGGCCCGGCACCGAGGTGGCGCCGTACGCGTCCACCTTCACGCCGCCCATGTGGTAGTGCGCCGCCGGGCGGACCGGGATCGCCTGCACGGCCGGGTCGATGCCGGCAGCGGCGCAGAGCCCCGCCACGGTCGGGAACCGCGTCGGCATCGCGGCGCCGAGCGCGCCGCGGGCGTCGAGGTAGACCGTGCGGCCCCGCTGCAGCGCCTGGAAGATGCCGCGGGCGACCACGTCGCGCGGCGCGAGGTCGCCGCCCGCGATGCCGGCCATCACGGCGGCGCCGGTCTCGTCGATGAGGCGGGCGCCCTCGCCGCGCAGGGCCTCGGTGGCGAGCGGCATCGGGTCGGCGCCGGCCGCGATGGCGGTCGGGTGGAACTGCACGAACTCCATGTCGCGCATCACCGCGCCGGCCCGGGCGGCGAGCGCCAGCCCGCGGCCGACGGCGCCCGGCGGGTTGGTGGTCGCCGCGTAGAGGGCGCCGACGCCGCCGGTGGCGAGCACCACCGCGCGGGCCGGGATGCGGAACAGCGCGCCGTCGCGCTCGGCGACGATGCCGGCCACCGCCCCGCGCGTGTCCCGGAGCAGGTCGCAGGCCCGCGCCGTGACGACCTCCACGGACGGCGCCGACAGCACGGCCCGGACGAGCCCTTCGAGGACGCGGGCGCCGGTGGCGTCGCCGCCGGAGCGGACGATGCGGCGGCGACCATGGGCCGCCTCGAGCCCGAGGGCCAGCGCGCCGTCGTCGGTGCGGTCGAACGGGACGCCGATCCGCACGAGCCAGTCGATCAGCGCGGGGCCCTCCGCGGCGACCCGGAGCGCCACGTCGGGCTCGGCGAGCCCGGCGCCGGCGGCCTCCGTGTCGGCGGCGTGGAGCGCCGCCGCGTCGTCGGCGCCGACCGCGGCCGCGATGCCGCCCTGGGCCCAGCCGGTGGCGGTGCCGAGGCCGAGGGCCGAGGCCGTGACCAGCGTCACCGGGCGGGGCGCGAGGCGCAGCGCGACGCTGAGGCCCGCGACGCCGCCGCCGACCACGACGACGCGGTCGGCGCTGTTCGGGGAGATCGCGTTCATCGTGTGCGCACCTCGAGCATGCGCTCGACCGCGGCCCGGGCGCGGTCGGCGAGCGCCGGGTCGACCGTGACCTCGTGGGTCATCGTCTCGAGCGACCGCCGGATGTTGCGCAGGCTCATCCGCTTCATGTGCGGGCACATGTTGCAGGGCTTGATGAACTCGATGTCCGGGTTCTGCGCCGCGATGTTGTCCGCCATGGAGCACTCGGTGACGAGCACCACTTGCTTCGGCCGCTTCTCGACGACGAAGTCCATCATCATGGCGGTGGAGCCGGAGAAGTCCGACTCGGCCACCACGTCGGGCGGGCATTCCGGGTGCGCGATCACCGTCACGCCGGGATAGCTGTCGCGGACGTCGCGGATGTCGGCCGGTGTGAAGCGCTCGTGCACCTCGCAGTGGCCGGCCCAGGTCAGGATCTCGACCTCCGGGATCTCGGCCTGGACGTTCTGCGCGAGGAACTCGTCGGGGATCATGAGGACGCGGGGGGCGTTCAGCGACCTGACCACCGCGACGGCGTTGCCGGAGGTGCAGCACAGGTCGGACTCGGCTTTCACGGCCGCCGAGGTGTTCACGTAGGTCACGATCGGCACGCCCGGATACTTGGCGTGCAGGCCGCGCACGTCCGCGGCGGTGATCGAATCGGCCAGCGAGCAGCCGGCGCCCAAGTCGGGGATGAGCACGGTCTTGCTCGGGTTCAGGAGCTTGGCCGTCTCGGCCATGAAGTGGACGCCCGCCAGCACGATCACGTCGGCGTTCACGTTCACCGCCTCGCGGGCCAGCGCGAGGCTGTCGCCCACGATGTCGGCCACCGTGTGGAAGATCTCGGGCGCCTGGTAGTTGTGCGCCAAGATCACGGCGTTGCGCTCCCGCTTCAGGCGCAGGATCGCCTCGATGTCGGGGGCGAGCGCCGGCCACTCGATCGCGGGGACGTGCCGGCTGACGCGTGCGTACAGATCCGGAAGGGGCAGGCCCGGGATCGTCGTGCGGGAGACGGGTGCAACGGTCGCCGTCATGGCGTCCTCCATTATGCTCAGTTTGAGCATTGTGCCGTCTAACTTATGGGGACCGGACGCGCCTGTCCAGATATGCTAGCTGTGAGCATAAATCTTTTGCGGTGCGATGTTACGCTGCGCTGCCGAAGGCTCGAGCGCTCAGCAGAAGGTCGCCGGGTCAGGTCCGATCCGGCCGTCGGCCCGGTCAAGGCCGGCGATCCGTGCCATCTCGTCCGCGCCGAGCTCAAAATCGAACAGCGCGATATTTTCGGCGATGCGCCGCGGGGTGGCGGTCTTGGGGATCGCCACGCATCCTATCTGGATCTGCCAGCGGAGCACCACCTGGGCGGGCGTCTTCCCGTGCGCTTCCGCGATTGCGAGGATGACCGGGTCGTTCAGCTCCTTGCCCCGGCCCAGCGGGCTCCACGACTCGGTCACGATCCCGTGACGGGCGTCCTCCGCGCGCGGTTCTTTGCGCTGGAAATAGGGGTGCAGCTCGATCTGGTTGACGGCCGGGGCCACGCCGGTCTCGCCGATCAGCGTGGCGAGATGCTCGGGCGAGAAGTTCGACACGCCGATGGACTTCGCGCGGCCCTCCTTCCGGAGCTCGATCAGCGTCTTCCAGGTCTCGACGAACAGGCGACGCTGCGGGCACGGCCAGTGGATCAGGTACAGGTCGACATACGGGAGACCGAGTTGCCGCAGGCTCTCGTCGAAGGCGCGCCTCGCCTCGTCGCGGCCCTGGCGATCGTTCCAGAGCTTCGTGGTGAGGAAGATCTCCTCGCGGGGGATCCCCGCGTCCCGGATGCCGCGCCCGACGCCCACCTCGTTGCCGTACGCCGCGGCCGTGTCGATCAGACGATAGCCGGCGCGGAGGGCCTGTCCGACGAGATCCGGAGCCTGGGCGTCCGAGAGCTGCCAGCAGCCGTAGCCGATCTGCGGGATGTGTCGGCCGTCGTTGAGCGGCAGGGTCGGGATAGCCATGAGGCGAGACTCCGGTGTCGTGGTCCGATCAACCCAAACGCTCGCAGCGGGACGCGTTCCAAGGCGTCGCCCTTCTCGCGAGCGCAGCGAAGCAAGGAGGGAGCGATCGGGTCACGACCTGGGTCCAGCGCCCGTAGCGGCGGAGCCGCGCTGAACGGGCGCAGTCTGGACAGGATCTAATCCAGCCGGCCGCACGTTGGCGCACCAGATTCCAAGCTGCGCGCGGCGTTCCACGCGCGGTGCACGGGCTGGATGGCAGCATGACAGACGCGACCCCGACGAAGCCGCTCGCGCTGACGCGGCGAGCCGTGGTGGAGGGCTGTGCGGTGGCCGGCGCACTCGGCGCCCTCGGGTTCCGGCCCGGTCCCGCGATGTCCGCGGCGGCGCCGGGCGATCCGGCTCCGCAGACCATGCCGGTGCGGCTCACCATCAATGGCCAGCCGCACGATCTCGTCCTCGACACCCGCACGACGCTCCTCGACGCCCTGCGCGAGCACGTCGCGCTCACCGGCACCAAGAAGGGCTGCGATCACGGCCAGTGCGGGGCCTGCACGGTCCTGGTCGACGGCCGGCGGATCAATTCCTGCCTGACGCTCGCGGCGATGCACGAGGGCGACCCGATCACCACGATCGAGGGCTTGGCGGATGGGGACAAGCTCCACCCGATGCAGGCGGCGTTCCTGGAGCATGACGGCTTCCAGTGCGGCTACTGCACGCCGGGCCAGATCTGCTCGTCGGTCGGCATGCTGAACGAGGCCAAGGCCGGCTGGCCGAGCCACGTCACCGAGGACGTCGCGGCGACTCCGACGCTCAGCGACGCCGAGATCCGCGAGCGGATGAGCGGCAACATCTGCCGCTGCAGCGCCTACCCGAACATCGTCGCGGCGATTCGCGACGCCGCCGCCACCAAACTCTGAGGAGGCGGAGATGAAGGCCTTTGCCTACGAGCGCCCCGCCACCGTGCAGGACGCCGCGAAGCTCGCGGCCGAGCGGCCGAACGCCAAGTTCATCGCTGGCGGCACCAACCTTCTCGACCTGATGAAGCTCCAGATCGAGACCCCGGCGACGTTGATCGACGTCAACCGGCTGCCGCTCGACACGGTCGAGGCGACGCAGGATGGCGGCCTGCGCATCGGCGCGCTCGTCCGCAACGCCGACCTGGCCGCCGACCCGCGGGTCCGGAAGGACTACGCCGTGCTGGCGAAGGCGCTGCTCGCCGGCGCCTCGGGCCAGTTGCGCAACAAGGCGACGACGGCCGGCAACCTGCTCCAGCGGACGCGGTGCTACTATTTCTACGACACGGCCATGCCCTGCAATAAGCGTGAGCCCGGCTCGGGCTGCTCGGCGATCGGCGGGTTCAACCGCATCATGGCGGTGGTCGGCGCGAGCGAGGCCTGCATCGCCACCAACCCGTCCGACATGAACGTCGCCATGCGGGCCCTCGACGCGACGGTGGAGACCGTCAACCCGGACGGGCAGGCGCGCAGCATCCCGATCGCCGACTTCCACCGGCTGCCCGGCGACACGCCGCAGGTCGAGACCGAGTTGCGCAAGGGCGAGATCATCACGGCCGTGACGCTGCCGAAGCCGGTGGCCGGCACACACATCTACCGGAAGGTCCGCGACCGGGCGTCCTACGCGTTCGCGACCGTGTCGGTGGCCGCCGTGATCGCGGGCGCCGAGGGTGGCAAGCCCCAGGCCGCGCGGCTCGCCTTCGGGGGGCTGGCGCACAAGCCCTGGCGGGTGGCCGAGGCCGAGGCGGCGCTGGTGCAGACCGGCTCGGCCGACGCTGCCGCCGACGCGGTGCTCAAGGGCGCCCGCGGCTACGGCAGCAACGACTTCAAGATCCCGCTGACGCGCCGGACCCTTCGGGCCGTCGTGGCGCAGGCGACCCGCGCGTAGATCCCGGCAAGGACCGTTCCCATGGAGATGAACCAGCCGATCGGCCGGACGCCCCTCGACGACCGGCCTGACGGCCTCGTCGGCAAGCCCCTCGACCGGGTCGAGGGCAAGCTCAAGGTCACGGGCCACGCGCCCTACGCGTACGAGACTCGGGCCCTGAAGAACCCCGCCTACGGCTTCATCGTGCCTGCCACGATCGCTTCCGGCACGATCCGGTCGATCGACGCGGAGGCCGCCCGCAAGGCGCCCGGCGCGATCCTGGTGATGACCCACGAGAACGTGCCCGAGCAGGGCGAGAAGAAGGAGCAGGTCTGGCCGCAACTCCAGGGGACGGAGGTCCGGTTCTACGGGCAGCCGGTCGCCTTCGTGGTCGCCGAGACCTTCGAGCAGGCGCGCGCCGCCGCGATGCTGGTCAAGGTCCGGTACGACGCGGCCAAGCCCAAGGGGCTGCTCAAGGACAGCCTGGCGGCGGCCTACGAGCCGAAGCCGGTCAACTCGCCGCCGGATTCCAAGCTCGGCGACTTCGACGCCGCCTTCGCGGCCGCACCGGTCAAGCTCGACGTGGACTACGTCACGCCGAACCAGATCCACGTGCAGATGGAGCCGCACGCCACCATCGCGTCCTGGGAGGGCGACGGGGTCGTGCTCTACACGGCCAACCAGATGCCGAACCGGGGCCAGAAATCCCTCGGCTCGGTGCTCAAGCTCCCCCCCGAGAAGGTGCGGATCGTCAGCCCCTATATCGGCGGCGGCTTCGGCGCGAAGCTGCAGGTCCAGCCGGAGGCGACGCTCGCGATCCTGGCCTCGAAGGTGATCCAGCGTCCCGTGAAGGTCGCGCTCACCCGGCAGCAGGAGTTCCACGTCGCGACCCACCGGACTGACACGATCCAGCGGATCCGCCTCGGCGCCGACCGCGACGGCCGTCTCTCCGCGATCAGCCACGAATCCTGGTCCGACACCGCCGAGGGCGACGGGTTCTTCGAGACCTCGGCCAACGTCACCCGCTCCCTGTACGCCGCGCAGAACCGCGTGACGCGCCATCGGCTGGTCAACCTCAACATGCCGATCGCCTCGGCGATGCGCGCTCCCGGGGAGGCCGTAGGCCAGCTCGCCTTCGAGTGCGCCATGGACGAGCTTGCCGAGCAGCTGAAGATCGACCCGATCGAACTCCGGGTGCGCAACGAGCCGGCCGAGGATCCCGAGAAGAAGGTCCCGTTCTCGACCCGCAAGCTGGTGCCCTGCATGCGCGAGGGCGCGCGCCTGTTCGGCTGGGACAAGCGGCAGGCCGCGGGCTCCCGGCGCGAGGGCAACTGGCTCGTCGGCATGGGCATGTCGGCGGCCGCGCGCCTCAACCCGCTGATGCCGTCCGCCGCGAAGGTCCGCCTCGGGCCGGACGGCGTGCTGGTGGTGCGGATGGCGATGACCGATCCCGGCACCGGCACCTACACGATCCTCACCCAGATCGCCGGCGAGATGCTGGGGCTGCCGCCCGAGCGCGTGCGGGTCGAGATGGGCGACACCGACTTCCCGTTCGCGGCCGGCTCCGGGGGATCCTTCGGCGCCGGCTCGGCGGGCTCGGCGCTCTACGTCGCCTGCGACAACCTCCGGCAGGCCCTGCTCAAGGCCGGCGACCTCAACCCGGACGGCGCCACCTTCCGCGACGGCGCGGTCACGTCCGGCAACCGCACCGAGTCGCTCACCGATCTCGCCAAGTCCGGGCTGGAGGCCTCCGGCGAGATCAAGCCCGGCGAGATGAAGCAGAAGTTCTCGCAGTACTCGTACGGGGCGCACTTCGCAGAGGTCGGGGTCGACGTCGATACCGGTGAGATCCGGCTGCGGCGGATGCTCGGCGTGTTCACCGGCGGGCGCATCCTCAACGCCAAGACCGCGCGCAGCCAAGCGATCGGCGGCATGACCTTCGGCGTCGGCGCGGCGCTGATGGAGGATGCCGTGGTCGATCCGCGCTACAGCTTCTTCGTCAACCACGACATGGCCGAGTACCACGTGCCGGTCCACGCCGACCTCCCGGAGATCGACGCGGTGTTCCTGCCGGAGCTCGACGACAAGGCGAACCCGCTGAAGAGCAAGGGGCTCGGTGAGCTCGGCATCTGCGGCGCCGGCGCCTCGCTCGCCAACGCGATCTACAACGCTACCGGGATTCGGGTCCGCGACTACCCGATGACCCTCGACAAGATGCTCAAGGGCTTCGAGGAGCAGGAGGGCCAGGCGCAGCGGCGGACCTGAGGGCCAGACTGCCCGGGGGCCGTGCTCGCCGGCGGGGCGACGGCCCCAGTTGACGCAGGCGCGCCCAGGCGGGACACCCGGCGAAAAGCCGCCCGCGGGGAGCGCCCGGTGTCCGACAGCCAGCACGATGACCACCGTCCGCCGGCCCGCTTCAACGCGGCGCGGTACTGCCTCGCCGAGAACGCGCGCCTGCGTCCCGACAAGACCGCCCTGGTGATGGTCGGCGACGGCACCGCGGACCGCCTCAGCTTCGGCGAAGTCGAGCGGGCGGTGCGCGGCATCGCGGCGGGTCTCCTCGGCCTCGGCCTGAGGCCCGGTGACCGGGTGATGATCCGGATGGGCAACGAGGCCGACTACGTCCTCGTCTACTTCGGCGCCCTGGCGGCCGGCCTCGTGGCGCTGCCGTCCTCGCCGCAGCTCACCGAGAGCGAGGCGGCGTTCCTCATGGACAATTCCGGGGCCGCCGCCGTGGTGATCGGAAGCGGCTGCACGGTCGCGCCCGAGGCCCTGGGCGGGCGCCTCCTGCTCGACGCCGCCGCGGTCTCCGCCCTGAAAGCTGGCCCGCCCCTGCCCGACTACGCCGACACCGCCGCCGACGACCCGGCGATGCTGATCTACACCTCCGGCACGACGAGCCGGCCGAAGGGCGTGCTGCACGCCCACCGCGCCGCCTACGGCCGCCGCCCCATGCTCGACCACTGGCTCGGGCTCACCGAATCCGACGTGATGCTCCACGCCGGCACCATGAACTGGACCTACACGCTGGGCGTCGGCCTGAGCGATCCCTGGTCGGTGGGCGCGACCGCGGTGCTCTACAACGGCCCGCGCGATCCCGGAGTCTGGCCGCGCCTGATCGCGGCGTACGGCGCGACCCTGTTCGCCGCCGTCCCGACGCTCTACCGCCAGATCCTCAAGTACGGCGACCTCGGCGCCCACGACCTGTCGAGCCTCCGCCACGGCTGCACGGCCGGCGAGCCCCTCGCGGTGGAGCTGCTGGAGGCCTGGGGTCAGGCCACCGGAAAACCTCTCTACGAGGCGCTGGGGATGAGCGAGATCTCGACCTACATCTCCAGCGGCCCGACCATCCCGGTGCGCCCCGGCTCGCCCGGCAAGCCGCAGCCGGGCCGGCGGGTGGCGATCCTGCCCGTGGCGGGCGAGCCCGTGCCGCTCCCGGCCGGAGAGAGCGGGCTCCTCGCCGTCCACCGGACCGAGCCGGCGCTGATGCTCGGCTACTGGAACCGGCCGGAGGAAGAGGCGGAGGTCATGCGCGGCGACTGGTTCGTCGGCGGCGATCTCGCGCGCCTCGACGCCGACGGCTACCTCTGGTTCGAGGGCCGCAACAACGACCTGATGAAGGCGATGGGCTACCGGGTCTCGCCGAACGAGGTGGAGGCGGTGCTGTCGACCCACCCGTCCGTGGCGGAAGTGGGCGTCGCCGAGCTGCCGGTGCGGGCGGACGTCTCGGTCATCTGCGGCTTCGTGGTGCTGCAGGCGGGCGCCGAGCCCGACGCGGAGGCCCTGCTCGCGTGGTGCGCCGAGCGGCTCGCCGCCTACAAGCGCCCGCGGGAGATCCGCTTCCTCGACGCCCTGCCGCGTACGGCGAACGGCAAGGTCCAGAGGAAGCGGCTGGCCGAGGCGGTTACGGGATGACGCGCGGAGGCCTTCCTACAGCAGCGTCCCGCGGAGGATGAGCAGCGCCACCGAGAAGTAGATGACGAGGCCGGTGACGTCGACCAGCGTCGCCACGAAGGGCGCCGAGGCGGTGGCCGGATCGAAGCCGATCCGCTGGAGCAGGAACGGCAGCATCGAGCCGGCGAGCGATCCGAAGGTCACGATCCCGACCAGCGCCGCGCCGACCGTGGCGGCGACCAGCGGCCAGTGCGCGCCGTAATCGTAGAGGCCGAGCTTCTGCCACGCGACGATCCGGATCACCGCGATCACGCCGAGGATCGCGCCGAGGAAGATCCCGGTCGGCAATTCGCGCAGCGCCACCCGCCACCAGTCGCGCAGGCGGATCTGGTGGAGCGCCAACGCCCGGATCAGCAGCGAGGTCGCCTGCGAGCCGGAATTGCCGCCGGAGCTCATGATGAGCGGGATGAACAGGGTCAGGACGATCGCCTTCTCCAGTTCGCCCTCGAAGCCCTGCATGGCCGAGGCGGTGAGCATCTCCGACAGGAACAGCGCGCACAGCCAGCCGGCCCGCTTCCGGATCATCGTGAAGAAGCCGATATCCATGTAGGGCTCGGGCAGCGCCTCCATGCCGCCGAAGCGCTGCACGTCCTGCGTCTGCTTCTCGATCATCGCGTCGATCATGTCGTCGACGGTGACGATGCCGATCACGTGGCCGACCGCGTCGACGACCGGCAGCGCCAGGAGGTCGTACTTGGAGATCAGCCGGGCCGCCTCCTCGCGGCTGGCCGTGGGCGAGACCGCGAGCGGCCGGCGTCCCGGCGCGACGCTGAGCACGTTGTCGCCCGGGTCCCCCGAGATCAGGCGCCGCAGGGGCACCGCCTTGGTGAGCGCGCGGGTGCGCGGGTCGAGCACGAAGATCGCGTAGATCGTCTCCCGGGTCTTCTCGACGTGGCGGATGTGCTCCAGCGTCTGGCCCACCGTCCAGGTCCCCGGCACGGTGACGAACTCGGTGGTCATCAGCGAGCCCACGGTCTCCTCGCCGTAGGCCGACAGGCGATCGACAGCGCCGCGGGTCTCGGCGTCGAGGCGGGCACGCAGGTCGGAGCGGCCCGGCTCCTCGATCTCGCGGAACACGTCCGTGACCCGGTCGGCCGACATGCCCGACAGGTAGCCCGCGACCCGGTCCCGCGGCAGCATCTCGATGATGTCGGCGGCGCAGTCGAGTTCCGGCTGGTCCAGCACCTCGATCGCCCGCTCCAGCGGCAGGCCGAGCAGGATGGCGGCGGCGACCTCGGGTGCCTCGTCGTTCAGGGCCTCGACGATGTCGGGCGCCCGTTCGTCCGACAGGCGGGCGGCCAGCACGGAGGGATCGACGCGCGTATCGAAGGGGGCGATCTCGTTCATGGCCTCGCCTCGTGGGTTACGAGGCGACGCGGCGCCGGTCATCCTGGGTCTGGGCCGTGGCCGGCCGCCGCGTCGGTCGCCCCGCGGCCGGGCCTCTCAGCGGCTCAGGCGGAACGACGGCACGGGGCCGGGCACGGCAGGCACGATCGGTCGGGCACGTCGCTTCGCGGGTCGCTGCTGGAATGGGAGCGCGACACCGTCGAGGACACCGTCGCGCGGGTGCGTCGTGCGCCCGGGCGCGGGGCCCGTCAAGCCGAAACCGCGCCCATCCGCAGCCGATGCCGAACAGGGCTCCGGCGGGTGGCCGCGCGGCCACGGAACGACCCCGCGCCGCCCAGGGCCAGGCTCCCTATGAGAAATATAAGTGTTGTGCTCGCTTGTATTGCGTCCAAGATATTGCCTATATGGATCGCAGCAACAGCGAGGAGAAACGCCATGGCTTGGTCTGCCCCGATCGTGTCCGAGATCTGCGTCGGCATGGAAGTCACCAGCTACGAGTCCGCCGAGATCGACACGTTCAACTAAGTCGCGCGCGGTCCGGAGCGCGGTTCGCTCCGGCCTTCGTGGCCTCTCTATCCATCGCATCAACTTACCTGGAGGAAATCATGGCTTGGTCCGCCCCCGTCGTCTCCGAGATCTGCGTCGGCATGGAAGTCACCAGCTACGAGTCCGCTGAGATCGACACCTTCCACTAAGACGTCGTTCTGACGTTTCCGGGCGCTGCTTCATCCGAAGCGGCGCCTTTTTCTTTGCGCGCTCGACACGAGCCGCGCCTCGGCTTGACGGGCCGCACCAAACCTGTGCCGCTGCGGCGCCCCGGACCAGCCGGGCCTGCGGAGCGAGCGAGGACCAGTTTGGCGGACAGCGCGCACACGGCCGATCGGTCGATCCCCCCCTGCCCGATCACCGGTGCCCCCGCTCTGCGCTGCGTCGAGCGCCTGGATGCCGGCTTCCTGACGCTCCTCTGGCACTATTCCGGCCGCGTCGATGTCGGGCCGCTGCTCCGCCCCGCCGGCACGTTCCGGCTCTGGGAATCTCCTACGGGACTGATCTTCTTCGATCCGCCGGTGGCCGGCGACGCGGCCTTCTACCGGGCGTTCTACGGCCGGATCGCCGCGCACGATAAGCTCGCTGGCCCGGAGACGGAGCGCCTGGAATTCCGCCAGGCCGCCGCGCACGTCCCGTCCGGAGCCCGGGTGCTCGATGTCGGCTGCGGACACGGCGGGTTCCGCGCCTACGTGCCGGACGCCACCTATACCGGCCTCGATCCGAACTTCTCCGCCGAGGACCCGACCGGCGCGATCCTCGACGAGACCGTGGAGGCGCACGCGGCGCGCGTCGGGCCGGTCTACGACGTCGCCTGCGCGTTCCAGGTGATCGAGCACGTGGCGGACCCGCTGGGTTTCGCCCGGGCGCTCGCGGCCTGCGTCAAGCCGGGTGGCGTGGTCCTGATCGGCACGCCGCTATGGCCCTCGCCCAACACCACGGTCCCGAATTTCGTCATCAACGCGCCGCCCCACCACCTGACGTGGTGGACGCCCAGAGCCCTGGAGGCGCTGGCCGGGACGCTCGGCTGCACGCCCGAGGCCGTCCACGCCATCGGCATGGACCGGCACGATTCGCTGATCCACTGGATGGCCAAGGTCAGCCCCGTCCGCTGCCGCGACCGCTTCTTCCGGCGGACATGGTCCTGGGCGGCGGCGCTCGCCTTCGCGTACGGCGTCGGCGCCGTCCTCGACCGCGTCCTGCCGGTGCCGAAGCGGACCCGCCCGAACGCGCTGCTGCTCGCGGCGCGCAAGGCGGCCTGACCCGTCACGCCACGAACAGCCCCGCGATCGCCGCGCTCGTGAGGTTCGACAGCGTCCCCGCGAGGATGGCCCGCAGGCCGTACCGGGCGACCTCCGAGCGCCGCTCCGGGACGAGGCTGGAGAAGCTCGCGAGCTGGATCGCGATCGACGCGAGATTCGCGAAGCCGCACAGGGCGAAGCAGACGATGGCCTGCGCCCGCGGCTCGAGGGTTCCGGCTTTCAGGACCGGCGACAGGTTGGCGTAGGCCAGGAACTCGTTGAAGGCGAGCTTCTGGCCGATCGCCCCGCCGACCAGGGTCGCCTGGTCCCAGGGCACGCCGAGCAGCCACGCCAGCGGGGCGAGCGCCCAGCCGAGCACGCCCTCGAACGAGGCGGACGGGTAGCCGATCCAGCCGCCGAGGGTGGCGAACAGGCCGTCCGCCAGCGCGATCAGCCCGACGAAGGCGATCAGCATGGCCCCCACCGAGACCGCCACCGCGAGCCCCTTCTGAGTGCCGTCGGCCGCCGCCTCGATGATGTTGGCCGCCCGTGTCTCGCCGAACTCTACCCGGGTGGTGGCGATCCGGGTCGGCTCCGTCGAGGGCATCAGGATCTTGGCGTAGACGAGGCCCCCCGGGATCGCCATCACGGAGGCCGCGAGCAGGTAGGTCATGGGCACGCCGAGCGCCGCGTAGCCGGCCAGGATCGAGCCCGCCGTCGACGCGGCGCCGCTCGACATGACGGCGAACAGCTCGGCGCCGGTCAGCAGGGCGAGGAACGGGCGCAGGGCGACGGCGATCTCGCTCTGGCCGATGGCGATCGTGATCACCGCCGAGAACGACTCGATCGGCGAGGTGCCGAGGATCCGCCGGAGCACGGCGCCGAGCCCGCGGGCGAGCACCTGCATCACGCCGAGGTGGTAGAGCACGCCGATCAGCGCGGAGACGTAGAGGATCTGCGGCAGGACCCGCAGCGCCAGGATGAAGCCTGAGCCGCCGAACAGCTCGAACATCTTCGGCTCGACGAGGCCGCCGAACAGGAAGGCCGTGCCGCGGTCGCCGTAGGACAGCACGGTCACGACCGCGTCCGCGGCGGCGCGCAGCGCGGCCTGCCCGGCGGGCAGGAACAGGACCAGCGCGCCGAGGCCGACCTGCAAAGCCAGTCCCGTGAGGACCACGCGGGGACTGATCGCCCGCCGGTTGGTCGAGAACAGGAACGCGACCGCGAGCAGCACGAGCAGGCTGAGGCCGGCATGGGTCAGGCGGTCGAGCATCGCGTCCTTCGGGTCCGAGCTTGGCCGGAGCGCATGGAAGGATCGGGCCAGTGGCCGTCAAGTAGGGCTCTCGGGCGCGAGATAGGGCGCGAAGAGGTCGCGGACCTGCGCGAAGCCCCAGTCCCGATCCGCTTCCGTCAGGGCGGTGCCGCCCTGGAGACGGTGGCTCATCCAGTGGCTCGACACGATCCAGGCGTTGTCGATGAGTCGCCCGAGCGCGTCCGGGGAAACGCGCAGCCGCCCCGCCCGCACGGCCGCCTCGAACACGGCGCGGGCCAGCGCCTGGGTCTCGGCCCGCAGCGCGTGCACCCGGGCGCGCAGGGCCGGCGCGATCTCCACCATGGCGATACCGTCGCGGTAGACGCAGCGGTAGCGCCACATCAGGTCGAACCACGCCCTCTGGTAGACGAGCAGCGCCTCCGGCGCCGCGGGGTCGGCGGGCATCCGGCCCGCCACCGCCACGGCCTCGGTCTCGAAGGCCGCGAACAGGGCTTCGACGAGGCCGCGCTTGCGCGGGAAATGGTACTGCAGATTGCCCTCGCGGATCCCCGCCGCGGCCGCGATCTCCGCCGTCGTGACGTGGCCGAGGCCGCGGGCATTGAACAGCGCGAGGCTGACGGCGAGGATCCGGGTGCGCGTGTCGGGCGACGCGGCCGCGGGACCGGGCTCCGGGCCGACCTCCCGCTCGCGCTCGACCCTCCGACCCTCGCCCCGCGACATGATCCCGTCCCCGTCTAGGGTGTTCACCCTAGACAATCCGGCCGGCGGGGCCTATCCCCCGTGGACGATCCGATCCAGATCGGCGGCACGGGGGGCGCGGTTTGGCACAGCGGTTCCAACTCGCGGGCGCGGTGGCCCTGATCACCGGGGCGGCGAGCGGCATCGGCGCGGCGCTGGCCGAGGGCCTCGCCGCGAAGGGCTGCACCCTTCTCCTGGTGGACCGAGACGAGACCGGCCTCGCGGCCGTCGCCGCGAAGATCCGCGGCGTCACGGTGGAGACGCGCGTCCTCGACCTCACGGATGCCGCGGGAATCCGCGCGCTGCCCGCCTGGGTCGCGGAGCGGTCCGGGCATCTCGACCTCCTCATCAACAATGCCGGCGTCGCCCTCGGCGGCCGGTTCGACGAGACGCATCTCGACGATTTCGAGTGGCTGCTCGACATCAACCTGCGCGCCGTCGTGCGGATGTGCCACGCCTTCCTGCCGATGCTGCGGGCCCGACCGGCGGCGCAGATCGTCAACCTGTCGAGCCTGTTCGGCCTGATCGCACCGCCCGGCCAGGTCGCCTACTGCACCAGCAAGTTCGGCGTGCGCGGCTTCTCGGAGGCCCTGCGGCACGAGTACGCCGGCACCGGCCTCGGGGTGACGGTGGTTCACCCGGGCGGCGTCGCCACCGCCATCTCCCGCAACGCCCGCGGCCGGCGGCCGCCGACCGACCCGGAGGCGGCGAAGCGCGCGGCCGTTGAGGACGAGAAGGCGCGGGAGGCGTTCGGCAAGCTCCTGACCCTGGCGCCCGCCGACGCGGCCGCCGCCATCATCCGCGGCATCGAGACCCGGGCGCCCCGGATCGTCATCGGCAAGGACGCGAAGAACGCCGCGCTGATCCAGCGGCTGATGCCGGTGGGCTACTGGAAGACAATCGTGCGCCTGTCCGGCGGGACGCTCTGAGATGGCGAGCCTGCGCGCGTATCTCGGGGCCTACATGGTCCGCAGCCGGGTCCGCGGCCCCCTGTCCCGGGCGCGGGACGCGGCCGCGTTCCGCCGGATCTTCGAGGCACCGACCTTCCCCGACCCCAAGGGCGTCACCTACGAGCCGGGCATCGTCGGTGGCGTGAAGGGCGAGTGGGTCCGGCCGAAAGCGGGCCCCGGCCGGCGGATGCTCTACATTCACGGCGGCGGCTTCATCGCCTGCTCGCCGCGGACGCACCGTCCGGTCACCGGCGCGCTGGCGAACCGGGGCTTCACGATCTTCGCGCCCGAGTACCGCCTCGCCCCCGAGCACCCGTTCCCCGCGGCGGTCGACGACGTCACGGCGGTCTGGGCGGCGTTCAGCGCCGAGGGGGCCGCCTGCGTGGCGGGCGAGTCGGCCGGCGGCAATCTCGCCCTCGTGCTGATGGGCGAGGCCCGCGCCCGCGGCCTGCCGATGCCCTGGGCGGCGGCCCTGTTCTCGCCGGCCACGGACTTCATGTCCGAGGACGGATCGCGGGTGACCAATGCGTGGCGCGACGCCATGTTCGACCCGCAGGCGCTCGCGGCGATCCGGCCGATGTATCTGGGCGCCGCCGATCCGGCCGATCCGCGGGTCTCGCCGCTCTACGGCGACCCGACCGGCTTCCCGCCGCTGCTGTTCCATGTCGGCGCCCGCGAGGTCCTGCGCGACGATTCCGTGCGCATGGCGGAGCGGGCCCGCAGGGCCGGCGTCGAGACGGAGCTCAAGCTGTTCCCGGTCGTGTCCCACGCCTGGCAGTTCGCCGCCAGCATGCTGCCGGAGGCGCGGACCTCCCTCGACGAGGCCGCGGCCTTCCTGACGGCGCACGCGCCGCACGCCCCGTCCGGGAGCACCCAGCGATGACCGAGCCCGCGGACGAGACCCTGGCCGTCCTGATCGTCGGCGCCGGATTCTCGGGGCTCGCGATGGCGATCCGCTGCCGGCAGGCGGGCATCGGCCCGCTGCGGGTGATCGAGAAGGCCGACGGCATCGGCGGCACGTGGCACGACAACACCTACCCGGGGGCGGCCTGCGACGTCCCCTCGCACCTCTACTCGCTGTCCTTCGCGCCGAAGGCCGACTGGAGCCGGATGTACGCGCCGCAGCCGGAGATCCTGGCCTATCTCCGGGACACCGCCGAGCGGAACGGCCTGACACCCCTGATCCAGCTCGGGACGACCTTCACCGGCGCCACCTGGGACGCGGCGCGCGCCCTGTGGCACGTGGAGACCGACCGGGGACCGATCACGGCGCGCGCGATCGTCGCGGGCATGGGCGGGCTCCACCATCCGGCCTACCCGGACATCCCCGGCCGCGACGCGTTCGCCGGCCCCGCCTTCCACACGGCGGCCTGGGACCACTCCGTGGCGCTGGCCGGCAAGCGAGTCGGGGTGATCGGCACCGGCGCCAGCGCGATCCAGGTGGTGCCGGAACTCGCCGCCGTCGCGTCGCACCTGACGCTGTTCCAGCGCACCCCGCCCTGGATCATGCCCAAGAACGACCACGCCATCGCGGAGCGGGCCCGGGAGCGCTACCGGCGCCTGCCGCTCAGCCGGCGGCTCGAGCGGGCGCGGCTGTTCTGGCTGCACGAGGTGCGGGCGCTGCTCGGCTTCACCAAGGTCTCGAAGCTCACCGGCCAGGCCGAGTCCCTGGCGCGGCACCATCTCGCTAAGGCGGTCCCCGACAAGGCCCTGCGGGCGAAGCTGACGCCGAATTACCGCCTCGGCTGCAAGCGGGTGCTGATCTCCGACGAGTACTACCCCGCGCTCCAGCGTCCGAACGTCACCCTGGAGACGGACGGCATCGCCCGGATCACCGAGACCGGCGTGACCACCGAGGCCGGGCGGCATCACGACCTCGACGTGATCGTCTACGCCACGGGCTTCGACGTGGCCGCGACCTTCGCGCGGATGCACCTCGTCGGCCGCGACGGCCGGAGCCTGACCGAGGCCTGGGCCGGCGGCGTGGGCGCCTACCAGGGCATCACGGTCGCGGGATTCCCCAATTTCTTCATGCTGCTCGGGCCCAATACCGGGCTGGGCCACAACTCGGTCATCTCGATGATCGAGATCCAAGTGCAGCACGTCCTCGACTGCCTGAAGGCGCTGCGCCGCGGGAGGCAGACCATCGAGGTCCGGCCGGAGGCCCAGGCCCGGTTCGTGGACCGGATCCACAGCCGCATGGCCGACAGCATCTGGCAGGCCGGCGGTTGCCGCAGCTGGTACCTCGACGCGACCGGGCGCAACAACACCCTCTGGCCCGACTCGGTGATGGCCTATCGCCGGAGCGCCCGCCGGGCCCGGCTGGGGGATTACAGGCTCGGTTGATCGGGGCCTGCGGCGCCGTCACGGATCCGCCCGCGCCGACGGGGGCGGACGCGATCCGGCACGCGCTGTCAGAACGCGAAGCCGGCCTCCGCCGCGAAGGCCTCGAGACCGGGCAGCGACGCGTCGAACAGCGGCCGAGCGCCGAACGCGTCGCCGGCGCGCACGAAGAGCGTGACCTTGGCGTTGCGGTGCGGACCGAACACGCAGACCAGGCGACCGTCGTCCTTGAGCTGGTTCAGCAGCGCCTGCGGCCGGACCTCGACCCGGCCGTTGATCAGGATGACGTCGAAGGGGCCCTGCTTGGGCGCGCCGTCGGCGATCGGGCCTTCGATCACCTGGGCGGAGGCGCCGAGCCGGGTGCGCGCCGCCGCGGCGAGATCGGGCACCGATTCCAGCGCCGTCACCTGCGCGCCGAGTTCCGCCATGACGGCGGCGGCGTAGCCGTAGCCGGTGGCGACGTCGAGGGCGGCGACGCCCGGCCGGACCCGCAGGGCCTGGATCATCCGGGCCACGACCATCGGGGCCGGCATGCAGCGAGTTTCGCCGCCGGCCTCGCCGAGGTTCAGGGTCTGGTCGATATACGCGAAGGGCTCGCGGCCCTTGGGCACGAAGGCCTCGCGCGGCACGGTGTCGAACGCGTCGAGCACCGTGTTGTCGTTCACGTCGAAGGTCCGCAACTGGCAGTCGACCATCATCCGCCGCGCCTGCGCGTAATCGATCATCGATACGTGTCCTCGAACCGGATCGGAACGCCGCGTCGGCCGGGCACCGGCGGACGGCCGGCAGCCCCGGCCAAGCCTAAGCTTCCCGGACGGGGGGCGTTTTCGGAGATCATTGCCCAAAACGCAAGGTGAGCCGACGCGACAGCCGAAGATGGCCCCGGAGGACGCGGCGGCGCACCGAATCCCGGCCGACGTTACGGCGGCCGCGGAGTGTCGCCTCCCTGCCGCCCGGGCCGGTCGCACTCCCCGGCGGACCGTTGAATAAAGAGTGCAGAGCGAGCGGGCGGTCCGCGAGGCCGCCGCCACCGGGAGACATCATGACGCCGATCAGCCAGCCGATCCTGACCCGCGGCCTCGCCGCCGCCCTCGCCGGACTCAGTCTCGGCCTGATGGGATCCGGCCCGGTTGCCGCGCAGGAGACGCCCGCGACCGCCGCCCCGCCGCCCAGCGTCCAGGTCGATCGCGGCTCGGCGCTCTACGGCCGGCCCGAGGGCGGCGCCGCGGCCAAGCTCGCGCCGGTGGCCGGACCGCCTCTGGCGACCGCGGCCGCCAAGCTGCCGCTCGACAAGCTGAAGGTCCCGGAGGGTTTCAAGATCGAGGTCTACGCCAGCGGCCTCGCCAACGCCCGCGAGATGACCCAGGCGCCGGACGGCACGCTGTACGTGGGCACCCGGACGGTGGGGAAGATCTACGCGGTGCTGCCGAACCCAGACGGTGACGGGAAGCGCGCGGTGAAGACCATCGCGACGGGCCTGCACCGGCCGAACGGCGTCGCGTACCACGACGGTGCCCTCTACGTGGCCGAACTCTCGAAGATCTGGCGCTACGATGACATCGCCAACCACCTCGACGGTGCGGCGAAGCCGACCCTGGTCTACGACGACCTGCCGAAGGACGAGGCCCACGGCTGGAAGTTCATCGCCATCGGCCCGGACAACAAGCTCTACGTCCCGGTCGGCGCGCCGGGCAACATCGTGATGCCGCCGGACACGCACGCGCAGATCCGGCGCATGGACCTCGACGGCAAGAACGCCGAAGTGGTCGCCCGCGGCGTGCGCAACACCGTCGGGTTCGACTGGAACCCGAAGACCAAGCAGCTCTGGTTCACCGATAACGGCCGCGACTGGGTCTCCGAGGACATCCCGAACGACGAGCTGAACGTGCTCACGGAGCCGGGCAAGCAGCATTTCGGCTATCCGTACTGCCACCAGGGCACGTTCACGGATCCGGAATACGGCTGGGGCCATGCCTGCTCGGAATTCACCGCGCCGGCGGCGCTCCTCGGGCCGCACACGGCCTCCCTCGGCCTGCGGTTCTACACCGGCACGCAGTTCCCGGAGGCTTACCGCGACGCGATGTTCGTCGCCCGGCACGGCTCGTGGAACCGCACGACCAAGCTCGGCGGCGACGTGGTCGTGGCCAAGCCCGGACCGGACGGCAAGACCGCCGCGGTCGAGCCGTTCCTGACCGGCTTCCTCCAGGACAACAAGTATGTCGGCCGGCCCGTCGACGTGCTGGTCGCCAAGGACGGATCGCTGCTCGTCTCCGACGACTACAACGGCGCGATCTACCGCGTCAGCTACGGCCGGTGATGCGCCGCCCCATTCGGGCAGCCCGCGGGCTGGTCCCCGCCCTCGGCGGGCTGCTGCTGTCGGGCGCGGCGCTCGCTGCCCCGGACGCGGCGATGCAGGAGCGCCTCGCCCCCTGCATCGGCTGCCACGGGGCCGGCACGTCGGCGACGGAGGGCGTGCCCTCGCTCGGCGGGCAGCTCCCGGACTACGTGGTCACGCAGCTCTTCCAGTTCCGGGAGAAGCAGCGGGAGGCGCCGCCGATGAACGAGGTCGCGGCCGGCTTTTCCGACGACGACCTGCGCGCCTTCGCTGACGCGGTGGCGACGCTGTCGCCGCCCGACCGCTCCGGGCCGCCGGCCGACGCGGCTCTGACGGAGCGCGCGCAGGCGCTGGTGGCGAAGCACCAGTGCAATTCCTGCCACGGGCCGGATCTCGCGGGCCGGGACGCGATCCCGCGGATCCGCGCGCAGCGGGAGGAGTATCTCGCCAAGGCGCTCGCCGGCTACAAGTCGAACGCCCGGCCCGGCTACGACCCCGCCATGAACGAGGTCGCGCAGGGCCTGAGCGACGCGGACATCAAGGATCTCGCGGCCTACGTGTCGCGGCTCTGAGATGACATCCGTTGGACCGCGTCCACCCGTCATCACGAGCGCAGCGAAGTGACCCAGGGCGGCGCGCGGCTTGTCAGCGTGGCGCTGCCTGGCTCGCTTCGCTGCTCTCGCAACAACGGCAGCGCTGGGATCACCCGTCGCGCGTCACCCCACCACGCGCAGCGCGTCGCCCCGCGCCAGCGGCCCGCCAGCGATCACCTCCGCGTAGACGCCGAGGTCGCGGTGCCCGAGGCGCGCGTCGAGGGTCCAGGGGATGTCGCAGTCGCGCACGCCGCTGACCGGGTCGACGTTGGTCGCCGCGCAGCGCACGGTCCGCTTGGTGATCTTGAGCCGCAACCCGCTCGGCGCCTCGACCACCTGCCCGACCATCTCGAGCTCGGCGAAGGGTTCGAGCCCCTCGACCAGCAGGTTGCCGCGGAAGCGCAGCGGGTCCACGGGCGCGCCGAGGTAGTCCTCCACCGCGGCCACGCTCGCTCGGTTGATGAGCGACACGTAGCCGGTCGGGGAGTCGGTGAACCGGTACTGCGGCGGCGCGGCGAGGACCTTCGGCTCGCCCCGGAGGCTCTCGGGGACGTAGCGCCGCATCAGCTCCGCGAGGCCCTCGCGACCCGCCTCGGTGTCGAGCCGGAAGGCCTGCGGGTCGCCGTACCCCTCCACGGTCAGCGTCGCCGTGGCATCGTCGTAGCGGGTGCGCAGGCGGGCGAGCGCCTCGTCGCGCATGAGCATCAGGTACTTGGTCTTGGGCTGGTGGCGGGGCGCGACCGCGTTGAAGCCCGACGGACCGTTCTCGATGGCGTAGAGCCGGTCGCCCGGGAAGTGGCCGCTGGTCTCGAGCTCCGCCCGCTCGACGGGTTCGGGGCTCAGGCCCTTCACCGGGTAGCGATACAGGGCGCTGACATGAATCAATGCGGTCATGCGCGGAGCGTGGCCCTGAAATGATCCGGCGCGCAAGAGCTTCGCGGCCCCTTGTGGTGCTCAATTGCAACACCACATCGGGTCTACCGGCGGCCACCACGGCGCCGGGGCCCTCGCGCGGCGGATAGCCGGAGGGCGACGTTTCGGTGGCGCCGCGCCTCTCATCGGGCGGCGGATGCCGGTACGGGAGGGTTGTGCATGAATTTCGAGAAGTACACCGAGCGCGCCCGCGGCTTCGTGCAGGCGGCTCAGAACCTCGCGATGCGCGAGGGACATCCCCAGCTTCAGCCGGGCCACCTGCTCAAGGTGCTGCTCGACGATCCGGAAGGCCTCTGCGCCGGCCTGATCGACCGCGCGGGCGGCCAGTCGCGCGTGGCGCTGGCCCAGACCGAGCAGTGGCTCGCAAAGCAGCCGAAGGTCTCCGGCAACGCGGCCGCCCCGCAGGCGACGCGCGAGCTGATGCGCCTGTTCGACACCGCCGAGAAGGCCGCCGAGAAGGCGGGCGATTCCTACGTGACGGTGGAGCGGCTGCTCCTTGCCCTGGCGGTGGAGAAGGATTCCGAGGCCGGCCGCGCGCTCCAGGCGGCGGGCGTCACCCCGGCTTCCCTCAACGCCGCGATCAACGCCCTGCGCAAGGGCCGCACCGCCGACAACGCCTCGGCCGAGAACGCCTACGATGCGCTCAAGAAGTATGCCCGCGACCTCACCGAGGCCGCCCGCGACGGCAAGCTCGACCCGGTGATCGGCCGCGACGAGGAGATCCGGCGGACCATCCAGGTCCTGTCCCGGCGCACCAAGAACAATCCGGTCCTCATCGGCGAGCCCGGCGTCGGCAAGACCGCGATCGTCGAGGGTCTGGCCCTGCGCATCGTCAACGGCGACGTGCCCGAGTCCCTGCGGGACAAGAGCCTGCTCGCCCTCGACATGGGCGCGCTGATCGCCGGTGCGAAGTACCGCGGCGAGTTCGAGGAGCGGCTGAAGGGCGTGCTCTCCGAGGTCACGGCGGCCGAGGGCGGCATCATCCTGTTCATCGACGAGATGCACACGCTGGTCGGCGCCGGGAAGGCGGACGGGGCCATGGACGCCTCGAACCTGCTGAAGCCCGCGCTCGCCCGCGGCGAGCTGCACTGCGTCGGCGCGACCACGCTCGACGAGTACCGCAAGCACGTCGAGAAGGACGCGGCCCTCGCCCGGCGCTTCCAGCCGGTCTTCGTGTCGGAGCCGACCGTGGAGGACACGGTCTCGATCCTGCGCGGCCTGAAGGAGAAGTACGAGCAGCACCACGGCGTGCGCATCCAGGATTCCGCCCTGGTCGCGGCCGCGACGCTGTCGAACCGCTACATCACCGACCGCTTCCTGCCCGACAAGGCGATCGACCTCGTCGACGAGGCCGGCTCGCGCCTGCGCATGCAGGTCGATTCGAAGCCCGAGGAGCTCGACAACATCGACCGCGAGATCGTCCGGCTGAAGATCGAGGGCGAGGCGCTCAAGAAGGAGACCGATTCCGCCTCCCGCGACCGGCTGGTCCGGCTGGAGAAGGAACTCGGCGACCTCGAGGAGCGCTCGGCGGCGATCACCGCCCGCTGGAAGGCCGAGAAGGACAAGCTCGGCACGGCCGCCGGCCTCAAGAAGAAGCTCGACGAGGCCCGCAACGACCTCGCCGCGGCGCAGCGCCAGGGCCAGTACCAGCGCGCGGGCGAGCTCGCCTACGGGGTCATCCCGGGCCTCGAGAAGCAGCTCGCCGAGATCGAGGCGAAGGCGGAGAACGGCCGCGACGGCATGATGGAGGAGGCAGTCACGCCCGCCCACGTCGCCGGGGTCGTCTCCCGCTGGACCGGCGTGCCGGTCGACAAGATGCTGGAGGGCGAGCGCGAGAAGCTCCTGGCCATGGAGGAGGCGCTGTCCAAGCGCGTCGTCGGCCAGCGCGAGGCGGTGGAGGCGGTCTCAACCGCGGTCCGGCGCGCCCGCGCCGGGCTTCAGGACCCGAACCGGCCGATCGGCTCGTTCATGTTCCTGGGCCCGACCGGCGTGGGCAAGACCGAGCTGACCAAGGCGCTCGCCGGCTTCCTGTTCGACGACGACACGGCGCTCGTGCGCATCGACATGTCCGAGTACATGGAGAAGCACGCGGTCGCCCGGCTGATCGGCGCGCCTCCGGGCTACGTCGGCTACGAGGAGGGCGGCGCCCTCACCGAGGCCGTGCGGCGCCGGCCTTACCAGGTCGTGCTGTTCGACGAGGTCGAGAAGGCCCACCCGGACGTGTTCAACGTCCTGCTGCAGGTTCTCGACGACGGGCGGCTCACCGACGGCCAGGGGCGGACGGTCGACTTCCGCAACACGCTGCTGATCATGACCTCGAATCTCGGGGCCGAGTATCTGGTGAACCAGCCCGCGGGCCAGGACACCGACGCGGTCCGCGAGGAGGTGATGAGCGTTGTGCGGGGGCATTTCCGGCCGGAATTCTTGAACCGGGTCGACGAGATCATCCTGTTCCACCGCCTCGCGCGGTCAGAGATGGGGGCGATCGTCGAGATCCAGCTCGGGCGCCTGCAGAAGCTCTTGGACGATCGCAAGATCACCCTGGAGGTCGACGAGGAGGCCAAGAACTGGCTCGCCGACAAGGGTTACGACCCGGCCTACGGGGCGCGGCCGTTGAAGCGAGTGATCCAGAAGAACGTCCAGGATCCGCTGGCCGAGCTGGTGCTCTCCGGCAAGGTCCACGACGGCGAGACGGTGCCGGTCCGCCTCGGGCCGATGGGCCTGATGATCGGCGACGTGACGGTCGGGGCCGAGCGCCGCCCGGTCAACGCGACGCTGAACTGATCGGCCGGACGGGCGAGGGGCGGCGCACCGGCACTCAGGTGCGCCGCCCGGTCCGTTGCGCCTCTCGGACACGGGCCCTCACGAGGCGATCCCCGGGGAGGACGGGCGCGCGGCACCGACCGCCGATGCCGCGATGAGCTCGTGCGCTGGACAGGGCGGACGGGTGTCCGAATCCTGGCGCCATGCGCCCTGCCGTCGCCGCCCTTCTCGTCGCCGTGCCGCTCGCCGCAGCGGCGGACGATCTCCCGCCGCCGGTGGCCGCGGCCATCGCCGAGGTCGAGGCCGCCTGCGGATCCGCGCCGGCGACGCTCGATCCGTTCGTCATCGACCGGCAGGACGTGAACGGTGACGGGGTGCCGGACTTCATCCTCAACGTCGGCGGACTCCGATGCGGCGACGAAGAAGTCTCCCAGTGCGGCCTCATGGGATGCCCGAAGATCGTCCTCGCATCCTCGAAGAACGGGTTCGTCGTGGTGTTGGACATCTACGCGCACGACCTCCGGTTTCGCGCGCTGAATGGCCGGCCGGCGGCTTCGGCGAACGACGAGGGATGGAATTGCGGCTCGGTCCGGAGGGGGCCGGGCCGCACGACCTTCCTGTGGGACGGGACGCGCTTCGCCTGCGCCGAGTAGAGGTTGTCTGGCTCTCCGGCGCCGCAGGCAGGCGGTCGCTCCCCGGGTCGACGCTCGGGGAAGCGCCGGGAGAGCACAGGATCGGTCACCCACCCTCGCTGGATGCGCGGATGTCCGATACGGCTTCGGCGCCCTCGCCGGTGACGTCGCCCTGTCGAGCGGCGCCCTCATTCCCGCTGTCGACCGTGCCCACAGCGTCGCGGTCACAATCCGTCCGGACGGCGCGAACGCGCTGCGCGCCTGGGTCGGAGGAAGGCCCGGGGCGTAGCCTCCATCGGGGCCGCGATGAGCTAGTGCGCTGGACAGGGCGGACGGGCCTGAGGATCCTGGCCGCATGCGTCGCGCCCTCGCCGCCCTGGCTCTCGCCCTCCCGCCCGCCGTCCCGCTCACCGCCGCGGCGGACGATCTCCCGCCGCCGGTCGCGGCGGCGGCCGCGCGGGCCGAGGCGTCCTGCGGGTCCGAGCCGACCACGCTCAAGCCGGGCTTCATCACCCGCCAGGACGTGAACGGCGACGCTGTACCGGACTTCATCCTGGATTTCGCGGCCGTCCAATGCGGCGATGACGAGTCCGCCGCGTGCGGCACCGCGGGCTGCGAGATGCAGGTCTTCGCCTCGACGACGGACGGGTTCGTGGACGCCTTCGACGCCGTCGCCCACGACCTCCGATTCCGCACGGTGGGAGGCCGCCCGGCGGTCATCGTCGATATGACCGGGGCGACGTGCGGACGATCCGGGCAGGATCCGTGCGGCGCGATCGCCGTCTGGAACGGCAGGACATTCGGCCGGACACGGTAGGGTGCATCCGCGGACCGCAGCCTGCCCCCATCGCGCCGCCGTTCCCGTCCCGCCGCATCGGCGCCGCGACCCGGCGCGCCCCGGCGCGGACAGCACGGGAGGGGCGCCCGCGATCGGCTCACGCCCGCGCGCGTCACGAAGCCTTTGCCGGACGGCGCGCGGTCGGCCAGGGTGGGACCGCGTGCGGCGGGCGCGCCCTGACTGGAGCCAGACGAATTGATCCGATCGCATCTGACCTTAGCCGGAGTCCTCGTGTCCATGATTGCAGCCGCACCGCCCCTGATGGCAGCGCCCGACGGCATCCGCGCGGTGACCTTGTCGAGCGGCGGCCTGGCCGAAGTGACCCTGGTCCATGCCGTCGACGGCGACGGGACGATCGGGCTCAGCGTCCGGCCCGAGCAGATCGACGACATCCTCAAGAGCCTCGTCGTGCGCGATCCCGTCGGAACCGTCGGCGCCCTGCACCTGGACGGGGTGGATCAGGCCGACGAGACCCTGCGGACGATGCCGTTCACCGCGGACGACCTGTCCGCGCCGACCCGCCTCGTGGGCAAGCTGCAGGGCGTCCCGATCCGGGTCCAGAGCGGCGGGCGCACGCTCGAAGGGCGGGTGCTCGGCGTCTCCGAGCGGAATGCCGGGACTGAGACCGGCGACGTCTCGATCCTGACCGTCCTGACCGCGACCGGCACGCTCGAATCCGTGCCGATCGAGGACGGCGCCTCCGTGACGATCCTCGACCCGGCCATGGCGGCCAAGATCGCCGAGGCTATCGCGGCGGCCGGGAAGACCAAGGTCGGCGACGCCCACCGGGTCGAGATCGCCGTCTCCGGGCAGGGCCAGCGCGAGGTCCGGTTGACCTACGTCGTCGCCGCGCCCGTCTGGAAGACGAGCTACCGCATCGTCGATGGCGGCGGCGGCCGCGCGAACCTGCAGGCCTGGGCCATCATCGAGAACGCGCTGGGCGCCGACTGGACGGGCGTCGACGTCACCCTCTCGTCCGGGTCGCCGGTGGCGCTCCTCCAGCGCCTGCACAAGCGCTACTGGCGCAAGAGACCGGAGGCGCCGGTGATGGTCGAGGATGTCGGCATGCCGGACCTCGACCCGGGCACGGTCGCGTCGAAGTCGGTCGCGCGCCTGCGCGCCCCGGCTTCCGCCGCCGCGCCTCTTCCGGCCCCGATGGCGCGGATGGACACCCGCGACAGCCGCATGGAGGCCGCGGAACCGAGCTACGACGCCGCGGCCGCCACCGCGGGCGCCGCCGCCAGCGAGGGGGATGTCGCGGCGAACTTCACGCTGCCGCATCCGGTCGATCTGCGCGCCGGCGGCACGCTGTCGGTGCCGTTCCTCGATACCGAGATCGAGGCCGAGCGGGTCGCCCTCTGGAAGCCAGGCCAGGGGGTTCACCCGATCGCGGCCCTCCGGATCCGCAACAGCGCCGGCGCGACCCTGCCGGCGGGCCTCATCACCCTCTACGACCGCAAGGCCGGCTACCTGGGGGACGCCCGCCTGCCCGCGACGCCCGTCGGCGAGCAGCGGCTCGCCAGCTTCGCCCTCGACCGCAAGGTCGCCGTCCAGGCGGAGACCGCGCCGAGCGACGCCCTGACCAAGATCACCGTGGTCGACGGCGTGGCGCGCGCGACGGTGATCGCCCGGGAGGTCACGACCTACACGATCAAGGGTGCGCCGGACGCCGCCCGCTCCGTGATCATCGAGCATCCCCGACGGGATGGCTGGACCCTCACCGCGTCCGCTCGCGACAGCGAGACCCCCACGGCCTATCGCCTCAAGGTCGCGGTTCCCGCCGGCGGGACGGCCGAGACCCGGGCCGTGCTCGAGCGCGTCCGGGTCGACGCCTACGACCTCGTCGACGCCGACGAGGCGCTGCTCGTCCGGTGGGCCTCCCTGGCGACCGACCCGGAGCTGGGCGGCAAGCTCAAGACCCTCTCCCAGGCCCGCGCCGAGGTCGCCGCGGCGACCCGGACCGTCGAGGAGATCGGCGAGCGCGCGGCGAAGGTGCAGGCGGAGCAGGAGCGCATCCGCAGCAATCTCGGCGCCGTTCCGAAGGACAGCGAGCTGGCGCGCCGCTATCTCAGCCGCCTGAGTGCCCAGGAGGACGAGCTGGCGAAGCTCGATGCCGCCCGGACCCAGGCCGAGGACGGGCTCAGGGCGTCGCAGGCGCGGATCCGGTCGCTGATCGCGGCGCTCTGAGAGCGGTCCCGGATCCCCGCGCGATCCGGGACCGCCCGATCGACGGCCATCCCGGCCCGGACGCGACCCGGACGCGGCCCGGCAGGGCCCTGTCCTAGGCGGGGCGGATGGCCGTCGCCAGATCGGCGGCCTGCGCGCGATCCCGGCACACCAGCCAGAGATCGTCGTGGGCCGACAGCTCGGCGTCGAACAGGTCCACGAAGTCCGCCGTCGGATCCCCGAGATCGGGCCAGTGGAACAGGCGGAAGCCCAGCGCCTCGAACAGCGGGAGGATCGGGCCCAGGTCCCACAATCGGTT
The DNA here is from genome assembly GCF_053345715.1 of Methylobacterium sp. D48H. NCBI lineage: Bacteria > Pseudomonadati > Pseudomonadota > Alphaproteobacteria > Hyphomicrobiales > Methylobacteriaceae > Methylobacterium > Methylobacterium sp. D48H. Next base: position 1,077,593 of record NZ_JBKFAP010000001.1, read on the forward strand.
GTTGCTCAGGGTCGCGTCGAGGCGCCCGGTGGCCAGGAGCGCGGCGTCCGAGATCGCCCCGCCCTCGCTCCAGGGGAACCAGCCGCGGCCGTAATCCAGGGTGTAGCGCTGCGCCGTCACCGACAGCCAGCCGACATGGCCGGTCCGGCGCTCCGGGCGCTCGAGCGGGCGCAGCGCCGTCGTCATGCGGCCGCCGCGGGTCGGGGCCCAGTAGGCGCGGCCCTCGCTCGCCGCCAGCAGGAGACCCTCCATGGCTTCCGCCGGTACGCCCCCGGCCGGTGCGGAGCGGTCCTCGTTCCAGGCCGGCAGGCTCATGACGCAGGCCCGGGGCCAGCCACCGCGGCAGGCCGCCACCATCACGCCCCAGCCCGACAGGCCGCCCGCGAAGGGCCGGGTCCCGTCGATCGGGTCGCCCACAAAGGTCCAGGCGTCGCGGGCGAGCAGCGCCCGGGCCGCCGCCTGTCCGAGATCCTCGGCGGTCTCCTCCTCGATCAGGTCGGGGCCGAACCGCGCGTGCATCAACCGGCTGACGGCGAGGTCGGCCTCGGTCAGCGCCTGGCCGAGATCCGGACCCTTGTTGCTCATCGCGAGGCCTCCCGCCCGCATGGCGAGGGCCAGCGGGGCCGCCTCCTCGGCGAAGGCGAGCATCGCCGCGAGGACATCCGGCGCGGGTGCGGTGGGCGAGAGGGTCATGCGGCGAACAGTTCGGGGCTTCGGAGCATCAGGGCCTGGACGAGAACCAGGGTCTTGAGATCGGGCAGGCGGCCGGCCCGGGCCTGTTCCGCCAGCGCTGCCAGCGGCATCTCCACGGCCACCACCTGCTCGCCCTCCGCGTGCAGACCCCCGCCGGGGCCGACCCGGTCGGCCGCGGCGTAGGGTGCCAGGTAGAGCCAGAGGCGCTCCGAGGACACGCTCGGCATGCTGTAGGCGTGGGCGACCGGCTCCAGCCGGGTCAGCCGGACGCCCGCCTCCTCCATCGCCTCCCGGATCGCCGTCGCCTCGGGGGCGCCCCCGTCGAGGCCGCCCGCCGGGGCTTCGTCGAACTCGGCCGACTCACCCCAGAAGGCGGGCCCGACCCGCGCCTGACGGACGAGCAGCGCCACGCGCCGCTCGGGATCGTAGGGCAGCACGCAGGCCGCCTGCCCGTGGTCCTCCAGCGCCCGCCGCACGGTGCTGCCGTCCTGCAGCGTCAGCGTGGCGATGCCGAAGGTGTTCCAGCCGCGGTGGATCACCTGCAGCGGCAGGGCGGGCGGGATCTCGACCATGATCCGGTCAGCGCTTGGTGCTGGCGGCGGTCTGGCCGAACATCACCTTCTTGGCATCCTCGCTCATGGTCTTGCCGAAATCGGGATTGACCTCCGGGGCGCGGGCATAGGCCGCCTTGGTGGCGGGCCGCTCGGCGATCGCCGTGAACCAGCGCTTGAGGTTCGGGTGCTCGTCGAGGTTCTGCCCCTGCTTCTCCCACGGTACGATCCAGGGATAGCAGGCCATGTCGGCGATGGAGTAGTCCGGCCCGGCGACGAAGGCGCGGTCGGCCAGCCGCCGGTCGAGGACGCCGTAGAGCCGGTTGGTCTCGTTGACGTAGCGCTTGATCGCGTAGTCGATCTTCTCGGGCGCGTACTGCGAGAAGTGGTGGTTCTGGCCGAGCATCGGGCCGAGGCCGCCCATCTGCCAGAACAGCCATTGCAGCACCTCGGCCCGGCCGCGCGCGTCACCCGGGATGAAGCGCCCGGTCTTCTCGGCGAGGTAGAGCAGGATCGCCCCCGACTCGAACAGCGTGACCGGCGCGCCGCCGCCCGCCGGCTCGTCGTCGACGATCGCCGGCATCCTATTGTTGGGCGCGATCTTGAGGAAATCCGGGTTGAACTGCTCACCCTTGCCAATATTGACGGGATGAATGCGGTAAGGAACGCCCGCTTCTTCGAGAAACATCGTGATCTTATGGCCGTTCGGCGTCGGCCAGTAATGGAGTTCGATCATCGGCTGGTGTCCCGCTATGCCCCCGGCGGACGGGAAGTGGGTCGGCGCGCCGCTCCGGTCAAGCATGGTGCCGGCGACGACGCCGGCGGCGCATGCAGGGCTGGGCATCCGGGCCTCACCCGCCGGCGCAGCCCTGGACGTCGACGTGGACGGCGTAGAGCGACTGGCTCGCCGCCATGAACAGGCGGTTGCGGTGCCGGCCGCCGAAGCAGAGATTGGCGCAGCGCTCCGGCAGCCGGATGCGGCCGATCGGCCGGCCGTCGGGGTTGAATACCATGACGCCGTCCAGGGCGTCGTCGCCCATGCCCCACCCGCACCAGAGATTGCCGTCGACGTCGCAGCGCAGCCCGTCCGGCGTGCCCGGCCCGGCATCGATCAGGACCCGCCGGTCGCGGAGCGTGCGGCCGGCGACCACGTCGTAGGCGACGATCCGCCGGGTCGGCTGCCCGCGCGATTCCACGAGGTAGAGCACGCGGCCGTCGGGGGAGAAGCACAGGCCGTTGGGGCCGGCGAGGTCGGTGGCCACGGCCTCCAGCGCACCGGTGACCGGGTCGAGCCGGTAGACGTTCTGCGGCAGTTCGGGCTCGGCGCGCACGCCTTCGTAGAACCCGCCGATCCCGAAGGGTGGGTCGGTGAACCAGACCGCGCCGTCGGCCGCGGTCACCACGTCGTTGGGCGAGTTGAGCCGGCGGCCCTCGAACGCGTCCGCCAGGACGGTGATCGCGCCGTCATGCTCGGTCCGGGTGACCCGACGGCCGCCGTGCTCGCAGGTGACGAGCCGCCCCTGCCGGTCGCGGGTGTTGCCGTTGGCGAAGCCCGACGGCCGCCGGTAGAGGCCGACCGCCCCGCTCTCCTCGTCCCAGCGCAGGATGCGGTCATTGGGGATGTCGCTCCAGAGCAGGTAGCGTCCGTCGCCGAACCAGACCGGCCCCTCGCACCAGCGGAAGCCGGTCGCGACGCGCTCGACCGCCGCGTTGAACACCCGGTAGCGGGCGAAGGCGGCGTCGAGAATCTCGACCGCCGGGTCCGGGTAGCGCGGGCTCGGTGTCCACACGGGCAGGTCCCTGTCACTCGCGGCGATCGTCACCGTTCCGGCGCGGGCCGGCAAGGCCCGCCGCGCGGACGCAGGCGCAGCACCGCGGCGACGCTGCGGCGACGAGGGCCGGAACCGCCCGGCACGTCGATCCGGGCGCACCATCCTCCACCCCCCAGTGATGGCAGGCGCCGGTTCGACAGCGGGGCGGCCCGGTCCTCGTCCCAGCCCGAACGCTACCGCGCCCTGATTTGTCTGACAAGTGGTACGCGACGGCCAGGCCGCCGCGAAGGGCCGATCCCGGAAGCGTCGGCGCGCACCGCGCCGCGCCTTGCGGGGGAACGGCGGAACCGCTACGGCATTGAGGCCGTGTGGCAGTCGGGGTGTGGCGCAGTCTGGTAGCGCACCTGGTTTGGGACCAGGGGGTCGTAGGTTCGAATCCTATCGCCCCGACCATTCGATCAGGAGCTTGTCGAGTCAGATGCCGAGCGCCCGCATCTTCCGTCCGTCTCGGGACGCCACGCAGTCGGGCCTCGCCCGGACCAAGCAGTGGATCCTGGAGTTCGACCGGACCAGCCCGCGCGAGATCGATCCGCTGATGGGGTGGAACGGGTCCTCGGACATGCTCCAGCAGGTGCGCCTGGAATTCGACACCGAGGAGGAGGCCGTGGCCTACGCGAAGCGCGAGGGGATCGCCTACCGCGTCGAGCAGCCGGCCAAGCCCGTCCAGCGCAAGGGCCTGTCCTACTCGGACAATTTCAAGTTCAACCGCACGGCGCCCTGGACCCATTGAGGCCGTCGCCGCCGCGTCAGGCCTCGCGGCGCGCCTTCCACGCCGGGTAGGGCGAATCGCCCGGCGGACGCAGCTGCGTGACGCGCATCGGCTGCGCGTCGAGGGGCTGGCAGAGCTCGGCGTAGATCGACGCGCTGCCGGCGCCGTAGGTCTCGGCCTCCTCGGCCGAGAAGGCGAAGTAGCCCTCCTTGAAGCCGGCCAGGCGCATCGCGGCGTGGCACATCGGGCACGGGCGGCCGCTCGCGTACATCACGCAGTCGCCGAGGTCGCGGCGGCCGAGGAGGCGGCTGGCCTCGCGCAGCGCCACCATCTCGGCATGGGCGCTGGGGTCGTTCGTCGCGTGCACGGTGTTGGCCGCGCGGACCAGCACGGTCCCCTCCCGCACGATGACCGCGCCGTAGGGCGCACCGCCCGCCTCGACATTGGCGGCGGCGAGGGCCACCGCCTCGCCGATATGGTCCTCGTGCGTCGACATGGATGGGCTCGACATGGATGCGCTCGACATGGCTGAGCTTTCCTCCGCTGGCGCGCCAACGCCGCGCGCGGCCGGAAGTTCAGCGCTCCGAGCTCAGAACGCGTAGCGCACCGTGCAGTAGGGCATCGTCTCGGCGAGCAGGGCCTTGAAGCGGGCGAGCCAGCGGCCCTTCCAGCCGGCCCGGTAGCGCAGGTTGGTGCCCCCGCCCTCCGAGACCTTCGCCTCCTGGATGTCCGGCCGCCAGAGCAGGTCCTCGGCCTTCGGGTGCCAGCCGAGATTGACCGCGTGCAGATCCGCATTGTGGGTCAGCATGATGATCTCGCACTTGAGCTGCGCCTTGGCGGCGTCGGACAGCGTCGCGTCGATCTCGGCGAACAGCGCCCGCCAGTCGGCCTCCCAGCCCTCGTAGAGGATCACGGGCGAGAAGTTGGCGTGGACCTCGTAGCCGGCGGCCACGAACTCGTCGATGGCGGCGATCCGCTCGGCGATCGGGGCGGTGCGCACGTCCACGATCCGGGCGATCCGCGCCGGCATGAGCGAGAAGCGGACGCGCGTCTTGCCCTGCGGATCGTAGGCGAGGAGGTCGCGGTTGACGGCCTTGGTGGCGAAGGAGGCCTTGGCGTTGGGCAGGGTGCGGAACAGCGCGACCAGGGCGCGCACGCCGTCGCTGACTGCCGCGTCGACCGAGAGGTCGCCGTTCTCGCCGATATCGTAGACCCAGTGCTCCGGATCGATCGGGTCCGGCTCCGGCAGGCGCCCCTGGCGGCCGGCGTGGCGGGCGATCGCCGCGCAGGCCTGCTCGAGGTTCACGAACAGCGAGATCGGGTTGGAGAAGCCCTTGCGGCGCGGCACGTAGCAGTAGGCGCAGGCCATGGCGCAGCCGTTGGAGGTCGAGGGCGCGATGAAGTGGGCGCTGCGGCCGTTGGGGCGCATGGCGAGGCCCTTCTTCACGCCGAGGACCAGCGTCGAGCGCTTGATCCGCACCCAATCCTCCACCGAGCCGGCGTTGCCGTGGAGTTCCGGGATGTTCCAGTGCGACGGCACGACGATGCGCGCGGCGTCGGGAAAGCGCGCCAGGATGTCCCGGCCCAGCAGGAAGTCGCCGACAGTGGGCTCGTGATAGATCGTCCGGATATCGAGCAGGTCGCGGGTCAGGGCCATGGACGATCCGAGGCCCGGAAGCGGCCCGCGACCCGATATGGTGCGCGGCGACGCGGCCGGAATGCCTTGCGACCCGGAGTCTCTCTTCGCGCGGCGCGCGAAAAGCTCGGGATCTGGCGCGGCGCGCGTTGATCGTTCAACGATATCTTACGATTCGGTGCCATGAGTCCCTCATCTTCGAGTGGACGTGCGATGATCGTTCGGGACCAGGAGAGATCCGAGCCGGGCTCACCCGGCTCCGGTGAATCTCTCGACCCTGCAGATCCGAGGTGGGGCGCGCTGATCCGGCGGGATCAGCTGGAGGCCATGCGCGGGAGCGTGCTGGCGGCCATCCCGGTCAACATGCTGCTCGGCGTGGCGAGCATGCTCGTCGCCTACAGGAGCGGGCACGGCACCGTGGGGGCCATCTGGTTCGCGGCGTCGACCAGCGTCAACCTCCTGCGAATCGCCCTCTGCCGGATCCCCTGCCTCGGCCTGGCGCTGACCGCCGACATGACGCCGAGCCTCGCCGCGGCCGCCGCGCGCTCCGTCGACCGGCACCTGCGCGTCTTCACGGTCGCGGCGTTCCTCTCCGGACTGGTCTGGGCCTGTCAGCCACTCCTGTGCGACGGCTACACGACCGCCGAGACCCTGTTCTACCTGACCATCACCTGCGGCGTGACCGCGGGGGCGGTGACGCACGGGATCGCGTACGCGCGCATCCCCCTCGCCTTCATCGCCCTGCCGCTGCTGTCCGTCGTGGCCTGCCTCGCCTATGCCGGCGACTTCGACCGGAACTGCCTCGCGGCCTGCGTGCTGCTCTACTTCCTCGCCCTGACGCACACGGCGTTCCGCAGCGAGTCCGTGTTTCGCGAGGCGAGCCGGCTCAAGAACGAGGCCCACGCCCTCGCCCGGTCCCGCGCCGAGGCCCATGCCAGCGCCAGCGCCCTCGTGGACGAGATGCGGTGGCGCGCCACGCATGACGATCTCACCGGCCTGCTGAACCGCGCGGGCTTCCTCCAGGCGACGGAGAACCGGCTCCGCACCGGGACCCTCAGCCTGCTGATGCTCGACCTCGACGGGTTCAAGTTCGTCAACGACGTCTACGGCCACAAGGCGGGCGACCGGGTGCTCGTCGAGGTGGCGCGCCGGCTGAAGGACGCGCTGCCGGAGAACGGTCTCGCGGCGCGGCTGGGCGGCGACGAGTTCGCGGTGCTGTACGATCCCGTGACGTCGGGCGTGCCCGACGACGTCATGGCGGCGAACCTCATCGCCGCGGTGTCCCAGCCGTTCGACGGCTTCGACGCGGGCCGCCTCGGGGTCAGCATCGGCGTCCACGCGAGCGCGGAGCCGAGCTTCACCGAGATGCTGAGCTGCGCCGACGAGGCGCTCTACGCCGCGAAGGCCGCCGGGCGGAACCGCTACCGGGTGTTCGATTCGGGCCTGCGGGAGGGGCTGCAGATGCGGCGGGACCTGGAGCGCGACCTGTCGCAGGCCCTGGTCGAGAACGCCCCGAAGGTCTGGTTCCAGCCGATCTACGCCGCCGATGGCCGGACCCTGGTCGGGCTGGAGGCCCTGATCCGCTGGGAGCATCCGCGGCTCGGCTGGATCGCGCCCCCGGACCTGATCGCCGCCGCCGCGATGGCCGGCCTGACCGAATCGCTGCTCCGCTACATCCTCGAGCAGGTCTGCGCGATGCTGGAGATCCTGCATCGCCGCGGCCTGAGCGGCGTGCGCGTGGCGATGAACGTCTCACCCCGGGAGATGGCGCAGGTCCCCGTGGACGAGATCGTCATCGGGCGCCTGAACCTCCTCGGCCTGCCGCCCACCATGCTGGAGATCGAGATCACCGAGGAGACGGCCCTCGACATCGGCGCGGTGCAGGGCAAGCTACAGGCGCTGTCCCGCGCCGGCATCCGGGTCGCCCTGGACGATTTCGGCATCGGCTACTCGTCGCTCTCCTCGCTGCGCCAGCTCAAGGCGGACCGGATCAAGATCGACCGGAGCTTCGTGACCGGCCTCGGGGCGAGCGACGACAAGCGCGGGCTCGTCCTCGCCGTCCTCGGCCTCGGCCGGCTGCTCGGGCTCGACGTGGTGGCGGAAGGCGTCGAGTCGGCCGAGGACCTGAACATCCTGCAGGCGATGGGCTGCCCGTTCCTGCAGGGCTACCATCTCGGCCGCCCGATGCCGGTGGAAGATCTGGAAGCCACCCTGCTCAGCACGCGCATCGCCGCGGCCTGAGCCGGTGCCGGCGCGCGCGGCTCAGAACCGCCCGGCATCCGCCGGATCGCGGCGCATCAGCCGGCGCGCCGCCGCGCGCCACAGGCGGTCCGGCATCCCGTAGAGCCACACGAGCGCCGCGCACCCGGCGATCGCCAGCAGGAACAGCCAGGCCAGCGCCTCGAGGATGGGCCCCGGCGGCGTTCCGGACTCGGTCCGGTCGTACCAGAGCGGGTCCGTGTCCCAGGGCGGATCGTCGTTGTCCACGGCAGAACCCTCCACCGCGGGTCCGAATGCGGCCCGGGGCGCTCGCGCGGCGGTGACCGGTGAATCGGTCCGCGCCACTCCTCTGCCGGCCCGGTCCGCACACGCCAGACCGGGTCCAGCGCGGTCACGCTACAGGCCCCGCCGCGCGCCTTTCGAATACCCATTTCGGACTACGGCCTTCGACCGGCCGCGCTTTTCCACATCCAACTTTCTCCGCAATTTATTGCTTAGTTTGCGGGCTATGGCATTCTGACCGTCTAAAAGACTGCGTGACCTGCCATGAGATCTGCCAAGCGCCTGTGGCGCGAGCGCTGGGCGCTGTGTTCGATGCTGGCCCTGTCGGCCGCCTGCGGGCTGCCGGCGCGGGCGGCGGACATGCGCATCGAGGCCGCCAAGATCACCGGCGGTGATCTCTGGATCATCGGTTACGCCGACGATCCGGGGGTGGAGATCACGCTCGACGGCCAGTTCCCCCACCGGACCGACAGCCGCGGCTATTTCGAGTTTCGCGTCGTCTACCATCCGGCCACCTGCATCGCGACGCTGCGGACGCCGAAGCAGACCCGCAGCATCGTGGTCGGCGAGTGCGGCCAGCAGGGGCCGCAGGCGCCCGGGCTCCCCGGCCCGGCCGGCCCGCGCGGCGAGACGGGTCCGCGGGGCGAGGCCGGACCTCCCGGCGAGCGGGGCGCGATGGGACCGCCCGGGCCGCCCGGCCCCCAGGGGCCAGCCGGCGCGGAGGGCGTCGCCGGACCGCCGGGCCCGCCGGGCGAGCGCGGACCCATCGGCATGGCCGGCGCACCGGGGCTGATGGGTGCCATGGGCCCGCCCGGCCCGCCCGGGCCGCCTGGCGGCACCCGCGGGCAGCCGGCTTCCCCGAGCGCCGCGCCGAAACCGAACCCGTCGGCCGCGCTGGCAGGGCCGGCGGCTTCCCCGAGCGCCGCGCCGAAACCGAACCCGTCGGCCGCGCTGGCAGGGCCGGCGCCGAAGCCGCGGCCGCCGGCGCGGGCGCGCCGCGCACCCGAGCCGGAATCCGCGCCCGAGGGACCGCTGGATCTGGAGCCCGACGCCGGCGGCGGCGGGATGGACCGCTACTAGGCGCGGACCGGTGTCGACCGCAGGGCCAGCCGCGGAACGGGCCGCCCTGCCCGGCCGGGGGCGACGCGTCGGCTCCCAAGTCTCGCGTGGCTGCACGCCGGCAATAGTCTTTGGAAGAGCGTATTTATGCGACTTAACAACTCAATTCGCTCGCGTGCCGCGCTGTCCGCGCCGGGTGTGTCACCTTAATGCCCCAACGCCGCACATTCCGCCGCCAGACCCGCACCGAGGCGAGCCAAAGCGCCCGGTTTGCGCTAAGCGTGACGGTGGGGCGGGCTTGATCGGAGACGAGCGAAACGCCGTACCTTGGCCGTTTTCGTCTCGGACTTCCGGACCGAAAGAGACCGCAAGGGCTTGTTCATCGTGACACGACGTCCACCAGCGAGTTGCCCGACGTTCCGCCTGGCCGGGATGGTGTCCGGACTCGCGATGCTGGCTGCCATGCCGGCATCGGCCGAGACTCTGGAGAGCGCTCTCGCGAAGGCCTATCAGGGCAATCCGAGCCTGAACGCCAGCCGTGCGGGCGTGCGCGCTATCGACGAGAACGTGGCGATCGCGCAGTCGGGCTACCGGCCGACCGTCAACGTCAACGCCGCGATCGGCGTCCAGTACCTTCAGACGCGCTCGTCCAGCACAGTCGCGTCGGCGGCCACCGGCGGCACGGCCGCGACCACCGCCGGATCGGCCCTCGGGACAACGGGCGGCGGCTTGGGCGGAACGGCGGGCGCCGGGACGACCGGGACCGGAACGACCACGGGGATCGGGACGACGGGGATCGGGACCGCGGGCGGCACCACCGGCATCGGAACCTCAGGTGCCGGGGCGGCGGGATCCGCGACCGGCGGCGAGGGCCTGTCCGGCGGCGCGACCTCCGACATCGCGAGCCAGGTCATCACCTCCCGGCGGACGACGCGCACCACCTACCTGCCGAGCTCCGCCAGCCTGAACGTCACGCAGACGATCTTCAACGGCTTCCAGACCGACAACACGGTCCGGCGCGCGGAGTCGCAGGTCTACAGCCAGCGCGAGAGCCTGCGCTTCACCGAGCTGTCGGTTCTGTACAGCGCCGTCCAGGCGTACATGAACGTGCTCAGCAACACGGCGACGCTGGAGCTGAACCGGAACAACGTCGAGGTTCTGGAAGAGCAGCTCCGCCAGACCCGGGACCGCTTCAACGTCGGCGAGGTGACCCGGACCGACGTCGCGCAGGCCGAGGCCCGACTGGCCGGCGCGCGATCGCAGGTCGCCCAGGCCGAATCGACCCTCCGCACGAGCATCGGCGTCTACCGGCAGAACATCGGCGTCGAGCCGCGCCAGCTCGCGCCGGGTCGGCCGCTGGACCGGTTCGTGCCGCGCAGCCTCGATCAGGCGATCGCCGTCGGCCTGCGCGAGCACCCGCAGGTCGTCTCGGCCATCCACAACGTCGACGCGAGCGAGGCCCAGGTGAAAGTCCTGGAAGGCCAGCTCGCCCCGCAGCTCAGCCTGCAGGGCTCGCTCAGCCAGCTCTACGACCAGAACGGACCGAACCAGAGCTTCTTCGTCGGCTTCGTCGGCGGCCGGCTCTCGATCCCGATCTACGAGGGCGGCCAGACCTACGCGCAGATCCGGCAGGCCAAGGAGTCGGTCGGCCAGGCCCGCATCCAGGTCGATCAGATCCGCGATCAGGTCCGCGCCCAGATCGTCGATTTCTGGGGCCGGCTCGAGGCCGCCAAGGCGCAGGTCATCGCCGCCCAGGCCCAGGTCCAGGCCAACGAGGTGGCGCTGAACGGCGTGCGCGAGGAAGCGCGCGTCGGCCAGCGCACGACCCTCGACGTGCTCAACGCGCAGCAGGAACTGCTGAACTCCCGGGTGAACCTCATCGTCGCCCAGCGTGACCGGGTCATCTTCTCCTACGGGGTGGTCCAGGCGATCGGACAGTTGACCGCGCGCTTCACGGCGCTCCCGGTCGAATACTACAGCGCCAAGGTTCACTACGATCAGGTCAAGGATCTCTGGTTCGGCCTGCGCACCCCGGACGGTCGCTGACGGCTTTTCCACGGGGAGTGTGTTGTGGGCGCGCTTGCCGTCACGAAACGGCATGGAATACTGATTGAACATCGATCCATTCGGGTCGCTTTCCAGTCTCCCATGCCCGAGTGCGCCTGCCGATGAGTGCAGCAAGCCCCAAGATCCCGGACTCGAAATTCCAGGACAAGGCTGCCGATAAGGCGCACGAGCCTTCGATGGAAGAGATCCTCGCGTCGATCCGGAGGATCATCGCCGACGATCAGGCCGCCAAGCCGGCCGAGGTCGCGGCGCCCGCTCCGGAGCCCGACGACGTGCTCGACCTCGCGGAGGTCGCCGAGCCGGTGATGCGCCCGCGCGTCGTCGAGCCGGAGCCGGAACCCGAGCCGGCCCCGGACCTGCTCGACTTCGACGCGATCGACTTCGAGGACCCGGTGACCGCCGCGCCCGAACCGGAGCCCGAGCCCGAGCCGGCCCCGGAGCCGCCGCCCCCACCGCCTCCGCCCCCGCAGCCCGTGCTCCAGGCCGCCCGCGCGCCCGAGCCGGAGCCCGAGGCCCTGGTCTCTCCGGCCACGGATGCCAGCGTCAGCGGCGCGTTCAACCTGCTGGCCCACACCGTGCTGACGCAGAACGCCCGGACCCTGGAGGATCTCGTCAAGGAGATGCTCCGGCCGATGCTGAAATCCTGGCTCGACGACAACCTCCCGGCCGTGGTCGAGCGCCTCGTGCGCGCCGAGATCGAGCGGGTGTCGCGCGGCCGCTGAGCCGGCGGCCTGGGTACGGCGGCCGCGGGCCGCCGTCCGCGTGTTGACGGGAGCGGCGTGACGGTCGAAAGCGGGGCCACCCCCGTTTGGACAAGCGCCGGCCCGTACCCGCGATGATGGACAAGACCTTCGAGCCCACCTCCGTCGAGGCGCGGATCTCCGCCGCCTGGGCCGAGGCGGACGCCTTCCGTGCCGGCCGGCCCGAGCGCGCCGGGGCCCCGCCGTACTGCATCGTGATCCCGCCGCCGAACGTGACGGGCTCCCTGCACATGGGCCACGCCCTCAACAACACGCTGCAAGACATCCTCTGCCGCTTCGAGCGCATGCGCGGCAAGGATGTGCTCTGGCAGCCGGGGACGGACCATGCCGGCATCGCCACCCAGATGGTGGTCGAGCGGCGGATGATGGAGCGTCAGGAGCCCGGCCGCCGCGAGATCGGCCGCGCGGCCTTCGTCGAGAAGGTCTGGGCCTGGAAGGCGGAATCCGGCGGCGCGATCGTCAACCAGCTGAAGCGGCTCGGCGCCTCCTGCGACTGGTCCCGCGAGCGCTTCACCATGGACGAGGGGCTGAGCCGGGCCGTGCTCAAGACCTTCGTCGACCTGCACCGGCAGGGCCTGATCTATCGCGACAAGCGGCTGGTGAACTGGGACCCGAAGTTTCAGACCGCGATCTCGGACCTGGAGGTCCAGCAGGTCGAGACCAGGGGCCATCTCTGGCACTTCGACTACCCGGTGGTGGACGAGGCCGGCAACGAGACCGGCGCCGTCATCACGGTGGCCACCACCCGCCCCGAGACGATGCTGGGCGACACCGGCATCGCGGTCCATCCCGAGGACGCGCGCTACACCGCGCTCGTCGGCCAGCGCGTGCGCCTGCCGCTGGTCGGGCGGCTGATCCCGATCGTGGCCGACACCTACTCGGATCCCGAGAAGGGCACGGGCGCGGTCAAGATCACGCCCGCCCACGATTTCAACGACTTCGACGTCGGCCGCCGCCACGGACTCGGCCTGATCAACGTCCTCGACCCCGAGGGCCGGATGCTGCTCGACGGCAACGCCGAGTTCCTCGACGGCGTCGCGCCCGAGCCGGAGGCCCTGGCGCTCCACGGCCTCGACCGGGCGCAGGCCCGCAAGGAGGTGGTGGCGCTGATGGAGGCGCGCGGTCGGCTGCGCGCGATCGAGCCGAACACCCACGCGGTCCCGCACGGCGACCGCTCGGGCGTGGTCATCGAGCCCTACCTGACCGACCAGTGGTACGTGAACGTCAAGCCGCTCGCGGAGCGCGCCCTCCAGGCGGTGCGCGACGGGCAGACCAAGTTCGTGCCCGAGAACTACGAGAAGATCTTCTTCCAGTGGCTCACCAACATCGAGCCGTGGTGCATCTCGCGCCAGCTCTGGTGGGGCCACCAGATCCCGGTCTGGTACGACGACGCCGGCGGCATCTTCGTCGCCGAGAGCGAGGCCGAGGCGCAGGCGGCGGCCGAGGCGCAGCACGGCCGGCCGGTCGCGCTCACCCGCGACGCGGACGTCCTCGACACGTGGTTCTCCTCGGCGCTCTGGCCGTTCTCGACGCTGGGCTGGCCCGACTCGACCCCGGAACTCGCGCGCTTCTACCCGACCAACACCCTGGTGACCGGCAAGGACATCCTGTTCTTCTGGGTCGCCCGGATGATGATGATGGGCCTGCACCTCACCGACCGGGCGCCCTTCGACACGGTCTACCTGCACACCCTGGTGCGGGACGCGTCGGGCGCGAAGATGTCGAAGTCGAAGGGGAACGTCGTCGATCCCCTGGAACTGATCGATCAGGTCGGCGCCGACGTCCTGCGCTTCACCCTCTGCGCCCTGGCCGTCCAGGGCCGCGACATCAAGCTGTCCACCGACCGGGTCCAGGGCTACCGCAACTTCGCGACCAAGCTCTGGAACGCCGCCCGCTTCGCGGAGCTGAACGGCTGCCGCCTCGACCCGGCCTTCGACCCGCGCTCCGCCACCGGCGCGATCAACCGCTGGGCGCTCACTGAGGCGGCCCGCGCGGTCGACGAGGTCGCGGGCGCCCTCGAGGCCTTCCGCTTCAACGACGCGGCGGCGGTGGCCTACCGCTTCGTCTGGAACATCTTCTGCGACTGGTATCTCGAGCTCGCCAAGCCGGTGCTCCAGGGCGAGGGTGTCGATCCGGCGGTCCGGGCCGAGACGCAGGCGAGCGTGGCGTTCCTGATCGATCAGGTCGCCAAGCTGCTGCACCCCTTCATGCCGTTCCTCACGGAGGAGCTGTGGGCGATCAAGGGCGCCGACCTGCCGGAGCGCGGCCTGCTGACCCTGGCCGCCTGGCCGGACCTCGGCGGCCTCGCCGACGCGGCCGCGGAGGCCGAGGTCGGGTTCGTGGTCGATCTCGTCAGCCAGATCCGCTCGGCGCGGTCCGAGACCAATGTCCCGGCCGGCGCGCAGATCCCGCTGGTGATGGTCGGCGCCGCCCCGGAGGTGAGAGCGCGGGTTGAGGCTTGGCGCGACACGCTCCTGCGCCTCGCCCGACTGTCGGAGATCACCTTGGCGGAGACGCCGCCGAGGAACTCGGTCCAGCTCCTGGTGCGCGGCAGCGTCGCCGCGCTGCCGCTGGAAGGCGTGGTCGACCTCGCGGCCGAGGTCGCGCGCCTGAAGAAGGAGCAGGGCAAGGCGCAGGGCGAGATCAAGAAGATCGACGCCAAGCTCGGCAACGCCGACTTCGTGGCCCGGGCGCCCGAGGAGATCATCGAGGAGAATCGGGAGCGCCGCGAGAGCGAGTCGGCGCGGCTGGCGAAGATCGAGGAAGCTCTGGTCCGGCTCAGCGGGGACTGAGCGCCCGTCCGGGAGCGCTCCGACGTGTCAGGCCCGCCCCGGGGGTGACCCGGTCCCGGAGGCTCGCCCGTCAGCGTCGGGTGCCGAGGGTTCCGGTGAACGCCCGCGGCCCGCCCCAACTGGCGGCGGACGCGTCGTTCGGGGTCCAGAAGCCGTCCTGCGACGCGCCCCGCAGATGCAGGGAATAGTCCGGTGGAACGTAGCCGCCCGACTGGTTCCAGTAGCCGGGCCGGAAGTTGGCCGCCGATTTCGCAACGCGCTCATCTCCGGGGCGGCGCGTATCGACGCTGTACGTTCTCTCGGAAACGCTGCGCGGCGCGCGACTTGCGATGACGGGCTTCGCGTCGAAGTAATCACGGTAATCCGCGTACGACTCGACCGCCAGCGCGCCGACAGTCGACCCGAATAACATGGCGACCGCCAACAGCACCTTCATTGTCAATTCCTCTGCCTACACATTCAAATCTGGCGGCACCGAGATTGCGCCGGCCCGCCGAACTGAGCGGTATTTAAGATCGACTTCCGGAAACGGCGGTGCCGGACAGCACGAGCCTGGATCCGGCCCAACCCGCGCCGGGTCGTCGGACCTCCGGTCTCGGTCACGCGCCGCGATCGCGCTGGGGCTCCGCGAGCGCTCGGCTACCTGTCCAAACGGTAATTTGATCGCCACGCCCGGGTCAGGCGCCGCGCCTTAGACAGATCCCATCGACGGCCGCGACCGCCGGCGTCGTCCCGATCAGTCCCGAGAGGTTGAGACCCCCCATGACCGAGACCCGTCCCACTGGCCGCACCTCGCGCCGCGCCCTCGCCTCCGTAGCGGCCGCAGCGCTGATTGCCGGCGGTGCCATCGGCAGCGGCTATCTGCCGGCCGCGACCCCGGCCTACGCGCAGGCTCTGCCCAAGTCGCCGATCGAGGCGCCCGAGCACCCGCCGGGCTCGTTCGCCGGCATCGTCAACAAGGTGAAGCCGGGCGTGGTCTCGGTGAAGGTGAAGCTCGACGACTCGGCGAGCAGCGACGACGACGATGGCCCGAGCCAGGGGCGCAACCTCCAGAACGTGCCGCCGCAGTTGCGCGAGTTCTTCAAGCGCTTCGGCCAGAACGGTCCCGGCGGGATGCAGCCCCAGCATCAGGGCCCGCGCGGCGCGGTGGGATCCGGCTTCATCATCTCGGCCGACGGCTACGTGGTCACCAACAACCACGTGGTCGACCACGCCAAGACCGTGCAGGTGACGCTGGACGACGGGCGCACTCTCGACGCGAAGGTCATCGGCAAGGATTCCAAGACGGACGTCGCCCTGCTGAAGATCACCGAGGGCTCGAACTTCCCGTACGTCCAGTTCGGCAAGGCCGCGCCGCAGGTCGGCGACTGGGTGGTGGCGATCGGTAACCCGTTCGGCCTCGGCGGAACCGTGACCGCCGGCATTGTCTCGGCCCGCGGCCGCGACATCGGCGCCGGCCCCTACGACGACTTCCTGCAGATCGACGCGCCCATCAACAAGGGCAACTCGGGCGGCCCGACCTTCAACGTCAACGGCGAGGTGGTCGGCATGAACACCGCCATCGCGTCCCCGTCGGGCGGCAGCGTCGGCCTCGCCTTCGCGATCCCCGCCGAGACCGTTCAGGCGGTGGTCGACCAGCTCCGGACCGACGGCAAGGTCGCCCGCGGCTACCTGGGCGTCCAGATCCAGCCCGTGACGCAGGACATCGCCGAGGGCCTGGGCCTCGACAAGGCCAAGGGCGCCCTGGTCGACCACGCCGAGAACGGTACCCCGGCGGCCAAGGCCGGCCTGAAGGCGGGCGACGTGATCGAGAAGGTCAACGGCGACACGGTGGACAGCGCCCGCGAACTGTCGCGCAAGATCGCCGGCCTGAAGCCGGGCGCCAAGGTCGAATTGAGCTACCTGCGCGGCGGCAAGACCGACACCGCCACGGTGACGCTGGGCACGATGCCGACCGACGGCACCAAGATGGCGAGCCGTGACGACGACTCGGGCAACGGCCAGCCGCGGCTCGGCCTGCAGCTCGCCCCGGCCGGCGATGTCGGCCTGTCGGATCAGGGCGTCGCGGTGGTCCAGGTCGATCCCGACGGCCCGGCGGCCGCCAAGGGTATCGAGGCGGGCGACGTGATCCTCGACGTCGGCGGCCAGAGCGTGGCCCGTCCGTCGGACGTGGCGACGCAGATCCGGGCGGCCGAGTCGAGCGGGCGCAAGGCCGTGCTGATGCGGGTGAAGAGCGGCAAGGGCCAGACCCGGTTCGTGGCGGTCTCGCTCAACAAGAAGGCCGGCTGAGGCCGGTTTCTCCCGGCGCGGGGTCCGCCCCGCGCCGTCTCGTGGTGACCTCCGACTCGCGCTGGCCGAACAGGCCGGCGCTTTTTCGTGGCCCCTTCACCGCGACTGAGCGTCTGGGCGCCTCAGCGCCCTGGGACCGGTATGCCCAGTCCAGGCCCGAGCCGCGTCCGGCACCGTCCCAGCGCCGCGAAGGCGGCGTTCGAGTCCCGGGCGAGGCGCATCAGGTCTCCCAGGCGTGCCCGGCCGCGCGCGAAGGCGAAGAACACCGCGGCGATGTCGGGCTCGCCGTCCGGCGTGAGGGCCGAGGCCGCGAAGGCCGGCAGGGCCTGGTCGGCCGGGTCGCAGATTACGCGCACGGCCGCGAAGGGCAGCCCGTGCCGGCCCGCGAAGGACGCGGCCACGTGCGATTCCATGTCGACGGCCGCGGCGCCGGTGGTGGTCCGCAGGTCGGTCTTGCCGTCGACGGCGAGAACCGCCGTGTCGACGCCAGCCAGATCCGCCGGGATCACCCGCGGCCCGACGCCGGACAGGAGGTTGAGCAGCGTGGCCGACAGGTCGAGATCGGCGGCGCGCCGCCCCTCCTCGCTCACCACGCCGGTGCCCACCACGACGTCGCCGGGCCGGAGCGAGGGATCGAGGCCGCCCGCGATGCCGAAGCTGATCACAGCCCGGCAGCCGGGCTGGCCGCGGGCCTCCAGGAGCTGGCGGAGCCGCTGGGGATTGCCGCCGGCTCCTACGGCCTCGACCCCCTCCCCCGCCGCCATGCGGCGCTCGCGGGCGAGGCCGGTGACGGCCAGGACGGGTGCGGCGGGATCGATCATGGCGCGCTCGTGGACGAGTCCGGCGAGATCCGCAAGAAGGCGCGAGCGCCGAGGCGGGGTCCGGGCCGGATCCGGCGCGGGGGGCGGTTCGTCCGGTCCCGCGGGATCGCTGTCTGAGGAGGCCACGTGTCTCGTACCGGGGCTCGCGGATCGGCTGTCGGGACGGTCGAGCGCGCCGCGATCCGGCGGAGCGGAGCCGGCCCGCCGGGCCGGGTCCAGGACTTCGGCGGACGTCACATGCCGAACTGGACGCGCCGGCTGTTGCCACGCTTGAGGTTGCGGAAGCGCGCCATCGCCCAGAGCGGGAAGAACTTCGGGTAACCATGGTACCGCAGGTAGAAGACCCGCGGGAAGCCCGTGGCGGTGTAGCGCTCCTCCTTCCAGAACCCGTCCGCGCCCTGCGTGCGGGTCAGGAAGTTGATGCCCCGGGTCACGGCCGGGTCGTCGACCGCGCCGGCCGCCATCAGGGCGAGGAGCGCCCAGGCGGTCTGCGAGGCGGTGGACGAGCCGGGCTCGAAGGCCGGGTCGATCTTGTACGAGGAGGCGTCCTCGCCCCAGCCGCCATCCGGGTTCTGGATCCGGATCAGCCAGGACACGGCCTTCTGGATGCGCGGGTCGGCGGAGTCGACCCCGGCGGCGTTGAGGGCGCAGAGCACCGACCACGTGCCGTAGATGAAGTTCATGCCCCAGCGGCCGTACCACGAGCCGTCCTCCTCCTGATCGTTCAGGAGGTAGTTCACGCCGCGGTCGAGGGCGCGGGAGGTCTCCCGGGTCTCGCCGAGCTGGGACAGCATCCCGACCACGCGGGCGGTCACGTCCGCGGTCGGCGGGTCGAGCAGCGCGCCGTGATCCGAGAACGGGATGTGGTTGAGGTACATGTGGTTGTTGTCGGCGTCGAACGCCGCCCAGCCACCGTCCTCGGATTGCAGACCCTCGACCCATTCCCGGGCGCGGGCGATCGCGGCCTTGTAGTCCGGCATGCCGGCGACGAGGCCGTGCTGATGCATGGCCCGGTCCATCGCCATCACCACCACGGCGGTGTCGTCGAGGTCGGGATAATGCGCGTTGGCGTACTGGAACGCCCAGCCGCCCGGCCGGACCTTCGGCTTGCGCGCCGCCCAGTCGCCGACGATGTCGAGCACCTGCCGAGGCTTCAGCCAGTCCAGACCGGCGCGGGCCTGGGCCTCGGCCTCGGGGCCGCCGGCCTCGAGCAGCGCGTGGCTCGCGAGCGCCGTGTCCCAGACCGGTGAGACGCAGGGCTGGACGTAGGCCTCGTCGGCCTTCTCGACGACGAGCTTCTCGATGGCGTCGCAGGCGACGCGGACCTGCGGGTGATCGGGCCGGTAGCCCATCACCTCGTACATCAGCACCGAGTTGACCATGGCGGGGAAGATGGCGCCCAGGCCGTCCTCGCCGTTGAGGCGCTCGCTCACCCAGGCACGGGCCATCTCCATGGCCCGCTGCCGGCTCTTGCGCGGCAGGTGGTTCTCGACCCGCTGCAGCACCCGGTCGATGAAGCCGAAGATCGGCGTCCAGGGCCACGTGGCGTGGGGCGAGCCCGGCCAGGAGCGGACGCTCTCCGGCGGGGTGACGAACAGCTCCTGCACGCTGATGCCGCGCGGGTTGCGGGCCCGGGGCTTGGTCGCCTGCAGCACGAACAGCGGCACCACGGTGGTGCGGGCCCAGTAGCTGATCTTGTCGAGGTGGAACGGGAACCACTTCGGCAGGAACATCACCTCGACGGGCATCACCGGCACGGCGCGCCACGGCACCTCGCCGTAGAGGGCCAGCATGAAGCGGGTGAACACGTTGGCGTTGGCCGCGCCGCCGCGGGACAGGATGCCCTCGCGCGCCCGGCGCATGTGCGGCGCCTCGATGTCGTCGCCGATCATCTTGAGGGCGAAATACGCCTTGACCGTGCAGCTCATGTCGAACGGCCCCTCGTGGACGAGGGCCCATCCGCCGTGCCGCCCCTGGGTGCGGCGGAGGTAGTTGCCGATCTTGGCCTCGAGGTCGCCGGGGACCCGCGTGCCGCGGAAATGGTGGAACAGGATGTACTCGGACGGGATCGTGGCATCCGCCTCGAGCTCGAAGCAGATGTGCCCGTCGTCGTGCGCCAGGGCGGTCAGCGCGCGCGTCGCCTGCGCCACGCCGCGCTCGACGTCCTCGAGCGAGATCCCCTGAGTCTTCGAGCGCTGCAGCGCCTCGACTTTGCTAACGGCCTCTCTCATAGTCCTCGCCTCGAACGACCGCCTCGCGGCGGACGCCATGCCTCAAGCTGCGCCGCGCACCTGGGTTCCAGCACGCGCGGCAGATCCCGCACGCAAGGAACGTGCGGCCGTCTGGCCAGAGCGGATCGCTCCCTCGATCGTCGACGGCAGGCCGGTGGCGGTCCAATCGCCTGCCAGGACGAGATTGTCGTAGGCGGTTTCGGCCTTCGGGCGCCGCGCGGCTTCCGCCGGCGTCGCCGCAAAGGTCGCACGCTTCTCCTTTACGATCTGCCAGCTGGGCAGGTCCGGTGCAAGGTTGCACAACTGTGCGATCTCGGCCCAGATCTGCCGCGCGAGGTCTTCGCGGGGCACGTCGAGGAGCCGGTCGGCACCGCTGATCGTGACCGAATACCGGTCGGGATAGGCGAAAAGCCACTCCGTGAGGCTGTTGACCACGCCGAGGACGAGGGGGCTGCCGGGCTTCGGCACCAGCGCGAAATGCGCGTTCACGATGGAGCGGAATTCCGTCGGTGCGAGGAGACCGGGCAACACCTCCCGGGCGACCCACGGCGGAAGCGCCAGCACGACGCCGTCCTCCGGGCCGAGGCTCTCGGGACCGTCCGAGAACACGAGCTGCCCGACCCGGCCGTCCGCGAGGTCGAGGCCGCGCAGGCGACGGCCGAGGCGGATCTCGCAGCCGCGGCTCGTGAGGTAGCGGATCGCCGGATCCACGAAGGCGTAGGACAGCCCTTCGACGGCCACCAGCGGGCGGCAGGCCTTGCCGCCCGCCCCCAGGGTCTCGCGCAGGATCCGCGCCGCCAGCCCGACGTCGCTGTCGCGGGGCTCGGTGTTGAGGGCCGCGAGCAGCACCGGGTGCCAGAGGCGCCGGTAGAGCGTGCCCTCGCAGGCCATGTGGGCGCCGATGGTCCCGCCCGCGCCCTCCGCCTTGCCGGAGGCCGCGCGCAGGATCCCGAGGGGCGCGAGGTAGTCCCGGGCCCGGGTGCCGGGGACGCGGCGGGCCGGGCTCATGACCCACCAGGGCAGCCGCCCGGCGTTGGGCCGCAGCCGCCAGCGCTCGCCGGTCTTCAGGTCGGCGAAGTCGAACTCCGCCACGTCCGGCCCCACCAGGGCGTCGGCCGGCGCGCCGATCGTCCGGAGGAACCCGAGGGAATCGGCGTTGCCGGACAGGAGCAGGTGGTTGCCGTTGTCGATGGTCAGGCCGAGGGCCGGGTCGTAGTACGAGCGGCAGCGGCCGCCGGCCTGCTTGGCGGCCTCGTGCAGGACCACCCGGGCGCCGGATTCGGCGAGCGCGACGGAAGCGGCGAGGCCGGCGAGGCCGGCGCCGACGACGTGGACGGTGCCCATCAGATCAGGCCGTGCCGGACGACGACGCCCAGCAGCGCGAGCTTGCCGGGCTTCACCCGGGCGCGGGGCATCGCCCAGCCGCGCGCGAGGACCGCCTTGAGGTAGAGGTGATAGGCGGCGGCCATCAGCCGGGCGGCCTTGGTCGCCTTGCGGGGGCTGCGCCGGATGATCTCCCAGGTCGCCTGGTAATGGTCCTCGGCCTCGCGGGCGAGGGAGATGCAGACCTCGCCGATGCGGGGATGGCCGATCGCCTCGGCCGGCGTCGGGTCGGTGAGGCCGATCGCCCGGAGCTTCTCGCGCGGCAGGTAGAGGCGGCCGCGCTCGGCATCCTCGTCGATGTCGCGCAGGATGTTGGTGAGCTGGAGCGCGCGGCCCTGGTGCCACGCCAGCCGGATGCCGTCCGCCTCCGGCATGCCGAAGATCCGCACCGACAGCCGGCCGACCGCGCTGGCGACCCGGTCGCAGTAGAGGTCGAGGGTCTCGGCGTCGGGGGCGACGATGTCCTCGACGGCGTCCATCGCCATGCCGTCGATGACCGCCTGGAAATCCTCGCGCTTCAGGCCGAATCGGCGCACGGGCTCCACGAGGTCGCGCACCCGCGGGGCCGGGCGGCCGGCGTAGAGCGCGTCGATATCGGCCCGCCAGCGGTCGAGCTCGACCTGCCGGACGGCCCGGGTGCCGCCGTCGTCGGCGACGTCGTCGACGGCGCGGCAGAAGGCGTAGACGGCGTACATCGCCTCCCGCCGCTCCTTCGGCAGCAGGCGCATCGCCGTGTAGAAGGAGGAGCCGGCGGCGGGCAGCGCCGGGGCGGCGCTCGCGTGGTCCTGGGCGGGCGTGGCGGTGGCGGTCACGAGCGGATTCCCTGAGCCGCGGCCCGGACGGTCCGGCCGCGGAAGGGCCGGCGCGCCAGGGTGGCGGCGACGCCGCCCAGCGCCGTCAGCGCGAAGGCGGCCTTGCCGTGATGGACTTTCTCCGAGAGCGGGTCGCGCTCGAGCAGGCCCCGGCTCAGCACGACGGCGAGCCGGTGGATGGCGGCGATCTCCAGAGACAGGCGCAGGTCGTCGATCAGGTCCGGCAGGACCGCGCCCTCGTCGAGGAGGTCGAGGCAGCGCTGCGCCAGTTCGCGGATCGCGGCCCGGAGCTGCGGCGGCGCCTTCTCCTCCCCGAGCATCCCCACGGTGGCACCGTGGCGGTCGAGGGAATCCTGCGGGAGGTAGACCCGGTCGAGCGCCGCGAAGTCCTTGCCGCAATCCTGGAGGTGGTTGATCACCTGGAGCGCCGCGCAGATGGCGTCGGACGCCCGGTAGACCCGGGCCGGGTCTTCGCCGTGCACGTCGAGGACGTAGCGGCCCACCGGCATCGCCGAGTAGCGGCAGTAGTGGATCAGCTCGTCCCAGTCCGCGTAGCGGTTCTTGCGCGCGTCCATGCGGAACGCGTCGAGGAGTTCCAGGGCGTGCCGGGGCGGCAGGCCGCGGGCCGCGAGCTCGCGCTTCAGCGGCTCGGCCTCGGGATCGGACGGCCCGGCGCCGGTGAGCGCGTCGGCGAGGCGATCGAGCAGCTCGATCTTGCGCTCGGGCGACAGGGCGGCGTGATCGGCCACGTCGTCGCCGGCGCGGACGAAGTTGTAGAACGCCAGGATCGCGCCCCGGTGGCGGGGATGGATCAGGTGCGAGGCGACGGGGAAGTTCTCGTCGCGGTGCCCCTTGCCGGAGCGCGTCGCGGTGGCGGAATCGAGGGTGCTCATGCGAGGTAGCCCGCCTCCCGGAACCACGTGATCGCGTCCGACAGGCCCTCGCGGTACGGCCGGGCCGTGTAGCCGAGTTCGGCGCGCGCCTTCCTGTCCGAGAAGAACATCCGGTAGCGCGACATGCGGATCCCGTCGATCGTCGCGAAGGGCTGCCTGCCGGTGACCCGCGCGGCGAGCTGCGCGAAGAACGCCACCGGGTAGACGGCGGCCCGGGGCAGATTCACGGTCGGCGGCTTGCGCCCGACCATGCCGGCGATGTCGGCGAGCATCTGCGAGAGGAACACGTCCTCGCCGCCGAGGATGTAGCGCTCGCCGATGCGGCCCTTGCGCAGCGCCAGGAGGTGCCCCTGGGCCACGTCGTCCACGTGGGCGAGGTTGAGCCCGGTATCGACGAAGGCCGGCATCTTGCCGAGCGCCGCCTCCTGGATGATCCGGCCGGTCGGCGTCGGCTTGACGTCGCGGGGGCCGATCGGCGTCGACGGGTTGACGATCACCGCCCGCAGGCCGTCCCGGGCGACCATCTCCTCGACCACCCGCTCGGCCACGACCTTGCTGCGCTTGTAGGCGCCGATCGCGGTCTCGGGCGTCAGCGGCATGGTCTCGTCGGAGGGCGTGACGCCGTCGGCCGGCGGTTTGATCGTCGCGACGCTCGACGTGTAGACGACACGCTCCACGCCGGCCTCGAGCGCCGCGCGCATCATCAGGCGCGTGCCGTCGCGGTTGGTGCGGACGATCTCCTCCATGTCCGGCGCCCAGAGCCGGTAGTCGGCCGCGGCGTGGATCAGGTAGCGCTGGCCGCGCATCGCCGCCGCCACGGCGGCCGGGTCGCGCATGTCGCCCTCG
This sequence comes from Methylobacterium sp. D48H, assembly GCF_053345715.1. Classification (NCBI taxonomy): domain Bacteria; kingdom Pseudomonadati; phylum Pseudomonadota; class Alphaproteobacteria; order Hyphomicrobiales; family Methylobacteriaceae; genus Methylobacterium; species Methylobacterium sp. D48H. The sequence continues at coordinate 1,101,470 of NZ_JBKFAP010000001.1, forward strand.
GCGATCTCCACGTCGGTCCAGGTGAGGTTGCGGCGGGGGCTCGACGCGCGCACGAGGATGCGCACCGGGAAGCCGGCCCGGCGGAACACGTCGACCAGGGCTGAGCCGAGGAAGCCGCTCGCGCCGGTGATCAGCACGGGACCGACCTCGGACGGGCCGGAAGCTGGGGCCTCTGCCATCGCGGATCTGGAGGATTACCGAAAACCAGTGCGGCCGGGGATCCCCAGCCGCGCCGCGCTTGTGTCATCGAACCGCCCGAGCGGCAAGCTTGAGCGGTGCCGGACAGGGTCGCGCCGCGGCGCGGCACGCGCCCGTGGGCGTGTTACGCACAACAGGCGGGGCCGTCCCGGCAGGGCCCGGCACGGGACGCGCGGCCCGATCCCCGCGGCCGCGGGGAATTCGGGCCCGCGACTCACGCCGCGACCTTGCCACGACCTTGCCAGGTCGCGAAAAACCGACTATGCGCCGCCCCTCGCGTTCGCTCCGGCCGGGGGCTGAACGGACGGTGCCGCTCGCGGCACAGGGCTCTCCCAGATCCCGTCGTCCGGTGTCTCCGCCTTCGATCAACCGCTCGGGCCTGAAAATCGGCTCGAAGGGCTTGGCGCCGAGCGTAGCGCGAGATGAACCGGCCCGAATCAGCCGCCTTCCGGCGGCCGGGCTCCTTTTGACGATGAAAGGCCCGACAATGCCTCTCTACGAGCATGTGCTCTTGGCCCGCCAGGACGTGACGTCCCAGCAGGTCGAGACGATGATCGACATCTACAAGGGTGTGATCGAGCAGAACGGTGGCCGTCTCGAGAAGATCGAGATGTGGGGCGTGAAGTCCCTCGCCTACCGGATCAAGAAGAACCGCAAGGCGCACTTCGCCCTCCTCAACATCGACGCCCCGCCGGCCGCCATCGCCGAGATGGAGCGCCAGATGCAGATCTCCGAGGACGTGCTGCGCTTCATGACCATCCGGGTCGAGGAGCTCGATTCCGAGCCGTCCGCCATGATGCAGAAGCGCGACCGCGACGACCGCAAGGATCGCGAGCGCGGCCGTCGTCGCGATGACGAGGGCTTCGGCGGTGGCGGCTTCGGCGGCGACCGTGGTGACCGCGGCGATCGCGGTGACCGCGGCGAGCGCAGCTTCGGCGGGGAGGGCTAACCCATGGCATTCGGTGCTGGTGCGGGCGGCGGACGCCGTCCCTTCTTCCGTCGTCGCAAGACCTGCCCGTTCTCCGGCGCGAACGCGCCGAAGATCGACTACAAGGACGTCAAGCTCCTGTCCCGCTACGTGTCCGAGCGCGGCAAGATCGTGCCGTCGCGGATCACCGCGGTCTCGGCCAAGAAGCAGCGCGAGCTCGCTCAGGCGATCAAGCGCGCCCGCTTCCTCGGCCTGCTGCCCTACGTGATCAAGTAGGCCATCAGAACCCGCCGGCCCGGCATCTGCCCGGGCCGGCCCTCCCAGAGGGCGGCTCGCGCCGCCCGATCGTTGGGGCGCGTAGCCGCCTCTAACCCTGCCGTACCGGCAGCGGGACAGCGGAATTCATGGCACAGCACATCGGCATCGGTATCGGCGCGGGCCTCGTCTCCGCACTCCTGTTCGGGGTGCTGCTGAAGGCGACGCCGCTCGCGATCCTGCTCTACCTCGTGGCGCCGCTGCCGATCCTGATCGTCGGCCTGGGCTGGAGCCACAAGGCCGCGCTCGCCGCGGCCGCCGCCGGCAGCCTCGCGCTGATCCTGGTGATCGCGCCCTTCCTGGGACTGGCCTTCGCGGCTTACATCGCCCTGCCCGCCTGGTGGCTCGCCTACCTCGCGCTCCTCGGGCGCGAGACGCCCGCCGGCCTCGAATGGTACCCGACCGGCCGCCTGCTCGGCTGGATCGCCGCCACGGCCGCCCTCGCCTTCATCGCCATCGCGGTCCTGTCGTCACCGAACCACGCCGCCTTCGACGCGCAGCTGCGCGGGCTCGCGCAGACCCTGGTCCAGACGCGGCTGCCCTCCGCCCGCCCGTCCCCCGAGACCCCACGCGCAGATGCCCCGCGCGCCGACGCGCCCTCGACCGGCGGCGAGGCGGGCGGCAAGGACGGGGCGGCGACGCCCGGTCCGGCCCCGCAGGCCGACGCCGACCCGGCGGACGTCACACGGGCCGAGGTGGCGGACGCCCTCGCCCGCGTCGTGCCCGCCTTCGCGGCGAACGGCCTCGCCCTGCTGCTGGCCTTCTACCTCTGGGCGTCGGCCCGGATCGTGAAGATCTCCGGCCGCCTGCCGCGGCCCTGGCCCGACATCCCCTCGACCGCCATGCCGCGCAGCACGCTCGTGGCGGTCGCGGCGGCCGTCGGGATGTGCTTCGCGCCCGGCTATGTCGGCGTGTTCGGGGTCGCGCTGCTCGGCGCGTTCAGCGCCGCCTTCGCCCTCCAGGGGCTCGCCGCCTTCCACGACCGCTCCCGCGGCCGGCCGGGGCGCGGGCTCATGCTGTTCGGCATGTACCTGATCCTGTTCGTGACCCAGGGCATCGCCCTGGTCGCCCTGACCCTGTTCGGCCTCGCCGACACAGCCCTCGACCGCCGACGCCCCAAGGGCGATCCGGCGCCGTGAGACCCCGGCCCGCGCGGCCGAACACCTGAAGGAGAAAGACCATGGAAGTGATCCTGCTCGAGCGCGTGGCCAAGCTGGGCCAGATGGGCGAGACCGTGAATGTCCGTCCGGGCTTCGCCCGCAACTTCCTGCTCGCCCGCGGCAAGGCCCTGCGCGCGACGGAAGCCAACAAGAAGCACTTCGAGGCCCAGCGCGCCCAGCTCGAGGCCCGCAACCTCGACCGCAAGAAGGACGCCGAGGTCGTCGCCGAGAAGCTGAACGGCCAGAGCTTCGTCCTCATCCGTCAGTCCGGCGAGACCGGCGTGCTCTACGGCTCGGTCTCGACCCGCGACCTCGCCGAGGTCGTCGCGAAGGAGGGCTTCACGGTCGATCGCGGTCAGTTCACCCTGAACCAGCCGATCAAGACGCTGGGTCTGCACACGGTCCCGGTGGTGCTGCACCCCGAGGTCGAGGTGGAGATCACCGTCAACGTCGCCCGCAGCCCCGAGGAGGCCGAGCGTCAGGCCCGCGGCGAGTCGGTGACCGAGCGCGAGGCGTTCAACCTCGACGACCTCGGCCTCGAGGTCGGTCAGGCGCTGGCCGATGCCGGCGAGGGCGCCGACGACCGCGGCTGATTCCCGGTTGCAGGCTTGACCGGCCGGCCAACCGGCCGGTCGGGCCTGCGGCGGCGTGGCCGGGCAGCGAGGCCGACCCCGCCGTGTATACCGGTGAACACTGGGGATGATGGTCCCCGAGACTTGACACGTTCCAGTTTTGTTCCAGCATGGACGCCCGCCCCTCGCGAGAGTCGGCGGGCGTCCGCTTTTCCGCGCCCCGGCCCGGGAGAACCGGCCGTCGGCTAGGCTTCGGTAACCATACCGGCGCCAAGGTCGTGCGGTGTGATCCTGGCGCGCCCGCCGCGGCGCCTGATACGGAGTCGTCCGCCGATGGCCTTGCCCAATGCGCTCACGGCCAAGCTCGAAGCGGTCCAGGCGGAGTACCGCGTCGCCCCGCACAACATCGACGCGGAGCAGGCGCTGCTGGGCGCGATCCTGGTGAACAACGACGCCTATTACCGGGTGTCGGACTTCCTGCTGGCCGAGCACTTCATGGAGGATGCCCACCAGCAGATCTTCACGGTGGCGGCCTCCCTGATCAAGGCCGGCAAGCTCGCCACGCCCATCACCATGAAGACCTATCTGGGCGACGCCGATTTCGGCGGCCAGACGGTGATGCAGTACCTCGCGCGGCTCGCCGCCGACGCGACGACGGTGATCAACGCCGGCGAGTACGGCCGCACGATCTACGACCTCGCCATCCGTCGCCGGCTGATCACCATCGGCGAGGATCTGGTGAACGGCGCCTACGAGGCGCCGGTGGAGCAGGCGCCCAGGGACCAGATCGAGGAGACCGAGCGCCGGCTCTACGAGCTGGCCGAGGCCGGACGCTACGACGGCGGCTTCCAGAAATTCTCGGACGCGCTGACCGCCGCGGTCGACATGGCCGCCAAGGCCTACCAGCGCGATGGCAAGCTCTCGGGCATCGCCACGGGTCTGTCCGACCTCGACGCCAAGATGGGCGGCCTGCAGCCCTCCGATCTGATCATCCTCGCGGGCCGCCCGGCCATGGGCAAGACCTCGCTGGTGACCAACATCGCCTTCAACATCGCCAAGGCCTATCGCGGCGAGAAGCAGCCGGACGGCACGACCCGGACCGTGAACGGCGGCATCGTGGGCTTCTTCTCGCTGGAAATGTCGGCCGAGCAGCTCGCCACCCGCATCATCGCCGAGCAGTCGGGCGTGCCCTCCTACAAGATCCGACGCGGCGACATCCGTCCGGAAGATTTCTACAAGATCACCGACGCGGCTCGGGACATGCAGACGATCCCGTTCTACATCGACCAGAGCGGCGGCATCTCGATCGCCCAGCTCGCCGCCCGGGCCCGGCGCCTGAAGCGCCAGAAGGGCCTCGACCTGCTGATCGTCGACTACCTCCAGCTCCTCTCGGGCTCGGGCAAGCGCAGCGACAACCGCGTGCAGGAGATGACCGAGATCACGACGGGCATGAAGGCGCTCGCCAAGGAGCTGGCGGTGCCGATCATCGGCCTGTCGCAGCTCTCCCGTCAGGTGGAGAACCGCGACGACAAGCGCCCGCAGCTCGCCGACCTGCGCGAATCGGGCTCGATCGAGCAGGACGCCGACGTCGTCATGTTCGTGTTCCGCGAGGAGTACTACGTCGGGAACAAGAAGCCCCGCGAAGGGACCGAGGAGTTCTTCGCCTGGGAAGCCGAGATGCAGCGCGTCCACGGCAAGGCCGAGGTGATCCTCGGCAAGCAGCGTCACGGCCCGACCGGGACCGTGGAGCTGCAGTTCGACGCGAACATCACCCGGTTCTCGAACCTCGCGCAGACGGACCGGATCCCCGAGCAGATGTGAGCGTCGCGTCGTCATCGCGAGCGCGGCGAGGCGAGCCGGGCCGGCGCGTGATCGCCGAGTGTGGCGCCGGCTGGATTGCTTCGCTGCGCTCGCAAGGACGGTGAGGAGCTTTGCTGACCAGGACTCGGAGCGATGTCCCGGCCGTTCTGGCCTTCGTCGGGAGCCGCGAACCATCGCCAAGCCCGGCCGTTGTGGGAGGGTGTGTCCCGCCGCGGCAGGAGCGACGATGAGCGAGCCGACCTCTCCGAAGATGCCGTACTGGCACGTCTACACCGATGCGGAGGGTGTGAGCCGCCAGGAGCTGTTCCACCTCGAGCGGTTCAAGTTCGAGGGGATCAACCCCGAGACCGCGCCGCAGTGGAACGACAAGATGGACCCGGCGCCGTCGGTCGTGACCTTCACGGTCCTGCCGGTCGGCTGGGTCGGCGAGTGGCACGAGAATCCGCGGCCGCAATGGATCGCCGTCCTGTCGGGCCGCTGGTTCGTCGAGACGATGGACGGCCACCGGGTCGAGATGGGCCCGGGCGAGCTGATGATGGGCGAGGACCAGAACACGAAGGCGCGCGACGGCCGGAAGGGCCACCTGTCCGGGACGGTGGGCGACGAGCCCTGCACGATGATCGTGACCGGGCTCCAGGTCGAGCCGACCGTCAATCAGCCCGGCCGCTTCAAGTAGGGGCGGTTCCATGGACGGCTTCGAACTCACGCAGCCGCGCTTCAAGGCCTACATCCTGCCGAACGCGCCGCTGCAGAAGCTCGCGGACGGGTTCCGCTGGACCGAGGGCCCGGTCTGGTTCGGCGACCGCGACGAGCTCCTGTTCTCGGATCTCCCCAACAACCGGGTGATGCGCTGGTCGGAATCGGCCGGCCTGAGCGTCTACCGCGAGGCGAGCGACTTCGAGAACGGCCACGCCCGCGACCGCCAGGGGCGGATGCTGTCCTGCTCGCACCGCGGCCGGCGCATCCATCGGACCGAGCTCGACGGGCGGGTCACCGGCCTGGTCGAGCACTACCGGGGGCGACGCCTGAACTCGCCCAACGACATCGTCTGCAAGTCGGATGGGACGATCTGGTTCTCGGACCCGCCCTACGGCATCCAGACCGACTACGAGGGCGGCAAGCAGGAATCCGAGCTGCCCGCCGCCGTCTACCGCTTCGATCCGCGCGACGGCTCGCTGCGGGTGGTGGCCGACGACTTCCAGGGGCCGAACGGGCTCTGCTTCTCGCCCGACGAGCGCAGGCTCTACATCGTCGAGACCGGGCTGCAATTCGACACCGATCCGCTCCAGCACGTGCGTGTCTTCGACGTGGCCGAGGACGGCAGCCTGTCGGGCGGCGACGTGTTCTGCCGGATCGCGCCCGGTAACGCCGACGGCATCCGGTGCGACGAGCACGGCAATGTCTGGTCGAGCGCCGGGGACGGTGTCCACTGCATCGACCCCGGTGGCGAGCTGGTCGGCAAGATTTTCGTGCCCGCGACGGTCGCCAACCTCACCTTCGGCGGACGCAACTGCAGCCGCCTGTTCCTGTGCGCCTCGCAGGCGCTCTACGCGATCTACGTGAACGTGCGGGGAGTGCCGCTCCTGTGAGCGGCACCGCTCCCGAGGGCGGCGTGCGGGCCCTCGCGGGGTTCGGCCGCACGGTCGCGGACCTCGCCGTCACGGAGGCCTTCTACCGGGACGGGCTCGGCTTCGCGCGGATCGCCCCGCCGGAGCCGGTTCCCGCCGCGCAGGCGGAGGCGATGGGGCTCGCGGACCGGCGCGCCACCCAGCTGCGCATGCGCCTCGGCGGGCAGACCGTGACCTTCCTGGCGGTCGATCCGCCCGGCGCGCCCTACCCGGCCGATCCCGCGGCGACCGACCCGTTCTTCCAGCACCTCGCGATCCCGGTCCGCGACATGGAAGCCGCGGCCGCGCGACTGGCACGGCTCGCCCCGACGCCGATCAGCCGCGGCGGGCCGCAGCGCCTGCCGGCCTCCACGGGTGGCGTGACCGCCTACAAGTTCCGCGACCCCGACGGGCATCCCCTGGAGCTGATCTTCTTCCCCGACGGCCCCGCGGCCGCCCGCTGGCGCGACCCGCCGGGCCTGTTCCTGGGGATCGATCACTCGGCGATCACCGTCACCGACCTCGACGCCACCCTGGCCTTCCTGACCGGCCCCCTCGGACTGGCGGTGTCGGAGCGCGGCCTGAACCGCGGGCCGGAGCAGGCGCGCCTCGACGGCGTCGACGATCCGCAGGTCGACGTGATCGCCCTGGCGCCGCCGGACCCCGCGCCGCACGTGGAGCTCCTGCATTACCGCACGCCCGCGACAGAGCGGCGGCTCGTCGTCGAGCCCGCCGACCGGGCCGCCACCCGCTACGTGTTCACCGCAGCGGATCCGCGGGCCCTGTCGCGGCGCCTGCGCGAGAGCGGGCGAACGCCGCGGACCTCCGCCGACGGCACGGCGGCCTACTGCGCCGGCCCGGACGGACACGGCTTCTTGTTCGTGCGCGGCTGAGGCCTCCGTTCCGGGAGCGTGCGCCCGGGCTTGACGCGTCGCCCCTCCGGCGTCCAATCCGGCCGCCCCGGAGGTGAGTTAGATGCCGCTCCTCGCCCTGCCCTTTCCGGCCATCGATCCGGTGGCGATCGCGATCGGGCCGATCACGATCAAATGGTACGCGCTCGCCTACATCGCCGGCCTGATCGGCGGCTGGTATTACGCGCGCCGCCTCGTCATGGCCGACAGCCTCTGGGGCGTGGTGAAGCGCCCGCAGGTCGTCGACATCGACGATCTCGTCGTCTGGGTGGCGCTCGGCGTCGTGCTCGGCGGGCGGATCGGCTACGTGCTGTTCTACAATCTGCCGATGTACATCGCCGATCCGTGGGAGATCCTGGCGATCCGCAACGGCGGCATGTCGTTCCACGGCGGCTTCATCGGGGCCATCCTGGCCTTCGTGCTGTTCGCCCGCGGCAAGGGTCTGAACGCCTACACGCTCCTCGATATCGGCGCCGTGGTGGTGCCGATCGGCCTGTTCTTCGGCCGGATCGCCAATTTCGTGAACGGCGAGCTCTGGGGCCGCGTGGCGCCGGACTTCCCCTACGCGATCGTGTTCCCGAGCGGCGGCCCGCTGCCGCGCCACCCGAGCCAGCTCTACGAGGCCGCCACCGAGGGCCTGCTGCTGTTCATCGTGATGGCGGTCAGCGTCCGCCGGTTCGGCTTCCGCAAGCCCGGGCTCCTCGGCGGCATCTTCGTCCTCGGCTACGCGCTGGCCCGGACCGTCTGCGAGTTCTTCCGCGAGCCGGATCGCCAGCTCGGCTTCCTGTTCGGCGACCATCTCGGTCCGATGGGCGGCGGCGTGACCATGGGCATGCTGCTGTGCGTGCCGATGATGATCGTCGGCCTGACCTACATCGTGCTGGCCGCGACCGGCCGGACACGGCCCCGCCATCCGGTGGAAGCGCCGGCCGCCGAGGCCGCCCGCAAGGCGGCCGTCGAGGCGTGACCCCCCTCGGAACCGAGATCGCGGGGCTGATCCGGCAGAACGGGCCGATCGGCGTCGACCGCTACATGGCCCTCTGCCTCGGCCACCCGGTCCACGGCTACTACCGCACCCGCGATCCCCTGGGCGCCCAGGGCGACTTCACCACCGCGCCCGAGATCAGCCAGATGTTCGGCGAACTGCTCGGTGCCTGGACAGCCTACGTCCGCGGCCCGATCGGGTCGCCGGATCCGCTCCTCCTGGTGGAGCTGGGGCCCGGCCGCGGCACGCTGATGGCGGACGCGCTGCGCGCGTTGCGGGCAGCGCTCCCGGGCGTGCGCGTGGCACCGCACCTCGTCGAGACGAGCCCGGTGCTGCGGGCCGCGCAGGCGCGCGCCCTCGCCGGGACCGGTGCCGCGTGGCACGACAGCGTCGAGACGCTGCCCGAGGGGCCGGCGATCATCCTGGCCAACGAGTTCTTCGACTGCCTGCCGGTGCGCCAGTTCGAGCGCCGGCCGTCGGGCTGGCACGAGCGGCAGGTCGGTCTCGATCCGGCGGGCGGCCTCGCTTTCGGCCTGTCGCCGGAGCCGGTCCCGGGCCTCGCGGCGGACGGCCCGGACGGCGCGCTGATGAGCGTGCCGGCGGCCGGGCTCGCGCTGATCCGCGCGCTGGCGCGGCGGCTGTGTTCCGAAGGCGGCGCCCTGCTGGCCATCGATTACGGCCATGTGCGTCCGGGCTTCGGCGACACCCTCCAGGCGCTGGCGGGACATCGCTTCGCCGACCCGCTGGCGGAGCCCGGCGAGGCGGACCTGACGCATCACGTCGATTTCGCCGCCCTCGCCCAGGCGGCGCGGGCCGAGGGCGCCGCGATCCACGGCCCCGTCGACCAGGGCGAATTCCTGGCCGCCCTCGGACTCGGGGCCCGTGCCGAGCGTCTGAAGGCACGGGCGAGCCCCGCGCAGGCCACCGCGATCGACGCGGCGGCCGCGCGCCTGACCGATCCGGCCCGGGGCGGGATGGGAAGCCTGTTCAAGGTGCTGGCGGTGAGCGGCCCGTCCGTCGGGCCGCTCCCGGGATTTCCGGGGCTCTGAGCCGCCGGGACGATGCGCGGCCCCGTACGGGCCGGCTACTCTCAGCCGAAGGAGCCGAAGCCGGAATCGGTCTGGCTGGCGGGCCGCGGAGTCGGCGGCGCGGGCGGGTTGAGGTCGGTCGGGTCGAAGGCGGCGGGCTCTCCCGTGACGGGGTGGGCAGGCGCGCTCGGAATCCGGGGCTCTTCGGCCTCGGGCGTCTCGGGCAGGGCGTCGGTCTCGATCCCTCGTGACATCGCGATCCTTCTCAAGGCGGGGCCGGATCGGCTCCGTACTGCAATGCAGCAAGAATCTGACGGTTGAACGACATCGTCAAGGGTCCGCCCTTGCGCTATCGGGGCGCGACAGGGGCAAGCGCGAGGCCGACCGTGACCGCAGGCATGTTCATCGAGGCGCCGGAACTCTCCGCCCATGCGGGCGTGCGCCACGCCTTCTTCACCCGCGTCGGCGGGGTCTCCGAGGGCCTGTACGCGTCGCTCAACGGCGGCCTCGGCTCCCAGGACGCGCCGGGGCGCGTCGCCGAGAACCGGGCGCGGATGTGCGCGCAGCTCGGCCTGGCGCGGGACCGGCTCGTGAGCCTGTATCAGGTCCACTCGGCCGACGTGGTCACGGTCGAGGCCCCCTTCGCGGCGGAGCGGCCGAAGGCCGACGCCATGGTGACGCGGGTTCCGGGCCTGGCGCTCGGCATCGCCACCGCGGATTGCGGGCCGATCCTGTTCGCGGATCCCGAGAACGGCGTCGTCGGCGCCGCCCATGCCGGCTGGAAGGGTGCGCTCACCGGCGTGATCGGCGCGACCGTGTCGGCGATGGAGGCGCTCGGGGCGCGGCGCAGCCGCATCGTCGCCGTCCTGGGACCGACGATCGGTCAGGCCTCCTACGAGGTCGGTCCGGACTTCGTCGCGCGCTTCGGGAGCGATGCCCCCGGCATGGAGCGCTTCCTCGGCCCCGGCACGCGGCCGGGGCACGCCCAGTTCGATCTTCCGGGCTTCATCCTGGCCCGGCTCGGCGAGGCCGAGATCGGCGAGGCCACCGCACTCAATCTCTGCACTTACGCCGATCCGGAGCGGTTCTACAGCTACCGGCGGACCACGCATCGCGGCGAGGCGGATTACGGCCGCCTGATCTCCGCGATCACGCTGGTGCCCTGACGAGCCAGTGCGGCCTCGGAAAGGGGCTGCGACACTTTGTCGATCCTCGGCCCGAAAAAAAGCGTAGCCGTAAATGAACCTTGGCCATTCGACCGCGTTTAGGGGTCAAGGTGCCGGGGAAAACGGCGGGTTGCCACAAGGGGCCGCGAGAGCGGTCGGCGACACCGCGGAGCGCAAAGCAACCCTGGAACCGCTGGAACGCAGCCAGATCCGGTTCCGCAACCGTCCCCGCTTAGGACGGCGCGGACCACCAGTGAGGACCAGATCATGAAATCCATGCTCCGTGTGACCACGGCCCTCGCGGGCGTTGCCTTCGCGGGTTCGGCCTTCGCCGCCGACCTGCCGCGCCGCGCCGCCCCGCCGCCGGTGTTCACCCCCGTCCCGGTCTTCACTTGGACCGGCGCCTACTTCGGTATCAACGCCGGCTACGCCTTCGACGCCAGCGACCGCAACACCGGCAACACCTTCGCCGTCCCCTTCCCCTACGCTGCCCCCGGCACCGTCGCCTCCTTCCGCAACCGCAGCCAGGACGGCTTCTCCGGCGGTGGCCAGATCGGCTACAACTACCAGTTCACCCCGGGCTCCGGTGTCGTGATCGGCTTCGAGGCCGACGCCCAGTACCTCGACTTCGGCCGCAGCCGGAACAGCGCCTTCATCTCCGGCGCGCTGGCCCCCGGCTACTACGTCACCGACCCGCGCGGCCTCTCCAGCCTCGACTTCTTCGGCACCGTCCGCGGCCGCCTCGGCTACGCCTTCGACCGGACCCTCGTGTACGGCACCGGCGGCTTCGCCTACGGCTCGGGCAGCGCCGACCGCTCCTTCGGCGGCTTCGCCGGCAACGACAGCTTCCGCACCGGCTGGGCCGCCGGCGGCGGCATCGAGTACGCCCTGCCCACCGACTCGTTCCTGAACTTCTTCCGCTCCTCGGCCGTGACGCTCAAGGTCGAAGGCCTGTACGTCAACCTCGACCGCGGCACCCGCAACCAGGGCGCGTTCGTCATCAACGCCGCCAACAACTTCCCGGTCGTCTACAGCGGCGTCGGGCGCCGCGACGACCAGTTCGCCGTCGTCCGCGCCGGCCTGAACTACAAGTTCGGCACGTTCTAGGATCGCGTCGGCGCGGCCGCGGCCGCGCCCCCCACTCGGCATGCAGGAAGCCCGGCCGGCAGGTCGGGCTTCTCGCGTTTCCGGATAGGCGGATGAAGTTTTCGCAATCCCCCTGACAAAGCGTCGCCGCGCACCCATGTCCTAGCTGCCATGCGGCGCGTTCGGGCCCGCGGGTGAGATTCGAGGAGGACGACTCCATGAACAGCGAAGAACGCGACGTCATTTCGGGAATCTTCCAGCGGCTGGAGCAGGCGCAGACCCAGCCCCGCGACGCTGAGGCGGAGCGGTTCATCGCCGACAAGCTCCGCGCGCAGCCCTACGCGCCCTACGCGATGGCGCAGCTGATCTACGTGCAGGAAGAGGCGATCAAGAGCCTCAACCAGCAGCTGGAGCAGGCCCGCAGCCAGGCGGCGCCGGCCCAGTCCTCCGGGGGCGGCGGCTTCCTGTCGAGCATCTTCGGCGGCGGCAGCCAGCAGCGCCAGGAGCCCCAGCCCGGCTACGGGCAGCCGCGTCCGGGCGGCCAGCCCTGGGGCAACCAGGGCGGCCCGCCGCAGGGTTACCCGCAGCAGGGCTACCCGCAGCAGGGCGGCTACCCGCAGCAGCAGGGCGGCCCGTGGGGCGGCCAGCCCCAAGCGCCCGCGCGCGGCGGCGGCTTCATGGCGACGGCCCTGCCGATGGCGGCCGGCGCGGCGGGCGGCATGCTCCTCGGCAGCGCCCTGTCGAACGCCTTCGCGGGCGGCCATTCGAGCCTCGGCAGCGCCGCGGCCGCCGGTCTCGGCGGCGGGGGCGAGACCGTCGTCAACAACTACTACGGCGACGGCGGCAACCAGGATCTCGGCTCGGCCCTCGACAACAGCGGCGGCGACATGGGCAGCTTCCAGGACGCCGGCTACAGCGATCCGGGCGGCGATTTCGGCGGCGACCTCGGCGGCGGCGACGACAGCGACTGGACCTGATCGTCCCTGAGACGCAGCGGAAGGCCCGGTCGCGTCAGGCGCGGCCGGGCCTTTCTCGTATCCGGAAGGTCCGATCCGCGACCGGGCCGCGTCGGCCGCTCAGAGGACCTCGACCCGCGTCCCCACCGGCACGCGCTCGTAGAGATCGATGACGTCGTCGTTCATCATGCGGATGCACCCCGACGAGACCGACTGCCCGATCGTGTTCGGCTCGTTCGTCCCGTGGATCCGGTAGAGCGACGAACCCAGGTAGAGGGCGCGGGCGCCCAGCGGGTTCTCCGGGCCGCCGGCCATGTGGCGCGGCAGGTCGGGACGGCGGGCCAGCATCTCGGCCGGCGGCGTCCAGTCCGGCCACTCCGCCTTGCGGCTGACCGTCTTCAGCCCGCTCCAGGCGAAACCGGGGCGGCCGACGCCGATCCCGTAGCGCAGGGCGCGCTGCCCGGCCTGCACCAGGTAGAGATGCTTTCCGGCGGTGTCGATCACGATCGTTCCGGGCTTCTGCCGCCCCGTGAAGGCCACTTCCTGGCGCTGGTACTCCGGCGAGACCGCGCGGCTGATCCGGCCCGGATCTCCCTGGGGCGCACCGTAGGGCTGAGGGGCGCCGGAAACCTGGCCATAGGGTTGGCCGTAAGCCTGCCCGTACGCCTGCCCGTAACCTTGCGCCGGCTCCGGCTCGACCGGCACCAGCTCGCCGGAATAGGCCGCGACGCGCTGCTGCGGCGCCGCGCGCTGCGGCCAGCCGCGCCCGGGCGCGCCGCCGGCGCTGCCGGTGACGAGATACTCGATCAGGCCGCCGCCGTAGCCGCCCTCGGCGTAGCGCGCCTGCTGCGCCCGGGCGGGGCCGCACAGCACGAACGCGGCCGCGGCCACCCCCATTCCCAGACGGACTGAACGCCGCATCGTCGCATGCTCCCGAGCCGGTGCCCGTGCTCCCGGCCCGCGAACGATCCCGTCGAATTTTACCGAATCCGGTGAACGAACGTGGTGAATCACCGGGGCGGCCCGGCCCGTCCCCGGCCCGTCGCGACCAGCGTGAATCGGCGGTTAAGCCCCGCCGGGGCCCTGGGCCCACAGGCGCAGGGGGCCGGCGGCAAGAAGCTCGGCAGTCACAGTCCGCTAACCGTTATGGTAGACAGTCGCGGCGACGGAACCCGAACGCTCACGCCCGGACGATGACCCAGAAGCGCTATCGCATCGAAGACAGTCTCGGGCTTCCCGCGGCTCCCCCTCCCGGACCCGGGGCGTCCGCCTCGAGCGAGCGCCTGGAGGAGATCTTCAACGCCATCCAGGACTTGCGCCGCGTCACGCAGATGAGCGCGAGCGAGACCATCGAGTCGTGCCGCCGCGAGCTGCACGAGGCGCTGGCGATGCGCACCGAGCTCGACGTGATGAAGGAGGCGATCACCCGCACCAAGTCGGAGCTGGCGACGCTGCACCGGACCGAGAACACCGGCAAGGGCATGCGCCGGGCGGCCGACGAGCTCGACGCGGTGGTCGACTCGACGGAGCGCGCCACCACGCAGCTCCTCGGCGCGATCGAGGAGATCGAGAGCCACGCCGGCATGCTCAACGCCGCGACGCTGCCGCCCGGCACGAAGCAGCACGTCGACGTGATCCTCGAGCGCGTGATCACCGCCTACGAGGCCTGCAACTTCCAGGACCTGACCGGCCAGCGGATCACCAAGATCGTCAGCGTGATGAAGTTCATCGAGGAGCATCTCGACCGGCTCATCGCCACGTGGTCGGAACTCGACAGCTTCAAGGAGCTCATCACCGTCATGCCGGTGCCGACCTCCCTGGACGACGAGAGCTCGCTGCTCAACGGGCCCAAGCTCGACCACGACATCGGCCACGTCGACCAGAGCGACATCGACTCGCTGTTCGACTGATCGAGCCGACCGGGCGCGCGATTTTTGTCGCCGCCCCGGTCCCCCTGGCGGTCCGGAACGCTTAGATCTGCGGTATGAGCCGCAGAGCCCTCTCAGACCTGCCCCCCGACACCTTCGACGACGGCCGCGACGCCGAGCGGGACGAGGCCGCCGACGAGCCGGAAGCCGGCCTCCCCGACACGGAGGCGCCGGAGATCGATTTCGACTTCGAGCCGGGCGCCGTCCAGGCCGGAACCGAGGTGATCCGCAGGTTCTGGTCGACCCTGCCGTCCTCGCCCGGCGTCTACCGGATGTTCGACCATCGCGGCGACGTCCTCTACGTCGGCAAGGCCAAGAACCTGAAGGCGCGGGTCGGCTCCTACGCGCGGGGCCAGGCGCACTCGAACCGCATCGCCCGGATGATCTCGCAGACGGCGGCGATGGAGTTCGTCACCACGGCGACCGAGACCGAGGCGCTCCTCCTCGAGGCCAACCTGATCAAGCAGCTGAAGCCGCGCTTCAACGTGCTGATGCGGGACGACAAGTCGTTCCCCTACATCCTGGTCACCGACGACGGCCCCGCCCCGCAGATCGTCAAGCACCGGGGCGCCCGGCGCCGGAAGGGCAATTATTACGGCCCGTTCGCCAGCGTGTGGGCGGTGAACCGGACGGTGAACGCCCTGCAGCGCGCCTTCCTGCTGCGCACCTGCACCGACAGCTACTACGAGAACCGCACCCGGCCCTGCCTGCTCTACCAGATCAAGCGCTGCTCCGGCCCCTGCACGGGTGAGATCGCCGCGGACGACTACGCGGCCATGGCGGATTCCGCCCGGGCGTTCCTCGCCGGCAAGTCGAACGCCGTGAAGGACCGGATGCGCGCCGAGATGCAGGAGGCGTCCGAGGCGATGGAGTTCGAGCGCGCCGCCCGGTTCCGCGACCGCATCGCCGCCCTGTCGGCGATCCAGGGCGTGCAGGGGGTCAACACCCAGGGCGTCGAGGAGGCGGACGTGTTCGCGCTGGACGAGCAGGCCGGCCAGTTCTGCATCGAGGTGTTCTTCTTCCGGAACTTCCAGAACTGGGGCAACCGCGCCTATTTCCCGAAGGCCGACCGGACGATGACGCCCGACGAGGTGCTGGGCTCGTTCATCGGCCAGTTCTACGACGACAAGCCCGCCCCCCGGACCGTGCTGACGAGCCACGCGATCGAGGACGCGGAGCTGGTCGCGGCGGCCCTGTCGAGCCGGGTGGAGTACCGCGTCGAGATCCACCGGCCGAGCCGGGGCGAGCGGAAGAACCTCGTCGACTACGCCCAGCGCAACGCCAAGGAGGCGCTGGCGCGGCGCCTCGCCGACACGGCCTCGCAGGGCAAGCTCCTCGCCGCCCTCGGCCAGGCCTTCGGGCTCGACGGCGCGCCCCGCCGGATCGAGGTCTACGACAACTCGCACATCATGGGCACGAACGCGGTCGGCGGCATGATCGTCGCCGGCCCGACGGGCTTCATGAAGGCGCATTACCGCACGTTCAACATCAAGTCCGAGGACCTGACCCCCGGGGACGATTACGGCATGATGCGCGAGGTGCTGCAGCGGCGCTTCAAGCGGCTCGTGAAGGAGGCGCCGCGCACGGAGCGCGAGGCGGCCGTGGCCGCCGCCGAGGGCGGCGTGCCGGAGCCGGTGCCGGCCCCGGCGGAGGAGAGCGAGGCGTTCCCGGCTTGGCCGGACCTCGTGCTGATCGACGGCGGCAAGGGCCAGCTCGACGCCGCGCGGGCGGCGCTGGAGGAGGTCGGCGTGGCGGGCGTGCCGCTCGTCGGCGTCGCCAAGGGCCGCGACCGGGATGCGGGCCGGGAGACATTTTTCGTGCCCGGCCGGCCACCCTTCAAGCTTCCGCCGCGCGACCCGACGCTCTACTTCGTGCAGCGGCTCCGCGACGAGGCGCACCGCTTCGCCATCGGCAGCCATCGGGCCAAGCGGAAGCGTGAGATGGTGAAGAATCCGTTGGACGAGATCGCCGGGATCGGTCCGAGCCGCAAGCGCGCGCTGCTGCACCACTTCGGGACCGTGAAGGCGATCGAGCGCGCCGCCTTCGAGGATCTGGCCAAGACCCCGGGCGTGAACGCCGCCACCGCGCGGGCGGTCTACGACTTCTTTCATGCCGGCGCCTGAGAACCCGGCCGCGATGGCCGCGGCGGAATCTGAGGCGTTGACGCCCGGGCCCCGCTCTGATTTCACCCCTCCGATGAACGCCGTCCTTCCCCGACGACGGTCGCCGGCCTGGACGCTCGCGAATTGCCTGACCTACGGGCGCCTCGTTGCCGTGCCGGTGATGGTCGCGCTGCTGTTCTGGCCCGAATCCCACACGGCGCGGTGGACGGCGCTGGGAGTGTTCGTCGCGGCCGCGATCACCGACTACCTCGACGGGTACGTCGCCCGCACCTACCACCAGAGCTCGGCGCTCGGCCGGATGCTCGATCCGATCGCCGACAAGCTCCTGGTCTCGGCGTGCCTGCTGATGCTGGCGGCGGACCACACCATCGTCGGCTCGAATATCTGGGCGGCCATCGTGATCCTGTGCCGCGAGGTGCTGGTCTCCGGCCTGCGCGAGTATCTGGCGGAGCTGAAGGTCGGCGTGCCGGTCAGCCGGATCGCGAAGTGGAAGACCACCGTGCAGCTCCTGGCCCTCGGCTTCCTGGTGGCCGGTCCGGCGGGCGAGACGGTGCTCCCGGGAACCGAGCCGATCGGCCTGACGCTCCTGTGGCTCGCCGCCGCGCTCACGCTCTGGACCGGGTGGGACTACATGCGGGCCGGGATCAAGCACGTCATCGACGATCCGCGCTGAGGGATCCGTCTCCGGGACGCGCGGTCCCTGCCCTGTCTCCGGTACGGTGATGCGATGAAGCTCGTCTATTTCGCCTGGGTCCGCGAGCGGATCGGCCGCTCCGAGGAGGAGCTGGCGCCGCCGCCGGAGGTCGCCACCGTCGCCGATCTCGTCGGTTGGCTCCGGGGCCGGGGCGAGGAATACGCCTACGCCTTCGAGGATGCCGGCGTCGTCCGCGCCGCGATCGACCGGGCCCACGCCAAGCCGGACGCGCCGATCGCGGGAGCCCGCGAGATTGCCTTCTTCCCGCCGATGACCGGCGGCTGAGACCCGGCCGCGCCGCGCACGTAGTTCGCCGGGGTTGCTTCGGGTCGGCTTCCGCGGTCATTGGCGCCGTCGCTCCGGCTGCACCTCATGCCGAACGGCGCGCGGGCCGAGCCAAGTTCTCTACGGGTTCGGCCCGCCTCAGGACGCGACACGCCGCGGAACGCCCAAGCTGGCATTGCCGTTATCCGCTACCGAAATCGGTATTGGAGTTTCAGCATGCGCATGACCTTGCTCGCGACCGCCGCCCTGTTGAGCCTCGGCGCCGCCGCGCAGGCCCAGACCACGGTGATCGAGCGCGACCGCCCGGCCGTCGTCGTCGACCGCCCGGCCTCCGAGTCGAAGTCCGTGACCGTCCACGACCACGGCGACGGCTGCGTCACCAAGACGGTGCGCAAGGAGAACGACATGGGCGACTCGAAGACCGTCAAGAAGGAGACCTGCGACTGAGGCAGGGAAGCGGGCCGGGCCGAAGCCGTCGACGCCTCCGCCCGGCCGATCCTTCGCCCGGCCGCTTGGTTGCCCGGCGCCGGTCCTAGCGCCAGCCCCCGTCGATGAAGTACGCGTGGGCCGTACACATCCGGGCGTCGTCCGAGGCCAGGAACAGGACCAGCGCGGCGACATCCGCCGGCTGGATCCGGCCGTCCAGGCACTGCGCGGCGACGATCTCCGCCTCGCCCTCCGGCGAGTACCATCGCTCCTGGCGGGGCGTCTGAACGTTGCCCGGCACGATCGCCGCCACCCGGATGTTGTCGCGGCCGAGGTCGCGGGCGAGCGCCCGGGTCATGCCCTCGATCGCCGCCTTGGCGGTCTGGTAGAGCGGCATCTCCGTTAGCCCGAGATGCCAGCTGATCGATCCGAAATTGAGGATCACGCCACCGCCGGCGCGGCGCATGGGTGGAACTGCCGCCTGGGCCGCGAAGAACAGGTGGCGCAGGTTCACCGCCATCCGGTCGTCCCAGTAGGCGGGCGTCACGTCCGCGAGAGCGTGGCGGTCGTCGTTGCCGGCATTGTTGATCAGGACGTCGAGCCCGCCGAGGGCCGTGTCGGCCTCGGCCACCAGCGCGCGGACCGCCTCGATATCGGTCAGGTCGCAGCGCCGGTAGAGCGGGGCGTGCGCGGCGCCGGGCGCGAGGCGCGCCACCACGGCGCGGGCCGCATCGTCCGCGATATCGCAGAACAGGACGCGGGCGCCCTGCCCGACGAAGGCCTCGACCAGCCCCTCGCCGATGCCCGAGGCACCGCCGGTCACGAGGACGCGCTTGCCGGCGAGGCTGGAATACCGCGCGCGCTGATCGCCCGTCGCCGTCATCGACCCTCCTGGACGTGGCTCGCCCGGCCGGAATTTGTCCGAGTTTATCACGGTGGCCACCCGCGGCAACGGCAACGCGCCCGTCCCCCATTCGCGAAACGTTAACGGTTCGCGAATGAGATCGCCGGGTCTTCTAGAAAGGAACACCCGATGCCCCTGCGCCTGGAACTCAAGCCGTTCGAGCGGCTGATCATCAATGGCGCGCTGCTCCGCAACGGCGACCGTCGCTCGACCTTCCTGATCGAGACGCAGTGCAAGTTCCTGCGCGAGAGCGAGATCATCACGGAGAGCGAGGCCGACACGGCCTGCAAGCGTCTCCACCTGACCCTGACGGTCATCTACCTCGCCGACGACCCGACGCAGGGCATCGACCTGTTCTTCCGGCAGGCCACGGACTTGCTGGGACTCGCGCCGGCCGCCGCCGGGCAGATCGCCGCGATCGCCCAGGCGGTGGAGGCCGGCGAGTATTACCGGTCGCTCAAGCTGAGCCGCAAGCTCGTCGAGTGGGAGGCGGCCGGCGCCGAATCGCCGGCCGAGGTGCCGGACGCCGCGGCAGCTCGCTGACCGGTACGCGGCCTCAGCCGGGATTGCCCTGCAGGCCGGCGGCGATGTGATTGTTGATCGACACCAGCGTGGCGATCTTCTCCGGCGTGGGAGCGATCATCGTGTCGATGCAGCTCTGGAGCACGAACACGCCCAGGCGTCCGACGCCCTGCTTCACGTCGGCGGGGAGCGGGTTCTCCGCGGACGTCGCCTCGGAGGTCAGCAGCGTCCAGACCCGCTGGTTGAACGACAGGGCCTCGTTGATGCGCCCGGCGTCGCCGCTGGCGAGCCCCTGGCTGGCGCCGATCAGCTTCTGCGCCGCCTTGAGCAGCACGGCGGATTCGGCTTCGCGGGGCGACAGCGCGCTGTGGGAGGTCTTGGCGTAGGCGTTGGCGGCGTAGTTCATCGGCGGTCCAGCCCCGTCGTCGGGCCTGCCACTGAGGCAAGCTAGCGCGTAGCTGTCGCAGATCAGGAGTTAAAAGCGCGTGAGCGCCGCATCCGCCATGATGCCGCCGGGTTGGTTATCGACGACGCTGTGCGGCCGAAAGGAACCGGCCCCCGGACCCCAACCCCGATGTTGAATTTCGTTCTCGGAACTGTTGCCGGCGGCCTGATCGCCTGCGTGCTGACCATCGCGGCAGCACGGCAACCCGAAGTGCAGTCCCGACTGGGCCTCGTGCCGGCGGCGCCGGCGACCCTGGCGGCGGTCACGAAACCGGCCGAACCCGATTGCGGCCGGAGGACGGAGCCGACCCCGAAGATCGGCTCCCAGGAGATGCTGTTCAACCGCCAGAGATTCTGGTCGGTCGCACCCTAATCAGAACGTGCCGATCAGCATGAGCAGCATCGTCGTGGCGACGGTGGTGCTGACGAAACCGCACAGGGCGGCCGCGAAGGACGGACCGGTGCGGGTGACGGTGGGCTCGATGTCGTTCGAGAGCGTGGCGGGGGTCATCGGCGCAGAACCTTCTCGGCGACCAGCGTCGCGCGTATCGGGGTGATGCTTCAGGAACGGGACGGCCGAGGTGCGATCGCGCACCCGGTCAGTCGCAGCGGTTGATTTTCTTGGCGATCCGCAGACCCCGCAGCTCGCTGCGGAGATCGATGGCCACGACGCCCTCTCCGCATCGCTCGAACGCGTCGCGGGCATCGTCGTAGCGGTCGCCCACCTCGTCGAGCGTGTCGCAGACGCGGTCATGGTTGCCCAGGCGGGCTTCCTGACGCGCCTGGAAGCGCAGGGCGTTCGCCTCGTCGACCTTGCGCTGGGCTTCGATGCAGGACGGCAGGGCCGACGCGGCGGAAGTCAGGGCGAGGCCTGCCAGGAGGCTGGCGAGGCAGCGGGTCAGAGTGACCGACTTGGCACTCACGGGAACACTCACACACGGTTTGTGATGGCAGATCCGCGGGCGGTCCTGCCGGGCTTCTCGGAGCGGCTCAGGTCCACTCCTTCTCTGTCCGCTGAAACAGTGAAGCTGACGTGAAAGTTCCGCCCCGAATCACCGCTTCCGGCGCAGTCGGGAGGTCAGGATTGCGGAGAGTGGCACGGGGGCCGCACCCATCGGATCGACGCCGACATCGTACTGCTTCGGCATCGGCTTGAGCTTCCCGTGGCTGTGGCCGTGGAGGTTCAGCGCGCCCCGGCTCATGCCGTTCCAAGTACGGAACGCGTAGTGGCAGAGTACCACCATCCGCCCCTCGACAGCGAGTTCCGCGTAGTGCCGGACCGACGCCCAGCCGGGAGCCGTGAGCGTGTCCGGCCCGTCGTTGTTGCCGGCGATCAGGTGCTTCTCGCCGTTCAGTCCGGCGAGGATCGCGCGGATCCGGTCACCGCTCGGGCCGAGGGCGAAATCGCCGAGGTGCCAGACCGTGTCGCCGGGCGCGACCGTCGCGTTCCAGGCCGCGATCAGGCCGGCATCGTGGGCCTCGAGATCCGGGTAGGGCCGGTGGTCGAAGCGCAGCGCCCGCGGATCGCCGAAATGCGTGTCGCCCGTGAAGAAGATGGTCACCGGTCCGCTCCGCCTCGCCTCGGCGCCTTCCTGGGCGCCTTCCTCGACGCCTCGCCCGGCAACGCCGCCGGACTGTCGCCGAAAGCGGCGCGCGGCCGCGTTGTTCCCGCCGGCCCGCGTCCGCCTGGCGCGTTGACGGCCCGCGCGCCAGGGTCGAAGCCTCGTCGGGCGAGGCGCCAGCGGGAGGGCACGGGGCATGCTGGGAACGGTGGGGTTCGCGTTCCTGGCCGGCCTGCTCTCGGTGCTCTCGCCCTGCGTGCTGCCGCTGATCCCCATCGTGCTCGGCACGGCGGCGGCCGAGCATCGCCTGGGTCCGGTGGCTCTGGCGGCCGGCCTCGCCATCGCCTTCACGGCCATCGGGCTGTTCGTCGCGACGATCGGCTTCACCGTCGGGCTCGACGGCGACGTGTTCCGGCGCGCCGGTGCGGTGCTCCTGGTGCTCCTGGGCGTCGTGCTGATGCTGCCGCGGCTCCAGGCCCGGGTCGCGACGGCGGCCGGCCCGGTCGGCGCCTGGGTGGAGGATCGCTTCGGCGGCGTCGGCTCCGGGGGATTGCCCGGCCAGTTCGCCGTGGGCCTGCTGCTCGGCGCGGCCTGGAGCCCCTGCGTGGGACCGACCCTGGGGGCGGCCTCGCTCATGGCGGCGCGGGGCGAGCATCTCGGGGGCGTCGCCCTGACCATGCTGGCCTTCGGGATCGGCGCCGCGGCCCCGCTGATGCTCCTGGGCCTCGTCTCCCGCGAGGCGCTGCTGCGCTGGCGCGGCGGCCTCGCCGCGGCCGGCCGGGCCGCGAAGGCCGCGCTCGGCGCCGTGATGGTCGTGCTCGGCCTGCTGGTGCTGACGGGCCTCGACAAGCGGGTCGAGGCCGCGGCCGTCGCGGCCTCGCCGGACTGGCTCAACGCGGTGACGACGCGCTACTGACTCCGCGAAGACCCGGCGAAGACCCCGCGAAGACCCCAGGTTATCCGGAACGGAGTTCGGCCATGAGCGATGCCCCCCGCCTGACCAGTCTCGCCCACGGCGGCGGCTGCGGCTGCAAGCTCGACCCGGCCACCCTGCGCCAGCTCCTCGCCCAGCAGCCGGCGGCGGGCCCGTTCGAGCGGCTCCTCGTCGGCAACGAGACCGCGGACGACGCGGCGGTGTGGGAGCTGGAGGACGGCACCTGCCTCATCGCCACCACGGACTTCTTCACCCCGATGGTGGACGACCCCGTCGATTTCGGCCGGATCGCCGCGACGAACGCCATCTCGGACGTCTACGCCATGGGCGGCCGCCCGCTCTTCGCGCTGGCGATCCTCGGGATGCCGCTCGGCAAGATCGACCCCGAGGTGGTCGCGCGGATCCTGCGCGGCGGCGCGGAGCAATGCGCTGCGGCCGGCATCCCGGTGGCGGGCGGCCACTCGATCGACGCGCCGGAGCCGATCTACGGTCTGGCGGTGATCGGGACCTGCCGCCGCGAGGCGGTGCGGCGCAACGCCGACGCGGTGGCCGGGGACGCCGTCCTGCTCACCAAGGCCCTCGGGGTCGGGGTCTACTCGGCGGCGATCAAGCGGGCGACCCTCGACGAGGCCGGCTACCGCGACTTCCTCGCGACCACGACGCTGCTCAACCGGATCGGGACCGATCTCGCCGCCGAGCCCGCCGTGCACGCCCTGACCGACGTGACCGGATTCGGCATCCTGGGGCACGGCCTGGAGATCGCTCGCGGCGCCGGCCTCACGCTCGCCCTCGAGGCCGACGCCCTTCCCCTGCTGCCGCAGGCGGAGGCGCTGGCGCGCGCGGGCGCGGTCACCGGCGCCTCGCACCGCAACTGGGCGGCGTTCGGCGAGGCCGTGGACCTGCCGGCCGACTTCCCCGAGTGGCGCCGCCATCTCCTGACCGATCCGCAGACCTCGGGCGGGCTGCTGGTGACCTGCTCGGCCGACCGGGCCGACGCGATCCTGGCGCGCATCCGGGCGGCCGGCTACCCGGCGGCGGCCCGGATCGGCCGGATCGAGGCCGGCCCGGCGCGGATCCGCGTGGCGGCCTGACGGGCCGCCCGCCCCGAGAGGCAATCTTCAACCTTCCCGTCCACTCTGCCGCCCCGCACGAGACCCGAGCCGCCGCCAGAGCCGCCGTGACCGACGCCGCAGACATGTCACCGCCCGCCCACGGCGTCGCCGGCTGGCCGTTCGGGCGCAGCGCCGGCGCGCCGGCCCGTCCCGCGTCGCTCCCCGACGGGCGTCCGTGGCCGCGGATCCGCGTCGTCACGGTGGCCGGCGCGGATGCCGCGCTCGCCGAGACCGTCGCGTCGGTCCTGCGCCAGGGCTACCCGGAACTGCGGCACGACCTGCTCGACCCGGCGGCCGGCCGCGCCGCGGCGGCGCGCATCCTGTCGACTCCCGATCCGGAGCACCTGTTCTGGCTCCGCGCCGGCGACCTGCTCGCGCCCGGCGCGCTGACCGCCCTGGCTCTGGAGGCCGCGCTCACCCGCGCCGACGCGGTGGCGGGGCTGCGCGTCCTGTTCGACGACGCCGTCCGCGGCCTCGACGGCCCCGGGGCCGCGGACGGCGGGATCCTCTGGCGACGGGACGCCCTCGCACACGCGATCATCGACGCCGACGGGACGCTCGACGCCGCCTCCGCCTGGTCGGCGATCCCCGCCGATCGGCGGAGCCTGATCGGCCGCCCGATCCTTCTCCACAGGCTCGACGCGCCGCCGCCCCCGCCCGCCGCCGGCCTGTCGATCGTGTCGCTGACCGGGACCGGAACCCGCGGGGGCGCGGGCGTGGCCCAGCGCCGCCTCGCCGAGGCGCTGACGCTCGCGGGCCACCGGGTCGCGGAGGTGACGCTGAGCGGACGCCCGGAGGCCGCCGAGTGGCGCGACGACTTCCCGCAGGCGGAGGCCGCGGTCGCGGCGGCCGCCCCCGATCTCGTCCTCGCCGGCAACCTGCACGGCGCCACCCGCAGCCTCGACGTCGTCGGCCGCCTGGCGCGGCGCGGTCCGGTCGGCCTCGTGCTGCACGACCTCTTCCCCCTGACGGGCCGGTGCGCCCACCCCCGCGACTGCGGGCGCGCCGCGTCCGGCTGCGACGCCGCCTGCCCCGGCCCGGACGAGTACCCGCAGCTGGCGCCCGGCCGGATCGCCGGGATGCACGAGCGCAAGCGCGCGGTGCTTGCCGGCGCCGCGCCCGGATCCCCGATCCGACCCTCCGCGCCCTGGCTGCTGGCCAATTCCGACTGGACGCTGGCGCGGGCGCGCGAACTCGCCCCACCCGGCAGCGTGATCGAGCCCGTGCGGCTGGCCTTCCCGACCGCCGTGTTCCGGCCCGGCGATCGCGCGGCGCTGCGCGGCACGCTCGGCCTGCCGGCCGACGACGTCCTGATCCTCGTCTCCTCGGTCATCGTCGACGGGCCCGACAAGGGCTTCGCCGATCTCCGGGCCGCGCTTCAGGCCGTGGCGGGCCCGGGCGTCGGCGTGGTGGCGGTCGGCCGGCTCGACGACCCGGCCCGGCTCGGCGTCGCGAATTTGTTCGCGCCCGGCCTCATCGCCGACGAGGCGCTCCTGGCCGCGTGGTACGGCGCCTGCGACCTCCACGTCACCGCCAGCCGTCACGAGACCCTCGGGCAGACACCGATCGAGGCCGGTCTGTGCGGGGTGCCGACGCTCGCCTACCGCACCTCCGGCCTGACCTCGGCCGTGATCGACGGCGTGTCGGGCCGCCTCGTGCCGGTGCGGCCGGGCGCCCTCGCCGAGTCGCTGGCGGCGTTGGTCGGCGACAGTGAGGCGCGCGCGCGGCTCGGCGCCTTCGCGCGCATCGCCCTGGAGAGCCGCTACAGCCCGGCCGCCTCCGCGCTGTCGCTGGACGCGGTCTTCCGGCGTCACGGTCTGCCGAGCGCGCCGACGGGCCCGCGCTTCGCCCCCGAGATGCTCGGGCACTTCCCCTTCGCTGCGGACCTGCGGGCGGGCGCGGCCGGCACCGTCCCGGCGGTCTCGCGCCCGCTCGTGCGCCGACTGCGGCGGGCCAAGCAGATGGTCTTCGGGCGTCGGATGCCGCTCCTCGTGCGCCGGTGCCTCTACCTCGCCGGCGCGCTGCGCCGGAGCCAGACGTGACGGCCCGCGGCGACAGGGCCGGCCACGTCGCCGGCGACAATGCGGACAGCGCGCGGGCGGCGCCGACTCGGCGACGGATCTACCTCGATCAGACCCATCTGCGCGCCCACGTGACGGGGATCGAGCGAGTCACCCTCGACCTGTTCGCCCCGGACCGGCTCGCCCCGCACGCGGTGCGGCCGGTGACCGCGGGCTCCCTGCCCGGCATGGTCGCCGCGCAGCAGCTCGGCCTGCCGGCGCGGGCGCTGATGGATCGGGACGCCCTGTTCCTGTTCCCGGGCTTCCCGCCCGGGCCGCTCTGCGCCGTCGCGGCGTCGCGCTGCCTGCTCTACGTCCACGACACCTTCCTGCTCACGCGGACGGAGGATCTGAGCCTTCGCAGCCGGCTCTACATGAGCCCCAGCTTCGCCCTGGCCCTGCGCTGGTGCCCGAACCTTTTCGTCAACAGCCGGACCACCGGCGCGGACGTGCGCGCGCTCTGCGCCAAGCGCGCCCGCGTCGCCCTGCTACGCCCTCCCGTCCGCGACGCCTTCGGGCTCGCGCACCTGCCGGGACCGGCTGCCTACGCGCCGGGCCGGCCGCTGCGCATCCTCGCCATCGGCACCATCGAGCCGCGCAAGAACTATCCGGCGACCCTCGCGCTGACGGCGGCGCTCATCCGTGCCGGTATCCCGGCGGAGCTCCACCTCGTCGGCCGGGTCGGCTGGGGACAGCACGCCTTCCTGGACGCACCGCCGCCGTTCCTGCACCGCCACGGGTACCTCGCCGACGCCGAGCTGCGCGCCCTCGCGGGGTCGTGCCACCTGCTGGTCTCCACCTCCAAGGCGGAGGGCCTCGGCCTGCCGCTGCTGGAGGTCCAGCACGGCGGCCTTCCGGTGGTGGCGCCGGACGACCCGGTGTTCCGGGAGGTCCTGGGGGCGTCGGCCCTGCTGATCCGGCCGGAGGAGCCCGACGCGGCCGCGGGCGCCCTCGCCGGCTTGATCCGCGACGGCGCCCTGGCCCGCGCCGCCGGAATGAGTCGGGCCAACGTGGCGCGCTGGAACGCGATCGCGGCCGAGGACGGCGCGCGCTTCCTGCGCTTCCTGGCCGGCGATCCCGCGGCTTACGATGCGCTGGAGTCAATTGTCGCACACGCGGGCACCGCCTGAGGCGACCTGCGTAGTCCCCAACAAATCGGGAACTTTTCACGCCCGATTGTCGTGACAGTCAGGACTGCATCTGTAAGCGATATCTGCCAGCTTCCTGAAGCAAGTGCCGCATCGGGGCGACACTACTGGTCCGGTATGTTGATTGCTGGGCTCCCGAAGAAGGCAGCGCCTCGGGCGGGCACCTGTTCCAGATCGGCACGGAGCTGGTCAGAAAGGGAACGGGCGACGGGGCGGGTGACGGGCGGCGGTCTCCGCCGAGGCAGGTCAGGGAGCGAGGCGTATGTTCGACTTCTCGACGCGGATGAGCGGCGAACGGCCCGTGCGGATGGTGCTGCCGCAGGTCGCGCCGCCGACGGACGGCCGCGTGATCCTGCGGCGGCTGTGGCGCGGCAGCGGCTTCATCGTGCTGGGCGGCCTGTTCATGGTCGCCGTCGCGGTGGCGCTCCTCGGCCTGATCCCGCCCCGCTACACGTCGAGCATCCAGATCCTGGTGGATCCGAGCGACCTGCGCGTCGTCGAGAACGACGTGAACGCGCGCCAGCCCCAGGCCGACAGCGGCGTGTCGATCGCCGAGAGCCAGGTGCGGGTGATCCAGTCCGACAGCGTCCTGCGCCGGGTGATCGCCAAGCTCCACCTCGACCAGGACGACGAGTTCGTGCTGCCGGACGGCAACAACCCGACCCTCACCTGGATCAAGGGCGCGCTGGGCATGCTGCCCCCGCCGGCGAGCCGCGACCCGGTCTTCACGGCCCTCGACACGCTGCAGAACCGGCTCACTGTCCGGCGGGCCGAGCGGACCTTCGTGATCGACGTCTCCGTTCAGTCGCGCGATCCCGAGAAGGCCGCCCGCATCGCCAACGCCGTCGGCGACGCCTACTTCGCCGAGGAGGCCGCGGCCCGGACCGAGACCGCGCGGCGCGCCTCCGACGCCCTGGCGGGGCGGCTCAACAGCCTCAAGCGCGACGTCGAGCAGGCCGAGAGCGCCGTGGTGCGCTACCGCGAGGATCACAAGCTCGTGGCCGCCAGCGGCCGCCTGCTCACCGACCAGCAGCTCGGCGACCTGAACCAGCAGCTCGTCACCGCCTCCATCAAGACCGCGGAGGCCAAGTCGCGCCTCGATCAGGCGCGCCGGATGCGCTCGTCGGATCCCAGCACCGCCCTTCCCGAAATGCTGCAGAGCCTGGAGATGCAGGCCCTGCGGCAGCAATACGCCACGCTGTCCCGCAACACCGCGGAGCTCGCCACCCGCCTCGGCGAGCGCCACCCGGCCATGGCCGAGCAGTACGCCCAGCAGCGCGACCTGCAGCGCCTGATCCAGCGCGAGAAGGAGCGGATCATCGAGACGACCCAGAAGGATTACGACCGCGCCGCCGCGAGCGAGGCCGCGATCCGGGCCAATCTCGACCGGGTGAAGAACGAGACCGCGTCCAGCGACCGGGCCTATGTCGGCCTGCGCGAGCTGGAGCGGACCCTCGACGCCCGCCGCGGCATCTACGAGGCCTATCTGAAGCGCGCCCGCGAGGCGAGCGAGCAGGAGCGGCTCAACACCACCAACGTCCGGATCATCTCGGCCGCGGTCCCGGCGCGCCAGCGGACCTTCCCGCCCTCCCCCAAGATCGTCCTGCCGGTGGCGCTCGTCCTCGGCCTGCTGCTCGGCGGCGGCATCGCCCTGCTGCTCGGCGCCGACAGCGACCGTCGCCGCAGCCTGCGCGCCGCCACCCGGCCGGCCGCGAGCTTCCGGGCCGCCGATGCGTGACATCGGCGAGATCAGCCTCTACCTGGGCGCTATGGATCCGGTCCTCGGGGAGGCACACACGGTGAGCGCCCCGGCCCCCGCGGCGTCCGAATCGCCGCAGACGGGCGCGACCGTCGAACTCTTCGGCTACCGGTTTCACACCGGTCCCGCCGCGACCCTCGTGGCCGACGTCGCGGCCCGGCGTGATGGTCGCCCGCGCATGATCGTGACGGCGAACGTCGATCACATCGTCCAGCTCAGCGAGAACGCGCCGTTCCGCGAGGCCTACGCGCGCGCCGCGGCCCGGACCCTCGACGGGATGCCGCTGGTCTGGCTGGCCCGGAAGGCGTGCGCCCAGCCCGTTCACCGGATAACCGGCCACGATCTCCTGGGCTGCGTCCTGGCCGACCCGCCGGCCTTCGCGCGGCGGGTCTTCTTCGTCTCCGCCCGACAGGACGCGGCGGACGCGCTGGCGACCCGGCTGCAGGCGGCGGGCCTTCCGCCCGGCGCCGTGGCGAGCGCCGTGCCGCCCTTCGGCTTCGAGCACGACGCGGCCTACAGCCGCGCCCTGGCGGAGCGGATCCGCGCCCACGGGACGACGCTGCTGGTGATGGGCGTCGGCGCGCCCAAATCCGAGATCTGGGTGGATCGCCACGGGCAGACGCTCGGCGAGCCGGTGGTCTTCTGCGTCGGCGACGCCCTCAACGTCGCCGCCGGGTTCCTGCCGCGCGCCCCGCGGCTGATGCAGCGCCTCGGGCTCGAGTGGATCTACCGGTTCCTGCAGGCGCCGCGCCGGCTGTTCCGGCGCTACTTCATCAAGTCGTGGCGCTTCATCGGCCTCGCCGCGCGCGACCAGTTCCGGCGGCGCGCCGGCTGACCTCAGCGCCGCTCCGCGAACAGGTCCGGCCGTCGCAATTGGAGCGCGAAGAGCAGCGTCAGCGACTTCATGTCGGTGATCGCGCCGCGGCGGCCCATGGCGGCCAGTTCCGGCAGCGGGATCTCGTGGACCGCCACGGCCTCGCCCTCGGCGGCGAGACCGCCGCCGGTGCCGGTCCGGTCGGCCTCGCCGTAGGCGGCGAGGAACAGGTCCATCCGTTCCGTGGAGATCCCCGGCATCGACCAGGCGCTGGCGACGAAGTCGAGGGCGCTGAGGCGCAGGCCCGTCTCCTCCATCGCCTCGCGCCGCGCCTCGTCCTCGGAGGCGCCTTCGTCGAGGAGCCCGGCCGGCACCTCGATGTGGCTCGGCGGCCCGCCCGAGTAGAGGACCGGCGCCCGGAACTGCGAGACGAGCGTGGCGACCCGCCGCTCCGGATCGTAGGGGAGCACCGCGACCGCCCGGCCGTGATCCTCCATCTCCCGCGTGATGCGGCTCCCGTCCTCCTGCATCACCTCGGCGACGAGGTAGCGCGCCCAGCCGTCATGTACGAGGCGCACGCCCCCGATCCGTGGTGCCATTCCGATCTCGCCTCGCTCCTGGAGCCCGACGGATCGTTCAGGAATGCGGCGGCCTTGCGGACACGGTGATGCGGAAGCGCAGGCGCCCCGCGGGCGGCCCCTCGAGGCGCTCGGCGGCGTCGAGGCGGGCGCCCTCCTCGCGCACGAGGTTCGGGATGTCGAGGGCGGCCAGTGGGTCGGTGCAGGTCACCACCAGCGTCCGGCCGGCGGCGAGGCCGCGCAGCGCCTTCCGGGTGCGCAGGACCGGGAGCGGGCATTTCAGGCCGCTCAGGTCGAGGTCGACGCAGTCCGGATCCTCGTCCCGCACGCCGGAAGCTCCCGAACCGGCGCGGATGCCGGCCCCGGCGCGTCATAGGCATCGCCGCGCTCCGGCGCCAGCGGCGTCCTCACCACACGTGATAGCCGAAGGCGGGTCCGGCATAGCTGTCCGGCGCCGTCCAGACATAGCGGGGACCGTTGTAGCCGTACTCGAAGCCGCGGCTCGGGACCGGCGTGTAGGCGTAACCGTAGCCGAACGGCGCGGGATAGCCGTACTCGCCGTAGTAGCTGTATTGCGGCCGCCCCCGCGCGGCCACGGTGCCGGCGATCCGGCCGCCGGCCCCGTGATGCCAGCGCCCCGGGGCCGGCCCAGCGCCCTCCAACCGCGCCAGGTCCGCCGCTCGCGCCGTGCTCGAGGCCACCGGAACGGAAGCCATACCGGCGAGGATGACGGCGATGATGCGGATCATGATGCGGCCTCTCCCCGGGCGTCGCGCCTTGTCAGAACGTTCTATTAGCAGGTTCCAACGGCGATTCGCGCGGGCGGCGTGAGCCGCTCAGCCGGGTGCTAGAAGACGCATTCCGTGAAGGCCGGACGCACGCAGGCGCCCCAGCGCCCCTCGTAGTCGGCGAGGAGATCCTCGGCTCGCGTCCGCCCGGCCGCGACAACGGCCTCGAGCGGCTGCAGGTAGATCACCTCGTCCCGGCCCTCGGCGTCGCGGCGGCCCCGCGCCCGGAGGCCCGCGCGGGCGATCGCCAGGGCCTCGGCGGCGACGGCCCCGAGCGTGGTATTGGCCACCGGCGTCGCGAGCCCCAGGCGCGGCGCCGTGGCGCGCGCGGCCTCGCGGTTGGCGAGGCTCCACCCCTTCACGAGGTCGATGGCCGCGTCGAGGGCCGAGTCGTCGTAGAGGAGACCGGTCCAGAAGGCGGCCTGGGCGGCGATCATGCCGGGGCCGCCGACATCGGCGCCGCGCATCTCCAGGAAGCGCTTGAGCCGCACCTCGGGGAAGGCCGTGGAAGCGTGGTTGGCCCAGTCCGAGACCGTGGCGAACTCGCCCGGCAGCTGGGGGAGCTTGCCGGCCATCAGGTCGCGGAACGAGGCGCCCGACACGTCGTGGTAGGTGTCGCCCCGCTTGACGAAGTACATCGGCATGTCGAGCAGCCAGTCGACGTAGGCCTCGTAGCCAAACCCCGCGTCGAAGGCGAAGGGCAGCATCCCGGTCCGGTGGGCATCCGTGTCGCGCCAGATCTCGGACCGGCGCGACAGGAAGCCGTTCGGCCGGCCGTCGGTGAAGGGCGAGTTGGCGAAGAGCGCGGTCGCGACCGGCTGCAGCGCCAGGGACGCGCGCATCTTGCGCACCATGTCGGCCTCGGAGGCGAAGTCGAGGTTCACCTGCACGGTGGCGGTGCGCAGCATCATGTCGAGACCGAGGGACCCGACCTTCGGCATGTAGCCAGCCATGATCCGGTAGCGGCTCTTGGGCATGACCGGGGTCTCGTCCCGGCGCCATTTCGGGCTCATGCCCAGCGTCAGGAAGCCGATTCCCAGGGGATCGGCCACCCGCTTCGCCGCGGCGAGGTGCGTGGCGAGTTCCGCCGCCGTGGCGTGCACGTCGGGGAGCGCCGCGCCCGACAGCTCGAACTGGCCGCCGGGCTCGATCGAGATCGCGCCGCCCGCCTCCGCCGACAGGCCGATGATGTTGCCGAGATCGAGGATCGGCTCCCAGCCGGTCTCGCGGGCGAGCCCCTCCAGGAGCGCCCGGATGCCGCGGTCCCCCTCGTAGGGGACCGGCGCCCGGTTCTCCCGATAGAACGGGATCTTCTCGTGCTCGGTGCCGATCGCGAAGCGCGCGCGCGGCTTCTCGCCCGCCGCGAACCATTCGATCAGTTCGGCGCGCGTGGTGAGCGGCGTGGTGTCGTTGCTGTCGCGCGCCATGCGCTGCCTGCCCGTGCGTCTGACTTGTGCCTGGGAACGGGCGCGCCGGACTGCTCCGGCGGATCCACCCGGTACAAACCCGCTCTCGCGAGCGGGATCCGGGCGGACACCCGCCCCCGACCCCGATGAGCACGCGGCGCAGGCGGCGTCCGATCCGGGACATAATCGAGCCGCCGTGAACCCACAACGCGGCGGTCTCGACCGGCGCGCCGCTTCACGTCTGATCCGGGGAAACAATCGACCGGCGCGGTCCTTCCATGTGCGCGGGCACACATGGATCGGGGCAGCGCGCGTCAGCGCGCGTCGCCGAGCACCGCCTGCACCAGCGTCAACACGGCGACGGCGGCGGTGTCGGCCCGCAGGATGCGCGGCCCCAGGGAGAGCGCCACGGTGTTCGGCCGCGCCCGGATCAGCGCCCGCTCCTCCTCGGAGAAGCCGCCTTCGGGACCGACCAGCACGGCGAGCGGAGGGGGCGCCAGCGGGTCGCCGGCCGCCCGCAGGGCCGCCACCGGGTCGCGCACGGGCGCGTCCTCGTCGCAGAACACGAGGAGCCGCCCGGGCGCGAGGCCCGCGAGTGCGGCCGGCAGGCGCTCGGGCTCCGGACAATCGGGAATCGCCAGGATCCCGCACTGCTCGGCGGCCTCGACCGCGTTGGCCCGCAGTCGGTCCATGTTCACGCGATCGCCCTGCGTGAACCGGGTGATGACCGGTCGGATCGTCCCGGCCCCCATCTCCACCGCCTTCTGCGCGAGATAGTCGAGGCGCGCGCTCTTCAGCGGGGCGAACAGGTAGTGAAGGTCGGCGCCCGCGGGCTGCGGACGCGTCTGCGCGGCGACGTGCAGGTCGGCGCCCTTGCGCCCGGTCTGAACCAGATGGGCGCGCCACTCGCCGTGGCGGCCGTTGAAGACCAGGACCGGATCGTCCGGCCCCCGGCGCAGCACGTTGAGCAGGTAGTTCGCCTGAGCCCGGTCGAGGGGCAGAATCACCCCCGCCGCGAGATCGGCCGCGACGTGGAGGCGCGGAGCGGTGAAGTCATAGGCCGGCATGGCGGCGTGGTCGCGCGGGCCGGCGGGCCTGTCAACGCGGGGACCGCGACCGAAAGTGTTGCCGAATGGTTACGAGCCCCGGTTTTCGGCAGCCAGTCCACCGGTGCATGGCGCAGCCGGTTTGCCGCTCGAATGACGCCACAATCCTATGGCGAACCCAACGGAACGGAAGAGAGCCGGCCGCTCGCGGATTCGGCAGGGGCGTCGAGGGAGTCGCGGAATGGCGAAGGGGAGTCTGAAGCTGGGGGCGGCGGTGCTGGTCGGCACCGTCCTGTTCGGCACGGCGGCGTTCGCGCAGAGCGCGGCACCGGAATGCGGTGCCATCCAGAAGACCCTGGCCGAGCGCAAGGCTCTGGTCGGCCGCGCCAATGCGGCGTCGCAGTCCAAGAAGAAGATGACCCCGCAGGAGGCCTGCGCCCTGTTCGGGAAGCTCCAGTCCAACGGCGCGGAGGGCATCAAGTGGATCGCCGCCAACAAGGAATGGTGCTCGATCCCCGATTCCTTCGCCGAGGGCTTCAAGGCCGACCACGTGAAGGTCAGCGGTATCCGCACCAAGATCTGCAGCGTCGCCGCCCAGGCGACCAAGATGGAGGCGCAGGCCCGCGCCCAGGCGCAGGCCCAGGCGGGCGGCGGCGGCGGCGGGCTGCTCGGCGGCCCGGGCTTGACCGGAAGCTTCAAGCTGCCGCAGGGCGCTCTCTGAGATCGTCTGAGAGGATCGCGGATCCGGCGCGGGTCCCCCCTCGGCAGCGGCGGGGGACTCACGTGCGGGACGACCGGAGATCCGACCGATGAACGGCACGGTGTTTGACGACGGGCGGCCGGCCGACGCGGTCTCCGGGCACTGGGTCGACCGGCGGGCGCCCCGGCCCTGGCGCCCGTACCTGCGCCTGGCCCGGATCGACCGGCCGATCGGCTGGTGGCTCCTCCTCCTGCCCTGCTGGTGGTCGGCCGCCCTGGCGGCGATCGCCGCGGACCAGGCCTTTCCCGACCCCTGGCACTGCCTGCTCTTCCTGATCGGCGCCGTGGCGATGCGCGGGGCGGGCTCGACCTACAACGACATCGCCGACCGCGACCTCGACGCGCAGGTCGAGCGCACGCGCCTGCGCCCCCTGCCCTCCGGGCAGGTGCGGCCGCGCCACGCCGCCCTGTTCCTGGTGATCCAGGCCCTGATCGGGCTGGCCGTCCTGCTGCAGTTCAATGCGGAGGCGGTGATCATCGGTCTCTGCTCGCTGCTGCCGGTGGCGATCTACCCGTTCATGAAACGGGTCATGCCGCTGCCGCAGGCGATCCTGGGACTGGCCTTCGCCTGGGGGGCTCTGATGGGCTGGGCCGCGGTGTTCGCCCGCCTCGATCCGCCGGCGCTCCTGCTCTACGCGGGCGCCCTGTGCTGGGTGATCGGCTACGACACGATCTACGCGGTGCAGGATATCGAGGACGACGAGATCGCGGGGATCCGCTCCTCGGCCCGCCTGTTCGGCCGGCACGTGCGGCTCGCCGTCGGGCTCTGCTACGCGCTGGCCGCCCTGTTCGTGGTGCTGGCCGCGTGCGGGGCCGGAGCGGGGCTCGTCGGGTATCTGGGGGTCGCCGCCTTCGCCGGGCACCTCGCCTGGCAGGTCCTGTCGCTGCGCGAGCGCGACGGGCGCGGGGCTCTCACGCTGTTCCGGTCGAACCGGGACGCGGGCCTGATCCTGTTCGTCGGCCTCACCGCCGACGCGCTGCTGCGCAACCTGTTCTAGGCACCGTCGGCACCCTCAGGTGCGGGCGATGATCTCGTTCTCGCCGCGGAAGATCTGCGGGCGCGCGGGCAGCCGGCCCGTCTTGCGGCGGGCCAGGAAGCGCGGGCGACGGCGGCCGAGACCGGCGTGGCGGCGACGGATGCGGACCTGACCGAGAATCAGCCGGCCGATCTGCTGGGAGACCGGGACGAGGAGGCCGTCCTCCCGGACGATCATCCGCACGAGGCCCGCCCGCGCCGCGATGTCGCGCCACAAGGCGACCACGTCGTCCTCCTCGAAGCTGCCGAGGCGCTGCAGCACGTCGCCTTCGGCGTCGACGAGGATCAGGCTGAACCGATCGGCGCCCACGATCTCCGCGTCCTCGGTGGCGTAGGCGAGCGCGATCCCGACCGCCCGGCGCGCGCCGGGGGTGCGGCCGATCACCGGCAGCGGCGAAGCGACGAAGCGGGGCGCGGTGTCGGCACCGTGCATCGGGTGTCCTGCGTGGCTTTTGTCCGTGGCCGGGGAAGTGTTCATCGGTCCGAGTCCCTGGAGCAAGTGGCGACCCCTGTCGGGCCGTCCGTTATGCCAAGCAAAATCGCACCCGAACTCCTCCGCACCGCTTAAGAGCCGTCGTTAAGCGAATCTGGACAGCGCTGTCATTTGCGGAATGCTCAATGCTTCCTTGAATGCTCAACATTTCCTTGCGCAGATCGGTCGTTATCGATCGATCAACCAGCATCCTTGTGGCGCTGCGGGCGCCGCCGTACAACGGGGCGACCAGGCGCGCGATCCTCCGCGCCGGGTCTTCTCAGCCCGACCGGGTGAGCCCAAGCGGGCCCGGACGTCCGCCCGCCGGACGGGCGGGCCGGCGGGGCCCTCGCGGGCCGCACGGATTCCACGCGGAGCGCGATGCCAGAGCCTCTCACCGACGATGCCGTATCCGCCCTGATGCCGGAGTTGCGCGCCGTGATGCGCGAGGCCGCCGACATCGCGCGGCCGTTCTTCAGGCTCGGCGGGCAGACTTCGGCCCGCATCTGGTCGAAAGCCGGCGGCTCGCCTGTGACCGAGGCGGACGTCGCGGTCGATGCCTTCCTGAAGGTGCGTCTGAGCGCCCTCGTGCCGCGGGCGGCATGGCTGTCGGAGGAGACCGCCGACGACCCGGCGCGCCTCGGCCACGACCTCGTGTGGATCGTCGATCCGATCGACGGGACGCGGGCGTTCCTGTCGGGCCATCCGGACTGGTCGATCGCGGTGGCGCTCCTGTCGGGCGGCGAGCCGCTGATCGGCTTCGTCCACGCGCCGGTGGGCGACGCGGATTACGAGGCCGTGCGCGGGCGCGGCGCGACGCGGAACGGCGAACCGATCCGCGTCGATACCAGGCAGAGCCTGCCCGGCGCCCGCGTCACCGGCCCGAAGCCGATGCTCGACCGCCTGGCCCGGGGCGCCGGAGCGGACCCGGATTTCGAGGTGATCGCGCGGATCCCGTCCCTCGCCCTGAGGCTCGCCCGCGTGGCGGACGGGACGGTCGATATCGGGATGATCTCCGGGAATGCCCGCGACTGGGATCTGGCCGCCGCCGACCTCGTTCTGCGCGAGGCGGGCGGCGTGGTCTGCGATTTCTACGGGGCGGCGACGCCGTACAATCGCGCCGACCCGGTGCACGGCGAGTTGCTCGCCGCGCCGTTGGGTCTGCGCGACCCGGTGCTCGCCGCCTGGGACCGCTGAGGCCGAGGCCCCGCGTGTCCGCGGCGAGCGGCCTCAGGCCGTCGCGGTCTCGCGGATCTTCACCGCGGCGGGCGCGAGCCCGAGACGCTCGGCGAGATGCCAGTGCAGTTCACGCGGGGAGTGGTAGTTGTAGGACCGGTCGATCAGGTCGCTGAGATCGGCCCCGGTCTGGTCCGCGGTCTTGGCCCGCGCCAGCTTGCCGACCCGGAAGGTCGGGGCATCGGTGACGGGGGAACGGACGCCGCGGCGCCGTGTGTACTCGAATAACATCACTGTCTTTTCTTTTCTTTTCTTTTCTGGACCGGACGTTGGCTGCGCCCGGCGTCGTTTCTGGGATATTGCCTCCGACGCGACCGGAACCCGGGTAGTCTCGCCCGGGCAGGCAGCGTCGGAAGGGGGAACCGCGTCTGGCGGCCGCTTCATGCGCCACCCGCAATCCTCAGTTGCACACTTCGGCGCACTGAGGGCGCGGGAGGCGCCTCGGAACCCGCGACGGTCAGGCCGCCTGCAGGTTGCCGGCGGCGTCCTTGCCGCTGCGCTTGTCCGTGAGGATCTCGTAAGCGATCCGCTGGCCTTCGATCAGGTTGCGCATCCCGGCGCGCTCGACGGCCGAGATGTGGACGAACACGTCCTTGCCGCCATCGTCGGGCTGGATGAAACCGTAGCCCTTGGTCTCATTGAACCACTTCACAGTGCCGGTATTCACGTAGTGTACCTCGTTCGTCCATAGGCCATCCGCGCGGCACGAGGGCCGCGTGATGCACCACGGTCTTTCTGGATTTGGCCAGTGCGGCGGGGCGCGAGTCGCTGAACCTTGAACAGCGTCAGCCTCGGTGGATAAGCCCCCCGAGGACGTATTTAGGCGCAGGCTGCGGCCGCAACAAGGCATGGGCGGCGTATCATCTGCGTCGCAGGCCGGGATCGGGAGGGGGCCGCGCGGCACCGCCCCCTGTGATTCCGGGCATTCACGATGCATATACGGAATGCGCTCAAGCAGTTAAGGCGCGTGGCTCTGGACGATACATGGCAGGCATCTCGGTCTCGCTGGACGGTGCGAACATCCAGCTCTCCTTCCAGAAGGACGATCAGGCGACGGCGGTGGTGATGGATGCCCGCGCCGCCCGGGCGCTGGTGCGCGCCGTCGGGCAACTCCTCACGGCGATCGACGATACGGACGAGCCCGACATGGCCGACGAGATGGGCGACGAGGAGGTCGCCATGCTCGACGTGACGTCGTCGGCCATCGAGGTCGGTACCGACGACGAGGGCCAGGCGGTGGTCGCCCTGCAGGCCGGCGCCCTGCCGCCGTTCCAGCTCCGCCTGACGGACGAAGAAGCCCGCCACGTCGTGACGAGCCTCTCCGAGATCCTCAATGCCCCGCGCGACGTGCGGACCTCGCACGGCGGTCACTGACGGCCGGGCGCACCGCCGTCGCGGGCGCCGTCACATGCGCGTCCCGGGATCCGTCGGCGTGCCGGGGAAGATGTCCGGCTCGGAGCCCGGACCGCCGGGTTCGCCGATCCCCGGATCGTTCACCGGATAGGGCGTGCGCGGGCCAGTCGGGCCGATATCGGGCTCCTCTTCGGGCGTCGGTGGGGGCGGCGGCAGGTCGCCGGGCGTGGGCTCGGGAAGGCCGGGATTGGCCATGACGCGACTCCTAGTGGCTGGGATGGGGACCAACGGGCCGCCTTCGCGGGGGTTCCGATCACCGGTCCGGCGTCCGCTTCCGGACGCGGCCGGGCGGCGGAGGGCCGCGGGAACGGGCCGGACGACCCTCGGTTAGCCGGGCAGATCCCCGAACCGGAGACCCGCCATGCCCGACATCCGCCAAGCCAAGATCCTGATCCTCGCCACCGACGGCTTCGAGGAGAGCGAGCTGACCGTCCCGCAGGCCAAGCTGGCCGAGGCCGGCGCCGCGGTGACCGTCGCCGCCCCGCAGTCGCGCCAGAGCAAGGGCACGATCCGCGGCTGGGACAAGACCGACTGGGGCCGGGAGGTCGCGGTCGACACCGACTTGGAGCAGGTCGACCCGGCATCCTACGACGCCCTCGTCCTCCCGGGCGGCCAGATCAACCCGGACAAGCTCCGGCTCGAGCCCCGGGCCCTCGCCCTGATCAGGAGCTTCCTGACGTCCGGCAAGGTCGTGGCCGCGATCTGCCACGCCCCGTGGCTGCTGATCGAGACCGGCGCGGCCAAGGGCCGCGACCTGACCTCGTTCAGCTCGATCCGGACCGATGTGATCAATGCCGGCGGCCGCTGGCACGACAAGGACGTCGTGACCGACCACGGCATCGTCACGAGCCGCAACCCGGGCGACCTCGACGCCTTCTGCGCGAAGATCGTCGAGGAGATCCAGGAGGGCGGCCACGGCGCCCGCCAGCTGGCGGCGTGACCCGCGCGGGCGCCGGACGACCGGCGCCCCCGCTCAGCCACGGCCGCGCTCGCCGGTGACTTCCAGCACCGTGCAGCCGCGGATCGGGCGGCCGTACTCGTCCGCGCCCTCCACGGTCACCCGGTGGGCGCCCGGGGCGAGGTCGTCCGGGAGCCGCGCCGTCCAGATATGGGTCGAGGGCACCGCCTTCACCCAGCTCTTCTTCGTCTCCGGGTAGCGCTCGTAGAGCTCGGTGACGAACGGGTCGGGGCGGCGGGTGCGCGCCATCGGCCGGGGCGTCGCGTCCCCGACCCGGAACGCGAGGCGCGTGCGCGGGCCGCCGTCGAACACGTTCACCACCAGGGTCGTGTCGGCGAGCGCGTCCTGCGGCACCGGCGGCCGCAGCCCCTGCACCGGCCGGGTCCAGCGCACCACCTCGGGCGCGCCGGCCCGCAGCTCGCTCTCGAACAGGATCCGCATGGTCTCGTCCGGCTGACCCTGCGCGGCGACGTAGCGCGTCGTGTAGTCGGTGCCGCGGATCGACAGGACGTGGAACCCGTTCGGCGTGCCGTCGCGGCTGTCGGCCGAGGGGATGCCCGTGCGGGTGTCGGGACCGCTCCACCACGAGCCCGAGACGGCGGTGAGCACGTGATGGTGGTGCCCGTCGGCGAGGTAGTGGTGCTCGGTCGTGTGGGTGTGGCCGGCGAGGCTCAGCACCTTGCGGCCGACGAGCAGGTCGAGGAGCGCGGCGCGGTCCGTGGTGTGGGTGCGGGGTTCTTCGGGGCCGGTCTCGGTGTGCAGGGGGATGTGCATGGCCAGCACGATCAGGTCGTCCCGCGGGATCTCGGCCAGGAGGTTGCGCAGGAAGGCCAGGCCGCGGTCGCCGATCCGGCCCCGGTAGGTGTTGGCGCCCACCGGCACCGGCGGCCCGAGCCACTCGACGTTGTCGAGCATCACGAACCACGCCCGGCCGTGCCGGAACGCGTAGGTCGGCGCGCCGAACACCCGCATCCAGGTCTCGCGGCTGTAGCGCGCGTCCGGCGCCTGCATGTTGAGGTCGTGGTTGCCCGGCAGGCTGTACCAGGGCAGGCCGATCCGCCCGACGATCCGGTTGGACCGGCCGTAGAGCGAGAGATCGTCGAACAGCACGTCGCCGGTGGTCAGGCCGAAGGCGGCCGGGATCGCCATGGCGCGGGCGACCGCGGTGTCGCGCACGTGGTCGAGTTCGAACCGGCTCTCGGGCTGGGGATCGGTGAACAGCACGACGTCGAAGTCGTCGGGCTCGTCCGCGCGGGTCAGGGTGAAGTCGATCGAGGCCGGGAGCGGCCCGGTGGGCGCGAGGCCGCGGTAGCGCAGGCCCAGCTCGGCGGGCGTACCCCCGGGCTGGTGGATGTAGGAGTGGCGCGGCACGTTGTCGGCGTCGCGCGGCAGGGCGTAGCCCGGCGGCTTGATGACGAAGACCGCGCCGTCGCCCGGCATCGGCAGGCGGTAGCGGCCCCGCTCGTCGGTCCGCGCGATCTCGCGACCGTTGGACACCAGCACGCCCGGCAGCGGGACCGGCTCCCCGCCGGCCGCGTCGCGCGCGGAGACGATCCCGGTGGCCTCGGCGGCCTCGGCGGGCTCCTGCGCGCCGGCCCGGCCCGCGACGAGGCCGAGGGCGGCGGCGCCCGCCATGGTGCTCCGGCGGGTCAGGCCTCCGGGCTGGGTGTCGCGCGACATCGATGGCTCCTGCACGGCTTCGCGGCGCGGCGTCCCGCGGGAGGCCGGCAACCGGCATCCGGGACGCTGCCTCCGCGGCCAATCAGACGCGTTTGACCTCCGGATGACAGGCGCGGCCCCGAACGCGCGAGGCCCGCGCCTCGGCAGAGGTGCGGGCCTCGGATCGGGTTCGACGGGCGGGCGTCGCCGGGAGCGGCCGGCGCCCGCGGGTCCGACTACTCCTCGTCGCCGGGCTCGAAGGTCTGCGGCATCGGCTCGGCGCTGGCGACCGGGGTCGGCGCGCCGATGGTCGAGGGCACGTTCACGCCGTCACGCTTGTAGATGTCGTCGCGGAACTGGACGATGCCGTCCGGGGTCGACCAGGCGGTGATGTAGGTCCAGTAGACCGGCACCGGCTGGGAGATGTTGGCGTCGATGCGCTTGCCGCTCTCGATCGCCTCCTCGACCTTCTGTCGGTCCCAGCCGGGCGTGTCCTTCAGCAGCCACGTGATGTACTCGCGCACGTTCTGCACGCGCACGCAGCCCGAGGAGATGAAGCGGAAATCGTCGCCGAACACGCCCTTGGTGTTCGTGTCGTGCATGAACACGCCGTAGGGATTCGGGATGTTGATGCGGACGATGCCCATCGAGTTGAAGTCGGCGCCCGAATCCTGCCGGTAGGTGTAGCGGGTGCCCTCGTCCGAGAACCAGTTCACCGACTTCGGCGAGACCTCGGAGCCGTTTGACAGGATCCGGATCTTGTTGTCCGTGAGGTAGTTCGGATCCTTCTGCATCTTCGGGATCAGGTCCTTCTTCACGATGGAAGCCGGGACCGTCCAGGTCGGGTTGAAATTGATCTGCGTCGCCTTGGTGTTCATGATCGGCGACTGGCGGTCGATCTTGCCCACGCCGGCGGCGTGGAGCGTGACGACCTGACCGTTCTCGACCGTCTCGACGAGCGCGGCCGGGATGTTGGTGATCACGAAGCGCCGGCCGAGATCGCCCGAGTAGGAGCGCAGGCGCACGACGTTGATCTCGAGCTGGCGCAGGCGCACGTCGGCGGGCACGTTCATGGCCTGCTGGGTGGCCATCGTCATCGCGCCGGTCTGGCTGAGGCCGTGCCGGGCCTGGAACCGCTTCACGCCCGCGGCGACGTACGAATCGTACACGCCCGAGCCGCCCGCGGCCGGATCGAGGTCGCCGGTGACGATCAGGCGCTGGCGGATGGCCGCCACGGCCGGGCCGCGCGAGCCGATCCGCAGGTGGTCGGCGCCGGAAACCTGCCGCCAGCCACCGCGGGCGACGATGTCCTTGTAGCGCTCCACCATCTGCTCGGTGGACGTCACGGTCTGGGGCGAGAGGATCGGCACCGTCTCGCGCTGCACCTGCATGCCGGCGGGTGAGGCGTAGTCCTGCGCCCACTCGGCCTGGGCATAGTTGCCCTGATCGCGGGCTTGGGCGCCGCCGATGCCGAGCGCGCCGAGGGCGGCGACGCCGAGGATCGCGGGGAACCGGTTTTGTGCCTTCTTGCGCATCGGTCGCTGGCTCTGGTCCGGGGTTCGTCAGGTCGTGACGGGAGCGGATTGTCTCGGGCGCCACGGTGTCGGGATGGCGTTAAGACTCCCTATCGAAGGGGCCGGAATGTGGCATCGCCGTGCGCCAGCGCACGCGGCGTCCGTCTGCGGCACCCTGGCAACAGCCATCGTCGCGCCGGTGTGGCAGGGATGCCATAGCGGTCCGGTTCGGACGGCGCGCGGGAGCAGCATGGATTCGGGCGAGGCCCTTTCGGATCGACGTGTCGGGCCGGCCCTGCGGGCCGTCGTCGCCCTGCTGGCGCTCTACGCCCTGCTGCTCCAGGCCTTTCTCGGCGGCCTCATGCCGGTGCCGGCGGCGACCGACGGCCTCTGCGCGCAGCATGCCGACGCGTCCGCTCCATCGGGCGCGCCCGTCCCCCACGACCACGGCGATTGCTGCGCGGCGGCCCAGGCCACCGGCCCGGCGATCCCGCCGCGCCCCCCGTCCGTCGGCTTCCGATGGGCCGCGACCGCGGACCTGCGGCCGGCCTGGCCCCTCAACCGGAGCGTCGGCGCCCGCGCGCCGCCCGGCACCATCGCGTCCCCGAGGGGGCCGCCGACCGCCTGAGCGATCACCACCTCTCGGATCCCTCAGGACGGATGTATTCCCATGAAGACCCTTGTCTCGGCCGCCCTCGGCCTCGGGCTGCTCGCCTCCGCGGCGCAGGCCCACGCGGTGCTGGAACGCAAGCAGGCAGCCCCCGGCGCCTCGTATCGCGGCGTCGTCCAGATCATGCACGGCTGCAACGGCAAGCCGACGACCCGCGTGAGCGTCACCATCCCGGAGGGCCTGATCGGCGCCAAGCCGATGCCGAAACCCGGCTGGACCCTCGCGACGACGCGCGGACCCTACGCCAAGACCTACGCGACCCATCACGGCACGGCCGCGGAGGGCGTGACGTCGATCACGTGGAGCGGCGGCTCCCTTCCGGACGATCAGGTCGACGAGTTCACCTTCCTGGCGCAGGTCGCCGGCACCTTCGAGCCCGGCGCGACCGTCTACGTCCCGGTCCAGCAGGATTGCGCGGAGGGCAGCTATTCTTGGTCGAAGATCCCCAAGGCCGGTCAGGACGCCCACGACCTGAAGGCGGCCGCGCCGTCCTTCCGGATCGTCCAGGTCGCCCAGGCGGGCGGCGCGCCGGCCGCGGGGACGGCCGCGGCCGCGACGACCGTGAAGGCCGGTGACCTGACGATCGAGACGCCGTGGCTGCGCGCCACGCCGAACGGCGCCAAGGTCGCCGGCGGGTACGTGCGCATCACCAACACGGGGAGCGCCCCGGACACGCTCACGGGCGCCACGGTGCCGTTCGCCAAGAGCAGCGACATCCACTCCATGTCGATGGAGGGCGGCGTCATGAAGATGGCGCCGGTCACGAACGGCCTGACCATCAAGCCCGGCGAGACCGTGGAGCTGAAGCCCGGCGGCTATCACCTCATGTTCGAGGACCTGACCGGCGCGCCGAAGGCGGGCGAGACGGTCGCCGGGACGCTCACCTTCCAGCGCGCCGGCGCCGTGCCGGTGACGTTCACGGTGGCGCCGATCGGCGCGGGCGCGCCGGGCGGCCAGCACCAGCACCAGCACTAGCAGCCCGGGACGGAGCTTCGGCCGCTGGGCGACAGCCGTGACGCGAGCAGATCCACGAGGCCGGGCCGCCGCGGCGCCCGGCCGTCGCGGCCGCGCGGACCTTCGGGTCGCCCCTGCGCGGCCGGCGCGCGCGCTCGCCCGGATCGTGGCGCTCCTCGCCCTCTACGCCCTGGCGCTCCAGGGCGTCCTCGGCGGCCTGGTCTCCGCCGCCGCGGGGCCGGACCACGTCCTCTGCCTCGCCGACGGCGGCCCGACCGATCCGGCACCGGCCGGCAAACAGCTGCCGGCCCCTCACCGCGGGGATTGCTGCGTCGCCTGCCACGCGGCCGGCCCCGCCACCCTGCCCGCGCCGTCGACCGTCGCCGCCGTCCCGGTCGCCCGACCCGTCGCGGCCGCCGCCCCCCGGCCGCGGCGCGTCGCCCTCCCGCGGGCGCCCCCGCGTCCCGGCCTCGGAGCCCGCGCTCCGCCCGTCGTCTGACCGATCGCCCCGCCTTCCCGATCGCCAGACACGGATCCCACACCATGCCCCGCCAGTTCCGGGCCGGCCGACGTGCCGCGCTCCTGCTGTTCACCTGCGCGACGCC
Source organism: Methylobacterium sp. D48H (assembly GCF_053345715.1). NCBI lineage: Bacteria > Pseudomonadati > Pseudomonadota > Alphaproteobacteria > Hyphomicrobiales > Methylobacteriaceae > Methylobacterium > Methylobacterium sp. D48H. The sequence continues at coordinate 1,146,012 of NZ_JBKFAP010000001.1, forward strand.
GGCCGCGGCCCAGGCACCGTCCGCCGCCTCGGTCACCCTGTCCGAACTCAGCGTCGTCGGCGCCGCCGCGACGGACGCGCCGTCGGACGAAACCCGCGGCTCGCTCTCGGTGCCGAGCGTCGACCGCCAGAGGGCCGCCCTCGCGGGGACCGTCGGCTCCGTGGCCTTCGTCGACGCCGCGGCGCTCCAGGACCGCTACACCAACACGCTCCGCGACGTGCTCAAGGACGTGCCCGGCGTCTACGTGCAGGAGCGCTACGGGCAGGAGCTGCGCCTGTCGGTCCGCGGCTCGGGCATCGCCCGCGCCTTCCACCTGCGCGGGCTGGAGCTGCTGCAGGACGGGATCCCGCTCAACCTCGCGGACGGGAGCGGCGACTTCTATCAGGTCGACCCGCTCGCCCTGCGCTCGGTGGAGGTCTACAAGGGCGGCAACGCCCTGACCTTCGGGGCGACGACGCTCGGCGGCGCCGTCAACGCCGTCACGCCCACGGCCTACACCGCGCTGGCGCCCAACATCCTGCGGGTCGACGGCGGCAGCTTCGGCACGATCCGCGAGCAGGCGCAGATGTCCCGCATCGACGGGCCGCTCGACGGTCTGGTCAACGCGACGCTGACCAATTCCGACGGGTTCCGCGCCCACGAGGCCCAGGCCACGAAGAACTTCAACGCCAATATCGGCTACCGGATCGCGCCCGACATCGAGACCCGCTTCTATCTCGGCACCTACCTCACCGATCAGAAGCTGCCGGGCACCCTGACCCTCGGCCAGAGCCTCTCGACGCCGACGCTGGCCAACCCCACGGCGATCACCGGCAACCAGTCCCGCAAGGTCGAGACGGAGCGGATCGCGAACCGCACCTCGTTCCTGCTCGACGTGGGCAAGCTCGACGTCGACACCTGGGCGATCCACAAGAGCCTGTACCACCCGATCTTCCAGGCGATCGACCAGGACGGCTGGACCTACGGGATCAGCCCGCACTGGGCCGGGACCTTCGATCTCGGCGGCTTCCGCGACGACGTGGTGCTGGGCCTGCGCGCCTTCGCGGGTCAGAACTCCGCGCTGCAATTCGTCAACGTCCGCGGGCAGCGGGGGGCGCAGACGCTCAACGCCCTTCAGAGCGCCTCGAGCCTCGAGGCGTACGGCGAGAACCGCTTCTGGTTCCTGCCGGACATGGCGCTGATGACCGGCGCGAAGGCGTTCTCGTCGAACCGGACCTTCAGCGACAAGGGCGGCCTGCCGGGCAACCCGAACCCGCGCTTCGCCGACGTGACCTACGCGGGCGTCAATCCGAAGGTCGGCCTGCTGTGGCAGCCGCGCCCCGACATCCAGATCTTCGGCGACGTGGTCCGGTCCCGGGACGTGCCGGACTTCTCCGACCTCGTGCAGCAGAACCTGCTGAGCACCACCTTCGTGCCCCTGCGGGCGCAGCGCGCCTGGACCTACGAGGCCGGCGCCCGCGGGCGCGTCGACCGCCTCGCCTTCGACGTGACGCTCTACCGGTCGGACCTGCGCGACGAGCTGATCAACTTCGCGACCAATCCCGGCCTCAACATCCCATCCGCCACCTTCAACACCCCCCGCTCCGTCCACCAGGGCGTCGAGGCGGCGCTCACCCTGGACCTCGTCCGCGACCTCGCGGCGGCGGGCGACGGGCTCAGCGTGACCCAGATCTGGAACCACAACGACTTCCGGTTCGTCGGAGACCCGGTCTTCGGCAACAACCGCATCGCCGGGATCCCGGCCGACGTGCTGCGCACCGTCCTGAGCTACCGGCACCCGCGCGGCTTCCACGTCGCGCCGTCGCTCGACTGGGTGCCGCAGGGCGCCTTCGCCGATCACGCCAACACCCTGCGGGTGCCCGGCTACGCCCTGCTCGGCGTCGAGGCCGGCCTCGATCTCGCCGACGGCGTCGCCCTGTTCGTGGATGCCCGCAACCTCACGAACGCCCGCTACGTCTCGGACATCGCCGTGGTGGCGAACGCCGCCGCGACGGCCGGCGGCCCGGCCGCGCTGGCCGCCTTCTATCCCGGGAGCGGCCGCAGCGTCTTCGGCGGTATCCGGGCCTCGTTCTGAGCGCGGGTGCCGCCATCCGCGGCACTTCTCCAGATCCCGGGCGGCGGGTTAAGGTTAAAAAAACATGAACCCTGCTGTCCGGGCCAATCGGCGCTAGGATTGCGGCGTCGTCCGAAAGCCACGGACGGAGCGTCCCGGATCGGAACGAGCCGGGCCGTCGGACGGCACAGGAGAGGCAGATGAACGGCTTCGATGTCACGTTCCGGGACGATCAGGACTGGGTCGATTTCGGCAGGTCCTACGTCAACTCGGAAGCCTTCAAGGCGCTGTTCCGCGACGGGATGACCCTGGTCGAGGAGACGGCCGCCTATCTCGACGGCGAGGGCCGCGACGAGTCGCGCCTCGTGTCCCGGGACGCGACGCTCAGCTACGCGGCCGAGAGCATGCGCCTGACCACGCTGCTGATGCAGATCGCCTCGTGGCTCCTGGTGCAGCGCGCCGTCGCCGAGGGCGAGATGACCCCGGCCGAGGCCCTCCTGGAGAAGCACCGGGTCAAGCTCGGCACGGCCGAGCCGCCGAAGCAGCAGGATTTCAACCTGCTGCCGATGCGCCTGCAGCAGCTGATCCTCCGGGCCCGGCGCCTGCACAGCCGCATCCTGCACCTCGACGCGCTGATCGCCGAGGACCGGCCGACGCCCCAGCCGGTGGAGAGCCCCGTCGCCGCGCAGCAGGGCCTGCTGCGGATGGCCTTCCGCATGAGCGAGGGCTGAGCGGGGGCCGGGCGACGCTCCGGGGAGCGCCGCCGCCGCGCGTGGCCGGCGTCCCGGCCCCGACGCTCAGAACGCCGGGAACTGGCCCGGGAACTGCTCCTTCAGGATCTGGCGGATCGCGTCGTTCTGGAAGGCGCGGACCAGCTTCGGCACCCAGGGCTTGCCCGTGTCCGCTTGGCGGACCACGATGACGTTGTTGTAGGGGTTGTCGACCTTGGACTCGATCGCGATGGAGTCCTTGCCGGGGATCAGGCCGGCATCGACGGCGTAGTTGGTGTTGATCACCGCGGCGTCGAGATCCTCGAGGCTGCGGGGCAGCTGCGCGGCGTCGACCTCCTGGAACTTCAGGCGCTTGGGATTGTCGACGACGTCGAAGACCGTCGGCAGCAGGCCGACCCCGTCCTTCAGGCGGATCAGCTTCTCGGCCTGCAGCAGCAGGAGCGCCCGACCACCGTTCGACGGGTCGTTCGGGATGCCGATCTGCGCGCCGTCCTTCAGGTCCCCGACGGCCTTGACCCGCTTGGAGTACAGGCCGATCGGCGTCACGATCGTCTCGCCGACGGGGACGATCTTGTAGCCCCGCGCCTTGATCTGGTTGGCGAGAAACGGCTTGTGCTGGAAGGCGTTGGCGTCGAGGTCGCCGGACTGGAGCGCCTCGTTCGGCAGCAGGTAGTCGGAGAACACCACCAGGTTGATGTCGAGCCCGTCGCGGGCCGCGATCTCCTTGGCCTTCGCCCAGAGGACTTCGGCATCCCCGCCCATGATGCCGACCTTGATCTTGTCCGCGGCCAGGGCCGGCGCGGCGGCCAGACCGACCAGGGCGAGGAACAGCAGCAGCAGACGTCTCATCGGATCTCGATCCTAGCAGTGCGTCCGGAGAGCCTCGGCCCCCGGACAGGCGGGCCGCCCGCGCGGCGGAGTTCCGGCGAACCGCGGGTGACCGGGGAAGGATACGACGGCCCGGCCGCGCTTTGAATGCGCCGGCGGCGGCCGGACCCGGCCGCGGAGGCCGCGGGTGCGCCCCGACCGAGAAGAAGCGTTTCCGCCCGCCGGCCCGGACGCGCGGTTCGCGCCAAGGTCCGGGCGATCTTCGCAAACCCGTCCTGTGGATAACGCGCGCGACCGCGCGACGCCGCGCACGAAAACGGGCGGCCCCGGCAGGGACCGCCCGTCTCGAACGACGTCGCCGTGACGGCTGCGGCGCTCAGCGCTTGCCGAGGTTGCCGAACCGCGAGTTGAAGCGCGACACGCGGCCGCCGCGGTCGAGCATCTTCTGCTCACCGCCGGTCCAGGCCGGATGGGTCAGCGGATCGATGTCGAGATTGAGGGTGTCGCCCTCCTTCCCGTAGGTCGAACGGGTCTGGTACTCGGTACCGTCCGTCATCACGACCTTGATGAAGTGGTAATCGGGGTGCTCGGTCCCCTTGGCCTTCGCGGCCGCGTCCTTCGCCATGACCTTGGTCCCTGTCTGGCACGCCGGCGGGAAGCGCAGGAGGCGCCGCCCGGCCCGGAATGCGGAAGATGTCACCGGTTGCACCGAACCATGGGTTCGTGGCAACGGCACGTCCAAGCCGACCGTGGTGGCGGCCCGCGGCCATTGAACACACGCAATCGGATGAGCGGCGGCCTATACCGCAGCCGCTCCCCGGTCACAAGCGCCGCGGACCGGGAGAACGACAACACGTGAGGCGTGATGGCCCGTAAGACCAAGGCGGCCGCGGCCGGCCGACCCAGAGCCCCGCTGAGCGCCCTCCGGCCGCTCCTCCCCTTCGCGCTGCGCTACCGCGCGCGGATCGCCGCGGGGCTCGTCGCCCTCATCTGCGCGTCGGCCTCGACGCTGGTCGTCCCGATCGCCATGCGCCGGGTCATCGACCACGGCTTCACCGCCGACGGCTCGAACGTGATCGACGCCTACTTCCTCGCCCTGCTCGGGGTCGTCGCGGCCTTCGCGCTGTCGAGCGCGGCCCGCGTCTACACGGTGGTGACGCTGGGCGAGCGGGTCGTCGCCGACCTCCGCAGCGCCGTCTTCGCGCGGCTGACCCAGCTCGATCCGGCGTTCTTCGACCGGGCGCAGTCCGGCGAGATCGTCTCGCGGCTCACCGCGGACGCGACGCAGATCAAGTCGGCCTTCGGCGTCTCGGTCTCGATCCTGCTGCGCAACCTGTTCCTGTTCGTGGGCGCCACCGCCATGATGGTGGTGACGAGCCCGCGCCTGTCGGTGATGGTGCTGGCCGCGATCCCGATCATCGTCTTCCCGCTGATCGTGTCGGGCCGCGGCGTGCGCCGGCGCTCCCGGGCGGCCCAGGACCGGCTCGCCGAGGCCTCGGCCTACGCCGCCGAGGCGGTCGGGGCGGTGCGGACGATGCAGGCCTTCGGCCGCTCCGACTCGACGGCGGCCCGGTTCGCGGCGGCCTCCGAGGAGGCCTACGGCGCCGCCCAGGCCTCGATCCGGGCCCGCGCGCTGCTCACCGGCGTCGCGATCTTCCTGATCTCGGCCTCGGTGGTCGGGGTGATGTGGTACGGCGCCCAGGGCGTCCTGAACCACACGATGACGGGCGGCGAGCTCTCGCAGTTCGTGCTCTACGCCGTGTTCGGCGCCGGCGCCCTCGGGCAGCTCTCCGAGGTCTACGGCGACCTCGCCATGTCGGCCGGCGCGGCCGAGCGGCTCACCGAGATCCTCGCCGCGGAGCCCGCGATCCGCGCGCCGTCCCCGGCCCTGCCGCTGCCCGAGCCGGCCCGGGGCGCGGTGGCCTTCGAGGACGTGCGCTTCGCCTACCCCACCCGCCCGGAACACGCCGCCCTCGGCGGCCTCAGCTTCGCGGCCGCGCCCGGCGAGCGCATCGCCATCGTGGGCCCCTCCGGCGCGGGCAAATCGACGGTGTTCCAGCTGCTGCTGCGCTTCTACGACCCGCAGGGCGGCTGGATCCTGGTCGACGGCGCCGACATCGCCCAGGTCGATCCCGAGCGCCTGCGCGCCCGCATCGCCCTGGTGCCCCAGGACCCCGTCGTGTTCTCCGGCACCGTCACCGAGAACATCCGCTACGGCCGCCCGGAGGCCGGCGAGGCGGAGGTCCGGCGCGCGGCCGAACTCGCCAACGCGCACGGCTTCGTCTCGGCCCTGCCGCAGGGCTACGCGACCCAGGTGGGCGAGCGCGGCGTGACCCTCTCGGGCGGCCAGCGGCAGCGCATCGCCATCGCCCGGGCGATCCTCAAGGACGCGCCGATCCTGCTCCTCGACGAGGCCACCTCGGCCCTGGACGCCGAGTCCGAGCGCGCCGTCCAGGCCGCCCTCGCCACGCTGATGCAGGGCCGGACCACCCTGGTGATCGCCCACCGGCTCGCCACGATCCGCGCCGCGGACCGCATCCTGGTCCTCGACGACGGCCGCATCGTCGAGACCGGAACCCACGAGAGCCTGCTGGCCCAGGGCGCGCTCTACGCTCAGCTCGCGAACCTGCAGTTCACCGACGCGCTGGACGAGACGGCGCGGGGCAAGGAGCCCCGCAGCCGGGGCGAGCGCCTGCCGGTCGCCGAGTAGCCGGGCCGCGCCCGGAGCCGCCCGGTGCGGCGCCCGTCCGCGCGACGGATCGCCGGTGCGGGGTGCGCGGCCTCAGTGCGCGGACGCGGCCTGGCGCTGCCCCCGGGTCGCGGTATCCTGCGCCCGCTCCGCCGCGGCCTGGATCTGGCCGACCTGGGCCACGATCGTGTCGGTCGCCCGCACCATCTGCCCGGCCAGGTCCCTGACCTCCGCGGCCGCGGCCGCGAAGCCCCGGCCCTCTCCGCCGTCGCGGGCCGCCTCGATCGCGGCCCGGAGCGCCATCAGGCTGGTCTGACCGGCGATGCCGGCCAGGAGGCCGGTCGCCGCGTCGGCCGCCGCCGCGGCGGACGCGGCGTCGTCCGCGGCCGGCACGCCCGCGCGCAGGTCCGTCAGCCCGTCCTCGAAGACCCGCACGGCCGCGGCGATCGCGCTGGCCTCGTCCCGCAGGGCGACGTGCGGCCGGGGGTAATCGTCGGCTCCGGGCCGAACCGCGTTCAGGGGCAGGCTGAGCTTCGACATCGATACGGTCTCCCTGGATCGGCCGCACCATGGGACGTCAAGGATAACGATGCGTTAATCCAGCAGAGCTGCGGCGCGCACAGGAGAAATCGGCGCCCGCCGGAACAATTACCGCCTATCTCTTCCGGCTTCTGGTGTTCGAAGCTCTCGTAAGACGATCGGATGCTGGCTTGATCGGCACATGCACTTGGGAATGCGGAGCGAGATCGCCGCGAAACTGGTCACCGGACGCGGGCCGCGCGCCGACACCCCCTGCGGCGCCGCGGCGGTCCGACAGCGCTAGCGCTCGGTGAGCTTCATCTCGATCCGGCGGTTGCGGGCGTAGGCTTCCTCGGTCGCCCCGGCTTCTAGGGGCTGGAACTCGCCGAAGGCGCCCGCCAGGAGGTGCTGCGGCGGTATCCCCTTGCCGGCGAGGAACTGCACCACCGCGATGGCGCGCGCCGCCGAGAGCGACCAGTTCGACGGGAACTGCGACGTGCTGATCGGGCGCGCGTCGGTGTGCCCGTCGACGCGGAGCACCCAGGGCAGGTCCGCCGGGATCTGCTTGGCGAGTTCCGAGACCGCGCCGGCGATGCGGTCGAGCTCCGGCCCGGCCTCGGGCTTGAGGGTCGCGGAGCCGGCCGGGAACAGCACCTCGGATTGCAGCACGAAGCGGTCGCCGACCACGCGGATGTCGGGCCGGTTGCCGAGGATCTGCCGCAGGCGGCCGAAGAAGTCGGACCGGTAGCGGGCCAACTCCTGGACCTTCTGCGCGAGGGCGACGTTCAGCCGGCTGCCCAGCTCGGCGATCCGGGCCTGGGATTCCTTGTCGCGGCTCTCGGAGGCCGCGAGGGCGTCCTCCAGGGCGGCGAGCTGGCGGCGCATGGCGCTGATCTGCTCGTTGAGCAGGTCGATCTGGGACTGCGCCCGCCGGGTCGCGCCGCGCTCGGTCTCCAGCTGCTTGTCGAGGGTGCCCGCCGCGCCCTGGCTGACCGTCGCGGCCTCGGCCTGCACCTTGGCCCGGTCGCGCTCGGCCTCGACGCCGGCGAGCGTCGTGCGGAGATTGCGGGCCTCCTCCTCCTGGTTGCGGCGGTTCGTCCGCTCCAGGGCGAGGAGGTCGGTGAGGTCGGCGATCTGGCGGTTGAGCCTGGCCAGGGTCTCGTCCCGTCCGGTCAGCTCCTGCGACAGGAAAAACTGCCCGACCACGAAGACCGTGAGCAGGAAGACCACCGACAGCAGCAGCGTGGCCAGCGCGTCGACGTAGCCGGGCCAGACGTTGAGCGTCCGCCGGGTCCGGGTCGCCGTGGAGGCCACTAGACGCGCTCCCGGCCCAGCCGGTCCAGCACCTGCTTCAGCTCGCGCTCGCGGCTCGCCTGCGCCTCGACCCAGTCGCGGATCATCTGCTGCTCCGCGCGCATGTGCTGGACGAGGCCCTGGATGCCCTCGGCGAGGTTGGTCATCGCCTGGGTCGCCGCGCGGCTGCCGCCGCCCTCGGCCACCAGGGCGCTCAGGCGGTCGACCGCCTCCTTCAGCTCCTGCGTGCCGGCGGCCGGCCGCGCCGCGGTCGCCGCCGCCGCGACTGGCGCCGACTCCGGAGCTGCCGCGCCGGACATCAACCAATCCTGCAACTCGTTGTGGAACCGGGCATGGGCCTGGCCCGCCTGCAGTTCCAGGAAGCCGGTGATCAGCGACGAGGCGAGGCCGAACAGCGAGGCCGAGAAGGCCAGACCGATGCCCGAGAGCGGCACCGCGAGGCCCGATTTCAGCTCGTCGAACATCACGCCGGCATCGCCGCCGCCGCGCATGCCCTTGATGACGCCGCCGACCGCCGACAGCGTGTCGATGAGGCCCCAGAAGGTGCCGAGCAGGCCGAGCAGGATCAGGATGCCGGAGATGTAGCGCAGGATCTCGCGGCCCTCGTCGAGGCGCACCGCGATCGTGTCGAGGTAGCCGGTCGTCCCCGGCAGGGTGGCTCCGCCGGCCCGCGCGGCGATCATCGGCGCCATCGGCGCCAGCAGGGCGGGCGGCTTCTTGACCTGCGCGCCGCCCGCCACGGCGTTGACGTAGGCGGTCTCGCGGAACAGCCGGACGACCTGCCCGAAGGCGATCAGGACGGCGATCAGCAGCACACCGAGGATGAGCCCGTTGAGCCCGGGATTGGCCAGGAAGGCCGGTGTGATCTGCCGGAACAGAATGAAGGCCAGGAAGCCTACAAGGATCAGGAAGATGACCATCCGCCCGAGATAGATCCCGGGCTGTGCCAGCGGCCCATTCTTGTCGTCGCCGGTTTCTCGGGCGGCCATCGATCGTTCTAGCCTGATCTCACCACGCGGCAGCCGGCCATCGGCGCCCCTCGGGGGGCACTGTGGGGGTAGGCCCGCACGCGATCAAGTCTCGGGAAGGTCATCGCGGAGCTATGCCCAGGCCGATCGAGACCAGTCCCGCACAAAAGGCTTAGCGGCCCGCGACCGCCTTACGCCAAACCGGCATCCACCGGGCCGGACAGGGCGCTAATCCCAGAAATGCGGCGCGGTCTCCTCAAGATTCGGCCCCAGGCGGAGGGCCGCGACCCGCGTGGCGAGGCCGCGCGCGTCCGTCTCCACAGCGATGCCGCACAAAGTGCCCTCGCCGACGGCGACCTCCCAGCGGGAGCCGGGCGTCTTCTGGATCATGCGGCGGATCGGCTCGTCCTTCTGCATGCCGATCACCGAATCGTAATCGCCGCACATGCCGGCATCCGACATGTAGGCCGTGCCGCCGGGCAGGATCCGGTGATCCGCCGTGGGCGTGTGCGTGTGCGTCCCGACGACGAGGCTCGCCCGGCCGTCGAGGTAGTGGCCGAAGGCCTGCTTCTCGCTCGTCGCCTCGGCGTGGACGTCGACGATCACCGCGTCCGCCGCCGCGCCGAGGGGGCAGGCGGTGAGCTCGCGCTCCACCGCCGCGAAGGGATCGTCCATCGCGTCGAGGAAGACCCGGCCCATCACGTTGACCACGAGGACGCGGGCGCCGCCCTGGGTCTCCACGACCGTGGCGCCGCGTCCCGGCGTGCCGGGCGGATAGTTCGCCGGCCGCACCAGGCGCGGCTGGCGGGCGATGAACACCATCGCCTCGCGCTGGTCGAAACTGTGGTTGCCGAGGGTGACCGCGTCGGCGCCCGCCTGGATCAGCTCGTCGCAGATCGTCTCGGAGATGCCGAAGCCGCCGGCCGCGTTCTCGCCGTTGACCACCACGCAGTCGAGGCGCCAGCGCTCCCGGAGCCGCGGCAGGTGCTCGCACACCACGGTGCGGCCCGAACGCCCGACGACGTCGCCGAGGAAGAGCAGGCGCATGGGTCAGGCGGTCCTGTCGCAGCGGATCACGCCGTCTTCGGTGATCACGAACTGGAGGGGGCGGTCGTGCGGCTCGGCCGGCACCCGCGCCACCTCCTGGGCGGCGAAGCCGATGCCGACGGTCAGGACCGGGCTCGTGCGGGACAGGCGCGCGATCGCGCCGTCGTAGTAGCCGCGGCCGTACCCGATGCGCTGCCCGGTCCGGTCGAAGGCCGCGAGCGGCACGATCAGCGCGTCGGGCTCCACCGGTGGCAGCGACGGGTCGGGCTCGCTGAGGCCGAACCGGCCGGCGACGAGGGCGTCGCCGGCGCGCCATTCCCGAAACACAAGGCCGTCCGGCGTGACGTGCGGCAGGGCCACGGCCTGCCCGCGGGCGCGCAGGCCCTCGGCGGCGGGCCGGGGATCGACCTCGCTGCGGATCGGCCAGAAGGCGCCCACGAGACGGGCCTGGGCGAGTTCGGGCAGCGCGAGGAGCGCGTTCCCGATCGCCGTCGAGGCCGCCTGCCGGGCCGCGGGATCGAGGGCGTCGCGGGCGGCGAGGGCCGCGGCGCGGAGTTCCGCTTTGCGGGCGGCGTCCGGAGCCTCGGTGCCGGTTCTGGGAGAGGTCGGGTGCGGAGCCACGTGAGCCGTTGGAGGATCGATCCCGGGAAACCTACAGCGTAGGTGGGCGCCGTGTTGGCCAAGTCCAGGGACGAGGCCAGGGACAGCTCCCGAGGGAGTCGATAAGGCCCCGGGGATAGTGCTCCTGACGAACTCTGCAGCCCCGCTCCCATCATGTAGCGGTCCCGGCGCGTTCCCGCCAGGGCCGGGCGCCGCAAAATCCGCGGGCCGGTCCGTCAGGCCGGCCCGCCCGGCCCGTCCTTCGTCCCGGCGGCCCGCGCCCGGGCCACCGCCAGGATCGCGTTGCGGCCCTCCTGGTCGGCGATCGACTGCCACAGGCCGATCAGCTCGCTGAGCTCGGCCAGCGGGCGCGGCGCCGGCGCCCCGAAGAAGGCGGCGAGCGGGACGCCGGTCGCGGCCGCGATCCGACGCAGGCGGGCGCTGGCGTCGCGCCGGCCGCCGCCCCGGTCCTCGACGCCGATCGCTTCCATGGCAGAGCACCTGAATTAGAGTACAGATCGCAGCTTGAAGCGATTGTTGCGTCTCGGAAGCGCCAATACAATTTATCCGATCGGGGAATAGAGCAGCCCGAAGGCGTTATCCACGCCGATGTCTGAACGCATGGGTCTGGGTCGGCGGGCGCTGCGGCACCGCGGCGTGCGGGACATCCGGACGGTCCCTCGGCGGCCCGCCGCGATGCGACGCCGCGTCCGCGCCGCCGACACGCTGCAGCAACACCGGGACCGCGATGAACGAGGCGTGCGCGGGAGCGCGCCGCGCGGATTTGATTTACCACGCTTCCAGTCATCCGGGCCGCTCAGGCGCGGATCGCGGTCCCGATCCATTGTCAGGAGGCTGCGCGACTCTTGCAGTGGGGAAGGCACCCGCGAGGGACCGACCAGGTTTGAGACGACGGTGACCGATCGTGGCACAGATCGACCATAACATCGCTGTCGCGACGTGGCTCACCCCCGTGCAGCCGGCCCATCCCGAGCGTCCGGGCCCGAACCGCCCCGACACCACCGCCGAGCTGGGCGACCTGTGGCGGATCCTGTGGCGGCGCAAGCGGCTGGTCCTCGGGACGGCGCTGCTCCTCGGCCTGCTCGCCCTCGCCTACGCGCTGATCACGCCCTCCCTCTACACCGCCACGGCGCAGATCCTGATCGATCCCCGCGACCGCCAGGTCGTCTCGAACGACGTCAACCCCGCCGGGCTGTCGCCGGACGGCGGCATCGCCCAGGTCGAGAGCCAGGTGAAAGTGATCGAGTCGGACGCCGTGCTGGGCCGGGCGGTCGATCAGGTCGGGCTCGCGACCGCGCCGGGCTTCGGCGCGCCGCAGGACGGCGTCGTCGCGCGGGTCCTCGGCGAGCTCCGCGCGCTGGTGGCCGGGCCGAGGGCGGAGCGGCCGGTCGACGCCCGCGGCCGGGCGCTGGACCAGCTGCGGCGGCGGCTCGCGGTCAAGCGCGCCGACAAGGTCTTCGTCATCGATCTCGTGGTCACCACGACGGACCCCGATCTCTCGGCGCGGATCGTCAACGCCATCGCGAGCGCCTACCTGACGGACCAGACCGACGCCCGCTCGGACGCCGCCAAGCGCGCCGCGGGCGAGCTGCGCGGCCGCCTCGACGAGCTGCGCAGCGCGGTCAACGCCGCCGACAAGAAGCTCGAGGATTACAAGGCGCGCAACGGCCTGATCGCGTCGAGCGGCCGGCTCGTGAACGAGCAGCAGCTCACCGACCTGAACGCGCGGCTGGTCGCCGCGCGGGCGCGGACCGCCGACGCCAGGGCGCGGCTCCAGGGGATCCGGGAGGCGCGCGGGCAGGCGATCGGGTCTGGGGCGATGCCGGAGGCGATCCAGTCCTCGGTGATCGAGCGCCTGCGCGGGCAGTACGCGGAGCTCGCCGCCAAGGAGGCGGACCTGCGCACCAATCTCGGCGAGCGCCACCCGTTCATCGCCGCGGTGCGCGCCCAGATGCAGGACGTCCGCCGGCTGATCGACGCCGAGCTGAACCGCATCGCGGGCGCGGCGGAAACGGAGGCCCAGCGCGCCCAGGCAAACGAGCGGACCCTCGCGGCGGAGCTGGAGCGCCTGCAGCGGCAGTCGGCGGTGAACGCCCAGTCGTCGGTGCAGCAGCGCGAGCTCGAGCGCGAGGTCGACGCGGCGCGCTCGGTCTACAACGCCTTCCTGGTGCGCGCCCGGGAGATCAAGGAGCAGACCAGCATCGACAGCTCGAACGCCCGGATCATCACCGCGGCGCGGCCGCCGCAGGATCCGAGCTGGCCGCCGCGGCTGATCCTGGTCGCCGCCGCCCTCGCGGGCGGCCTCGGCCTCGGCGCGGGCCTCGCGCTGACGCGGGAATATCTGGCGCCGACCGTGCTCTCGCCGCGGCAGCTGGAGCGGCTGTCGAACGCCCCGGTGGTGGCCGTGCTGCCCGGCCTGCGGCCGCGGGGCGCGAGCGCGAGCGCCGCGAGCCTCACCCTCGACCACCTGGCCGCGACCTCCGGCGCGAGCGGCCACGCGCTGGCGCTGCTCGTCACCTCGGGCGAATCCGACGAGGCCGAGCGCCAGGCGGTGATCGGGCTGCTCGCCGCGGTCGCCGTCGCGCGCGGCGACCGCGTCCTGCGCGTCGACGCCGACCTGCGGGCGGACGGCTCCGGCACCGGCGGCCTCCTCGACGTGCTCCGCGGCGAGCAGAGCCTCAACGCCGTGACCCGGACGGACCCGGCCTCCGGCGCCCGCCGGGTCGGGCTCGGCGACACCGAGAAGCCCCTGCGCGATGCCCTGACCCCCGCCAATGTCGAGCGCTTCATCGCGGGCGTGAAGGGACGCTTCGACCTCGTGCTCGTCGACGGCGGCGTGCTGACCGAGAACCTGCGGCTCGGTCCCCTGGCGGCCGCCGCCGACCGGCTGCTCCTCGTCGCCTGCAACGGCGCGACGCGCCAGCGCGACCTGATCGACCTCGTCGACACGTCGGAGGCGCTGGGCCGGCCGATCTCGGGCTCCCTGCTCCTGACCCGGCGCAAGGCGTGAGGACCCTCCGGCAGACCGGCTTCGCGCGCCGCCACGATCCGGCGGCGCGCACGGGCCCGGTTTTGCGCGCCCTCCTGCGGGCGGAATCGGTGGCGCTGTCGGTCTGGGCCCTGCTCCTCGTCGGGGTCTCGGGCGGCCTCCTGTGGGTGCTCGGCCTCAATTACGAGGGGATCACCGGCTCGGCCGCCTCGAAGATCCACCCCGCCACCTACCTGGCGGTCGTCCTGATCGGCTGGACCCTGATGCGCGCGGGCTATCCTGTGATCCCGGTGGCCGGGGCTCTGAACCGGCGGCCGGCCAGCGTGCTCCTGGCCGCCTGCGGCGTGCTGCTCCTCGCGCTGATCGCGGCCCGGGGCGGCGCGGGCCTCGCCGGCTCCATCGACACCTTCGTGCTCGCCGGCCTCGTCCCGATCCTCCTGATGGACCGGGACGCCGAAACACTCGGCCGGCTGGAGACGATCTTCCACCTCGTGATGCTCGCCAACGCCCTGCTCGGCCTGTTCGAGCTCGCGAGCGGCCAGCGCTTCTTCCCCTACCGGTTCGACGGCGTGGCGTTCGAGTCCGACACCCGCTCGGCGGCCCTCCAGGGCCACCCGCTGGCCAACGCGACCATGACGGCGTGCTACATCCTGGCGCTGGCGAAGGGCGGCGGCCGCCTGGCGCCGATGCCGCGCGCCGCCATGATCGTCCTCCAGCTCGTCGCCCTGGTCACGTTCGGGGGCCGCTCGGCCACCGTCACGACGCTGATCCTCGGCGGCGCTGTCGGGCTCGTGTCCCTGAACCGCACCCTGCGCACCGGCCGCGTCCCGCTGGCGGCGGCGGCCTGCGCGTGCTTCGCCCTGACGCTGCTGCCCGTGCTGGTCGCGGTCCTCGCCTCGGCCGGGTTCTTCGACACCCTGCTGGACCGGTTCGTCTCGGACGGCGGCAGCGCGCAGGCCCGGGTCGACATGCTCACGGTGTTCGACGCGATCCCGTTCCGGCAGCTCCTGCTCGCCCCCGACTTCCTGCAGGTGAACACGCTGCGCCGGATCTACGGCCTGGAATGGGGCATCGAGAACTCGATCATCTCGGCCGTGCTCTACCACGGCATCCTGGTCACGGGGGTGCTGGTGATCGCGGTGGGGCTCTACCTCGCGGAGATCGCGCGGGATTGCCGGCGCGGCGTCTGGCTCCCGATCCTGACCTTCGTGATCCTCGTCAACACGTTCGAGGGCCTGGCCGGCAAGACGACCCTGCTCGCCAAGTTCGCCCTGATGCTCATTGTCCTGTTCCCGCCCCTTCCGCGCCGCGGCTGAGAGGGCCCGAGCCGCGGATCGGTCGGGGACCGCCTCAGGGCCGGGCCCGCAGCCCGAGCGCCGCGATCAGGGCGGGATCGGCGACGTGCGCGTCGTCCATGAGGCCGAGGCCGTCGAACAGATTCCAGAACGACCACGCGAACCCGTTCGCCTCCGCCGCCAGCCGCACGTCCCGGATGTAGGCGGCCCGGTCCTGCGCCCGGGACGCCGTGAAACGGGCGTCGGTGCGCAGGGCGCCGAACTCGCCCATCAGCACCTGCCCGCGCGGGATCCCGTAGAGGTCCGCCCAGGTCGCCACCGGCGCCATCGCGTCGGCGATGTAGGCCGGGCCGGGCGCGGCCTCGAAATACGCGTGCAGTTTCGCCTCGATCACCGCGCGGTCGCGCGCCTTCTCGGCCTCCGGCACCGTGCGGTCCGTCTCCATGCGCGCCCGCACCGCCGCGAGGGTCTCGCGCAGCGTGCCGCGGCTCCCGGGCCAGGGCACGGCGGTGAGCCAGCGGTAGAACGGCTCCTCGGTGAGCCAGGTCGCCCCCTGGTGGGAGAACAGGTACGGCTCGTAGAAGTGGAAGGTGTAGAGGAGCGGCGCGAACCGCGCGAGCGCGGCCGGATCCAGAGCCGTCAGGCCGGCGACGAGGCTGCCGCAGGAGCCGGTCGCCACCAGGGTGAGCGCCGGCGCGGCCGCGCGGGCCGCGGCCAGGAGCCCGTCCTGCACCCGGTTCCAGGCGCCGCCGCCGCAGGCCTGCGGCGGCTCGTTCACCGGCTCCAGGACCACGCGGTCCGTGCCCTTCCGCGCGCACAGGCGCGCGAGGTCTCCGACGAGGTCGCGATAGGCCGCGAAGAGCGGCGCCCGGTCCGAGCCGTAGAACGCGTCGGGCGTGTAGTGGTGGGTCGCGGCGTTCGCCTGGACATTGACCAGGACGCGCAGCCCGGCCGCCAGCGCCGCGTCGACGGCCTCCGACAAGGTGCCGAGGAGTTCGGCGCGCCGCGGCCCCGTGAAGGCCACGAACGGCCCGGGATCGAGGGGCAGGCGCACGAAGTCGAAGCCGAACCCGGCGATCCGGGCGAGGTCGTCGCGGGTCGGCACCGGCCGTCCGGCCTGGAAGGGCGGCCACGCGTAGTCGGTCCGCGGGGGCGGGTACTCGGTGGTCAGCGAGAACCAGGGCCAGAGGGCGATGCCCCGGCGCAGGGCGACCGGCGCGGGACTGCCCTGGACGGGCCGGACACCCGCACCCGCCGCGAGGGCGCCGGCGAGCACCGACCGCCGGCTGGGGCCTACCATCTCGGACAGGCCGGAGCGGCGACGGGCTCGGCCGCGGTGGCGCGCGCCGCGCGGTCCGGGGCCGGCGGGTAGCCGCCGACACGGCGCAGCGCGTCCTCGTAGGCGGCCAGCACGGCGTCCCAGCGGAACTGCTCGGCGCGCGCCCGCGCGGCCGCGCGGGCCGCCGCGACCGCGGCCCCGTCGGAGAGCACGCGCTCGATGGCCGCGGCGCAGCTGTCCGGATCCGAGAAATAGAATTGCGCGTCCCCGGCCGTGCCCCGGTTGAACGGATTGTCGTGGGCGACCACGGCGTTGCCCGCCCAGAGCGCCTCGACCAGCGACGGGTTGGTGCCGCCGACGGTGTGGCCGTGGAGGTAGGCCCGCGCGTGGACCCGCAGGGCCTGGACCTGCCCAGGCTCGTAGATGGCGCCGGGAAACAGCACCTCCGGCGAGGCGGCTGCCTCCACGGCGCGATGGTACGGGTTGCCGACCCTCAGCGTGCCGAGCACCACCAGCCGCACGCCGCGGGCACGGCGCGAGAAGGCCTCGACGAGCGTCAGGATGTTGTTGTCCGGCTCGATGCGGGCGATCGAGACGAGGTAGCGGTCCGGCGCGAGGCCGAGGGGCGGCGGTCCGACATCGGCCGCCGGGGGATCGCCGCCGTACGGGATGGTCGCGATGGCGCCGCGCGGCCTGCGACGGGCGAGGTGGTCGGCGATGACGGGATGGTCCGCCACCAGCCGCTGCGAGGACCACGCGGCGATCCACTCGCTGACGTAGAAGAAGGCGCGCACGGGCAGCGACCATTTCGGACGGCGCCACTCGATCCCGTCCATGTTGGTCAGGATACGCCCGCCCCGCGCCCGCAGGTAGGGCAGGAACGCGGCGCCGTTGTAGCCGAGCACGAGGCAGACGCCCCCGCGGGTCGCGGCACCGTGGGCGCAGATCGCGTCGAAGGCGAGTGTCGCTGCGGGGCCGCGCAGGCCGATCTCCACGGTGATCAGCTCGACACCGTTCCAGGTGCTGCACGCGATGCGCTCCCGCACCGTCTCGACATCCCTCTGGCAGTACACGCCGACCTGCCAGCCGCGTTCGACCAAGTAGAGCGCGAGACGTTCCGCGAAAGTCTCGAAACCACCGTGGGCGGCCGGGATACCGCGCGTGCCGAGAATAAGTAGTTTCGGTGCGCGGTCAGGCATGAAACTTCCTTTCCAATGTGTCGGCCCTATTGTAGATCCGAAGGATACAATCCCGACGACCGGCTTCTACAACTGCTAGTTGTTTATTCAATACAGAAATCATCTTATGGTAGACAATTTCGGACTGAGAGCGGCGCGCGACAGCGATCGTGCTGCCGCCCCCGCGCTGCGGGCCGTCGCCAACGCCGCGGCGGAGCTTCGGATCACGTGCGTCCACCAGGGATTCGAGCTGTACGGCTCGGATCGCTGCTTCATCGAGACCGTCCGCACGATCCGGGCCGCCCATCCGGGTGCGCGGATCGACGTGGTGCTGCCGCGACGCGGGCCGATCGTGGCCGCGCTGGAGCCCTTCGCCAGCGAGATCGTGATCGCCCCGCTCTGGATCCTGCGGCGCAAGAACCTGGCGCGCCTCGTAACCCTGGGTCTGATGGCTCTGCCCATCGCGATGATCCGTGCGTGGCGCCGCATCCGCGCGAGCGACCTCGTCTACATCAACACCACCGTGGTGGCCGACTACCTGCTGGCCGCCCGGCTGGTCCCCGGCCGGAGCATCGTCCACGTCCACGAGATCCCCGAAGGCACCGTGCTGAAGATCCTGCGCGGGCTGATCCGCTGGAGCGGCGCCAACGTGGTTTTCAACTCGCGCGCCACCGAGCGGGCCTACGCCCTGCCCCGCGGGGCGACCGCCCGGGTCGTCTACAACGGGATCGCGGGTCCCGCCGAGCCGAATCGGAACACCTACGACGGCTCCCGGCCGCTCCGCGTGCTGATGCTCGGCCGGATCAGCCGGATCAAGGGCCAGGACGTCCTCGTGGAGGCGCTGGCCTCCCTGCCGGAGCCCGTGCGTCGGCGGATCGCGCTGCGCATCGTCGGCAGCGCCTTCGAGGACGAGGCCCGCGAGCGGGCCCTGGTCGGGCGGATCGCCGAGGCGGGGCTCGCCGCGCAGGTCACGCTCGAGCCGTTCGTGGCCGATCCCGCCGCCCTCTACCGCTGGGCCGACGTGGTCACGATGCCGTCGCAGCGGCCCGAATCCCTCGGCCGCGTGGCGATCGAGGCGATGTCCTACGGCGTGCCGCCGCTCGTCACGGCGATCGGCGGCCTGCCCGAGGTGGTGGAGGACGGGAAGACCGGCTGGATCGTCCCGCCGGGCGGCCCGGAGCCGATCGCCGCCGTGCTGGCGGATCTGGTCGCCGACCCGGCGCGCTGGCGCGACTTCGGCCGGGCGGCCCGGGCGCGCTACCTGAGCCTGTTCTCGGAGGCCTCGGCGGCGGAGGGCATCGAGGCCATGGTCCGGACGACGCTGCGCCGCCCGACGGCGACGGATCCGTCCCGCGCCGCGGACGCGCCGGCGCGACCGGCCGCCTAGGATCCCCGCGCGTCCCCGCGGGAC
Organism: Methylobacterium sp. D48H; assembly: GCF_053345715.1. Classification (NCBI taxonomy): domain Bacteria; kingdom Pseudomonadati; phylum Pseudomonadota; class Alphaproteobacteria; order Hyphomicrobiales; family Methylobacteriaceae; genus Methylobacterium; species Methylobacterium sp. D48H. The sequence goes on from NZ_JBKFAP010000001.1 coordinate 1,164,934, forward strand.
CGGCGTCGGTCCGGAACGGGCGTCCGCCCTGAGCGCGGGCGCCCTCGGCGTGACCGGGACGACCTCCTGCACGCCCGCGGTCCGTGGCCAAGCGCCGCGGCCGGGCCTGCTGCCGGCGCCGCGCAACGACCGGCCCGGGCGCGTCCCCTTACCGGCCCCGGCCGCCCGGGCACCGGAGCCCCGCTCGCGACGCAGCGGAAACCGACCCGCGCGGCCACCGTCACCCTGTGGACGATCGGCCGCGCGAGGATGCAATGCGGTGGCGCCTGACCGATGAGGCGTGCGGCGCGGGAAACCCTGCCCGGCCGGGACGGGGCGCGAGGACGAGGAGCGACATGGCGGCCAAGCTCGCGGTTCAGGAGACCGCGGATGCCCTGGACTGGGACCGGCGGGTCTGGGCCTGCCCGGGCGCCAACATCTATTGCGGCAGCCCCTGGGGCACCTACAAGGCGCGGCGCGGCCTGGAGGTGCGGCGGGCGGTCGTGTCCGGCGACGGCGCGGACCTCGCCTTCGTCCAGTGGCAGACGCGCCGGAAGGGGCCGGCGCGGTTCATCCACGTCCAGGGCGGCCCGCTGCTGACCGCCGCGGGCGCGCACCGCGCGGAGGCGGTGTTCGCCGCGTTCATCGACCACCTCGCGCTCGGCCGGCTCGACGTCCTCGCCGTCGACTACGAGCAGTTCGAGACCCGCGACGCGACGCTGGCGCTGCTGATGCACGGCTTCGCCCCGGTGATCGGCGCGCCCGACCACACCCTCGAACTCGACCTGACCCAGGACCTCGACGCCATCCAGGCCGGCATGGAGCCGCGCTGGCGCAAGGCCCTGCGCAAGGCCGAGCGCAACCCCGAGGTGACGACGCATTTCCTCGAGGACAGGGCCGAGCGCCTCGAAGCCTTCGACGACTTCACCGCGATGTTCGCGGCCCTGCGCGAGCGCAAGGGCTTCGCCACGACGCTGCAGCCGCAGGCCTACCGCGACATCGCGGCCGAGGACGAGCGCCTGCTGTTCCTCGACGTCCGCGAGAACGGGCAGCGCGTCCTCGTGCGGATCGCGCACCTGTCGGACAGCCGCTGCACGGATTTCTACACGGCCTCGAACGAGCGGGCCCGCGCGACGGGCGCCGCGACCCTCGCGGTCTGGCGCTTCGTGGAGCGGGCGAAGGAAGAGGGCTGCCGGGTCTTCGATTTCGGCGGCATCGATCCGGCGGCGAACCGGGCCGTCTTCGAGTTCAAGCGCGGCCTGTGCACCGACGTGGTCCAGCACAACCCGCTCTGGGTCTACAGCCGGACGCCGGCGCTGCGCAGACTGGCGCCGGCCCTGCTCGCGCTGCGCTGAGCGACGGGCCGGTCACGCGGCGCCGAGGGGTCGCGCCGGTCCCGGGCGCCGCGCCAGGGTCCGGAAGGCCGAGACCGACCAGACCAGCGTCGCCACCTCGGAGGCCAGCAGGCCGGCGAGCGCGGTGGCGGGCGGCAGCAGCAGCAGCGCCGGCACCATCACGGCCATCCCGAGGGCGGCGCTCGCCACCGCCCCCGCCGTGATGGTCTGGAACGCCGCCGAGGCCTCGAGATAGGCCCGCGGGATCGCGTAGAGCAGCGACACGGTCACCACTGCCCAGACACCGAGCCCGATCCAGCCCATCGGCTGCGCGGCGAACCGACCCTTGAACAGGATGTCCTCGACCAGCGGCAGGGCGGCCGCCATCACCGCCCCGTAGGCGAGACAGGCGCTGCCGAGCAGGATTCCGTTGCGGACGACGAGCCGGCGGGCGGCGTCGACCTGCCCGGCCGCGAGCAGCCGGCTGATCTCGGGCAGGATCATGTTCAGCAGCGCGCTCGCGGGGATGCGCAGCGGCGCGTAGAGCACGATCGTGGCGGCGATCGGCGCGTAGGCGGCGGGCCCGGCCAGGAGCGCCAGCAGCAGGGTCAGCCCCTGACCCTGGACCGTCAGGCTGGTGACGCCGGCGAGCGACCACGCCAGGGTCCGCCAGATGGCCCGGTAGCGGGCGCGCGCCCGCGCGTGCAGCGAGAAGCGGATCCGCTCGCGCAGCGCCGCGTAGGCCACCCCGATCGCGACCGCGTGCGCGAGCGCGATCGCCGCGAAGGCCCGATCGAGAAGGGCCGTGCCCTCCCCGTTCAGCCAGCGCGCGACGAGGAGACCGCCGCAGACCGCGTAGACCAGGTCGCTCAGGCCAGCGATCCGGGGCCGGCCGCGGGCGAGGAGCACGATCCGCAGGTAGCTGCGGAAGGCGTAGAGGCCCACGAAGGCCCCGGCCGCGAGGGCGCCGAGGCCGATCACCGGGATCAGCAGAAGGCCGACGGCGGCCGCCATGAGGCCGGAGACCAGCACCGCGCCCGAGCCGAACATCACGTCGTAGCCGAGCGCCGCCGGACGTCCCAGGCTCCGGGCGACGTGGATCGTCGCCGGGACCGCCACCAGGGCCCGGATGTAGGTGATGCCGACCGCCCCGACCGCGAAGACGATGGCGAACAGGCCGTAATCGTGCGCGCCGAGCGCGCGCACCAGCAGGATGTTGAGGAGGAAGTGGAACAGGCTCTGGGTCAGCTCGCCCGACAGGATCACGGCGAACCGCCCCGACAGGACGGCACGCATCGGTCCGGGCAGGCGGAGGCGGCCGGCGCCCGGGAGCCGGAGCCGATCACCGGGACGCGGCATCGAATCGGTCATGTGGGGGTGGACGGTCTCCGTGTGGGCGCGCGGTCCGGGCGCCGGCGCCGGGAAGCAGTCGGCGGCGCGGCATGGTCTCGCGACTCGCTCCCGGCCCGGCGCTCATGCCGGAGCGTCCGTTTCCGGACCGTCTCAGGTGATCCCCCGGAAGGCCCCAGACAGTGCGGCAAGGCAGCGCGCGAGGTCGTCCTCGTCCGCCCAGACGTGCGGGCTGATGCGCAGCGCGCCGGAGCGCTCGCTCACGTAGACCCGGTCCCGCTGCAGGCGATCGACGAGGCCCGTCGGCAGACCCGCGGGTGGCCGCAGACCGAGGATGTGCGGCGCCCGCAGGGACGCCGGCAACGGCGCCAGGCCGAGGCCGGCGGCCCCGTCCGCCAAGCGGTCCGTCAGCCCGCGCAGCCGGGCGGCGACGGCCGGCACGCCCCATTCGGCGATCTGCTCCAGCCCGGTCACGGCCATGAACAGCGCGACCGGATCGTTGAGCTCGCCCCGGTCGTAGCGGCGGGCACCGGCGGCCGGCGGGCGGTTCCCGATATTCTCCTCGATGGCCGCCCCGTCCTGCCGGTGCGGCGCTGCGTACAGGAAGGCGAGACCGTACGGTCCGAGAGCCCACTTGTAGGTCGGGAAGGCCAGGAAGTCCGGGCGCCACCGGGCGACGTCGACCGGCACGGCGCCCACGGCCTGCGTGGCGTCGATCACCAGGGCCGCGCCGGCGGCGTGGACCGCGGGAGCGAGCCGGTCGAGGTCGATCAGGCTGCCGTCGGTCCAGTGCAGCGGGGTCAGGGTGGCGAGGGCGAGCGGCGGGGCGCCCGGCCGGTCGATCGCGGCCGCGACCGCCGCGGTCCAGTCGCCGTCCAGGGGGCGCGGCACCTCCTCCACCACCAGACCTTGCCGGTCGGCCAGCCGATCGAAGGCGAAGCGCAGGGACGGAAACTCGTCGGCCACGCGGAGCAGGCGCCCGCCCGGCCTCAGGGTCAGGTTGCGGGCGGCCACCGCCATGGCGTGGCTGACCGCCCCGACGATCGCGATCTCGTCCGCGCCGGCGCCGATCAGCCGGGCGGCCGCAGCGCGCGCCCGCTCGGCCCAGGGCGGGACCGCCGTGCGGGGATGGTCCCAGGGACGGCTCTTAACCAGGATACCCGCCTCGCCCGCCGCGCGCACGGCCCGCGGCAGCGGCGACCAGGCGGCGGCGTCGAGGTAGCTGACGTCGGCGGGCATCTCGAAGAGATGGCGCTGGCACGGGAGCCCCGCGGCGACGGATTCGGTGAACGCCATGATGCGCGACAGCCTAGAGGATCGGATCCGCCGGCACCACGGCCCGGACTCCATCGCGCGGCGCCCAGGCCGCAGGCCGGCGCGCCCGGTCCGCGCGGGGTGTTCGGCGGGGGCGGCAGCTGAGCTGTTGTTCCGGGCCGCGAGCCTGTAGAGCCTCGGGACACATCGCCACGACCCGACCGAGACCCCGTGACCCTGCTCGCCGATCGCGCCCCCGCCAAGGTCAACCTGACGCTCCACGTCCTCGGCCGCCGCGTCGGTGACGGCTATCACGTGCTCGAGAGCCTCGTCGCCTTCGCGGGCACGGCCGACCGCCTGACGCTGGATCCCGCGGCACCGCTCAGCCTGACCGTCAGCGGCCCCACCGCCGGCCCCGCCGGCCCGACGGACGACAACCTCGTCCTGCGGGCCGCCCGGGGGCTCGCCGCCCGGGTGCCGAGCCTGCGCGTGGGCGCCTTCCACTTGGTGAAGCGCCTGCCGGTCGCGGCGGGGATCGGCGGCGGCTCCTCCGACGCCGCCGCGGCCCTGCGCCTGCTGGCGCGCCTCAACGGGCTGCCCCTCGACCACGAGGCCGTCGGCGCGGTGGCGCGGGAGACCGGCGCCGACGTGCCGGTCTGCCTCGACCCGCGGGCCCGGATGATGCGCGGCGCGGGCGAGGCGATCGGGCCGGTCCTCGGCCTCGCACCGCTGCCCGCGGTGCTGATCAATCCCGGCGTTCCGGTGCCCACCGCCCCGGTCTTCAAGGCGCTGGGCCTGAGCGTCGGCCAGGATCTCGCGGGCGCGCCGCACCCGACGATCCCGCGGGCCATGGCGAGCGACGCGCTGCTCCGGGCCCTGGCCGGGGCCCGCAACGATCTGGAGGCGCCGGCCCTGACCGTGGCGCCGGTGATCGGCGACGCGCTGGCGGCCCTCCGCGCCCAAGGCTGCCGCCTCGCGCGGATGTCGGGCTCCGGCGCGACCGTTTTCGCGCTGTTCGCCGACCGGCGCGCGGCCGTCCGGGCCGCCGCCGCCCTGCGCGCCGCCCATCCGGGATGGTGGGTGGCGCCGACCTTCCTGCGCTGACCCGGCCCGCGGGCGGCGTTCAGCCGGGCTCCGCCTCGTACACCGTCACGACGCCGCGGCCCTCGGGCACCATCACGCGCCAGCCGCGCGCCCGCGGCAGGTCGCCGGGATCGATCGCGCTGGCCCGACCGGTCCCGACATCGAAGGTCGCGAGTCGGCCGTCCGAGATGCGTCCGCGCAGATACGCCCGGCCGTCGCCGAGGTGGAGCGCGGCCGGAGCGGCGGTCACGCCGTGGGCGACGTCCGCGAGGGCGCCGCTCGGCGCCAGGACGGCCCCCGGCAGCGCCAGCACGTCGGCCTCGGGAGCGATCTCGGACGCGACCCGCAGGTGGCCATCGACCGCGTGACGGCGGTTCAGCAGCAGGGCCTCCCGACGTCCCTCACGCTGCACGACGAGGGCGAGATCCGGCCCGTCCCGGCCGGCGATCAGGTAGACGCTGCCCGGCGCGAGCCGATCGAGGCGGGTGGTCCGGCCGGGACGGTGCAGGTCCAGGGTCATGCTTCCATCCGCGCGCGCCGCTCACCCCGCCCCTTCCGGTAGAACGCGCGACGCTCGGCTTCGGCCCGAACTACGGTGGCGCGCACCTGGAGCAGGTCCTTTCGGGTCAGAAGCCCGACGAGGCCGCCGGTGCGCGGATCGGTGACCGGCAGGCGCCCCTGCCCGGCCGACAGCATCACGTCGAGGGCGTGCGAGACCACGTCGCCCGGATGGACGACGGCGAGATCGGCGTCCGAGACGCGCTCGCCGAGGGTGCCCGCCTCGGCCTCGCCGTCGCGCTCCTCCAGGGTCCAGCGCAGGGCGTCGCTGCGCGAGACGAGGCCCACCGGCCGGCCCGCGCCGTCGACCACCGGATAGGCGTGGTGGGCACCGGTCTCGATCGCCGCGAGGGCGTCGGCCAGGGGCAGGTCCGCGTCGAGGGTCTCGACCGTGCGGGTCATCACCGCCTCGACCCGGGCGAGTTCGTAGGGATCGATCCCGTATTCCCGGGTCACGTGCTGCCCGCGCCGGGCGATCTTCTCGGTCAGGATCGAGCGCTTGAGGAGGAGCACGGTCACCGCGTAGGCCGCCATGGTGGCGGCGAGCAGCGGCGCCAGGGCGGCGACGTCGCCGGTCACCTCGACGGCGAAGACGACGCCGGTCAGCGGCGCCGGCAGGGTGCCGCCGAGCATCGCCGCCATGCCGATGAGCGCCCAGAAGCCGTGGGCGCCGGGCAGGAGGAGGCCGATCAGCCAGCCGACGGCGCCGCCGAGGATCAGCAGCGGCGCGAGCACGCCTCCGGACGTGCCCGACGACAGGGCGGCGAGCCAGATCACCGCCTTCACCACGAGGATCAGCACGACGGCGCTCGCCAGCATGTGGCCGGAGAGCAGGTCGTGGATGACGTCGTAGCCGACGCCGAGCGCCCGGGGCTCCACGAGGCCGCCCAGCCCGACCACGACGGCGCCGAGGGCGGGCCACCACATCCAGTGGAGGGGAAGCCGCCCGAATCCGTCCTCCAGCGCGTAGAGCGCCCGGGTCAGCGCCCCCGAGATCAGGCCGCAGGCGACCCCGAGCAGCGCGCAGGCGGGCAGCCCCCACCAGGGCAGGGCCGGATTGTCGGCGAAGGGGAAGAGCGGGCCGGCGCCGAACAGGGCCGGCCGCCAGCAGGCCGCGGTGACCGCCCCGACGGTCACCGGGACGAGGCTGCGCGGCCGCCACTCGAACAGCAGGACCTCCACGGCGAGCAGCACGGCCGCCACGGGCGTCGCGAAGATGGCGGTCATTCCGGCCGCCGCGCCCGCCACCAGCAGGGTCTTCCGCTCGGCGGCGCTGAGATGGAAGAACTGGGCGAAGAGCGAGCCGACCGCGCCGCCCGTCACGATGATCGGCCCCTCGGCGCCGAACGGGCCGCCGGTGCCGATCGCCACCGCCGAGGAGAGCGGCTTGAGCACGGCGACCTTGGGCGACATCCGGCTGCTGCCGATCAGGATCGCCTCCATCGCCTCCGGGATCCCGTGGCCGCGGATCTTCTCCGAGCCGTAGCGCGCCATGGCGCCGACGATCAGCGCCCCGATCACCGGGATCGCCACCATCCAGGGCCCCGGCGCCGCGCCGGCCAGGGAGGTCAGGTCGGCGTCGAGCCGGCCGTACCAAGCGAGGTTGGTCACGAGGCCGATCAGCGTGAGCAGGATCCAGGCGGTGCCGCTGGCGGCGGTCCCGGTGACGACCGCCATGCCGGCCAGCGTCAGGACCCGCCGGTCCGCGCTGAAATCTCCCAGCGCCCGCCGCGACGGCCTACCGTCCCCGCTGTCGCTCCCAGTCCCGCCGATCATCAGGGCCTCCTTTCGCCGCGGCGGCACTTATGTCGTGATCCGATATATTAGACAATGGCTCGACCGTTGCAGCCGGGACAGGACTGCCGATACGACGCAGCATCGGCGGCTCGGACGATTCACCACGGAGGCGATCATGGAGGCCGATGCCCCCGGAACGGCGGCGCTGTCGCGGGAGCAGTACGCGGCGCTGGCGGATTTCCGATTCCGTCTCCGCCGCTTCCTGGCGTTCAGCGAGGCCGCGGCGGCCCGGGCGGGGCTGCCGCCGCAGCAGCATCAGGCGCTGCTGACGCTCGCGGGCCACGTCGGGCGCGCGCCCGCCACGGTCGGCCTGCTGGCCGAGCAGCTGCTCATCGCCCCCCACAGCGCGGCCGAGCTGGTCTCCCGCATGGTGGAGGCCGGCCTGCTGACCAAGACCCGCGCCGTCGAGGACAGGCGGCGGAGCGAGCTGTCGCTGACGCCGCGCGCCGAGGCCCTGCTGCGGACCCTCACGGACGCACATCTCGCGGAGCTGCGCGACCTCGCCCCCGCCCTCACCGAGGCCCTCGGGCCCGCGACGCGGTGAGGCCGACGCGGGCCGTCAAGCTGGCGGAGGTCGGTGACCGTCGACGCGGCGGCCGAGAGCGCCCGCCCTCAGCGCGCCCGCGCCACGCAGAACTCGACGGCCCCGAGGAGCGCCGCCTTGACGGGCCCGTCCGGGAAGATGTCGAGGGCGGCCCGGGCCTCGGCGCCGTAATGGTGGGCGCGGGCCACGGTCTCCTCCAGGGCGCCGTGGCGCTGCAGGAGGTCGAGGGCGGTCTCCAGGTCGGTCTCGCCGATCTCGCCCTGCTGCAGGGTGCGCCGCCAGAAGCCGCGCTCGCCCTCGCTGGCCCGGCGATAGGCCAGCACGATCGGCAGGGTGATCTTGCCCTCGCGGAAATCGTCGCCGACGTTCTTGCCGAGCTCGGCGGAGGTGCCGCCGTAGTCGAGGACGTCGTCGATCAGCTGGAAGGCGATGCCGAGATTCATCCCGTAGGACCGGGCGGCCGCCTGCTCGGCCTCGGGCCGGCCGGCGAGTACCGGCCCGACCTCGCAGGCGGCGGCGAACAGCTCGGCGGTCTTGCCGCGGATCACCGCGAGGTAGGCGGCCTCGTCGGTCTCCAGGTTCTTGGCGTTGGTGAGCTGCATCACCTCGCCCTCGGCGATCACCGTGGCGGCGGCCGAGAGGATGTCGAGCGCCTTGAGCGAGCCGACCTCGACCATCATCCGGAAGGCCTGGCCGAGCAGGAAGTCGCCGACCAGCACGGAGGCCTCGTTGCCCCACTTGATCCGGGCGGCGACGCGGCCGCGCCGCATGTCGCTCTCGTCGACCACGTCGTCGTGGAGGAGCGTGGCGGTGTGCATGAACTCGACGCTGGCTGCGAGCTTCACGTCGCCGTCGGCGGCGCCCGCGTAGCCGCAGAGCCGGGCGCAGGCCAGGGTCAGGATCGGGCGCAGGCGCTTGCCGCCGGAGGCGATCAGGTGGTTGGCGACCTCGGGGATCATCGCCACGTCCGATCCCGTCCGCGACAGGATCGTGGTGTTGACCCGCGCCATGCCGTCGGCCACCAGCGCGACGAGGTCGTTGAGCCCCGCCTCCGCCTCGGGCTTCGGATTCTCGATGGAGAGGGCCATACCCAAGATCCGTGACCTCCAGACCGGTCGCCCCGCAGGGGGCGGGCGATCCCTTCGCACGCGCCCCGCGGCGCCGCAACATCGTCGCCGGCCGGATATGGGGTGTCGCCAGCGCGGATCTCACGCGACGAAACCGCCGATCCCCGCCCGTTCCGGAGCCGCGCCGCGATGATCGAGCTGATCCGGGCCAACGACGTCGTGCTGATCGGGTTCGCCCGCTCGGTCCTCGAGGCGGCCAAGATCCCGGTCCTCGTGGCCGACAGTCACATGAGCCTGATGGAGGGGTCGATCGGCGTCTTCGGCCAGCGCCTCCTTGTGCCGCGCGACCACGAGGCCCAGGCCCGCCGCCTGCTGACCGATGCCGGCATCGCCCACGAGCTGCGCCAGCCGTGACCGCCGAGGCCGGCAGCGGCGCCGATCCCTTCCTCGGCGGCCGCCTGCGCCTGCACCAGCCGCCGCGGGGCGCGCACCGCGCCGGGACCGACGCGGTGCTGCTCGCCCGGCTGCTCACGCCGCGGGCCGGGGACCGGCTCTGCGACGTCGGCGCCGGGACCGGCGCCGTCGGCCTCGCCTGCGCGGCCCTGGCGCCGGGCCTTCGGCCGACCCTGGTCGAGCGCGACCCGGCGCTTGCCGATCTGGCCCGCGCCAACGCGGCCCTCAACGGCATCGACGCGCGGATCGTGGTCGCCGACGTGCTGGCCCCCGCGGCGGAACGCCGCGCCGCCGGTCTGCTGCCGGACAGTTTCGACGTCGTGCTCACCAACCCGCCGTTCTTCGCGGCCGGCGATCACCGCGCCTCGCCGCATCCGGGCCGCGCCGCCGCCCACACCTTCGCGGGCGGCGATCTCGACGCCTGGATTCGCGCCTGCACGGCGATCCTGCGGCCCGGCGGGCGCCTGGGCCTCATCCACCGGGCGGACGCCCTCCCGGCCTGCCTCGACGCGCTCCGGGGCCGCTACGGCGGGCTGGCGATCCGCCCGGTCCATCCCCGCGGCGACGTGCCCGCGATCCGCGTGCTGATCGCGGCGACCCGCGGCAGCCGCGCCTTGCCGAGCCTGCTGCCGCCCCTCGTCCTGCACAGCCCCGACGGCACCTTCACCGACGAGGCCGAGGCGCTCCATCGCGGCGCACCGTGGCCGGCCCCCTGAGCGCCCGCGTCACGCCGCGAGGGCGGCGGGCTCGGCGTCGCGGATGCCGAGGAACCGCTCGACCTCCGGAAGGTCCGGGAAGGCGAGGAATTCGGGGCGCAGCGGCTCGGGCAGCCCCTCGAAGTTGAGCCCCGGGAACGTGTCGGGATGCGGGTAGAGCTGCCAGGCCGCGCCGGGCTCGACCGGGGGGAACAGGATCGCGACCTTCTCGGCGCCGAGGCGGACGATCCGCGTCGGGCTGTACGACAGGGTCTCGATGCTCCAGCCGCGGTGGTAATCCCGGCGGGCCTTCATGGTGCGGCGGCTCGTCGCGCGATGCATGGCGGTCTCCTTCGGTGGGGGTGGGAAGCGGGATCAGGCGGCGCTGCGGCGTCCGGCGCGCTTCGGCCAGCCCAGCGCCACGAGGCGGGCCTTGGCGTAGTCGCGCACCTCGTCGCGGGTGCCGGGCGGCATCGTCGCCAGGACGGCCTGGGTGGCGCCGTCCAGCATCAGGTCGGTGACCGCGTTGATGGTCTCGGCCTCGTCGATGCGGCGCTTGAGGTCGCCCTCGGCCTCGGTGACCTCGTCGAAGGCGGGGGCTTCCTCGAAATCCTCGTCGACGGCCCGGACCGGGACTTGGTGTGCCCGGAACTCGTCGGCCTCCTCCTCGGAGTAGACGAGGCCGTGCAGCTCGATGAGCTTGAGGATGACGCGGTCCTTCCCGCGCTTCTCGGCCATGGCGTAGACGTAGGCCGCCTGCTTGCCCGAGACGCGGTAGTTCACGTTGACCAGCGCCTCGCCCATGGACCACTCGACCCGCTCGGTCCCGGGCTTCGCGCCGGGCAGCCGGCCGGTGACCAGGATCACGGCCTCGTCGCGCTCGGCCCGGATGACGGTCGGCGGCTCGAACACGATGCCGGCCTGGGCCGCGATGCGCTCCAGGGTCTTGTGGTAGATAACGGCGGTCCCCTGGACGCGCCAGACGTTGCCCCCGAAGGGCTCGCCGTAGCGGACGAGGATGTCGGCGATCTGCTTGTCGGCGGTTCGCATGGGGCGCTCGGTCCGTCAGGGTGAGGTCGCGTCGTCCACAGCTTTTATCGGGGACGCTCTTTCGTTCTCTTTTTGTTCACATCTATATGCGCAATCCGCCCGCGATGCGCAAGGCTCGGACGCGAAAAGCTGCGGTCGCGGACGTGCGTCATCGTCGGACACGTGCGGGCGTGGCGCGGGTTCCCGCTCCCGTGCGGGAGAGCGCGTGCGTTGAGGATGTCTCAGGAAGACGGCTCGTTGTCGGCGCAGTCGTACAGCAGCTTCTCGGATCCGAAGGCCCGACGGGTTCCGGCCCGGCGCACGATGCCATTGCGGCACCCCCGCCGCCTGCGCCGCCGACCCGCATTGTTGCTGCACCGCACCCTAGGCTAGACCGCTTCCACGATGTCCGAGACAGCTGCCGCGATGACGCCTTCCCTCTGGACCCGCCTGTCGAACCCCAGCCACTTCATGCGGTGGTCGGGGGCGCTCGTGCCGTGGTTGACGGCCCTGTCCCTCGGCGTGCTGGCCCTGGGCCTGTACCAGACCTTCTTCGTGGTGCCGCCCGACTACCAGCAGGGCGAGACGGTGCGGATCATGTACATCCACGTCCCGGCGGCGTGGCTCGGCGTGTTCTTCTACGGCGCGATGAGCGTGTCGGCGATCGGAACCCTGGTCTGGCGCCACCCGCTGGCCGACGTCGCCCAGCGGGCGGCCGCGCCGATCGGGGCCGCCTTCACGCTGATCTGCCTCGTGACCGGCTCGCTGTGGGGCAAGCCCATGTGGGGTACCTACTGGGTCTGGGACGCGCGCCTGACCTCCATGCTGATCCTGCTGCTGATCTACTGCGGCATCATCGCCCTGTGGCGGACCCTGGAGGATCCGAACCGCGCCGCCCGCGCGGTCGCGATCCTGACGCTGGTCGGTGCCGTGAACCTGCCGATCATCAAGTTCTCGGTGAACTGGTGGTCGACCCTTCACCAGCCGGCCTCGATCCTGCGCATGGGCGGCTCCACCATCGATCCCTCGATGCTCCACCCGCTGCTGGTCATGATCGCCGCCGCGACCCTCGGCGGGATGACCCTGCACCTCTACGCGATGCGCACCGAGATCATGCGCCGCCGGGTGCGGACGCTGACGATCCGCGAGGCCGAGCGCCTCGACCGCGCCCAGCCGCGCCTCACCCCGACACCGGCCGCGATGCCGGTCGGGCAGCCGGTCTAGGAGGACCGCGATGGATCTCGGGTCTCACGGCGGCTTCATCCTGGCCGCCTACGCGTTCACGGCGGTGGTGATGGTCGCCCTCGTGGGCAACGCCCTGCGCGACCGACGGGCGCAGCGGCGCGCCCTAAGGGGCTTCGGCGAGGACCGGCGATGAGCGCGCCCCTCGACGACACCGCCGGCCGGACACCGCCGGTCCGCCGCTCGCTGCTGCTGATCCTGCCGGCGCTCGTCTTCGCGGCGCTCGCCGCCGTGCTGTTCCTGCGCCTGCGCTCCGGCGCCGACCCGGCTGCCCTCCCCTCCGCGATGATCGGCAAGCCGGTCCCGCGCTTCGACCTGCCCGCCGTGCCGGGGCTGATCGCCAACGGCGCACCCGTGCCCGGCCTGTCGAGCGCGGACCTCAAGGGCCAGATCACGGTGCTCAACGTCTTCGCCTCGTGGTGCGCGCCCTGCCAGGTGGAGCACCCGATGCTGATGCGGCTGGCGAAGGAGCCCGGCATCCGGCTCGTGGGGATCGACTACAAGGAGCCGAACCCCGAGGCCGGCCAGCGCTTCCTGACCCGGCACGGCGTCCCGTTCAGCGCGGTGGGGGCCGATGCCGGCGGCCGCGCGGCGATCGATTTCGGCGTCTACGGCGTGCCCGAGACCTTCATCATCGGGCCCGACGGCGTGATCCGCGACAAGCTGGTCGGCATCCTCACGCCGGAGAATTTTTCCAGCGTGCTCTCGCGCATCCGTGCCGCTGGGAAGGTGGCGGCGGCGCAGTAAGTATCACGCCTCCGGCTGCGCCTTCTTGCGCTCGTAGCGGGTGAGAAGCGGCGTCTGCGCGAGGGCGAACAGCACGGTGATCGGCATGATGCCGAACACCTTGAAGTTGACCCAGAAATCCTCCGTCTGGGTCCGCCAGACCAGCTCGTTGAGCGCGGCCAGCACGAAGAAGAACACGCCCCAGCGGAAGGTGAGCTTCCGCCAGCCCTCGTCGGTGAGGCTGAACATCGAGTCGAGCACCACCGACAGCAGCGAGCGCCCGAACACGAGGCCGCCGAGCAGCACGGTACCGAACAGGGCGTTCACGATGGTCGGCTTGACCATGATGAAGGTCTTGTCCTGCAGCGCCAGGGTCAGGCCGCCGAACACCACCACCACCACGCCGGACACGAGTGGCATGATCGGCAGGCGGCGCACCATCACGTAGTGAATCGCCAGAGCCGCCACGGTCGCCGCGATGAAAACGCCCGTGGCCACGAACAGCTTCTGGTCCGGGGCGACGCCGAACTTCTCGGAATAGGCGTTGCCGAGGAAGAACAGCACCAGCGGCCCGAGTTCCAGCGCCAGCTTCACGAGCGGCGGCAGGTGGCGGTGCGGGGGGACGGATTCGATCTGCATACGCTCGGTTGGCTCGGCTGCGGCGCTCACGGTAGGCTGGGAGCGTCGGACGGGATTCGCCGGGGTGTGTGTAACGCGGAGCGGTCGATGTCCATCACGATCGAGAATGCCGAGATCGAGGCGCTCCTGGCCGACCTCGCGGAAACCACCCGGCGGCCGGCGCCGGATCTGCTGCTGGACCTGCTGCGGCGGGAGCGGGAGCGGATCAACGACGAGGCGGCGCGGCGCATCGCCGAAGGGCTGGCCGCCGATGAGGCGATGCGCCGTCGCCTCAACGCGAGCCCGCTCGTGGACGCGCGTCCGATCGACGAGATCCTCGCCTACGACGAACACGGTCTGCCAGTGTGATCGTCGTCGATTCTTCGGCCTTCTTGGCGATACGTTTCGATGAGCCGGAAGCCGACGATTTCTCCCGTGCCATTGCCCGCGCAGACGGGATCGCGATGGCGGCAGCGACCTACCTCGAGTGTGCGATCGTGGCGATGCGCGCGGCGGACGGTCGTGCGGCGCTCGACGCGTGGATCGGGGCGCGACGCATATCGGTCGTGCCGGTCAATTACGCGCTCGCGCAGATGGCCGCCGACGCTTTCGCCCGCTACGGCAAGGGTCGGCACCCGGCCGGGCTGAACTTCGGCGACTGCTTCGCCTACGCGCTCGCCCGGTCGCTGAACGCGCCGCTCCTGTTCAAGGGCGAAGACTTCGCCCGCACCGACGTGCTGCGCGCCGCCTAATCCTTCTCCAGCCCGGCGATCGCCCGGGCGAAGTCGCGGGCCGCGAAGGGCTCCAGATCCTCCACGCCCTCGCCGACGCCGATGAAGTGCACCGGCAGGCCGAACTTCGCCGCCAGTGCCACCAGGATGCCGCCCCGGGCGGTGCCGTCGAGCTTGGTCATCACCAGGCCCGAGACCGGCGCGGCCTGCGAGAACAGCTCCACCTGGCTGAGCGCGTTCTGGCCGACCGTGGCGTCGAGGACGAGGAGCGTGGCGTGCGGCGCCTCCGGGTCCTGCTTGCGCAGCACGCGGACGATCTTCTCCAGCTCGGCCATCAGGCCGGCCTTGTTCTGGAGCCGGCCGGCGGTGTCGATCAGCAGCACGTCGGTGCCGGCGGCGCCCGCCTGCTTCAGGGCGTCGAAGGCGAGGCCCGCCGCGTCCGCCCCCTGCGCGCCGCTCACCACCGGCGTGCCGGTGCGCGCACCCCAGACCTTGAGCTGGTCGATCGCCGCCGCGCGGAAGGTGTCGCCGGCCGCGAGCATCACGGTGCGCCCCTCCGCCCGGAGCTTCGAGGCGAGCTTGCCGAGCGTCGTGGTCTTGCCGGCGCCGTTCACGCCGACCGTCAAGATCACGAAGGGCTTCCGGGCGGCGTCGATCGTCAGCGGCACCGCCACGGGCTCCAGCGCCCGCTCCACCTCCGCGGCCAGGATCGCCCGGACCTCGTCGGGCGAGATGCCCTTCTCGTAGCGGCCCTTGCCGACGGCCTCCGAGACCCGCATCGCGGTCTCCAGGCCGAAATCGGCCTGGATCAGGGCGTCCTCCAGATCCTCAAGGGTCGTGGCGTCGAGCTTGCGCTTGGTGAACAGGCCCGTGACCCGGTCGGATAGCGCCGACGAGGTCCGCTTCATCCCGGAGGTGAGGCGGCTCCACCAGCCCTTGGCCTCCGGCTCGCGGTCCGGTCCGGCGCCGGCGTCGTGCGCGAGGGCCGCGGCGCTGTCGACCGGCTGGATGTCGGGCTGGGAATCGGGTTGAATCTCGGGCTGCATTTCGGCAGCCGGCTCCACCACCGGCTCGCGGTTCATATCACCCGTATCGACCGGGTCGGCGCCGTGCGCGGGATCGTCACCGGCGGTGCCGGCCGGCGGACGCTCCGGCTCGCCCTCCACGGGCAGCAGGTCCGCACCCTCGACCGCGTCCGGGACCGGCTCCCCGGTCTCCTCGGGCGGCAGCGGAACGTGAGTGACATCTTCCGCGGCGGTGGCGAAGTCCGGCTCCCCCTCGGAGGGCGAGGCCGCCCCGGCCGGAAGCTCGGCCTCGGGCTTGTCCTCGGCCTGATCCTCGGCTCTGTCCTCGGGCGCGGGCTGGCCTTTGCGCCCGAACAGGCGTCCGAACCAGCCGGGCTTCTCCTCGCTCGCCATGAAATCGCGTCCTCGCCCCACCTTGCCCCGCCGACACCGACCCTCTAGCCGATCCGGATGTCCAACGCCTTCGACATAGGCGCGCGCCTCCTCTACCGCGATGCCCTGCTGCTCGTCATCGACAAGCCGGCGGGTTTGCCGGTCCATCCGGGCCCCCGCGGCGGCGAGACGCTCACCGACCACCTCGACGCGCTCCGGTTCGGCCTGCCCCGCCGGCCGGAGGCCGCGCACCGGCTCGACCGCGACACCTCCGGCTGCCTCGCGCTGGGCCGCCACGCCAAGGCTCTGGCGCGGCTCGGGAAGCTCTTCTCCGGCAGCGCCGTCGGCAAGACCTACTGGGCGATCGTGGCCGGCGGTCCCGCCGAGGAGGAAGGCAGCATCGACCTGGCGCTGGCCCGCCGCTCGGACGATCCGCGCTCGTGGTGGATGAAGGCCGACCCCGCGGGGGACCCGTCGCTGACGCACTGGCGGGTGCTCGGCCGCGCCGGCGGGCGGACCTGGCTGGAGCTGAAGCCGGTCACCGGCCGGACCCACCAGCTCCGGGTCCACTGCGCCGCCTCCGGCTGGCCGATCCTGGGCGACGCGGTCTACGGCGGCGCGCCCCGCGGGAGCGCGCTGCACCTCCACGCGCGGGCGCTGTCGATCCCGCTTTATCCTAAACGGGAGGCCATCACGGTGACGGCGCCGCCCCCACCGCACGTCGCCGAAGCCGTGGCGACGATGGGCGCGTGAGCCTCGCATCATCGCGAGCGCAGCGAAGCGACCCAGGGCAGCGCGACATCGGGAGACCTGGCGCCGCTGGATTGCTTCGCTCCGCTCGCAAAGACGGCGGCGGGCACGATTGAACATGCGCCTGGACCGCATCCGTCCTTTCGGGGCCCGCACGGAGCGTGACAGGCCAGGAAGACCGGGCGCTAGTCGCCGATCAGCCGCGCCCCGTCGTGCCCGGCGATGGCGATGCTGTGGAACGTCCCGGGCGCCTCATCGGCCGCCAGCCGCACGGCCGTGAAATCCACACTCCGCCCGACGCCGCCTCGCTCGGCCAGGACCGTCAGGCGGCGCCCGACCTGCGCGTCGAGGTGCCGCCGCAGGGCACCCGCACCCGCCTCGCGCAGCCGCGCCGCCCGCGCACGGATCACGTCTGGCGCAACCGGCGGCATGCGCGCGGCCGGCGTGCCGGGACGTGGAGAATAGGGGAAGACGTGCAGGTGCGTCAGGCCGCATTCCGCCACGAGGTCGAGGGAGCGGGCGAACTGCGCCTCCGTCTCGGTCGGGAAGCCCGCGATTAGGTCGGCGCCGAGCACGATGTCGGGTCGCAGCCGCCGCACCGTCTCGCAGAAGCGGATCGCGTCGGCGCGCAGGTGCCGGCGCTTCATGCGCTTGAGGATCAGGTCGTCGCCGGCCTGCAGCGACAGGTGCAGGTGCGGCATGAGCCGCTCCTCCTCGGCGATCGCCGCCAGCAGGGCGTCGTCGGCCTCGACAGAATCGATCGAGGAGAGGCGCAGGCGCGCGAGGTCGGGCACCGCCCGGAGGATCGCCCGCACGAGACCGCCGAGGGTCGGGGCCGGGCCGGCGAGGTCGCGGCCGTAGGCGGTGAGGTCGACGCCGGTCAGCACCACCTCGCGCCCGCCCCGGGCCACGAGGGTCTCGACCTGCGCGATCACGTCCGCCTCCGGCACCGAGCGGGAGACACCCCGCCCGAACGGGATCACGCAGAAGGTGCAGCGGTGGTCGCAGCCGTTCTGCACGGGCACGAAGGCGCGGGTGTGCCCGGCGACCGCCTCGACCCGCGTCGGCTCGGCCGTTCGCGCCGCCATGACGGCGCCCGGGCCGGTCGCGGCCGCCGACCAGCCCTCCGGCCGCAGCTTCTCGGCGTTGCCGACGAGGCGCGCGACCTCCGGCATGGCCGCGTAGGCCTCCGTCTCGACCTCGGCGCCGCAGCCGGTGACGACGATCTCGGCGCCGGGCCGCTCCCGGGCGATGCGCCGGATCGCCTTGCGGGCCTGCCGCCCGGCCTCGGCGGTCACCGCGCAGGTGTTCACCACCACCCGGTCGCGCCCGTCCGCAGCCGCGTGGGCCCGCAGGGCCTCGGACTCGACGGTGTTGAGGCGGCAGCCGAAGGTGAGGGTCTCGACCGCCATCAGGCCGCGCTGTCGAACAGCTCCGGCGCCAGGGTCCCCTCGGCGACGAGCGCGACCGGACCGGTCATCAGGACGTGGTCGTCGGCGCGCCACTCGACGAACAGCTCGCCGCCCGGCAGCGCGACGCTGGCCTGCCGGCCGATCATCCGCAGGCGCGAGGCGGCCACCACGGTGGCGCAGGCGGCGGTGCCGCAGGCGAGCGTTAGCCCGGCCCCCCGCTCCCAGACGCGGAGCTTGATCGTCTCGCGGCCCGTCACCTGCGCCACCGAGATGTTGGCGCGCTCCGGGAACAGCGGGTGGTTCTCCAGCATCGGGCCGATCCGGGCGAGGTCGAAGCTGTCCGGATCCTGCTCCACGAAGAACACCGCGTGCGGGTTGCCCATGTTCACGGCGCCCGGCGAGTGCAGGATCGGGTCGTCGATCGGGCCGATCTGCAGCTCGATCCGCCGGGTGTCGGGGAACGGCTCGGACAGGGGGATCTCGTCCCAGGCGAGCCGCGGCCGGCCCATATCGACCGTGAAGGCGCGCTCCGAGACGCGGCGCACCCCGAGCAGGCCGGCCTTGGTCTCCAGGGTGAGCCGGCCGCCCTCGGCCGGCCGCGCCATGGCCGGGTCGTCGAGCATCGCGTAGGCGACGCAGCGCGTGCCGTTGCCGCAGGCGCCCGATTCCGAACCGTCGGTGTTGTAGATGCGCATGAACGCGTCCGTGCCCGGACTCACGGGATCGTGCAGGACCATCAGCTGATCGAAGGTCGAGCCGGGATCCTGGGCGATCGCCCGCGCTTCCTCGGGCCGGACTTTCGCCGCGGAGCCGCGCAGGTCCAGCACCACGATCGCGTTGCCGGCGCCATGCATCTTCAGGAAGCGTCTGTGGGCGAGTGCGCTCATGCGGTCCCGCGGTTGGAGGAAGGCGCGGGCTATATCGCAAAAGCCGCCGCCCGGCGCGAGGGGTGCCACGGCGTGGCAGATGCGCCGCACCCGCGGCTCTCGTCCGCGGCGCCCTCGCGGGCCGTCCCGTTCACCACTAGGTTACGTTGCGGGAGCCCGCGCGATCATCCGCGGGCCTCGACCGGAGCGCCCTACGTGATCCGCCTTCGTCCGCCCGTCGCCCTCTCGGCCGCCCTCGTGCTCGCGTCGGCCGGCCCGATCGCCGCCCAGCAGCAGCCCGCGCCGCCGCCCTCCACGGCGCCCGCGCCGGCCCAGACGAACCCGCTGCCGACCACGACGGCGCCGAACCCGGTCGCCGATCCCGACAAGAGCGCGGCCCCGGCCCCGCAGCAATCGGTGGCGCCCCCGCCCGCGGGCCAGTCTGCGGCGGGAACGCCCCCGGCCACGAGCACGGGGACACCCGGCCGGCCCACGCTCATCGAGAAGGCCGGCGAGCCCGGCGACGTCGACGAGGTCACCCTCCCGGCCAAGCCCGCCGCGATCCTGTCCGGCAAGACCAAGTGGGAGGAGGCCGTGCCGAACCTGAAGCAGGCCTTCGCGCGGATCGAGGCCGACCTCGCCAAGCTCGGCGTCGCGTCGGCCGGTCGGCCGCTCGCGGTCTTCACCCGCACGGACGACGACGGCTTCGAGTTCGAGGCGATGGTCCCGGTGGCGGCCGCGCCGAGCCCGGCACCGGCCGAGACCGACGGCCTGCGCTTCGGCACGACGCCCTCCGGCAAGGCGCTGCGCTTCGCCCACAAG
The DNA here is from genome assembly GCF_053345715.1 of Methylobacterium sp. D48H. Classification (NCBI taxonomy): domain Bacteria; kingdom Pseudomonadati; phylum Pseudomonadota; class Alphaproteobacteria; order Hyphomicrobiales; family Methylobacteriaceae; genus Methylobacterium; species Methylobacterium sp. D48H. The sequence continues at coordinate 1,184,641 of NZ_JBKFAP010000001.1, forward strand.
GGCTCCTACGAGTCGATCGACAGCACCTACGAGACGCTGACCGCCTACCTCGATGCCAAGGACATCGTCGTGCAGGACCGGTTCGTGGAGGAGTACGCCACCGACCTCAAGGACAGCACCGACGACAGCCTCGACGTGAACATCTACGCGCTGGTGAAGTAGGCGAGCGCGGGCCGGCGGCGGCGCCCTTCGGTCGCGACGACCGCCTCGGAATCGAGCGCGCCCTGCTCTCCGCTGGAAGCGCGCGGACCCGACGATGCGGACAGATCGCCGCTGCCCCGTACCGGCAGGAACAGGGGCGGCGGCCGGCGGATTCGCCCGACATGCCCGCCGCCGACCTCAGATCCGCGACCGTCCCGCGTTCACGCCGCAAGGCGGTCCCCGCCGTCGCGGATCCGGCCCTGGCCGAGAAGGCGCTCGCCGTCCACGCGCGGCTCTGCCCGGTCTACGGCTGCCCGATCCCGTACTTCCACAGCCTGGATCCGGTCAGCGAGCTCGTCTCGTCGCTCCTGTCGCACCGGACCCGCAACGCCGAGTCCGGCCGGGCCTTCAAGGCGCTGCGGGCGCGCTTCCCCGACTGGGACGCGGTGCTCGACGCGGACGTGCCGGAGATCGAGGCCGCCATCGCGGGCGTGACTTGGCCGGAGCTGAAGGCGCCGCGCATCCGCGACGTGCTCCGCGCCCTGCGCGACCGGCACGGCAGCCTCGACCTCGCCTTCCTGGCCGACATGGAGGTCGAGGCGGCGCGGGAATGGCTGCAGGCGATCCCGGGCGTCGGGCCGAAGACCAGCGCGGCGGTCCTGTCCTTCTCCACCCTGCGGATGCCGGCGCTGCCGGTCGACAGCCACCATCACCGGGTCGCCCAGCGCCTCGGGCTGATCGGCAGGCGGGTCGATGTCGGCCCGTCGCACCCGATCCTGCGGGCGCAGCTCCCCGCGGACTGGAGCGCGCAGGACCTCTACGACAATCACGAGATCCTGATGCTGCACGGGCAGAAGGTCTGCCATCATCATCGCCCGGCCTGCGGGCGCTGCGTCCTGGTCGACCTCTGCCCCAGCGCGAAGCTGCCCACGCGGGAGCCGTGAGCGCGTCCTTGACCATTCCGGCCTACGGGTGCGAGTAACCGCGCGCCCGGACGGCGCGGAGCCCCGGTCTTCCCTCGCTCAGGATCGGCGCCGATGGCCGCGTTCACCGAATTGGTCTTCTCGGGCGTCCAGCCCACCGGCAACCTGCACCTCGGCAACTATCTCGGGGCGGTGAAGCGCTTCGTGGAGATGCAGGAGCGCGACGCGCAGTGCCTGTACTGCGTGGTCGACCTGCACGCGATCACCGTCTGGCAGGATCCCGAGGCCCTGCGCGGCCAGATCCGCGAGGTCACCGCCGCCTTCCTCGCCGCCGGCATCGATCCGAAGCGCTCGATCGTCTTCAACCAGAGCCAGGTGCCGCAGCACGCCGAGCTCGCCTGGGTGTTCAACTGCGTCGCCCGCCTCGGCTGGCTGAACCGCATGACCCAGTTCAAGGAGAAGGCCGGCAAGGACCGGGAGAACGCCTCGATCGGCCTCTACGACTACCCGGTGCTGATGGCGGCCGACATCCTGGCCTACCGGGCGACCCATGTGCCGGTCGGCGAGGACCAGAAGCAGCACCTAGAGCTGACCCGGGACATCGCACAGAAGTTCAACACCGATTTCTCGGGGTCGATCACGGCGCACGGCCACGGCGACGCGTTCTTCCCGATCACGGAGCCGCTGATCGGCGGCCCGGCCGCCCGGGTCATGTCGCTGCGCGACGGCACCAAGAAGATGTCGAAGTCCGACCCGTCGGACAACGCCCGCATCAACCTCACGGACGACGCGGACGCCATCGCGCAGAAGATCCGGAGAGCGAAGACCGACCCCGAGCCCCTGCCATCCGAGGTGGCGGGCCTGAAGGAGCGGCCCGAGGCCGACAACCTCGTGGGGATCTACGCGGCGCTCGCCGGGATCACCCGCGAGGACGTTCTGCGCGATTTCGGCGGGGCGCAGTTCTCGACCTTCAAGCCGGCTCTGGCCGACCTCGCGGTGACGAGCCTCGCGCCGATCGCCGAGGAGATGCGCCGCCTCACCGCCGATCCGAGCCATATCGACGCTGTGCTGGCCGACGGCGGCGCCCGGGCCGAGACCATCGCGGCGCAGACCCTCGACGCGGTCAAGGACATCGTCGGCTTCGTACGGCGCGGTCCCAGCCTGCAGGCGGTGCGGTGACCGTCCGGGCGCTGGTCTTCGACGTCTTCGGGACGCTGGTCGACTGGCGCTCCGGCGTCGCCCGCGAGGCGGCGCGGCTGCTCGCGCCCGTCGCGCCGGACCTCGATGCCGGCGCCTTCGCGGACGCGTGGCGGGCCCGCTACAACCCGTCGATGGAGACGGTGCGCTCCGGCGCCCGACCCTACGTCGACCTCGACACGCTCCAGGCCGAGTCGCTGCCCGGCGTGCTGGCGCAGTTCGGCATCGCGGGCGTCTCCGAGGCCGTGCGGGGCGAGCTTGTCCAGGCGTGGCACCGGCTCGACGCGTGGCCCGAGGTGCCGGACGCGCTGCGACGCCTGCGCGAGAAGCACCTCCTGGCACCGAACTCCAACGGGCATGTCCGGCTGATGGCCGACCTCGCCCGCCGCAACGGCCTGATCTTCGACGCGGTGCTCGGCGCCGGCTATTCCCGCGACTACAAGCCGAAGCCGGCGCTCTACCGCGACGCGGTCGCGGCCTTCGGCTTCGCGGCCGGCGAGACCATGATGGTCGCCGCCCACTGGAACGACCTCGCGGCGGCCGCCAGCCACGGGCTCGCCACCGCCCACATCGCCCGCCCGCACGAGCACGGCCCGGCCGGCGGCGAGACCGCGCCGACGGTGCCGGTCACCCACGCGGCGCGGGATCTGGCGGATCTCGCCGACCGGCTCGGCTGCTGACGGATCGATACGGGAGGGTGTGATGGCCGACTGGAACCCCGCCCTCTACACCCGCTTCGAGGACGAGCGGACCCGCCCCGCCGCCGAGCTCCTCGCCCGCGTGCCCCTCGACGCACCGCGGCTCGCCGTCGATCTCGGCTGCGGGCCGGGCAATTCCACCGCGCTGATCGCGGCGCGCTTCCCCGACGCGGAGGTGATCGGCCTCGACACCTCCCCGGCGATGCTGGAGAGCGCCCGCGCCCGCCTGCCGGGCCTGTCCTTCGCGCTGGCCGACGCCGCCACCTGGGTACCCGAGCGGGCCCCGGACCTGATCTACGCCAACGCCGTGCTGCAATGGCTGCCGGACCACGCGACCCTGCTGCCGCGGCTGTTCGGTCTCCTCGCCCCGGGCGGCGTGCTCGCCGTGCAGATGCCCGACAACCTCGCGGAGCACACCCATCGCCTGATGCGCGCGGTCGCGGCGGACGGCCCCTGGGCGGCCGCGATCGGCGATCCCGCCGTGGCCGGCCGCCTCGGGCGGATGCTGGAACCCGCCGCCTACTACGACCTGCTGGCGCCGCGCGCCGCCGCCGTCGACGTCTGGCGCACCGCCTACCACCACCGCATGGCGGACGCGGCCGCCATCGTGGACTGGGTCAGCGCGACCGGGCTCCGGCCGTTCCTCGACCCGCTGGATCCGGAGGAGCGGGCCGGCTTCCTGGCGGCCTACACCCGCGCGATCGACGCCGCCTACCCGCCGCGCAGCGACGGGCGGCGCCTGCTCGCCTTCCCGCGCGTGTTCATCGTCGCCCGCAAGGCGCCGTAGCGCGGGCCGGCACGGCGACCATCAGGCCGCGCGCACCGTTCCGAGGAAGCGGCCGACCTCCGCCCGGAGATGCGCGGATTGCCGCGACAGGTCCGCGGACGATTCCAGCACCTGACCGGCGGCAGAGCCGGTCATGTCGGCGGCTTCGGCCACGCGGGCGATGTTCGTCGTCACCTCGCCCGTGCCGGCGGCGGCCTGGGTCACATTGCGGACGATCTCCTGGGTTGCCGTGCCCTGCTGCTCGACCGCGGCCGCGATCGTCGTGGCCGCCCCGCTGATCTCGTCGACGCGCGTCGTGATGCTGCCGATCGCCGAGGCCGCCTGCTCGGTCGAGGCCTGGACGCGGGCGATCTGGCCCGCGATCTCCTCGGTGGCCCGTGCGGTCTGCTCGGCCAGCGCCTTCACCTCGGCGGCCACAACCGCGAAGCCCCGGCCGGCCTCGCCGGCGCGGGCCGCCTCGATGGTGGCGTTCAGGGCCAGCAGGTTGGTCTGGCCGGCGATGCCGCTGATCAGCGCCACAACATCACCGATCTTCATCACCGCCGCGCTCAGATCCTCCACCAGCCGCACCGTGCGCCCGGCCTCGTCGGCCGCGGCCCGCGCGAGCTGCGCGGATCCCTGGACCTGACGCCCGATCTCCTGCACCGAGCTGCCGAGCTCCTCGGCCGCCGAGGCCGCGGCCCGGACGTTGGCGGCGGCCTCCTCGGCCCCGGCCGCGACGGTGGTCGACTGGCCGGCGGTCTCCGACGCCGTGGCGGCCAGCGCCCCGGCCGTGGCCTGCAGCGCGGTGGCCGCGTCCGTGACCGTCGCGACGATGCCGCCGATGGCCTGCTCGAAGCTGTTCGCCAAGTCCGCGGTCACCCGCTTGCGGTCCCGGTCGGCCGCCGCCTGAGCCTCCGCCCGCGTCCGCGCGTCGGCCTCCGCCTGCGCCCGCAGGCCGTCGCGCAGCTTCAGCACGGCACGCCCGACCAGTCCGACCTCGTCGCGCCGCCGCGCCTCGCGCACATCCGCCCCGTAATCGCCCGCGGCCATGTCGCCGATGGTCCGGCCGAGGCCGCGGATCGGCGCCCCGACGAGACGGTGCAGCGCGCCGAAGACGGCCGCGCACCCGATCAGCACGCAGAGGACCGAGATGCCGATCAGCGTCGCGCGCGCCCGATCGGCGGCGGCCGTGAGCGTCGCCACCGGCACCGCGACGACGATCGCCCAGCGGTCGGGCGTCTCGCCCGCCTGGATATGCTGCGCCATGTAGCGCCACGGCGCCCCGTCCGGGCCCGGCGCGTCGGTCACCACCACGGCTCCCGCCGCGATCGCCTGCCGGGCCGCGTCGGCCGCCGACGCGTCGAAGCCGTGCATCGGCTTCCCGGCCGCCGCGCCGGTCGGATGCGCGACGGTCGTTCCGTTAGCCGAGACCACGGCGAGGTAGCCGGTCCCGAACGGCCTCACCGCCCCGAGGGCGGCATTCAGGGACCCGAGATCGATGTCGACGCCGGCGGTGCCGCGATACGTGCCGCCCACGGTGATCGGTGCGCCGAACGACATCATGACGACGTCCTTCCCGGCCACCGGGTAGATGTAGGGTTCGATGGCGACCAAGCGGTTCAGCCGCTTCGGCCGGAGGTAATAGGCACCGTCCGGCTCGGCCTCGTAGCCCGTGAGGACCTCGCGCTTGATCGTGCCGCTCCCGCGGTTCCAGTAAGGCATGAAGCGGCCGCTCGCGTCCGAGGAGGCCGTGCCGGCGAACGCGCGGTCGCGCCCGTCCAGGGCGTCCGGCTCCCAGCCCGTCCAGGTCGCGATCAGCTCGGGGTTGGCGCGCAGAAGCTCGCGCAGCAGCGCGTCGTAGATGTCCCGGTCCTGGATGCGGCCGGCGCGCAGGGCCGACGCGGAGGCCGCGATGCTCTCGGCAGTCTTGGCCGCTACCGCGAGGCGGAAGCGGACCTCGCGCGCCTCGTTCGACAGCGTCTCCGACTGTATCTCTGCGGCCTGCTCATCGAAGGACGCGTCGATTCGGCGGGCGAGAAAAGTCGTCCCACCCGCGAACACCGCAGCGATCAGGATGCTGCAGATCAATGCGACGCGCAGCGGGAGCGAAACCATGGTCTTAACGGTCCGAGCAAAGATACGATCGGCAAAATCTGCACGAAATTTATGGCTCGTCACTCACATCGTCAAGAATTTTTTAGACCATGAAAATATATATACAGAAGTCTTGCCGTATTAATATGTGATGCTAAAGATATATACTCGGCAACATCTAATTTGACGAAAATTGAGTTCCGCACCGGCCGCCCGGGACTGCGGGGCGGCCGGAATGGACGATCAGGCCTCGCCGCGGGCCATCAGCGCCTCGTACTCCGCGACCTCCAGCCGGCCCTCCTGGGCGACGCGGGCCTTGTCGGCATCGCTGATCACGTCGCCCGCGAGGTCGAGGCGCTTCCAGGCGGCGAGCGGGGTCTCGCGGCCGGGACGCGGCACGTACTTGTTCTGCTCGAGCTTCTGATACTTGTGGATGTAGCGCGGGCAGTTGATCCAGATCTTCGTCACCGCGACCTTCACCAGGTACTTGGCCTCGGTGTACGCGGCCAAGAGGGCGTCGTCGCGCAGCAGCGTCGCGTGGCCCTGGACGCGGATCCGGTGGGGCGTCTCGAAGTCGATGAACAGCAGGCCGACCTTGGCCTGCCCCTCGATGTTGCCCATCGAGTAGAACATGCCGTTGCCGTCGAAGCCCGGGAAGACGAGCGTCTTGTCGTCGAGCACCTTCACGAAGCCCGTGGGACCGCCCTTGTAGGAGACCGTCGGCATGCCGTCCGGGTCGACGGTCGAGAGGAAGAACATGTCGCGGGAGCCGATGAAGGCGGCCTCGTCCGGCTGGACGGTCTCGTGGACCCAGTCCTCGTCGAGACGCACGGCGAGCTTGGTGGTGCCGAACTCCTCCTGCAGCGCCCGGTGCGCGTCGGAATAGAGCGATGCCATGCGTGTCCTCTCCGCTTGCCGGTCCTCGTACGCGCGGGACCGCTGGCGGGCTTATGGCCGGGACACCCCGTGTCGGGCAACCCGGAACGCGAAGGGCCGGCCACGCCTCCGCGTGACCGGCCCCGCGCGTGCGCGGACGGGCCGGGCCCGACCGCGCGGATGCGGATCAGTTGCGGGTCTTGTCGACCAGCGCCTTCTCGGAGATCCACGGCATCATGCCGCGGAGCTTGGCGCCGACCTCCTCGATCGGGTGGGCGGCGAGCTTGGCGCGGGTCGCCTTGAACGAGGTCTGGTTGACCTTGTTCTCCAGCATCCAGTTGCGGGTGAAGGTGCCCGACTGGATGTCGTTGAGCACGCGCTTCATCTCGGCCTTGGTCTCGGGCGTGACGATGCGCGGGCCGGTGACGTACTCGCCGTACTCGGCCGTGTTGGAGATCGAGTAGTTCATGTTGGCGATGCCGCCCTCGTAGATGAGGTCGACGATCAGCTTCACCTCGTGGAGGCACTCGAAATAGGCCATCTCGGGGGCGTAGCCCGCCTCAACCAGGGTCTCGAAGCCGGCCTTGATCAGCTCGACGAGGCCGCCGCAGAGCACGGCCTGCTCGCCGAACAGGTCGGTCTCGCACTCCTCCTTGAAGGTCGTCTCGATGATGCCGGCGCGGCCGCCGCCATTCGCCGAGGCGTAGGACAGGCCGAGGTCGTGGGCGTTTCCGCTCGCGTCCTGCGCGATGGCGATCAGGGTCGGCACGCCGCCGCCGCGGAGGTACTCGGAGCGCACGGTGTGGCCGGGGCCCTTCGGGGCGACCATCAGGACGTCGAGGTCCTTGCGCGGCTCGATCAGGTTGAAGTGGACGTTGAGGCCGTGGGCGAACAGGAGCGCGGCGCCCTGCTTCATGTTGCCCTCGAGGGACTCGCGGTAGATGTCGCCCTGCAGCTCGTCGGGGGTCAGCATCATCACCACGTCGGCCCACTTGGCGGCCTCGGCGACCGACAAGACCTTGAAGCCCTCGGCTTCCGCCTTCTTGGCGGTGGCGGAGCCCTCGCGGAGCGCGATGACGATGTCCTTCACGCCGGAATCGCGCAGGTTGAGCGCGTGGGCGTGGCCCTGGCTGCCGTAGCCGACGATGGCGACCTTCTTGCCCTTGATCAGGTTCAGGTCGGCGTCACGATCGTAATACACCCGCATGTCTGTCTCCTCTTAGACTTGGTGTTTCGGGTCGGGTTTGGCCCGGCCGTAGAGGGCCAGGAACTGCTCGACGGCGCGGCCCGCGTCGCGCCGGATCTCGGCCCCGTCGAGGTCGAGGGTCTCGCCGAGCAGAAGGCGGATCTGGATATCCCGGCCGACGAGGCCGAAGAAGGTGCGGAAGGCAGCCTCGCTGTCGGCGAAGCTCAGCAGGCCGGCGGCGCGCCCCGCCTCCAGCACGGGCTTCACCCGCTCGCCGATCGCGAAGCGCCCATTCGCCAGGACGATGCCGCCGAGATTGCTCTTGCGCGAGCCCGCATGCGCGATGGCGATGCGGTTCAGCGCCACCGAGGTCGGGCCGGTGATGACCTCAAGCCACGTCACGGCGAAGTCCTGCAGGCGCTCCCGCAGGGTCGCGCCGTCGAGCACCTGCGCGCTGTCGTTCCCGGCATGGACCCGGGAGGCCTGCCAGCGCACCGTCGCGGTCAGCAACCCGTCTCGGTCGCCGAACCACTTGTAGAGCGTCTCCTTCGAGCAGCTCGCCCGGCGCGCGACCGCGTCCATGGTGAGCTGCTCGCCGTCCTCGACCATGAGGCCGAGCACGGCGTCCAGCACCGCCTGCTGGCGTGCCGACGGCTCTTCCCGCTCTGCTGTCGCGCTGGCCTGCATCATCTCGAATGGCGTACCGTACCGTACGGTACGCGCTTTAGGCCGATTCGTAGGGCGCGGCAAGGGGGTGCCGTGACCGCACCTGCTAGCGGGGGAGCGGCAGCCCTTCGCGGGCGAAGACGGCCTGGACAGCCGGGCGCTCGGCGACCCGGCGCGCATGGGCGGTCCAGGCCGGGAAGCGCCCGGCCATGTCGAACCGGAGCACCGGGCCGTTGGCCCAGAACCAGAAGACCGTCAGGTAGGCGTCGACGACGCTGAACCGGTCGCCCACCGCCCAGCCGCCGTGCGACAGGCGCACCTCGGTCATGGTGGCGAGGTCCGCGTAGGTGTTGGCCGCCTTCGCCTTGATGCCCTCGAAGGCGCTCTCGTCCTCGGTGTAGCGCTCGGGCCGGCGGACATGGGCGTAGGTCACGTGGTGGTTGCAGGCGAGCCAGCCGAGCCACTCGTCGGCGGCGGCCTGCTCGCGGAGATCCGTGGGCCAGAGCCCCTTCTCCGGCACCTGACGAGCGACGTGGCGCATGATGGCCGCGCACTCGGTGAGCACCCAGCCGTCCTCGGTCAGCGCCGGCACGCGGCCGCGATCGTTGATCGCGAGGTATTCCGGCCGGCGCTGGTCGCCCGCGGCGAGATCGAGCTTGAGGCCCTCGTAGGGCAGCCCGGATTCCTCCAGGATGATGTGGGCGGCGAGCGAGCAGGCGCCGGGGGCGTAGTAGAGGGTGCGGGCGGTCATGAAAGCCTGTCTGCTGTGGAAAGCATACGAAGAGCGCGCGTATCTCAGACCGTAAGGCCGAGCAGCGTCCTGAGCTTGCCGCGCACGTCGGCCACGATCTCATCGGGCGCGCTGCCAAGACTCCTCAGGATGCGTGTAGCCCTGTCGATCGAGCGGACTTGATCCACCAAGACAGCGCCAGTGACGGAAAGGCCCGCCGGCAGGAACACTTTCGTCGGCCACGGATGCGGATTGCGCGTGATCGGACAGACAATCACGCGACGCGTCAACTGGTTCATGTTCGGATCCGACACGACAAGCGCGGGCCGAATACCCTTTTGTTCCGTGCCGCGAACCGGCTCAAGATCGACGAGCAGGAGTTCGCCCGGCTTCGGCTGCCAGTCAGTATGGGTCGTTGTCGTCATCGATGATCTCGGACCCGCGATCCGGTCCCCAATCGACCGTCGGCGGCTCGGCCTCCGGGCCCAGACGCCGGGCCTCGGCGATCATCTCCTCGAGGGTGTAGACCGGCAGCCCGTCGACATACCGACGCCCGGCCCATTGCGTCGGCTCGGGCTGCGGCGAGCGCTTCGAGACGATCTCCACGGTCTCGCCCTCACGGATGCCGAGTTCCTCGGCCTCCGCACTGCTGAGCCGCACGGCGAGATCGTCGCCCCAGCGAATGACCTTGGCTTCCATCGCTCCGCCTCCTGCGGGGACGGCGCATCGTAGCAGATTCGGGCCGCCGGATCCTACAGCGGCTCCGCCCCGCGCCCCATCGCGGAGATGCCGGTGCGGCAGATCTCCACCAGCCCGATCACGCTCATCAGGCGGACGAACCGGTCGATCTCCTCGGTGGCACCGGTCAACTCGAACACGAAGGAGTTGAGCGTGGCGTCCAGCGTCTTGGCGCCGAAGGCGGCGGCCAGCCGCAGGGCCTCGCTGCGGTGCTCGCCCTCGCCCTTCACCTTCACGAGGCAGATCTCGCGCTCGATGGCGTTGCCCTGGAGCGTGAGGTCCACGACCCGGTGCACCGGAACCAGCCGGTCAAGCTGCGCCTTGATCTGCTCGATCACGGCGTTCGTCCCGGTGGTCACGATGGTGATGCGCGAGATGTGGCGCGCCTCCTCGGTCTCGGAGACGGTCAGGCTCTCGATATTGTAGCCTCGGCCGGAGAACAGGCCCGAGATGCGGGCGAGCACGCCGGGCTCGTTGTCGACGATCACCGCCAGCGTGTGCCGGTTCACCGGCTCGACGCGGACGACATCGGGGTAGTGGGTGTTCATCGCGTTCATCGCCGGTCTCGTCCTCGTCGTTCGACCCATCGCCGCCGCAGCGGCGGATCGCGGCCCGGCGGTGACGCCGGGCCGCCCGCCCTCACACCAGCATCTTGCCTTCCTCGGAGATCACGTCGCCGAGCTCGACGCCGGTCTCGCCGAGGTAATCGGACAGGAGCATCTCGTTGTGCGCCTTGCCCGACGGGATCATCGGGAAGCAGTTCTCGGTCTTGTCGACGATGCAGTCGAAGATCACCGGGCCGTCATGGGCGAGCATCTCCGCGATGGCGCCGTCGAGGTCGCCAGGCTTCTCGCAGCGCATGCCCTTGGCACCGTAGGCCTCCGCGAGCTTCACGAAGTCCGGCAGGCTCTCCGAGTAGCTCTGCGAGTAGCGCGAACCGTGCAGCAGCTCCTGCCACTGGCGGACCATGCCCATGTACTCGTTGTTCAGGATGAACACCTTGATCGGCAGGCGGTACTGCACCGCCGTCGACATCTCCTGCATGTTCATCAGGATCGAGGCCTCGCCCGCGATGTCGATCACGAGCCCGTTCGGGTGCGCGAGCTGGGTGCCGATCGCCGCCGGCAGGCCGTAGCCCATCGTGCCGAGGCCGCCCGACGTCATCCAGCGGTTCGGCTCGTCGTACTTGAAGTACTGGGCGGCCCACATCTGGTGCTGACCGACCTCGGTGGTGATGTAGGTCTCGCGGTCCTTGCAGGCCTCGTAGAGGCGCTGCACGGCGTATTGCGGCTTGATGATCGTGCCCGACGGCCAGTAGGCGAGGCAGTCCCGCGCCTTCCAGGCGCTGATCTTCTGGAACCACGGATCGAGGTTCGACTTGTCGGGCCGCGACGGCAGGGCGCGCCACGCCTCCAGCATGTCGCCGAGCACCGAGGCGCAGTCGCCGACGATCCCGACATCGACCTTCACGACCTTGTTGATCGAGGAGGCGTCGACGTCGATGTGGATCTTCTTGGAGAAGGGCGAGAACGCGTCGAGCCGGCCGGTGATCCGGTCGTCGAACCGCGCGCCGACGCAGATCATCACGTCGCACTCGTGCATCGCGAGATTGGCCTCGTAGGTCCCGTGCATGCCGAGCATGCCCAGGAACTTCTCGTCCGTGCCCGGATAGGCGCCGAGCCCCATCAGGGTCGAGGTGATCGGGAAGCCGGTCTCGCGGACGAGCTCGCGCAGCAGCCGCGAGGCCTCTGGGCCCGAGTTGATCACGCCGCCGCCGGTGTAGAAGACCGGCCGCCGTGCGGTCGCCATCAGCTCGACGGCCGCGCGGATCCGGTCGGCGTCGCCCTTCACGGCCGGGCGGTACGTCTTGTGGCTCGCGATCTCCGGACGCTCGTAGAGGCCCGAGGCGAACTGAATGTCCTTGGGCAGATCGACGACGACCGGGCCCGGCCGGCCGTTCGCCGCGACGTAGAACGCCTCGTGCAAGATGCGCGGCAGGTCGTCGATCGATTTGACCAGGTAATTGTGCTTCGTGCAGTGGCGCGTGATGCCGACCGTGTCGCATTCCTGGAACGCGTCGGTGCCGATCAGGTGCGTCGGGACCTGGCCGGTGATGCAGACGAGCGGGATCGAATCCAGCATCGCGTCGGTGAGCCCGGTGACGATGTTGGTCGCGCCGGGGCCCGAGGTGACGAGGACGCAGCCGACCTTGCCGGACGAGCGGGCGTAGCCCTCCGCGGCGTGGACGGCGCCCTGCTCGTGGCGGACGAGGATGTGCTTGACGGCGTTCTGGTGGAAGAGCGCGTCGTAGATCGGAAGTACGGCGCCGCCCGGGTACCCGAACAGCGTGTCGACACCCTGATCCTGGAAGGCCCGGATGACCATCTCGGCCCCGGTCATGACCTCGCCGCCCATGCTCGTCTCCTCGCGCTCTCCGGAGCCACCGCGATCCCGTGATCGCCGCCCTGCCCCGTCCTCTCTCCCGGCACCCCCGTCACGCGGGGCGGTCTCCGCCTCGCCCGAAGGTGCCTCTCGCCCCGGATCTCCGTCCGTCCCAGTCCTGTCCCGCCCGGACGCGGGCAACAAAAAAGGGCCCCGAGGGACCCTGCATGCGCCACCGCCCGGATCGCGGCCCTCGTTCAGGGCCGCCCCGTCGGTGACGCTACCGCTACAATAAGGACCGTCGTCATCGGAAACCCGAACCTGCCCCGCGGCGGCCACATGATCCGGAACTGGCTCATGGTCGGCACGCGAAGTGTCGGGCCTCTTAGCGGAGAGCGCGGAGCGGGTCAACGCGTCCGGCGCTTGTTTGCGCCGGCTGGATCGTCGAGCCGCCCCTCAGTTCAGCGGCGGCGGGAAGCGGCGGACCCAGTTGCTCGCCGCGTCGTAGGCGGCGCCGAGTTGCAGGCAGGCGAGCTCGCCGTGGTTCGGGCCGACGATCTGGATGCCGGTGGGCAGACCGGCCTCGCCGAAGCCCGCCGGCACGGCGAGCGACGGGAGGCCCGACATCGTCGCGGGGATCGTGATCTGCATCCAGCGGTGGTAGGTGTCCATCGCCCGTCCGCCCACCGTCTCGGGCCAGCGCAGGCCCTTGTCGAACGGGAAGACCTGGGCGCTGGGCATGACCACGTAGTCGTAGGTCTCCATGAAGCGGCGCAGGGTCTCGTACCAGCGGGTGCGCCCCTCCAGCGCCGCGATGATCCGGTCGGCGCCGAGCGCCAGCCCCCGCTCGACCTCCCAGGCCGCCTCCGGCTTCAGCAAGGCCCGGTGGCGGGGCTCGTCGTAGAACGGGCGGAGGTTCGCCGCGACGGTGAAGGCCCGCAGCACCAGCCAGTCCTGCCAGAGGGTCTCCATGTCGTAGCGCGGCATCGCCTCCTCGACGGTGCAGCCGATCTCCGCGAAGGTGGCGAGCGCCGAACGCCCGACGTCGAGCACGCCGGGATCGAACGGGATCTGGCCGCCGCAATCCCCGAGCCACGCGATCCGGGTCCCGCGGAAGTCGCGGGCGAGCGGGCTCGCGAAGGCGGACGGGTCCTGCCGAATGGCGTTCGGGCAGCGCGGGTCGTAGCCCGCCAGCACCGAGAGCATCAGGCCGATATCGCCGGGCGTGCGCCCGATCGCCCCGAGCACGCCGAGGTTCGGGCTGAACACGTCCTTGGCCTCGGCGGGGATCCGGCCCCAGCTCGGGCGCAGGCCGTAGCAGTTGTTGAAGGCCGGCGGGTTGCGCAGGGAGCCGGCATGGTCGCTGCCGTCGGCGACCGGCTGCATCCGCAAGGCGACTGCGACCGCGGCGCCGCCGCTCGAGCCGCCCCCGGTCTTGGCCGGATCGTAGGCGTTGCCGGTGGCGCCGTAGACCGGGTTGAAGCTGTGCGAGCCGAGGCCGAACTCGGGGATGTTGGTCTTGCCGATGAAGATTGCCCCGGCGGCGCGCAGGCGCGTCACCATGATCGAGTCGGTGTCGGCGACCCGGTCGGCGAAGATCGGGGAGCCCTGCGTGAACCGCAGGCCGCGGACCGGATCGAGATCCTTCACGGCCAGCGGGAAGCCGTGCAGCGGCCCGACGGCGTCTCCCCGCGCCAGCGCGGCGTCGGCGGCCTCGGCCTCCCGCAGGAGCGCGGCATCGTCGGCGAGGCCCACGAGGGCGTTCACCTGCGGGTTGATCCGGTGGATCCGCTCCAGATAGGCGCGCATCACCTCCGCGCAGGAGACGACCCGGCCGCGAATGGCGGCCGCGAGGTCCACCGCGCCCATGGCGGTGATGCCGTCCTGTCGCGCGTCCTGCATCTTGCCCTCCCCCGGATCAACGGAAGATCGGTAACCGGAGGTTGGATCCAGGCAAAGATGGCTCTGGCTGATTGGATGGAGTGCCGATCATCGTCGTTGCGAGCGCAGCGAAGCGATCCAGTGTCGCGCGACGATCACCGATGTCGCGCATCCCTGGGTCGCTTCGCTGCGCTCGCGATGACGGAGCGCACCCATCGCCCTGATTCGCTATACCACCGACCAGGGCAGCGTCTCCTCGCCGCGGAACACGACGACTGCCGTGTCGTCGACCGCGACGGCCTCGGCGATGCGGCTCTCCCGCCGCTCGAGAGTGACGGTCTTGGCATTCGGCTCCAGCCCGTGGAAGCGGGCGCCGTTGAGCGACGCGAAGGCCTCGAACTTGTCGAGCGCCCCCTCCTCGTCGAAGACCTGCACGTAGGTCTGGAGCGCGGAAGGCCCGCAGAACACGCCGGCGCAGCCGCAGGACGCCTCCTTGGCCCCGCGGACATGCGGCGCGGTGTCGGTGCCGAGATAGAAGCAGGCCTCGCCGGAGGTCGCGGCTTCGCGCAGGGCCAAACGGTGCCGCTCGCGCTTGGCCACCGGCAGGCAGTAGAGGTGCGGGCGCAGCCCCCCCTGGAAGATGTGCGTCCTGTTGATCACGAGGTGGTGCGGCGTGATCGTCGCCGCGCACCGGCCGCGGTGCTCCCGGACCACGTCGAGGATCTCCGCCGTGGTGGCGTGCTCGACGGTGACCTTCAGCCCCTGATGGCGAGCGAGCAGCGGGATCAAGCTGCCCTCCATGAAGGCGGCCTCGCGGTCGAAGATGTCGATCTCCGGGTCGGTCGCCTCGCCGTGGATCAGGAGCGGCATGCCGATCCGCTCCATGCGCTCCAGGACGGGGGTAATGCCGACGAGGTCCGTGACGCCCGCGTGCGAGTTCGTGGTCGCCCCGGCCGGGTAGAGCTTCGCAGCGACCCAGACCTTCTCAGCGAAGCCCCGCTCGATCTCGTCCGGGTCGGTGTCGTCCCGCAGGTAGCAGGTCATCAGCGGGGTGAAGTCCATGCCGGCGGGCAGGGCCGCCAGGATGCGCTCCCGGTAGGCCTGCGCCGCGGCGACCGTTGTCACCGGCGGCACGAGGTTCGGCATGATGATGCCCCGGGCGAACTGCGCCGCCGTGTAGGGCAGCACCGCCTTCAGCATCGCGCCGTCGCGCAGGTGGATGTGCCAGTCGTCCGGCCGCCGGATCGTGATCCGGTCGACGGTCTTCGCGTCCTGGCGCTCGGCGGGGAACAGGTCGGCGACGCTCATCGCGGGATGCCCCTCAGGCCTGGCCGAAGGCGGAGATGCCGCCATGGGCCGCCGACCACTCCGCCGGCGCGTTGAGGAAGCGCTCGACCTCGGCCAGCGTCTTCGGGTCGAAGGTGCCCATCTCCTTGGCCACCGCCAGCACGTCCCACCACGTGGTGAGATAGTGGAGCTTGATACCGATCTCCTCCATCAGCGCGGCGCTGTCGGGGAAGATGTCGTAGTAGAACAGCACGAAGCAGTGATCGACCTGGGCGCCCGAATCGCGGAGGGCCTTGCAGAAATTGACCTTGCTGCGCCCGTCGGTGGCGAGGTCCTCGACGAGCAGCGTCCGGGCGCCCTCGACGATCTCGCCCTCGATCTGGGCGTTGCGGCCGAACCCCTTGGGCTTCTTCCGGATGTACTGCATCGGCAGCATCATCCGGTCGGCGATCCAGGCCGCGAAGGGGATGCCGGCGGTCTCGCCGCCGGCGATGTGGGTCAGCTTCTCGTAGCCGATCTCGCGCACGATGGTGGCGGTGGCGAAATCCATCAGCGTCGAGCGCAGGCGCGGGAACGAGATGATCTTCCGGCTGTCGGTGTAGACCGGGCTCGCCCAACCCGAGGTGAACTTGAACGGCTCGTCCTTGTAGAAGAGCACCGCCTCGATCTCGAGGAACATCTTGGCCGCCTCGCGGGCGATCACTTTCCGGTCGAGGGGCAGGAAGGGGCTGGTCATGCGGCGTGCGCGCTCCGCTTGGGGCGCTCTCCGGGGCCTTGAGAACCGGTCCGGCCAGAGAGATCGCGTGGGAATAGGGCCTGACCGCCCTCCTCCGCCCTGTCTCCGCCAGCGTCAACCCTGATCGCGGCGCTATCCGCGCCTCACGCAGGTCTGCCGGCCCGCAGATGCGCGAGGTGCCGGATCGCCAGCGCGTAGCCGTGCGTGCCGAATCCCGCCAGCACGGCCGTGGCCGCGAGCGAGATGTAGGAATGGTGGCGGAAGGCCTCGCGGCGGTGAACGTTCGAGATGTGGCACTCGATCACCGGCACCTCGCAGGTGTTCAGCGCGTCGAGGATGGCGACCGAGGTGTGGGTGTAGGCGCCCGCGTTGATGACGATGCCGGCCGAGCCGACGCGGTACTCGTGGATCGCGTCGATCAGCACGTGCTCGGCGTTGCTCTGGCGGAAATCGACCGCGAGGCCGAGGCCGGCGGCCGTCTCGCGGCACAGGGCCTCGACGTCGGCCAGCGTCTCGCGGCCGTAGATCTCCGGCTGGCGCTTGCCGAGCAGGTTCAGGTTCGGCCCGTTCAGGACCAGGACGGTGTCGTTCATCGTGTGCCTCGCGGGTCGAGAGGTGCGGCAAGCGCCCGCAAGACTCAAGTCCGGGCTGTCATCCGGTCGGAGATGTCCCGCACACGGAGCTGCCGCCCGCGCCGGGCGGTTCAGATCCGGATCCCGCGGCGCTATCCCGGTCGCGGAAGCCCGATGCGGCAGGGAGGACAGGCGAATGGCAGGATCCCGGAGCGACGCGCCCGTGGTGATCGCGGTGGCGATCACCGGCTCGGTGCCGCGCAAGACCGACAACCCGGCCGTTCCGGTCACCGTGCCCGAGCAGATCGAGTCGACGCAGCAGGCCTTCGAGGCCGGCGCCACGCTCTGCCACATCCACGTGCGCAACGACGACGAGTCGCCCTCCTCCGATCCGGACAGGTTCGCCGCCGTGCAGGAGGGGCTGCGCCGGCACTGCCCGGGGATGATCGTGCAGTTCTCGACGGGCGGGCGCGGGCGCGACCCGGCCGCCCGCGGCCTCTCGCTCAAGCACCGGCCCGACATGGCTTCCCTGTCCACCGGCTCGGTGAACTTCCCGACGATCGTCTACGAGAATTCCGCGAGCCTCGTGACCGACCTCGCCGGCCAGATGAAGCAGTACGGCGTCCGTCCCGAGATCGAGATCTTCGACCTCTCGCACCTGCACGGCGCCAAGCGGCTGGTGGAGGCGGGCCTGATCGACGCGCGCCCGCACGTGCAGTTCGTCATGGGCGTCCAGAACGCGATGCCGGCCGAGGAGCACCTCCTCGACATCCTGCTCGCCGAGACCCGGCGGATCCTGCCGGAGGCGACCTGGACGGCGGCCGGGATCGGGCGCAACCAAGCGATCGTGATGGACTGGGCGCTCGCCCGCGGGGCGGACGCGGTCCGCACCGGCCTGGAGGACAACATCCGGGTGACGAAGGACCGCTTGGCGGCGAGCAACGCCGAGCTCGTCGGCCTCGCCGCCGAGGCGGTGGCGCGCCACGGCCGCCGCGTCGCCACGCCCGCGGAGGCCCGCGCCGCCCTGGGCCTGGGTTGAGCGCGCGCGGATGTTGCCGCGGTCGCGCGGTGGAGACGGCACCGGATCCATGCGCCTCACGACACGCACGCCGTCCCGACCGCGATCCCTGATCGTCGGCTGCGCCGCCGCGGCCTGCGCGCTCCTGGCCGTGGCCTCGGAGGCCCCCGGTCAGGCCGGACCGGGATCGGCGGAGGCGCTCGTGAACGGGATCCAGACCATTCGGCGCGGCGACACTGTCACGAAGGTCGACCGGACCGGCAAGGGTGCGGTGCTGTGCATGCGCGGCATCCTGCAGGCGATGCGCACCGTCGGACAGGCGTGCCACGCCGGCGCCGACCCGGACTTCCAGCAGGAACTGCGCGCCGCGCTCGCGCGCATCGATCGCTTCATCGCCGACAACGCCCCGGACGGGGCCGTCCCGTCGCGCGACGGGATGACGGAACCGGAGCAGCGGCCCGGCGCGGTCTGCGGCCGCGACGCGGAGGCCCTGTACGAGGCCCTGCGGACCGGCGGCGCCGCGGGCCTGCGCGCCCAGGTCGACGACCTGCTCTCGATCCCGCGCGAGCCGGTCATGAATCCGTGCCTGTGAGCCGGCCGGCGACGTCGCGGTTTCGGGACGTCGCCCGCGCGGCGGCGATCCCGACCCACCTTCTCACGGCCGACCCGGCGTGCTAACGATCCGCCCGCGCGGGTGTAGCTCAATGGTAGAGCAGCAGCCTTCCAAGCTGAATACCCGGGTTCGATTCCCGGTACCCGCTCCAAGCCCGCCGCGCTCTGCGCCTTCGGGCTCACCCGTCAGACCCCGTCAAGCGACGCCCGTGAAGAAGGTGGCGTAGCCGTCGTCGTGCACCCGGGCGAGATAGGCCCGGTACAGCGCGTAGCCCGGCGCCTCCGGCCCGATCCGCCCGTACCCGTGTGCGCCAGCCTGCTCGGGCAGCAGTGCCAGGGGCGCAGCAGCCGGGGTCAGCTGCGTGCCGCGCCCGGCGTGGAGCGTCGTCAGGACCCCGTACATCTCGCCCTGGATGTTGGGGCGGCACAGCACCGCGAGGCGGTGCTGCCCGTGCCAGTTGGTCACGAGGTAGATCATGCCCGACTGGCTCGGCACGGCGACGCTGCCGGACTGCGCGAAGGGGGCGTCGAGCCGCTCGGCCTCGCGGAAGACGAGGCGGGCCGCGTCCGCGTCCCAGGCGATCTCGGTGCGGTAGGCGAAGATCGCGCCCGCCGACCCGAACGACGGACGCAGGGTGAGGTAGCGCCCCTCGATCCAGGCGACGCTCTCCCGCGAGTAGGAGCCGAGCTCGTCGGGCGCGTGACGGGCCGCCTCCGGGGCCGGTCGCCCCGTCTCCTGGCGCAGGGACTGGCCCAGGGCTTCCTCCAGGCGGATCGTCGTCGCCAGGGTGAAGGGCCTGCGGCCGGCGAGCGCCTTCTCCAGGGTCGAGATGCTGATCCGGGCCTCCTCGGCCAGCGTCTGCCGGGAGATGCGCCGGCGGGCCAGCGCCTCGCGCACGGTCTGGGCAATGGCGCGGCTCTGCGCCTCGGACAGTTCGATCTCGCTCACAGGCACGGCTCGCACGGGCTTGACCCGCACAGATCCGCACGAAACCGCACATTCGCGCAAGCGCGGCCAAGCTGACCGTCCACGCCGAGCCGTCAGGAACGCTCCGGCTCCGGGGCCAGCTCGGTCTCGACGATCAGCCGGAGCGGGCCGGCCTGCAGCGCCTCCAGGGGCCAGCAGGTGACGAGGTCGAGATGCCGCCCCGGGGCCTGCGGGTCGATGCCCGACGCGTCCCACCGGGCCACCCGCGTGCCGGTGACGCGGAAACGCAGGGTCCGGCCGTCGCGGCCGGTCACCGTGACGGGATCGCCGGGGCCGAGCTGTCCCAGCACCGCGAACTGCGTGTCGCGGTGGGCGGCGATGACCGCGGTGCCGGGCGCGCCGGCCTCCGGGGTGCCGTCCAGGTGGCCGGGGCCGAAGGCCAGGGCCTGGCCGCTCCCGCCCCGCAGCACCACGAAGCTGCGGCCCGCGACGGTGAGCCGGGCGACCGGCTCGGTGTCGGCCCAGGGCCAGGGCCGGGCGGGCCGACCCTCGGCCAGGGTGCGGGCGAAGGCGCGCTCCAGCAGCAGCTGGGCCAGGGCGGCCTTGGCGGGGATCCAGGCGGCCTGCGCCGCGAAACCGAGCCCCGCGAGGGTGAGGAGGGCCGCGAGGACCCTCCCCAGTCCGGTCACCGTGCGCCGGCTCATCGCGCGTCCCCGGTCCGCCGGCCGCCGATCGTCAGGCCGGTGCCGAGCACGAGACCCAGCAGGGCGAGGAGCAGGCCCAGGCCGAGCTGCGCCACGATGCCGGCCCCGGTCCGCGGCAGGTCGACCGCCGCGCCCTCGGCCCGGATCGGCACGATCCGCGCTGCCCCGTCGTCGGCGGGCGTGGCGCCCGGCCGGTCCGTGCCGAACACCTTGGCGAAGTCCCAGCCCGCCGGCAGGTTCAGCGGCAGGTCGGCGGCGACGAGGGGCGTGCCGGGCGCGCGGCGCGGCGTGGCGTCGACGGCCACGAGGCTGGTCAGCCGCGTCGTCAGGCCGTGCTCCAGGGCCAGCGCCAGGATGGCGGCGTCGGCCGCGTCCGCACCGAGGCGCCCCGTGATGCGCGCCGTCTCGGTCTCGCCGATCCGGGATCGCGCCCAGACCTTGGAGATGCCGGCGCCCGCACCCGCCTCGGCGAGGGGGAGCGTCCGGGTCCATGTCCGGCCGCCCACCCGGCCCGAGACGGTCACGGTCCCGCGGGCCGTTTCCTCGGCCGCCCCCGGCAGCCGCGCGGCGAAGACCAGCGGCTCGCCGCGATACAGGTCGGGCAGCGCGCCCGGCGTGACCTCGACGCCCGGAACCGAGAAGGTCGCGGTCAGGTCGGTGACGGCGGGGGATTCCAGCTTCTCGTAGAGCGCGCGGGTCCGCTCGCCGACCTGCGCGAGGTCGCGGATCTCGGTGAAGCTGCCGCGGCCGATCTCGGCGGCGTGGCGCATCAGGTGGCCGTTGGGCGCCGAGCCGATGCCGACCATGAACAGGCGCGTGCGCCCGAGATTGGCGTGGATCGCCGCGAAGATCCGCTCCTCGTCGCCGACGGCGCCGTCGGTGAGGAACACGACCTGCCGGACGCGCCCGTCCTCGGGGTGCGGGTCGGCGAGGGCCGCCTTGAGCGGCGCCAGCATCTCGGTGCCGCCGCGGGCTTCCAGAGCGGCGACGAAGGCCTGGGCCTGCGCCAGGGCCTCCGGCGTCGCCGGGACGGGCGCGGGATGAAGCGCGTCCCAGGTGTCGTCGAAGCGGATGACGTTGAAGCGGTCCGACGGGGTCAGGCGGGCGAGACCGGCGAGCAGCCCGGCCTTGGCCTGCCGCATCGAGGCGCCCGACATCGAGCCGGAATTGTCGATGACGAAGGTGACGTCGCGCGCCGGCCGGGCGGTCGTGTCGGTCTCGATCGCCGGCGGGCTCACGGCGGCCAGCAGGTAGGTCCGGCCCGCCACGGTCTCGCGGAACAGGCCGAGGCCGGGCACCCGGCTCGGGACCGGCGCCCAGGTTAGCTCGAGGTCGCGGTCGGCCGGGACGACGCCGTCGGCGAGCGTGACCGTTCGCGCCTCCGGGCCGGTCTCGGTCACGCGGATCGCGTGGGTCGCGCTGCGGACGTCACCGACGGGGAAGCCCGCCTGCAGCCGCACGGTGACGGCGACCGGGTTGGTCGGCGACGACAGGGCCGGGTCGAGCACCGGCGGGCTGATCCGGGCGCGATCCGGAACCGGGTCGCGGGCCGCTTCGGCCACGCCGTGGAGGGAGACCGCGTCCACCGGGGCGGGGGCCGGATTGTAGCGGGGCGCGACCACCAGGGGCAGGCGCAGCGTCCGCGTCTCGCCCGAGACGGGGATCGTCTGCTGATAGGTGATCTGGACCACCACCGTCTCGCCGGGGCCGATATTGGCGACCGCGTTGGTGAAGACGTTGGGCCGCTCCTGCGTGGTCAGCGCCGCCGACTGCCCGGCCGCCTTCGCGGCCTCGTAGGCGCGCTTGGCCGCCGCCCGCTCGCGGATGTCGGCGACGATCACGCGGGAGCCGACGACGAGCTTCATCCCGTCGACGGCCGCGTCCTCCGGCAGGGGGTACAGGTAGGTGCCCTCGACCCAGTCCGCCGTGACGTTGCGGAAGGCCTGGGTGACGGTGGCCCGGGCGGTCGGGCCGCTGACGTCGACGCTGATGTCGGTCGCCAGTTGGACGGCCTCGACCGGCGCGGTGCCGGCCGGCCCGCGCAGCGTGAGGCCACCCCGGTCTCGGCCCGGCGCCGCGTGGGCCGAGGCCAGCATGATGAGCAGCGCCAGCAGCGCGAGGAAGAGCGGTGACAGCGCGGCGTTGCGGGGGGACTCGACCGCGGATCGTGGAGCGAAGAACGGCATCGGGGAAACCTCCTGCGCCGGCGGATCGATGCCGGCTCGCCGCTGAAGCTCCCGCGCCAGCCCCTCCGTCGCCACGAGAAGCTTCGCCCTTTTCCAGGCTCGGACCGCACCGGCCGGCCGCGCCCGGGCGGATCTGTGCGGAGCCGGTGCGGAGCTGTGCGTCCCGCGGCGCTTCCCGGCAAATCCGCTCTCGGCTTGACATATGCGCAATCTGCGTCTTAGTTATGCTCAAGTTGAGCAGAAGAGACCGATGACCGAGTCCGAGTTCCTGGCAGGCTACGATCCTGCGGCCTACGAGCGGCCCGCCCTGGCGGTCGATCTCGTCCTGCTGGGGATCCGGGCGGGCCGGCTCGCTGCCCTCCTGCTGCGGCGGGGCCAGCAGCCGCAGGCGGGCCTCTGGGCCCTGCCGGGCGGGTTCGTGGGCATCGCCGAGACCCTCGACGCCGCCGCGGAGCGCGTCCTGCGCGATAAGGCCGGCATCGGGCGGGCGCGGCTCGAGCAGCTCTACACCTTCGGCGCCGTTGATCGGGATCCGCGGATGCGGATCGTCTCGGTGGCCTACCTGGCGCTGCTGCCGGAATCGGCCTTCGCCGAGGCCCTGGCGGGCGGTGCCGGGCTCGCGGCGGCGGCGCTGGTCGTGCCCTGGGCGGGCGAGTCCGGCGGCCCGGTCTCGGCCGAGGCGGAGGACGGCGCACCCCTCGCCCTCGCGTTCGACCACGCCGACATCCTCGCGCTCGCCGTGAAGCGGCTGCGCGGCAAGCTCGACTACACGGATGTCGGCTTCGCGCTGCTCCCGGAGCACTTCACCCTCCGGCAGCTCCAGGACGTGCACGCGGCGATCCGCGGCGCGCCCCTCAACAAATCCGCCTTCCGGCGCCGCATGCGCGACCGGGGCTGGATCGCGCCGACGGGCGCCCGCGAGGCCGGGACGGCGTTCCGCCCCGCCGAACTCTTCCGCTTCGACAGGTCAGGCCAGTTCTAAGCCTTTGTTTCAACGCGCTCTCTTGACCCGAACCGGTATCCACTTCGGCGGAGAGCGCTTCGAGGAGCCCATCATGGCTACGGTCCGCAACATCGGTGTCATCGCCCAGCTCCGGAGCGAGGCGAGCAGCCACATCATCCGCTTCCGCAACGGCCGTGTCCGGCAGAGCGGGCGGGGTCTGGTCTTCTGGTTCCGGCCCGAGACCGCCAGTATCAGCGAGGTGCCGGTGGACGACCGCGAGATGACGCTCTTCGTCCGCGGCCGCAGCCGGGACTTCCAGACCGTCGTGGTCCAGGGGACGATCGGCTGGCACGTCGTCGATCCGGAGCTGCTGGCGAGCCGGGTCGACTTCTCGATCGACCTCCGAACCGGGCGCATGCAGGGCGAGCCGATCGAGCGGATCGAGGCGCGCCTCGGCGGCATCGCCAGCCAGGCGGCGCTCCAGTATCTAGGGGCGAGCCCGATCGGCGCCCTCCTCGACGCCGGGCCGGAGCCGCTGCGCGCCGTGCTGGAACGGGTGCTGTCCGACGCCCCGGCGCTGGCCGAGATCGGCGTGGCGGCGGTGTCGGTGCGGCTCACCAACCTCGCGCCGACGAGCGAGCTGGAGCGCGCCCTGCAGACACCGACCTTCGAGGCCCTGCAGCAGAAGGCCGACGAGGCGACCTTCGCGCGGCGCGCCCTGGCGGTCGAGAAGGAGCGCGCCATCGCGGAGAACGAGCTCGCCACGAAGACCGAGCTGGCCCGGCGCGAGACCGTGCTGATCGCGCAGGAGGCCGAGAACGCCCGCGACCGCGCCGCCGGCGTCGCGGAGGCGCGGGGCCTGGAGGCGGCCGCGGAGGCCGAGCGGATCCGCCTCGTCGAGGGAGCCAGAGCCGACGCAGAGCAGCGCCGCGCCGCCGTCTACCGGGACATGCCGCCCGCCGTCCTGCTCGGGCTGGCGGCCCGGGAACTCGCCGGCAAGCTGGAGACGATCGAGCACGTCAACGTCACGCCCGACCTGCTGGCGGCCGTCCTCGGCGAGTTCCGGGGCGCGCTGTCCCCGCGGCTCGCGCCGCGCTGAGGAGGTCCGCCGTGCCGGCCATCCCCCCCCGCGTGGTCTTCGTCATCCGCGACACGGACTACGAGTTGCTCATCGCCCGGCACGCGACCCGCGGCCAGGTCCGGTTCTTCCTGGAGAGCCGGGGCCAGACGCTCGCCGAGGTCGAGGCACGCCACGCGCAGTTCCAGGCCGTGCTCGCCGAGGCCCGGTCCGCCGTGCCGCTGGACTGGCGGCAGGCCCTGGTGAAGCGCCCCGACCTCGACCGCTTCCTCTTCGCCCCCGAGGACGTGGTCGTGGCGGTGGGACAGGACGGGCTCGTGGCCAACGTCGCCAAGTACCTCGACGGGCAGCCGGTGGTCGGCGTCAACCCGGCGCCCGACCTCTACGACGGCGTGCTGGCCCGGGCGCGGGTCGAGGCCCTGCGCGCGCTCCTGCCCGCCAGCGCGGCCGGCGCCGCGCCCCTCCAGCGGCGCACCATGGTGCAGGCGACCTTCGACGGCGGCGAGCGGCTGCTCGCCCTGAACGAGATCTTCGTCGGCCACCGCAGCCACCAATCGGCGCGCTACCGCATCGACGACGGGGCGCGGGCGGAGGACCACTCGTCGAGCGGTCTGATCGTGGCCTCGGGCACCGGCCTGACCGGCTGGGCGCGCTCGATCAGCGAGGCGACGCACCTCACCGTGGAGGTGGGCATCGAGGAGGCGGCCTTCGGCTACTGGGTGCGCGAGCCGTTCCCGAGCGTCGCCACCGGCACCGACCTCCGCGGCGGCAAGTTCGCCGGATCGCCCCTCACCGTGGTGTCGCGGATGAACGAGGGCGGCGTGGTGTTCTCGGACGGGATCGAGCAGGATTTCGTCGCCTTCGACTGGGGGCGGCGGGTGAGCCTCGCCCCGGCCGACCGCACCTTCAACCTCGTGGCCGCGTAGCGCGGCGCCGACCGGGCGCCCGACGACCGCCTGTGCGCGAGGCTCGGGATGCTGCCCGAGGGCCCGCTCCGCGCGTTCTTCGCCCGCGCGGGACCGGCATTGACTGAAGAGCCCGGCTGAACACGCCGGCGGCAGACAGCCGCTTTCGCGGGCGTCGAACCGGTCGATGCGACACCTCCGTCATCACGAGCGCAGCGAAGTGACCCAGGGCAGCGCCATGTCCGGAGGCCTGGCGCGGCTGGATTGCTTCGCTCCGCTCGCAAGGACGGCGGTGCCGTTCCTCGACAGCGCCGACGGGCGAGGCGCGCCGCCAACACCGCAGATTCCCGCGTCTGGCACGCTTCTTGGTTCGTATTCACCAGCGCAGCGTCGCCCCGGCGGCGGCTAGAGGTTGGCGTGCCGTCGATGTGGTGAGGTGCCGGGCGACCGGATCTCCGCGACTGCCTTGAGCCTGTCCCGAGCTCCGATCCCTCCGTTTCAGCACCGGCACGCGCCGTCCGGCGGATCGCGCGATCCGCCCTCTGAGGAGAGTCGATATGTGCGACCGTCACGGCGATTATCGCGTCCCGGATCTCACGCGGTTCAAGCCCAGCCGCAGGCGCTTCCTCGGCGGGACCGCCGCCGCGCTGACCCTGGCGGTGGGCCCGGGCCTGACTGGCCCGGCCGCGGCGGCCACCGGCATCCGCGCGACCCACGGCACCGGCTTCTGCAACCTGAACTTCTTCCTGGCCGAGGCGATGCAGCTCGCCAAGGATGACGGGCTGACGATCGACTTCGTCAACACGCCGACCTTCTCGGATCAGGTCACCTTCCTCGGCATGGGCCAGGTCGATGCCGGCGTGATGCCCTACACGAGCTTCATGGCCCTCTACGACGCGGGCGCCCCGGTGAAGATCGTGGCCGGCGGCGGCATCGAGGGCTGCGTGCTCGTGGCCCAGCCCGGCCTCGACAGCCCGGAGAAGCTCAAGGGCAAGACGCTCGGGACCTTCCAGCTCGATACGCTGGAGGTGCTGCCCTACGACTGGCTGAAGAAGAACGGCGTCGCCTTCAAGGACATCACCGTCCGCTACATGGGCTCGACCCCGGAGGCCGTGGAGGCGTTTCGCGCCGGGGCGCTGGACATCATCTCGACCATCGAGCCCTACGGCACGGCGCTGCTCACCGACGTGAAGGGCGCGGTGAAGCTCTCCGACGGGACCGACATCTACGGCAAGGGCTACACCGACTGCGTGCTGGCGGTCCGCAACGAGCTGATCGCCAAGAACCCGGCTGCCGTGAAGGCCCTGATCAAGGGCATGATGAAGGCCCAGGCACTGGCGGAGGGCGACCCCCAGGTCGCCCTGAACAAGCTCGTCGGCTCCTACTACAAGACCTCGATGAGCAACGCCCAGCTCGCCATGGGCCGGCAGCCCTCGGTGGTGGACGCCCGCAACCAGACGCAGTTCATCCTCGACCGGACCGATTCCGTCGCCGAGATGGGCTACATCAAGAAGAAGCCCGGCCGCGACGCGATCGACTGGACCCTGCTTGAACAGGTCATCGCCGAGAACCCGGACCTCTACGGCAAGCTCAAGCTGAAGTCGGCCTGAGCGGATGGCCACCTTCCTCGCCCGCGCGGCCGCCGTCCCGCAGGACCGGCCGCGCCTCCCGCTCGGTCAACGCCTCACGCTGCCCGAAGGGTTCGTCCCCCTGCTCCGCCGGACCAGCTGGATGCTGGTCTCGGTCGGCTGCTTCGCCGGTCTCTGGGAGCTGCTCTGGGCGCTCGGCATCGCCGACGCCAAGCTCCTGCCGCCGCCGCACATCTTCCTCGGCAACCTCGCCGAGCAAGCGCGCTTCTTCAACACCGCGCAGCGCTGGCAGATCGGCACCGGGATGAATACCGGCCCCAGCCCCGCCATGGCGGTGCTGATCACCGTGCTCGCCTCGACCGGCCGGGTGCTGGCGGGCCTCGCCCTGGCGGCCTCCCTGTCGATCCTCGTCGGCGTGGCGATCCGCTACTTCAAGCTGTTCGAGCGGCTGACCCTGCCGACCATCACGCTGCTGGCGCCGGTCTCGCCGATCGCGTGGCTGCCGGTCGCGATCTTCATGTTCGGGATCGGCAACGCCCCGGCGATCTTCATGGTGTTCATCGCCCTGTTCTTCACGATGGTGCTCTCGACCATCCAGCAGATCGACGGGGTCAACCGCAACTACATCAACGTCGCGCGGACCATGGGGGCGTCGAAGCGCCAGATCTACGCCCGGGTGATCGTGCCGGCGATCCTGCCGGGACTGCTCGCGGTGCTGCGCCTCAACCTGTTCGGCGCCTGGATGGTGGTGCTCGTCGCCGAGGCGACCGGCGTCGGCTACGGGCTCGGCCAGGTGATCATGCTGGCGCGCAACACCTTCAACCCGTCGCTCGTGTTCTTCACCATCACGCTGATCGGCCTGCTCGGCTTCGCCTTCGACCTGCTGTTCCGGCTGGTCCAGCGGCGGCTGCTGTACTGGCTGCCGCGCGACGCGGGGTCCTCCCTTGGCCTCTGATCCCGCATCCGAGGACGCCGTCGCGTGCCGCGGCGTCGCCAAGGTCTGGGCGGCCGGCACCGCCCGCGCCCACGAGGCCCTGCGCGACATCGACCTGACCGTGCGGCCCGGCGAGTTCGTGGTGTTCCTCGGCCCCTCGGGCTGCGGGAAGAGCACGCTGCTCTACCTGATCGCCGGGCTCGAACCCGCCTCCGGCGGCGAACTCCTGGCCTTCGGCGAACCGGTCACCGGCCCGTCGCCGGAGCGCAGCCTGATCTTCCAGGAGACCTCGCTGCTGCCCTGGCTCAGCGTCTGGCAGAACGTCAGCTTCGGACTGTCGCTGAAGGGCGTGCCGGAGGCCGAGCGGCGGAGCGTCGCCCGGGCCGCGCTCCAGCGCGTCGGCCTCGCCGAGGCCTTCGACAAGCGGCCGGACGAGCTGTCCGGCGGCATGCGCCAGCGCGTGGCGGTGGCGCGGGCACTGGCCATGCGCCCGAAGGTGCTGCTGATGGACGAGCCCTTCGCGGCGCTCGACGTCCAGACCCGCCAGAAGATGCAGGACTTCCTGCTCGACGTCTGGCGCGACAGCGGCGCCTCGGTGCTGTTCGTGACCCACCACATCGACGAGGCGGTGGCGCTCGCCGACCGGGTGGTGGTGTTCACCGCCCGCCCCGGGCGGATCAAGACGATCGTCCGCAACGACCTCGCCCGCCCGCGCGACCCGTTCTCGCCCGAGGCGGAGGCCTTGCGGCGGCACCTCACCGAGCTCCTGCGCGACGAGGTCGACCGGGCCTTCGCCGAGCAGGAAGCGCTCGTCTGACCCCCTCCCCCAACACGGACACGACCATGGCCACATCGCTGATCCGCAGCCGGCGGATGATCACCCGCACCCTCGACCACGATCGCTGGGAGGAGATCGCCGACGGCGCGGTTCTTCAGAAGGACGGGGTCATCGCCGCGGTCGGCACCTACGCGGACCTGCACGCCCGCTACCCCGACGCACCCGTGATCGGCTCCGGCCGCGAGATCCTGCTGCCGGGCTTCGTCAACGGCCACCACCATGTCGGCCTGACCCCGGTGCAGCTCGGCTCCCCCGACATGCCCCTGGAGCTGTGGTTCGTCACCCGCATGGTGGCACGCAACCTGAACCTCTACCTCGACACCCTGTACTCGGCCTTCGAGATGGTCGGCTCCGGGATCACCACGGTCCAGCACATCCACGGCTGGATGCCCGGCAGCCTGGAGGAGGTCGAGGCGCGCTCCAACGAGGTGTTGCGCGCCTACCGCGACATCGGCATGCGGGTCTCGTACTGCTTCGCGGTCCGCGACCAGAACCGCCTCGTCTACCAGGCCGACAGGGACTTCGTGGCGAGCCTGCCGGCGTCGCTGCAGGACCCGATGAAGCGCTGGTTCGAGCGCTTCCAGATGTCCCTGGAGGACAACTTTTCGCTGTTCCGCAGCCTGCATAGCGGCCAGGCCGGAGCCGCGCGGGCCAAGATCCAGCTCGCACCCGCCAACCTGCACTGGTGCTCGGACGCGGCCCTCGAAGGCCTCGCCGGCCTGTCCGAGTCCTACGACGTGCCGATGCACATGCACCTCGTCGAGACCGCCTACCAGAAGGCCTACGCGGAGAAGCGCGGCGGCGGGACCGCGGTCGAGTACCTCGACCGGTTCGGCATGCTGGGGCCCCGCCTGACGCTCGGCCACGGGGTCTGGCTCAACGAGTCCGACATCGACCGGGTGGCGGCGACCGGCACCTGCATCTGCCACAACTGTTCCTCGAACTTCCGGCTGCGCTCCGGCGTGGCGGCGCTCAACCGCTTCGAGGCGAAGGGCATCAACACGGCGATCGGCCTCGACGAGGCCGGCATCAACGACGACCGCGACATGCTGCAGGAGATGCGCCTCGTGCTGCGCGCCCACCGGGTGCCCGGCATGGACGAGGCCGACGTGCCGAGCATGGCCCAGGTGCTGCGCATGGCGACCGTCGGCGGCGCCCGCACCACCCCCTACGGCGACAGCCTCGGCACGATCGAGGTCGGCAAGGGCGCCGACATGGTCCTGATCGACTGGGACCAGATCGCCTACCCGTATCTCGACCCGGAGACGCCGCTCCTCGACGCGGTGATCCAGCGGGCCAAGACCGGCGGCGTCACCGCGGTTCTGTGCGAGGGTGAGGTGCTCTACGCGGACGGCCGCTTCACCCGGGTCGACCGCGACGCCGCCCTGAAGGCGCTCCACGACGACCTGTCGCGGGCGCTCTCGGACGACGAGGTCGAGCGGCGCCAGCTGTCGAAGGCGCTGCTCCCCCACGCGCGGCGCTTCTACGCCGACTACATCGACCCGTCGCGGCACGAGCCGTTCTACCGCCCGAGCTCGCGCGTCTGACGGCGCGGGCCCGGGCCGGGCCTCAGCGGACCAGGCAGGGCTTCTTGTTGTCGAAGGTCCAGCCGGGGATCAGGAACTGCATGGCGGCCGCGTCGTCGCGGGCGCCGAGGCCGTGGTCGCGGTAGAGGGCGTGGGCCTCCTCCACCGCCGACATGTCGAGCTCGATGCCGAGGCCCGGCCGCTCCGGCACCCGCACGAGGCCGCCGCGGATCGCCAGCGGCTCCTTGGTCAGGCGCTCGCCGTCCTGCCAGATCCAGTGCGTGTCGATCGCCGTGACTTTGCCGGGCGCCGCCGCGGCCACGTGGGTGAACATCGCGAGCGACACGTCGAAGTGGTTGTTCGAGTGCGAGCCCCAGGTCAGGCCGTGGTCGCGGCACAGCTGGGCCACCCGGACCGAGCCGGCGAGCGTCCAGAAATGCGGGTCGGCCAGCGGGATGTCGACGGCGCCGAGCTGGATCGCGTGGTTCATCTGGCGCCAGTCGGTGGCGATCATGTTGGTGGCGGTGGGCAGGCCGGTGGCGCGGCGGAACTCGGCCATGATCTCGCGGCCCGAGAACCCGCCCTCGGCGCCGCAGGGATCCTCCGCGTAGGCCAGGACGTGGCCCTGGCCCTTGCAGAGGCGGATCGCCTCCGCGAGGGACCACGCGCCGTTCGGGTCGAGCGTCACGCGGGCCTTGGGGAAGCGCTCGTGGATCGCGGTGACGGCGGCGATCTCCTCCTCGCCGCGCAGGACGCCGCCCTTCAGCTTGAAGTCGTTGAAGCCGTACTGGTCGTAGGCGGCCTCGGCGAGCCGGGCCACGGCCTCGGGGGTCAGCGCCTCTTCGTCCCGCAGGCAGAACCAGCCGTCGCGGGCCGTCGGCGCGCGGTAGCCGAGATCCGTGCGGGTGCGGTCGCCGACGTAGAACAGGTAGCCGAGCATCTCGACGGCGTCGCGCTGCTGGCCCTCGCCCAGGAGCGCCGCGACCGGCACATCGAGGTACTGGCCGAGCAGGTCGAGGAAGGCGGATTCGACGGCCGTGACCGCGTGGATGGTGATGCGCAGGTCGAAGGTCTGCAGGCCGCGCCCGCCGACGTCGCGGTCGGCGAAGCGCGTCCGCATGGCGTTGAGCACCGCGTTCCAGGCGCCGAGCGGCTGCCCGACGACGAGGTCCCGGGCATCCTCCAGGGTCTTGCGGATGCCCTCGCCGCCGGGGACCTCGCCGAGGCCAGTGGCGCCGGTGGAGTCGGTCAGGATCACGAGGTTGCGGGTGAAGTACGGGCCGTGCGCGCCCGAAAGGTTGAGCAGCATGCTGTCGTGGCCGGCCACCGGCACGACCTTCATGGCGGTCACGGTCGGCGTGTGGCGGGCGGCGTGGCGACTGTCATTCAGCATGGCGTCCTCCTCGGGGGCCCCCGGCCGGTCTGCGCCGGGCGCGAGGCGGGATCGATGCGGGGCCGAACCGGCCGGGGCCGGTCCGGCGTGCGGGTCAGTGGGCCTTGAGCTCGACGCGGCGGATCTCGCCGACCACCACGAGGTAGCAGAAGCAGGCGACGAGGGCGTTCAGGCCGACGAAGACCAGGGCGCCGTTGAACGATCCCGTGCTCTGGACGATGTAGCCGATGGCGATCGGCGTGGTGATGCCGGCGGTGTTGCCGAAGGTGTTGAACAGGCCGCCCGAGAGGCCGCCGCTCTCCCGCGGGGAGGTATCGGCGACGACCGCCCAGCCGAGCGCGCCGATGCCCTTGCCGAAGAAGGCGAGCGCCATCAGGCCGACCACCAGGGCGTCCGCCTGGACGTAGTTGCAGCCGATGATGCTCATCGACAGCAGCATGCCGCCGACGATCGGGATCTTGCGGGCCGCCGTCAGCGAGAAGCCGCGGCGCAGGAGCAGGTCGGAGATCACGCCCCCGAGGATGCCGCCGATGAAGCCGCAGAGCGCCGGCAGCACCGCGGCGAAGCCGGCCTGCAGGATCGACAGGCCGCGCTCCTTGACGAGGTAGACCGGGAACCACGTCAGGAAGAAGTAGGTCAGCACCGTGATGCAGTACTGGCCGACATAGATGCCGAGCAGCATCCGGTTGGCGAGCAGCTGGCGCAGCGTCCGGCCGGCATCGCCCTGCTTGGACCGGCTCTGGCCGTCCATGTCGAGCAGCGCGCCGCCGGCCTCGATGTAGTCCCGCTCCGCCTGGTTCATCGACGGGTGGTTCTTCGGGCTGTCGACCACGCGCAGCCAGAGGACCGCGAAGGCGATGCCGAGCAGGCCCATGCTGGTGAAGACGTGGTGCCAGCCGAAATTGTGGACGATCCACGCCATCAGCGGCGTGAACAGCACCGTGGCGAAGTACTGCGCCGAGTTGAAGAACGCCGAGGCCATGCCGCGCTCGCGGGTCGGGAACCACGCGGCGACGATCCGGGCGTTGGCGGGGAAGACCGGCGCCTCGGTGAGGCCGACGGCGAGCCGCAGGGCGAAGAGCAGCACCACGGCGGTCAGGCCGGTGAAGAAGCCGACGGCGCCCTGGACCAGCGTGAAGGCCGACCAGAGGGCGACGGCGGCGGCGTAGACCCACTTGACGCTGTAGCGGTCAAGGAGCCAGCCGCCCGGGATCTGGGCGAGGACGTAGGACCACGCGAAGGCCGAGAAGACGTAGCCCATCTGGACCGGCGAGAGGCCGAGTTCCTTGGCCATGTCGGGGCCGGCGATCGAGATGGTCGCGCGGTCGGCGTAGTTGATGGTGGTCGCGGCGAACAGCATCGCGACGATCAGCAGGCGGACGCGGGTGCGGCGACCCGCGTCGGCGGCGGCGAGCAGGGTGCTCGGCGCGCCGGTCGAACTGGCACTCATGGACGTTCTCCCAGGCTCGTCGCCGCCCGGTTGATCCGGGAGGCGGGTCGTGGCCGCCGTTGGCTCGGCGGGTCTGTCTTGGGTGTCGAGGCGCGGGCTCAGCGGCGGTCGCCGATCAGGGCCGTCAGCTCGGCGCGCTCGGCCGCGTCGAGCTCGGTCAGCGGCGGCCGGACCGGGCCGGCGTGGCGGCCGACGGCGCTCATGCCCGCCTTGACGATCGAGACCGCGTAGCCGCGCTTGCGGTTGCGGATCGCGATGTAGGGGAGGACGAAGTCGCGCAGCTCCCGGTAGACGGCGTCGCGGTCCCGGCGGCGGACGCTGTCGTAGAAGGACAGCGCCCATTCGGGCAGGAAGTTGAAGATCGCCGAGGAGTAGGTGGTGACGCCCATCTCCAGGTACGGCAGCGCGAAGGTCTCGGCGGTGGGCAGGCCGCCGACATAGGTCAGGCGGTCGCCCAGAGCGGCGTAGACCCGGGTCATCAGCTCGACGTCGCCGACGCCGTCCTTGAAGCCGACGAGGTTCGGGCAGCGCTCGCACAGGCCGGCGAGCGTCTGCTCGTTGAGCTGGGCGTTGGCGCGATTGTAGACGATGACGCCGAGCGAGGTCGCGCGGCAGACCGCCTCGATATGGGCGGCGAGACCGGCCTGCTCGGAGCCGACGAGGTAGGGCGGCAGCAGCAGGATCCCGTCCGCGCCGGCGGCCTCGGCGGCCCGGGCCATCTCGACCGCGAGGGCGGTGCCCTGGCCGGCGGGGGCGATGACCGGGGTCCGGCCGCGGGTCTCCTCGACCGCGGCGCGCAGGACGCGGTCGATCTCGGCGGGCGTCAGCGAGAAGAACTCGCCGGTGCCGCCGGCGGCGAACAGGCCCGACACCCTGTAGTCGGCCAGCCGCCCGAGATTGTCCCGGTAGGCGGTCTCGTCGAAGCTGAGATCGTCGCGGAAATGCGTGACCGGGAAGGACAGCAGGCCGGAGCCCAGCACGCGCGCCATCTCGGCCGGGGTCATGCTCGCCATCGATTCTCTCCCTGGAACGCACCGTTCGGTGTCGCGTCCGGGGTTAGGCGCCGGCGTTAAATGCGTCCAACGTTGATTTTGGCTGGATTATCCCGGATCCTGCATCAATGTTCGACCTCGGCCACGCCCGCAGCTTCGTCGCCGTCGCCGAGGAGATGCATTTCGGCCGGGCCGCGGCGAGGTTGCACCTGACCCAGTCGCCCCTGTCGCGGCAGATCCAGATGCTGGAGCAGACGCTGGGCGTGACGCTGCTGGAGCGGACCACCCGGGCGGTGCGCCTGACCCCGGCGGGCCGCACCTTCCTGGCCGAGGCCTACCGGGTGCTGGCGGCGGCCGAGAACGCCGCGCGCATCACGCGCCGCGCCGCCTTGGGCGAGAGCGGGGTGCTGCGCCTCAGCTTCACCGCCGCCTCGGCCTACCGGACGCTGCCGCAGGTCGTGGCCCATGTCCGCCGGACGCTGCCCGAGGTCGATCTCGTGCTGGAGGAGATGGTCTCGGACGAGCAGATCCTGGCGTTGGGCGAGAACCGCACCGATCTCGCGATCCTGCGGCCGGCCCCGGTCCTGCAGGATCCGAAATCCGCGATCGCCACCGCGCCGCTGGCGCGCGAGCGGCTCCTGCTCGCGGTCCCGCGCGGGCACCGCCTCGCGGCGGCGCACGCCCCGACCCTACGGGACCTCGACGGCGAGGCCTTCGTGACCTGGTCGCCCCGGGGCGGGCGCTACTTCATCGACCTGCTCGACCGGCTGTTCGAGGCCGGGGGCGTGCAGCCGCGGATCGTGCAGCGGGTGAACCAAGTCCACGCGATGCTGGCCCTCGTCGGCGCCGGCATCGGCGTCGCGCTGGTGCCGGGCAGCGCCCGGGGCAACAGCATGGCCGACATCCGGCTCCGGCCCATCGCCCTGCCGGCCACGACCGGGCCGGAGCTGTGGCTCGCGTGGCGCAGCGACAACGCCAATCCCTGCCTGCCCTCGGTGCGGGCGGCGGCGCTGGAGACCGGCGAGGCGTGACCGCCGGCGCCGGCCTGGAAAGTCGGTGCGGCCGGCGATAGGCTGCGCGCTCGCCCCGCTTCCGGTCGCGCAGCCGGCCGGGGCCGCCCCTCCCGGATCAGGCAGGCACCATGAGAGTTTCGGCCGACCTCTGCATCGTGCCGATGGGTGTCGGCCCGTCGGTCTCGCGCTACGTCCGCGAGCTCAAGGGGATCATCGAGTCGAGCGGGCTCACCGCCACGATGCATCCCAACGGCACGAACATCGAGGGCGAGCTGTCGGAGATCTGCGCGCTGGCGGAGCGGTGCGAGGCGAGGCTCGCCGAGCTCGGCGTCCAGCGGACCTTCTTCACGCTGATCTTCTCGACGCGCCGCGACAAGGACCAGTCGATGGCCGACAAGCTCGCCGCGGTCTCCTGACCGCGACCGCCGCAGCGCGTTATCCCGGGGTCGTTCTCCGAACCCGCGCCGAATGAGGTGCGGGTCCCCGCTCGTGCGGGAGAGGGGGCGCGTCGCGGCTGGCTCGACCGGTGACGCGTCCTCCGGACCGTCGCGACGCGAACGAGAAAAGCCCTAGCCGTGGCAGGCGCAGCCGGCGTGCTCGCAGCCGGCGTGATCCTTGTGGCCGTTCGCGCAGTCGTCGCAGCAATAGGCCTTGCCGTCCCGCGACACGGCCTTGGCGACCGGGATCACGCAGACGCAGTCCTGGCAGGCGCACTTCACCATCTCGACGTCGACGCTGGCCATGATTTCCTCCTCCGGCGGGACAGTCCGCATGTCGACGTTAGAACCGCTGCGGCGGCGAGGAAACCCTTCTCCGGGCGCGGTGACGCGCCCGTGATCCCATTCGCCCGCTCGCGCGTTCCCCAGGTCCGGTGCTCGCTGCGCCGGGTGGAGGGCGCCATGGCCGATCAGAACACCGACGACGTCCGGATCGAGCCCTATGACGGGCCTGCGGGCGGCTGGGGCTCGGCCCGCTCCCTCGTCGAGATCCTGACCCGCGAGGGCGTGCCGGTCACCGGCTCGGCGATGCTGCTCAAGCAGAACAAGCCGGACGGCTACATGTGCACCTCCTGCGCCTGGGCGAAGCCCGCCAAGCCGCTAGCGTTCGAGTATTGCGAGAACGGCGCCAAGGCGACCGCCTGGGAGCAGACGCGCCGCCGCGCGACGCCGGACTTCTTCGCCGCGCACACGGTGACGGAGCTTCTCGGCTGGAGCGAC
Source organism: Methylobacterium sp. D48H (assembly GCF_053345715.1). Classification (NCBI taxonomy): domain Bacteria; kingdom Pseudomonadati; phylum Pseudomonadota; class Alphaproteobacteria; order Hyphomicrobiales; family Methylobacteriaceae; genus Methylobacterium; species Methylobacterium sp. D48H. The sequence continues at coordinate 1,220,843 of NZ_JBKFAP010000001.1, forward strand.
TACGCCCTGGAGGAGCAGGGCCGCCTGACCCACCCGATGCGCTACGACCCGGCGATGGACCGCTACCGGCCCGTTACCTGGGCGGAGGCCCTGGCCGAGATCGGCCGGGAGCTGAAGGAGCTGCGCGCGCAGGACCCGCGGTCGGTGGTGTTCTACGCCTCCGGCCGGGCGTCGCTGGAGACGAGCTACATGTGGGCCCTGCTCGCGCGGCTCTATGGCAACAACAACCTGCCCGACTCCTCCAACATGTGCCACGAGCCGACTTCGGTGGCGCTGCCGCAGTCGATCGGCGCGCCGGTCGGCACGGTGCTGCTGGAGGATTTCGAGACCACCGACCTGATCTTCTTCTTCGGACAGAACGTCGGGTCGAACTCGCCGCGGATGCTGCACCCGCTCCAGGAGGCGCGGCGCCGGGGCGCGCAGATCATCACCTTCAACCCGCTGCGCGAGCGCGGGCTGGAGCGCTTCACCGACCCGCAATCGCCGGTCGAGATGCTCACCCGCTCGTCCACGAAGATCTCGACGCAGTACCATCAGGTGAAGGCCGGCGGCGACCTCGCGGCGCTCACCGGGCTGTGCAAGGCGCTGATCGCCCTCGACCGGGCCGCGGAGGCCGCCGGCCGGCCGCGGGTGCTCGACCACGCCTTCATCGCCGAGCACACCCACGGCTTCGAGACCTTCGTCGCCTTCTGTAACGGTCAGGACTGGGCCGCGCTGGAGCGGCGTTCCGGCCTCACCCGGGCTGCCCTGGAGGCCGCCGCCGGAGTCTACGCCCGCGCGAAGGCGGTGATCGGCATCTACGGGATGGGCCTGACCCAGCACCGCAAGGGCACCGAGACCGTCCGGATGCTCGTGAACCTGCTGCTGCTGCGCGGCAATATCGGGAAGCCCGGAGCCGGGATCTGCCCGGTGCGGGGCCACTCGAACGTGCAGGGCCAGCGCACCGTCGGCATCACCGAGAAGCCGGAGCTGGCGCCGCTGGACAAACTGCGGGAACTCTACGGCTTCGAGCCGCCGCGGGAGAAGGGCCTCAACACCGTCGAGACCTGCGAGGGCGTCCTCGACGGGCGTGTGAAGGCGTTCATCGGGCTCGGCGGCAACTTCCTGCGGGCCGTGCCCGACACCGCCCGGATGGAACCGGCCTGGCGGCGGCAGCGGCTCACCGTGCAGATCTCGACCAAGCTCAACCGCTCGCACCTCGTGAACGGCGCCGTCGCTTACATCCTGCCCTGCCTCGGGCGGATCGAGATCGACCGGCAGGCGAGCGGCCCGCAGGCCGTGTCGATGGAGAGCTCCACCGCCCAGTTCCACGGCTCGCGGGGCGTGGCCGACCCGGTCGGGCCGCACCTGCGCTCCGAGCCCTGGATCGTGGCGGAGATCGCCAAGGCGACCCTGCCGCCCAATCCCCGCATCGACTGGGATGCTTGGGTCGCCGACTACGCCCGGGTTCGCGACGCGATCGAGGCGACCTACCCGAGCGTATTCCACGACCTGAACGGCCGCATGTTCCACCCGGGCGGTCTGCTGAAGCCGCTGGGCGCCCGCGACCGCAAGTGGGAGACCGACACCGGCAGGGCGAATTTCGCGGTCCCCGAGGGCCTGGAGGCCGATCCAGACCTGCCCGACCGGGGTCCGGAGGTGCTCGACCTCATCACGCTGCGCTCGAACGACCAGTTCAACACCACGGTCTACGGCTACGACGACCGCTTCCGCGGGGTGAAGGGCACCCGGGACGTGCTGTTCATGAACCGCCGGGACATCGCGCGGCTGGGGCTGAGGGACGGGATCAGCGTCGACGTGGCGACCGAGGCGGACGACCAGGTGACGCGGCGCGTCGGCGGGCTGCGGGTGATCGCCTACGACATCCCCGAGGGCAACTGCGCCGGATACTACCCGGAGTTGAACGTCCTGCTGCCGCTCTGGCACTACGACGAGCAGTCCAAGACTCCCGCCGCCAAGGCGATCACCGTGCGGGTGACGGCCGCGACCGCCGCACCCTGAGTGGAGCGTCTGGCGTCCGGTCGCGCCTTCCGGCAAGGAACGACCATGGACCAGGCGACTCCTCCCGACGCGCGACCGGACGCTCCGGTGGAATCGCGGCTGCGCGCGCTCGTCGGCCGGATCGCCGCCGGGGCGCCCCTGCGCGAGCCGGGCGCGGACCTGTCGCAGCTGAGCGCCGGGCCGGGCGCCCTCGCGGATGTGCCGGACGCCGGCCTCGTCACCGACGCCGAATCCGGCGGCCTCGCGCTCGCCGGCGCGGACCTGTCCCGCGCCCGCATGGAGGAGGCCGATCTCTCCGGCGCGAACCTGCGCGGGGCGAGCCTGTCCGGCGCGGTCGGGCGCTCGACCCGCTTCACCGGGGCGATCCTGGAGGCGGCCGACCTGTCGGAGGCCGATCTCTCGGGGGCGGACTTCACCGGCATCGTCGCCGGGCAGGTGAAGTTCGCCGGGGCGATGCTGGAGGATGCCCGGTTCGGCCAGGCCGCGATGCGCTTCGCCGACCTGTCCGGCGCCCTGCTCGACGGGACCGACTTCGCCGGCGCCGATCTGTGGGGCGCGGATTTCTCCGGGGCGGACGCGGACGACACGGTCTTCCGCGGGGCGCGGCTCGACGAGGCCAAGCTCGCCGACGCCAACCTGACCCACGCGGATTTCGCCGAGGCCAGCCTGACCAAGGCGAGCCTCGCCGGCTCGCGGCTGCGGGGCGCGCACTTCACCGGCGCGAAGCTCGACGGCGCCGATCTCTCGGGGGCGGATCTCTCCGACACCGACCTCGTGCGGCTCAACCTCGCGACCTGCCGGCTGCGGCACGCGCGCTTCGCCGGCGCGTGGCTGAACGGCACGCGGATGAGCGTGGAGCAGCTCGGCGGCGCGGTCGGCGAGGAGGTGGCCGGCGCCTACGACGCCGCCCAGGCGAGCTACCTCGCCCTGGAGCAGAACTGGAAGAGCATCGGCAGCCACGACGCGGCGAGCTGGGCCTACAAGCGCGGCCGCCGGATGGGCCGGTTCCATGCCGGGCAGCAGGCTCGCGCCGCCTGGTCCGACCGGGACTGGTCCGGATTCCTGCGGCACGGCTATCGCTGGACCGCCGACCGCTTCGTCGAGTGGCTGTGCGATTACGGCGAGAGCCTGTCGCGCATCGCCCGCGCCTTCGCGCTGCTGATCGTGCTGTTCGGCGGGCTCTTCGGCCTGACGGGCGGCCTGTTCATCGTGGAGGGGCCGGAGGCCGGGCCGACCTACAATCCCCTCGATCTCCTGAGCTACAGCGCGCTCAACATGATGACCGCGAACCCGCCCGAGATCGGCCTGAAGCCCACCGGCCGCGTCACCAACCTGCTGGTCGGCATCGAGGGCGGCGTCGGCATCATCCTGATGGGGCTGTACGGCTTCGTCCTCGGCAACCGCCTGCGGCGGTGACCCCGATCGCGTCCGGGCCGCTCAGTCGTTCACGCTGAGCCGCTCGATGACGAGGCTCAGATCCTTGCGCAGGGCGCGGATCTCCGGCTCGCTGAGTTCGAGCTGGCACATCACGCTCTCGCGGACCGAGACCGCGTCGGCGCGCAGGGCGGCGCCCTCTGGCGTCAGGGCGATCTCGACCTCGCGCTCGTCCGACTGGCGCCGGGTCCGGAGCAGGAAGCCCGCGCTCTCCAGGCGCTTGAGCACCGGTGTCAGCGTGCCGGAATCGAGGCGCAGGCGCCGGCCGATCTCCGAGACCGTGACGCCGTCCTGTTCCCAGAGCACCAGCAGGACCAGATATTGCGGATAGGTCAGTCCGAGCCGCTCGAGCAGCGGCCGGTACGACTTGGTCATCCGATGCGCGGCAGCATAGAGCGCGTAGCAGAGCTGATTATCGAGAAGCAGCGGATCCGTCTCCGGCTGCGCCTCAGCCGTATCGGCAATATACGCCATATCGTTTGCCCATCGCGGTCCACGCACCGCCATTCTCGACCGCGACCGCGGGTTCGTCACCATACCATAACACGGGATACCGGCGCGCAAGCTCCGGTCGTCCGGCCCGTTCTCTTAACAACCCTATGGGGTTCGTCTCGGTGTTCGTCCCCCGCCCGCGACGGGCGGGAGCGCCGCCAGGCTGTCGAGGAAGCCGGCCTCGTCCTCGAGCGTCCGGAGATCGAGGCGGACGGCCTCGTCGCTGATCCGGCCGATCACCGGCACGGGGAGCCGGCGCAACTCCTCAGCGAGCCGCCGGCACCGGCCGCCCGCGCCGCGGCTGCCCGCCGAGGCCGGCGCCAGGACCAGGGCGGCGCTGGGCAGCGTCTCCACCGGCAGTGCGCCGGATCCGATCTGGCTGATGCACTCGGCGACCGTGACCGTGGCGCGGCCGGCGAGCCGCTCCGCCACTGCGGGGGCGAGGCGCTCGGCCTGGGCGGCGATGCTGTCGCGGTCGCGGGTGAGGAGCCGCAGGGTCGGGAGCTCCGCGCGCAGCCGCTCCGGGTGCAGGTAGAGCCGCAGCACGGCCTCGAGGGCCGCGTAGGTCATCTTGTCGACGCGCAGGGCCCGCTTCAGCGGATTCTTTCGCACGCGGGCGATCAGGTCCTTCCGGCCGGCCACGATGCCGCACTGGACCGCGCCGAGCAGCTTGTCGCCGCTGAAGGTGACGACGTCGGCCCGCTCCAGGGCGGCGCGGATGGTGGGCTCGGGGGGCAGCCCGTAGGCCGCGAGGTCGACGAGGCTGCCGCTGCCGAGATCGTCCGCCAGCGGCACGCCGCGCTCCCGGCAGAGGGCGTAGAGGGCCACGGGATCGGCCACCGCGGTGAAGCCCGCGATGGCGTAGTTGCTCGGGTGCACCTTCATCACGAGGCCGGTGCGGGGCCCGAGAGCCTCCGCGTAGTCGCGCAGGTGGGTGCGGTTGGTGGTGCCGACCTCGCGCAGGCGGCAGCCGGCCCGCACCATCACGTCGGGCACCCGGAACGAGCCGCCGATCTCCACGAGCTCGCCGCGAGAGACCACCACCTCCTTGCGCATGGCGAGCGCGTTCAGCACCAGCAGGACCGCGGCCGCGTTGTTGTTGACCACCACCGCGGCCTCGGCGCCGGTCAGGCGGCAGATCAGGCCCTCGACATGGTCGTCCCGCTCGCCCCGGGCGCCGGTCTCGAGATCGAACTCGAGGTTGCTCGCCTGCACCATCACGGCGGCCACCGCCTCCGCGGCCGAGCGGGGCAGCAGGGCGCGGCCGAGATTGGTGTGCAGCACCGTCCCGGTCAGGTTGAAGACCGGCCGCAGCGACGGGCGCCGCTCGGCGGCGAGCCGCGCCGACGCCGCGGCCCGGATAGACTCCGCGTCCGGGACGGGGCCGCCCCCGACCCGGATCTCGGCCAGCACCGCCCGGATCGCGTCCGTGAAGGCCGTCCGCCCGTAGGTCTCGAGCTCCGCCGGCGGCGCGCCGCCGACGAGGCGCTCCACCGCGGGAATCCGGCGCGGGGACGGCGCCGGGTCGTCGGCCTGCGGGGTGGGGACGGGCGCGTTCATGGCAGGCCAGAGATAACCATCCCGGTGCACGGAGCCAGCCCGTCGACGCGCGGATAATGCGCGCAGGTTGTTCCGGTCCCGGCCCGACGGTAAGGGCAGATCCTGAAATCGGCGCCCGAGAGTCCATCGCACCCGCGCGGGGCGGGCTCGGCCGCGCCGACCCCGCCGAGCCCTCTCGGGAGACGTCACCATGTCCCGACCTTCGATCCAGATCCACCCGATGATCCTGTGCGGGGGGACGGGGACGCGGCTGTGGCCGGCCTCGCGGGAGAGCATGCCCAAGCAGTTCGCCCGTCTGGTCGACGCCGAGCGCTCGACCTTCCAGGCGACGCTGGCGCGGGTGTCGGACGCCACGGTCTTCGCCACGCCCACCGTCATCGCCTCGGCCGAGGCCCGCTTCATCGTCGCCGAGCAGCGCGACCAGCTCGGTCTCTCCGCCGACATCCTGCTGGAGCCGCAGGGCCGCGACTCCGCCGCCGCCGTTGCGGTCGCGGCGCTGCACGCCGCCGCCAGCGACCCGCAGGCCGTGGTGCTGATCATGGCCGCCGACCACGTCGTGCCCGACACGGCGGCCTTCGTCGACGCCGTGCGGCGCGCGGCCGCCGGCGCCCAGGCCGGCTACACGATGACGCTCGGCATCGAGCCCGACCGGCCGGCCACCGATTACGGCTACATCCGCCGCGGCGAGCCGATCGCCGAGGCCCCGGGCGCGGCCCGCGTCGCCCGCTTCGTCGAGAAGCCTACCCAAGCCGGCGCCGAGGCGCTGATCACCGACGGCGCCCTGTGGAACTCGGGCTACTTCCTGTTCCGCGCCGACCTGATGCTGGCCGAGCTGGAGGCGTTCGTCCCCGAGGTGCTGGCGGCCGCGCGCGCGGCCCTGGAGGCGGCGGTGACCGACCTCGACTTCGTCCGCCTCGACGCGGCGGCCTTCGCCCAGGCGCCCAAGATCTCGATCGACTACGCGGTGATGGAGCGGACCGCCCGGGCCGGCGTGCTGCCGGTGTCGTTCGCGTGGTCGGATGTCGGCACCTGGGACGCGGTCTGGCAGGTGCTGGACCACGACGAGGCCGGCAACGCCGTGCGCGGCCGGGTGTCGCTGATCGGGACCAAGAACAGCCTCGTGCACAGCCAGGGCGAGGGCCTGACGGCGGTGGTGGGCCTGGAGGACGTGGTGGTGGTCTCGACCCCCGACGCGGTGCTGGTGGCCTCCAAGGCGCATTCGGGCAAGGTGAAGGAGCTGGTCGGCGCCCTGCGGGCGCAGGGCGCGCCGGAGGCGGACGCGCACCTGCGGATGTACCGTCCCTGGGGCTGGTATCAGCGCATCGACCTCGGCGAGCGCTTCCAGGTGAAGCGGATCCAGGTGGTGCCGGGCGGGCGGCTGTCGCTGCAGAAGCACTACCATCGGGCGGAGCACTGGGTGGTGGTGCGCGGCACCGCCGAGGTCACGATCGACGAGCGGGTGGTGCTGGTCCACGAGAACGAGGCGGTCTACCTGCCGATCGGCTCGATGCACCGGCTGGCCAACCCCGGCAAGATCCCGCTGGAGTTGATCGAGGTCCAGGTCGGCTCCTACACCGGCGAGGACGACATCATCCGCGTCGAGGACATCTACGGCCGCTGAGCGCCCGGCCGGGCAGCCTGCGACCCGATCACCCGCAGCCGCGCCCGGAACATGCGGCCGCCCCGATCGATAGCCTAGCGTGTGGCCGCTCCCGTGCGGCCGCGCCGCAGCGTCGGGGACACCGCATGAAGCACAAGCCGCTCCGCGAGCAGGTCATCGTGATCACCGGCGCCTCGTCGGGCATCGGCCTCGCCACGGCGCGGATGGCGGCCGAGCGCGGCGCCCGGGTGGTGCTGGCGGCCCGCAGCGGCGACGCCCTGGCGCGCGTCCGCGCCGAGATCGAGGGTGTCGGCGGCAAGGCGATCGACGTCGTCGCCGATGTCGGCCGGCGGGCCGACGTGCAGGCCGTCGCCGACCGGGCTGAGGCGACCTTCGGCGGCTTCGACACCTGGGTGAACGTGGCCGGCGGCTCGATCTACGGCCGGTTGCGCGAGATCAGCGACGCCGACCACGAGCGCCTGATCCAGACGAATTTCTGGGGGACCGTCTACGGCTCCCTCGTGGCGACCGAGCACCTGCGCCAACACGGCGGTGCCCTCATCAACGTCGGCAGCATCGCCTCCGACCTCGCCTTCCCGTTCCAGGGCATGTACGCGGCCTCGAAGCACGCCGTGAAGGGCTTCACCGACGCCCTGCGCATGGAGCTGATGGACGAGAACGCGCCGATCTCGGTGACGCTGATCAAGCCGGCCTCGATCGACACCCCCCTGCCCCAGCGGGCGCGCAACTACATGGACCGCGAGCCGAGCCTGCCGCCGCCGATCTACCCGCCGGAGGAGGTGGCGAACGCCATCCTGCACGCAGCCGTCCACCCGCAGCGCGACATCTTCGTGGGCGGGGCCGGCAAGGCCTTCGTGGCCGGCAAGGAATTCGCGCCCGGCGCCTACGACTATCTCGGCCCGGCCATCATCGCGCTCCAGAAGCGCCGGAGTGCGCCCCGCAACCCGGACGGCGCCCTGCACGCGCCGGTCTCAGCGGGCGAGACGCGGGGCGACCCGCCCGTCCCGGTCATGCGGACCAGCGCCTATACCCGCGCGACCCTGCACCCCCTCGCGGCGGCGGCGGGCCTGCTCGGCGTCGGCGCGGCCACGGCCTTCGCGGTGCTCGGCACCTCGTCCGGGCGCCGGCGGCGCCTGTAAGTGGCTGTCGCGACGGAGACCCTACCCGGCCCCGTCCGACCGGCGCGGGAGGCCGGGACCGGCCCCGAGGCCGATCCCCGGATCGTGCCGCGCCGGATCGTGTCCCTGGCCGACGACCGGACGATCGCCTACGCGGAGACCGGCGCCGGGCCGGACCTCGTGGCGATCCACGGCACGCTGATGTGCCTGGAGGACGTCTGGCTCGGGCCCGTGCCGGCTCTGGCCGAGCATTTCCGCGTGGTCGCCGTCGACCGCCCGGGCCACGGCTTCAGCCGCCGGCCGCGCGGCGGGGGCGCCGACATCTGGGACCAGGCGGCGTCCATCCGGGAGGCGGTGCGGCGCCTCGGCCTGGAGCGCCCGGTCATCCTGGGCCACTCGTTCGGGGGCGCCGTCGCCCTCGCCTACGGCATGCTCCATCCGGACGAGGTGGCCGGCATCGTCGCCCTCGCGCCGATCTGCTTCCCCGAGCCGCGGCTGGAGCAGGTGCTGTTCGGGCCGCGGGCGCTGCCCTTCGGCGGCGACGCGCTGTCGGCGTTCCTGGGCGCCAGCAGCGACCGGGCGCTACTCCCGCTCCTGTGGAACGCGATGTTCTTCCCCGAGGCGATGCCGGCGCGCTTCGCGCGGGACTTCCCCTTCGCCCTCGCGGGTCGCCCGGCACAGATCACCGCCGAGGGCGAGGATGCGGGCTGGCTCTGGCCGGGGCTCGCGCGCAGCGTCCTCGGCTACCCGTCCCTGCGCCGGCCCACCCGTATCCTGGGCGGCAGCGCCGACCTGGTGGTGAACACCGAGTTGCACGCCCGGCGCGCGGCCGGCCTGATCCCGGGGGCGCGGTTCGAGTCCCTTCCGGGGGCCGGCCACATGCTGCACCACCTGCAGACCGACGCGGTCGTGCGCGCGGCCCTGGCGGTGCGGTCGGAGGCCTGACGGACCCGGTCACGAGCCCCGCGGGCGGGGCCTCCCTCAGCGGATGAGCGCCTTGATCTGCTGCTTGGCGCCCGCCTTCAACCGGGCCAGCCCGCCGCGGGCCTGCCGCTCGCGCTCCTGCCGCAGCGTGCGCTTCTCGGCGTTCCAGGGATGCTCGTGGCGGAGCGTGTGCTCCGGCGCGCGGACCCCGAAGCCGAGGGCGTAGGCGCGCCGCGGTCCGGCGCTGAGATTCGGCCCGGCGCAGTGCAGGGTCCGGCAATCGTGGAAGGTGGCGCCGCCCGCCGGGAGCGGACACGGGACCGCGCGCTCCACCGGAACGCCGAGGGCCTCGAGCCCGTGGATCCGCGGGTCGCCGCCGATGCTGCGATGGGGGAGGAGCGGCTCCCGGTGGCTGCCCGGGACGTAGAGCATGCAGCCGTTCTCCGGCGAGACGTCCTGCAGGGGCATCCAGACCGTGATCGCCCGGTAATTCGTGTAGGCGGCGTAGAACGCCTCGTCCTGGTGCCACGCGGTGGCGGCGCCGATCTTCGGCGGCTTGCGGATCGCGTGCTCGAAGACGAGCGCCGCGCGATTCCCCAGGAGCTGGCGCGACATGGCCAGGGCGTTGGCCCGGAACAGGATGTCCCGGAGCAGAGGCTCGAAGCGGGACGGGTTGAGGAGCTGGGGCGAGCGCGCCTCGCTGGCGCCGCGGTCGACGTCGACGAGGTCGAATAGGCTCCCGTCCTTCCAGCCCCGCGCCTCCTCGAACAGACGGTCATAGGCGCCGCGCAGGGTGTCGAGCTCCTCTGCGGTGGTGATCGCCGGGACGGTGACGAACCCGTCGCGCCGGAACGCGGCGATCTCGTCGTCGGTCAAGATCCGCGTCGGGACGCGCGCCTGCGCACGATTACCCACGATCCAGCGGACGAGCCGCGACCGTGCCTCGGCCGCGCGGGCGGAGAGGCCGTTCCCGGCATCGGCGACGCCGAGCCCCAGGCGATCCGGAATCGTGACTGGCATCGCACCCTCCGCTTCGAAGTGATTCCGCGAGGATGCCCACGTCTATTCCGAGGCTTACAGTACCGATTCTTAGGTATGACTGAGCGTCACAGCCTCAGGCATTTGCCTTCAGCTTCATCATGAACCACCTCCGGTTGAGATTTCCGGTTGCAGCTCTTTCCGGGGCCGGACGCGGCTGCCGGCCGCCAGCGGCGCTCCCGCTGACGGGCGATGCCGGCGCGGAAGCGCCGCGCCAATGCATCGGATTGCTCGCATTTCCGGAACCAATTTCTTTCATGGCCGATATTTAATGCATCTGCGGGGGGTATTGATGAGTTCTGTGAAAGATCGGGGCGATCAATACGGACCGATTTCCCGGAGAGTGATGATGAATATCTTAACGAAAGCTGCCGCGGCCGTAGCCCTGGCGGCGCTGCCGGTCTCGGCCGCGCAGGCGATGCCGGTCGTGGCCGATCCGGGCCTCGCGGCGCCGATCACGCTCGTGGCGGGGGGATGTGGGCCGGGCGCCTGGCGCGGCCCCTGGGGCCACTGCCGCAGCACGCCCTATGTCGGTCCGCTGCCCGGCGGCTGGTATCAGGTGCGAGCGGGGAACGGCTGCCCGCCCGGCTACTGGCGCGGACCGTGGGGCCATTGCCGCAACACGCCGTATCACGGACGGCTGCCGAACGGCGGCTACCGGTAGCCGCCCGTCCTCACCGTCGACGGAGGCCGGCGCCGGAGCGCTGGCGGGCGGTGAGGGACTCGAACTCCTGACCCTCTCCGTGGAAGAATCGGCGTTCCCAGGCCGTAGAGCGACGGCACAGGGGAAAGACGAAGCGGGCCTCGCGAGGTCCTGTCGGAACAGGTCTCCGAAGAATATCCGGAGACCTGTTCCGAGCCTGTTCCTCGGATACCTCCTGTGCCCTACGACCGAGCGTCGCGCGACACGGTCTCCACAACGCCGCGCAGATGCTCCGGGAGGTGGTGGCCATAAACCTGCTCCACGACCTGCCCGTTGGTGCCGAGCGCTCGAGCAACCTTGCCGAACGGCACGCCCGCCCTCATGCCCCCCGTCGCGAAGGTGTGGCGCAGTGCGCGCGGCAGTTCAGCCAGGGCGCGTTGGCGCCCGACAATGCCTGATTGAACTCTTCAATAATAGTGACGACGAATGACCAGCGCGACGAGGGCAGCAACGGCTCCCAAGGCCGCCCCGATTGGTGTGAAAAGCAAAACGACCATATAGCCGGCCGTGCCTTCGCGCTGAGTTACCTTCATGATGTCAACATACCAAGCACCGACGAGAAAACCCAGTATTGCACCCGCCACTGCTCCGCAAATGGCGGCACCTAGATACACAAAAATCGAGAATAAAATCTGATTGAACGCCATCGACACGCGAGCCCGCCCTCGAATCAGGGCGAAGCATCCGAAGATCCTCCTGTTTTTGCAACAGGCCCACTCTCTAATTGTGTCCTAGTACTGATATTCGCCCTCGCCAGATTTATCGGCGCCTCCACAGGCGCGCCGCATCGTGGCGGGGCAGCTAGCGACCCGTTCGCTTCAACGTCCCTTGGAACTCACACGAGGCGCCGTGCCACATCGTGCAGCCCTGTTCTTCCAAGACGACGGACCGGAAATCCGAAGCGTAGCGGGCGGTGATCCGACAGGTTTGCCCACCTTCGGTTTTGCTGAAGACGACCGTGTCGGGTCCGGTCGGCCGCCCTTTCATCGTCACCTCACCGCCGCAGCCCTTGGTTCCCGTTGAGAACCGGGCCGTGAAGCTGGCTGCGCCCGCTGCCTTCACCTCGACGCCCTGCTCGTAGCCGTCCTCCTGGTGCTCGAAGGTGCCCACCGCCCTGGCTCCGGGGCCCGCAGCGTGCGCGACCGTGGAGACGAGCAAAGGGAGGAGGATCGCGAGCCGGGGGAGCATTACCGCACCTTATCAGATCGAGGAGAGCGATAACCCTGGGCGGCCCGCACGATGATCGCCACGACGCTGACGGCCAGCAGCAGGATCAACGCCTCGTAAGCCCACGGCCCGAGCCACGATGCGACCGCGTCCGGCATGTGACGCACGAGCGTACGCACGATGCCCGCGGCGAGCGCGATCAGCGTGACGAGGCCGAGGGCGAATTGAAGCCAGCGGGGCATGCGGCTTAGGTTAGCACGCTCCGCCAAGCCGGTCAGCGGGCAGCCTGCCGCTCGAACTGGATCCCGCGTTTCTTCTGGACGGAGACCTTTTCCAGCGCCTTCATCTCGTCCTTGAGGCGCACCAGCTCGGTTCGGCGTGTCCTAGGACCGGGCCGTGGAGGCGCAGCAGCGCAGGCGCGACGGCCAGAAGATGTCCGAGGCGCTCGAGCCGTCGACTGCCGGCGGCGGCTTCACGTCCTCTCCTTTGGGCCGCGGCCTAGCCGGAACCACGATGCCGTAAGGTGCCGTCAGAACGGCTGTTGAGGCCGGAATTTGCCGGCCTCACATCAGCAAACAACTGAAAACGAGAAACAATCTTGGTGGGCGGTGAGGGACTCGAACCCCCGACCCTCTCCGTGTAAAGAAGACGCTCTACCAACTGAGCTAACCGCCCGGCTGGCGACCGTTACGGCATGGTCCCGGTCCGGTGCAAGGGTCCGCACCCCGGATCCTTATCAGGGATCGATGAGCCGCGTCGCCAGCACGGGTGTCAGGCCGATGCTTTCGACAGGTTCGGGCCTCGACGGGGCCTGCCCGAACGCGCCCGCGGCCAGAACTGCGCGGGTCCCCGCCTTGACCGAGCAGATCACCGGAACGGGAACCTGCGGAGCGATCCGCGCGGCGAGCCCGGCCAGACCGGCACCGCCCAGGATGACCGACTCGGCGCCGGCCCCCGCGCAGGCGCGGCAGGCTTCGGCGAGGATCTCCAAGGCCGCGTCCGGGTCACGGGCGATGGTGCCGCCGCTCGGAGCCACCGTGCGGAGGGCTGCGAGAGCGTCGGCGAGGCCGAGCGCCGCCACGAACTCCCGCAGCATCGGCTCCCAGGCCGCGCCTCCGGTGACGATCCCGAAGCGACCGGACGCAGCGGCCTCGCGGCAGGCCGCTTCCGCCATGCCGATGACAGGTACCCGCGACAGCTCGCGCAGGGCGAGGAGGCCGGGATCACCGAAGCAGGCCAGGTAGACCGCATCGCAGCCGGCGCCGTGCTCCGCGAGAGCGTCGAGGGCCGCGTGGCCGGCGATCGCCGCCGCCGCCCGGCTCGCGATGTAGCGGGCTCCGAACCGGCCGGTGACGGCGCGCAGCTCCGCACGGCCGCCGAGCTGAGTGCGGACATGGCCGGCGACGAGATCGGTGACGTGCGCACTCGTGTTCGGGTTGATCAGCAGGATGCGCATCCGGGCCTCCGCGCTCGCGTCCGCGCATGAAAAAGCCCCCGGGGCTCGGGGCACCGGGGGCTCGTCTCAACGATCGGGCGGCTCAGTGCGCCACGAAGGCGGCGCCGTCCTCTTCGGTCCGGGCGGGCTTCGCCACCGGGAGCGGCTCCTCCCACTCGATCGCCTCGGGCTGACGGACCAGCGCCTTCTCCAGCACCTGATCCATCCGCGACACGGGCACGATCTCCAGCCCGTTCTTCACGCTGTCGGGCACCTCGGCGATGTCCTTGGCGTTCTCCTCGGGGATCAGCACCGTCTTGATGCCGCCGCGCAGCGCGGCGAGCAGCTTCTCCTTCAGACCGCCGATCGGCAGGACCCGGCCGCGGAGCGTCACCTCGCCGGTCATCGCGACGTCGCGGCGGACCGGGATCCCGGTGAGCGTCGAGATGATCGCGGTGGCCATGGCGATGCCGGCCGACGGACCGTCCTTCGGGGTCGCCCCTTCCGGAACGTGGACGTGGATGTCGCGGCGGTCGAACAGCGGCGGCTCGATCCCGAAGTCGATCGCCCGGGAGCGGACGTAGCTCGCCGCCGCCGAGATCGACTCCTTCATCACGTCCTTCAGGTTGCCGGTGACCGTCATCTTGCCCTTGCCGGGCATCATGACGCCCTCGATCGTCAGCAACTCGCCGCCGACCTCGGTCCAGGCCAGACCCGTCACCACGCCGACCTGATCGTCCGCGTCGATCTCGCCGTAGCGGAACTTCGGCGGGCCGAGGAAGACCGGAAGGGTGTCCGGGGTCACCGCGACCGACTTGGTCTTGGTGATCAGGATCTCCTTCACCGCCTTGCGGATCAGGTTGGACAGCTCGCGCTCCAGGTTGCGGACGCCGGCCTCCCGCGTGTAGCGGCGGACCAGCATCATCAAGCCATCGTCGTCGATCGACCACTCGTGCGTCCCGAGGCCGTGCTTCTTCAGGGCGTTCGGGATCAGGTGCTTGCGCGCGATCTCGACCTTCTCCTCCTCGGTGTACCCGGCGATGCGGATCACCTCCATCCGGTCCATGAGCGGGCCCGGGATGTTGAGGGTGTTGGCCGTGGTCACGAACATCACGTTCGAGAGGTCGTAATCCACCTCCAGGTAGTGGTCGTTGAAGGTGCTGTTCTGCTCAGGGTCGAGAACCTCGAGGAGCGCCGCCGACGGATCGCCGCGGAAGTCCATGCCCATCTTGTCGATCTCGTCGAGCAGGATGAGCGGGTTCGAGGTCTTGGCCTTGCGCATCGACTGCACGATCTTGCCGGGCATCGAGCCGATATAGGTCCGGCGGTGACCGCGGATCTCGGCCTCGTCGCGCACGCCGCCGAGCGACATCCGGACGAACTCGCGACCCGTCGCCTTGGCAATGGACTTGCCGAGCGAGGTCTTGCCGACACCGGGAGGACCGACGAGGCACAGGATCGGGCCGGTGAGCTTGTTCGCGCGCTGCTGCACCGCGAGGTACTCGACGATCCGCTCCTTGACCTTGTCGAGGCCGAAATGATCCTCGTCGAGCAGCGCCTGAGCGCCGAGCAGGTCCTTCTTGATCTTCGAGCGCTTGCCCCACGGGATGCCGAGCATCCAGTCGAGGTAGTTGCGCACGACGGTCGCCTCGGCCGACATCGGCGACATCTGGCGCAGCTTCTTCAGCTCGGCCGTCGCCTTGTCGCGGGCCTCCTTGGAGAGCTTGGTCTTCTCGATCTTCTCTTCCAGCTCGGCCAGCTCGTCGCGGCCGTCCTCGGAGTCGCCCAGCTCCTTCTGGATCGCCTTCATCTGCTCGTTCAGGTAGTACTCGCGCTGGGTCTTCTCCATCTGCCGCTTGACGCGGGTCCGGATGCGCTTCTCCACCTGGAGCACGGAGATCTCGCTCTCCATCAGCGACAGCACGCGCTCGAGGCGCTGCGCCACCGTGGGGGTCTCCAGGATGCCCTGCTTGTCGGAGATCTTGACGAGCAGGTGCGAGCCGATCGTGTCGGCGAGCTTCGACGGCTCGTCGATCTGGGTCACGGCGGAGACGACCTCGGGAGAGATCTTCTTGTTCAGCTTGACGTAGTTCTCGAACTCCGAGAGCACGGAGCGCGCGAGCGCCTCGGCCTCGACGCGGTCGCCGAGCTCGTCGTGGAGCGCCTCGGCGGTCGCCTCGTAGAACTCATCCGAGCGGGTGAAGTCGACGACCTTGGCGCGGCCGACACCCTCGACCAGCACCTTCACGGTGCCGTCGGGCAGCTTCAGCAACTGGAGCACCGAGGCGAGCGTGCCGATCTTGTAGATGGCGTCGGTCGCCGGGTCGTCGTCGCCCGCGTTGATCTGGGTGGCGAGCAGGATGTGGCGGTCGGTGCGGACGGCCTCCTCGAGGGCGCGGATCGACTTCTCGCGGCCCACGAACAGGGGCACGATCATGTGCGGGAAGACGACGATGTCGCGCAGGGGGAGGACGGCGTAGGAGCCCGTCGAACCCGGGACCACCGGCTGGCGCGATTTCGACTGTGACATGTGACTTCCTCTCAGGGACGCCCAGGTTCGGCGCCCCCATGCACGGAGCGCGCCTACAGCCGGGTGCCGACCGGGCCGCGAGGGTCGGATTTCGCTAACTTTGCGGCTGGCGACGCGGACCGGACCTCGAAGGAGCGTGCGGCCACCGCGCTGAGCCTGAGGTGGCTGCGAGGAAGCGCGTTTTCAAGGCGATCCCCGCAGCGCGCCCGGCCTGGGCCGGGCGCCTGATGCAACCCTGCCGAGTGCCTACGCGCTGACGCTCGCGGGCGTGTCCTTGTTGCGGTCGCCGTGGATGTAGAGGGGGCGCGATTTGCCCTCCACCACCTCCGGACCGATGACCACCTGCTCCACGGACTCGAGGCCCGGCAGGTCGTACATCGTGTCGAGCAGGATCGTCTCCAGGATGGAGCGCAGGCCGCGGGCGCCGGTCTTGCGCTCGATCGCCTTGCGGGCGACGAGCGACAGCGCCTCGTCCTGGAACGTCAGGTCGACGTTCTCCATCTCGAACAGCCGCTGGTACTGCTTGACCAGGGCATTCTTCGGCTCCTGCAGGATCTTCTTCAGCGCGGCCTCGTCGAGGTCCTCCAGCGTCGCCAGGACCGGCAGACGGCCGACGAACTCGGGGATGAGGCCGAACTTCAGCAGGTCCTCCGGCTCGACCGAGCGGAAGATCTCGCCGGTGCGGCGGTCGTCCGGGGCCTGCACGGTCGCGCCGAAGCCGATCGAGGTGCCCTTGCCGCGCTGGGAGATGATCCGCTCCAGCCCCGCGAAGGCGCCGCCGCAGATGAACAGGATGTTGGTGGTGTCGACCTGCAGGAATTCCTGCTGCGGGTGCTTCCTTCCGCCCTGCGGCGGGACGGAGGCGACCGTGCCCTCCATGATCTTCAGGAGCGCCTGCTGCACGCCCTCGCCCGACACGTCGCGGGTGATCGACGGGTTGTCGGACTTGCGCGAGATCTTGTCGATCTCGTCGATGTAGACGATGCCGCGCTGCGCCCGCTCGACGTTGTAGTCCGAGGCCTGGAGCAGCTTGAGGATGATGTTCTCGACGTCCTCACCGACGTAGCCGGCCTCGGTCAGCGTCGTGGCGTCCGCCATGGTGAACGGCACGTCGAGGATCCGGGCCAGCGTCTGCGCGAGCAGGGTCTTGCCCGAGCCGGTCGGCCCGATCAGCATGATGTTGGACTTGGCCAGCTCGACGTCGTTGTGCTTCGTCGCGTGGGCGAGCCGCTTGTAGTGGTTGTGCACCGCGACCGAGAGGACCTTCTTGGCGAAGTCCTGGCCGATGACGTAGTCGTCGAGGACGCGGCGGATCTCCTTGGGCGTCGGCACGCCGTCGCGGCTCTTCACCAGCGAGGATTTCGACTCCTCGCGGATGATGTCCATGCACAGCTCGACGCACTCGTCGCAGATGAACACCGTGGGGCCGGCGATCAGCTTGCGGACCTCGTGCTGGCTCTTGCCGCAGAACGAGCAATACAGCGTGCTCTTCGAGTCGTTGCCGCCAGTCTTGCTCATATCGGTCTCCGATTCCTCGCGTCCGCCGCCGGCAAGGGGCGGACGCGCATCGCATGAATGTAGGGGGCCCGTTTAAAGAAACAGTGTGCTGCGCGCCTTTGACCGAAGGGCCCGAACCTCGATGCAAACACGCTGCCGCGGCGGGATCAAGGCCGCGCCGCGGCGGTCAGGCGATGCGGGCCGGTCAGGCGGCCGCCGGCTCGGGACGCTTCTCGATCACCTCGTCGATGAGCCCGAACTCCTTGGCCGCGTCGGCGGTCATGAAGTTGTCGCGCTCCAGCGCCGTGTGGATCGTGTCGTAGTCGCGGCCGGTGTGCTTCACGTAGATCTCGTTCAGGCGCCGCTTCAGCGCCTCGATCTCGCGGGCGTGGATCAGGATGTCGGTCGCCTGACCCTGGAATCCGCCGGACGGCTGGTGAACCATGATCCGGGCGTTCGGCAGGGCGAAGCGGTGGCCCGGCTCGCCGGCGGTGAGCAGCAGGGAGCCCATCGAGGCGGCCTGGCCGACGCAGAGGGTCGTCACCGGGCAGCGGATGAACTGCATCGTGTCGTAGATCGACAGGCCCGAGGTGACCACGCCGCCGGGGGAGTTGATGTAGAAGGAGATTTCCTTCTTCGGGTTCTCCGCCTCGAGGAAGAGCAGCTGCGCCACGATCAGCGACGCGCCGTAATCCTCCACGGGGCCGGTGAGGAAGATGATGCGCTCGCGGAGCAGGCGGGAGTAGATGTCGAAGGCGCGCTCGCCGCGGCTCGACTGCTCGACGACCATCGGCACGAGCGCGTTGTTGTAGACGTCGATCGGATCTCTCATCTCATCCTGCCCCGGAGTGAGGCCCGGGGCTGCCGCGAATCAGGGCAGCCCCGGGCATGTCAGCGAACACCGGCGATGCTTAACCATCGCCTAACCCTTGCCCGCCGTCCTGGGACAGAGCGGGACTCAGTCGGCCTTGGCTTCGGACTTGGCGTCGGTCTTGGACTCGCCCTTGGCCTCGGCCTTGTCTGCCGGCTTGCCGCCGGTCGTGTCGTCGTCATCTTCGTCCGCGAAAAGCGCCTCTTTCGAGACGGGCTCCTCGACGAGCTTGACCTGCCCGAGGACGTGGTCGACGACCTTCTCCTCGAACAGGGGCGCGCGGAGTTCCGCGAGCGCCTGCGCATTCTTCCGGTAGAAGTCCCAGACCTGCTGCTCCTGGCCCGGGAACTGCCGGACCCGGGCGATGAGGGCCTGGTTCACCTCCTCGTCCGAGACCTTGATATCGGCGCTCTCGCCGACCTGCGCAAGCACGAGACCGAGACGGACGCGCCGTTCCGCGATCTTCCGGTACTCGGCCTGGGCCTTCTCCTCGGTGGTGTCCTCGTCCTCGAAGGTCTTGCCGCGGGTCTTGAGGTCCTGCTCGACCTGGGCCCAGACGGCGGCGAATTCCTGGGCCACCAGCGACGGGGGCAGCTCGAAGGCGTACTTGCCGTCCAGCGCGTCGAGGAGCTCCTTCTTGAGCCGGCGGCGCGAGGCGGCCTCGAAATCCCGGCCGATCGCCTCGGACACGGCCTCGCGGAGCTTCTCCAGCGACTCCATGCCCATGGACTTGGCGAGCTCGTCATCGATCTTCGCCTCGCCCGCCGCCTGGATCTTCGTGACGGTCACGTCGAACTCGGCGTCCTTGCCGGCGAGGTGCTCGGCCCCGTACTCGGCCGGGAAGGTGACCTTCACGAGGCGCTTGTCGCCGACCTTGGCGCCGACGAGCTGCTCCTCGAAGCCCGGGATGAACGAGCCGGAGCCGAGCTCCAGGTCGATGCCCTCGCCCTTGCCGCCCTGGAACTCCTCGCCGTCGATGCGGCCGACGAAGTCGATGGTGACGCGGTCGCCGCTCTGGGCCTCGGCGCCCTCCTCGCGCTCGGTGAACGGACGGCTCTGGCCGGCCATGCGCTCCAGGGCCTCGTCGACCTCGGCGTCGGCGGGCTTGGCGACGAGCTTGGTCAGGCTGACGTCGGAGAGGTCGGCGAGCTCGAAGCTCGGCATCACCTCGAGGGCGACCTTGAAGGCGAGGTCGCCCTTGGCGTCGAGCGCCTTCTCGACCTCGGCCTGATCGGTCGGGAACTCGACCTGCGGCTCCAGGGCGAGCTTGAGGCCGTTATCGGTGACGATCTGGCGGTTCGCCTCGTTGACGGCGTTCTGCACCACCTCGGCCATCACGGAGCGGCCGTAGACCTTGCGCAGGTGCGCGACCGGCACCTTGCCGGGACGGAAGCCCTTGAGCTGCACCTTGTCCTTCATGCCGGACAGCTCGTTGGTCAGGCGCTCCTCGAGTTCCTGGGCGGCCAGCAGAACCTGAAACTCGCGCTTCAGCCCCTGGGCGTTGATCTCGGTCACCTGCATCGTCGTCGTCGCTCTTCAAAGAAACCTGGGTTCGCCGGCCGGGCCGGCGTCGTGCTCGCGCGGACCGGGATGCCGAGATGTCGGGTACGGGGCGGAGGGTCCCGAGGGGACCGCAACCTCAGCAGAGGTCCTGGTGCGGGCGGAGGGGCTCGAACCCCCACGTCTTGCGACACTGGAACCTAAATCCAGCGCGTCTACCAGTTCCGCCACGCCCGCGCGCGCCGACATCCGGCGCATCGCCGGCCGCCGGAAGCGCGCCCTATAGCATGGGCCGGCGGGCCCGCAGCAAAAAACTTGCCCCTGTGGCGCGGGAGCCCGCGCGCCGCTAAGGAGCGGGTCCGTCGCGAGCCGCAGCCGAGATCCCATGCCGCCATCCCGCACCGTGCCGCCGACCGATTCGCGCGCCGGCACGCCGTCGCGCCGAACCCTGCTCGCCGCCGCGGCGGCCTTCGGGCTCGCGCCGGAGGCCGCGCGGGCCCAGGCGCCGGCCGCCGCGCCTGGGACATCCGCGCCCGTCCAGCCGGAACCCGCGGCCGCGCCGGCGGCCCTGCCGGCGGCGCCCGGCAAGGCCCGGTTCCGGCCGGACCCCGCACCCGAGACGGCGGTCTGGTGCTTCGACGGCAAGGCCCTGCCGCCCGTGGTCCGGGTGAAGCTCGGGCAGGCGTTGCGCCTCAAGGTCGAGAACCGGACCGACAAGCCGCTGTCGCTCCACTGGCACGGGGTGCGCAACGTCAACGCCATGGACGGCGTCGGCGGCGTGACCCAGGCGCCGATCCCGCCGGGCAGCGACTTCCTCTACACTTTCACGCCGCCGGATGCCGGCTCCTACCTGATCCGGCCCCTAGTCGTCGGCGGGGCGAGCGAGCCGTCGGGCCGGGGCCTCGCGGGCATGCTGGTCGTCGAGGAGACGAACCCGCCCGCGGTCGACGCCGACGTCAGCGTCGTGCTGCAGGACTGGCGGCTCCAGGACGACGGCACCCTCATGCCGTTCGGGCAGACGGCGCTCGCGGCCGCGCACGGGCGCCTCGGCAACCTCGTGACCGTCAACGGCAAGCCGGTGCCGGGCGCCTTCGAGGCGAGGCCCGGCTCCCGAATCCGCCTGCGTCTCGGCAATGCCTGCAACGCCCGGGCAACGCGCATCAAGTTCGAGGGCGTGAAGGTCTACGTGGCGGCGGTCGACGGCCAGCCCACCGACACGTTCGAGCCCCTGCGGGCGACCCTGCCCTTCCCGCCGGGCACCCGCTACGACCTGCTCGTCGACCTGCCGGAGGAGGAAGGCGCCACCTGCGAGATCCACGCGCTGATCGGCAAGGGCTTGGTCCTGGCGAGCGTCGTCACCAAGGGCGCCCGGATCACCGAGAAGCGGCCCCCGATCGGGCCGATCGGCGAGAACAAGCGCCTGCCGGCCGAGATCAAGCTCCAGAACGCCCTGCGCCGCGACGTGGTGATCACCGGCGGCGCCTTCGTGCCGAAGGGCAAGGACGGAGTGAAGGACGGAGCCAAGGACGGCCCCGCGCCCGATCCGGTCTACACGGGCGACCCGCAGAAGATCTGGTCGGTGAACGGCGCGAGCGGCACCGCCGGCCTCGCGCCGATCTTCTCGGTGAAGCGCGGGCAGGTGGTGGTGCTGGCCCTACGCAACGAGACCGCCTTCCCGCAGGCCCTGCACCTGCACGGCCACTGCTTCCGCCTGCTCCATCCCCTGGACGACGGCTGGGAGCCCTACTGGCTCGACACGTTCCAGCTCCTGGAGGGGCGGACGGCCCGGATCGGCTTCCTGGCGGACAATCCGGGGCGCTGGCTGATCAGCGCCACGGTGCTGGAACGGTTCGACACCGGCCTCTGGACGATGTTCGAGGTCACCTGAGCGGTCAGCCGCCGGGTCAGCTCCCGGTCGACGCGACGAGGTCGCGCAAGACCGCCGGCATCAGCTCGGGGATGTCCTCGGCGATAAGGCCCGGCCCGTGGCGCAGGCCCGCATCCCCGTGAAGCCAGACGCCGGCCGCGGCGGCCGCGAAGGGCTCCATGCCCTGCGCGAGCAGGCCGGCGATCAGGCCGCCGAGCACGTCCCCGGACCCGGCCGTCCCGAGATAGGGGCTGCCGTGGTCGTTGATGGCCGCGCGGCCGTCGGGGGCCGCGATCACCGTGTCGGCCCCCTTGAAGACCACCACGGCGCCGGTGAGCGCGGCCGCCGCGCGGGCCCGGGCGACCTTGTCGGTGCCCTCGGCCATCGCGTCCGTCCCGTCGAAGAGCCGTGCGAACTCGCCGGCATGCGGGGTCAGCACGGCCCGCGCGTCCCCGTCGGCGAGATGGGCGGCGAGCAGCGGCGCCTTCCCGGCGAAGCTCGTCAGCGCGTCGGCGTCGAGGACGAGGCCGCGCCCGGCCGCGGCCGCCACGGCCACGCGCTCCCGGGTCGGCTCGCCGGTGCCGAGCCCGGGTCCGGCCAGGATCACGTTCAGCCGCTCGTCGGTGAGCAGGTCGTCGAGGTCGTCGGCGCTCTCGCAGGGCCGCAGCATGATCGCTGTGAGGTGGGCGGCGTTCTCGGGCAGCGCGGCGGTCGGGGACGCGACGGTGACGAGCCCGGCCCCGACCCGCAGGGCGGCGCGGGCGGCGAGCCGGGCGGCGCCGGTCTTGGTTGCCGGCCCGGACAGGACCAGGGCGTGGCCGCGGGTGTACTTGTGGCTCGCGCCGGTGAGGCGCGGGAAGTCCCGGCCCCACAGGTCGGGCCCGTTCCGGTCGAGGGGCGCGCCGGCGGCCAGGCCCGCCTCCAGCGCCGCCGGGCCGGTTCCGATATCGGCGAGGCTGAGCTGGCCGCACAGGCCCCGCCCTGGCTGGAGCAGGTGCCCGGGCTTGAAGGTCACGAAGGTCACGGTCTCCACTGCCCGGATGGCGGCGCCGCGCACCGCGCCGGTATCGCCGTCGACCCCGCTCGGCACGTCGACGGCGAGCACCGGCATCCCGGTCTCATTCACCGCCTCCACGAGCGCGCGGGCGGCGCCGTCGAGGTCGCGCGACAGGCCGGCGCCGAACAGCGCGTCGATCACGAGGTCGCCGGACGGCAGCGCGCCGCCCTCGGCCGGGCGCACCGGCCCCGTCCAGGCCGCGGCCGCGAGCGCGGCGTCCCCCGTCAGCGCCGACACCGCGCCGAGGCAGAGGAGCTCGACCGCGTAGCCGGCTTCGGCCAGCAGGCGCGCGGCCACGAAGCCGTCGCCGCCGTTGTTGCCCGGCCCGCACAGCACGACGACGCGGCCACCGGCCGGGAGCCTCGCCCGGGCGCGCCCGGCCACGGCGGCCCCGGCCGCTTCCATCAGCGTCAGGCCCGGCACGCCGCCCTCGATTGCCGCGGCATCGACCCGCCTCATTGCCGCGACCGTCAGCAACCGCATATCCGTCTCCGCCTCTGCCCGTGCACCGATCAGCCCTGACTAAAATCGCGCCAGATTCCGGTGAAGCGCTCTAAGGATGTGCGTGCATCGCACAGCAAATAGGCACTATGGTCGGACGCGCCGCGAAAACGGCGTGGCGAAGGCGTCACGAGGATGTTAGAAATGCCAGGCACCGCAGCGCAGGCCCGAGCGGCATGAAGAAGATCGAAGCGATCATCAAGCCTTTCAAGCTCGACGAGGTGAAGGAGGCGCTCCAGGAGGTCGGCCTCCAGGGCATCACCGTCATCGAGGCGAAGGGGTTCGGCCGTCAGAAGGGCCATACGGAGCTCTACCGGGGCGCCGAGTACGTGGTCGACTTCCTGCCCAAGGTGAAGCTCGAGATCGTCCTGTCCGACGCCCTGGTCGAGGGCGCCGTGGAGGCGATCCGCAAGTCGGCCCAGACCGGGCGCATCGGCGACGGCAAAATCTTCGTCTCGACGATCGAGGAGGCGATCCGCATCCGCACCGGCGAGACCGGCACGGACGCGATCTGACCCGAGCCCGCCCGCGGTCGTGAGACCGCCGGCGGCCGCGCTCCGCGCGACACTGCCTAAGATTTCGCACTGCGCGAATGTCCGGCATCGGCGCCTCCGGCCCTGGAGCGCCGCCTCCCGCACCCCACAACATCGGGAACGGCCGGCCCGACCGGCCGCTTAAACCGGATGCAGGAGGAAGTGCGATGGCCGCCACGGACCCGCGCGAGACCGCCAAGATCTACGATCTGTCCGCGTTCCGACGCGCGCGCGAGACCGCCCGGGCGGCTCCGGAGGCGAAGCCCGCGCCCGTGCCGAGCTTCGGCGGAGGCGCGTGGTACCACGAGGCCGCCATCCGCGAGGACGAGCGCCCGCGGCGGTCCTGAGGCGGGGGAATTCGGGAGCGATGGCGCCCCTGCGGCCGTCGAGCAGGCCCGACGGGCTCCCTCACCCGACCCACTCATCCTGACGTGCCCACGCCAGCGGGCCTCGAGAGGGCGCCCGGCGGTCCGCGCGATCCCCCGAGGCCTCCGTCGAGGCCTGCGCCGCGCTCCAACCCCCAGGACGGGGTAGATCGGAAGCCCGTTACCCCGGAAACGGCGAAGCCGGACCCGAGGGCCCGGCTTCGCATCGTCTGTCGAAGCTCCGCGTCTTACGCGGCTGCAGCGGCCTCGGTCGGCACGGAAGCGATCGTCTTCAGCACCTGCGAGGCGATCTGGTAGGGGTCGCCCTGCGAGTTCGGGCGGCGGTCCTCCAAGTAGCCCTTGTAGCCGTTGTTCACGAAGGAGTGCGGCACGCGAATCGAGGCGCCGCGGTCGGCCACGCCGTACGAGAACTCGTGGATCGAGGCGGTCTCGTGCTTGCCGGTCAGGCGCATGTGGTTGTCCGGACCGTAGACGGCGATGTGCTCCTCGCGGGCGTTCTTGAACGCCTCCATGAGCTTCTCGAAGTAGGCCTTGCCGCCGTGCTCGCGCATGAACGCGGTCGAGAAGTTGCAGTGCATGCCCGACCCGTTCCAGTCGGTGTCGCCGAGCGGCTTGCAGTGGTACTCGACGTCGATGCCGTACTTCTCGCAGAGGCGCTGCAGGAGGTAGCGGGCCATCCACATCTCGTCGGCGGCCTTCTTGGAGCCCTTGCCGAAGATCTGGAACTCCCACTGGCCCTTGGCCACCTCGGCGTTGATGCCCTCGTGGTTGATGCCGGCGTCGAGGCAGAGGTCGAGGTGCTCCTCGACGATCTTGCGGGCGACGTCGCCGACGTTCGAGTAGCCGACGCCGGTGTAGTACGGGCCCTGCGGCGCCGGGTAGCCGGAGGCCGGGAAGCCGAGCGGGCGGCCGTCCTTGTACAGGAAGTACTCCTGCTCGAAGCCGAACCAGGCGCCGGCATCGTCCAGGATGGTGGCGCGCTTGTTGGACTCGTGCGGGGTCACGCCGTCCGGCATCATCACTTCGCACATCACCAGCACGCCGTTCTTGCGGGCCGGGTCGGGGAAGTGGCGCACGGGCTTCAGCATGCAGTCGGAGCTGCCGCCCTCGGCCTGCTTGGTGGACGAGCCGTCGAAGCCCCACATCGGGAGCTGCTCGAGGGTCGGGAAGCTGTCGAATTCCTTGATCTGCGTCTTACCGCGGAGGTTCGGGGTCGGCGTGTACCCGTCGAGCCATATGTACTCGAGCTTGTATTTGGTCATTCCGGTTCTCTCGTCCGTATCGATGCGCGACCTGGGCAACCCGGGAAGACGCGAACGGCTTGCCGCCTCGTCGACGGCTGCGGCCGCAATTGCATGGATCGTGCCAGGAAGGCCATTGCCGGCGAACAACGGTGCCCTAGAAACGGAGCTGCCGATCACGGTTGCGAGATCGGGTGCGCGAACGGGCCGATCGTTTCATCCGTCGGCCGATTCCGCTGCCCGGCGGGTGGCAAGGCACGCCCGCGCCGGATATCAAGCGCCGCTTGCCGGCGCGCGACCGCGTGCGGGTGCGCCACGAGAGCCGATTCAGAGATCCCTGGAGGATGCCCACGATGACGACTGCGGCCGAGGTGCTGAAGACGATCCGGGACAACGACGTGCGTTACGTGGACTTCCGGTTCACCGACCCGCGCGGCAAGTGGCAGCACGTCACGTTCGACGTGTCGCTCATCGACGAGGAGATCTTCGACGAGGGCACCATGTTCGACGGCTCCTCGATCGCCGGCTGGAAGGCGATCAACGAGTCCGACATGCTGCTGATGCCGGATCCCGTCACCGCCACGCTGGACCCGTTCTTCTCGGCCGCGACCATGTCGATCGTCTGCGACGTGCTGGAGCCGGCCACCGGCGAGCCCTACGGCCGTGACCCGCGCGGCACCGCCAAGCGCGCCGAGGCCTACCTGCAGCAGACCGGCATCGGCGACACGATCTACGTCGGCCCCGAGGCCGAGTTCTTCGTGTTCGACGACGTGAAGTTCGGCGCCGACCCGTACCGCACGGGCTTCGAGCTCGACTCCACCGAGCTGCCGACCAACGGCTTCACCGACTACGAGGGCGGCAACCTCGGCCACCGGGTCCAGACCAAGGGCGGCTACTTCCCGGTCCCGCCGCAGGATTCGGCGCAGGACATGCGCGGCGAGATGCTCGCGGCCATGCAGTCCATGGGCGTGAAGGTCGAGAAGCACCACCACGAGGTGGCCTCGGCCCAGCACGAGCTCGGCATGAAGTTCGATACGCTGACCCTGCTCGCCGACCACATGCAGATCTACAAGTACTGCATCCACAACGTCGCGCAGAGCTACGGCAAGTCCGCGACCTTCATGCCCAAGCCCGTCTACGGCGACAACGGCTCAGGGATGCACGTCCACCAGTCGATCTGGAAGGACGGCAAGCCGGTCTTCGCGGGCGACAAGTATGCCGGCCTGTCCCAGGAGTGCCTCTGGTACATCGGTGGCATCATCAAGCACGCCAAGGCGCTGAACGCCTTCACCAACCCGTCGACCAACTCGTACAAGCGCCTGGTGCCGGGCTACGAGGCGCCGGTGCTGCTCGCCTACTCGGCGCGCAACCGCTCGGCCTCCTGCCGCATCCCGTGGACCAAGAGCCCGAAGGCCAAGCGCGTCGAGGTCCGCTTCCCCGACCCGATGGCGAACCCCTACCTCGCCTTCTCGGCGCTGCTGATGGCCGGCCTCGACGGCATCCGGAACAAGATCGACCCGGGCCCGGCCATGGACAAGGACCTGTACGAGCTGCCGCCGCGGGAGCTGAAGAAGATCCCGACCGTGTGCGGGTCGCTCCGGGAGGCCCTGAACAGCCTCGACAAGGACCGGGCCTTCCTCAAGGAGGGCGGCGTGTTCTCGGACGACCAGATCGACTCGTTCATCGAGCTGAAGATGACCGAGGTCCTGCGCTACGAGATGACACCGCACCCGATCGAGTTCGTGCAGTACTACTCGCTGTGATGTGAGAGCCGGCCGGGCACGAGGCCCGGCCCGGCACGCACTCCCGGGCCGGGGCCTCTCGCGGGGCCCCGGCCTTTTTCTTGGGGACGCTCAGACGTTACCCCTCGCCGCCTCACCCGAGGCAGCCCGTGAGCGCCGAGACCGGGTCGGGACCGGTGCGGTCCCGGGCATGCCCGGCGGCCGGCTGCATAGGTGCCCGCGCGCACGGAGCCCGAACGATGCTCACCCTCGACCACCTCGTCGTCGTCGCGCCCGACCTCGCGGAGGGCGTGGCCCATGTGCGGGACTGCCTCGGCCTCGCCATGCCCGAGGGCGGTCGCCACCGCGAGATGGGCACGCGCAACCACCTGCTGCGCCTCGGCGACGCCCTGTTCCTGGAGGTGATCGCCGTCGATCCGGAGGCGCCGCCGCCGTCGGGCGCCCGCTGGTTCGGCCTCGGCGACGCGGCGCGGGTGCGGGCCGACTGGGATTCGGGCCGGCGGCTGCGCGGCTTCGTCGCCCGCGCGGACGATCTCGACGGCCTCCTCGCCGCGCACAGCGCGCTCCTCGGCGCGGCGGCGACGATGACCCGGGGCGACCTGTCCTGGCGCTTCGCGGTGCCCCCGGGCGGGGCGTGGCCGGCGGACGGGGCCGCGCCCTGCGCGATGGCGTGGGGACCGCGCGGCAATCCCGCCGCGACGATGCCGGATCTCGGCGCCGGTCTGGAGGCGCTCGTCCTGACGGATCCGGATCCCGCCGCCGTCGCGGGGCTTCACGCGGCGCTGGGCCTCGTCGCTCCACCGCAGGTTGTGTCCGGCCCGGGCTCGCGCTGGACCGCCCGGATCAGCACGCCGTCGGGCCCGCGGACCCTGACCTGAGGGCGACGGACCCTCCTCGCCGGCCTGATCGGGTGGGCGACCGGCGAGGAGGGCCTGGCCGGGACTCGGAAGCCCAGGCAGCCACAACCTACCAGCGACTTATCGCGGTGCGGTGACAGGAAAGTCTCACTCCGCACAGGAAGTGTGCAGGCCCCGCCTGACGATCAGGTGTGCGCGAAGATGTCGGTCTCGGGCCAGCCGTCGAGGTCGAGGCGCGCCCGCGTCGGCAGGAAGCCGAAGCAGGCGGCCGCGAGGTCGGTGCGACCCTCCCGGGCCAGCATCGCGTCGAGCCGCTCCCGGGCCGCGTGGAGGTGGAGGACGTCCGAGGCCGCGTAGTCGAGCTGGGCCTGCGACAGGGTCTCGGCGCCCCAGTCCGAGGATTGCTGCTGCTTCGACAGGTCGACGCCGACCAGCTCGCGGACCACGTCCTTCAGCCCGTGGCGATCCGTGTAGGTGCGCGCGAGCTTCGAGGCGATCTTGGTGCAGTAGACCGGGCTCGGCATCACGCCGAGGGCCCTGTACAGGACCGCCACGTCGAACCGCGCGAAGTGGAAGATCTTCAGGATGCCGGGATCGGCTAGGACCCGCTTGAGCACGACCGGCTCCGGCCCGTCCTGCGGGATCTGCACCACGTCGGCCGTGCCGTCGCCGGTGGAGAGCTGCACAACGCAGAGGCGGTCCCGATGCGGGTTGAGACCGAGCGTCTCGGTGTCGATGGCCACCGCCCGCCCCGCGTCGTAGGTGGCGGGCAGGTCGCCGCGGTGGAGACGTACGGTCGGGCTCGGCATCGTTCTCGGACCTTGCGGGGTTTTCGGCCGGTAGCATCGGTGCCAAGTGCCGGCAAGCCGCGGACGATCCGCGCGGCCGGGACCGACAGGGAGCTGGACATGACGGCAGCCGAGGTGATCGCGACCCTGGGGTTGAATCCCCATCCGGAGGGCGGCCATTACCGCGAGACGTTCCGCGATCCACGGACCGTCGACGGCCGTTCGGTCGGCACCGCGATCTACTTCCTGCTCGACCTCGGCGAGGTCTCGGCGTGGCACCGGGTCGACGCCACCGAGATCTGGCACTGGCACGCCGGCGCGCCGCTGGTGATCACCACGAGCCCCAACGGGCACGACGCCGAGGCCCGGCATCTCGGGCCGGACCTCGCCGCCGGGCAGCGCCCGCAATGCGTCGTGCCGGCCGGCCACTGGCAGACCGCCACCAGCCTGGGCGCCTGGACGCTCGTCGGCTGCACGGTCTCGCCGGGCTTCGACTTCGCCGGCTTCGAGATGGCGCCGCCCGACTGGCGGCCGACGCCGCGCGGATGATCCGCCGCTATCATGGCGGCGGCGCGCCGGGGCGTGCGGGGTCACGCCCCTGTCACCGTCCCCCTCTACCGGCGGCCTGAAACGGGAGGTTCGCGATGCGTGCGATCATGTTGGGGCTGGGGCTGCTTCTGGGAGCGGGCCCCGCGCTCGCCGGCGAGGCCGCCCAGCTCGGCCCCCGGCCCTTCTATCTCGTCGACCAGCTGAAGCCCGGCCCGCTCAAGGACAGGCTCGCCGCCTGCGGCGTCGACCGGACCTACACGCCCCGGACCTTCTCGATCTCGCACCGCGGCGCGCCGCTGATGTTTCCCGAACACACCCGGGAGGGCCTGCTCGCCGCGTACCGGATGGGCGCCGGGATCATCGAGTGCGACGTGGCCTTCACCAAGGACCGCCAGCTCGTCTGCCGCCACAGCCAGTGCGACCTGCACACGACCACCGACATCCTCGCCCGGCCCGAGCTCGCGGCGAAGTGCACGCAGGGCTTCACGCCGGCCGACCCGGCCACCGGGCGGAAGGCCTCGGCCAAGTGCTGCACCAGCGACCTGACGCTGGACGAATTCAAGTCGCTGAACGGGAAGATGGACGCGTCCGACCCGGACGCCACCACGGTGGCGGCCTACATGAACGCCACGCCGCGCTGGCGCACCGACCTCTACGCCGGCACCGGCACGCTGATGTCGCACAAAGAGTACATCGCGCTGGTGAAGGGGATGGGGCGGAAATTCACCCCCGAACTGAAGGCGCCCCAGGTCCCGATGCCGTTCCAGGGCACCTACACGCAGGACATGTACGCCCAGCAGCTGGTCGACGAGTACCGGGAGGCCGGGATCCCGGCCTCCGACGTCTACCCGCAGAGCTTCCAGCTCCGCGACATCCTCTACTGGTTGGAGAAGGATCCGGAATTCGGCCGCCAGGCGATCTTCCTCGACGACCGGGACGAGACCGCGAAGGGCTTCGACCCGGAGAAGCCCGCCACGTGGCAGCCCGGCATGGCCGAGCTCGCCCGGAAGGGCGTGAAGATCCTGGCGCCGCCGCTGTGGATGCTGGTCCGGCCGGGCCCGGACGGGACGATCGAGCCCTCGACCTACGCCCGGGAGGCCAAGGCGGCCGGGCTGGGGCTGATCGCGTGGTCGCTGGAGCGCTCGGGCCCCCTGAAGGGCGGCGGCGGGTACTATTACCAGTCGATCAAGCCGGTGGTCACCGGCGACGGCGACATCCTGCGGCTGCTCGACGTCCTGCACGGTCAGGTGGGCGTGCTGGGAGTCTTCTCCGACTGGCCCGCGACCACGACCTTCTACGCCAACTGCGTCGGCGCTCCGTAACGCCGCCGCTCAGTCGGCCCAGAGGGCCACGAGGGAGAAGAGGCCGGCCATCACGAAGTTCACGATCAGGAAGCCGGTGATGATGAGGGCGAGCGTCATGGTGGCCTCGGAGGCGGAGCGGTCTGGGGGATGGGGGCGCGGCGCGGCCAGGTCTTCGTGGACCTGCGCCGCCCGCCGATGAGCCCCGCGGCGCGACCGCAGGGCCGTGCGCGGTGTCCGCCTAGTGCGGGCTCAGCACGTGGAGGAGGTTGAACAGGTACTCACCGCTCAGCGGCTTCCAGCCGAGCCGCCGCCGGATCAGGCCGTAGCCCGCGCAGGTCAGAGCGGCGGAGCCGAGGACAGCGAGCGTGAACCACACGAGGCTGGCGGTCGCGAACCCGACGGCGATGCCGATCAGGGCCACGGTCACGAAGATGATCCGGCTCGGGTTGCGCGGGCCGCGCGTCGTCATGTCGGACATGGGGACCTCCCTCGATCCGGATCAGCGGGCGCGGCAGTTCGGGCCGTACCAAGTCATGGTCCGGCGATCCATGCCGCCGTCCGAGGAGGCGCCGCAGACGGGGAACCGCGCGTCGCCGGTGCGCTGCAGGCTCATGACCTTGTAGAGGTCCTGCTGCGCCTCGCGGCGGCGGTTCTGCTCGGCGAGCTGCGCCTGCCAGTACAGGTTGCTGTTGGACTGGGCGACGGCGCGCTGCTGGTGGAGCCCCATCATGCACTCGGCGAAGCCGTCGGTGCCGGGCTCGAAGCCGAAGGCGTAGCACTGGTTCTGATCCAGCGCGTGGCGCTCCTGCGGGGTGACGCAGGCCGCCAGCCCCAGGGCACAGGCCGCCGCGAGCCCGAGCTTCGCGATTGCGGGCAGCCCGGAGCGGTCGTCACGGATCGCGGTCGTGCGGGAAGAACAATTCTGGCTCGCGCCGATAAACTGAACGCCGAATTTACCGTGAAACCAGTTGTTCATGATCCTCAGGACCTCGATTTCTATCGGCAGGACCATCCGTGAGCCGATGGAAGGAGGTCTATACGAGGCCGTTCGAATTGTTCGTGTCTCAGAACACGCGGGCCGGCGGCTCGATCGCTGCCCGCAATGCCCGTTATCCCGCCCAACGCGCGATTCCGCACGCGGGGAAGGACTTTCGTCACGCTTGATGGGTCGGATGGTGCGGGCCCGCGACCACGGCCGGCGGCGCGCGCGGCGCGTGGGCCGGACCGGCGCGGCCCGGGACGGTCGCCGGCAGGCGGGGCCCGGCGCTAGGAGCGCCGTCGTCGGGCTCGGCCGCGCGGAGTGTCGGAAGGAACGCTCACCGGACGGAGAGATGCGCGTCCGGCGCGGTGGGGCGGCTCGCCCACAGGGCGGGCGCGCCGGGTCGATCCGGCGCGCCCGCGGCGATCAGACGAAGTGCTGGCCGCCGTTGATGGTCAGCGTCGAGCCGTTCACGAAGCCGGCCTCGTCGCTGGCGAGATACTCGACCGCGTGGGCGATCTCGTCGGCCTCGCCGAGGCGGCCGGTCGGGATCGTGGAGATGATCTTGTTGCGGATGTCCTCCGCCACCGCCATCACCATCTCGGTGGCGATGTAGCCCGGCGCCACCACGTTGACCGTGATGCCCTTCGAGGCGCTCTCCTGCGCGAGCGCCTTTGCGAAGCCGATCACGCCGGCCTTGGCGGCCGAGTAGTTGGTCTGCCCGGCCTGGCCCTTCTGGCCGTTGATCGACGAGATGATGATGATGCGGCCGAAGTTGCGGCTGCGCATGCCTTCGATCAGCGGACGGGTGCAGGTGAACATCGAGTCCAGGTTGGTCTTGATGACCGCCTGCCACTTCTCGAACGTCATCTTGTGGAAGGCACCGTCCCGGGTGATGCCGGCGTTGTTCACCAGGATGTCCACCGGGCCGAGCTCGGCCTCGATCGCCTTGATGCCGGCCTCGCAGCTCGCGAGATCGCCCACGTCGAACTTGAAGACGGGGATGCCGGTCTCGGCCTTGAAGGCGTTGGCCGCCTCGTCGTTGCCGGCGTAGTTGGCGGCGACCTTGTAGCCCTTGTCCTTGAGCCGCTTCGAGATCGCCGCGCCGATGCCGCGGGTGCCGCCCGTCACGAGGGCGACGCGTCCTTGAGCCATTGTTTCCTCCTGTTCGCATCACTTGATGCCGCGTGCGGATGGCGTCCGCACGCGATTTTTTCTGACTTCGGCCTTAAGTCTATGTTGTGGGCCGATACTGTCGTGACAGACCGATCAGGTCCGCTCGACGCACATCGCCACGCCCATGCCGCCGCCGATGCAGAGCGTGGCGAGGCCCTTCTTGGCGTCGCGGCGCTTCATCTCGTGGAGCAGGGTGACGAGGACGCGGGCGCCCGAGGCACCGATCGGGTGGCCGATGGCGATGGCGCCGCCGTTGACGTTCACCTTCGCGTCGTCCCAGCCCATATCCTTGTTCACGGCCAGCGCCTGGGCCGCGAAGGCCTCGTTCGCCTCGATCAGGTCGAGGTCGGACGGCTTCCAGCCGGCCTTGTCCAGGGCCTTGCGCGAGGCCGGGATCGGGCCGGTGCCCATCACCTTCGGGTCGACGCCGGCGGTCGCCCAGGACTTGATCCGGGCGAGCGGGGTCAGGCCGCGGCGCTCGGCCTCCGAGGCCGACATCAGCACCAGGGCGGCGGCGCCGTCGTTGAGGCCCGAGGCGTTGGCGGCCGTGACGGTGCCGTCCTTGGTGAAGGCCGGCTTCAACTTGCCCATCGCCTCCAGGGTGGCGCCGTCGCGGATGTACTCGTCGGTGTCGACGATCGTGTCGCCCTTCTTGCCCGGCACCGTGACGGGGACGATCTCGTCCTTGAACCGGCCCTCCTTGCGGGCGGCCTCGGCCTTGTTCTGCGAGCGGGTCGCGAACTGGTCCTGCTGCTCGCGGGTGAGCTGGAAGGCCTGGGCGACGTTCTCGGCGGTCTGGCCCATATGGTAGCCGTTGAAGGCGTCCCAGAGCCCGTCCTTGATCATGGTGTCGACGAGCTTCACGTCGCCCATCTTCTGACCGCCGCGCAGGTACTGCGCGTGGGGCGACAGCGACATCGATTCCTGGCCGCCGGCCACGATGACCTTGGCGTCGCCGTTGGCGATCTGCTGCATGCCGATCGCGACCGTGCGCAGGCCCGATCCGCAGACCTGGTTGAGGCCCCAGGCGGTAGCCTTCTCGGGGATGCCGGCCTTGATGGCCGCCTGCCGGGCGGGGTTCTGGCCGGCGCCCGCGGTGAGGACCTGGCCGAAGATCACCTCGTCCACCTCGTCGGGCGAGACCTTGGCGCGCTCTAGGGCGGCCTTGATCGCCGTCGCGCCGAGCTCGTGGGCCGGCACCGCCCCGAAGGCGCCGCCGAACGAGCCGACCGGCGTGCGCGCCGCTCCGACGATGACGATCTCTTCGCTGCCTGCCATGTGAACGTTCTCCTCTCGCGAGCCGGCGCGCCTTCCACGTCCCGGGGCGCGCTCTGTGCCGGCCCTGGGATGAAGGGCCTGAGGTGGGCGAAGTCAAGGTTGTGGATCAACGCGCCAAACGCGCCGATGACGCGACCGCGAGACTGAAATGGCGCGACCGCCCCGACCGCTCTGCATTATTCTGCGTTGAACAGCTGCAGTTTGCTGTTTTCTGCGCCCGGGGAAGGCTTTAAGGATCGTGTTGCGGGCGCGAAGACAGCCCCCGTCAGACAGCACCGCGCGTCTGCAACGCCCCCCGGTCCCGAGTCCAGAAAGGCCGTTCCCGATGGCGGATACCGTCAAGGCCACCCAGACCGTCATCAAGAAGTACGCCAACCGGCGCCTCTATCACACCGGCACCTCGACGTACGTGACGCTGGAGGACCTCGCCACGATGGTGCAGAACGGCGAGGATTTCGTCGTCTACGACGCGCGCACGGGCGACGACATCACCCGCTCGGTCCTGACACAGATCATCTTCGAGCAGGAGAACAAGGCCGGCGCCGAGAACCTGCTCCCGGTGGCGTTCCTGCGCCAGCTGATCCGCTTCTACGGCGACAGCATGCGCACGATGGTGCCGAGCTTCCTCGAGTTCTCCATGGCGAACTTCGCCAAGGACCAGGACGGCCTGCGCGAGAAGTTCGCCCAGAGCTTCGGCCCGGCGGCGTTCCAGAACGCCATCGAGCAGCAGGTGCGCACCAACATGAACTTCTTCGGCGATGCCATGAAGATGTTCACGGGCTTCGCCCCGCCCGCGCCGGGAGCCCAGCCGACCGCGCCGGCCGCGACTCAGCCCGCGACCTACGGGGGCGGCGAGCTGGACGATCTCAAGCGCCAGATGCTGGAGATGCAGCAGCGCCTGGAAGCGCTCGCGAAAAAGTAATTCGGCCGGACCGACCGGACGAAGGGTTGACGATCGGTAAACGTCGGCCCCACCTTTGCGACACGGGCACGGAAACGTGCGGAGAATGTGCGCATGGTGCGTATCGGAACAGTCAGCCGTCTCGGCCCGACACAGGTCCGCTCCACCCGGCGCGCGCCGGTCCCGGACGCGGACGCCTCCCCCGAGGCGGCGCGGACGGAGGTCCAGGCGCTCGCCCTGATCGACGGTGGCCGGTCCGATGAGCCGCCCGCCCCCCGGACATCGGAACGCGCGGCCGCGGGGAGACCCCGCGCCGGCTTCATCGCGCAATTGCTGACGGCGGGCGATCCGACGCTGCTGCCGTCGCGCCTGGAACGGACCCGGATGGCCGCCGCGCGCTACGCGGAGGCCGCGCGGCGCCTCGCCTGAGGCGCCGCCCTCGCGAGGCTCAGGCCTCGGCCGACTTCACCTTCAGGACCTGACGGCCGCGGTACATGCCGGTCTTCAGGTCGATGTGGTGCGGACGGCGCAGCTCGCCGGAATCCTTGTCCTCGACGTAGGTCGGCGCCTTGAGGGCGTCGGCCGAGCGGCGCATGCCGCGGCGGGAGGGGGAGGTCTTTCGCTTCGGAACGGCCATGGCTGGATCCTTCGTGACGCCGCGGACAAAGCGGCGCGCGGGCGGCTCCTCGATCGAGGATCGCCACGCACACCGCGGGATACGGATGAGGCCGGGCTTATAGCTCCGGCGCCGGCCCGTGACTAGGGGTGCCGGACCACAACCGTTAAGGGCGGGTTCAAGCGGAGCGGCGCAGATCTGGCCGGACGGCACCGCTGTGCGGGCCGCGCCTCTCGGGAGAACGCCATGGCTTCCTCCACCAAGACCCTCGCCCTCCTCGCCCTCCTGTCGAGCCTCGTCGCGGCCCCGGCCCTGGCGCAGGCGCCGCAGGCGCCGACGACCGCGGCACCGACGGCCCCCGCGAAGCCCGCGGCCCCGAGCGCGCCCGTCGCCGGATCGCCGAACGCCGCCAAGGGGGCGCTGATCGATCTCAACAGCGCCAGCACCGAGGAGCTCGACGCGCTGCCCGGCATCGGCGCGGCGCGCGCGGCCGCGATCATCAAGGGACGGCCGTATCGCGGGAAGGACGATCTCGTCTCCAAGAAGATCATCCCGCAGAGCGTCTACGACGGCATCAAGGACAAGATCATCGCCAAGCAGAAGTAGCCGCTACTCGGCGATCGCCCCCTGGGGCATGGAGAAGCCGGGGGGCGTCTTCGGGGCCGCTGCGGCCTTCGGTGCCGCCTGGCGGGGCGCCTTCTTGCGGGCCTCGGCCTTCGGCACCTTCGGCGCCTTGACGGCGGGCGGCGCCTCGCAGGCGCGGAAGGTCAGCTGCGCCAGGGGCGTCCCCTCCTCGCTCACGATCGCGATCGGGTCGGGGAAGGTCGGCAGCGTCGGCTCCCAGTGGATCGAACCGCCCAGCATCGCCTCGATGCCCGACGCGGCGCCGCCGCGCCGCAGCGTCGTGAAATCGGGCCCGTAGGCCGTGGCGACCTTTCCGGCGATCACCACCTGGAGAACCTCGTTCACCTCGGTCGTCAGCGGCCTGAGCGGGTTCGTCGTGCGGACCTGCCCGGCCCGCGTGATCACCATCTTGAACCCCTTGGCGCTCTCGAAGCGGGCCGCCTGCGTCCCGCAGGGCTGCTCGAGGGTCGGGCCGGCGGCGGGCGTGGGGGTCGCCGCCTGAGGGGCGGCTTGGCCCGGCGGCGGCGGCGCGGCGGGCGCGGCCGGCGCAGGCGCGGCCGGTGCAGGCG